>NZ_PYGA01000002.1 GCF_003014485.1 Murinocardiopsis flavida | reverse complement strand
CCAGGGCCTCGACCCGCTCCGCGGGCCGGGGGCACCGGTCGCCGTCGCAGTCGGCGACCGCGACGGCCGACTCCTCCGGCAGGCCGGAGGTCTGGGCCGCCACCGCCGCGCCCCGCAGGTTCCGGGGCGGGGACGCCGGTACTCCGCCGCGCCGGTAACGGTTCACACGGGCCATGCGGCCACCTTTCACGGGCGGCGGGGCCATTGGCCGACCGCCGACGGGCCGTCGCGCAACGCGCGGCCCTCGCTGGGAAAGATAGCCTAACCTAACCTAATGGGGCCTTCTTCTCCTAGAGCACCTTCCGGGCGCCGGGAAGGGCGCGTATCGGGAACGCCGCCGCCCAGCAGAGCGGCACTGCGAGGACGGCCAGCAGCGCGAACTTCGCGACGGCGGGCGCCGCCACGCCGCTGAGCGCGTAGCCCAGGGCGACCAGTACGACCGGGTGGATCAGGTAGACGGTGTAGGCGTGCGCCGACAGGAACCGGCGCCGGCGCCCCTGGCCGTCGAGGCGCTCCCGGAACAGCGTGAGGAGGCCCAGGACGATGCCGATGGCGAGTGCCGACTCGCAGGCCGTTATCGCCAGCGACTGCCAGGTGCCGTGGCCCAGGAACGCCGCCTCCTCGCCGGAGCCGATGATGAGGAGGACGATCGCGACAGCGGCGGCGGCCGCCGCGGCGAACCCCGCCCGGCCGGCCCTCCCGCCGGGGCGTCCGGTGCGGGCGGCGTGGATGAACAGGTCGGCCAGTTCGTCGGCGTGCGCTTCCAGGTCGTGGTCCGGGTAGGTCACCCAGTAGGCGAACATGCCGTCGATCGACGCCTGCACGGAGATGCTCATGACGCGGGGATCGAGTTCGCCGCGGAACTCGCCGGACTGCTGGCCGCCGCGGAACAGCGCCTCCCGTCCCGCGAAGACCGGCTCGTTGAAGGCGACGCTGAATCGGAGCGTGGCACCGGCGGAAGCGACCGGGGCGAACATCCGGCCGCCGTTCAGGGAGCGAACCGCGCGCCTTTCCTGGAAGGCGCTCGGCGCGCGCCGGCACCGCGCTTCCCGGACCCTGATCGGGACGGCACCCCGCCGGGGTTCCGTGCGTACTCGCGCTCACCGGAATGCACGCACCGCGGCCAAACCCGAGAAAGCACAGTGCGAACTCCCGGGACATCGACGGTCCGGTGAAATCCGCCCGGAATTCCCGCGCCCCTGCGGCGCCCCTCGCACCGAGGAACGTCCACGTCAGGACGCAGACCGGAACGGTCCCATTCACCACTTGTCATCGCCCGGTGGGTGATCGTTGGCCGTCGGATGGTCCATCGTTCAGGCGTTTTGAGAAAGGATGCTCTCCGTCGGCCTCCCCCTGGCCGGTTTCGTCCCCCGACATATCGGAGAACGCTGCATGGTGAAGATCAATTCGCGACATGCGGAAACGCGCCGTACCCCGCGGACGCGCCATTTCTCTTCAACTGCCCGCGCCGTACTGGCGGCCTCGATCGCCACCGCGGTCGCGGGTTCCTTGGCCATCGTGGCCTCCCCTGCCTTCGCACAGCAGGCGGAGAACAGCGATGCCAGCGCCTATCGCGGCAAGGTGGAGGTCGTCCGCGCCTCTGAGGGCGGTAAGGGCGGTGCGGGCGGAAAGAACGGTTCGGCGCTCACCGGAAAGGTCTTCGTCGACGCCGACCGGAACAGCGCCAGCGGCGGCGGCGAGCGCGGCCTGGCCGGCGTCACGGTCACCAACGGCCGCGACGTCGTGCGGACCGACAAGAAAGGGCGGTACCGGCTGCCCGCGTTCGACAACATGACGGTGTCGATCACGCAGCCGTCCGGATACCAGGTGCCGCTGGACAAGTACAACATCCCGCAGTTCCACTACAACCACCTGCCCGAGGGGTCTCCGAAGCTGCGTTACGGGGGGATCGAGCCGACCGGGCCGCTGCCCGCCGCGGTCAACTTCCCGGTCACCAAGAGCAAGCAGACCGCCGCCGAAGCGCAGAACTGCGTCATCGCGGGCGACTTGCAGACCACCGACAAGAAGGAGATCGAGTACGCGCGCGCCGGCGCCATCAACGACCTGTCCAAGCGCGACGACTACGCCGGCTGCGGCGCGCTGTTCGTCGGCGATGTCGCAAACGACGACCTGGCGCTCTACCCCGACATCAAGGACCTGTTCACCGAGATCAACGGCCCGGTCCGGCTCCTGCCCGGCAACCACGACCTCGACTTCGACGCCCCGAGCGCCGAGCACTCCTTCGACACCTTCCGCGCGCAGCTGGCCCCGGAGTACTACTCCTACGACGTCGGCAACGTGCACGTCGTGGCGTTGAACACCGTCGACTACCCGTGCACCGCGGCCGAGGACAGCCCCGAAGGCATCGACGAGCACTGCGCCGACCCGAAGGGCGACCCGTCGTACAACGGCCGGATGGACGAGGACCAGCTCACGTGGCTCAAGCGCGACCTGGGCAAGGTCGACCGGGACAAGCTCGTCGTCGTCGCCGGCCACATCGGCCTGCTGAACTACGCCGATGAGAGTTCCCCGGTCCACCAGGTCGACCAGGTGAAGCGCGTGCACAAGCTGCTGGAGGGCCGCAAGGCCGTGGCGGTGTCCGGCCACAGCCACAGCATCGAGAACCTCAAGGCCGGTGACGACACCAAGGGCTGGCGCGACCTCTTCGGCGTCGAGGGCCTGCCGTTCCCGCACATCACCGCGGGCGCGATCTCCGGTGACTGGTACTCGGGCGAGGTCGGCGAGGAGGGGTACCCGACGGCGATCGGCCGGGACGGCGGGCGCCCCGGCGTCGTGACGCTGGACGTCGAGGGCAGCGAGTTCCAGGAGCGCTACACCGTCACCGGCGAGCCCGGCGAGGTGCAGACGCAGCTGGGCATCAACAGCCCGACCTACCGCGAGTGGTTCAAGGAACGCAAGGAATGGAACGAGAACCCCAGCGGTGAGGCGCCCGAGTTGGCGGAGCCCCTGGTCGTCGACAAGGAGGACCTCTCCGGCGGGAGCTGGCTGACGACCAACTTCTTCTTCGGCTCGACCGGCTCGACGGTCGAGGTCGGCATCGACGGCGCACCCGCCGAGAAGGCCGAGCGCACCCAGCAGCTGAAGGGCGAGGCGGTCAACGTCGGTGCCGAGTACTCCGACCCGTACGCGGCCGCCCAGCAGCTGGTCCACGGCGGCAGCCTCGCCGAACGGACGATGCACATGTGGCGGTTCGACCTGCCCGGTGACCTCGACACCGGTACGCACACCGCCGAGGTGACCGCGACCGACTCCTATGGCCGCGAGTTCACCGACACCCTTGAGTTCGAGGTCGCCGAACGGCCGTAAGGGCACGTCCGCACAGCGGGCTCCGCAAGGGGCCGCCGCCCGCGCGGGCGGCGGCCCCGGAACGGCGTCGGAGGGGGCGGCTGACCATGCCCGCCCGGCGCGAGCCCGTCGGCGCCGTCCACCACGCCCCTGCCGGCCCCGGCGCCTGCCCCTGTGAGCGTCCGGAGAACGGCGTCAGGCGGCCGACCAGCCGCCGTCAGAAGGCAGCACGACCCCGTTGAGGTTGACGCCGTCGTCACTGAGTAGGAACGTGATCGACGCGGCCGGCGCCTCGGGGCCGACCGGCGGGGGCATGAGGGCCATCCCCCCGCGGATCCGCTCGGCCCCCAGTCGGGAGGCGAACCCGGCCTCGATACCGGTGATCACCGGTCCGGGCGCCACGCTGTTCACCCGGATGCCGCTGGGGCCGTACATGTAGGCGCTGCTCTTGGTCAGGCCGATGACGGCGTGCTTGGAAGCGGTGTAGGCCGCGCCGGCGGCCGACCCCCGCAGCGCCGCCTCGGAGGCCACGTTCACCACCGACCCCCGGCCCGCTTCGAGCATGGCCGGCACGACCGCACGCATGAGCTTCATGGTGCCGTCCACGTTCACCGAGAAGACGCGGCGCCACACCTCGTCGGCGACCTCGTGGACCGGGGTCATGTCGTCCATGATCCCCGCGACGTTGGCCAGCCCGTCGATCCGGTCTCCTGCGGCCTCGACGACGCGCGAGACCGCCCGATCGTCGGTGATGTCACCGGGGACCGTGACCAGATCCCCCATGTGCGGCTCCTCGGCGAGCCCGGCCAGGCGTTCCGCGGAGACGTCGACGGCGACCACCAGCCCGCCCTCGCGGACCACCCGTACCGCCGTAGCGCGGCCGATCCCGGATCCGGCGCCGGTGACGATCACCGTCTTGCCGGAGAACCGCCCCTCGGTGGGCTTCTCTCGCCATTCCGGCTGCGGCGCGGCGCTCGGCGCCGGCGGGACCTGTGCGCTGTCGCGCTCGGCGGGCGGCCCGTCCGCGGCCGCCGCCCGGGTACTCGCGGAGCGGTGCGATTCCATGCGTTCTCCCTTTTGATCAGGCTGTAGGCGGTCCCTGGCGACCCACGCGGCGGTGGCTACGGCTTCGGCCCCACGACCTCGTGGATGTGCTCCTTGCGCCACTCCGTCAGCAGCCGGTGGAAGACCACGGGGCCGGGGCTGAAACCGGAACCACCGCGGACACCGGCGCCCTCGCGGTTGTAGTAGCCGGGCGTGCACTCCGCTTGGAAGGCGGAGTTGTCGCGGGCGCTGTCCCGGATGGTCCCGGCCCACGCGTCGGCCGCCTCCCGAGAGGGCTCGACCACGTTCGCCCCGGACTTGCGGGCTTCGGCGACCACCGCGGCGATGTGCTCGCCCTGCTCCAGCAGGATGTGGGTGAAGTTCACCGAGTTGGTGTTCTGCAACGACCCGAGATGGAAGAGGTTCGGGAACCCGTTGCTGTAGAAGCCGTGCAGGGTGCGGGGCCCACGGCTCCAGGACTGGAGCAGATCCCGCCCGCCGCGGCCGCGCACCGGCAGCGTTCCGGACATCACCCCGGAGACGCCGACGTCGAATCCGGTGGCGAAGACGACGCAGTCCGCGGGGTACTCGGCCTCGCCGACGACGATCGCGTCCTCGGTCATGCGGGTGATGCCGCCGTGGTCGGCGGTATCGACGAGGGTGACGTCGGAGCGGTTGAACGCCTGGAGGTAGTGGTCGCTGAAGCAGGGCCGCTTGCACATGTAGCGGTACCAGGGCTTGAGCAGTTCGGCCGTGTGCGGATCGTCGACGACCTCGTCCACGCGCGCCCGGATCCTGTTCATCGTCTGCGCGTCCAGGATCTCCTCGACGCGCTCCCGCTCCGCCGCGGGGACGCTCGTGTCCACCGCCCCGGCGATCATCTTGCGCTGGAGCCGCGCCGTTGCGGTCCAGCCGTCCTGGACCAGGTCGCGATGCACCTGCTCGCCGGAGAGGATCGCGAGGAGGTTCTCCATGCGCGCACGCTGCCAGCCGGGCCGCAGGGAGGCGGCCCAGTCCGGGTCGGTGCGGCGGTTGTCGCGGACGTCCACCGTGGACGGCGTCCGCTGGAACACGTACAGGTGCTGCGCGTCCCGTGCCAGGTGCGGAATGACCTGCACACCGGTCGCCCCGGTGCCGACGACCGCGACCCTCTTGTCCGCCAGCCCGCTGAGGCCGCCGTTCTGGTCGCCGCCGCTGTAGCCGTAGTCCCAGCGGCTGGTGTGGAAGGTGTGGCCGCGGAACTCCTCGATCCCGGGGATGCCCGGCAGTTTGGGCTGGGTCAGCGTGCCGGAGGAGACGATGACGTAGCGGGTGCGCATGCTGTCGCCGCGGTCGGTCTCGACCAGCCACTCCTCCGCGGATTCGTCCCAGGTCAGGGCTGTAGCGCGGGTGTGGAACAGTGCGTCGCGGTACAGCCCGAAGGTCTCGGCGATCGCGACGGCGTGCCGGCGGATCTCCTCGCCGGGGGCGTAGCGCCACTCCGGCACATGGCCGACCTCCTCCAGGAGCGGCATGTAGGAGTAGGACTCGATGTCGCAGTGGATGCCCGGGTAGCGGTTCCAGTACCAGGTCCCGCCGAAGTCGCCGGCCTCGTCCATCATCCGGATCGATTCGACGCCGGCCTCGCGCAGCCGTGCGCCGGTGACGAGGCCGCCGAACCCGCCGCCGATCACGAGGACCTCGACGGTGTCGGTCAGCGGTGCGCGTTCGGTCCGCGGGGTGTAGGGGTCCTTGGCGTAGTAGCCGAACTCACCCGCCGCTGAGCGGTACTGGGCGCTGCCGTCGGGGCGGATGCGGCGGTCGCGCTCCCTCGCGTATCTGGCCCGCAGTGCCTCCAGATCGATGTCGGCCCCTTCCGGGTGGGGGCCGGGGGCGCCGTCTGCGGCTGTCATGGAGGTCCTCTCGGCAGTTCCGGGGGCACGGGCGCAGGACTTCCGGCCGGCGGCCGGGAGTCCTGCCGGTCGCCGCGCCACGCGACACGTATTAAGTCAGTTGCATGACTTATTTTAACGATACCTGTCGCTCCGGGTCGGCTCGCCGTCGCTCTACGGAGAGTCCAGTTTGAAGGTGATCGGATGGTCCGGGTCGGAGACGGCCGGCCGGGCGAGGCTGAACGCCCCGATCGGGTGCGGAGTCGCTCCTGCGGTCTGCAAGTCGGCCAGGATCCGGCCGGCGAGGCCGGCGAACTTCGCTGCGTGCCCTGCCCCGTTGAAGACCGCGACATGCGGATGGCCCGGCAGGGTGTCCAGTACGAAGCCGCGGTCAGGGGGCATGTCGTAGACGCAGGTCCGGTGGGCCAGGACCGGGCCCGCGGACTCGGGGAGGTGCTCGCGCAGGAACGCCGCGAGGAGTTCCCCCTCGGCGTCGTCGCCCTCGAAGACCCGGTCCGCACTCTCGATGAAGCGGCCCCGCATGTCCCTGCCCAGCTTGGTGGCCGCCTCGCCGTAGACGGGGAAGCCGTAGTAGGTGTCCTGCCGGCCGTGGTAGATCCAGACGGGGTGCCGGTCCGGGGTGAACGCGGAGAGGTGTCCGCTGCTGAAGTAGCTGACCTGCTCCTGGGACAGGGTGAGGGTGAACCTCAGGCCGAGGTCGGACATCAGTGGGCCCATCCAGGAGCCGGCCGCCACGATGAGCCGGTCCGCCCGGAGTGTCTCGGTGGTCCCGTCCGGCGTGGCGACGCGGACGCCGACACTGTCCGCGGCGAGTTCGACGCCCTCCACCGCCCCGGTCCGGAACTCCACGCCGGACGCCTGGGCGAGGGACGTGTGCGCGCTCACCGCCCGGCGGATGTCCAGCACACCGGCGTCGGGCTGGAAGATGCCGAGGGTCCCGTCGGAGACCCTCCACTGCGGGAACCGCTCCCTGATGTCATCGGCGGTGAGCGGGTCATAGGCGAAGCCGAGTTCGTCCAGGGCGCGTCGGCAGTTGTCGATGTGGGCGTGCCCGGCGGTGCCCTCCTCGGCGAGATCCAGTCCGCCGGTGGTGGTGACCAGCGGCAGTCCGCTTTCCCGTTCCACATGGGCCCATGCTTCGTACATCGCGTCGGTCAGCCCCGAGTACGCGGTGGAGGGGTAGACCCGGCGGATGATCCTGGAGTGGTCCCCGAAGGAGCCGAAGGGGTGGAGCGGCCCGAACCGGTCGAGGACGAGGACCCGCTCGGCACCCCGCTGACCGAGCCAATAGGCGGCGGCCGAGCCCACGGACCCGGCACCGACGACGATGTGAGAATAGCCCTTCGGCATGGCGACGTCCCGTCTGCGCTGGCTGCACGGCTGACTGCACGAGTGAACTGGGGACCATGGTCGGCGTGCCGCGCAGCGTTATCGACCTATAGGGATCGAAGGTTCCCGAGAACCCATGCGGCAGGTGTAGGAAAGCCCACGTCGCACTTTCAACGCCTGCGCGGTGCGGAGGGCGGCCGGACGTTGGTTGGATGGGGCCCATGGTCCACGGCATCACCATCGACGGCTGCAATCCCAGCAACTGGGGGAGCCCCGGCGTCTACACCAGCCTCGCGCGCGGGAACGTCACCGCGGTCAACGCCACGATCGCCATCTGGGAGGGCTTCGAGGCGACCGTCGACGCAACGGCCGCATGGCATCGCCGCTTCCGCGAAGAGGCGGACGCCCTCCTACCGGTCCGGACCACCCGGGACATCGTGCGCGCGCACGAAACCGGCCGGGTGGGGATCGTCCTCGGCTGGCAGAACATCGCCCCCATCGGGAACGACATCGAGCGGCTCGAGGCGTTCCACGTGCTCGGTGTGCGGATCGTCCAACTCGCCTACAACGTCAGGAACCTGGTCGCCAACGGCTGCTACGAGCCCGCCGACGAAGGACTCAGCATGTTCGGCGTCAAGGCGGTCAAGAAGCTCAACGAACTGGGGATCCTCGTCGACCTCTCCCATGTGGGCGACCAGAGCAGCCGCCATGCGATCGAGGACTCCGACCGGCCCGTCGCCTTCACCCACGCCAATCTGCGGGAGTTCTGCGACCACCCCCGCAACAAGCCCGCGGCGCTGGTCCGGGCCCTGGCCGAGAAGGGCGGGGTCATCGGGGCGAACGCCTACCCCCAGTTCCTGCCCAGCGGATTCGACGCCGGTATGGCGGAGTACCTGGACGGCCTGGAGCGGCTGCTCGACGTGGCCGGCATCGACCACGTGGGTATCGCGACCGACCAGTGCGAGGGCCACGACAGGGACTTCTTCGAGTACCTGGCCCGGCTGCACGGCACCACGCCCCACTTCGACGTGCGGATCCCCGGCCCCAACCCCGCCATCAAGGGCCTGGAGACCAACGCCGAGATCCCGAACATCGCCGCGGGACTGCGGGGCCGCGGCTACGGCACGGAAGAGGTCGACAAGATCATGGGCGGCAACTGGATGCGCCTCTACCGCGACGTCTGGGGGGCCTGATGCCGCGGCGACCCGAACCCATGCCCCTTGCGCGCGTCCGCGAGCTCATCGGGGAACCCAGCGAGGCCGCCAAGGCCAAGGTGCAGGACCATGTCGACGAGCACATCCACCGCTTCATCGCGCACTCCCCGTTCGTCTGCGTGGCGACCGCCCACGCGGACGGCACCGCGGACTGCTCTCCTCGGGGCGACTACCCGGGGTTCGTCAAGGTCCTGGATCCGCACACGCTCGCCCTTCCGGACCGGGTGGGCAACAACCGCCTCGACACCTTCGAGAACCTCGCGACCGACCCGCGCATCGGCCTGGTCTTCCTGGTGCCCGGCCACCGCGAGTCGCTGCGCCTGAACGGCACGGCGTACCTCTCGGAGGACCCGGACGTCCTCGCGCGCCTGGAGGCCGAGGGGAAGGTCCCCAAGGTCGCCATCATCGTGCGGGTGCGGGAGGTCTATCTGCACTGCGGCCGGGCGATCATCCGCGCACGGCTCTGGGACCCCGGCAGCGCCGCCCTCGCCGACCAGGTCCCCACCATCGGCGAGGTGATCGCCGCCAGGGCCGATGGGCGGTTCAGCGCGGACGCCATCGACGACGGCCTCGAGAAGTCCGCCTACCGGAACCTCTACTGATGGCGGCCGCAATACCGCCCGCGCTGGTGGTGGACGAGGTCCATGCGGCGGCGGAGGGGGTCCGCGCCGTCACCCTCCGCGCCCCCGACGGCGGGGCGCTGCCCGCCTGGCCGCCCGGCGCGCACCTCGACGTCGAACTCCCGAACTGGCTCCGGCGCCAGTACTCGCTCTGCGGCGACCCCGGCGACCCGTACCGCTACCGCATCGCGGTCAAGCACGAAGAGCTGAGCCGCGGGGGCTCGGAGTACATCCACCTGTTCCTGCGGCCCGGCACGCGCCTGCGCGTCGGTGCGCCGCGGACGACCTTCCCCGAGGACACCCCGCCGGGGACGCTCTACATCGCGGGCGGCATCGGGATCACGGCCGTGCTGGCCATGTTCGTGCGGGACGTCCGGCGGGGGTACGCGCCCACCCTGCTCTACGCGGGGCGCAGCCGGGCGGGCATGCCGTTCCTCGACGAACTGCCCGGGGACGCCGCCGTCGTGGTCGCCGCATCGGACGAGGGGCGGCGGCTGGACCTGCCCGCCCGGGCCCGCTCCCTGCCGGACCGCTCCGAGATCGTCACCTGCGGGCCCGCCCGGATGACCGCCGCGGTCGAGGCGGCCTTCGGCGGCGAGCGGTTCGGCCGGGTGCACGTCGAGCGCTTCCGGGCCGAGCCGCGCTCCTTCGCGGACGACCGGGCGTTCGTCGCCGAGTGCGCGCGCAGCGGGAAGAAGGTCACCGTCCCCGCCGGCGAGACGCTGATGGACGCGCTGCTGAAGGAGGACGTCCCCGTGGGGGCGGGGTGCCGCGAAGGGGTGTGCGGCTCGTGCGAGGTCGGGGTCCTGAACGGGGAGCCCGAACACCGCGACCTCCTGGGCGCGCCCGAAGGGCGCATGTACCCGTGTGTCTCGCGGAGCGTCACGGAGACCCTGGTCCTGGACCTGTGAATCGGTAGGATCCTGGCATGGACGCCATTACGGATCTTGCTGAGCGGCTTGCCCAGAGGATCCGGCGGAGTGTGGCCGTCGACGACGTCGACCTCCGCCTCCTGGGGTCCAGCACGCATTTCGGCGACGCCGACCCCTTGCGGCTGACCTCGTTGGCGAACCGGCGCATCGAAGGCCCGGTCCGGGATGCGACGTTCGCCGCCGGGTTCCCGCACTGGCGCGAGCCGCGGCGCGGCCGGGCGCTGGGGATCGACGGGCACGAGCACGACCGCATGAGCTTCCCGCTGCGCTCCCGGTACGGTCCGCTGGGAGTGATGTGGGTGATCCTCCTCGACGGCGACGAGCTGTCCGAGGAGGACATGCGGCAGTGCCTCTCCGCGGGCCGCGAGATGGAGCGCGTGCTCGCGCGGCGGCAGCAGGACGAGCAGGAGTCCGTGATCGAGGCCGAGGCCCTGCTGCTCGCGCTGCTCTCCGATGCGGCGGCCGACCGGGCGTCCGCGGCGCGCGACCTCGCGGATCTCGGCTACTTCGCGGACTCGACCGATGTCACCGCCCTTGCCATGGTCGGCGCGCGGCCCTGGCCCTCCCGCACCGCGGACGAGCGGGCGGCGGTGCTGCGCAGGGCCTTCCGGCAGGCCGTCCAGTCGCAGCGGGACCAGGCGGCGGCGTTCGCCGTGACCGAGGACCACGCCTTCCTGCTCATCGGCAGCCGCGGCGGCACGGCGCGGTCGGAGTACGCGAAAGCCGCGGGGCGCGTCATCGCCAAGGTGGCCGAGCTGGATCCGCCGCTGTCGGAACAGCTCCGCTTCGGGGTGGGGTCGGCCGTCGCGCTCGCCGACGCGTCGCGCTCCTACGACCAGGCGCGGATCGCGGCCCGGATCGCGGCGGAGAAGGGGCACCCGGTCGCCCTTCGGGAGGATCACCCCCTGGAGACCCTGGTGGAGATCGCCGTCCGGCCCGAGATCGACGCGTCCCTGCTCCCCGACCTGGTGAAGGACACCATCGAGGCCCAGTCGGAGGAGTCGCTGGCGACGGTGGCGTGCTTCCTCGGCCACGCGGGCAGCGTCGCCCGCACCTCCGACACCCTGCACCTGCACCGCACCACGGTCTACTACCGGCTGCGCCTGTTCGAGAAGGACACCGGCCTGTCGCTGGACAACGGCGGCCACCGGTTCCTCCTGCAACTCTGGCTCGCCGTCCGCGACCGGGCCGGGCACCCCCGCACCGGGTGAACAACCGCGGCGCCTGCCACGCGGTTAGACACGTGTAGGAAAGACCGCGTCGAGTTTTCAACGCATGAGCGGTGAAACCCTGCTGCGATCTTGCTTTCATTGCGACGTCCGTCACAGTCGAGGCGCCGCCGCTTCGCAGCCGGCCGACCGGGAGGACCGCCATGTTGGGTCAGGGCAGAGGACGGGCCGTCTCGGCCGCCCTGTGCGCGGGCGCGCTCCTGCTCTCGGGGTGCACGACCGGCGGCGAGGGCGCGGATTGGGAGACGATCCGCGGGGCGTGGATCGAGGATCCGACGACGTTCGACCCCGCCCTGACGCAGACGACCGACGACTACCGGGCGGCCCGCCTCGCCTTCGACACCGTCGTCCGCAGGGACCTCGACGGCGAGCTCGTCCCCGGCCTGGCCGAGTCCTGGGAGCAGTCGGCCGACCGCGTGACGCTGACCATCGGTGCGGGGCACACGTGCGCCGACGGCACCGAGATCACGCCGACCGTCGTCGCGGAGTCCCTGGAATACCTCGCGGACCCGGACACGAAGTCGCTCCACACCAGCGGGGTCTTCGGCGAGGGCGAGGCGGCGATCACGGCGGACGACGATGCCGGGGAGGTCGCGATCGAATTGAGCGAACCGCACTCGGAGGTGCTTCCGGGGCTCGCCATCCCCCAGGCCGGAGTCATCTGCCCCGCCGGCCTCGCGGACCCCGAAGGACTCGCGGCGGGGGAGGTCGAAGGCGCGTTCAGCGGGCCCTACGTCCTCACGGAGAACCGCCGCGGCGTGAACTACCACTTCGCCCTGCGCGAGGACTACGACAGTTGGGTGGAGTACTCCGAACCCCTCGAAGGCACCCCGGCGAAGTACCTCGAGTTCATCGTCGGGGCAGAGGACGCCGTGGCGAACCAGCTCCTCAGCGGCGAACTCGACGTCGCGCCGGTCGAAGCCGAAGAGCTGAGCAGGTTCGCGGACGACGGCGGCTTCGGGACCACCACGGCGACCACCGGCGAGTACTACATCATGTTCAACCACCGCGAGAGCAGCCCCTTCCGGGACGAAGGGCTCCGCAGGGCGGTGGCCCGACTGATCGACAGGGAGGCCCTGCGCGAGATCGTCGACCCCGAAGGCGAACTGATCGCCACCCTGGGCGACGACACCATGCAGTGCGCCAACACCGATGAGTCACTGCTCCTCGACCAGGACGGGGATGCCGCCTCCGACGCCCTCGACGGAGTCCCGGTCAAGGTGGTGGGCAGTGACGCCATCGGCCCGAACGGCTCCGCGACCGTCTACGTCCGGGAGCGGCTCAACGCCGCGGGCGCCGATGCCGATTTGCAGAACACCGACGTCGGCAGCTGGGTCGCCCGGCTCTACGACGAGCCCGAGACCTGGGATGTCACGGTCTACGCCACGGTCAACAACATGGGGACCATCTCGTGGGGCCTGACCACGGTGCTCGGCGAGTGGCACGAGGACGGGGGCCGGAACATGACCCACTCCGTGAACCCCGAGGCCGCGGAGGCGCTGGAGGCGGCGCTGAGCGCCGAGTCCGATGCGGAGATGTGCCGCCACTGGGACACCGCTCAGCGGGCGGCGCTCGAAACGGTGGACTTCATCCCGCTCTCCATGGTGACCCAGTCCATCGTCAGCAGGGACGGCTACGCCGTCGAGGTCCCCGGCGGCCGCGAGGACGCGACCACGTTGCGCATCCTCGACTGACCCCGCCGCCAGCGCGGCACCGGACGGACGACCGGCCGGTGCCCGCCCCGAGTCCGTGCGCCGCCGAGACCCGCCAGGGGGCACCATGAATGCGATCACGACCAGGCCGTGGCCGGCCTTCCTGCTGCGCAAGGCCGCGGAACTCCTGCTCGCGATGGTGGCGCTGGTCGTCATCACCTTCGCCATCGCCCACCTCATCCCCGGCGACGCCGCGCGGGTGGTCGCCGGAGTCGACGCGACAGCGGAGCAGGTCGAGGACACCCGCGCGCGGTTGGGCCTGGACCGGCCCCTGGCGGCGCAGTTCTGGGATTACCTCAGCGGTGTGCTCACCGCGGACCTGGGCGAATCCTTCCGCACCGGCCAGCCGGTGAGCGAGGTCATCGCCAACCGGCTCCCGTTCACGGCGTCGATCGCGCTGTTCGGCATAGCGCTCACCCTGGGGGTCTCGCTGGCGCTTGGGCTGGCGGTGGCCGGGCTCACCCGCGGAAACCGCAACCCGTGGCTCGACTCGGCCTTCGGCTGGGCCACGGGCGTGGTCCTGGCGCTGCCGGTGTACGTGATCGGCGCCGTGCTGATCGTGGTCTTCGCGGTGAACTGGGGCGTGCTGCCGGCCGCCGGCGCCGACTCGCTGTACTCCTATGTGCTCCCCACCATCGCGATCGCCTTGGGCCCGATCGCGTCGATGTCGCGGCTCGTGCGGCGGGAGGCGGCCGTGGTGCTCGAACAGGACTACATGCGCACCGCCCGCGGGCGGCGGATCAGCACGTTCCGGCAGTACGCGAAGCATGCCGTGCCGAACCTGCTGGCCTCCACGCTGACCCTCTCCGGGCTGATCCTCGCCGGCATGATCGGCGGGGCGATCATCATCGAAAGCGTCTTCGCCTGGCCCGGGCTCGGCCGCGCCGTCGTGGACTCGATCATCGAGCGGGACTATCCGATGACCCGGGGGATCATCCTCACCGTCGGCGCGGTCGCCGTGGCACTCAACACCGCCATCGACATCATCCTCGCCCTCGTCGATCCTCGTACCCTCCGAGCAGGGAAGGTCCTGGCATGAGCGCGATTCCCCCGATCCAGCCGGAGGAGGTCCCGGCCGCGGCCGCACGGCGCTCGCGCCGGCCGGGCCCCATGCTCGCCATCGGGCTCGCGCTCATGGGCTCATTGGTGCTCGTGGCGGTCCTCGCCCCCGTCCTCCTCGACGCGGACGCCGTCGGCCTGACCGACGACAGGCGCCAGGGGGCCTCCGGGGAGCACCTCCTCGGCACCGACGAGTTCGGCCGCGACCTCTTCGCCCGTGCCCTGGTCGCCACCCGGCTCACCCTGGTGCTGACCGTCTCCGCCACCGCCATCTCGGTGGTGCTCGGGGTCGCCGTCGGCCTGCTGGTCTGGATGCTCTCCCCCCGCGTCCGCAACCTCGTCCTCACCGCCAACGCCGTCGCCGTGGCGTTCCCCGCCCTGGTCATGGCGCTGGTGATCGCGGCGATCCTCGGGCCGGGCGCGATGTCGGCGACCCTCGCCGTCGGAATCGCGGGCATCCCGGCGTTCGTGCGGCTGAGCGCCACCATGGCCGCGCCCATCATGGTGCGCGACTACGTCTCGACCGCGAAGCTGCTCAACGTCCCGCGGCCGGTGATCCTCGTCCGGCACGTCCTGCCCAACCTCGGGGAGGCGCTGCTGGTGCTCAGCGCCAACAGTTTCGCGGTCACCCTGACCGAGCTCTCCGGCCTCTCCTTCATCGGCCTGGGCGTGCAGAACCCGGACTACGACTTCGGCCGCCTCCTCGCCGACGGACTCCCGAACACCTACACGCAGCCGATCCAGATCGTCGGGCCCAGCGTGATGCTCGTGCTCACCGGCGTGGCGGCGATGTTCATCGGCGACGGCCTCGCCGCGCGGAGCAACCCGCGCCTGCGGCGGCTCGTGCGCGGCCGCCGCAGCGGCATGCTGCACCGGGCCGACGAGCTGTCACAGGAGATGGCGGCCGCGCACAGGGAGCAGGGCGGGGCGGCCGGGGCGGCCGCGCTGCGGGTCCGGGGCCTGAAGGTGGCGACCGCCCAGGGCAGGGAGCTGGTCCGGGGGGTGTCCTTCGACGTCGCCCCCGGCGAGATCCTCGGCCTGGTGGGCGAGTCCGGGTCGGGCAAGTCGCTCACCGCCATGTCGGCCGCCGGACTGGTGCCCGACGGGGTCGACGCCACGGCCGCGGAGGTGACCACCGTCGGCCACGACCTGCTCGGCCCGGTCCGCTCCGGCGACCTGGCCCGCGACGTCGCCCTGATCTATCAGGACCCCGTCTCCACCTTCAACCCCGCGCTGCGGCTGGAGAACCAGCTCACCGAGGTCGCCCGGGTCCACCAGGGGATGAACCGGCGCGCGGCCCGCCGGGCGCTGGCCGCGGAGTTCCGCCGGCTGCACATCAGCGAACCGGACAGCAGGGGCAGGCAGCACCCGCACGAACTCTCCGGCGGGATGCTCCAGCGGGCGATGATCGCCTCCGCGCTGCTCACCGACGCGAAGCTGATCATCGCGGACGAGCCCACCACCGCCCTGGACGTGACGGTCCAGGCCGAGGTGCTCCGGCAGTTCGTCGCGGCGAGCGGCTCCCTCGGCGCCGCGGTGCTGTTCATCTCCCACGACCTCGGCGTCGTGGAGGCGCTCTGCGACCGGGTGCTGGTGATGAAGGAGGGAGAGGTCGTCGAGGAGCTCACCCGTGAGCAGCTCGCCCGGGGCGAGGTCAAGCACCCGTACACCCGGTCGCTGCTGGCAGCGGCGCAGTACATGGAGCCCTCGGCCGAGGAGGCGAACGAATGAGCAGGGAGACGGCGGACGGCGCGGCCTCGGAGCAGGCCGTCCCTGAGCGCCCCGCGGTGGAGGTCGACGGGCTCGGCGTGGTCCTCGGGTCCGGCACCGCCCGGACCGAGGCGCTGCGCGGCGTCTCCTTCACCATCCCCTACTCCCGGTCGGTGGGGCTGGTGGGGGAGTCGGGCTCCGGGAAGTCGACCCTGGCGAAGGTGCTCGCCGGGCTGGTGCCGATCGATACGGGACGCGTCGTCATCGGCGGGGAGCGGTTCTCGGCCGGCACCAGTCGCCGCAGGCGCGACCCCGGCCTGCTCCAGCTCATCCCCCAGGACCCGTTCTCCTCGCTGAGTCCGCGACGCACGGCCGGGCAGGCCCTCGCCGAGGCGATGGACCCGCTGCGCGCCGACGCCCGGCGGCACCGCTCCGCCATCGAGGAGTGGTTCGAGCGGGTCGAGCTCCCGGCGTCCGCGGCGGCGAAGTACCCCCACGAGTTCTCCGGCGGGCAGCGCCAGCGGATCGCCATAGCCCGGGCGCTGTGCACGCGCCCCCGGATCGTGGTCGCCGACGAGATCACCTCCGCACTGGACCTCTCCGTCCAGGTGGAGGTGCTCGAACTGCTCGCGCAGCTCCGGGCGGAACTGGGGCTCACCATGCTGTTCATCTCGCACGACCTCGCCGTCGTCCGGCACGTCAGCGACGAAGTCGCCGTGCTCAGGTCGGGGGAACTGCGGGAGTTCGGCGCGGTCGAGCAGATCTTCACCGCCCCGCGGGACGAGTACACGTCCCGGCTGCTGGACTCCGTCCCCGGCGCCCCGGGCTTCCGGATCAGAGACTGACCGCCGAGCAGAGAAGGAGCATCGAACCGTGCGAGCAGACGTGGCCTTCGTCAACGGTGCGATCTGGACCGGGGACCCGGGACGGCCCTGGGCGCGGTCGCTCTGCGTCACGTACGGACGGGTGGCGGCCCTCGACGACGACAGGGAGTGCGCTGCGGCGCATGAGACCGTCGACCTCGGGGGACGCACCGTCGTCCCGGGTTTCAACGACGCACACCACCACCTGGCCCTCCGGGGCCGCCGGCTCGCCACGCTGGACGTCGGCCACGCGGCGGCCCCGACCCGGGACAGGCTCCTCGGCCTCGTGGCGCACAAGGCCCGGGAACTGGCCCCGGACGAGTGGGTCCGCGGCGGGGGATTCGACCAGAACAGGATCGGCGGGTTCCCCACCCGGGAGGAGCTCGACGCCGCCGGGGGCGGGCGCCCGGTGCTGCTCTCCCACGTGTCGGAGCACATCGCGGTGGCCAGCACCGCGGCCCTGCGCGCCGCTGGGATCGCGGACCTGCGGAGACCGCCGGACATCCCCGGCGGGCGGATCGTCCTCGGTGCCGACGGCGCCGCCACGGGCCTGCTGCTGGAGAACGCCAAGAAGTGGTTCGACGCCACGCTGAAGCCGCACCGGATCGACGAACTGGTCGGCTTCCTGGACACGGCGTCCCGCACCGCGCTCGCCGAAGGCATCACCAGCATCACCGATCCGGGCGTCGGGGGGCTGGACGGGATCGGCATGGGCCGCGCGGACCTGCACGGCTACCTCACGGCCCGCGAGCGCGGCAGCCTCGGAGTCCGGGTCACCGCCATGCCGTACATCACCACGACGCACGCCTTGGCGGGGCTCGAGCCCGGAGTGGACGGATGGGGGCTCGACCTGGGCCTGAGAACCGGTTTCGGGGACGAGTTCCTGCGGTTGGGCGCGGTCAAGGTCCTCAGCGACGGCTCGCTCATCGGCCGGACCTCCGCACTGCACGAGCCCTACTGCGCCCACGCCCCCGGGGAGGAGCCCGGCCGGGGGATGCTGGCCTTCGACCCCGAGCGCCTTGCGGAGACCCTGGGGCTGCTGCATCGCAGCGGATGGCAGCTCGCGGTGCACGCCATCGGGGACCGCGCCGTCGACCTCGCGGTCGGCCACGTGGAGGAGGCGCAGCGGCGCCACCCCCGCCATGACGCCAGGCACCGCATCGAGCACTGCGGCATCGCCTCGCCGGAGGCGGTGCAGCGGATCGCGCGCGCCGGAATCGTGCCGGTACCCCAAGGCCGGTTCCTGTGGGAACTCGGCGACGGCTTCCTCGACGCCCTCGGGGAGCAGCGCAGCCGTTCGGTCTACCGGATGAAGAGCTTCCTGGACGCCGGGGTGGTCCTGCCCGGAAGTTCCGACACCCCCGTGGTGGACGCCCATCCGATGAAGGGGATCCACGCCATGGTGAACCGCCGTACCGCCCAGGGGCGGCTGATCGGGCCGCAGGAGCGGCTCACGGTGGAGCAGGCCGTCCGCGCCTACACCCACGGATCGGCCTACGCCGCCGGCGAGGAGGGGATCAAGGGCAGGATCGTGCCGGGACTGCTGGCGGATCTGGCGGTGCTGGACGCGGACCCGTTCGCCGTCGACCCCCGGGACCTGGCCGACATCGCGGTTGTCGCCACCGTCGTGGGCGGCAGGGTCGTCCACGGCGCCGATGCCCTGGCGTGAGCGGCGCCGGCGACCTCAAGAGAAGGGCACCAATGAACGAGCAGGTCAACGGGCAGGCCGACGAGCAGGTCTTCGTCAACGCCAAGGTGTTCACGGCCGAGAGCGAGACCGACTTCGCCTCGGCCTTCCGCATCAGCGGGGGCGTCATCGACTGGGTGGGGGACGCCGCCGAGCTGTCGGGCGCGGCCCGGCGCCGCGCCCGCGACCTGGGGGGTCGAACGGTGCTCCCCGGGCTGCTGGACATGCACCTCCACCCCGCGCTCATGGCCGACACCGCCGACGCGACCGAGTGCCTCCCGCCCCGGGTGGGCTCACTGGACGGCCTGGTCGACGCGCTGCGCGCCAACCCCGCGCGCGGTGCCGGAGACGGGGCGTGGATCATCGGCACGGGCTACGACGAGACGAAGTATCCGGAGGGGCGCTCGCCGACCGCAGCCGACCTCGACCGCGTGTCCACCGGGCGGCCGGTGATGGTCTGGCGCGCCGACCGCCACTCGGCGGTGTGCAACACCCGCGCGCTGGAGCTCGCCGGGATCACCGCCCAGACACCGGACCCGCCGGGTGCCAGGTTCGAACGCGATGCGTCGGGCCGCCCCAACGGCATCCTGACCGAGAGGGAGGCGACCCTGGCGGTGAGCCGCCACATTCCGCGGCGCGGCGTCTCCGAGCGCGAGTATCTCCTCAGCGCGGTGGGCGAGAGGCTCTTCCGCCGCGGCATCGTCGGCGTGTGCGACCTGCTGGCCACCGCGATGCCGGACCCCCTCGCCCTGTACCGCTCGGTCGCCGCGCGCACACCGTTCCCGCACAGCGCACTGTTCCTCGGATGGGACCCGGAATCCCCCCTTGAGGACCTCCGCGGCGACGAACGCGAGGGCCCCGTGTACGTGGGCGGGGTCAAAGTGCTCATGGACGGCACCTACTCCAACCGCACGGCCTGGGTCTGCACGCCGTATCCGGAGTCGGCGGACCACGGGATGCGGACCATCACCGACGCGGACCTGCGGGCGGCGGCGGACTGGGCCCGCCGCAACGAGGTGCAGTTGGCCGTGCACGCCATGGGGGACCGCGCCATCGCGCACGTGGTGGAGGCATTCGGGGACCAGGAGCCGTGGCTGGACGGTCGGCCCTCGGTGCGGATCGAGCACGCGACCCTGATGAGCCCCGCGCTGGTCGGGCGGCTCCGGAAGGCCCGGATGACCTTCGGCATCGCCACGCACACGATCTTCCTGTACTCGGAGTACGAGGCGTATGAGCACAACCTGCGCCCGGACCAGGTGCCGGACGCCTATCCGATCCGCTCCCTCTACCGGGAGGTGGAATCGCTGGCGCTCTCCTCGGACTGCCCCGCCACCGCGTGGAGCGAGGCCGACGACCCCTTCGTCTCCATCGAGGCGGCGGTGCGCCGCCGCGCCTACACCGGCGCCGACATCGGCCAGGCCGCAGCGGTGACGGTGCCCCAGGCCGTACTGCTCTACACGGCCCGCGCCGCCCGGCTCACCCGCTTGGCCGGGCTGGGGCGGATCGCCCCCGGCCACCATGCCTGCTTCGTTGTGCTCGGCGACGACGTATTCACCGTCCCCGAGGACGAGATCTCCCGGGTCAGGGTCGAGGAGACGTGGTTCCGCGGGCAACGGGTGTACCGCCGCCCGTAGGCGCCTTGACGAGGGTCTCGGGCAGGTACAGGATGCCGACGACGCCGATGAGGCTGAGCACGACCAGGTAGCCCGCCACCAGCCACGGGGTTCCGCCGCCCATCGAGACCAGCCAGGTGGCCGCCATGGGCGCGGTGCCGCCCGCGGCGGCGGCGGGCAGCTCTCGCGAGAGCGCGATGCCGCTCCAGCGCATCCGGGTCGGGAAGATCTCGGCGATCATCGCCGCGGAGACGCCGATGGTCGCTCCCTGGATCACGGCGAGACCGAGGATGAGCCCCAGCGCCACGAGGAGGGAGTTCTCGGTCTCGTAGAGCATGAACATGGGGAAGGCGAAGACCACGCCGAAGACGGCGGCCCCCATGAGGAGGGGCTTGCGGCCGATCCGGTCCGCGAGGGCCCCCGCGGCGAGGGTCGCCGGAATGGTGAGCAGCATGGCGGTGAGCAGGCCGATGAGCGTGTGCGTGGAGTCCACGTTCAGGGTCCCGGTGGTGTAGGAGACCGCGAACGTCTGCACGATGTAGACCCAGGGGAGCGTGAAGACGAAGAGCGCCATACCCGGCAGGAGGAAGCGCCAGTGGCTGCGCACCGCGTCCACGACGGGCGCACGGCTGACGGCGGCCGCCTCCTCCGCGGCCTCGAAGGCGGCGGTCTCCTTCACCCGGAACCGGAAGTACAGCGCGACGGCGACGATCACCACACTGGCGAGGAACGGCAGGCGCCACCCCCAGGCGAGGAACGTCTCATCGGACATCGACCCGGTGAGGGCGGCGAAGGTGGCCGTCGCCAGGGCCATTCCCACGTAGACGGAGGCGCCCGGGAACCCGGCGGTGAAGGCGCGCCGTCCCGTCGCCGAGGATTCGCTGGCCATGGTCATGGCCCCGGCGAACTCCGCGCCCGCCCCGGCGCCCTGGAAGATCCGCAGGAAGATCAGCAGGACCGGCGCCCACAGGCCGATCGACTCGTGGGTGGGCAGGACGCCGATGAGCGTTGTGGCACCGCCCATGATCAGCAGGGTGACCAGCAGGGTCCCCTTGCGGCCGATCCTGTCGCCGAAGTGGGAGAGCAGCAGGCCGCCGATGGGTCGGGCCAGGAAGCCGACGGCGAAGGTGGCGAAGGCGCCGAGGGTGCCGGCGAGATCGCTCCCGCCGAAGAACAGCGGAGCGAAGACCAGCGCAGCGGCAAGACCGTACAGCGTGAAGTCGTACCACTCGATGATGGTGCCCACGGAGCTGCCGATGACGGCACGCCGCCGTTGGCGGCGGGAGTCCAGACCGGCACGGTCGATGTCGTGTGCGGCGGTCATACCACTCTCCCTCGGGTCAACCCGTGCGGTCGGGGCGGGTGCATGGGGGCTGCTGCCGGTGCCCATGTGCGCCATCAATGCAAGGTAGTGAGGGGCACCACAGCCGTGACATGTATCTTCGCCACATTGATGGGCTCGATTCATGAGCTCTCATCCCACTCATGCGCGTCACGTGGAGGTCTGCGTGGAACACCAGGCAGGGACCGGCCGGCCCGCCGACGAACCGGCCTTGTCCAGGGACGCGGCGGTGGCGATGCTCGTCGCCTCGATCACCGACGGCGACACCGAGAGCGCGGCCGACGCCTCCAGGGCCCTGTCCTCTCTCGGCCTGGACGGACGCACGGTCCGGGACCTCTCCGAGCGGATCGCCAGGAGCAGGCGCGAGCGGGCGCGGCTGCGCCGCCGGGAGCACGAGCTGGGAGCGTTGTTCTCCAGCGCACGGGAGCTCGCCGCCGAGCGTGACGGCGAGGTCCTGCTGGAGAAGATCGTCGACCGCGCCCACCAGATGATGGGCAGCGATCTGACGTACCTCTCGGAGTACGACCCGCAGACCCGTGAACTGTTCGTCCGCAGGACCATCGGCTCCGTCTCCCCCGAGTTCCAGGCGCTGCGGGTGCCGCCGGGGAAGGGGTTGGCGAGTTTCGTGGTGGAGCGCCGTTCCGGGGAGTCGGTGCTCCGATACGCGGATTTCGAGACCGGCCGCCACGAGGCCGGGATCGACGCGGCGGTGGCCGCGGAGGGCATCGTCTCCATGCTCGGCGTCCCCATGCTGGCGGAGGACGAGGTCCTCGGGGTGGTCTTCGTCGCGACCAGGGAGGAGCACGCGTTCACCCCTGAGGACACCGCGCTGCTGACCGCGCTCGCCAATCACGCCTCCGTTGTCCTCCAGACCGCGCGGACGCTGCGGAGCCTCCAGCGCGCCGAGGACGAGTCCCGCCGGGCGCTCTCGCGCCTGACCGAACACCTCGTCCAGCGGGACAGGGCCCACACCGTGCACCGGAAGCTGGTGGAAGCCGTTCTGACCGGCGGAGACTTCAGCACGGTGGCGGCGACGCTCGCCGAGGAGCTCGCGCGGCCCGTGGCACTGAGCGACCAGGCGGGAAACCCGTTGGCCGCGGCGGGCGGCGGCCTGGCGGCGGCCGGCGCGCCCCAGGACCCCGAACTGCTCCAGGCGGTGCGGCGCAGCGCGGAGTCGGGGCGCCTCATCGCGCTGGACGACGGCCCCGTCGACGCGGTCGCCGCGTTCGCAGCGGGAGAGCGGCACCTGGGCACCGTCTTCCTCGGCGGGGGCGGATTCCCCCTCAGCGATGTGGACGCACGCACCGTCGAGCGCGCGGCGCAGGTGTGCGCCCTGCTCCTCCTCTCGCAGGAGGCCGTCGCCGAGGTGGAGTACCGCGTGCACAGCGAACTCATCGCCGACCTGCTCTCGGCGGACGGCGGGCGCCGGCAGGACGCCTCCGCCCGGGGCAGGCAGCGGGGTGTGGACGTCGCGGACCTCACCTCGCTCCTCGCGCTCTCCGTGCCGGCCGGGCAGCGCGGCCGCGCGGTGCGCCTGGCGGCGTCGCTGGCACCCGCGCCGTCACTCGGGGGAGAGCACCAAGGGCTCGTCGTCGTCTTGGGCGGGCCCGGGCTGGAGGACCGGGCCGAGGAGATCCGGAGGGGAATCGCCCACCACATCGAGGGCGAGGTGCTCGGCGTGATGCCGCCCCCGGGGGAGTCGAGCACGCAGTTCCCCCTCGTCAAGAAGACGGTGCGGCTGCTGGAGGCGCTCAAGGTCTCCGATGTCCTGGCCCGGACGAGCGACTACCTTCCCTACGCCGCCGTCTTCGACGCCGACGCCCCCGCGATGACGCACTTCCTGCACCGGACCCTCGGGCAGGTCAAGCGCTACGACGCCGAGCGAGGGACGGAACTGCTCCGCACCCTGAGGGCCTACGTCCACCACGGAGCCAGCCCCACCCAGGCCGCGCGCGCCCTCAACTTCCACGTCAACACGATCCTCCAGCGGCTCGATCGACTGGACCGGATCCTCGACCGCGGCTGGCGCGACGACGAGGACTACTTCCGGATCTCCCTGGCGGTACGCATGGACGAGATGCGGGAACGCCTCATCGGCGGGGGCGGATGAGCACGGCATGGACGCATGGCACAGTGAAGCGCGTTTTTCATGTGATCCCGGACCATGCGGTGCGTCGCGGCCCGGCACTAGCCTCGCCACTGAATCGTGAGAAGGCTGCCCGGCGCTCCTGCCGGGTGCCGTGCGCAGGAGGTGGCTTCGTGCCGGTCAACAGCCGTATCCCCGGGCTCCGAGAGCTCAGTGTCCAGGACCGCCGCGCGAAGGTCACCGAGCATTCCGCGGCGGACCCCGGCGCCTTCGAGCCCCGGGACGGCCTCGGCCTCGACCAGGCCGACCAGATGATCGAGAACGCCGTCGGGGTCTTCGGCGTCCCGCTGGGAGTCGCGACCAACCTGACCCTCAACGGCCGCGACTACCTCGTTCCCATGGCCATCGAAGAGCCGAGCGTGGTGGCCGCCGCGTCCAACGCGGCACGGATGGCCCGCGGGCTCGGCGGACTCCGGGCCGCCACCACGGGGCCGGTGATGATCTCCCAGGTCCAGCTCGTGGACGTCCCCAACCCGGAGGACGCCCGTTTCGCGATCCTCGAGGCCGAAGAGGAGATCATCGCCCACGCCAACGAGCAGGACCCCGTCCTGGTGACGCTGGGCGGCGGAGCCCGGTCCCTTGAGGTCCGCGCGGTACCCACGGCCTCGGGGACCCATCTCGTCGTGCACCTGATCGTGGACGTCCGCGACGCCATGGGCGCCAATGCCGTCAACACGATGGCGGAGGCCCTCGCCCCCCGGCTGGCCGAGCTCTCCGGCGGCCGCTCGCTCCTGCGCATTCTCAGCAACAAGGCCGACCGGCGGCTCGTGCGGGTGCGCGGCGAGTTCGACGCGGCGCTGCTGGGCGGCTCCCGGGTGGTCGACGACATCGTCCTCGCGGGCGCCTTCGCCGCCGCGGACCCCTACCGGGCCGCCACCCACAACAAGGGGATCATGAACGGCATCAGCGCCGTCGTGCTCGCCACCGGGAACGACACCCGCGCCGTCGAGGCCGGATGCCACTCCCATGCCGTCAAGGACGGCCGCTACACCGCGCTCTCGCGCTTCGAGAAGAACGCGGCGGGCAACCTGGTGGGCACGCTGGAGGTGCCCCTTGCCGTGGGCCTGGTTGGCGGCGCCACCCGGGCACACCCCACCGCCCAGGCCGCGATCGCGCTTCTCGGAGTCGGTTCGGCCCTCGAACTCGGAGAGGTCATCGCGGCCGTGGGCCTCGTGCAGAACCTGGCCGCCTGCCGGGCCCTGGCCGCGGAGGGGATCCAGCGCGGGCACATGGCGCTGCACGCCCGCACCCTCGCGGCCTCGGCCGGCGCGGTGGGTGCGGAGGTGTCGGAGGTGGCCGCCCGGATGGTCGCGGCAGGGCGCATCCGGGGGGAGTACGCCCGCGAGGCGCTCGCTGAACTGCGAGGATCCTCCGATTGACCGATGAGGAGGACGCGACCCGGTGCCCGCCGCCCGAGCGGCACCCCGCGCGGCCTCCGACCCCAAGCCCGACACCAGGGAGTGAGACGACCATGGACGCCACGCCGGACCTCATCCGCCAGCTCGGCGGCGGAGACGGGGCACTCGACGGGATCGTCGTGCTGGATCTTTCGCGGGTGCTGGCCGGCCCCTACGCCGCCCAGATCCTCGCCGACATGGGGGCCACGGTCGTCAAGATCGAGAACCCCAACGATCCCGACGTCTCCCGCGGGTTCCCCCCGTACCTGACCGCGCAGGACCAGGAGGGCGCCGAGGGCGCCGGGGCAGCGGCCGCGCAGGAGTTCAGCGGCTACTACGGGCAGTACAACCGGGGCAAACTGGGTATGACGGTCAACCTCGCCCACGAGGAGGGCACGAAGGTCCTCAAGGACCTCGTGGCAAAGGCGGACGTGCTGGTGGAGAACTTCCGGCCCGGCACCATGGAGAAGCTCGGCGTCGGCTACGACGTGCTCAAGGAGGTCAACCCGAAGATCGTGTACACCGCGATCTCCGGCTACGGCCACACCGGCTCCCGGAGCCGCCGTCCGGCCTTCGACAGTACGGCCCAGGCGGCGGGCGGCCTGTGGTCCATGAACGGATATCCCGGCATGGCGCCGGTCCGCGTCGGGACCACCATCGGCGACCTCTCGGCGGCCCTGTTCGCCGTCATCGGCACCTTGGCTGCGGTCCGCCACGTCGAGCGCGGCGGTGACGGGCAGAAGGTCGACGTCGCCCAGGTCGACAGCATCATCGCGCTCACCGAGACGGCCGTGGTCGACTACACGGTCAACGGCACGACCGCCGAACCCGCGGGCAACGAGCACGCGTGGGTGCGGCCGTACGAACTCTTCGACTGCGCCGATGGGCAGGTGTTCTTCGCCGGGTACACGGACAAGCTGTGGAAGGTCAGCTGCGAGCTGTTCGGCACCCCCGAGGCCGCCGACGACCCGGAGACCGACACCATGCGCAAGCGCTTCGACAAGGATGTCTACGACCGGAAGGTCAAACCGCTGGTCGACTCCTGGTTCGCGAACCGCACCCAGGCCGAACTGGAGAAGCTCGCGGGAGACGTGGTGCCGCTGACCGCGCTCCGCACCATCGCGGACGTGGTCGAGGATCCCGGCACGGCGGAGCGCGACATGGTCGTCGAGGCGGACTACGGGGCCATGGGCCGGTTGCGGATGTTCGGTCAGCCGATCAAGCTGAGCGAGACCCCCGCCGACCCTGCGAGGACCGCCAACCGGCTCGGCGAGCACAACGATCAGGTGCTCGCGGCCGTCGGCTACTCGCCTGAGGAGATCGCCGCGCTGAAGGAGCGGAGGACACTCTGATGGGCGCCGACACCGTGTCACGGACGCAGCGCATGGACCTCGCGCCGGCGGAGGACTACCGGGGGACCTTCGCCCCGCAGCGCTCGGAGCTGTCACTGGGCGATCCGCTCCCCCCGGGGTGGGAGGGGCTGTACTTCCCCTTCTCCTCCAGTGTGGAGGGGCTGCGCCCGGACGGTACGCCGCAGGACGACGTGCTGCCGGGGATCGATCTGCCGCGCAGGATGTACGCCGGTGAGGACACGCTCTTCCACCGGCCGATCCGGCTGGGGGACACCGTCGAGCAGCGTGTGCGGCCGGGGCGCATCGCGGAGAAGGTCGGCAAGAGCGGGCGGCTCGTCTTCGCCGACATCGAAAGGCGGTACTTCGTGGCCGGCGAGCTGGCCGTCGAGAGCACGTGGCACGACGTCTTCCTGGAGGAGGGCGCGGCACCGGCCCCGGCGCGCAGGGCCGACACGGAGGGCAGGCGCGCACACCGGCACACGCTGGACTCCCGGCACCTCTTCCGGTTCTCCGCGATCACCTTCAACACCCACCGCGTGCACTACGACCGGCACTGGGCCCGGCACGTGGAGGGACTCGAGGACCTGCTCGTCCACGGTCCGCTCACCCGGCTGCTGGTGCTGGACGCCGTCATGCGCGGCGACGGGGGCGCCCGCCCACCGGTGCGGACACCCGCCCGCTGCGCGTTCACCGCGACCGCGCCGCTCTTCGTCGACCGCGAGATCACGGTGGCCGTGGCCGACGGGGACGACGCGTCGCACGCGGTGGTCGCGGACGGCAATGGGGACCTCGCCGCCAAGGCCACCGTGCAGTGGTGAGACGCGGGGCCGGACCCGGGTACGGGTTCGGGGGCGCCGGGGCGGCCCCGCTACCGGCCGGCCGAAGAGGCGGAGTGGCGGGCGTGACCCGGCCGGCGCTCGGCCTGTCGGGCCGTCCGCAGCAGGATCCGCACGAAGTCCGGGATGAGGGCCGGCGGGAAGAAGTGCCCCATCCCCGGGTACACATGCAGCTCTGAGGCGGGCATGGCCGCGGCGATGTCCACGGCGGCGCACCAGTGGAGCACATGGTCCGCGCGCCCGTGGATCACCGCTGTGGGAACGTCGACGGCCTTCAGCCGCTCAAGGCGTTCGGGCGCCCGCTTCAGGGCGCGCCACTGGCGCGGGGCGCCGTCCGGGGAGTAGCGCCGTTCATAGGCCCGAGTGATGTAGCGCCGCGTCTCATCCTCGTACCACCTGCTCTCGCCCCAGGCGTCGCCATGGGGCATGAACGCCCGGTGCGCCGCCAAGGCGTTCTCCAGCAGTTCGCCGAGCGGGAATCGGCGCTGGGGCGAGTCCAGCTCCTCGCGGTCCCCGTGCAGGATGTAGCGCTTGTCGCGGCCCGGGATCGAGTAGAACAGGCCAAGGCTGCGGACCCGCTCCGGGGACCGGATCGCCAGCATCTGCGCGATCATCCCGCCCATCGAGCGGCCGGCGACATGTGCCGAGGCGATGGCGGCGTGGTCGAGGACGGCGGTGACGTCGTCGGCGAGGTCCTCGATCCCGTAGCCGCCGTCGAGGTCGTCCGGCCCGCCGAAGTGCGTCGAGAGACCCGAGTCCCGGTTGTCGAAGGCGACGACGAGGAATCCGGCCTCGGTGAGCTGTTCGATGAACTCCGGTGCCCAGCCCACCATCTGGGTGAATCCACCCTCGATGAGCACCAGCGGCATGCCGTCGGAACCGCCGAATGTCTCGTAGTAGATCCTGCTCTTGGCGGAGGGGGCGTAGGGCATGGATTCCTCGGGTCTGTTCGGGTGGGCCCAGCCTACGGTCCGCCAATGTGCGATCGATTATGCGATGAACACAGGAATTCGGGCCATTCTGTGCCAGGGCGACACGGCCGCCGGGCGCCCTTTAAACGGAGAGCGGTGTTCCATTCCGGCGGCTAGTGCGTCTTCGCGCCGAGCAGCCGAACGCGGCAGGCGAGCTCGACGGCGAACCGGGTGTCGGGATCGTCGAGATCCAGTTGGAGGGCCTTCGTGATCTTCCGCATCCGGTAGCTGACCGCGTTGGGATGCAGCAGCAGCTCCCGGGCTGCCTTCGCGGGCGAGTTCCGATGGCTCAGATACGCCAACAGCGTCCTGACGGCCGTCTCGGTCTTTCGCGGATCGAGGGAATCGAGCGGATGCAGCAGGTCCTCCAGCAGTTCGCGGCTGATGGGGGAGGCGTAGAAGTCCAGGAGGACGCGTTTCAGGCCGGTGGCGTCGGTGGCCTCGATGCGGCCGATCCTGCCGGAGGCGATGGCCGTCTCGGCGGCGATCCTGGCCTCCGCCGCCGACTGCCGCAGTCCGGCCGCACCCATCTGCGGGGTCCCCAGGCCGACGGTCGACTCCCAGCGGCCACCGGTCAGGACCTGGGCGTGGTCGGCGATTCCTGCGGCGACCTCGCGGAGTCTGCGCTGGTGGTCGCCGTTGCCGGGGCTCTCCGAGGAGACGAGGAGCGCGTCGTCGTGGATGAAGGCGATATGCCAGAGCTCCTCGCGGCTCTCGAAGAGCTCCAGGGCGTAGAGTTCGAGCGCCGATTGCATGGCGCGCGGTGGATGGCGGCTCGTATCGCCGGGATCGGTGAACTCCACCCAGGCCACCACATGCGAGAGCTGGAGCGGGAAACCGAGCCGATAGGCCTGGTCGGCCAGCGACTCCACCCGGGCGGATTCGGCCACCACCAGCTGGGCGATGAGCTCCGCCGACGTCCGCCGGGGGGCGAACCGGTGCTGCACCTCCCTGAGCAGCACCTTGGAGACCACGGAGGCGATCCCGGGCAGGGCGAGCCCGGCGGCATCGTCGCCCGCGCAGCCGTCCTGTCCGGCGGGCTCGAAGACCAGCCTGCCGCGCGGTACCTCGCCGATGAACACGGCGCTGTCGGCGGCCCAGTCGACCTGCGGGTCCGTCGTCAGCTCGACCCTCCCGCCGAGTGCCTCGCCCGCTGCGGCGAGCACCGTGTCCAGCGGGTTCTCCGACGTGCCCGCGGCGGCCGCACGCACCCGCTCCATCGCGAAGCGCGCCCGAGCCAGGACGTCGGCCGCCTGGCTGTTGACCATGCGGTCGATCGCCACGGCCAGGTCGGACGCACTCCGGCCGGGCGCCTGGAGCACGGGGACCCCGCCGCGCGACGCGAGGTTCTGAGAGGTCAGGGCGGGCAGCAGGGCCGCGGGGAAGACGAGCCCGCCCAACTGCCGGGCACTGGCCTGCCGGATCGCGATGTCCAAGCGGTAGGCCGAAGGCGGCTCGGATACGTCGGCGATCACCAGTGTCCCGGCCGGAAGAGCGTCGATGGAACCGATATCGGCGATCTCCACTCGGGAAATCGTGCCGCCCGTTCGCGGACCCGCGACGGGGTGAATTCCCAGCCGCGACGCCTGCCGAAGAACGCGCTCAATGCCGATATGTGCCATGAGAACAAATTACTCAGGTTCCATGTTTCCTCACAACATTGTCTTTGGCCTGCGTCTGCCTAAGGCTCGAAATATGACGAGAGAGATAACCTCCGACGATGTCGCGGCCCTCGCTGCCGGTGCCGCCATCTTCGGAACCGGCGGCGGTGGTGCCGTCACCACGTCCCGATTCGGCACCGCGGACGCGCTGCGCAAGCACGGCCCCGTACGGCTCCGCACGGTCGCGGAACTGACCGGGCAGGACATGGTCATCGTGATGTCGGGAATCGGGGCCCCGACCGTGGGGATCGAGATGCTCCCCTCGGCAGCGCAGCCCGAGACCCTGCTGCGGGAGACCGAGCGGGCCGCGGGCCGGCGGGCCACAGCGGTGATGGCAACGGAGATCGGCGGCACCAATGGTGTGGGCCCGGTCGGCTGGGCCGCCCAACTGGGCCTCGACGTGCTGGACGCCGACGGCATGGGCCGGGCGTTCCCCGAAGCCACGATGGTGGCCATGAACGTGGCCGGGGTGCCGCGCCGGCTCACGGTGCTCTCGGACGTGGTCGGCAACGTGACCGTGATGCGGACCATCGACGCCACCTGGCTGGAGCGCCACGTCCGGGCCTTCTCCGTCGCCAGCGGCTCGCTGTGCCTCGGCGCCTCCCCGCTCTACGCGGAGGACGTCCCCGGGGCCGTCATCGAGGGAACGGTCGGCCGTGCCATCGAGGTCGGCCACGCCGTGCTCGACGCGGCGGAGCCGGTACCCGCACTGGCCGAGACCCTGGGCGCCGCGGTCCTGATCAGCGGGAAGATCATCGACGTCGCGCGCCGCACCGAAGGGGGGTTCGTCCGCGGTTCGGTCACGATCGCCGGTACCGGAACGGACCGGGACCGGCTGCTCAGAGTGGAGCTCCAGAACGAGAACCTCATCGTGCTGGCGGACGGCGAGGTCCTGGTCAGCGTGCCCGACCTGATCACACTGGTGGACAGCGAGACCGGCCACGCGATCTCAACGGAGCTCCTGCGCTTCGGCCAGCGGGTCTCGGTACTGGCATGGTCCTGCGACCCGCTCTGGCGTACGGAGCGCGGACTCGACATCGCCGGCCCGCGGGCCTTCGGCTACGACATCGACTACGTGCCGTTCGACGCCGGAGACCCCCGATGGGCATCGGCAGAGCGCGGCAGCGAGCCGGGCACCGCGGGGGCGGTCCAGTGAGCGGCGGCACGGTGGACCCCGGAACCCCGCGCCCCGTCCAGGGCGACCTCCGCCTCGGGGTGGACGTCGGCGGGACCAATACGGACGCCGTTGTACTGGATTCGTCCAACGCCGTGATCGCGTGCACCAAGCAGCCGACCGACGACGACGTCACCGGCGGTATCCGTGCGGCGATCGCCGCCGTGCTGGAGTGCCTGGGAGAACGCAGGCACGAGGTCGCCCGCGTCATGCTGGGCACCACCCACGCCACCAACGCCATCGTGGGCCGCCGGGACCTGGGCCGTGTCGCCGTCATCCGCCTCGGCGCACCGGCCGCCACCGGCTTTCCACCGCTGACCGGATGGCCGGAGGAGCTCAAGGCCGCTGTCCTGGCGGGATCGGCCGTGCTTCCCGGCGGTCACATGGTGGACGGGATGCCGATCTCCCCGCTCGACCCCGATGCCGTCAGGGAGTTCCTCGGCGGCATCGACGGACCGGTCGACGCCGTCGCCGTCTGCGGGATCTTCAGCACCTCCTTTCCGGAGCAGGAAACGCGCGTCAAGGAGATCGCCCACGCCGAACTCGGCCGGGACGTCCCCGTCTCCCTCAGCCAGGACATCGGCGCCATCGGCCTGCTCGAACGCGAGAACGCCACCGTGCTCAACGCGGCGCTCTACGGGATCGCCCGAAAGGTCACCGACGCGCTGCTGACGGTGGTGGCGGAAGAGGGGCTCACCGACGCCTCCGTGTACTTCGCGCAGAACGACGGCACGCTCATGGCACTGGACTTCGCGGTGCGCTACCCGGTGCTGACCATCGGTTCCGGGCCGGCGAACTCCATCCGCGGGGCGGCCTACCTCTCCGGCGCCGAGAACGCCATCGTCGTCGACGTCGGCGGCACGACCAGCGACCTGGGCGTGGTCGTCGGCGGGTTCCCGCGCGAGTCGACGCTGCCGCGCGAGATCGGGGGAGTGCGCACCAACTTCCGCATGCCGGACATCCTCAGCATCGGTGTCGGCGGCGGCACCCGCGTGGATCCCTCGACCGGGCGGCTCGGTCCCGACTCCGTCGGCCACCGGCTGCACACGGCCGCGCTCACCTTCGGCGGCGCGACCGCCACGCTCACCGACGCGGCCGTCCACACCGGACGGGCCGGCGGCGCTTCCGCCGAGTGGAGCCTCACCGTCGAGCGGGACATGGGCCGCGCCCTGGAGTCGGCGCTGGTGCGTGCCCACGAGTGGCTCCAGGACTCCGTGGAGCGGCTCTCGCACGGAAAGCAGGACCTGCCGCTCGTGGTCGTCGGCGGCGGCGGGTTCCTGGTCCCCGACGACCTCCCCGGGGCCGGAACCGTCCTGCGTCCCGAACACGGGGACGTGGCCAACGCCGTCGGAGCCGCCATGTCGCTGGTCGGCGGCCGGGCACAGCAGATCGGGACCTTCGAGGAGCGCGACAAGGCCGTGGCCAAGGCCTCTCGGGCGGCCGTCGAACGCGCCATCGAGGCGGGCGCGGACCCGCTGAAGGTGGCGGTGATCGACATCATCGAGAGCCCCGTCTCCTACAGCACCCAGCACACCATCCGGGTGTCGGCCAAGGCCGCCGGGCCGCTGGCCAGACTCGGTTCCAGGACAACGACGCCGGCCGCGAACCCATAGGAATCCGCTGAACCGCACCATCCGCCCGTTGGAATCGCGCCATTGGAATACGTGCAGAGAAGGCACCGATCATGTGTACCAGCATCATCACCCGATCCGCCGCGCTGGTGAGCGTCGGCGTCCTCGGCCTCACCGCCTGCGGCGGGGCCGGAGGCGGCGGCGACGATCCGGAACTCGTCTCCGGGGGGACCTTCGTCACCGCCGTGAACGGCGAGGTGAACAACACCATCCCCATGACCGGCAGCCAACCCCAGGAACGCCAGGTCATGGTCTATGCCTATGAATCCCTGATCTATTCCGACGAGAAGGGGGAATCCGAGCCCTGGCTGGCCGAATCGTGGGAGGAGGGCGACGACGGCACCTCCGTCACCTTCACGCTGAAGGAGGGCGTGACCTGCCACGACGGCACGGACTTCACCGCTGAGGCCGCTGCCGCGAACCTGAACTACCACGCGGATCCGGACAACACCTCCGTCCACACGGACTCACTGGTCCCGGCGGGCCTGAAGGCGACGGGCGACGGGCGCACCCTGGAGGTCACCGCCCCGGGCACAGACCCCTTCCTGCTGAGCAAGATCGGCACAGTGGAGATGGTCTGCGCGGCCGGACTCGAGGACCCGGACAGCCTCCAGGGCGCCTCGAACGGCACCGGCCTCTACGAGCTCACCGAGACGCGCCCCGACGCCTTCGTCTACACCACGCGGAAGGACTACGACTGGGGGCCGGGCGGGCTGACCTCGAAGACGAAGGGCGTCCCCGACGGCATGGAGGTCCGGGTCGTCACCGACGAGTCCACCCGCGCGAACCTGCTGATCTCCGGCGAGCTCAACGCGGCACGGATCTCCGGTACCGACCGGGCCCGCGTCGAGGACGCGGGGTACGACTTCACGGGCGTCACCAACCCCATCGGCCAGATGCTCTTCAACGAGCGGGACGAACGCCCCACCCACGATCCGCTGGTACGCGAGGCACTGGTGACCGGGTTCGACCACAAGGAGGCCGCCGAGGTGGTCACCGGCGGGCACCCGGTCGAACTCGAATCCCTCATCACGGAATCCCCCTACCTGTGTGTTCCCGAGAACGGCCCGCTCTGGGACACCCCGGAGCACGACCCGAAGCGGGCCGGTGCGCTGCTCGACGAGGCGGGCTGGAAACTCGGCGCCGACGGCCGCCGCCACCGCGACGGCGAGAAGCTGGAGATCGCCTTCGCCTACGACGCCGCCAGTGCGACGCACGCCCCCGCCGCGGAGCTGCTCCGCGAGTACTGGCTGGAGATCGGTGTCGAGACGGACCTCGAGGCCATGGACGGTGCCGCGTGGTCCGAGCACCTCTACGAGACCTTCGACTGGGACACCGGCTGGATCCAGATCTCCTCAGGCGGCCCCACCATCCAGCACGCCTTCTACGGCGGCGCCACCCCCGACAAGGACGGCCTGAACTTCATGGCGACCAGCAGCGACGAGTACGACGAGATCGCCGAACGGGCGTTCAGCGCCGCTCCCGACGAGGCATGCGGGCACTGGGAGGACGCCGAGCGGCTGCTGGTGGAGGAGTTCCACACCTTCCCCCTGGCCGGAACCGTGCTCCCCACCTTCATGAACGGTGCGGTGTTCGAGGAGACCTCCTACATCCAGGCGCCCTCCATCCGGATGACCGAGTAGCCCCCATGGCAACCGCACCAGGACCGGTCCGCCCCGCCGAGCCCGCGCCCGCCTCCGCACGGTTCACCGACCGGCTCTCTCCGCGCGCCTCCTTCGCCATCCGCAGGACCGGACGCCTGGTCGCCTCCCTGCTGATCGTCGTCGTGGCCAGTTTCCTCGTGATCCACCTGGTGCCCGGGGACCCGGTACGCGCGGCCCTCGGGCCCACCGCGCCGGTGGGGCTGGTGGAGAACACGCGGGCGGACCTCGGACTCGACGAGCCCGTCACCCGGCAGTTCGCCGACTACGTCGCCGGCCTGCTCCAAGGCGACCTGGGGACCTCCATCCAGACCCGCCAGGACGTCGCCGAGGTGATCGCCGCCCGGTTCCCCACGACCCTGACCCTGGCATCGCTCGGCTTCCTCGTGGCGATCGCCGGGGCCCTGCCCATAGGCATGGGGGCCGCGCTCCTCGCCCGCACCGCAAGGGGGAGGTCCGCCAACCCGGTCGTCTCCGGCGGACTCGGGGTGCTCATCGCCGTGCCCGACTTCCTGCTCTCCGTCGGTCTCATCGCGGTCTTCAGCGTGTGGCTGGGGCTCTTCTCGCCCGCGGGTTGGGGTGATCTCCGTTCCTCGGTGCTGCCGGTACTCGGCCTGTCGCTGGGGCCGATGGCCTACCTCGCCCGGATCGTCCAGGTGGAGATGATCAAGGTCCTCGACTCCACCTACATGACCACCGCGCGGGCCAAGCGACTGCCTCAGCGGATCGTCCTCTTCCGGCACGCGCTGCCGAACATCGTCACCGCGACGTTGACCGTCGGGGGCCTGCTGCTCTCCGGGCTCACCGCCGGAACCGTGGTCATCGAGACGGTCTTCGCCATCCCCGGTATGGGGAACACGCTGATCTCGGCCGTGCAGACCAAGGACTACCCGATGATCCAAGGGGTCGTCCTCGTCTTCGCGCTGATGGTGCTGGCCGTGAACCTCATCGTGGACCTCATCCTGATCACCATCGATCCGCGTACGTCGATCTCGGAGGGGTGATCACATGCGCAAGCTCGTCAGTCCCGCAGGCATCGCCGCTGTTCTCGGCACGGCCGTCCTGCTGTCCGCCGCCCTCGCCGGCCCCGGAACGTGGGGAGGGGCCGCAACCGAGCCCGCCATCGTCGACCGGCTGGCACCCGCGGGGGCCGAGCACCTCTTCGGCACCGACGACCTGGGGCGCGACATCTTCGCCCGCGTCATGGTCGCCGCCCGGCTCTCGCTGCTGCTGACGGCGGGGGCCACCGCCATCGGCGTCCTGGGCGGCGTGCTCGTCGGCCTGACGGCGGCCGTCCTGCCGAAGTACCCGCGCAGGGCCCTCGTCTGGGTCATGGACATGCTGCTGGCGTTCCCCTGGCTGCTGCTGGTCCTGTTCTGCACCGTCATCTGGGGCGCCACCGCGACCGGGGCGATGCTCGCCATCGGCCTGGCCGGCATCCCCAACCTCACCAGGCTCGTCTACAACCTGGCCGCGTCGGTCTCCGGGCAGGACTACGTCCGTGCGGCGCGCGTGGTCGGGGTGGGGCCCTTCGGCGTCCTCTTCCGCCACATCCTGCCGAACATCGCCAATCCGCTGCTCGTCCAGGCGGCCGCGTCCGCGAGCGTCACCCTGCTCGCCTTCGCGGGGCTCTCCTTCCTCGACCTGGGGGTCCAGGCGCCCGAATACGACTGGGGGCGCCTCCTCAACGAGGGGATCGGGAGCATCTACACCAACCCCATGGGCGCCATCGGCCCGGGGATCACCATCGTCTTCGCCGGACTGGTCTTCACCCTGGTCGCCGAAGCACTCGCCGACCAGGCGGGGCAGGGAGTGCGCAGCGTGACGGCGGCCGGCCGGGCGTCCATGGCGCCGACCGGGCCCGGGCGGGCGGCACGGGCCGAGGACGCCGCCGCCCCGGACGGGGCGGTTCCACAGGGCGCGGGAACCGCGCTGGCGGAGGTCACCGACCTGCGGATCGCGTTCCCCGACGGCGAGGGCGGACTCGTGGAGCGTGTCCACGGGGTCAGCCTCTCCGTGCGGCCCGGGGAGATCGTCGGCATCGTGGGCGAGTCCGGCTCCGGGAAGTCCCTGACCGCGATGGCGCTGGCCGACCTGTCGGACGCGTCGGCGGTCGTTCGGTCGGCGACCCGCCGGTTCGACGACATCGACCTGAACACACCTCTGGCGCGCGGGGAGGGCAAGCGACTGGGGACCGAACTGGGCATCGTCTTCCAGGATCCGCTGACCTCGTTGAACCCCGCGCTGACGATCGGACGCCAATTGACCGAGGTGTCCCGGACGCACCTGGGCATGAACCGCGGCGAGGCGCGGGAACGCGCGGCGGCCCGGCTCCGCGCCGTCGGGATCCCCGACCCCGGCGACCGGTTGCGGGACTACCCGCACCAGTTCTCCGGGGGGATGCGCCAGCGCGCCATGATCGGCATGGCGCTCACGGGCAACCCCCGCCTGATCATCGCCGACGAGCCCACCACGGCCCTGGACGTCACCGTGCAGAAGCAGGTGCTCGGCGTGCTGCACCAGGCCCAGCAGGCCACGGGTGCCGCCATCGTCCTCATCTCCCATGACATCGCCCTGGTCTCCGGGTTCTGCGACCGGGTGGTGGTGATGAAGGACGGCGCGGTGGTCGAGGAACTCGATGCCCGGCGGATCCGCGAGGAGGCCGGGCATCCCCACACCAAGGGGCTCATCGCCTGCCTGCCCGATATGCGTTCCGACCGCGATCGACCGCTTCCGGTGATCGATGCCCCGCTGTCTGCCGTGGCACCGCCGGACGAGGCGGTGCAGGGCGGCGCGGTCGCGAAGGTCCCCGCCGGGGACACCGGCACCCGATCCCGCCCTTCGGCGACGTGAGAGGAGACTTCACTGTGACGGCTCTGGAGATCGAGAATCTGAGTATCCGGTACGGTGCGCGACCCGTGGTCTCGGACGTGTCATTGCGCCTCGAACGCGGGCGCACCATCGGCCTGGTGGGTGAATCGGGTTCCGGAAAGTCCTCGATCGCCAATGCCGCCGTGGGCCTGGCTCCGATCAGCTCAGGTGACATCCGGGTCAACGGCGTCAGCGCTGTGGGGCGGGGCGGGCGGGCCCGCGCCGCCCGCCGCCGCATGCAGTTGATCTTCCAGGACCCGTACTCCGCCCTCGACCCCCGGATGCCCGTCGGTGCGTCGATCGCCGAGGCCACTCTGGCCACGGGGCGCACGTGGACCCGCGCGCAACGGCGCAGCCGCGTACGCGAGCTGCTCGAGCAGGTGCACCTGGACCCGGACCGCGCAGGCGCCCTGCCCAGCGCGTTCTCCGGAGGCCAACGCCAGCGCATCACCATCGCACGGGCCCTGGCCGGCGAACCGGACGTGCTGATCGCCGATGAGGTGACGTCCGCACTCGACGTCTCCGTGCAGAGCACCGTCCTGAACCTCCTGCGCGAGCTCCTGCAGGCGCTGGGGCTCTCGATCGTCTTCATCTCGCACAACCTGGCGGTCGTCCGCTACATCAGCGACGCGATACACGTCATGCGCGACGGCGGCATCGTCGACTCGGGGCCCACGGAGTCGCTGTTGGACAACCCTTCGGCCCCCTACACCCGGGAGCTTCTCAGCGCTGTTCCGGTGCTGGGCGAGCGCATGACCTTCGAGGAGACCGCGGAGCCGTGATCCGCCGCCGTGAGCGCGAGAACACCCTGGCCGCGGGCTGACGGGCTGACGGGCTGACGGGCTGACGGGCTGGCGGGCTGACGGAGCGTCTCACGCGGGTCGGTCGGCGGGCCGCGATAATGTCGGCCGGTGGCCGACAAGGTTTCCAAGCGCGACGTGACCGCGTTCCGGCTGGGCGCCCACCGCCTCGCCGAGCAGCTGAGCGGCGACGGACTGGTCGAGGCGGCCGGGCTGTGCGGCATCCAGAACACTCCGCCGGGGTCGGCGCTGCTCGCGCTGCACGCCCGAGTGGACGGCCTCACGCAGGAGCGCATGGCCGAAGCGGTCGCCGAGGAGAAGAGTCTGCTCCAGACCTGGTGCATGCGCGGCTCGCCGTACTTCTTCCCGGTCGCCGACACACCGGTGTTCACCACCGGCGTGCTGCCGCCGACCGAGGAGGCGCGGCGCCACTTCGTTCTCGGCGTGGGTCCGGCGGTGGACCGGCTCGGCATGAGCCTCACGGAGGCGGTCGAGCGCACCGGCGCCGAGATCGCGGACGTGCTGTCCGGGCGCCGGCTCGCCATCAATGAGCTGGGCGCGGAGATCGCCGCGCGCATCGCACCCACGCTGCCGCCGAGCCGACGCGCCATCTGGGACGAAGAAGGTCCCTACGCAGCGGGCCAGCCGCTCGGCGAGGGCGTGGTGCACTTCTGCCTCCGCATCCTCACCTTGCAGGGAGTCGTCTGCTTCGCGGCGCGCTCCGGGAACAAGGCCCCATTCGTCCTGATCGAAGAGTGGCTGGGCCACCCGCCCCCGGAGGTCGCCCCGGCAGCCGACACGGCGGCCGCCAACTCGACAGTCGGCCAGGAGGTAGACCAGGCGGTCGCCCCGGCAGTCAGTCCGGAGTCCGCCCCGGCGGTCAGTCCGGAGTCCGCGCGTGCCGAACTGCTCCGCCGCTACCTGCGCTGCTACGGGCCGTCGACACGCGGCGCCTTCGCCGCATGGCTGGGCATCCGCGCCGGTGACACCGACCCCTGGTGGAGCCTGGTCGAGGACGAACTGACCCCGGTCGAATTCGACGGCACGGCATGGGTCCTCACCTCAGATCTCGACGCGCTGCGGTCGGCACCGGCCCCGAAGGGTGTGCGCCTGCTCCCGCCCCGGGACCCCTACACCCAGCTGCGCGACCGCGAGACGATCGTCGACAAGAAGTACCACCGCGACGTGTGGAAGTCGGTCGGCGAACCGGGCACGGTCCTCGCCGACGGCGAGGTCATCGGCATATGGCGCCCCCGCAAGAGCGGCCGCAAGCTGCTCATCACCATCACGACCTTCGCCCCGCCGCGAGAGCGGGTCACAATGGCACTCCGCCACGAGGCCGAACAGATCACACCCCTCCGAGGCGCCACATCCGTGGACGTCCGGTTCGACGCCTACTGATCCCCACACATCCGCGCGAGCGGCGGAGCGCCCACCGTCACTACGTCCGGATCCGGTGGGCTTGGCTCCCAACTAGGCTCCCAGGGACAGCAGAAGGGGTGTCACCCGATGGGCGACACCCCTTCTGACCTGCGTCGGGACGGCGGGATTTGAACCCACGACCCCTTGACCCCCAGTCAAGTGCGCTACCAAACTGCGCCACGTCCCGTGTGTTCGTCGGAGGCGCCCTACGCCCCTGCGAACAGGCACCACTCTAGCGCATCCGAACCGGTGTGCAGGACGGGTTTTCCGCCCTCACGTGGTCCTGCGCACCCGCGCCGGGGACCGCCCTGTCGTGGTCGGCGGCGTGCCGCCGACGGTGGGGCGGGGGGTGTACAGCGTGGGTCGTAGGCGGCTGCGCTCTGGTGGGTAGGGCGAGTGTCGCTCGGTGGGTGATGTGGACGGGCGCCGGACCGGTGATGCTCGTCGCATGGAGAGCACAGCTCAGGCGGTGGTGGACGGTCGCCCTGGCGTTCTGGTGGCCGCGACCGGGCTGACCAGGTACTTCGGGGATCGGGTTGCCGTGGACGGGGTGGACCTGGTGGTCCGCCGGGGGGAGATCTACGGGATTGTGGGGCCCCGCGGCGCGGGGAAGAGCACGGTGCTGCGGCTGCTGGCCGGCCGGTTGGCGGCGACATCGGGTGAGGTGCGCGTGGTTCGCCGCTCCCCGTACGACCGCGGCGAGTTGGACCGGGTGGCGGCCCTGGTGGAGTGTCCCGCGCTGCCGCGGGATGGGTCCGGGTCGGCTGTGCTGCGTTCCCTCACTGGGTATGGGCAGTCCCGCGACACCGTGCCCGCTCAGGCCTCCGGAGGGCCCATTTCGGACGTGACCCCGGCGCGGGCCGAGGCCGTGCTGGAGACCGTGGGGCTGTCCGACCGGGCCGAATGGGCGGCGGGGGCGCTGCCGTCGGCCGCTACGTGGCGGTTCGGGATCGCCGCGGCGCTACTCGACGACCCGGAACTCCTGCTGCTGGACGAACCGATCGCGGGGGTCGACCCGGCCGGGGTCCGCGAGTTGGGCAGGCTGCTCCGGTCGCTCGCAGGGTGGGGGCACACCGTTGTGATCGCCAGCCGCAATCCCGGTAGGGCGCGCACCCTCTGCGACCGGGTTGGGCGGATGTCGCACGGCAGGTTGGTCGCCGAGGAGCGGTCCCCCCGACGCTGGCGGCGTACCTGGTCCGTCTAGAGCGCGGGACGGACACTGGTCCGCTGGGCGGAGGTGGTGGGTCGGCGATCGGTGTCCGGCGGTCGGCGATCAGTGGCCGGTGTCCGGCGGTCGCTGGCCGGTGGTCAGGGGGCCTGTGGTCAGTGGGTTCCCTGGGTGGAGGCGCGGGGGACGAGGGCGATGGGGTGGATGCGCTCGGTTCCTGGGGGCGCGCTGCCGTTGAGGACCTCGAAGAGCAGTTCGGCGCAGCGGGCGCCGGCCTCGCGCGGCCGGAGGTCGATCGCCGTGATCGGCGGGTCGGCCTCGGCCATGGCCGGGCTGTCCACGCACGAGGCGAGGAGGAGGTCGCGGCCTGCTTCGCGGCCCGCCGCGCGGATGACCGGCAGGGCGGCAGCGGCGGCGCCGTCGGGCCCGCAGACCAGTGCGTCGGTGTCGGGGTGTGCCGACAGGAGGTCGGCCGCTGCCGGGGCGGCGGCTTCGGTCCCGGAGCCGAAGGTGATGGTGCGGATGCGGGGTTCGACGCGGTGTTCGCGGCACCATTCCCGGTAGCCGCGACCGAGGTCGGCGGCCCAGTCGCTCTCCCCGCTCGACACCACCAGTGCGGGGCGGCGGGCGCCGGCGTCGTGGAGGTGGTCGAGCAGGACGCGCAGCGCGGCGTCGTGCTCTGAGCGGACCACCCCGTCGAGGACGTCCCTGCCGGGGAAGCGCTCGCAGGTGACGATCGGCAGTTCGGAGCCGATCAGGTGCTCGACGGCGGCGTCGCCGCCGAGCGGGTCGCCGAGCACGATGCCGTCGACGCGCGGCAGCCGCGGCCGGACCGACCCGTGGCCGGAGGTGATGAGGGTGAGGTCGTACCCGTGGGCCGCGGCCTGGTCGACGGCGCCGAACACGAAGCGCATGTAGTAGTCGGAGCGGGTGAGGACCTCGGGCAGGTGCAGGCCGATGGTCCCGGTGACGGCGCGGCGCAGGTGCCGCGCCGAGCTGTTGGGGACGTAGCCGAGCATCGTGGCGGTCTGCATGACGCGGTCCCGTGTTGCGGGGGAGACGCGGCCGGTGCCGGTGAGGGCGTCGGAGGCGGTCGTCTTGGAGACGCCGGCCTGTCGGGCGACGGTGATGAGGGTGACCGGACGGGATTCGCGCACGCTCCGATCGTATGAGACCGGACCCCGTGCGCCCCGCTGCCGGGCGACACGTGGACGCGCTCCCCCGAAGGGCTCGACTGTCGTGGCGCGGGGCCGCGGGTACGGCGGCTCGGTGCCGCTGCCGTCAGGGGCGCGGGTCTGGCGGGGACTCTTCGGCGTGGTGCTCCGTGCCGCCGGGTGCTGCGCATGCCCCTACTGCGCCCGCTTCGCGGAGTATCGCGCAGCGGGGGCCCGCGACGGCAACCCACCCCCCTTTGCTCAGGGGTACCAGGGTCGTGAAAAGACCGTCGCACCCGTTACGTCGATGGCGTTGGTGTTAATGGGGTGGGGCTGTGGGTCAAATCTGTGTTTCGTGTCACTGGAGATATTGACCGCGGAGAGGCCGGAGCCTAGCCTCGACCATTATGCCGGAACGTTCCGGCAGAACGGTGCGGCATGCCGCTGCGCCGAGGCGACGCCTGTGTCCCCAGGGCCCGCGCCCGACTCCGAGGAGATGCCGCCGATGTCAGCAGACCTCTCGCAGCACCAGCACCCCCCGCACGACGACGGGCGCTCCCCGCATGGCCAAGGGCAGTCCCCGCACGACCACCAGCACCCCCCGCACGACCACCCCCACAGCGCGGGGGACCCGGCGGAGGCGCTGGTCTTGGGGCCCGGGGTGGTGCCGCATCCGCTGGATCCGCTGGGCGCCGAGGAGATCGGCACGGCCCGCGCGGTCCTCACCGCGGCGGGGGTCCTCACGGAGTCGGCGCGTATCGCGTACATCGGCCTGGCCGAGCCGCACAAGGACACCGTCCTCGCCTTCACCCCCGGGACGCGCCCCGAGCGCCGGGCCCGCGTCCTGCTCATCGACCTCGCCGCGGAGGCATCGGAGGACGTCATCGTCGCGCTCCACGACGAGCGGGTGGAGTCGCGGACCCCGATCGACCCCGTGTCCGAAGGGCAGCTCCCGCTGCTCGGCGAGGAGCACGCCCTGGTCCGCGAGGTGCTGCGCGCCGACCCGGACTTCACGGCGGCGCTGCGGTCCCGCGGGATCACCGACCCCGAGCAGGTGTGCCTCGCGGCCCTCTCCGCCGGCCGCCACGGGATACCGGGCGAGGACGGCCGCCGCATCGCACGGGTGCTCGCCCACGTGCAGCGGCATCCGGGCGAGCTGCCCTGGGCGCACCCCCTCGACGGCCTCGTGGCCTACGTCGACCTGGTGAAGCGGGCGGTCGTCGAGGTGGTCGACACCGGGGCGCAGCCGATCCCGGCGGAGTCCGGCGACTACCACGACCCCGGGTTCACCGGCCCGGCGCGCACGGACCTGCGGCCCATCGAGATCACCCAGCCCCAGGGGCCGAGCTTCACGGTTGACGGCAACGTGGTCACCTGGCAGAACTGGAGCCTGCGGCTGGGGTACGACATGCGCGAGGGCCTCGTGCTGCACCAGCTCGGCTTCGCCGACGGCGGCCGGGTGCGGCCCATCGTGCACCGCGCGTCCGTCGCGGAGATGGTGGTGCCCTACGGCGACCCGAGCCCGGTGCGGTTCTGGCAGGGCTACTTCGACACCGGCGAGTACCAGCTCGGCTCGCTCGCCAACGCGCTCGAGCTGGGCTGCGACTGCCTCGGCGACATCACCTACCTCGACGCGACCGTCGCCAACGCCGACGGCGAGCCCGTGGTGCTCCGCAATGCGATCTGCATGCACGAGGAGGACGCCGGGGTGCTGTGGAAGCACACCGAGACGTTCAACGGCACCGCCGAGACCCGGCGCCAGCGGCGGCTGGTCATCTCGTTCTTCGTGACCGTGGGCAACTACGACTACGGCTTCTACTGGTACCTCTACCTCGACGGGACGATCGCGTTCGAGGCCAAGGCCACCGGGGTCGTCTTCACGGGGGTGTACGACCAGCGGTCCAGCCCCTACAACTCGGAGGTCGCGCCCGGGCTGGGGGCACCCTTCCACCAGCACCTTTTCAGTGCGCGCCTGGACATGGCGGTCGGCGGCACCGAGAACGCGGTGGACGAGGTCGAGGTGGCGTCCGTCGCCATGGGTCCGGAGAACCCGCACGGCAACGCGTTCGCCCGGTCCGCCACGCGGCTGCGGACCGAGCAGGGCGCCCGGCGCCCCGCTGCGCCGCACCTCGACCGCACCTGGCACGTGGTGAACCCGTCGGTGCACAACCGGCTGGGCCGCCCGGTCGCCTACGCGCTGCACCCCGAAGGCAAGCCGACCCTGCTCGCCGACGGGCGCTCCTCGATCGCCCGCCGGGCGGAGTTCGCGACCCACCACCTGTGGGTGACCCGGTACGACCCGGCGGAGCGCTACCCGGCCGGCGACTTCGTGAACCAGAGCCCCGGCGGGGCCGGCCTGCCCGCCTACGTCCGGGCCGACCGCGACATCGACGGCCAGGACATCGTGCTGTGGCACACCTTCGGCCTGACCCATTTCCCCCGCACCGAGGACTGGCCGGTCATGCCGGTGGACTCGTGCGGTTTCAGCCTGAAGCCGGTGGGCTTCTTCGACCGCAACCCGACCCTCGACGTGCCCTCGGGCGCAACGGGGCACTGCGCCGGGCCCGGCGATGACGCGTGCCACTGCTGACCCCCCGCATCATCCCTGTTCGCCGAGAGGACGAGGCCCTATGAGAACCAGATGGCTGGCGGGCGGCGCCGCGATCGCCGTGCTGGCGGCGTCGGGCTGCGGCGCGGGCGGCGGCCCGCCCGCGGGCCCGCAGAAGCAGCCCGCCTACCTCGCCGAGGCGGACACCGGGCTGCCCGAAGGCGGCCGCCTCGACCTCCAGATCCACGTGGACTCCGGGGCCGCCACGGGCCTCGACCCGCAGGGGGCGGACACGGCGACGTCCTGGCAGCTGATGTCGCTGGTCTACGAGACCCTCGTGACGGTCGGGTCGGACTTCGACCCGGAGCCGGGGCTCGCCGAGAAGTGGGAGCAGCCGAGCCCGACCAAGTACGTGTTCCACCTGCGCGACGACGTCGAGTTCTCCAACGGCCGCGCCATGACGGCCGACGACGTCGTCGGCAGCATGGAGCGGCTGCTCGACGGCAGCGCCACCTGGAAGGGGCAGCTCGGCCCGCTCAAGTCCGTCGACAAGGTCGACGCGGGCACGGTCGAGTTCACCCTCGACCGCCCCTACACGCCGTTCCTCGCCGCGCTCGCCAACGTGCCCGCCGCCGTCCTGCCGATGAAGGAGGTGGCCGACGGTTCGGTGGACCCGGCGAAGGACATGCTCGGCACCGGCCCGTTCGTCATGGCGAAGCACCGCCAGGACGTGTCGTGGCGCTTCGACCGCAACGAGCACTACTGGGCCGATGGCGCCCCGGCGCTGGACGGCATCGACATCAGCGTCGCGCCCCAGGGCTCCACGCGCATCGCCGGGCTCCAGGACGGCAGTTCGGGCATGGCGATCCTCGACAACGTCGACGCCCCGCAGGTCCTCAAGGGCGCGCGCGACGTCGAGGTCGGCACCCAGGCCACGACCGACTTCTTCTACCTGATGCTCAACACGAAGGCCGCCGGTTCGAAGTTCGCCGACAAGCGGGTCCGGTCCGCCGTCAACATCGCGATGGACCGGCAGCTGATGGCGGACGCGGGCACCGGCGGGCTGGGCAGCCCCACCGCTGTCACACCGGCGGGCCTGCCCGGCGCCTGCGACCCCGCGGAGCTGCCCGCGGCAAAGGAGGACCTGGACCGGGCGCGCAAGCTCCTCGAGGACGCGGGCGCCGAGGACCTCTCCTTCAAGCTCGCCATCTACTCGACGGAGCCGGCGCCTGCTATCGCGCAGGTCGTCCAGCAGAACCTGGAGAAGATCGGCGTCACGGTCGACATCCAGCAGCTCGACGAGGGGAGCTGGGCCGACGAGGTCTACGGCGCCTCCCCGGCGAAGTTCGACGCCGCGCTGTCGTGGTTCGCCGGATACGCCGACCCGGCGATGGTCGGCCAGTGGTGGAACCCGGAGTCGGCGGGCTTCAACCAGGGGTTCATGACCCCCGATCCCGCGCTGGACAAGGCGATCGACACCGCGGTGTCCGAACCCGAGGGCAAGGGCCGCGCAGCGGCGCTGGAGAAGCTGTGCGCTGCGGTCGACGCCGACGCGCAGATGATCCCGCTGGTGACCCGGCCGCTGATCGTGGGCTACCGGAAGGACGCCGTGAGCCCCAGCCTCTACGGCACCGAAGGCTACGGCAACGCGCTGCGCCTGGCCGCCGACTTCCGCGCGGCGAAGTAGCGCGGCGCGACGTGGAGGGGGAGTGAGCATGCGGTTTGCGAGCTGGTGGATCGGGCGCGTCGCGAGCGCGGCCGGCACGCTGCTGGGCGTCTCGGTGCTGATCTTCGCCGCCGTCCGGTTCATGCCGGGCGGCTACGCCCAGATCGTCCTCGGTCCGTTCGCGACCCCGGGGGAGCGGGCCGCCCTTGCGGCCCGCTACGGGCTGGAGGACCCCCTCGTCGTCCAGTACGGCCGCTGGATCGCGTCCGTGGGACGCGGCGACTTCGGCACCTCCCTGCTCAGCAAGGAGCCGGTGGCGGCGGAGCTGGTGCAGCGGCTGCCGGTGACCGCGGAGCTGGCGGTGCTGGCCGCGGTCGCCGCCGTCCTGGTGGGCGTCCCGCTGGGGGTGCTCACCGCGGTCCGGTCGCGCGACGGGGGCGGTGCCGCCGCGGGACGGCTCGCGAGCGGGCTCGGCGTCAGCGTCCCGGAGTTCGTGCTCGGCAGCCTGCTGGTCTTCGTGTTCTCGCGCTACGCGCTGGGCCTGACGGTCGGCGGCTACGTGCCGTTCGCCGCCGACCCCGGCGCGAACCTGCGCGCCATGGCGCTGCCGGCGACCGTCCTCGCCGTCGCGGCGACCACGGCGGTCGCCCGGACGACGCGCGACGCGGTCATGAACGTGCTCACCGAGCAGTACGTGACCGCGGCCGTCGCCCGCGGCGAACCGCCGTGGTTCATCGTCCGGCACCACGTGCTGCGCAACGCGGCGGTGCCGGTGGTCATCGTGCTCACCGTGATCACCGCCTCGCTGCTGGGCGGGGCGCTCATCGTGGAGTACCTGTTCGACCTGCCGGGGGTCGGCTCCTACATCGTGCAGGCGGTCGGCCGCCGCGACTACGCGGTCGTGCAGGCCGGGGTGCTGCTCGCCGCAACTGTGTTCATCCTGATGAACGTCATCGCCGACTTCGTGGTCGGGGTGGTCGACCCGCGGCTCGGCGCGGCCGCGCGCAACGGAGGTGTGTGATGGGGACCCGCACCTGGTCGCCGCGGCGACGCACGGGGGCCGGCGGCGCCGGCCGCCGCCGGATCGACCTGCTCTCGCGCGCGGCACTGGCCTGCCTGGTCGCTCTCGCCGCCGTCGCCGCGCTCGGGCAGGCGGCCGGTCTCGGCGGCGACCCGGCGGAGATCGTCGGCGGCCGGCTGCTCCCGCCGGGGCCGGAGTGGTGGCTCGGCACCGACTCCCTGGGGCGCTCGATGGTGCCGCGGGTGATCGAGGGCGTCGGCACGACGCTGCTGCTGTCGTCGAGCGCGGTCCTGGTGACGGCGGCGCTGAGCACCCTGCTGGGGATCGTGGCGGGCTACCGGGGCGGCGCCGTCAACGAGGCGGTGCTGCGGCTGGTCGACGTGCTGTACGCGTTCCCCTCCATCGTCCTCGCCGTGCTGGTCGCGGCGGTGATCGGGCCGGGGCGCACGGCGGCGCTGGCGAGCATCGTCCTGGTGACGGTGCCGCTGATGACGCGGGTGGTGCGGGCCGCGGCGGCGAGTGTGGCGCGGCGCGACTACGTCACCGCGGCGGTGATCAGCGGCGCGCGCACCCCGCGGATCCTGCTCCGCCACATCCTGGTGAACGTGTCCGGCACGGTCGCGGTGCAGGGGACCTACGCGCTGTCCGTCGGGATCCTGGTCGAGGGCGGGCTGAGCTTCCTGGGCCTCGGCGTGCAACCGCCGGAGTCGTCCCTGGGCGTGCTCATCCAGCAGGGCGGCGTGTACATGGTCGCGGCGCCGTGGCTGCTCCTGGGGCCCGGTGTCGTGCTGGTCGCCGCGATGCTGTCGATCAACGTGTTCGGCGACGGTCTGCGCGACCGCCTGGAACCCCGAGAGTCGAGGTCGCTCACATGACAGAGCTGCTGAACGTGCGGGACCTGGTCGTGGAGTACACGGCCGGGGGCGGGCGGGTGCGCGCGGTCGACGGCGCCGACCTCGCGGTGGCCGCCGGTGCGACCGTCGGCATCGTGGGGGAGAGCGGGTCGGGCAAGTCCACGCTCGGCCTCGCCGTGGGCGGGCTCCTCCCGCGGGGCGCGGTCCCCGCCGGCGCGGAGGTCACCGTCGACGGGCTGGCGGTGCCGCTGCTGGCACCGGCCGAGCTGCGGCGGCTGCGCCGCGAGCGGCTCGGCTTCGTGTTCCAGGACCCCGTCGGGTCGCTGGACCCCACGATGCGCATCGGCCGCCAACTGCGCCTCGTCGTGCCGGACGCGGGCGGGCCCGCCGCGCTGCGGCGCCACCTGGAACGGGTCCGGCTGCCCGACCCGGAACGGGTGCTGCGGAGCTACCCGCACGAGCTGTCCGGCGGGATGGCCCAGCGCGTCGCCATCGCCATGGCGATGGCGGCGGAACCGCGGCTCCTGGTCGCCGACGAGCCGACCGCCGCGCTGGACCGCCAGGTCCGCGACCAGGTCATGGACATGGTGTTCGCGATCGCCGCCGAGACGGGCACGGGTCTGCTGCTGCTCAGCCACGACCTCCCCGAGGTCGTGCGCCGGTGCGCGCGCGTCGCCGTGATGTACGGCGGCCGCGTGGTGGAGGAGGGGCCGTCGGCGGAGGTCATGGCCGACCCCGCGCACCCGTACACGGCGGCGCTCGCGCGCTCGGCGCCGGGGACCGCGCCGCCGGGCGCCCGCATCGAACCCGTCCGGGGCCGCCCCCCGGTGCTCGACGGCGCCGCGCCCGGGTGCTCTTTCGCGCCCCGCTGCGCGTTCAGCGTGGTGCGCTGCACCGAGGAGCGGCCGCGCCCGGTCCGGGTCCGCGGCAGGGACGTGCTGTGCCACCGGGCCGAGGAGCTCGTCGGCGCCGCGCCCCCGGTGCGCCTCGCCCCGCCCGCGCCGCGCGACGGCGCCGCCGCGCGGCCGGCGGACGCGGGAACGGTCGGCAGCGGGCCGGCCCTCGAACTCGACCGGGTCGAGGTCGTCTTCGGCGCCGGACCGCTGTCGCGGCGCCCCGACACCAGGGCGCTGCGCGGCGTCTCCCTGGCGGTCGCCGGCGGCGAGATGGTCGGCCTCGTCGGCGAGTCCGGGTCGGGCAAGACCACGCTCGGCGCGGTCGCACTGGGACTGCTGCGGCCCGCCGCCGGCGCGGTCCGCTTCGACGGCGCCCCGTTCCCGAAGCGGCGCCGCAGCCTCGCCGGGCGGATGCAGGCGGTGCTGCAACACCCGCAGTGGTCGCTGAACCCGCGGATGCGCGTGGGGACCAGCATCGCCGAGCCGCTCGCGGTCCTGGGCCGCGCCGACCGCGACGGGCGGGCCGTGCGCGGGATGCTCGACCGGGTCGGCCTGGAGAGCGGGCTGGCCGACCGCTACCCGCACGAGCTGTCGGGCGGGCAGCGGCAGCGGGTGTCGATCGCGCGCGCCCTCATCACCGCCCCCCGGTTCATCGTCTTCGACGAGGCGGTGAGCGCACTGGACGTGTCGGTGCAGGCCCAGATCCTGAACCTGATCAAGGATCTGCAAGGCGAACTGGGGTTCGGCGCGCTGTTCATCTCCCACGACCTGGGCGCCGTGCGCTACGTCGCCGACCGGATCGCCGTGATGCGCGCGGGCGAGATCGTGGAGACCGCCGACACCGAGGTCTTCTGGACCGCGCCCGAACACGAATACTCGAAGCAGCTGATGGAGGCCATGTGAGCAGCACAGACGTCCCCGGGGTCGAGCGGCCCGCGCCCGAGCCCCGCCCGGTGCGGCCGTCCGCGTTCGCCCCCGGCGCGCGCGGCAACGCCGACGGCCCGCTGGTCCCGCAGGCGAGCAAGGGGCGGGAGAGCGTGCCCTTCGACATCCCCGGTGTCCTCGTCGGCACGGCCGAGTACGGCGAAGGGCCCACGGGGTGCACCGTCGTGCACGTCCCCGCCGGGGCGCGGACGGCAGCCGACGTGCGCGGCGGCGCCGTGGGGATGGTCGGCGGGTTCGACCGCAACCACGCCGTCTGCTTCGCCGGGGGCTCCGTCTACGGGCTGGCCGCCGCCGCGGGCGTCAGCGCCGAGCTGCTGCGGCGCGGCGACAACCGCACGCACTGGGCCGACCTCAAGCTCGTCTCCGGCGCGGTCATCTACGACTTCTCGGCGCGCGACACCGCAGTGGTGCCCGACGCGGAGCTCGGCCGCGCCGCGCTGGACAACGCCCGCGCGGGCGAGTTCCCGGTCGGGCGGTGCGGCGCGGGGATCGGCGCGTCAGTGGGCAAGCTGGCGATCGACACCCCCCGTGCCGAGTTCGCCGGTCAGGGCGCGGCCTACGCCTCGTTCGACACGGTGAACGGGCCGGCGAAGGTGCTCGTGGGCACCGTCGTCAATGCGGTCGGGGTGATCGTCAACCGCGACGGCGCGGTGGTGCGCGGCAACCGCCACGGCGACGGCGTGCGGCGGCACCCGGCCGAGGACATCCGGGCCGGGATCGGCGGCGGCCCCGCCGTCCCCGTCTCCGGCAACACCACGCTGACCGTGCTGGTCACGAACGTCCGGCTGCCCGACGCGTCGCTCCAGCAGTTCGCCCGCCAGGTGCACAGCTCCATGCACCGCGCCATCCAGCCGTTCCACACCGAGACCGACGGCGACGTGCTGTTCGCGCTGACCACCGACGAGATCGAGCTGGCGGGCGCGACCCCGACCGGGTTCGGGGCGCTCGCCTCGGAGGTCGCCTGGGACGCGGTGCTCAGCAGCGCGGTGTGAGCGGGCACGACGTTCGCCGCGCGCCGCGCGGCCGACGGACATCCGATGATGGGAAGGACCTGAAGGGAAGGCATGCACGAGTTCGAGAGGTACTCACCGGACGACCCGCGGCACGCGGTGGAACTCGTGCGCACGCACCCGTTCGCCCTCGTGGTGAGCGCGGACGGCGGTGTGCCCGTCGCGACGCACGTTCCGGTCGTGGCCGACCCCGCGACCCCCGTCGGTGACTCCTTCGCCGGCGCGACGCTGCTGGGCCACATGGCGCGGGCCAATCCGCAGTGGCGCTCGTTCGCGGCGGCCCCGGACGTCCTGGCCGTGTTCTCCGGGCCGGACTCCTACGTGTCGCCGACGACCTACGGCCGCGACCCGTCGGTGCCGACCTGGAACTACGCCGCCGTCCACCTGACCGGGCGGGTGGAGGTGGCGGACGGGCCCGACGACACGCTCGCCGTCCTGGAGGAGACGGTGCGCGCGCTGGAGTCGCTGCGCTCCCCGTCGTGGGACATGGCGGCGTCGCGGGGCCGGTTCGCCGAGCTCGTGTCCGGGGTCGTGGCGTTCCGGATCCGGGTGTCGGCGCAGCGCAGCGTGTTCAAACTCGGCCAGGACCTGCCCGCCGACCTGCACGACCGGGTGCACGGTGCGGCGGCGGAGGGGCCGCACGCCGCCCCCGAGCTCGCCGAGCTGATGCGGCGGGTCGACCCCCGCGCCCACGGCGGCGGGGCGTGAAGGGGTACACCGGTACTCCGAGCCATCACCCCCAGCAGAGAGGAACCGACGCATGAGCGTCCCGACTTTCACCTCCTCCCGCGCCGACGGCCCGGGCCGGGCCCGCGAGTTCGGGCGGGCGTGGAGCGCCGAGATCCGCGCCGGCTTCGACCGCTACCTCGGCCTGTTCGCCGCGTACGGCGCCGAACCGGCGCAGGTCCGGTCGTGGAGCGAGCAGGCCCTGGAGCGCACGGCGGAATGGGCGCCAGGGCTCGCAGCGGAAATCGAGGGGATGGCGGCCGGGTCCGGGCTGGCCGTGTGGCAGGCGGGGGCCCTCAACGCGCGCACGGAGGTCCTCGCCGCCGCGCGCTACACCGGCGACGGCGAGTGCTCGACCGCGGTCGTGCTGCCCGGCGGGGGAGCGCCGCCGCGCACGATGCAGACCTGGGACTGGCACGCCGCCCTGGGCGGCGGCGTGGTGGTGTGGGCGTTCGAGCCGAGCGAGGGGCGCACGGTGCGCTGCTTCACCGAGCTCGGGGTGCTCGGCAAGGTGGGGGTCAACAGTGCCGGGCTGGGGGTGCACTTCAACATCCTGCGGCACGCCTCCGACCACGACCGGATCGGCGTGCCGGTGCACGTGGTGGCGCGCCGGATCCTGGACGAGGCGGACACGGTCGGGGCGGCGGCGGAGATCGCACGCTCGGCGCGCGTCTCGGCGTCCACCGTGGTCACGGCGGTCGCGTTCGACGGCGCGCAGGGCGACGCCGCGGCGCTCGAACTGTGCCCGGACGGTGTCGCCGAGGTGCGCGCGGGCGACGACGGGGTGCTGCTGCACACCAACCACTTCGTCGACCCCGCCCTGGCGAAGGGCGAGACGGTGACCCCGGCGGAGTCCACGACGTTCGGCCGCCTCGCCATGCTCGGCGAGCGCACGGCCGGGCTGTCGTCCCCGGAGCCGATCGACCGCGCCCGCGCGATGCGCGGCACCGGCGCCGACGGCGTCTCACTGTGCCGCCACACGGTCCCCGGCCGGCCGGTGGACCAGGACTCCGAGACCCTGCTGACGATCGGCCTGGACGTCGCGGCCGGGCGGTTGGAGTTCCACCGCGGGGGACCGTGCGGGGTCGACGAGGCGACCTGGCAGACCTTCTGAACCCACCGGGTTCGGGGGCCGCAGCGGCCGCCGAAGCACATCCTGTCGATCGGTCACCGGGCCGGGCCCCGGACGCGGACCGGCCCACGTCGCCCAGTTCGCCGGGCCGGGTGGGCGTTACCGGTGGGGGGTCAGGCGCGGCAGAGGATCTCGCCGTGGAGGAGGGAGAGCCACCCGTCGTCGGCCGCCGCCCAGGCGCGCCACCCGGCGGAGATCCGGTCGAGGTCGCCGCCGGGGGTGCCGCCCGCGAGGAGCTGGCGGGCGAGGTCGGAGTGGCGGATCCGGTCGGCCCACAGCCCGCCCCACCACGCGCGGTCCTCGGGGGTGGCGAAGCACCATGTGGAGGAGGTCGCGGTGATGTCGGTGAACCCGGCGGCGCGCGCCCACGCCAGCATGCGCCGCCCCGCGTCGGGTTCGCCCCCGTTGGCGCGGGCGGCCGACTGGTAGAGGTGCATCCACTCGTCGAGCTCGGGCAGCGCCGGGTACCAGGTGAACGCGGCGTAGTCGCTGTCGCGGGCGGCGACGACGCCGCCGGGCGCGCAGACCCTGCGCATCTCGCGCAGCGCCGCCACGGGGTCGGCGACGTGCTGGAGGACCTGGTGGGCGTGGACGACGTCGAAGGTGTCGTCGGGGAACGCGAGCGCGTGCACGTCGGACACCGCGAAGGTGATGTCGTCGCGGCCGCGCCGGGCGGCCTCGGCGCGCGCGAGGCCGAGGGCGTCCTCGGTGACCTCCACGGCGGTCACGCGCCCGGGTGCCACGAGCGCGGCGAGGTCGGCGGTGATGGTGCCGGGGCCGCAGCCGACGTCGAGGACGCTCATGCCGGACCGCAGCGCGCCGGTGAGGTAGGCGGCGGAGTTCTCGGCGGTGCGCCAGCGGTGCGACCGCAGCACGGACTCGTGGTGGCCGTGGGTGTACACGGCCGGCCGGTCGCCGTTCTCGCCCATGGTCTGCTCCCCTTCGGATCGCGTCGGACGCGGCGACACTAACACGACGTCCCGCATGGTGAGAGCAGTGTCTCACCATGCGGATGGCGGGTCGGCGTCGACGGCCGGGCGTTTTCCTGCGGATGAGGTATTGACCACATGTGCGACGTTGCGTATACATGACGGATACCGCAGGACCGGATACCGCACTGACCCCCGCGCACCGCACCCCGGGAGGCCGCCTGTGAGGGCCGAGCAATGAGTCACGGCAAACCCGATCGCCGACAGGTCCTCCGCGGCGGCGCGGCCCTCCTCGGCACCACGGCACTCGCCGGATGCGCGCAGGCCGGCGGGCTCGACCCGGCGCTGGACCGCGTCCGGCCCGGCGCAGAGGGCGAACCCGCACGCGGCGGGGTCCTGCGCTTCGGCCTGTCGACCGACCCGTCCAACTTCCACCCGCACATCTCCGCCGGCAGCGCGAGCGACACCGTCGTCCAGCTCGTCTACAACGGGCTGCTCGCCTTCGACGCGGACGGCGAGATCGTGGGCGACCTCGCCCGCGAATTCGGCTGGGACACCGACACCCGCTACGAGGTCACCCTGCACTCCGAGGTGTACTTCCACGACGGGTCCCGGCTCACCGCCGCCGACGTCGTCCACTCCTTCGAGCTGATGCTCGACCCCGACAACGGCACCACCACCGGCCCGCTGCTGGCCGGGGTCGAGAAGGTCAGCGCCCCGTCGGCGGACACCGTGCTGTTCGAGCTCGCCGAACCCAACGCCACCCTGCCGTTCGCGCTGGCGTCGCGCAGCGCCAACGTCGTCTCCCGCGCCTGGTGGGAGGGTGGCGCCGACCCCCGCACGTCGATGATGGGCACCGGGCCCTTCACCTTCGTGGAGCGGATCCCCGGCGTGAGCCTGACGTTCGAGCGGTTCGACCGCTACTTCGTCCCCGAACTGCCCTACCTCAACGGCATCCAGTTCACGCCGATGATCGACGACTACGCCCGCGTGACCGCGCTGCGCTCGGCCACCGTCGACATGATCGACTACGTCCCGGCCACCCACCTCGACGTCGTCCGCCGCAACCCCCGCCTGGACCTCGTCTCCGACACCACGTTCGGGTTCGGCTGTATCGGGTTCGTCACCGACCGGCCGCCGTTCGACGACGTGCGCGTCCGCAAGGCCGTCGCGCTGTCCATCGACCGCAAGGCCATCCTCGACACCGCGTTCCTCGGCAACGGCGAACCCATGACGGGCGGCCTCACCGCCCCCAGTGTCGCCGACTACGCCAACGACCTCGAAGGCACCTACGAGTACGACCCCGACCAGGCCGCGCACCTGCTCAAGAAGGCCGGCGTGCGCGGGCTGGACCTGTCGATGGTCACCACCAGCAGCTACTCGGTGATCTCCCGGCCGGCCGAGGCCGCCCTCCAGTCGCTGCGCACCGCGGGCGTCGACGTGAGCCTGGAGCGCCAGGAGTGGCTGACCTTCCGCGACACCGTGCAGGCCCGCACCTTCCCGTCGTTCTCCTGGGGCACCGCGCCCGCCTACGGCGACCCCGACGCCATGCGCGACTTCGTCGGCACCGGCGGGGTGTGGGCCGACTACCTGAAGTTCAGCGACGACAAGGTCGACGGCCTGCTCGCGGAGGGCCGCCGCACCCGCGACCGCGGGCTGCGCGAGGAGCTGTACCACAAGGCCGAGGAGCGCGTCCTCGACCTCTGCCCCTGGGTGCTCACCGTGCGCAGGGAGCAGGGGGAGGCGTTCCACACCTACGTCCGGGGCTTCTTCCACCCGCCCAAGGGCGCGTGGACGCTGATCGCCCTGCGCCAGACCTGGTTGGAGGAGCGATGAGCGGTTTCCTCGTCCGCAGGCTCGGGCTGGCCCTCGTCCAGCTCGTCGTCGTCGCATCGCTGATCTTCCTGCTCGTGCGGCTCATCCCCGGCGACGCGGCCCGCGCCGTCGCCGGGGAGATCGCCACCAAGGAGCAGGTCGCGGCGATCCGCGCCGAAATGGGGCTGGACCGCCCGGTGTGGGGCCAGTTCCTGGACTTCTGGGCGGGGCTGCTCCGCGGCGACCTCGGCACGTCCCTGATCAGCGGCCGCGAGGTCATGCTCGACCTGCCGCCGCGCGTGGCGAACTCCCTGGAACTCGTGCTGATCGCGCTGGCGCTGGCGGTGCTCATCGGCGTCCCCCTCGGCCGGTGGGCGGCGCTGCGCGCCGACCGGGCCGGCGACCACCTCGTGACCGGGGCGGGGATCCTCGGCATCTCCCTGCCGGTGTTCGTCCTCGGCACGCTGCTGCTCCTGGTGTTCTCACTGTGGCTGCCGATCCTGCCGCCGGAGCGGTTCGTGACCATCGGCCAGGACCCCGCCGCGCACCTGCGCGCCCTGGTCCTGCCCGTGGTCACGCTGACCGCCGCCTCGACCGCCGTCATCGCGCGGATGACCAGGTCGTCCATGCTGGAGACGCTCAGCGCCGACTACGTGCGCACCGCCCGCTCCAAAGGGCTCGCCGAGACGCTGGTCGTGCGCCGCCACGCCCTGCGCACCGCGCTCATCCCGGTCGTGTCGATCACCGGGGTGGAGCTCGCGACACTGATCGGCAGCACCGTCCTGGTCGAGACGATCTTCGGCTGGCCAGGGATGAGCTCCTTCCTGATGAACGCCGTGGGCTCCCGCGACTACCCCGTCATCCAGGCCGTGGTGCTGTCCACGGCGACGATCGTCATCGCCGTGAACTTCGCCGCCGACCTCGTCATCCGAGCACTGGACCCGCGAACGGAGGCGGTGTAGCCATGGCCACCGCGGTCCCACCCGCCGCACCGCCCGAATCCCGGCGCGCCCCGGCCTGGCGCCGCGCGCTGCGCAACCCGCGCATCAGCATCGCCGGCGGGCTGCTGCTGGTCGCGGCGCTCGCAGCGGCGCTCGCGCCCGTGATCACACCCTTCGACTACCGCGACCAGGTGGCGCTGCCCCTCACCGGCAGCGGCCTGCTCGGCACCGACGACTTCGGGCGCGACGTGCTGTCCCGGCTCGTCATGGGCATGCGCACCTCGCTGGTCGTCGCCGCGGCGGCCGTGGTCATCGCCGCGGTCCTCGGCGTGCTCGCCGGGCTGGTCGCCGGGTACCTCGGCGGCTGGACCGCGGTCGCGGTCACCCGCGGCGCCGACATCCTGCTGAGCTTCCCCGCGGTGGTGCTGGCGATCGCCGCCGTCGCGATCCTCGGCCCGGAACTGCGCAACGTGGTGATCGTCATCGGCGTCCTCTACGTGCCGCGCTTCGCCCGGATCGTCTACGTCCAGGTCCTCACGGTGCGCTCGGCCGAGTACGTCGACGCGGCCCGGGTCATGGGCGCCGGACCGATGCGCATCATGCTGCGCACGGTGCTGCCCAACATCGCGGCGCCCATCATCGTGCAGACCAGCCTGTCCCTCAGCTTCGCCGTGCAGGTCGAGGCGGGACTCAGCTTCCTCGGCCTCGGCGCGCAGCCCCCGCTGCCGTCGCTGGGGACCATGGTCGCCGCGGGGCGCGACTTCCTCGAAGTCCAGCCGAGCCTGCTCATCCACCCCGCGGTGGTGATCATCGCGATCGTGCTGGCCCTCAACGTGCTCGGCGACGGCCTGCGCGACCTGCTCGACCCCCGGCGCGCGGCCCGATGACGCGCCCGCCCCGGCACCCGCAGGGAACGGCACCACCCGGTGCACACCACGAACGAAAGCGGAGGAGCCCATGACCACCACCTTCCGGACCCGGCGGCTCGGCGAGATGAGCTGGACCGAGGCGCGCGAGGCCGCCGCCGCCGACCCGGTGGTGCTGCTGCCCATCGGCGCCGTCGAACAGCACGGCCCGCACCTGCCCATCGAGGAGGACTCCTTCGTCGCGGAGTGGGTGGCCCGCGAAGTGGCGGCGCGCACCGACGCGCTCGTCGCGCCGTCGCTGAACTACGGCCACTCGCCCACGTTCCGCGGCTTCACCGGCAACCTGTCGCTGAGCGCGCGCACGCTGGAACTGGTCACCGGCGAGCTGATCGCGGCGCTGGTGGAGTCCGGCTTCCGGCGCATCGTGCTGGTCAACAACAACGGCGGCAACGTCGGCCCCGTGTCCAGCGCGGCCTTCGACGCCCGCCGCGACCTCGGCGTGCTGATCGGGCACCTGTACCCGTGGCAGCTCGGCTACGCGCTGATGCGCGACCTCTACGACGACCCGGCGACGGCCTACGGCCACGGGGCCGAACCCGAACACTCCGCGATGCTGGCGATGTTCCCGGAGCTGGTGCAGTCCGACCGGGTCGAGAGCGGCGGCATGAGCGGCTTCGACGGCTGGCGGCCCACCAGCTACAACGAGACCCGGATCGGCGAGCACGCCGTGCGCGGCACCATCTTCTGGGACTTCTCCGAGGTCAGCCCGACGGGTGTGTCGGGCGACCCGCGGCTCGCCGACGCCGAGACCGGCAAGCTCTGGATCGAGCGCGTCGTCGGATTCTGCGCCGACTACGTCGCCGAGTACGACCGCAACACCCGCGCCGACAGCGCGGCCGGAACCACGGAGGTCTGACCATGCGCGTCGCCATCTGCCAGTTCGAGGTCCTCGACGACCCCGTCGCCAACGCGCGGATCATCGACGGGTTCGCCGCCGAGGCCGCAGCGGGAGGGGCGCGGCTGCTCATCGCCCCCGAGGCGGCGCTCGTGCGGCTGCCCGACAAGGACGCGCCGCTCACCGGGTACGCCCAGGCCCTCGACGGCCAGTTCGTCACCGACCTCGCCGCGTCGTCCGCGGCGCACGGGACCGCCATCGTCGCGGGCAGCTACACCCCGGGGGACGGCGCCCGCGTGCGCAACACCCTCGTGGCGGTCGACAACGGGTCGCTGGCTGCCCACTACGACAAGCTGCACCTCTACGACGCGTTCAGCTACGTGGAGTCCGACAAGGTCGAACCCGGCCGCGGCGGGGTCGGCTTCCTCGACCTCGACGGCACCCGGTTCGGCCTGGTCACCTGCTACGACCTGCGGTTCCCCGAGATCTTCCGGGCGCTGGTGGACCTGGACGCGCACGCGTTCGCGCTGCCCGCCGCCTGGATCCGCGGGCCGGTGAAGGAGGAGCACTGGCTGACGCTGCTGCGCGCCCGCGCGATCGAGAACACCGCCTACGTCCTCGCCAGCGGTGAGGCCGGCGCCGCGTGCATCGGCCGCTCCGCGGCGTTCGACCCGCTCGGGCTGCAACTGCTGGACCTCGGTGCCGGCAACGGCATCGGGTTCGCCGACGTCGACCGGGACCGGATCGACGAGGTCCGCGCGGCCCTGCCGTCGATCCGCAACCGGCGGTTCGACGTCGTGCCCCGGTAACACCCCGCCAGCCCAGCCCAGCCCGGACCTGCCGCCCCGCGAACCGGTGAGGAAGCCATGACCGCACTGCACGACGACGCGCCTGATGTCGCGCCGGTACTCGGCCTGGACGGGCTCAGCGTGGACTTCCGGTTGGGCGGGGAATGGGTGCCCGCCGTCAAGGGGGTCTCCTTCGGGGTGCGCCCCGGGGAGATCCTCGCGGTCGTCGGGGAGTCCGGGTCGGGCAAGTCGGTGAGCACCATGGCGGTGCTCGGCCTGCTGCCGCCCAACACCCGCCGCAGCGGCGGGATCCGGTTGGCAGAGCGCGACCTGCTGCGCGCAACGGTCGCCGAGATGCTCGCGGTCCGGGGCCGCGAAGTCGCGATGATCTTCCAGGAGCCCATGACGGCGCTCAACCCCGTGTACACAGTGGGCGAGCAGATCGTCGAGGCGATCCGCTGCCACCAGCGGGTCACCAAGGCCGCGGCGCGGAAGCGGGCCGTGGAGCTGCTCACCCTGGTCAACATGCCCGAACCGGAGGTGCGGGCCGACTCCTACCCGCACCAGCTCTCCGGCGGGCAGCGCCAGCGGGCGATGATCGCGATGGCGATCTCCGGCGACCCCAAGGTGCTCATCGCCGACGAGCCGACGACGGCGCTCGACGTCACCGTCCAGGCCGAGATCCTGGACCTGCTGCGGGACCTCCGGCACCGGCTCGGCTCCGCCATCGTGGTGATCACCCACGACATGGGGGTGGTCGCCGACCTGGCCGACCGCGTGGTGGTGATGCGCGAAGGGGAGGTGGTCGAGGAGGCCGACGTCCACACCCTGTTCGCGTCGCCGCGGCACGACTACACCCGCCGCCTCCTCGACGCGGTCCCGCACCTGGGGCGCACCCGCACCGGAGCGGGGCGCCGACCGGAGCGGGCCGCGGCCCGCGACAGCCCCGCCGACCCCGGCGGCGGGGCCGCCGACCGCGACACGACCCTGGTGCTCGACGACGTCGTGCTGGAGTACCCCGGGCGGTTGGGCCGGCGTGGGTACCGCGCCGTGCACGGGGTGAGCCTCGACATCGAACGCGGCGAGATCCTCGGCCTGGTGGGGGAGTCGGGCTCCGGCAAGTCCACCATCGGCCGGGCGGTGGTGGGCCTGCTCCGGCCGGTCTCGGGCAGCATCGGGGTGTGCGGACTCGGTGGTCGGCTGAACCGCGCGCAGCGGCTCCGGCTGAGCCGCACGGTGGCGATGGTGTTCCAGGACCCCGCGTCGTCGCTGAACCCCCGCGCGAGCATCGGCGACAGCATCGCCGAGCCGTTCCGGCTGCACCGTGTGCTGAGCGGGGCGCCGCTGACCACGCGGGTCGGCGAACTGCTGGAGAGCGTGGAGCTCCCGGCGTCGTGGCGGGACCGCTACCCGCACGAACTGTCGGGCGGGCAGCGCCAGCGGGTCGGCATCGCGCGCGCGATCGCCCTGGAACCGGAACTGCTCATCGCCGACGAGCCGACGTCGGCCCTCGACGTCTCGGTGCAGGCCAGGGTCCTCGACCTGTTCCTCGACCTCCAGCAGCGGCTGGGCTTCTCCGCCCTGTTCATCAGCCACGACCTCGCCGTGGTGGAGACTCTCGCCGACCGGATCGCCGTGCTGCGCGACGGCCGACTCGTGGAACTGGGCAAACGTGAGCAGGTGCTGCACGCGCCTAAGGAGGACTACACCCGCGACCTCATCGCCGCGGCCCCGGTGCCCGACCCGGTCGAGCAGCGCCGCCGCCGCACCGCCCGAGCGGGCACAGACGAGGTGTGAGACGGGCCCCTGCCTGCCGGGGAAGGCGGTATGGGGCGCGCCCTCGCCCGCCGGGGAGCGCGGCGCGAGATTGCGGTGCCCTACCTTCCCGGGAGGGCGGCGAGCACCGCCTCGATCGGGCGGAGGTGGGCGTCGAGGGTGCCGAGGAAACCGTCGGTGTCGCGCTCGCGGAGGGCCTTCAGCAGCAGCCGGTGCTCGGAGTCGATGTGGGTGCGCCGCTCGGGCCGCGCGGTCATCGCCATCAGCGAGACGCGCAGCAGCCGCGGGCTGAGCGCCTCGTAAAGCTCGGTGAGGACGGTGTTCCCCGCGGCCGACACGATCCCGCGGTGGAAACGGTAGTTCAGGTCGGTGCCTTCGAGGGTCCCGGCGTCGACGGCCTCCATGCGGTCCAAAAGCTCGGTCAGCTCGTCCGGCAGCGGGAGCTCGCGCTCGCACACCAGCCGCCCGGCGTGGCCCTCGATGAGCCGGCGGCTGTCGTAGACCTCGATCAGCTCGGTGGCGGTCACGGTGCGCACCTGCGCGCCGCGGCGCGGGGAGTGCACCATGAACTTCTCGGCGGACAACTGGTGGAACGCCTCGCGGACGGGGGTGCGCGACACCCCGACGGCCTGGCACACGGTGGCCTCGTCGATGAAGCTGCCCGATTCGAGACGGCCGGTGAGGATGCCGTTGCGGACCCATTCGTACGCCCGCACACGGGCGGGCTGGGCGGACTGCTGCACGGCCATCGACGGCTCCAGAGGCGACTCAGTGTGACGTATACACCGAGAATATCCGACCTGGGGCCGCGCCCATGCGACACGTGATGCCGCCGCCTGGTCGCGCGCGCGGCAGCGTCCACATCCGGTCACCGTCCCTGCGCCCGGCGCCGCCGATCGCGAGGGGCGCGATGGCTCCCGCACCCTCTCAGCTCAGAGGCCGTCGGGGTGCCGTCTGGCCTGTCCCGGTCAGGATGTGCTTCGGCGGTCGCTGCTGCGCAGCAGCGACCGCCGAAGCACATCCTCTTTGCCGGATCCGGACCGGCACCCCCACCAGTCACCCAGCCTTGCGTCCGGCAATGGGGGTGACTGACGCCGCGGCCACGGGGCAGTCACCCCCATTGCCCAGGTCAGCTGAATCGTGGGAACCTCCTCCTGCCCGTCAAGGCAACGGCGTTCCCGCCGGTTCGGCGACGTGGGTGCGGTAGGCGGTGATCGCCGATGCCAGGGCCTCCTTCGGGGGGCGGGCCCACAGGGCGGCGTTGAACACCTCGACCTCCACCGGGCCGGTGTACCCGGCCTCGGTCGCCAGACCGAGGAGGCGGCGGTGGTCGATGGGCCCTTCGCCGGGGAGGCCGCGGCCGAGCAGCGGATCGGGCAGCGGCACCAGCTGATCGCAGGCGTGGAACCCGGCGATCCGGCGGCCGGCCCGCGCGATCGCGGCCTCGATGCGCGGATCCCACCACACGTGGAACTCGTCGACGATCACGCCGACGACCTCCTCCGGGTACGGCTCCGCCAGGTCCACCGCCTGGTCGAGTGTGCACAGCACCGAACGCTCGGCGCACTGCACGGGGTGCAGCGGTTCGAGCCCCAGCCGCACCCCCCGCTCGGCGGCATAAGGCGCCAGCTGCTCCAGCGCCCCGGCGACCGCGGCGCGGGACCCCGGCAGGTCGCCGCCCGCGATGCCGCCGACCACCAGGACCAGCACCGGCGCCCCGAGCGCCGCCGCCTCGTCGATCGCGGCGGCGGTGTCGCCGATCGGGTCGGCGACCGGGCCGTCGGGCCCCGCGCCGGTGAAGGAGCCGCCTCGGCACAGCGAGGACGCGCGCACGCCGTGGTCGCGCAGCAGCGCCGCCGCCGTGTCGACGCCGACCTCGGCGACCCGGTCCCGCCACAGGCCGATCCATTCGACACCGGCCTCGGCGCACCCGGCGACCGCCTCCGGCAGGGTCCAGTTCTTCGTGGTGATCTGGTTCAGGCTGAAGCGGTGCACGTCGGTTCACCTCCGTCTGGTCCAGCGGCGACCGCCTCCGGCAGGGTCCGGTTCTTCGTGGTGATCTGGTTCAGGCTGAAGCGGTGCACGTCAGCTCACCCCCGCTCGTTCCAGCAGCGGGCGCATGCGGGCGACGGCGAGGTCCGGGTCGGCCAGCACCCCGGCGGTGTCCGCCAACCGCAGTACGCGCGCGAGGTGCGTGATGCTGCGCGCCGACTCCAGTCCGCCCAGCATCGTGAAGTGCGACTGGTGGCCGTTGAGGTACGCGAGCAGCACCACGCCGACCTTGTAGTGGGGGGTGGGCGCCCGGAAGATCTCGCGGGACAGCGGGACGGTCGGGTCGAGCAGCGCCCGGAACCCGGCGGTGTCGTCTGCGTCGAGCCGGGCGAGCGCGGCCCCGGCGACCGGGGCGATCGGGTCGAAGATGCCGAGCAGTGCCTCGCTGTGCCCCTTCGCGTCGCCCGCGATGAGCTCCGGGTATGCGAAGTCGTCGCCGGTGTAGCACGCGACGCCGGGCGGCAGCGCCCTGCGGAACGCCACCTCCACGTCGGCGTCCAGGATCGACACCTTCACCCCGGCGATCGCGCCCTCGTGCCGGGCGCACAGCTCGGCGAGTTCGCGCGCGGCATCGGCCGGGTCGGCGTGCCCCCAGTATCCGGCGAGCGCGGGGTCGAACGCCTCGCCCAGCCAGTGCAGCAGCACCGGCCCCTCGGCGTCGGTGAGCAGCCGCCCGTACGCGTCGTGGTAGTCGTGCGGTCCGCGCGCCGCGGCGGCGAGCGCCCTGCTGGCCATGACCACCGGGACCGCGCCGACCGCCGCGACCTCGGCGAGCTGTTCGCGCCACGCCCCGACGACGGCGTCGATCTCCGCCGGCCCGGGCGGGAGCTGGTCGGTGCCCACGCCGGCGCACCACGCGCCGCCGCTCTCGCGGGCCTCGGCCCCGGTGCGCCGGAGCAGTTCCCTGGTGGTGGGCCAGTCCAGGCCCATGCCCCGCTGCGCGGTGTCCATGGCGTCGGCGACCCCCAGGCCGCAGGACCACAGGTGCCGCCGGAACGCCATGGTGGCGTCCCAGTCGACGGCGCCGGGCGCATCGGGGGCGAGGGGGTCGGCGACGACGTGCGCCGCGGCGTAGGCGGTGCGGCGGCGCACCGCGCCCCCGGCGGGCGGGAGGGCGCCCCCGGCGGGTGCGGGGGCGGCGGCGCCGGAGGGCCGCCAGGTGCTGAGGGTGCCGTCGTCGCCGGGCAGGCGCAGGCCGCTCACTGGTCCGCCCGCCCGGGGACGTCGATCCACCGCCGCTGCTCCGAGGACGCCAACGCGAGCTCGGCGAGCCGGTTGCCGCGCGCGCCCTCGGCGAGGGTCTGCGCGAACGGCGCGTCGGTGACCACGTGGCGCAGGAACGACGCCCACTGCCGCTTGAACGCGTTCTCCTCGGCCTCCTGCGGGGGGACGGGCAGCCACCCGGCGCGGAAGTCCAGCGGGTTGGGCACGTCGGGGTTCCAGGTGGGCCGCGGCGTCGCGGAGCGGGGCTGGAGGCGGCATTCGCGCGGGCCGGCGACCGCCGAGCCGTCGGTGCCGTCGACGTGGAACTCCACCAGTTCGTCGCGGTTGACCCGGGTCGCCCAGGAGGAGGTGACGGTGGCGAGGATCCCGCCGGGCGCACCGTTGTCGATCTCCAGCAGGCCGTAGGCGGCGTCGTCGGCGGTCGGCGTGTACACCGCCCCGTTCTCGTCGCGCCGTTCCCCGATGTGCGTGACCGCGCGGCACAGCACCGCCGTGATCTGCCCGAACAGTCCTTCGAAGAGGTACTGCCAGTGCGGGAACATGTCGAGGACCATCCCGCCGCCGTCCTCGGCCCGGTAGTTCCAACTCGGGCGCTGCGGCTCTTCGAGGCCGCCCTCGAACACCCAGTAGCCGAAGTCGCAGCGCACGCTCAGCACCCGGCCGAAGAACCCGGACTTCAGGGCCCGTTCGAGCGCCCGGATGCCGGGCAGGAACAGCTTGTCGGCGACGATGCCGTTCTTCATCCCGGCCGCCGCGGCGAGCCCCGCCAGCTCGAACGCCTCGTCGGCGCTGGTCGCCAGCGGTTTCTCGCAGTACACGGCCTTGCCCGCGGCGATGGCGCGGCGCACGGACCCGGCGCGCGCCGCGGTCGCGGTGGCGTCGAAGTAGATGTCGACGGCCGGGTCGCCGAGCACCGTGTCGAGGTCGGTGCTCCAGCGGGCCCCGCCGGCGGCGTCGGCGACCTCCTTGAGCCGCCGCTCGTCGCGGCCCACCAGCACGGGATCGGGCATGATGACGTCGCCGCCCGGCAGCACGATGCCGCCGCTGTCGCGGATCGCCAGGATGGAGCGGTGCAGGTGCTGGTTGCGCCCCATCCGGCCGGTGACGCCGTTCATGGCGATGGTGACGGTCTTCTCGGTCATGGCCTGCTTCCGTCGTCGGGTGCGGTGTTCGTCGGCGGTTCGTCGTCGGCGGGGGGCCGCGGGCCGGGCGCGGTGGCCGCATCGGGCGCGCCGGACGCAGCGGACGCATTGGGCGCGGCCCCGAGGTAGAGGCGGCCCAGCGCGGGGTCGGCGAGGAGGTCGGCGGCCGGGCCGGAGATGTGCACCCGGCCCAGGTCGAGGACGCAGCCCACGTCCGCCATCTCCAGTGCGCGGCGCGCGTTCTGCTCGACCAGCAGCACCGCTGTGCCGAGTTCGCGCATCCGCGCGATCTGGTCGAACAGGGCCGTGGTGGTCTTGGGGTCGAGGCCCATGGAGGGTTCGTCGAGGAGCACGACCGCGGGGTCCAGCATCATCGCGCGGGCGAGTTCGACCTGCTTCTGCTGCCCGCCGGACAGCAGCCCGGCCGTGGCGTCCCAGCGCTCCCCGACGACGGGGAAGACCTCGCGGACGCGGGCGCAGCGCTGCTCCACGAGTTCGGCGTCGCCGACCGTGTACGCGCCCAGCCGGACGTTCTCCTCCACCGTCATCTCGCGGAACACGCTGTGCCCCTGGAGGACGTGCGCGATCCCCTTGGCGAGCAGGGCGCGGGTGCCGAGCCCCGTCACGTCGGCGCCCTTGAGCAGCACGCTCCCCGACCGGGGGGCGAGCAGCCCGCTGGCGACCTTGAGCACCGTGGACTTCCCGGCGCCGTTGGGGCCGACCAGGCACACCACCGACCCCGCGGTGACGGTCACGCTCAGCCCGCGCAGGACGAGCGCCGCCCGCCCGTACCCCGCCTCGATGTCGCGGATCTCGAAGACGGGATCCGGGACCTGTTCGTTGTCGGCCCGCGCCGAGGTGGCGCCGGTGCCGGTTCGCGGCTCAGACACCGAGATACGCCTCCAGGACACGGGGGTCGGACTGGATCTCCGCCGGCGGGCCGGCCGCGATGGGCCGCCCCCGGTCGAAGACGATGATGTGCTGGCACAGGCTCATGACCATCGCCATGTTGTGCTCCACGATGAGGAAGGTGCGGCCCTCGGCGTTGAGGTCGCGCACCAGGTCGCCGATGCGGTCGATGAGGGCGGGGTTGACCCCGCCCGCCGGTTCGTCCAGCAGGATGAGCTGCGGGTCGGCCATCAGGACCGCGGCCAGCTCCAGCAGTTTCTGCTGGCCGTAGGACAGGTCCCTGGCGTCGGTGCCCGCGAGGTGGTCCAGGCCCACGCGCTCCAGCCAGCCCATCGCCACCTCGACGTCGGCCTTGCTGGTGAGGCCGCCGAGGATGTCGCGCAGCCGCGGGCGGCGCAGCGACACGAGCATGTTCTCCATGACGGTGAGCCGCGGGAAGACCCGGCACAGCTGGAAGGTGCGGCCCAGGCCGGCGTGCGCGATGCGGTGCGGCGACCAGCCGGTGACCTCGGTTCCGCCCAGCCGCACCGTGCCGGAGTCGGCCTTGATCATGCCGGTGACGATGTTGAACAGGGTGGTCTTGCCCGAGCCGTTCGGCCCGATCAGGCCGTTGATGCGGCCCTCGTGCAGGTCGAGGTCTGCGCCGTCGACGGCGACCACCCCGCCGAAGGACTTGCGCAGGCCCTTCGCGCTCAGCGTGCTCACGTGGCGGCCCCTCTGCTCTCGTGCAGTTCCTGCTGGGTCTGTTCGCGGATCGAGGCGGATTGCGGCCGGAACCGGCGCAGGGCCCGCTGCACGGCCGGGATGACCCCCTCGGGCATGAACAGCACGACGACGAACAGCAGCGCACCGGACAGGATGATGTGGAGCTGGCTCTCGCCGTGCTGGGTGAGGAAGTACTCGTTGGCAGGGGCGACGACGAACGCGCCCAGCGTCGGCCCGAGCAGGTACCTGCTGCCGCCCAGCAGCGCCATGAGCACCATGGACGAGCCGAGGACCAGGGAGAAGACGAAGATCGGGTCGAGGTTGCCGAACCACATCGCGTACAGCCCGCCCGCGGCGCCGGTGAACGCCGCCGAGACGGTGAGGGCCGCGACCTTGTAGGCGGTGGTGGGCACGCCCAGCGCCTCCGCCTTCTCCTCGTCCTCGCGGATCGCCTTCAACCCGGCCCCGTAGCGCGACCGGTCGATGAACCACCAGGTGAGCAGCGCGAACAGGAGCAGCACGGTGAACAGGTAGAAGAACAGCGCGTGGTTGCCGGTGCGGCTGATCCCCGCGACGGCCCCGGGGACCTGGAGCCCGGCGGAGCCGCCGGTCAGCCACGTCATGTCCTGGGCGAGCAGGCTGAGCATCGTCACCATCGCGATCGTGACGATCACGAAGGACGCGCCGCGGGCCCGCACCGCCGCCAGCCCGGCGACCGCGGCGAACACCGCGACCACCAGCACGCCGAGGACGAACGCGGCGGCGTGCGGCAGGCCCAGCGTCACCACGCCGATGCCGGTGGCGTAGGCGCCGAGCCCGAAGAACGCGGCGTGGCCCAGCGACACGTAGCCGGTGAAGCCGCCGACCATGCTCCAGGAGGTGGAGAGGACCGCGTACATCACCACCAGCACCCCGGCGTAGCGGAGGTAGCCACCCGGCGCGATCCACGGGTAGGCGAGCAGCAGCACCAGCAGCAGGCCCAGCCCGATCCGCAGCGGGACCGACCTGGGGAGGTGCGGCAGCGCGGTCGGCGCGGGGGAGCGGACACTAGAAGCGTTCGGCAAGGCGACCTCCGAAGAATCCCTGCGGCCGCAGCAGCAGCGTCGCGAAGAGGAAGGCGTAGAACATCAGTCCCGCCTCGGTGGCGCCGCCGGAGACCTGCACGACGGCCTCGATGGTGCCGAGGATCAGCGCGGCGATCGCCGCGCCCCGGACGCTGCCGAGCCCGCCGACCACGATGATCGCCATCAGCTTGCCGATGTAGTCCCAGTGGGCGGCGGGGAAGAACGGGTCGATGATGGACAGCACCGCGCCGCCGAGCGCTGCGGTCGCCAGCCCGATCCCGAAGCCGATCCCGGTGACCTTGGCGGTGTCGATGCCGACCAGCCGGGCGGCGTCGGGGTGCTGGATCGTGGCGCGCAGCGCCTTGCCCAGCCGGGTCAGCCGCAGCACGGCGAAGATCGCGATGAACGTCGCCGCGGCGAGGCCGAACCCGATCAGCCGGTCGTAGGGGAACGCGACGCCGAACAGGTGCAGCGACGTCGTGGCGTAGTCGACGGTGATGGACCGGTAGGACCCGGTCGCGACGTAGCCCAGCCCGCCCTCGATGAGCAGCGCGAGGGAGAACGTCAGCAGCACCGACATCATCGCCAGCGACTCCTGCGGGATCCGCGCCACCAGCACCCGCTGGATCCCCACACCGAGGAGGAAGAACAGCGGGACCGTGATCACGGCGGTGAGCAGCGGGTCCATGCCGGTGACGGCGTGCAGGAAGTAGGTGATGTAGGCGGCGAGGAACAGGAAGGCGGGGTGCGCGACCATGACGACGCGCATCACCCCGAAGTACAGGGTCAGCCCGGAGGCGAGCAGCGCGTACACGCCGCCGGTGAGCACGCCCAGCGCGAGGCCCTGGGCGAGCAGCGAGAGTGAGGGCACGGCGATCACCACTCCGCTTTCGGGTGGACGAGGTCGCCGGTGCGGGCGTCGTCGTCGGGCAGCACGATCTCGGGACCGTCGGCCTGCCATTGCTGGATGAGGTGGGCCGACTGCGGGCGGCCCTGCTCGTCGAACCGGAGCGGCCCGACGATGGTCTCGGTCTCGGCGCCGCGGATGTGGTCGGCGAGCGCCTTCTGGCACTTCCGCCCCTGCTCGGCGCAGCCGACCTCCTCGACGGCAGCCGCGACGACCTCGCCGGTGGTGAACCCGTTGGCGGCGTCCTCGGAGGGCGGGGCGCCGTGCAGTTCGGTGTGCCGGGCGACGAAGTCGGCGTTCTGGCCGTAGTCGGCGCTGGGCGACCAGCCCACCGGGGAGATGATGCCCTCGGTGGCGCCGCCGACCGCCTCCTCGAACTCGGGGATGGTCGGGCCGGTGGAGAACGCGGCCATGCGCGGCTGGTAGCCGAGTTCCTGGAAGCCGCGGACGAGCCCCACGGAGTCCTCGAACTGGGTGCCCCCCACGACGAGGTCGGCGTCGGTATCGGCGATGCGCGCGGCGATGGCGGTGAAGCCGGTGGTCCCCGGCGGGTAGACCTCGTCGGCCACGGTCTCGACGCCGGCCGCCTCCATGCGGTCCTTCAGGCCGTAGGCGGTGTCCTGGGCGAAGGGGTCGTCCAGGCTGGCGTACGCGGCGGTGCGGGGGCGCTCGTCGGCCGGCAGCTTCTCGATGTAGTCGGCGAGGTTGTCGTAGTGGTCGCTGGCGACGGCGGGGGCCGCGTAGAAGAGGTATTCGAAGCCCTGCTCGAACACCTCGTCGGAGGCGCCGGCCGGTTCGACGAAGAGCATGTCGTAGGACTCGGCGACCTCGGCCGCGGGGATGACGAGCCGGGTGGAGAATGGGCCGAAGACCAGATCGACCTTTGCCTGCGTGATGAGGGACTCGTAGTCCGACACCACCTTGTTGGGGTCGGAGGCGTCGTCCCGGAAGACGAGCTCGACGGGGCGGTCGAGCAGGCCGCCCGACTCGTTGACCATCGCCGCCCAGGTCTCGTAGCCCTGTCGGACGCCGATCCCCGGTTCGGAGAAGTCGCCGCTCAGGGGCATGGAGATCCCGATGCGCACCGGTTCGCCTTCGAGTCCTGCCGCGCCCGCGTCGAAGGTCCCCGCGGCCCCGCCTTCGGCACCGGCCGTGGGGTCTTCGGGAGTGCTGCACGCTGAGAGGGTCGTCAGGAGGGTGAAGGCGGCGAGTGAGGTGACGAGCGGACCGCGGTCGCGCATGTTCCCTCCTCCGTTCACGCACTTGATGGTGGAGAAAGCGCTTTCGTAAGCGCTTTCGCGCTACCCTAGATGACGGAAATGTTTCGGACAAGGGGGACGATCGGTGACCGATTCGGAGCGCTCGTTGCGGCTGGTCGACGTGGCCGAGGCCGCGGGGGTGTCATTGGCGACGGCATCCCGCTCGATGGCGGGGCGCGACGGGGTGAGCACCTCGGTGGCGGCGCACGTGCGCGCGGTCGCCGCCTCCCTCGGCTACATCCCCAACGCCCACGCCAGGGCGCTCGCCGGGTCGGCGCAGCCCATGGTCGGGCTGATCGTGCACGACGTCTCCGACCCCTACTTCGCCGAGATCGCCCGCGGGCTGCTCCGGGTGGCGGAGGAGCGCGGCATGATGGTGCTGATCAACCAGTCCGAGCGCAGCTCCGACACCGAGCTCGCGCGCATCCGGACCCTGCGCGCCCAGCAGGTCGGCGCCATCGTGCTCGCCGGGTCCGGCTACGTCGAGCCCGAACTGGAGGCCGACGCGACCGCCGAGCTGCGCGGCCACATCGAGTCCGGCGGGCGGGCCGCGCTGGTGGGCCGGCACCACATCCCCGTCGACGCGGTGCTGCCGGCGAACCGGCCGGGCGGCGCGACCGCGGCGGCCCACCTGGCCGAACTGGGGCACCGCCGCATCGCCGTCATCGCCGGGGACCCGCGGCTGTGCACGGTCGCCGACCGGCTGGCGGGGGTGCGCGCCGGCGCCAAGAAGGCCGGCCTCGACCCCGGCGCCGTCGTCGTGCTCGAATCCGCGTTCTCCCGCGAAGGGGGTGCGCAGGCGGCGCACCGCCTGCGCACGGAGTACCCGGACGTCACGGGGGTCGTCGCGCTGTCGGACGTCATGGCGATGGGCGCCCTGTCGGAGCTGCGGTCGGCCGGGGTGTCGGTTCCCGGCGACGTCTCCCTCGTGGGCTTCGACGACGTGACCGTCGCGGCCGACCTCGCCCCGGCGCTGACCACCATCCGGCTGCCCATGGCCGAGATGGGCGCGCTCGCGCTGGAGATGACCTTCGGGCCGCGGGCCGAGAAACCGCGGCGACGCCGCACGTCGCACACCCTCGTCGTCCGGGACTCCACCGCACCCCCGCGCCGGTAGGGCGGGCGGCGCGGCGGCCGGCGGCGCGTCCCTGGTGCCCAGGTCATCAGGGACGCGAAAACACCCTCGCACCCGTTGCGTCAACGGCATGGTGCGCCGGGCCTGGGCGGCGGCACGCGGGGGCTTGACAGGGAGTGCGCGGCGGTTACGCTACTGACCCGGAAGCGCTTGCGTAAGCGCTTCCGGGCAGGTCTGTTCCGGATTTTCGCCGCTACCGAAAGAAGCGCGAAGCCATGACCGCGTATCCCCGCCGCCCGCACATCCTGGCCCCGGCCGCCGCGGCCGCCCTCCTCGGGCTCACGCTCGCCGCCGCCCCCGACGCCCGCGCGGCACCGGAACGGGCGGGCCCCGCCGGAGCTCCCGCCCCGCGGTCCGAGACGAACGGGACTGTCCCCATGGCCGACGCCGAGGTGTCCGAGCGCGGCGGGAGGGCGACGGTAGAGGGCGCGACCGGGCCGGAGCACTGGGCGCCGGTGACCCCAGAGAAGTGGGACTTCCCCGGCTCGGAGGTGGTCCTCACCGAGGCGGGCACCGACCCGGGGCCGCCGCGCCGGCCCTACGAGTACGCCGTGCTCACCGCCGGGCCGCGTTTCGGCGAGGTGCGGATCGACGCCGAGGTGCGCATCGACGAACCCGTGGAGGTCGACAACCGCGACGTCGTTGTGCTGTTCGGCTACCGCTCGCCGACGGAGTTCTACTACGCCCACCTGTCGCAGGACAACACGATCTACCCGCACAACGGCATCTTCAAGGTCGACGGCGCCGACCGGGAGCGGATCGACGACCAGTGGGACGGGGAGGTGGGCGCGCCGCCCGCGATCACCGACGCCGAGTACCACCCGGTGAGCGTCCGCCACGACCCGCGCTCGGGCCGGATCGCGGTGTTCGTGGACGGCGCCAAGCGCCCGCTGATGACCGCGAAGGACCGGACGTTCGACTCCGGCCGGGTCGGATTCGGCTCCTTCGACAACTACGGCCGCCTCCGCGCCCTCAAGGTCACCGGCAGGCCCGCCTGACGGAGCGCGGGACCCGCCCGGTCCCGCCCGGACCTGCCCGGTCCCGCCCGGTCCCGCCCGGACCTGCCCGGTCCCGCCCGGTCCCGCCCGGACCCGCCCATCAGGGCGCGGGGTATCGGAGTGTCACACGGCGTGTTCGGGCGGAATGTGGTGCCACCTGAGAGGGTTGTCCGGTGAAGACGAGATCCGACGACCTACTGATCAGGGAGTTTTCATGCCTTTGGTTCCCGATGTCACGCTGAACAACCGCGTGCGCATGCCGCAGTTGGGGTTCGGTGTTTGGCAGGTCGGAAACGACGAGGTCGTTGAGTCGGTGCAGACCGCCATCGAAGCCGGGTACCGCAACATCGACACCGCGCAGTTGTACGGCAACGAGGCGGGCGTGGGCGAGGCCGTCCGGCGGTCCGAGGTGCCCCGCGAGGACCTGTTCATCACGTCGAAGCTCGCGAACGACTCCCAGGGCCGCGACGCCACCCTGCGCGCGTTCGACGAGTCGATGCGGCGCCTCGGCATCGACACGCTCGACCTGTTCCTCATCCACTGGCCGCTGCCGGAGCGCGACACCTACATCGAGACGTGGAAGGCCATGGAGAAGCTGTACGCCGACGGCCGCATCCGCGCCATCGGCGTCTCCAACTTCCAGGTCGACCACCTCACCCGGCTCATCGCGGAGACCAGCGTCATCCCCGCGGTCAACCAGATCGAGCTGCACCCCCGCCTCACGCAGGCCGAGCTGCGCAGGTTCCACAAGAAGCACGGCATCGCCACCGAGGCGTGGAGCCCGCTGGGGCAGGGCAACCTGCTCAAGGACCCGGAGATCGGCGCGATCGCTGAGTCCTACGGCAAGACCCCGGCGCAGGTGATCCTGCGCTGGCACCTCGACATCGGCAACGTGGTCATCCCCAAGTCGGTCACCGCGTCGCGGATCCGCGCCAACATCGAGGTGTTCGACTTCGAGCTCGACGCCGCCGACGTCGAGCGGCTCTCGGAGCTCAACGCCGACCAGCGGTTCGGCCTTCACCCGGACGCCGTGAACTAGGACCGTGGACCGGACCCTGAACCAGGGGTGCTCCGCGAGCGCGAAAGGGCCCGCCGACCGTAGGACGGTCGGCGGGCCCTGTGACGTTCGGCGGTGCCGCTCAGGCGAGTTCGCGCCGCACGGTCGCCGCGGCGAGCGTGGCCTCGGGACCCTTGCGGGCGACCTTCGCGACGTAGACCGCGCCGCCGATGAAGATCGAGACGGGGACGGCCATGAACGCGACCAGTGCGATGAGTTCTGCTACTCCGAGTGCTCCCATGCCGCCCATCATAGGCGACCCTAACCGGCGGACGCGAGCGGGTCGGCGTTCCGCGGAGCACCCTCGGCGGGGAGCCGCGCGGCGACCGGGCTGCGGCGGTGTCGGCGCTAACCGTGATGCGGAGGGCCGGGGCGAGGGCCTTGAGGGCCGCCGGGAGGGGGCGGGCCGTTGCGCCGCCGGGACCGCACGACGAGCAGCAGGACGAGGAGGCCGAGCAGGAGGCCGAGGACGATCTCCGGTGGCGAGACGCTGATCACGGGACGACCTTATCGGCGGGCTCGGCCGCGGCACGAGGGCGGACGGATGCGTGTAGCGAATTCATGACGAAGGTCATATCAGCGTGATACCGTGCCGCGCATGGGGACCTCCACTCCGCTCGCCGTCGTCTCCGGCGGGGCGGGCGGTATCGGCGGCGCGGTGTGTGCGGCCCTCAGCAGGGACGGCCACCGGGTCGTCGCGCTCGGCCGCGATCCGAGCCGCCTGGCCCGGCTCGCCCGGCCGGTCGAAGGACGGGTCTGCGACGTCACCGACGAGGCGGCGGTGGCGGCGGCCGTCGCCGAAATCGCCGCGCACGAGCCGATCTCCGTCCTGGTCAACAGCGCGGGCACCGCCGAGTCTGCGCCGCTGCACCGCACCACGCTGGAGGCGTGGAACACCCATTTCGCCGTGAACGCCACATCGGCGTTCCTGCTCACGCGCGCGGTGCTGCCCGCAATGCGCGAGCGCGACCACGGCAGGGTCGTGTTCATCGCCTCCACCGCCGCGCACGCCGGCACCCCCTACACCGCCGCGTACACGGCGTCCAAGCACGCCATGCTGGGGCTGGCCCGGACCGTCGCCGCCGAAGTCGCGGGGACCGGGGTCACCAGCAACGCCGTGTGCCCGGCCTTCGTCCGTTCCCCGATGACCGAGCGGTCGGTGCGGCGCATCGCCGAGCGCACGGGGCGCGGTCCCGAGGACGCCGAGCGGGCGCTTGCGGAAGCGGCCCCGCTGGGCCGCCTGGTCGCACCCGACGAGGTCGCCGCGGCAGTGTCGTACCTGGCCTCCGGCGCAGCGGCGTGCGTCAACGGCCAGTCCCTGGTTCTCGACGGAGGAGGCATCCAGCAATGAGCCCGTTCCGGGGGTCCGTGCCGTTCACCGACGCGTGGGAGCACTTCGACGTGCGCCGCGCCGACGGGGTCGCCACGGTCACCTTCGCCCGCCCCGACAAGCTCAACGCGCTCACCTTCGGCGCATACGCCGATCTGCGCGACCTCCTTGCGGAGCTGCCGCACCGGGGCGACACCCGGGTGCTGGTGCTGCGCGGCCAGGGGCGCGGGTTCTGCTCCGGCGGCGACGTGGACGAGATCATCGGCGCGACGCTGGCGATGGAGCCCGACGACCTGCTCGCGTTCACCCGCATGACCGGCGAGGTGGTCAAGGCGATGCGCGAATGCCCGGTGCCGATCATCGCCGCCGTGCACGGCATCGCAGCGGGGGCCGGGTCGGTGCTCGCGCTGGCGGCCGACTTCCGGATCCTGGCCCGCTCGGCGCGGTTCGCGTTCCTGTTCACCAAGGTCGGCCTGTCGGGCGCCGACATGGGCGCGGCGTACCTGCTGCCGCGGGTCGTCGGGCTGGGCCACGCGACGAAGCTGCTGATGCTCGGCGACACGGTCGACGCCGCCGAGGCCGACCGCTACGGCCTGGTGAGCGAGCTGGTCGAGGACGCCGAACTCGACACCGCGGCCTCGGCACTCGCCGCCCGGCTCGCTTCGGGGCCGTCGTTCGGCTACGCCCAGACCAAGGCTCTGCTCTCGCGCGAACTCGACATGAACCTGTCCGGCGCGATCGAGCTGGAGGCCATGACCCAGGCGCTGCTGATGAAGAGCGCCGACTACGCCGAGTTCCACGCGGCGTTCACCGGCAAGCGTGACCCGCAGTGGAAGGGGCGCTGAGTGGGCGGGCAGACCGCGGGCCCCGAATCGGGGACCCCGCACACCACGGCCTCGCAGACGGCCACGACCCCGCAGGCCACGACCCCGGACGCGACGACCCCGCAGGCGGCGACGCCGCGCACGGCTACGCCGCACACGATCGTCACCGCGCCGGGGCTCGCCCCGCCGGTCGGGTTCGCGCACGCGGTGGTGTGCGCGCCGGGACGCACGGTCCTGCTGGGCGGCCAGACCGCGCAGCGGCCCGACGGCTCCATCGGCGGCGCGACGGTCGCCGAGCAGTTCGCGATCGCCGTCGCCAACGTGCGCACCGCGCTGGAGGCGGCCGGGGGCGCTCCGGGCGACCTCGCTGCGCTCACGGTCTACACCACCGACGTGCCTGCCTACCGGGCGGCACTACGCGAGATCGGCGTCGCCTACCGCGGCTGCATGGGTCGGCACTACCCGGCCATGGCGTTATTGGGCGTGAGCGCGCTGTTCGACGAGGAGGCCCTGGTCGAACTGGTCGGAGTCGCGGTCCTGCCGGAGTGACGGCCGCCAGGGCTGCCGCCGGATCGGGGCGGATCGGCCGTCGGGTCTGCCGCCGGATCGGGGCGGATAGGCCGCCGGTTCGGCCGCGAGGTCGGCCGCCGTGCCGGGTCGCGGCGGATCATGCTGTGCGCGGGGGCGGGCGGCGGCCTCAACCGCGTCCGGTGACCGCCAGGACGTGCGCGAGGCCCTGATCGCACAGGCGGGCGTGTAGGTCGAAGAAGACGGTCGCGGCCCTGCTGCCCGCCCACTGGTCGGGGAGCACCTCCGGCGGCAGCCCGGGGTCGAGGAACGGCATTCGCCGCCATGCGTCGACCGCGCGGAGGTGGTCGGCGAACGCCGCCGAGGGGTCGGTGTCGCGCCGCCGGGTCCACCGGGTCAGGACGGGTTCGTGGTCGGCGAGGAAGGTGCGGTACATGTCCTGGAGCGCCGCGAGGTCCCACCAGCCGGCGACGGCGTCGCGGAGGTCGTCGAAGCCGAGGTGGTCGCCGCGGAACAGCTGGACGTAGCGGGTCATGTCGAGGTCGTCCAGCGCGCGGCGGGCCTCGTCGGCGAGGTGCGCCGGCGCGATCCACACGCCGGCCGCCGTGGTCCCGAAGCCGAGCCACGCGAGCCGGGACCGCAGCAGGTGGCGGCGGTGGCGCTCGGACTCGGGGACGGAGAAGACCACCAGGACCCACCCGTCGCCGAGGGCGGCGGTGCGCCGCTCGAAGATCCGGTGGTCGCCGTCTGCGAGGACGGCCCTGCCGTGCTCGGACAACCGGTACCCGGCGACCCCGTCGGCCTTCTCGGCGGTCAGCAGGCCGCGGCGTTTCAGGCGGGAGATCGCCGAGCGGACGGCGGGCGGGTCGACGTCCAGTTCGGCCATTAGGGCGATGATGTCCGCGACCGACACCCAGGCGCCGATCTCGCGTCCGTAGGAGCCGAAGAAGGACACGATCAGGGAGCGGGGCCGCCGGTTCTGCCGCTCTCCACCGGAGGCGGCGTCTGCCGGGATCGGGATTGTCGTCACACGAACACGATACCGAGGGGCCGTACCGGCCTCTCGCTCGCCGGGGACCGGCGGAGCCCCGGCGCCGATGGCGGCTCCGGGGCAGGCGGGGAAGGTCGGGGTGGACGCCGGGTCACCAGGCATGGCCCGCCATCTGCGCGGGGGGCGTTTGGGCGGGACGGTAGCCGTAGCCGTATCCGGGGTCGGTCGGGTGCCCGGGGTGGCCGCCGGGGTAGGCGAGGTGGCCGGGGTGCGGTGCGTCGTCCTCGGATCCGGCGAGCATGGCCTGGCCCAGCCCGGCGTTGAGGAGCGCCGCGGCGCGCAGGACGAAGGGGAGGGTGGCCGCGAAGAGCGCGCCGATCGCCACGTGGAACCCGATGTCGACCAGCGGTCCTTCGCCGAGTCCGATCAGCTCGACGAGGCCCCCGTTGTCGCCGATGCCGCGCAGGATCCACCCGTAGGCGGGGTAGGCCAACCCGGCTATGGCGCCGGACCACCAGGTGACGGCCACGACGAACCCGGCGATGGCGAGCGGGAGCTTCACGACGCCGTGCATGAGGTCCAGCCAGTTCTGCCCGTGGGTCAGGGGGTGCAGGAAGGTCCGGACCCACCCGGCGCCCGCCGGCACCGGCCCGCTTCGCGGTCGGGTGACGGGGCGGCCCGTGATCTCGGGCAGCATGCTCCGCTCGACGGAGGCGAAGCCACGCGCCATGACCAGGGTCGCGGAGAGGACGAGGAATCCGACGAAGACCACCATGAGGCCGGTACCGGCCGCGACCCCGGCGACGAGGAGGGGGAAGGACGCCAGCGCCAGGGGGAGGCCGAGGATCAGGTAGCGGGTGTCGGTGCCGATGCGGTGCAGAAGGTTCGTCATGCCGATAACGCTAGAGATCCGGCCTGCGCCGATCACGCCCCCAGGGGAGCGTCTGCCAGGTGGTGCGAGCCCTACCTTCTGGGCGCGGCCCTGGCGGCCCTGGCGGATCGGGCGGTGCGCGCGGGGGTCGGTCCGTCGGAGGGGCGGCCTTCTCGCTGGTCCGCGCGCGGGTGGTCGGTGGTCACAAGTAGCGCCGACTGCGGCGGGTGGTCGGGGCGCGGTTGGATCGGCTGAGGTGTGCGGGGGGTGGGTGCCGAGAGCGTCCTTGCCCCCAGCGGACCTGGGCTGGGCTGCCGGGGAGCCTGCGCAGCAGCGACGGCCGAAGCAGACGCCGGGGTTGGACGCCAGGGCTCGCCACGTACTGAGCGCGCGACCGGGGTGGTGTGGTGGGGCGCCCGGGTGTGGTTGCGGTGGGTTCCGTGCGGTGCCGGGCCCGGCGGTCGCAGTGCGGGATGTGTGTCGGCCGTCGCTGCTGCGCAGGCTTTCCGGCAGCCTGGCTCCTGTTCCCTTGGGGTCACGGACGCCCTTGCCCGCGGGCGCCTTGCTTCGGGGGCGGTCTCGCCTCCGGGTGCCCGTGGCCGTTTCCGTGCGGTGCCGCGTAGCGGCAGTCCTTCTGGTGCCCGGGTCGGTGGGTGCGTGAGCATGCCGTCGTTGCCGTTGGGTCGACGGCGTTGGGTGGGCGGGCGCATCGTCCTGCGCAGAAGCGCAGGTCAGCTGCCCGGGTCCGGCACCCCGCCATCCCGGGTGTCTCGCATCGTGAGAACTCGATGAGAGGGTCAACCCAGACGTCACCCGTATGACGTCTGGGTGGGCATCCCGCCACCCGCAGGCCCACACCACCCGCAAAAACCGGACACCACACCGCAATCCGGGCGCGTGACGGCGGTCTCGGCCGATCACTCGTTCGCATGATGGACATGATCTTGGTGCGGGGCCCGAATCGGCGCCTCTTCGCCGGGAACCACGCTGTCAGAAGGGGCATTCACCGCCAATCGCCCTGTGCGGGTGGGGCTCTGCGCAGGTAGCCGTGCTTTTCGCTGCGGAGGGACGCGCATGCGTGCGGGTGGCCCCGAGAGGCCCCGCCGCCGACCGCGCCCCCCGACACCCACCGGCCATCGCTGCCCCGGCCCCCGCGCACCCCGACCGAGGCAACCGGAGCCCGACCCCTCGCCGCCGCCGTTGCTGCTGCCGCCCACCGTGCACCCGGCTCGATCTCGCCGGGCCTGGCCCTCCGCCCGCCGTCGTTGCTGCTCTTCCCGTAGATCACCCGTACGCGGCTCGGCGAGAAGGCCGCCCAGCGGACGGACCGATCTCAGATAGCGGGTTCGATGCCGCCGGGCCCAGCCCTCCGCTGCCTGTGGTGCTGTTGTTGCCCACCGCGCACTCTGCTCGGCACAGCGACGCCGGGTCCCCTTTCCCGCCCTCGGCACGGACCCGAGTCAGCACCTGGTGATGCGGTGTGCGCAATGCAGGGTGCGCATGTGCGCGGTGATGGGCTGCCATGTAACCGGTACCGGTACCGGTACCGGGCCGGCCCATCGGCCCTGTCGCGTGCGCCGCGCTTCACCCGGCGGCGCTGGAGGGTTCGGTGCTCGCCCTCGGGGAACCGTGCCTACCTGCTCGGCGTCGTCGCTTTCCGTTCAGCCCTCCGTTCAGCCCGCCGCTCAGCCCTTCGCTCGTATGGGGGTCATGGGACGAGGTCCGTGGTCCAGTTGAGCTCCTGGAGGCGGGAGTCCAGTTCGCGCAGCTCCATGGCGAGGGAGTCGGCGTCGCGGCGCACCTGGCGGACGTCCACCGAGGGGAGCTGGCGGATCTCGCTGCGGCTGTAGAGGTTGGGCTGCTCGGCCGCAGCCGTGGCCAGCTCGGTGAGGAGCCGGTGCCGCAGCCGCAGGGAGTCGCGCCTTGCGAGGGCGGCGGTGACGGTGGTCCCGGGGCCGAACCCGGTGGCGAGATTGGTGGCGTTGATCCGGTTCGCCAGGTCCGCGAACTCCGCGGCGAGCGTGTCGTGCTCGGCCCGGAGCTCGGCGGGGTCCTCGGCGGGTTCGGTGTCCTCCTGATGCTGCGCGTTGTCGACGGCGCGCTTGCGCAGATCGGCCATTCGCGCCGTCAGGTAGGACCGGCGCGCGAGCGCTTCGGCCAGCCGCATGGGGGTGCCTCCACGTCGCCGGGGACGCGGCCGACTCTAGACCGTTCGGATCGGGGCGTGCCACGAGTTTTCACCGCTGGACCGCGGGCCGGCCGTCCGCCTGCGGGGACCGTCGAACGGCCGAACGGCCGAACGGACGTACTCCTCCTCAGGAGCGGACCAGCGGCAGGACGTGTTCGGCGGCCAGGCGCAGCTGATCCTCGATCTCGACCGGCGGGCACAGGACGATGCCGTCGGCCCCTGCCGCGTGGAGTTCGCCGAGGCGGCGGGCGCAGTCGGCGGGGGTGCCGACGACGGCGAGGGCGTCGATCCACTCGTCGCGCAGCGCCGCGGCGCGCTCGTCCACCGGTAGCTCCGCCAAGGCGCCGAGCTCCGCCGCGAAGTCGAGCGGGGTCAGGTGCACCCCCCAGGCGGGTTGGGCGACGATCCTGGCGATCTCCGGGCGGAGGGCGTCGCGCGCCTTCGCGGCGTCCTCGGCGACGTGGAACCAGGTGTAGGCGGTGACCCTGTGGCCCGCGCGGCCGACGTCGCCGCGCCCCTCGTCGATGCTGCGGCGGGCGGCCGCGATGTACTCGGGGGTGGCGGGCTCGGCCAGCAGGGTGCCGTCGGCGTGGCGGCCGGACACAGCGAGCGACTTGGGGCGGCGGACCCCCGCGAGGATCTGCGGCACCACCGGCGGCGGGAACTCCAGCCGGACCCCGTCGAGGCGGACGTGCGCGCCCTCGACGGTCACCGTCTCGCCATGCAGCAGCCGCCGGACCGCGTCGAGGGTCTCGCCCAGCGCGGTGAGGAAGGAGTCGGGCGCCGCGCCGACCTGGCGCATCCAGCCGGGCACACCGTGCCCGATCCCCGCGACGAGGCGGCCGGGGTGCAGTTCGGCGACCGCGGCCAGCTCCATGGCCGTGAACGCCGGGTTGCGCGCCACCGCGGGCAGGATGCCGATCCCGACCCGCACGCGCTCGGTCGAGGCGAGCACCGACGCGGTGGTGGCGATCCCGCCGGCGTAGAAGCAGTCCTCGACCGCCCACACCTCGTCGAATCCGGCTTGCTCGGCCTGCCGGGCCAGCGACACGAGTTCTGACAGGGGGAGTCGGCAGGGCAGCTGGAAGGCGACCTCGGGATGCGGCATGGGCGGACGGTCCTTTCGGGGGAGGCGGGCTGACGCCCTGCCGACCCTATGCCGTGCCCGCGCGCCGTCGGATCGCGAGATCCCCGGCCCCGGCGCGGATCCCGCGCCCGCAGGTCGGCCGCCGCGGACCCTCGGCACCCCAGCGAGGGGCGAGCGGCCCGGGCGGCGGCGGTGTGACGTGCGGCCGCGCCGCGGGACCCCTCAAGCCGCGGGACCCCTCAAGCCGCGGGACCCCTCAAGCCGCGGGACCCCTCAAGCCGCGGGACCCCTCAAGCCGCGGGCGCCCCCGCCCGGTCGTAGGCGCCCCGGTCGGGGTGCGTGCGGTGCGAAGCATGCGGGAGCCCCGCGCGTCCCGGCCCGAACGGGCAGCCCCGTCAGAGCAGGGCCGGTCCGTAGACGCTCGCGACAACGAGCAGCATCGCCGCGGCGAAGGCCGCGCGGCGCGCGGCGTCGTAGGCGCGGTGCCGGGGCCAGGCCCACAGCGCGACCGGCACCAGCAGGTTCAGGACCATGAGGACCACGAGGAGCGGCGCGGGGGTGTCGGGGCAGTCGGCGGCCCCGCACGGGCCGCGGGCGGCGCCGTACATGAGGAGCAGGGTGCCGAAGGTCGGCACGGCGAGCAGGGTGCCGATGGCGGGGAGCGTGGCCCAGTCGATCCGGTGGGACGCAGGGGGATGTGTCGCGCTCATACCCCCATTGCACCGCCCGGCCCCGGCCGACGGCATGAGTACGGGTACTCAACCGGGAGCGGTATCGCGCACGGGATGCCGTTCGTTGCGCGGATCTCCGGGCCGCGGAGCGGGCACTGCCCGCCGTGCGGTCGCCCGGCAGTGCGGAGCGGGCTCCGGGATCGCGGCCGCGGTGTCGCCGCGATGCCGCCGCGCGCCGCCGGCCCCGCCGGCTCAGACCACGGGGGCGTACGCCGTGTACGTCACGCCGGACGCGAATGACGCGGCCCTTAGCAGCCGCAGCCGTGGAACGGTGTAGCCGTCGGGATAGAAGCGGCGGCCGCGGCCCTGGACGACCGGGTACGTGAACATCCGGTACTCGTCGACCAGTCCCGCCTCGATCAGCGGGTACGCCAGCGTGATACTGCCGGTCAGCGCGATGGTCCTGCCCGGCTGCTCCTTGAGCCGGCGTACCTCTGCGACCGGGTCGCCGGACAGGATCGTCGTGTGCTGCCACTCCGGGTCGACGAGCGTCGAGCTGAAGACGTACTTCCGGGTCCGGTTGAGGTACTCGGTGACACCGGTGGTGTCGGCGGTCTGCTGCGGCCAGAACCCGCGCATGTCGGTGAAGGTCCGTCGGCCGAAGAGCACGGCATCGCAGTGCTCGTCCTGCCGGTTCATCTCCTCGGTCAGCTCCTTGTCCTCCGCGAGTGGGTCGAACCAGTCGTCGAGCATCTCCACGGCTCCATCGAGGGTGACGTTCTGCGTGATCACCAGGTCGCGCATGGGTGATACCTCCGGGCTCCGGTCTTCTTGCTGTGGTGTCTCCACTTGCTGTCGTGTCTCCGCGCCTGCTGACTGATCGCGATCGCGAAACTCATCGGCCCCGGGGTGCCGAGGGTGCCCAGGCGGGGACCGGTGACCGTCGCCCCTGTGCGCTTCGGCCGCGGCGGCTCCGGCCCACGGCGCGGCGGCTCCGGGGTCCACAGCTCCGGGGCCCACGGCTCCGTGCCCTGATGGCAGATGCGCGCCACTGGCAGATGCATGGCAGATACGCGCCGCGAGTATCGGAGTCTTGACGGTCGTCACCAACTCTGTATATTCGGAGGCATCCGAGAGGGGGTGGTCGGCGGTGGCCTTCTCGCTCAGTGCCGGGCAGCGTGACTTCGCGGCGTGGGTGCGCGCCACCGCCGAGCGCGAACTGGGCTCCGCGCCCCCGCCCACGGGACGGGTCGACCGCGCGCTCGTGCGCCGGCTCGGCGGCCTCGGGCTGCTCGCCCCCTTGTTCCCCGGCGCCGTCGAAGGGCGCCCCACCGGGCAGGCCGCGGCGATGAGCCTGTGCCTGCTGCGCGAGGAGATCGCCCGCGTCAGCACCGAGGCCGAGACCGCCCTCGCGCTGCAAGGGCTCGGCACCTACCCGATCCTGCAATCCGGCACCGAGGAGCAGATCGCCCGCTGGGTCCCCGCGGTCGCCGAGGGCGGCGCCATCGCGGCGTTCGCGCTGAGCGAGCCCGATGCGGGGTCCGACGCCGCGGCGCTGCGGCTCAGCGCCGACCCCGCCCCCGGCGGCGGGTGGCGGCTCAACGGGCAGAAGACCTGGATCTCCAACGCCCCCGACTCCGACTTCGCCGTGGTCTTCGCGCGCACCGGTGCCGAACCGGGCGCGCGCGGCGTGTCGGCGTTCCTGGTGCCGGCCGACCGCCCCGGGCTGTCCGGCACCCCGCTCGACATGCTGGCGCCGCACGCGCTGGGCACCCTGGACTTCGACGGCGTCCCGGTCGACGCGTCCGACCTGCTCGGCGACGTCGGCCGCGGCTTCGCCGTCGCCATGCGCACACTCGACCTGTTCCGGCCCAGTGTCGGGGCGTTCGCGGTGGGCATGGCGCAGGCGGCACTCGACGCGGCCCGTGAGCACGCCCGCACCCGGCACGCGTTCGGCGGCCCGCTGACCGAGCAGCAGACCGTCGCCCACACCCTCGCCGACATGGCCACCCGCATCGAGGCCGCCCGACTGCTCGTCCGGTCGGCGGCGAGCGCATACGACGACGGCGCCGAACCGCGCTCCGTCACCGCCAAGGCCGCCATGGCGAAGCTCTTCGCCACCGAGACCGCGCAGTCGGTCGTCGACTCCGCGGTCCAGATCCACGGCGCGCGGGCACTGCAACGCGGCCACCTGCTCGAACACCTCTACCGCGACGTCCGCGCCACCCGCATCTACGAGGGCGCGTCCGAAGTGCAGCTCGGCATCATCGCGAGAGAGCTGCTCCGCTGACCGCGCGACCACCGACCAACGCCCCGGACGAGGAGCACCGCGATGCAGCAGTCCCTGTCACCGTCAGCACACGAGGACACCTTCGCCCGCGACCACCTCCCACCCGCCGAGCAGTGGCCGAAGATCCGCTTCGACCTGCCCGAACTCGCTTACCCCGACCGGTTGAACTGCGCGGCCGAGCTGCTCGACGCCACCATCGCCCGGTTCGGCGCCGACCGCCTGTGCGTGCGCGGCGAGGACGAGTCCTGGACCTACGGCGAGCTGCGCGGCCGCGTCGACGCCGCGGCGCGCGTGCTGGTCGAGGAGTACGGGGTGCGGCCCGGCAACCGGGTGCTGCTGCGCGGCCCCAACGCCCCGTGGCTGGCGGTGTACTGGCTGGCGATCCTGAAGGCCGGCGGCGTGGTCGTCACGGTGCTGCCCATGCTGCGCAGCGGCGAGCTGGCCACCATCCTGCGCGCGGCGCGGGTCTCGCACGCCGTATGCGAGGTCCGGTCGGCGGCCGACCTGGAGACCGCCGCCGACGCGACAGCGGCCGACCTCGGCGCCCGCACCGTCATCGCCCGCTACGGCGGCGGGGAGCCGGGCGACCTCGTCCACCGCGCCGCCGCGAGCCCGGGGGCGTTCGCCGCCGTCGCGACGGCGGCCGACGACGTCGCCCTGATCGCCTTCACCTCCGGCACCACCGGCCGCCCCAAGGGCTGCATGCACTTCCACCGCGACGTCCTCGCCATCGCCGACACGTTCTCGGCGCACGTGCTGCGCCCCGAGCCGGACGACGTGTTCGCCGGCAGCCCCCCGTTCGCGTTCACCTTCGGCCTGGGCGGGCTGCTCATCTTCCCGATGCGGGCCGGGGCGGCGACCCTGCTGCTGGAGAAGGCCGGGCCGGAGCGGCTGGCGCGCGCCATCGACGCCGACGGCGCGACCGTGGTGTTCACCGCTCCCACCGCCTACCGGGCGATGCTCGCCCACGCGGGGACCCACGACCTGGCGCGGGCGCGCCGCTGCGTGTCGGCGGGCGAGCATCTGCCCGCGCGGGTGTGGCGGGCGTGGTTCGACGCGACCGGTGTGCGGATCATCGACGGCATCGGCGCCACCGAGATGCTGCACATCTTCGTCTCGGCCGCCGACGACGCCATCCGACCCGGCGCCACCGGGGTCGCCGTCCCCGGGTTCACCGCCGACGTCCTCGCCGCCGACGGCAGCCCCATGCCCGACGGGGAACCGGGGCTGCTCGCCGTGCGCGGGCCGGTGGGCTGCCGCTACCTCGCCGACGACCGCCAGCGCGACTACGTCCGGCACGGCTGGAACATCACCGGCGACACCTACGTCCGCGACGCCGACGGCTACCTCTGGTACCGCTCGCGCTCCGACGACATGATCATTTCCGCCGGGTACAACATCGCCGCGATGGAGGTCGAGGAGGTGCTGGCCCGCGCGCCCGAGGTCGAGGAGGTCGCCGTCGTGGGGGTCGCCGACGAGGACCGCGGCCAGATCGTCAAGGCGTTCGTCGTCCTCACCGACGGCACCGAGCAGAGCGACGCGACGGCGCAGCACCTCAAGGACTTCGTGAAGGCGGAGGTGGCGCCGTACAAGACCCCCCGCGCCGTGGAGTTCCTCGCGGCGCTGCCGCGCACCGAGACCGGCAAGTTGCAGCGGTACAAACTGCGCGAGACCGGGTGAGCAGCGGGCACGGCACGACACCGCTATCGGCAGAAGGGCGGCAGGCCATGCGCATCGCCTGCATCGGCGGCGGCCCCGGCGGGCTGTACTTCGCCGCGCTGATGAAGCAGCTCGACCCGCGGCACGAGGTCACGGTCTACGAGCGCAACGCCGTCGGCGACACTTTCGGCTTCGGGGTGGTGCTCTCCGACGAGACCCTCGGCGGCATCGAGCACGCCGACCCGGAGGTCTACGCGGAGCTGTCGCGGGCGTTCGCCCGCTGGGACGACATCGACATCCACTACGCCGGGCAGGTCGTCACCTCCGGCGGGCACGGGTTCTCCGCCGTCGACCGGCGCACACTGCTGCGGATCCTGCACGACCGCTGCCGCGACCTCGGCGTCGACCTGCGGTTCGGCACCGAGGCACCCCCGGCGGACGCGCTGGCGCCCCACCACGACCTGGTCGTCGCCGCCGACGGCGTCAACAGCGCCACCCGGACCGCGCACGCCGCGGACTTCGGCACCGACCTGGAGCGGCGCCACTGCACCTACATCTGGTTCGGCACCGACCTGGTCTTCGACGCGTTCAAGTTCCACATCGTCGACACCCCGCACGGGGTCATGCAGGTCCACGGCTACCCGTACTCGGCGACCCGCAGCACCTTCATCGCCGAGATGCACGAACGGGTGTGGTCCGCCGCCGGGCTCGACACCGCCGACCCCGTGGCGGCGTGCGAGAAGCTGTTCGCCGACGTCCTCGGCGGCCACCGGCTCATCGCCGACAACCCCCGCTGGATCGCGTTCACCACGGTGCGCAACCGCACCTGGCGCCGCGGCAACGTCGTCCTGCTCGGCGACGCGGCGCACACCGCCCACTTCTCCATCGGGTCGGGCACCAAGCTGGCCATGGAGGACGCGCTCGCGCTGGCGGCCTGCCTGCACGAGGACAGCGGCGGGGGAGTCGCGGCGGCGCTGGCTGCCTATGAGGAGGAGCGCCGCCCCGTCGTCGCCAGCACGCAGCGGGCCGCGCAGGCCAGCCTGGAATGGTTCGAGGACATCGGCCGCTACCGCGCCCAGCCGCCCGAGCAGTTCGCGTTCAACATCCTCACCCGCAGCCGCCGCGTCACCTACGACAACCTGCGGCTGCGCGACCCCGAGTTCGTCGAGCGCGCCGACGCCTGGTTCGCCCGGCACGCCGGCGGCGCCCCCGCGGAGCCCCGGCCGCCCATGTTCCACCCGTTCCGGCTGCGCGGCCTGGAGCTGCGCAACCGGGTCGTCGTCTCGGCCATGGACATGTACTCCGCCCAGGACGGCGTGCCGGGCGACTTCCACCTCGTCCACCTCGGCTCCAAGGCGCTCGGCGGCGCGGCCCTGGTCATGACCGAGATGGTGTGCGTCAGCCCGACCGGCCGCATCACCCCCGGCTGCACAGGGCTGTACACCGACGGGCAGCGCGACGCGTGGCAGCGGATCGTCGCCTTCGCACACGAGCACGGCGAGGCAGCGATCGGCGTCCAGCTCGGCCACTCCGGACGCAAGGGGTCCACCAGGCTGATGTGGGAGGGCATGGACGAGCCGCTGGCCGACGGCAACTGGCCGGTCGTCGCGCCGTCGGCGCTGCCCTACAAGGAGGGCGTGAACCAGGTCCCGCACGCCCTGGACACCGCCGAACTCGCGGCCATCACCGAGGAGTTCGCCGCTGCCGCCCGCCGCGCCCGCGACGCAGGATTCGACTTGCTGGAACTCCACTGCGCGCACGGATACCTGCTGTCGTCCTTCCTCTCCCCGGTGACGAACCTGCGCACCGACCGCTACGGCGGCGACCTCGGCGCCCGGCTGCGCTACCCGCTGGAGGTGTTCGCCGCGGTGCGCGCCGAATGGCCGGCCGAGCGGCCGATGACCGTGCGGATCTCGGCCACCGACTGGGTCGCGGACGGCACCACGGGCGAGGACGCGGTGCGCATCGCGCGCGCCTTCGCAGCGGCGGGCGCCGACGCGATCGACGTGTCCACCGGCCAGGTCACCCCGGACGAGCGCCCCGCCTACGGGCGCAGCTACCAGACCCCCTTCGCCGACCGGATCCGCGCCGAGGCGGGGGTGCCCGTCATCGCGGTCGGCGCGATCTCCTCGCACGACGACGTCAACTCGCTGATCCTCGCCGGGCGCGCCGACCTCTGCGCGCTGGGCCGCCCGCACCTCTACGATCCGCAGTGGACCCTGCACGCTGCGGCCGAGCAGGGCTACAGCGGCCCCGGGGCGTCCTGGCCGGTCCCGTACCGGGCGGGCAGTCGCCGGCCGCAGACCGGCCGCGCCGACGATCCGCGCCCCCGGCTCGACATCGTGCGCGGCGACGACCGGCGGACAGCACACCGGAGGTGGCGGCCGTGACCGCACACGACGACGACAGCGACGACAGCGGCGGACACCGGTCCACCGTGCTCCGCTACGGCGCGCACCCGAGCCAGGTCGTGCACGCCACGCCGGGCGCCCACTCCGGCGCGCCGCTGGCGGTGCTGGTGCACGGCGGGTGGTGGCGCGACATCCACGGCGCCGGGCTGATGGACCCCATCGCCGCCGACCTGGGCGCGGCGGGGTGGGCGGTGTGCGGCATCGAGTACCGGCGCACCGGCGCCGAGCGCGGCATCTGGCGGCAGACCCTGGACGACGCCGCGCGCGCCCTGGCCCTGAGCGTCGCCGGACCCACGGGCGACGCAGCGGACGGCCCCGCCGGGAACCGTGCCGCAGACCCCGGCGGCGCCGCCGGGCGGCGGCGCGTCGTGCTCATCGGGCATTCCGTCGGCGCGCAGCTCGCCCTCCTCGCGATGCGCGACAGCGGGATCGACGCGGCGGGGGCGGTCCTCCTCGCCCCGGTCACCGACCTGCGCGCGAGCGCGGAGCAGGGGCTGGGGGAGGGTGCGGTGGCCGACTTCCTCGGCGCCGACCCCGCGGCGGAGCTGTACCGGCACACCTCCCCGCTGCACCGGCTCCCATTCGGCGTCGCGCAGCTCGTCGTGCACGGCGACGCCGACCAGCGGGTCCCCGTCGAGCAGAGCAGGGCCTACGTGCGGGCGGCCCGCGCAGCAGGCGACCCCGTGGACTTCGCCGAGGTCCCCGGCCTGGACCACTTCGCCATCATCGACCCCGCCCACCCGTCCTGGCGCACCGTCCGCGCCTGGATCGGCGCCGATACAGGCGTTGACACGGGCGCCGACTTACGGGAGTGACGGCCCGGCCGCGCACGGGAGTGACGGCCCGGTGGCGCACCGGAGTGACGGCCCGGCCGCGCACGTCCGGGACCGCGCCGCGTGCCCGACCGCGCGGCCCGCGCAGCCCGCACGTGTTCACGCCCCGCCGACCGCGCCCTCTGCACGGACGGCCCGCTTCAGCAGGCGCGTCAGCGCCTCCGGGGGCTGGACGGCGGACAACGGCGGCCCTCCGCCGATGACAAGGGACGGCACGCCGGTGACGCCGAGCCCGGCGGCGTCCCGCTCGCCGGAACGGACGGTGGCACCGTAGGCGTCGCCGTCGAGCACGGCGCGCACCTCCCCGGCGCCGAGCCCGGCCTCTAGCGCTTGGCCAAGGTGCGGGCGCGCTTTGACGCCTGCCCGCCATCCGGGCACCGCCGCGGTCTCCTTCGTTCGCCGCATTCCTTTTCAATTCGGTGCACTCGGTTGGCGGGGTGCCGGGAGCGCCCTGCCCCGCAGCTGCCCTGGGGGGCCAGGGGCGCTCTGGCTCCCGGGCGTCGTCGGGCGGGGGGCTCTCGCCTCCGAGGGCGGTCGGGTGGGGCGCCGCAGTCCCCGGCGTGGGCGTGGACTGTCCGGCGAGGGCTCGCGCATGGACTGCTCCCGCGGCGTGGGCCCCGAGGGACCCCACCACGTGCCCGTGAGAACACCGAACTCCACATGAACACGTCGCGGTGCTGCACCGCTTCGGGGTAGCAGGACGATCGGCACCGGGGCGCCGTGCGGTCGGCGGTGCGGTACCACGGCCGGGGCGCCGTGCGCTCCGCGGTGCGGCACCGGCGCCCTGCGCTCCGCGGTGCGGCACCGGCGCCGCGCGGCACCCTCACCCCCAGGTGAGCGGGTCGAGGTGGAGGTAGAACCGCTCGCGGTCCCGGTCGAGGTCGATGCCGTACAGGTCGGCGAAGGCGCCTTCCGCCGCCGCGGCACGGTGGTCGTCGGCCCACGCCTCCCTGGCGGTGGCGAAGAGGAGCGCGAGGTCGGCGTAGGGGTCGGCGCGCCCGAGGCGGCCGAGGTCGATGAATCCCGCGACCTCCAGGGTCGCCGGGTCGAGGATGATGTTGGGCAGGCAGAGGTCGCCGTGGCCGACGACGGATTCGGCGGTCTCCTGCGCGAGGCGGTGCGGCACCTGCGGCTCGATGCGGGCGAGCAGCTCCTCCGGCGGCGTCCGCTGCTGCTCGACCGGCAGGAACTCCGGGTGGACCGCTCCGCGCGCGACGACGTCGCGCGCGGTGGCGACCATGTCGGCGAGGCCGTACGAGAACGGGCACTCGTGGACGGGCAGGTCGTGCAGGCGGCGCACGGCGTCCGCGATCCGCGGCCACGCGGTGTCCAACGCCGGGGCGGGCAGCCGATCGGCGGGGACACCCACAACAGCACTGGTCACAAGGCAGGCGTCGGCTCCGGTGGCGTGCCAGTCGAGGACGCGCGCACCCGGCACGCCCTGCGCGGCGAGCCAGGCCACCCGGTCCCGTTCACCGGCGAGGTCGGCCGCGTCGGCGGCGGGAACGCACTTGGCGTAGCGGGTGCCGTCGGCGGAGCGGAAGACGTGCGCCCCGGATTCGCCGCCGGTGACGGGCTCCCACCGGCCGCCGTGCGGCCCGGCGTCCGGAAGCGCACCGGCAGCGGGCAGCGGATCGACCATGGCCAAGAGCCTATCCAACCGGACCGCCCCGGCACTCTCCCGGAACATCGGCGATCGCACTCGGTTCCATGGCCGCCCTTCACCCCCGCGGCGTCGCAGGCCGCCGCTCCGCGCGAAGGTGGAGTCAGAGGCTGCCGCCGCGCGGTACCTCGCGAAGCGGGCGCGCCAGGGGCGTGCCGGACACCCCCTTCACCCCGGGGCGCCAGGGGCGTGAAAACGCATCCGCGGCGTCAATGGCATTGGGTGCGGGGTTCCCATTGGGGGAGGCATGCGAATACTGTATGCATGGTACTCGTCGTCGTCTGTGACGGCGCCGAACGCGAGTCCACGGAGGCGAACGTGACGTTCACCCGCATCGACCCCGTCGGCAGGCGCCACGCCGCCGAAGCGGTCCTCGACGCCAAACGCCGCAAGGGCATCACCTGGGCCGCCATCGCCGCCGAACTGGGGCGCTCCAAGGTCTGGACCACAGCGGCGCTGCTCGGCCGGCACCCGGTCGACAGCGCCCAGGCCGAGGCGGCAGGCCGCCTCCTCGACCTGGACGACGTGATCGTCGAGGCGCTGCAACTCCCCCCGGAGCGCGGAGCGGACGCCGTCGACACCTCCGAGCCCATCGTCTACCGGCTGGAAGAGATCGTGCAGGTCTACGGCGGTGCGGTCAGCGAGCTCATCCGCGAGGAGTTCGGCGACGGGATCATGAGCGCCATCGACTTCGAGATGGACTTCCAACGCGTCGAGGACCCCAAGGGCGACCGCGTCGTCCTCACCCTCAACGGCAAGTTCCTGCCCTACCGGGAGTTCTGAGCAGCGCCGGCCCGCCCCACCGGGTCGGCGCCCCCACCGCGGCCCCGGCCGCGCCCCCACGCGCGGCCGGGGCCGCGGGCGCGGTCACGCGGGTCGGAGGTAGCCCAGCCGCTCCAGTTCCGGGCGGGCGGACGCGAGGACGTCGTCGCCCTGCTCGGCGCTGAGCCGCGACCGCCAGGAGCCGATGCCCGGCGACTCCGTCCGCATCAGTTCCACGGCGGACACCCGCGCCCCGGTGAACTCCCGCAGCTCCTCGGCCGCTCGCACCTCGTCGCCGCACACGTCCTCATAGCGGAGCGTCTTGAGCCGATCGGCGCCGAGCGTGCCGCGCAGCCGCGCCGAGAGCCGCACGGCGCTGCGCCACCGCAGCGCGCACTTCGCGGCCATGCTCATCGTGCGGTACGCGCGCCGCTCGTCCTCGTCCTCGATCCCGAAGAACGGGTTGGGCAGCTCCTGGTCCAGGTTGGCCATGCCGGGGCGGAACCAGGCGAGGGTCTGCTCGTCGTCGAGCATGTCGGCGACGACGTCGCGGCCGTCCCGGATGATCTGCACGAACGCCGCGTTGTCGAAGGCGGTGTCGAGTGCTGCGGCGCTGTAGAGCAGGTCGGGGCTCGCGTCGCCGTAGTGCTCGACCTCCCCGGCGTGCGGGCAGGGTCCGGCGCTCTCGCGCGCGGAGCGCGGACCGGCGCCGCAGCGGGGGCAGGTGTGCGGGGTCAGGTGCCACGCCTCGGCGAACGCGTCGCGGAGCAGGCTGGCGGCGCCCGTGGCCTTGCCCTCGGCGACCGACGGCCGGCGCGCCACGGCGTAGACGGCGCGCAGCACGCCCTCGTGCCCGGTGGTCAGGTGGAACCCGGGCGACCGGCTCAGCGCGTGGGCCAGCAGCCCCACGCCGGAGTGGGGTGCTCCGAGCACGAAAACGGGGCGGCGGACCTTGGCCCCGTTCACGACGAGGATGTACGGCGACTGTTTCATGAGTAAGCCGATTTTGGCACTTTTCACCTGGCTCTGCGCATACCCCCGCCGCGGATCGGCGCCGCGTGTTTCAGGGCCGCGCCGCGTGCCGGAGCGGACGCGGCGCCACCCCGGTGCGACACCGGCGCCGCCGCACCGGGATGGCGGTCGTGCGCCAGCGGGGTGGTGGCCGTGCGGGACTGCGACAATGGGCGGCCGGGCCGCCGGTGCGGCCGTCCAGCGCAGCCGCGGAGATGATGAGGTCGAGGATGCCCGCCACACCCCCGTTCGCCGACGCCGAGGCGCTGCTGGCCGGCGCCGACGCGATCACCGTCCTCACCGGCGCGGGCATCTCCACCGAGTCCGGGATCCCGGACTTCCGCGGCCCGCAGGGCGTGTGGACGGAGGACCCCGCTGCGGCCGCGCTGTTCGAGCTCGACACCTACATGTCGGACGTCGACGTGCGGCGCCGGGTGTGGCAGCTGCGCCTGCGGCATCCGGCCTGGACCGCCGAACCCAACGCCGCGCACCGGGCACTGGCCGACCTGGACGCCGCGGGGCGGCTGCGCGCGATCGCCACCCAGAACATCGACGGCCTGCACCAGCGGGCCGGCACCGACCCGGAGCACGTCCTGGAGGTGCACGGCACCCTCCACTGGGTCGTGTGCATGGCCTGCGGGCTGCGCACACCGACCGCCGAGGTGCTGGAGCGGCTCGACGATGAATCCGACCCGCGCTGCGTGCGCTGCCGCGGCATCCAGAAGACCGACACGATCTCCTTCGGGCAGCGGCTGCGCGCCGACGTCCTGGAGGCCGCCGTCGCGGCGGCGCGGGAGTGCGACGTGTTCATGGCGGTCGGCACCTCCCTTGCGGTGCACCCGGTCGCGGGCCTGGTCGAGATCGCTGTTGACAGCGGTGCGTGCCTGGTCATCGTCAACGCAGAGCCGACGCCCTACGACGCGGTGTCCGACGTGGTGCTGCGTGACCGGATCGGCACGGTGCTCCCCGCCCTCGCAGCGGCGGCGACCCAGCGCCCTTGACCCGGTCGGCGCGGCCGCGCCGCCACGCGCGGCCGCCCTGCCCCTTTGCTATGCGGCGGGGCCCTCCGGCGCGTCGCCCCCGACCTCGGCGGCGACGACCAGGAAGTTCGGGATGTGGACGCAGCGCGCACCGCCCCCCTACGTCAACGGCATTGCAGGTCCGCGGGTCACCACACGATCGCGAGCAGGGAGGCGGCGGCGCGGGCCAGCGCGGGGTCACCGGAGACGGCCGCGCGCCGCCCGGCCTCCTCGACGGTGATCCCGCGCGACGCCAGCCGCCAGAGGGAGTCCTGGTCCAGTACCACCCGCGCGGCGGCGTCAGCGGCCCCGGCGGGGGGCCGCAGCCGCCACCCGCCGGGGCCGTGAACCGCCTCCCAGGTGCCCCCGGCGGGGCCCTCGACCTCGAAGCGGACCGCCGTGCCCGGCGGGCGCTCCTCGCCGCGCAGTGTGTGGGGCAGGGCGCGCAGGAAGGTGTCGACCACGGGGCGCATGAGCTCGGGTCCGTCGGCGCCCGGCCGGGACACCGCGTCGCGGATCTGCTGCTGGTGCACCCAGAACTCGGTGTAGTCGCGTGCGATGTCGAGCCAGGCGGGGCTGGGCCGTTCGGGCGAACCGGCCCAGGAGACGTCGAGGTCGGCGGGGCCGTGCGGGTCGCGGCCCGACCAGAGGGCGTCGAGTTGTGGGCCGAAGTGCGCGATCAGGTCGATCAGCACCGCGGGACTGCACTGGCGCAGCGCCCGGACGGACTCCTCGTTGGTGCGGGCCAGGAACGTGGGCAGCGTGTCGTCGGGCTCGAACACCGCACCGGCGTGGCCGTCACGGCTGCCGGAGAGCCGCCGCAGGTAGTCGCACGCGATGTGGGCGGCGAGGTCGTGGACGTCCCAGCCGGGGCACACGGTCGCCGCGGCCCACTCCGGTGGGGTGAGTGACCGCAGTAGGTCGAGCAGAGCCGCGCGTTCGCGCGGGTACAGGGGGCGGGTGTCGATCGCGGGTCCCAGCGGTGCGTCCATGCCGCCGTATTAGACCAGGCGGGGGAGGGGGCGTCGACGCGGTTTCGCGCGGGCGCGCCGCGGGGCGTCAGCGTCGGAGGACGCCGGCCAGGGCGGCGATCTCGTGGCGGCGGCCCCACGCGATGGCGGCGGCGACGAGGCCGAGGATCAGCGGGGTCAGCGCCAGGGCGCCGCCGTCGAGGATGAGCAACTGGGTGAAGAACGCGCCGACCATGAGCCCGACGAGCCCGAGCGCCGCGAGCCCCGCGAGCCGGGGGACGAGCAGCCCGACCGCGCCCGCGAATTCGAGCGCGCCGACCAGGTACCGGAACCACTGGCCGATGCCGATGTCGCGGAACATGGTCACGGCGGTCTCCTCGCCGATGAGCTTGGGGACGGCGGCCGCGGCGATGAAGAACACCGCCAGGATCACCTGGACCAGCCACAGGCCGATGGAGGCGCCGCGTCCGCGGCCGACCGGTGGTTCGCTCACGGGTTCGCGCGCGGCCATGGTCAAGCCCCTTCCGCCGGAGTGGCGGCCCGGATCTCCGGTGCGGCGCTGCCGACCTGGGAAGATCCAGGACCGGATAGCGCCACGGTACATCGCGGCGCCGCCCCTGGCGAGAGCCCGGACCGGGCGGCGCCGCGCCTCATTCGCCCGCCAGCGACGCCGCGATGGGGGCGCGCGCGGCGCGCCTGGCCGGCGCGACCGCCGCCGCCATCCCGGCCAGGCCCGAACCGGCGACGATGAGGGCGATCTGCCCGACCGGCAGCGCGAGAACGAGGTCGTCCCGGACGGTCGCGGCGGCGCCGAGCCCGAAGCCGACACCGAGGACGACCCCCACCAGCGCCCCGATGACCCCCAGGATCAGCGCCTCGATGACGAGCATGCCCCGCAGTTGCCGGGTGCCGAGCCCCAGGGCGCGCAGCATCGCGGACTCGCGGGTGCGCTCGACCACCGACAGGCTCATGGTGTTGGCGATCCCGATGAGGGAGACGACAACGGCCAACCCCAGCAGTCCCGCGACGATCGCCACGAAGTCCGACAGGGTCGAGACCAACTGCTCCTTCGCGTCGTGCGCGCCGAGGATGTCGGCGGTGGGGTGCGACGCGGTGGCGTCCTCCACGACGGCGCGGGCCCGCTCCGGCGCGAGGCCCGGTGCGACGTCGACGAGGACCGCGCTGTAGCCGCGGCCGCCGAAGTGGGCGTCGTACCCGGCCGCGGTGACGTAGAACGGCGGGAACGGGTCCCCGGTGACGAGCGCCCCGACCTCCAGGGCGACCGTGCGCCCGCCGACCCGCGCCGTCAGCGTGTCGCCGACGTCGACCCCGAACTGCCGCGCGCGGTCCGGTCGGATGGCGATCTGGTCGGGGCCGAGCGCCTCGATCGGTGCTCCCTTCTCGACCGTCGGCCGGCCGACGGCGCCGTCCAGGCTGATGGTGCCGATGGACGCGCGCTTCCCGTCGATGCGCACCAGGGTCTCGCGCTGCGCGGCGACCCCGGTGACGTCGGGGTGCCCGCGCAACTCGGCGACGACCGACGGCGGGATGGCGGCGGTCTCGGCGCTGCCCGCCGCGCTGATCATGTAGTCGACGGGGATGGCCCGTTCCACACCGGTGCCCACGGAGGCGGTGAAGGACGCGGTGACCACCGAGAATCCGGTCATCAGGGTCACCCCGACGGTCAGGGCGACCGTGGTGGCGGCCGCCCGCTTGGGATGGCGCCGGGCGTTGGCGACGGCGAGCCGCCCCGGGGCGCCGAAGAGCAGCGCGGGCACGGCGCCGACGAAGCGCGCCAGCGGGCCGATGAGCAGCGGGCCGAGCGCGACGACGCCGAGGAAGACCACCATCCCCCCGCAGACCACCAGGATCAGCGGGGTCCGGGGGCCGGTCTGCACCAGGCCCCCGTACAGCGCGACTGCGAGCCCGGCCGCGCAGAGCAGCACGCCGCCGATGACCCGCACCGCACCGGCGCGTGCGGAGATCTCCCCGCTGACGGTGTTCAGCGCGGCGACGGGTGCGATGCGGGTGGCGGCGCGGGCCGGCAGCGCGGCCGCGGCGACGGTCGCGACCACCCCGGCGAGCGGGGCGGCGATCAGCGTCGCCGGGCGCACCGCGACCGTGTCCACACTGATCGGGGCGCCGAACGCGGCGACGATCGGGACCGCGCCATAGCCCGCGGCGATCCCCGCGGCAAGGCCGAGCGCCGAGGCCAGCGTCCCGACGGCCGCGGCCTCGCCCAGCACACTCCCGAACACCTGCCACCGCGACGCGCCGACGCAGCGGAGCAGCGCGAGTTCGCGCGTGCGCTGGGCGACCAGGATGCTGAAGGTCGTGTGGATGACCAAGGCCGCCACCAGCAGGGCCACGGCGGCGAACAGCAGCAGGCCGGTGGTGAGGACGCCGGGGTCGATGCCGCTCCCGGCGGCCTTCTCGTCGGCCCACTGGCGTCCGGTCAGGACGTCCTGGCCGCCCGTTCCGACGGCGGCGGCGACGCGGGTGCGCAGGCGCTCCGCCGGTACCGCGTCGGAGCCGACGTAGACCTCGGTGAACTCCGTCTCGCCGGTGACGGCGGTGGTCGCCGCGGGGGTGAGGAGCACGGCGCCGCGCAGGTTGAGTTCCCCGTGTCCGGCGGTGTCCACGAGCCCCGTGACGCGCAGCCGGTGCCGTTCGCCCCTCGGGTCGAGGACGGTGACCGTGTCGCCGACCGCGAACCCGGCGTCGCGGGCGGTCGCCTCGGCGAGCGCGGCCTCCCCGTCGGCGGCGGGCGCCCGGCCCCGGGAGATCTCGGTGCGGACGGACACCGAGGCGGCGACCGGCTCGGCGCGGGTCGGCCGGCCGTCCCGCCCGAGCAGCGTCGTCGTCCCCTGGAGGACGCCTTGGGCGCGGTCGACCCCGTTGAGGCGGGAGAGCTCCGCCGGCAGCGTGGCCGGGAGCTTGCGCAGGCCGCTCGTTGCGAGGACGGCGACGTCGACCTTTGCGGCGTTCGCAGTGACGGTGCGTTCGGTGTGCGCCTTGAGCGTGTCGCCGAGGACGAGGGTCCCGGCCACGAAGGCCACGCCGATCACGGTCGCCAGCGCGGCCAGCACGAGCCGCGCCGTGTGCGCGCGCAGGCCGGCGAGAGTGGTCCGCACCATGGTGCTCAACCCGCCGGGGTGGGGGTGGGGGCCGGGGCCGCGGCGTGGTGGGCGGCCCGGTGGGCGGGCGCGGCGGCGCTGGGCGGTGTCGGCGTCGGAATCATGGCGGCGAGCCTAGGTTCGGCGCGCCGACGAGCACATGGACCATCGGGACGACTCCGCGCGCGCGGCGGTCGGCCGAACGGCCGATGAGCCGGTCGCGGGGAAGGGGGTAGCGGGGAGCCGTCAGGAGTCTGCGCAACGGCGGCAGGAGTGGCGGCGGGAGTGGGGCCACAGGGGCGGCAGGGGTGGCAGCGGCCGGAAGGTGGCGCGCAGGCCAGCAAACACTCACCCCGGCGGGCCACGCGGCGGCGGGCGTCGGCGGGCGCCGGAAAGGCGACCAGACCACGGGGCGCCGCCCGCGCCGCCGCCGCAGGTCCGCATCCGTCCCACCGTTCTCCGGTGGCGATACCGCGCACCGCCCGCAGGGTTTGCGAATTCTCCCTTCGGCCATTCTGTGCGCGATTCCGCCGGATAGGCGAGTGATGGCCTCTTGACGGCCCGTGGTGGCCACATTACGGTCTAGACCAGTCGGAGGGCATGCAACACCAGCACCGTGGCATTAATTCCCCTACTCCCGATTGCACGGTACGAAAAACCGTTCTCCGACCTTCAAGGGCTCCGCACGGTCCTCAGTGCCCCTGCCGCGGTTATCCGTTTCGGCACGGTTCCCGACGACGGGTTCCGGCATTCCGGAAAACCGTGGTCCTTTTCCGAGAGGACCTGTGGAATGAGTTTGAAGAAGCGGATCACCTCCGTCGCCGCCGTCGCGGCCGCCACCCCGCTCATGTTCGCGCTGCTGCCCGCCGGAACGGCCATGGCGCACGGCTACGTGTCGTCGCCTGCGAGCAGGCAGGCCCAGTGCGCGGCGGGGACCGTCTCCTGCGGCGAGATCAAGTATGAACCGCAGAGCGTCGAGGGACCCAAGGGCCTCAGGAGTTGCAGCGGCGGCAACGCCAGGTTCGCCGAACTGGACGACGACTCCAAGGGATGGCAGGTCACCCCCGTCGGCCGGTCGGTCAACTTCACGTGGACGCTCACCGTCCAGCACCGCACCAGCACATGGGAGTACTTCGTCGGGGGCAACCGCGTCAAGGTCGTCGACGACGGCGGTGCGCAGCCGCCTTCCTCGGTCACCCACAACGTGGACCTCGGCAACGTGAGCGGTAAGCAGAAGCTGCTCGCCGTCTGGAATATCGCCGACACCGGAAACGCGTTCTACGCGTGCATCGACGTGAATGTCGGCGCCGCCTAACGGTGCCGTCCGGGAGAATACCGCTGCGCGATCCCCCGGTTATCGCCGGGTGAGGGCAGCACCCCGTGGTCAATCTCTGATCAGCCGCATCCTGGTCGATTCCGCGTGTCAGTAGAATTCTAGGGAGATCCTCATGGTCGCACTGACCACATCAATGCACCGCGCAGGTGATGCGACTGCGCTCATCGCCCGTATCGCCATTGGCGCCGTCTTCGTCGCGCACGGCTGGCACAAGCTCAGCGGGCTGGACGGTACGGCCCAGTCGTTCGCCGGTCTCGGCTTGCCGATGCCGCGAATGGCCGCGCTTCTCGGGGTCGTCATCGAAGTGGGCGGCGGGACCCTCCTGGCGATCGGGCTGCTGCTGCCACTCGCCGCGGTCGGCCTCGCGGCCATGATGGCCGCGGCCTACGGCCTGGTGCACGCCGGAGACCCGCTGATCGCCCCGGGCGGCGGGCCGAGTTTCGAGCTGGTGCTCGTTCTCGGCGCCGCCGCCCTGGCGGTCGGCTTCAACGGCGGTCGTTTCGCGCTCGACCGGCTGCTGCCCTGGTCCCGGCCCAGGGCCGCGGCACCCGCCGCCAGGACGGCGGGCGCGGTCGCCGACCGCTAGGGCCGTCGGTGTCCGGAGCGGGGTCAGTCGCTTAGCTCTCCGGCGGCATAGCGGCGGGCCTCGCGCCGGCCCGCGTAGCGCTCCTTGCGGTTGGCGGCCTTCACCATCCGTGTCCAATCCAGGTTGCAGGCGCGCCGGTGGCAGCCCGAGCAGCAGGTGTGGGCGAACAGCAGGGTGTCGGGGTGATCCCACGCGCAGCGCGTGGCCGTGTCTTCGCGCGTCGGATTCGGCGGCAGGTCGCAGGCGCCGTAGCGGTGATCGTGGACCGGCCGGGGATCATGCTCCGCGTAGCGCACCCACAGAGGCTTGGTCTTGTCCGTACGGGACATCTCGTTCCTTCCGGAACCCGCCGCCCGTACTCCCGGACTTTCCGGGCGGGCGGCTAGATCCACCGGCTCATAGCGGCACGCCCCTTTCTTCCTACGGCGCCGGAATGTCCGGCCTCAAGACGGTCCCGAGTGCAGTCCACGGGTGTGGACAGCCTTGCAGGATATCGGCGGGCGCCGGGCCCGGGCAATACCCCTGAGGCGGAAATGGGCGTAAGAGCCGGGAGAGTCCCACGGCCGACGCGCGCGGGCCCGCCGCCCCGCGGTGGGGGAGGCGGGCCCGCGCGCGGGTCCCGGTGGCCTACCGGGCGGTGACCGAGCCCGCCAGGTGGCCCCGCTGGGTCGCGGCGGCTGCGTTCTCCCGCCGGACGGGCCCGATGCGCCGCATCAGCAGCACGGACGCGAACGCCAGGCACACGACCAGGTCGAGGACGATCCGCGGCCAGTCGAGGGTCAGCCACTGCTGGGCCTGGTCGAGCTGGGCCTGCGTGGGGGCGCTGCCGGCGGACGCGCTCCAGCCCATGGCCACCGGCGCGAAGTAGAACGCGGTCCAGGTGCGCACCGCGAAGTAGACGACGGCTCCGCTGATCGCCGCGGCGCGGCGGCGCGGCCAGTTCCAGTTCAGCAGCACCGCTATCGGCACGATCAGCCACTCCATCATCGGGTTCATGACCATGAAGTAGATGTAGGCGGCCCCAGGGTCCTCGGAGAGCATCAGGCCGAGGTACGCCTCGGGCGTCAGGTAGGTGAGCGCGGTGTAGAGGCCCGGGCCGAAGATCATGGCGCCGCCCAGTGTCGCGACGAGCGCGGCGGCGTCGGGGCCCCGGCCGGACTGAGTGCGTGTGCGGAGGAGCCGTGTTGCGACGAGCGCGGCGATCAGGGTCCACAACAGGCCCTGGACGACGCCGGTGACGACACCGGCGCCGGTGGAGAGTCCGGGGATTCCGAACGAGCTGGTGACGCCCCAGGCGATGGCGAGTGCGCCCACCACGAGCATGGGGGTCCGGCGGAGGGAGGCGAAGATGCGCGGGGTCGAGCTCATGGGGATCAGTCCTTCGGTTGTACCGTTCGCGACGCGAATGGTGTTCGTCTTGCAAACAATGTTCTAACAACGATCAGTGTTCGCGTCAAGTACACTGTTCGTATGACTGGAGTCGAACCGCTGCCGCCCCCCGTGTGGTTGCGCAGCGCGAACAAGCCGGTGAAGCGGCAACTGAGCCTCGATGCGGTCCTGGAGGCCGCCTTGCGCCTGCTCGACAGCGGAGACCTGGAGTCGGTGTCGATGCGCCGGGTCGCGCAGGAACTGGGCACCGGGCCCGCCTCGCTGTACGCGTACATCGGCAGCAAGGCCGAACTCGACGAACTGCTCTACGACGCGGCGCTCGCACCGGTCGTGGTGCCCGAGCCCGACCCCGAACGGTGGCGGTCGCAACTCCTCGACCTCGGGGTGGACGTCGCCAAGGCGCTGGCCGCCCGGCCGGGCACCGCCCGCGTCGCACTGGAGACGGTCGTCCCCTCGACCCCCAAGGCGCTGGAACTCATGGACGGCGTGCTCGGCCTGCTGAAGGCGGGCGGCATACCCGCCCGCGAGGCCGTGGTGTTCGCCGACCTGTTCGCGCTGCACCTGACCGCGGGAGCGTGGGAGATGACCCTCCGCTCGGCGCCGAAGCAGGCCGCCGAAGAGACCGAGGTGCGGGCCGCGCAGATCGTGCAGTACCTCGACCTGGTTCCGGCCGACCGCCTACCCCACCTGCGCGAGGCGTTTCCCCTGTTCGGGGTCGAGGACGACGATCCGGCCGCCGGCCTGCGCACGGGATTGGAGATGCTGGTGGAGGGGTTGGTGGCGCGCCAGACCGGCGGAGGGTGAGGCGCGGTGCGCGGCTGACGGCTGGCGTTGGGCCGGGCCGTTGGCGTCGCGTCGGTCCGCTGACGCCGGGTGGGTTGTAGACGCTGGGCCGGGACGCTGACGCAGGTCAGGGCCGCGCTACCGCCGCATGGTGTGGGCCCTGCGCAGCAGCATCGATTGCAGGGTCTGCCCCCGGCGGCGGTCGGGGCGCAGGGACGGGACGATCCGCCGGCCGTCCGTGACCTGGATGGTGCCGAGGATCAACTCGGGCGGGATCCTGTCGGCGTGCACCTGGCTGTCGGGTGCGCGCAGCGCGTCCATGGTGACGGGGGCGGGGCGCGCGTACTCCGCGGTCCAGACCCGCGGCAGGCCGGGCGCCTGCGCGGGGAACGCCGCGTACCAGTCGTCCCACGTCCACGCCGGGGCAGCGGCCTCGCGCTCCACGAAGAAGCGTTCGACCAGATCCGCGCCGTACCCGTCGGTGTGGGCGCGCACGACCCGCAGCAGGAAGGCGAGGTCGTCGTCCAGGTCGCGGTACGGCCCGGACGCGGGCAGCAGCAGCGGAGCGGCGAACTCGTCGGCCGCCACCGCGCGGCGCTCCGCGAGACGCGCCGCGAACTCCGCGAACGGGCGGTACCCGTCGAGGGAGACGAGGCTGCGGCCGTAGCTGAAGGCCGAACCGACGCAGTGCGCGCAGGTGCGCGAGTCGGAGTCCGTCTCGATCCAGTCGGGCAGCCGGATGCCGTGCGCCGCCAGCAGCTTCGTCCGCTCCCGCTCGAATGCGGCGGGGGAGAGGTCGCGGTTCCGGACCTCAACGAGCAGCCGGAACGCGTCCATGAACGCCTGCCACTGCGCGGGGGTGAGGTCGGGCCGCAGGGACTCGGCCCGCTGGTGGACGTGCAGGTCCATGGCTGCTTCGACCTCGCGCGGCTCCAGCGCCACACCGGCGTCGGCGAGGCTGCGGGCCAGCCAGTACAGCGTGCACCACTCCGACAGTGAGCGGGCGGTGCCCGCGAGCAGCCTGCGGAGCAGCCGCACCTTGTAGGCGAGGTCGAAACCGGTGTTGCTCACCACCTCCCGCACCCGGTGCAGCTCACCCGGTGGCAGGTCCACGACGACGATGTGGCCGGGCAGGTGCTGCGGATTCCGGAACTCCTTCTCCGGCCACCCGTAGGAGAACGCGACGGGGTCGCCGCCCTTGCCGGAGACCGGCGAGGTGCTCAGGAACACGCCGCGCCCGGGGGAGTCGGCGGGTTCCACCAGGCCCTCGCGCCGGATGGCGCCGAGATGGTCCGCTGTGGTGCCGTGGAAGAGCATCGCCATGGCGGCGGAGCCTATCGGTGCGGCGAAGAGACCACCTGGGCGGGCGGGGTGCACGCGGCGGGATGCGCGGTTGACGTCGCTCCCCGGCCCGCTGGACACTTCGCGGGTGGAAGCCCGCTACCTGCTCGCCCGCCAAACGTCCCGATGGGCGAGGTACGCCGACGTCACGGTCCGCGCGGAGCCGGCAGTGCGGAACGAGGCCGTTGTGTCGGGTGCGGCGTTCGCGTGGCGGCTGGACGTGTACGGGCCGGGCGCGTCCTACGGCGAACCGTACGACAACGACGCGATCGCCGAGGCGCGCGACGGCGTCCGCTACGCGCTCGCAGTCCTCTCCGCTGGTGCCGACCCCGTGCGGGTCGAGGTGACCCGCATCGTCGACCGGCTCGTGGACACCGGGCCCGGTGACGTGAAGTTCGCCGCGGCGCACGCGGTCTGGCGCGCGCTGGGCCACGAGCCCGCCGACCCTCCCGTCCTCACTCCCGACGGGGTCCCCGTCTTCCCATGACCCTTGCGGGGACGCCCTCCGGCCGGACGGCGTCGCCGCAAGGGATGGGTGTGCCGCCCGGCGGGATGGGGATGCGCGGCCCGCCGTCCTACCGGACCTCGGTCAGCCGGATGTGGTTGCCCGAGGGGTCGCGGAACGAGGAGTCGATGCCGTACGGCTGCTCGCTGGGCTGCTCCACGAACTCGACGCCGCGGGCCGACAGTTCCTTGTACGACGCGTTGCAGTCGTCGGTGCTCAGGAAGAGGGTTCCGGCGAAGCCCTTCGCCATGAGGTCGCGGACCTGGTCGGCGGTTGCGGCGTCCATCACGGGCGGGCCGGGGATCAGCATCAGCACGATGGAGAAGTCGGCCTGGCCGACGGGCCCGACCGAGAGCCACCGGAAGTCGCCCATCTCGGCGACGGTGACGTCGGTGCGCACCTCCATGCCGAGCTTTTGGGTGTAGAACGCGAGCGCCTCGTCCTGGTCGTGGACCCAGAGCTGCGTACTGCCTACCGTGATCATGCGGTGCCTCCCGGCGTGGTCGGAGCGTTCGTGAAAACGCTACGCCTGCGGATTCGCGGTGTCTTCTCGAAAAGTCCGGTGTCGCGGACGTGTGTATGCACGCAGCACGCACGGCGGGATCAGCGCGTGGCTCGCCGCGGGTGGGTACGCGGTGCGGTAGGCGGACGGCGACCGTCCGAACGTTCGCGTGAACGACGTGGTGAACGAGCCGACGCTCTGGAGACCTACGGACATGCAGATTTCGGCGATGGGCCGATCGGTGGTGCGCAGCAGCGCCGCGGCCCGCTCCAGCCGACGCGTGAGCAGGTACGCGTGCGGGGACTCCCCGAACGCCCGCCGGAACTCCTGGCTGAAATGCGCACGCGAAAGCCCCGCCGCGCACGCCATGTCGGCCACAGTCAGCGGCTCGGAATACCGCGCGTCGGCAAGGTCTTTGGCCCGCAGCAAATGCCGCGCCGGAGGAACAGAAACCACCCACGGAGTATGAACGCGACCACCGACAATCCGACGTTATTGCAGTTGAGAGCGGGGCGCGTGCTCGGAGCGCTGGGCAGGCGCGGGCGCGACGGAGGCGCGCAAGGGCGGGAGCGAGGGGGACTCGGGGCCTGGGCTCCACTGGCCGGGATGCGCGGTGGGGATTAAGAAGCAGCAACGGCGGCAGGGGGCGGGGCCCTGGCCGGATCGTGCGGGTTTTTTTAGGGTCGATCCGTCTGCTGGGCGGCCTTGTCGCCGGGCCGCGCGCGGGTGGCCTGCGGTTAAAGGCAGCACCGACGGCGGTGGGGGCCTGGGCCCCGCTGGATCGGGTCGGGTATGCGGATGGGGATAAGAAGAAGCAACGGCGGCAGGGGGCGATGCCCGGCTGGATCGGCCGGGGTGCGCGAGGGGCGGGCCGCGCGACGGGGCAGCAACGGCCAGCGGTGGGCCGGGGCACGCGCGGATAGGCCACCGCTGCACACGGGGCCGGGGGCGTTGTGCCACCGCGATGCGGAGCCCCGCACAAAATGGCAGGTCAGCAACTCGCGCGCGGCACCCCGCCACCAAAAGGAACATACCCCGCCAAACACCCTCCGTGGGTGCGGCTCTGCGCAGGTAGCCGTGCTTTTCGCTGCCAGGGACGCGGCTACGCGCGGGCGGCCCGCGGAACCCCCGCAGGGGCCAAGGAGAACCCCGACTTCGACCGCCCGCCCCGGCCGATCCAGCCGGGGGCATCGCTCCTTGCCGCCTTTGCTGCTGCTTTTTCCACCAGAAACCGGGCGCCGACAGCGAACAAGGCCGCCCAGCGAACCGAGATCGCCTTCCGGTGGTGGGAGTGTGCGTGGTTCACTCGGGAGGCCGTGTCCGTGAATAGGGAGAGGTCTTTCCTTCTCGCGTTGCTCGATCGTGGTTGGGTCACGATGGAGCATGCCGTTCGGTTGAGTTAGCGAGGCGGGATGGATGGCCATGAACCGAAATAACATTTCAATAACGCGCCGCAAAGTGCCAGGTCATTAGCTCCAAGCCCCGCACACGCGGGGGTGAACCGTACGGCGACGTCGGGTTGCGCGGGCTGTACTTCCAAGCCCCGCACACGCGGGGGTGAACCGCCTCCCCCCGATGGGTCAAGGGAGAGCTTCGCCCAAGCCCCGCACACGCGGGGGTGAACCTGCGCAGGTTGGGGCGCTGGATCTTGATCAGGTCCAAGCCCCGCACACGCGGGGGTGAACCGATTCTTTGTGGGACCACAGAACACGAGAGGGGCCAAGCCCCGCACACGCGGGGGTGAACCTGCGCGCGCCATGGCGGTCTACCTCGCCGCGCACCAAGCCCCGCACACGCGGGGGTGAACCGAAGGACCGGGCCGAACTGGTGGCGCTGCTGCGCCAAGCCCCGCACACGCGGGGGTGAACCGGAGCTGGCCAGCGCCTATGGGGTGGCTCCGGGCCAAGCCCCGCACACGCGGGGGTGAGGGCGGTTAGCCGGTGCGGGGGGCGGGTGCTGCCTGGGGCGGCTCGGTGGTGGTTTTGAAGGCGTTGAGGATGCGGGTGCGGACGGCGGTGGGGCCGATGGGCAGGGTGGCGGCGATTTCTCGGTAGCTCTCGCCGTTGGTGTGGCGGGTGAGGAGTTCGGTGTCGGTGGTGCCGATGTCGCGGCGGTTGCGGGGCGCCCGTCCCGGACTCGGGGTGGCGGGTGTCCCGTCGCCGGAAGTCTGGGTGCGGTGGGTGCGTTTGCGGGTGCGTTGGCGGGCGGTGGTGGTGACGTGTTTGGGCCGGTCGCGCCCGGTGCGGACGTCGTTGCCCCACGCTCTCGTGGGGGTTTCGCCTTCCAGCCACAGCGCGGTGAAGGCGCGCCGTGCCCGCGAGATCAGCGAGTAGAAGCTGGACACCGGCAGGCCCAGGGATTCCGCCGCCGCAGCGTAGTCCCCGTGGTCATACAGGGCGCGGATGAGTTCCTGGTTGCGGGGGGTCAGGGCGGCCCAGATCTGGTCCAGGGCGAGGCGTTCCACGACGCGTTCCTCGGGGCTTCCGGTGGGGGTGGCGGCGAGCATCCAGTACCGGTGGAACTGCGGGGCCGACCCGTGGGCGGTCTGGCCGTGGGTGGAGCGGTGCTTGCGGGTGTGCACGGTGATGGCGTTCCACCCGGCGCGGATCAGATCCCAGTACTCCGGGGGCTCGGTGGCGGTGTAGAGGTGTTCGGCGATGGCCGACCAGGCGAGGTCGCGGCGCTCTTCCCAGGGCACCGGGGTGGGGTAGCGGTACTGGGTGGCGGCGTAGTTGGCGAGGCGGGCGAGGGCGCGGGCGGTGTAGCCGTGCCGCAAGGGCTGGTCCTCGGCGCCGGTGAGCGGCTCGGTTTCAGGCATGGGAGTCGGCGGTGTTGCCATGGGTGTTGTCCTCGGGGGATCGAGGTGGGGCGCCCGGCCCCGCGTGGGAGGGGTGGAGGCGGGGCCGGGCGCGTCAGGGGCGGCCGGTGGTGTCCGGCTGGGGTCAGCCGGTCGTGCGCTCGGCTGGAGGTGGCGGCACGCGGAAGTAGCGCTGGGTGCGGTCGCGGCGCGGCAATGCGGGACGCAGGCGGGGCAGGACCGGGTCGCGCTCGTCGGTGTCGATCTGCTCCAGGCGGGTGCGCAGCCCGCGCAATGTGTGCACTGTGAGGTGGTTCGGGCCGCCCGCGCGGGGACGCAGCCGGGTCGCGGTGTAGGTCCGCCCCGGATGGGGACCGGTGATCAGCCAGGCATGACCCCATTCGCGCGAGAGCCGCGCCAACGTCAGTGCGGACATGGGGTGCCGATTCCCACTCCAGAGTGTCGACCGCCACGCACGGCCTGTTGGGAGGACAGAAGGGCGTTCATTGCCTCGGAGTCGGGTGCTTCTACGATCGTGGTGGCGTAGGAGCCCGAGGCGGTGACGGTTGTCGCCGTGTCGTAGCGGTGAACGGCGCGCATCGTCCCGCCGCGCAGGCACCCGATGAGCCATGTGGGATACCGGCGGCGCAGTTCGTAAAGGGTCATCGACTCGTTGGCGGCTGTGGACGGCGGCTGGCGAAGTCGGAGGTTCGGACGCGTTTCCTCTTGTTCGTATTCCATAGTGCTACATTCGTGCGCCAAATCTGCCACGCCAAGGACTTCCTCTGTTTCGGCGCATGATCTAGCTAAGGGGCGCATTCTGTGCTCCAATTTGTGTCATGGAAGGAACACAATGGAGCAGGTTCGGCGAAGAACTTCGGCGTGCACGTCAGGCTGGGGGCAAAACACAGCACGAGCTAGCGAAGGCCTGCGGGTACTCGCGGTCTCAGATCAGCGCGCTGCAACGCGGAACACGCGCCCCCTCAAGAGCGGTCGTGGAAGCGATCGATGCCGTTTTGGGAACGGATGGGCGGCTCCTGCAAGTATTCCTGGAGCAGGTGAGCACTCCTGATGCGCCTGACTTCTTCCGCAACGTCGCCCTCATGGAGCAGAGTGCAACCAGCATTCGCGAGTACCACCCGTTCTTGCTGCCCGGTTTGCTTCAGACGGACGCCTACGCGTACGCACTGATCCGATCGGGACGCCCGTGGCTGAGTATCGACACAGTCCGAAGGCTTGTAGCCGCGAGAGCCGCACGTCGTTCCGTACTCGCGAAGGAGCAACGACCCGTGGCGTGGTTCGTGCTGGATGAGGTTGTGCTGCGAACCGGAGTGGGCGGTACAGACGTCATGCTCGAACAGTTCGCGCACCTCCTTTCACTCGCGGAGGGCGGCATCCAGCTTCAGCTACTGCCTGCCGACACGCGCATGCATCCCGGCATCTCGCCGTTCCGACTGCTCACGTTTCGCGAACAACCGACCGTCGCCTACAGCGAGCACGCATGGGGCGGTGAGACCACAACCGAAAGCACACACATAGAGACGCTTGCACTCATGTTTGGCGGGGCACAGAGCGCAGCCGACGACACGGTAACCTCAGCAGCGAAGATCAAAGCTCTCATAGACGGGTAATCACGTGAATACGCAGTGGCACAAGTCGAGCTACAGCGGAAGCGACGGCGGCAACTGCGTTGAGGTCGCTGAGTTCCCCAGCGAGATCGCGGTGCGCGACACCCAGAACCGCGAGGCCGGCCACATCACGGTGCCGTCGGCCCAGTGGGCAGCAGTGGTCGCCGCGGCCAAATCCGGAGCGTTGTAACCCCCGCGACCGTAGCCCTCGGACATGCGTTCGAGGGCTTCTTCGTGCCATCGGCCACCGTGTAACGGACATCCACGAGGACGTCGAAGGGCGCATGCCCACGGTGGAGGAGGCGCAGCGGTTGGACGTGGCGCCCGGTGTCCCGCTCATGATGATCAAACAGACGTTCTACGCTGGCGATCTTGCGGTCGAGGCGGCCGACATCATGATCCCGGCGGATCGGTACACGCTCAGTTATCGGATGCGTGTGGAGTGATCGGGGCCCATTTGCACGTGCAGTCGCCTACCTCTCCGAATTCGGGTACGAGCAGTTCCCCGGAGCCGTGGCAGTGAACGCAATTGGGGTCGGGGCGCCGTTCATCGACGTGCGTAGGGGCGATGTCGTCCATGGCGACAGGCTATGACGCCCATGCACACGCTGTCAGCGCGTCCATGAAAACCTCACGCTGATCGCGCAGCGTGCCGATTGGGCGACGAACCCTTCAACCCGCACGAGCTGTCGTCGGCGTCCTCTACTCTGCGGTTTCCGGATGAATGAGTCTCGTAGTTCTCAGTGCTCGTTCGGGTGATTTGTGTGGTGTGGATGCCAGTTTCCGTTTTTCGAGAAGTGGTCAGAATCGGGGGTGCGTCGCGGTAGCGTTCGAAGTCAACAAGAGTGCTCCCCGCGCGCGGGGATGGACCGGCGCTGGGGGAGAAGTAGGCGGGCACCAGGCGGTGCTCCCCGCGCGCGCGGGGATGGACCCTGGGTGGCGAACGTACTGCTGCTGGTGAACCCGTGCTCCCCGCACGCGCGGGGATGGACCCCTCCTGCACGGCGGCGTCCAAACGCCCCGCGGGTGCTCCCCGCTGGTGCGGGGTGGGTTGATTGTTGAGGGGCTGGTCACCCACATCACATGACACTTGTCATGTGGTGTGGGTGACCATGACGACTGCTCTGCGGGTCGTGGCTGCGTCATGCTGGTGGCGGACGAAAGGATCTGCCGAATGTCGGAGAAGTCGAACCCGCTCGCGAGTTTTCCCGTCGCGCTGTTCGCAGGAGTCGTCGCCGGGATGTTCATCGGGGTGATGATCGACGACATCCCCATGGGGATCATCATTGGAAGCGCCATCGGCGGCATCATGCTGCCCATCATTTTCTCCAGTACGGCCAAGGCAGACCCCGAACCGAAGGAGCCGGAGCAGGAGCCCCGAGGGGATTAGGGGCGCGTCTCTTGGGCCTTGCCGGGGCGACGGCTGTGCGCCCGGGAAGAGATCCGGGGCGCACGCTCTCCCTGCGCTACTCCGGTACTGCTGCCACCCGGCACCGCGCCTGTACCCCGACTTCCGACACCGCGCCCTGTACTACTGCTGCCGTGGAGGTCCGTGGAGGATCGAGGCGTCTGCGGCCATCGATCTGGTGGACGTCGATGTGGCTGGGTCACCGGGTTCGCCGGTCATGGCGCGGGTGTGCTGGTTCAGCGGAGTTCGCCGGTGATGATCCACAGGTGGCCGAATGGGTCGCGGATGCGGCCCGAGCGCTTGCCGTAGGGCCGGTTCTCGATCGGAACGACCACCTCGGCGCCGTGGGCGATCATGCGTTCGCCGACCGCGTCCGGGTCGGCCACCTCGATTTCGAGGAGGACCGCGGAGCCGCCGAGGTCCCCTGTCGAGAGCCACCCCCACGAGGAGACGGCCGGCGAGACGCGGAAGGACGAATCGCCGATGCGGTGGGCAACGATGGTGGGCGGGCCCTCGTCCTTCGGCGGGGAACGGAACTCTTCCTCGGCGCCGAGGGCGTCCTGGTAGAACTTCGCCGCCTCGTCAGGGTCGGACACGATGAGGCGAGGGGACATGTGGGTCGGAGTCATGAACCCATCATGGGATCGGGCCGCGGCGGGGTATTGAAGATTTGGGAACGCACCCGGCCTGCACCGGTCGTCAACCGGGTGCGCGTTCTTCGCCCGGCGGCCGGACGTCAGAAGGACGTACGGTCCTCGCCTGGTGGTCGGTCGCCAGCCGGAAGCGCGATCCTTGCCCGGCGGCCGGACGTCAGCCGGATGCGCGGTCCTCGCCTGGCGGCTGCTCGTCGGGTGACGGGCCCTGCGCTGCCGGGCCCTCGGTGCGCAGCCATTCGGTGGGGGTGCACCCGGCCATGGCCCGCCACTCCCGGGTGAAGTGCGCCTGGTCGGCGAATCCGGACGCGGCGGCGACCGCCGCGAGACCGTCCGCTCCGATCTCTCCGACCCTTCCGCCCCCTCCGGCATCGGTGGCCGCGAGCCGGCCCCGGGCCGTCTCGAAGCGGACGAGCCGCTGGTACTCCTTCGGTGTCACCCCGAACTCGTTGCGGACCGCGGTGCTCAGGCGTCGCCGCGAGTATCCGAGCAGCCGGGCCGCCTCCTGCACCCGGGTGGTTCCGGACAGGGCGGCGAGCGCGGCCCGCAGTTCGCGGTGGTCGGCGTGTTCGCCGTGCCGGGACAGGCCGGTGAGCAGGGAGCGTTCGACGAGTGCGCGACGCTGCGGCCAGGTGCGGCAGGCCGCCAGGCGTTCCGGCAGGTCCGCCAGCGCCGGGGCGACGTCGGCGAGGTCGACGGCGTGCCCGGCCAGCGCCGACGCCGGAAGCCCCAGCAGCGCACTGGCGCCCAACGGGCTGAGCGTCAAGTACACGCCGCGAGTGCATCCCACTTGCCTCAGTTCGGCCGCGTCCAGGTGGAGCCCGGCCACGACACCGTGGAGCCGAGTGGGCGAACCGGACCGGTCGACCCATTCGACCTCGAACGCGTCGCCCGCGGGGATGGTGATCGACACCGTGGACGAGGGCAGCCCGCGATGGACGCCGACCGGGCCCGGCCCGAGGTCGTACGCGTCCATCGTCGCCAGGTACGGCGCCAGAGCGGCGGACATCTGGTCGGCGGCCACGGTCACCCTGCCACAGTACGGCGGCCGCGACCGTGCCGCCGAAGCGGTGCTCCCCGCACGCGCAATGCCGTTGAATCAACGGGGGGCGAGGGTGTTTTCGACGGCCCCGGTGTCCTTGGGTGAAGGGGGTGGGTTGCCGTCGCGGATGCTTCGCAATCGCGACGGCAACCTCTGTCTGCACGAGAGTTCACGAGCACTCCGTTGCCCACTGAATCAACGGCATTGCCCGCACGCGCGGGGACGTGTTCGTGGAGGTCGCCGGGCCGCCTTAGGACGCCGGGATGCGCCGGAGCGTACCGGGATGCCGGGTCGCGTCGGGCCGCAGTGCCGCCCGGCTGCACCAGGCCGTTCGTGCTCCCTCCCCGCGACTGACGGCCCGCCCTCTCTCCGGTGGCGGGCCGTCACCGGTCGGCTAGACGGGGTCCAGGCCGAAGCCGGAGAAGGTGATGAGGTCGGACATGGTGAAGTCGCCGGGGACGCTCGATGGGAGGAACGGGATCCACGACGGATCGTTGCGCAGGTAGGAGGAGGGGTCGGCGGCCAGCAGGCCGACGAACACCTCGGCGACGATGCGCCCGCCGACCGGCCCCAGGTGCTCGCCCTTGTTCCTGACCTCGGCCTCGCGCAGGACGTAGTACCAGAGCGGTGCGGGTCCCGGCTCGGGCATGCCGAGTTCCGCGGCGCTGAGGGGCCTGACCCCCATGGCACGGGAGACGTCCTGGCCCGACGGCAGCCGCAGCATCGCCCCGCGGGTGAGGTTGCGGGCGGCGAGGGACGCGACGTCCGGTGCGACCTCGGGGGGCAGCGCCAGCAGCGGCGGGGCGATCTTGGTGTCGATCCGCCGGCTCGCGGCGACCTGCACCCCGTTGTCCTTCTTGCCGTGCAGCGCGAAGAGCCGGGCCCATTCGATCTGCCACAGCGGCGGCAGCGTCCGGAAGCCGCCGAGGTGGGACAGCGGGTCGGTGTTGGGGTCGCTGATCGATTCGCTGGTGAAGATGGGCAGCGGCGGCACCGTGGTGTTGAACTTGTAGCCGCTGCGGATCATCGAGTGCCCGAACCGGTACGCGGCCGCCGCGAACTCCACCGGCATGAACGGCTGGTTCCGCCAGTTGTAGAAGCACAGGTTGGGCCGCTCCACCGGCTCCCCGCCGGCGACGAGCGGCCTGCGCGGCAGGACGTCGGCCAGGGTGGCTTCGCCGACGATGAGCTTGAGGAAGTCGTGGACGACCATCCACTGGTAGTGCCAGCGCACCACGCGCTGGGCGACAGTGAAGTCGTCCTCGCCGGGTGCCTTGGTGACGGGCAGCTCCGCCAGGCGCTCCATGACCTTGTTGTGGAAGAACATCATGGTCAGGTGGAGCTGGCTGACGATGATGTTCTCGTCGTTGCGGGGGTCGCCGATGATGGCGGTCCCTTGCCCGTTGCGCGGCAGGTCGAACTCGTCGTCGTGCCTGCCGACGAGGAGGTGGCCGGGGTTGGCGCTGTTGTACAGGTAGGGCTGGTCGGCGGGCCCGCTGCCGTAGACGTTGTCGAGGTCGAACCGCGGTGTGCGGAAGTTGGTCAGGGCGTCGGGGTCGTTGCGGCGGTCGGTGATGGACGTGGGGTCGAACGTGATGTCGTGGTCGATGAACTGGCCGAGGTAGGTGTAGCCGGCCGGGATCCGCGGGTTGTCGCGGGCGGGTTCGGCGGGCGGTGTGTCGGCCATCGCGGTGGCGATCGACTCGATGAGCTCCTTGTCCGGGACGAACGGCCGAAGCCGCCGGAACATCCGGCCGAAACGCCCTTCGTCGAGTTTCGACCCGGGCACGTGGTCGAGCCCTCGGGGCACGGACCCGTGGCCGCGGAGGGGCCCTCTGCGGCGATCTGCGCCTTTGCGATCCATCATGATCCATTCCCCGGTTCGCGCAATGATCAATGGACCGCCTGGCATTGCGGGTGCAAGGCGGCACGAGAATGCGGATCCGGTTGAGGGTAAGAATTCGCGGAACGTTCGGTACAGAGGACGATCCATCCGCTTCGATCGGCGGGCAATACACATGGCCAACCCTGGCCAGCGATAATGCTGGGGTGATCGGGGGTGCGGGAGGGATCGGGGAGGGCCGGGTTCCGCGCTCGCCGCGCGTGGTGTGTGAGGAAATGGATGCTTGTCGCGTCCATTTCGCGAGGTGGGAAACAACGGCTGCTGGGTGGCCGTCGGGGGAATGGTGGAGATCATCTGAATTGTCGATCATGATTGGCCGCATCGCGATTCGCGCCCGGGAATCGGCCGTCTCGCCGCGCCCCCGTCCGTCGCTCCGCCGCACCCCCGTCGTCCCGCCGCACCCCCTATCCGTCACCCCGGCGCGGGCACGGCGCTGTGCACGGCCGGGCCGGAGCCGTGCGGCGCGAGGTGGGGGCGCAGGACGAGGTCCGCGTCGTAGTCGCCGCCGTTCTGCGTGCGGAACGGGATGGGCGCGGCGGTCGGCAGGGCGGTGAGGCGTTCGCGCAGGCGCGCACGCGAGGACGTGTAGTCGTCGGCCGTGGCGCGGTCGGCGCCGTGCACCAGCAGCGGGGGGACGACGGCGATCCCCGCGTACCAGAGCGTCCCGTGCTGGAGGGGGAACAGCAGGTCGTTGAGTTCGCCGTTGACACCGCGCGGCCCGAGGCTCGACTCGCGGGCACCGGCGGTGACGACGACCATCGCGCGCTTGCCCGCGAGCATGCCTTCGCCGTAGCGGAGGGTCTGCCCGGTGTGCGGGTCGGTGACCCCGAACGCGAAGCCCTTCACGAAGGTCCGGTCGAACCACCCCTTCAGGATGGCCGGCATGCTGTACCACCACAGCGGGAACTGGAGGACGAGGGTGTCGGCCCAGGCGATCTTCTCCTGCTCCGCGCGGATGTCGCCGCTCAGCCGCCCTGCCGCGTAGGCGCGTTCGGACACGTCGCCGACCACCAGCCGCTCCGCGGGGTCGTGCGCGAAGTCGCCGCCGTCCACGACGGGGTTCCACCGCATGGCGTACAGGTCGGACTCCCGGACCTCGTGCCCGTTGTCGCGCAGGGTGCGGATGCCGTCGTCGCGCAGCGCGCCGCTCAGTGACCGCTGCTCGGGGTGGGCGAATATCCACAGCACCTTCATGGTGGGCTCCTCATCCTTCGTCCGGGGGTGCGTTCGTGCCGGTCGTGCGGCCGTTCGGTGACTCTGCCGTCGAGCATGCCGGGAGCGGTCGCGCCAGACGAGTGGCCGGAAAGACAACATGGAAAAGAATCAGGCCATAGGGTGGTGGGCATGGCTGCTTTCGCGCATGACGGTCGGCACCGGGTGGCGGTCCTGGTCCGGCACGGGCTGCTGCCCATCGAGATGGGCATCGTCCACCGGCTCTTCAGCCAGGCGCGCCCGCTCACCGGATCCCCGCCCACCGGCGCTCCACCCACCGGCACCCGGTCCGCCGGCACGCCGCGCACCACCGCACCACCCACCACCGACCCGCCCGTCGGCGACCCGCTGTACGAGGTGCTGACCTGCGCGCTCGCCCCCGGTGAGATCCGCACCGACGCCGACATCACCATCAACGTCGCGCACGGCCCCGAACTCCTGGCCGAGGCCGACACCGTGGTCGTCCCCGCCTCCGACGAGGACTACGAGCCCACCGTGGACGGCCGCCCCAGCGCCCCGCTCGCCGAGGCGTTCGCGCGGATCCGCCCCGGCACACGGGTGGCGTCCATCTGCACGGGCTCGTTCGTGCTCGCCGCGGTCGGCCTGCTCGACGGGCGCCGGGCGACGACCCACTGGCGCTCCGCCGAGCAGTTCCGCGCCCTGTACCCGGCCGTCGATCTCGACCCCGATGTCCTTTACACGGACGAGGGCGGCGTCCTCACCGCCGCCGGGGTCGCCTCGGGGATCGACCTGTGCCTGCACATGATCCGCTGCGACCACGGCGCCGCTGTCGCCAACGAGGTCGCCCGCGGCACGGTGGTGTCGCCGCACCGCGAGGGCGGTCAGGCGCAGTTCATCCGCCGCCCCGTTCCCGAACCGCGCATGTCCTCGACGGGCGCCGCGCGCGAGTGGGCGCTGCGCCATCTCGGCCGGCCCCTCACCCTGCGCGAACTCGCCGCCAAGGAGGCCATGAGCGTGCGGACGTTCACCCGCCGGTTCCGCGAGGAGTCGGGGGTCTCCCCGGTGCAGTGGCTGACGCGCGAGCGCGTCGAACGCGCCCGCCTGCTCCTGGAGGAGACCGACATGCCCGTTGAACGGGTCGCGGCGGAGGTCGGATTCGGGACGGCGGTCTCGCTCCGTCAGCACCTGCACGCCGCGCTCGGCGTGTCGCCGAGCGCCTACCGCGCCACCTTCCGCGGCCCGGCCGGGCCGCCCGCCGGGCCGGCGTCGCCCGTGCAGCCCGTCGCGCCTGCTCCGTACGCCTCTTCCGCATCGGACTGACCTGGCGGCGCGCCCGGAGTGGGGAAATCGGCTGCCGCGGCGCCCGCTTTGCCCCGTATGCTGCGTTCGTGACGACCGTATTTGTGCCCTATCACCAGGACGACCGCCTCCCCGACGGGTGCGTGCCCCACCCCGCGGAGGGGCCCGTGCGGACGATCGACCCCCCGCTGCCCGAAGGCGGTCTCTGGCAGCGCCTCACCGCCCTCTACGACGCGGTGGCCGCTGCGGCGGCCGCCGACATGGAGGCGGGCGGCGTCCCCACGGTGCTGTCGGGGGACTGCCTGGTATCGCTCGGGGCCGTCGCGGGTGCGCAGCGCGCGGGACTCGACCCCGCCATCGTCTGGTTCGACGCGCACGGCGACGTGCACACCGCGGAGTCCTCGACGTCCGGCTATCTCGGCGGGATGTCGCTGCGCCTCGTCATGGGCGCGCACCCCGAGTGGGCCGCGCAGCCACTGGGCATGCGCCCGATCCCAGCGCAGCGGGCCGTGCTCGTCGACGCCCGCGACCTCGACCCCGCCGAGGCCGACTACCTCGCCGCCGACGGTCCCGCCCGCTACGGCGTCGAGGACGTCGGTCCCGCCGTGCTGCCCGACGGGCCGCTCATCCTGCACGTCGACCTCGACGTGGTCGACGCCGGGGAGCTGTCGGGGATGATCTTCCCCGTGCCCGGCGGCCCGTCGTCGGACGCCGTTCTCGGCGCCGCGCAGCGCGTGCTCGCAACGGGCCGCGTCGTCGCGCTCGACGTCGCCTGCCCGTGGTACCCCGCGCGCGACGCCAGCGAGGCGGACCGCAGGGCGGCCGTCCTCGGCCGCCTCACCGCACTGACGTAGGGGCCGCCCGGCGCCTCCCGCTCCGCCGCGTGCCCGCCCGGCCCGGGCGGTGTGGGCGGCCGCCGGGCGGTTCAGGACAAAGCCGGGCGGGGTGCGCCCGTGACGGCCGCGATAATGAGCTGCCGCGCGGGGTACCCCGCGCCGAACAGCGAGGAGGGGCCGTGTCGTTCCGGCAGTACATGGAGCAGGCGGGGGTGCGCGCCGTGGAGGCGTTCCCCGAAGAGCTCAGGCCCGAGATCTATGCGGTCTCGTTCCGGATCGACCACGCCGAGCAGGACATCCGCTACCCCTACCTCGCGATCGACTACAACACCGAGACCACGGTCCGGTGGGAGTCGCGCGAGCCCGGGGGAGTGGACGCCGAGACGGCCCGCTGGCACTACGCCCACTTCGCGCTGGCGGACCGCGGCGGCGTGATCGGCCACGATCCCCACGACCCGCCGAGGGACCCGGACGGGGCCGCCGTGCACGAGGCGGAGGTGAAAGGGCTCGGCCTGTGGTTCGAGGACGTGGAGGAGGAGCACCTTGAGGACGGGGACGGCGCGGTGTTCGAGCGTCTGGGCGCGCACTTCGACGACGCGGTCTTCCACCTGGCGCGGCACCTGCACACCAGCGGCAGGCTCGCGGCGGCCCTGGGCCGCCCCGTACCCGTCGTCGTCTTCGACATGGACCGCCGCGGCTTCGAGGCCGCGGCGACGGCGGCGGTCAACCCGCCCGACCTGGTGTCGGCCTTCCTCACCTGGGGCGAGAGGCACTGGAGCTGAGCCCGTGCGCCCCGGCCGCGCGATCCCGCCGGCGGCCTCCCCGTCCGGGCCTTCGTGCGCCGCGACGACGACCGCGCCGCCCGCGACAGCGGGGTGCGGCGCGTGGTCGCCGTGTCGCAGCTGGCGGCGGGCCCCGACGCGCCCACCCCGCACATGCGGCGCCACTGGCTCGCCGAGCAGGTCCTCGACTGGGCCGGTATCGGCGCCGTGCACCTGCGCGCGGCCGTGTTCTTCGAGAACCTCGCCGTGCTGGTCCGGGTCGGCGGCGGCCGCGAACTCGCCCTCCCCCTGGGGACGCGGGACACCGTGCTCCCGCTCATCGCAGCGGACGACGTCGCCCGGGTCGCGGCGGGAATCCTCACCGACCCGGGTCCCGGTCCCGGTCCCGGTCCCGGATCCGAAACCGAGCCCGTCCACCTGCTGACCGGCGCCCTGGAGATCTACGGCGACCCGGTCGCGGTCGAGCACCTGTCGAAACTGTGGGAGATCTTCCGCCTCCTCGGCGCCGGCCACGACCTCTTCCAGGTGACCGGCGCCATCGAGCGCTTCGGCGGCGCCCCGCCGGTGACCCTGGACGCGTGGACCGCCCAACCGGCCGACACCTGAGGGCGCGCCGATCGGCCCCGCAGGGGCGCCGCCCGGGCCGCCCGGCGCCCTTGCCTCAGTCCCAGCGGAAGAACGCCGCCGCGATGACGGTGCCGACGACGACCGTCGCACCCAGGCTCAGCAGGTGGAGGGGGTCGACGGCGCCCCCGGCCCAGGCCATGGCCAGGGCCTCGACGGCCGCGCCGAAGGGGAGCCGTTCGCCGATGGCGGCGACCGCGTCGGGCAGGGCCGCGCGGCCGCCGAACATCCCGCCGAGCGCGCCGAGGCCGAGGAATGCGACGAGCCCGATCGCGACCGCCGAGTTGGGCGTCGGCGAGACAGCGGCCACGATCATCCCGACGGCGTACATGGCCGCCATGGCGAGGAGGAAGACCAGGACGGTGGCGCCGAGGTCGGCCGGCGGGTTGGCGTCGAAGACCGTGAACGCCACGGTGAGCGCCACGGCGATCCCGAAGGCCGCCTGGATGGCGCTCACGGCCACCTGCGCCACGAGGACCATGACGGGCGACGCCGGGGTGACCGAGAGCCGCCGCAGGATTCCGGCGCGGCGGTAGTACGCCAGGAAGCTCGGCATGTTGATCACCCCGATGGACGCGATGACCATGGTGAGCACCAGCGGGATGACGTACAGGTCCAGCGCGGTGCGCCCGTTCGCGATGACCTCGTCGCCGACCGCCGACGAGCTCGTGACCAGGATCAGCAGGGGCAGGCCGATGGGGACGATGAGGCCCGCGGTGTCGCGGGCGACCATCGTGCCCTCGTACCGGACCATGGCCAGCCAGGAGCGCGGCCCCGGGTGGCGGGCGTGGATGTCGGTGCTCATTCGGTGTTCTCCAGTTCCTTGCCGGTGAGGGCGACGAACGCGTCGTCGAGGTCCGCGGCCCTCGCCTGCCGGACCAGGCCGGCGGGCGTGTCGAGGGCGATGATGCGGCCGCGGTCGATGAGCGCCACGCGGTCGCAGAGCCGCTCGACCTCCTCCATGGCGTGGCTCACCAGCACGATCGTGACGTTGCCGTCGCGGAGCTGTTCCACCGTCCGCCACATCTGGCGCCGGGCGCGCGGGTCGAGGCCGGTCGTGAGCTCGTCGAGGATCACCACACGGGGCCGTCCGGCGAGGGCCAGCGCGATGGACAGCCGCTGCTGCTGGCCGCCCGAGAGCTTCTCGAAGATGGTGCGGCGCTGGTCGGCCAGCCCGACCAGGTCGAGGAGTTCGGCGGCCGGCCGGGGGTCCGGGTAGAAGCTCCGGTACATGTGGACGAGCTCTTCGGCCTTCAGGGCGTGGTGCAGGTAGGACGCCTGCAACTGGACGCCGAGGACTTGGCGGAGCCGGGCGCGGTCGCGCCGCGCGTCGAGGCCGAGGACCGTGACGCGCCCGCTGTCGGGTTTGCGCAGTCCCGCGATCATCTCGACGGTGGTGGTCTTGCCCGCGCCGTTCGTGCCGAGGATGCCGAGGACCTCGCCCTCCTCGACCCGCAGGCTCACGTCGTCGACCGCGACCGTCTGTCGGTAGCGCTTGTGGAGGTTCTCGGCGTGGATCGCCGGTGCTGTCGTGCTCATGCTCTGACGCTAGAAGCGCGGGGTGGGCGCGGGCGTGTGCCGAAGGTCAGCGATTGCGCCCATGACTTTCGGCACCCGACCCGGGAGGTGGGCGCGCCGTAGGCTGGTGCCATGCGTCGAGTCGGGCCGGAAGTGTGGTCGGGTTTGGCGATGCTCGTCGTGCCGCTCGCGGTGGCCGGGCCGATCCTGGTCGGCGCGGTCGACGTCGCGATCCACCGCGGCTGGTGGATCGCGTTGTTCGCGGCGTTCATCGCCACCCTGCTGCTCGCCGTTGCCGACGGCCAGCCGGCCGCGCGCAGGCGCGCGGCGTTCGCACTGGCGGTGGCGGCGTCCTGGGGCATGGTGCTGACCGCGCAGTCCATGGGGCTGCTGCCGGTCGTGCTCGTCCTCGTCGCCGCGGTGAGCGTCTACGTCGTGCCGCTGCGGGCGGGGTTCGCGGTCGTCGGCCTGAACACGGTCGTCGTCCTGGTCTCGGCGTGGCCGGACGGCGCGCCGTCCGAGGTCGCGATCATCACGGGCTTCTACCTGCTGATCCAGTTCTCGACGCTGCTCAGCTCGGTCACCCTCCTGCGCGAGAGGCGGCTGCGCCGGGAGGCGACCGAGGCGCACATCGACCTGCGGGCGGCGAGCGTGCTGCTGTCGGAGTCGGCGCGCACCTCGGAACGGCTGCGGATCTCGCGCGACCTGCACGATCTGATCGGCCACCAGCTCACCGTCCTCACGCTGGAGTTGGAGGCGGCCCGGCACCGCGAGGGGGAGAAGGCCCGCGAGCACGTCGACCGGGCGAACCGGGTCGCCCGGGACCTCCTGGCCGACGTGCGGTCGACAGTGGGCGAACTGCGCAGCGGCGCGCCGGACCTCGCCGACGCGCTGGGCCAGGTCGTGCGCGACCTGCCCGGCCTGGACGTGACCATCGACGCCGCCGACGTGCAGGTCGGTGAGGAGGAGACCGCCGCGCTCGTGCGCGCCGTGCAGGAGATCGTCACCAACACGATCCGGCACGCCGGCGCCCGCGAGCTGTGGATCGAGGTCGTGTCCGACGAATCGGGCACCGTCCTGCGCGCCGGCGACGACGGGCGCGGCGCGCCCCACCCCGTCCCGGGCAACGGCCTGCGCGGTCTCCGGGAGCGGTTCGAGGCGCTCGGCGGCGAGGTGGCGTTCGACGGGGCCGACGGGTTCCGGGTCACCGCCCGGGTGCCGGCGCCGTGACCCGCGTCGTGGTGGTCGACGACCAGACGCTCGTGCGGCACGGAATCCGCAGCCTGCTGGAGATCACCGAGGTGGCGGTGGTCGGCGAGGCCGACGACGGGCGGGCGGCGCTGAACGTCATCGCGGCCACCGAACCCGACGTGGTCCTGCTCGACCTGCGCATGCCCCGGTTCGACGGCATCTGGACGCTGGCCCGGTTGCGCGAGCGCGGCATCGACGTCCCGGTGCTCGTCCTGACCACCTTCGACGACGACACGCTCGTGCTCGACGCGCTGCGCGCCGGAGCGCGCGGTTACCTGCTCAAGGACGTGACGCTGGAGCAGTTGACGCGCGCGGTGCACACCCTGGCGGAGGGCGGGACGCTGATCGCCCCGTCGATCACGGACCGGCTGCTGCGGGCGATCCGCTCGGGACCGTCGCCGGTCGGCCCCGACGCCCCGCCCGTGCAGAGCCTCACAGAGCGCGAACTGGAGGTGCTGCGGCTGGTGGCGGCGGGGTACGGCAACCGCGAGATCTCCGAGGCCCTGTTCCTCGCCGAGGGCACCGTCAAGAACCACGTCTCGATGATCCTGCTCCGCCTCGGCGCCCGCGACCGCACCAACGCCGTCCTGCGCGCCCTCCACGAGGGCCTGCTGGGCTAGACCGCGGCACGGCCGGGCCCCGCGGAGGCCGCGTTCGGCGGTCCGGCCGCCCGGGCGTGCCGCGGGTGTGCCCCGTGTCCGGCCGCCGCGGGTGTGCCCCGTGTCCGGTCGGTGACGCTGTGCCGGGCGGCTCGGGAAAACCCGTTGCGGCGCGGAGTCCCGGATCCGTAGCCTCGGCGCCATGGCCATGTACGGGTGCACGATGAACGCGGGCTCAATCGCCGTGATGAGGCCCCGCCGCGTATAGCGGCGGCCTTCTTCTTCTCGTAACGAACAGATCCGCCGCTCCGAAGCGACCTCGCCGGGCGGCCAGTTTCGCGCTGCCCGGCTTCCCTTTGAAGCCGCGGAGCCCCAGTCGTGCCCTCACAACACAATGGCCGCCATGAACTCGGCCAGAACTTCCTTTCGGACAAGCGCGTCGTCCAGGCGTTCGTGGACCTCGTCGCCCGGACCGAAGGGCCCGTGATCGAGATCGGCACCGGTGACGGTGCGCTCACCCTGCCGCTGCAAGACCTGGGCAGGGACCTGACCGGCATCGAGATCGACGGCCGCCGCGCCGCGCGCCTCGCCCGCCGCACCCGCCCGGCGACGACGATCGTCCAGGCGGACTTCCTGGCCTACGCGACGCCCGCCACGCCCCACGTCCTGGTCGGCAACCTGCCGTTCCACCAGACCACGGCGATGCTGCGGCGCGTCCTGCACGCCCCGGGCTGGACCGACGCCGTCCTGCTCGTGCAGTGGGAGGTCGCGCGCCGCAGAGCGGGCGTCGGGGGAGCGACCATGATGACCGCGCAATGGTGGCCGTGGTTCGACTTCCGGCTCGTCCAGCGGGTCCCGGCCGCCGCGTTCCGCCCCCGGCCGAACGTCGACGGCGGACTCATGACGGTGGCCCGCCGGAGCAGCCCTCTGGTCGCCCGCAGGGACCAGCGCCGCTACCAGGACCTCGTGCAGCGGGTGTTCACCGGCCGGGGGCGCGGCCTGGCCGAGATCTTCGCCGCGTCGGTGCCCGAGCTCTCGCGGCGCCAGGTCCAGCGGTGGATGCGGCAGTACGGGGTCGCGCCGGGCGGCCTGCCCAAGGGCCTCACCGCCGAGCAGTGGGCGGCCGCGTTCGCCCTGGCCCTGGAGCAGGGGAACCGGCCGTCGCCCCACCGGACGAGGGGGCGCCGGTAACCGGCCGCGCACCGTTCCCGGGCCGCGCCCGTCCGTCCCGGCGACCCCTCGAACGGGTCGCCGGGGCGCGCTCACCCGCCGTCGCCGCCATCGGCTGCACCGGGGACGAACTGCTGGATGGTGAACGCGACGACGGCGTCGATCTCCTCGTCGGTGCTGCCCCACACGTCCTGGCTCACGGCGGCCCACGCGCGGATGCTGCCGATGATGAACTCCCGGACCTGCGGTGCGCCCGTCCACGTCGCCGCGTCGAACTCCTCGCCGCGGAGGTACCGGTCCAGGGCGAGGAGCGTGAGGTCCCAGCCGCCGCCGATGCCGACCGGGCCGACGGGCCCGTACTTGCGGACGATCTGGTCGACGGTCTCGGCGGGCGAGGCGTTCTCCAGCTCGAAGGCCGTCGCGCCGTCCGCGCCCTCGGACAGGCGCACCTCGACCTCACTCGGCATGCCCTCGCCCAGCACCCACGTCACCTTGAGCACGCGGGGCTCCTCGCAGCGGAGGATCTCGCCCCCGGCGTCGCCCTCGATCTGGAAGGTGCCGCCGGGCCGCAGGTCGCCGGCCACCGGCGCGAGCCAGCGCCCGATCCGATCGGGGTCGGTACACGCCCGCCAGACCTCGTCGACGGGGGCGTCGAAAATGCGGCGGAGCAGCATCGACCGCCCCGCCCCCGCGGAGACGGGCATGTCGCCGATCTCCCTGCTGACGGCATTGAGCCTGCCGAGGATGTCGGTCATCTGTCCCCAACCTTTCCGCCGGGCGCCGGTGGGCGGCCGGGACGGGCCCGCGCACGGCGCACGGGCCCGTCCCGGCGCCTCAAGAGTGCCCGCGACCCCCGACAAGCGGCCGCCCGGTCATCGCCGGAGCCCATTTTCACCCTCCGGACGCGGAGACGGCGGGACGCGGGGCCGGGCGCGGCGCGCCGCCCCGCCGCCGAGCATCCCGGCGATCGGCGCCCGCCCGATCCACCACGCCGCCGTGCAGCAGGCGGCCCCGGCGGCGGCCCCGCCCACCAGGCCGAGCAGCGGGTCGCGGACCGCGTCGTAGACGCTGGGCGCGCGGACCCGGTCAGCGCACGCCGCTGGAGGTGCGCTCGACCAGGGCGAAGAAGCCCTCCTCCAGGTCGCCGTCGCGGGCCAGTCCGGACAACGGGCCCTCGTAGCGGGTGTGCCCGTGGACGAGCACGCCCACCCGGTCGCAGGTGCGGGCGATCTGGTCGAGTTGGTGGCTGGAGACGAACACCGTGGCACCCGACTCGGCGATCCGGCGCATCAACGCGCGCATCTCCCGCATGCCGATGGGGTCCAGGCCGTTCGTCGGCTCATCGAGCACCAGCAGCCGCGGGTTCCCGATCATCGCGATGGCGATCCCGAGCCGCCAGCGCATGCCCAGCGAATAGGCCGACACGCGGCGGTCGGCCACCTGGTCCATGCCCACCAGCGGGAGCAGCCGCGCCACGGCGTCGTCGGGGTCGACGCCCCGCAGCCTGGCGTGCGCCCGCACATGCTCCCGGGCGCTCATCCCCGACCACAGTCCCGGGCCGTCGACGAGCGCGCCGATCCCGCGCAGGGAGTCGCGGGTGAAGGGGCGGCCCGCCACCTCCAGCGTTCCGGAGTCCGGGCGCAGCAGTCCGGCCACCGCCTTCATCAGCGTGGTTTTACCCGCCCCGTTGGGCCCCAGCAGTCCGTAGACCTCGCCCTCGGCGACGTCGAGGTCCACCCCCTGGAGGGCGGCGGCGGATCCGAAGTGTTTGGTGAGGGCGCTGACGCGCAGTGCCGACGGCATTCACAGCTCCTTGCGGTTGACGTAACGGGCCCCGGCGGCGAGCAGCACGGCGGCCAGGGCCACGGACAGGGCGGCGACGGCGGGCAGCGGCGCCAGGGAGAACAGGGGGTCGCCGGGCGCCAGCGGCACGCCGCTGGCCTCGATCCCGGCGAGCGGCACCACGGCGCGCATGGGCCAGACCATGGGGATGAACCACCACGCGGCGGTGTCGGCGACGATCCCGCCCAGCAACATCCCGAGCACGCCGATCACGGCGGTGGGCCCGGTACCCCAGCGCTCGGCCACCACAAGGCACAGCGCCAGCGTCGCGGCGGCGCCGACCCAGGGCACCAGCACCCCCATCGGGACCGACAGGCCCGCCCGCGGACCGGCGAGCACGGCGCCGACCGCCGCCAGCAGCACGGTCAGCAGCAGCGCGCTGCCCAGCCACAGCACCAGCAGCGCCAGGAATCTGCCGATCAGCATCCGATGGCGGGGAAAGGCGTAGGAGTACACCACCCGCTGAGGCCCCAGGTCGGTGCGCACCGCCATGGCCGCGTAGAGCGCCGCGCCCATCGGCAGCAGGATCCCCCAGAACATCAGGGTGACGCTGAACCAGATCCCCCACACGTCGCCGCCCCGCCCCTCGGGAGAGACGGCGGCGATCACCCCCAGGGGCAGGATCAGCGCCAGCGGCAGGACCAGGGAGAACCAGAGGCAGAAGCCCCGTCGGAGCTTGGCCACCTCCACCGCGACGACGGTCGCGATCGAGGGGTCGTCGCGGATCGCAGTGGGCGCTGTGCGCTCGGATCCGGTAGCGGTCATCGGTCATCCTCGTTTCGTCGTGCGGTCGTGCGGTCGTGCGGTCGTGCGGTCGTGCGGGGCGGACGGTTCTGGGAACGGGGTGCGGGCGGTGCCGGGCCGGGCGCGTGGCCGGGTGCCGCCGCTCACATCTCCCGCCGGTCGACGTACCGGGAGCCCGCGGCGAGCAGCACGGCGCTGAGCGCAAGGGCCGCGACCGCGATCACGGGCAGGACGGAGGGCGAGAGCACCGGGTCGCCCGGCGCGTAGTAGCCGCCGAGCCCACGGGTCTCGGCGACGGGGATGACCGCACGCGTCGGCCACGCCGGCGGGAACACCCACCAGTAGGGCTTGTCACCGGTGAGCGCGCCGAAGAGCATCCCGGCCACGCCGACGCACGTCGCGCCCGCGGCCCCCCACGCCTCGGCCGCGATCACGCACAGCACCAGTGTCGGCAGGGCGGCCAGGACCGGGACGAAGGCACCGGCGACCGCCGTCCCCGCGTCGGCGGGGGTGCCGTTGGCCAGGGCGGCGAGGGATACGAGGGCCGCGAGCAGCAGCGCTCCCGCCGCCCACAGGGCCGTGAGAGCCAGAACGTCGGCGATCAGCAGCCGGTGGCGGGGAAAGGCGTAGGTGGACACGACGCGCTTGGCGCCCTCATCGGCCTGGTCGCACCCGACCGCGTAGAGACCCGCGAGCATGGGTGCCAGCACCGCCCAGAGGTACAGGGCGAGGCCCAGCCAGTGGTCCCACACGGCCCCGTGTCCGCGCCCCGCGCCGGACACCGCGACGGCGAGCAGCGCCGTCACCGCCAGGGGCGGGGCGAGGGTCGTCCACACGGGCAGGCCGGTGCGCAGCCGGGCCAGCGCCAGGGAGCACAGGAGGGCGAGGGACGGGTCGTCCCGCGCGGACGGGGTTGTCGGCCCGGCGGGTTCCGGCATGGGCATCGCTGCTCGCTTCCGACGAGTTCCGGTGGCAGGAAGGTACGTAGCGCACACCGGGTCGGAGGTTCACTGTCGGCGCTGTCGCAATCGCGACCGCGATCCCGCGTCAATGGACGTGGGGTCGCCGGACATGACGCAGTGAGGCCACGAGGGTCGGAGCGCGCCGGACCGGCCGGAGGCTTCCGGTGGTCGCGGGAGGCTGGGCTGCCGCGCGGGGCCGGGTGTTCCGCGTGCGGGGTGGAGCTTCGCACGTCCCGCTCGGCATTGGTGTCGGGTTTCGGCGACTCGGGGCGGATCGTCCGCGGGGCGGCCTTGTCGCCGGTCCGCTGGCGGGTGACCTGCGGGAACAAGCAGCACCAAGGGCGGCGAGTGGGCCGGGTGTGCGGTGATCTGCACGGCCTGCCGTGCCGGCACCCAGCACCAGGGTCGGCGGACTTTCGGCTTTCTCGGAAGCCTCCGTGAAGCATTTTCCACTTCACGGCGCCCGGAGTGGAAAATACTTCACGGAGGCCGGTCGCCGGGGTGAACGCGGAGCGCTGGGACCTTGCCGCCGACCGGACCCACTGCCCACCTTTGGTGCTGCTTGTTCCCGCAGGTCACCCGCACGCGGCCCGGCGACAAGGCCGCCCCGCGGACGGTCCGACCCCGAGTAGCCGAAACCCGGCTTCGTTCCCGGCGCTACTCCGCGGCCGACTCCCCGCGGAGGTCGCGCATTAGCGCGGCGTAGCCCTCTTCCAGGGTCGGCGCAACGGGGCGCGCGCCGGGAGGCGGGACGTCGGCGAGCACCCGCCCGCGAAGGGGAGCGGGCGGGGCGCCGGAGTCCCCGTCGGGCGGCCGCGTCGTCTCGAAGGCGCGGTCGGCGGCGATCCCGGTGAGGTCGGCGGCGGTCCCGGAGAAGGCGACCCTGCCCATGTGCAGGACGGCCACTTCGGGGCAGACCGCGGTCACGTCCTCCAGGAGGTGCGTGCACAGGACCACGGTGCGCCCCTCGCCGAGGGTGCCGAGCACCGTGCGCAGGCGGATTCGCTCTTCGAGGTCGAGGTCTGCCGTGGGCTCGTCGAGCAGGACCAGCCTCGGCCGGCCCATGAGCGCCTGGGCGACCCCCACGCGGCGGCGGGCGCCCGCGGAGAGCGATCCCAGCCGGCGATCGGCCTCGGCGGCCAGCCCCAAGCGCTCGATCAGGCCGGCGGCCTGGTCGTGGCGCTCGCCCGGATCGGCCATGCCCTTCAGCAGCCCGGCGTAGTCGAGGAAGCCGCGCGGGGACATGTCCGGCGGGAGCGCGGCCTCCTGCGGCAGGTAGCCGAGTTCGCGCCGCAGCGCCCGGCGGCCCCCGCCGGTGCGCAGGTCGTGGCCGCCCGCCTCGACCCGCCCCGTGCGCGGCCGGAGGACGCCCGCCAGCAGCCGCAGCAGTGTCGTCTTCCCCGCGCCGTTGGGCCCCAGCAGGCCCACCACACCGGGGCCGAACTCGGCGTCGACACCGTCGAGGACCCGGCGGCGCCGGTAGGCGTGGACCAGCCCCGCGACCACTACGCGCATGGTGTCGTCCCTTCCCGGGGAGCCATGCGGCCGCTACCCCTCGCCCAGGGACCGGTCCGGCCGCGACACCAGCCACACCGCCGCGGCCAGCAGCACCGCCGAGACCGCCAGGCTCAGCGGAGTGGTCGACCACAGGGCGCCGATCGTATCGCGCGTGCCGGACGGCAGGGATCCCGGCTGCGCCGCGCCGCGGGAGCCGAGCACGCTCATGAACCACGATCCGGCACCGAAGGCGGCGCCCACCGCGGGGGAGCGCCACACGGTGCCGAACACGGTCATCCCCACTCCCAGGGCGGCGGGCCCCAGCCAGGAGGCGATCAGCGCCGCGGTGTCCTGCGGGGCGCCCAGGACGGCCGCGGAGGCCGCCGACGCGACCGCCAGCGCCGCCAGCACCGCGCCCAGCACGAGCACCAGGCGGGCCAGCCACACCACCGCGGGGGGAACACGCATGGCGTGCAGCATCTCGGACCGGGGGTCCCGCCTGGGGGAGCAGACGGCGAGCGCGGCGCCCGTGGTCAGCAGGGTCGCCGCGGGGCCGAAGAAGGCCGCGCCGACGGACGGATCGGGGGCCTGCCAGGCAAACACGAACAGCACAGCGATCCCCGCCGCGGTCAGCGGCCACAGGGAGGCCGGCACCAGCCGCGCCTGGCGCAGCACCAGGGTCGCGGCAAGGCGGGCCGCGCCCGAGGCGGTGAGGGTCGGTGGCGCTGACTCCGCGGCGGGCGCCGCGCGCTCCGCGGCAAGGGCGGGCGCAATTAGGGCGTCGAAGGACGGCGGCCGCACCTCCGGCTCTGCCGCCCGCAGCGCGTCGGCGAGGTTCCGCGTGCCCGAAACGCGGTCGGCGCAGGAGGCGCACCCGTTTAGGTGGGCGCGGCGCGTCCCCGGCAGGCCGTCCGCGTGCCGTCCCGGACCTCGTCCTCCGCGTGCGGCCTGGAGGACCTCGTCCTCGGTCAGGTGGGGCTCGGTCAGATGGGGCATGTCAGCTCACCTGTCCCTCGGCGAGCGCGGCACCCAGCCGCCCCCGCGCCTTCGCCATGCGACTCTTCACCGTGCCCACGGGGATACCGAGGGCTTCGGCGATGTCGGTGTACGGCAACTCCTCCACCAGCGCCAGGACCGCCACGTCCCGGTGGCGCCGCGGCAGGGCCGTGATCGCCGCCAGGATCTGCCGCTGCCCGGCGGAGGCGAGCACATCGGCCTCGACGTCCGTGCCGGGGTCGACCGGCTCGGGCACCTCCTCGGCGTCCAGGGCCAGCCGCACCGGCTCGAACCGCCGCAGCCGGTTGTGCGCCTGGCGGCGGGCGACACCGAGCAGCCACCCGCGCACCGACGAGTCGCCGCGAAAGGTCGCGGCCGAGCGCCAGACCGCGAGCCAGCTCTCCTGCAAGATCTCCTCGGCGACACCGGAATCGCCGGTCAACCTGTGCAGTAGGCGCAGCATCGCCGGGGAGTGCCGATCGTAGAGGACCCGCAGGGCGGGTTCGCCTCCGGCGGCGACGGCGGCGAGCAGGCCGTGATCGGTGTCCACGTCGGTGTCGGTCTCCACCCCGGGTACGTAGCGTCCGCGCGCCGCGGGGTTCACCCCCCCATTGCCGTCCAGGGTAGTTCCGCGCGGCGGCGCCCGGCCGCGGTCCCCGGCACGGCCGTCCCTCCCGTCACCTATGATCCTGGGGCGGTGCCGGGCGACTCAGGGGAAGGCTCAGGGGAAACGGAGGAACGGCGGGCATGACGCTCTCTTCCTTGGTCCCGGGCGTCGTCGGCACCCTGCGCTACGAGGCGCGCATGGCGATCCGGCAGCGCGCCCTCTGGTACGCGGTGGTGCCCCTGGCGCTGCTGGCACTGGCGGCCTCGTGGCACCCGCCCGCGGAGATCGCCGACCCCGTGCGCCACGTCGGCGGGGCCACCCTGGTAACGGGCCTGCTGTGCACCTTCGGAATCGGTGTGGTGCTGGCCGACCGGGTGGCGCGGGGCTTGGGCCCCGGCATGGGCGACCTCATCGCCGCCGCCCCCTGTCCCGCCTGGACCCGGCTGCCCGCGGTACTCGCCGCGTCCCTGGGGGTGGCCCTTGCGGTGCCGCTCCTGGTGGTGCTGGTGTGCGCGGTTCCCGCGGCGGTGGCCGACGGCGGTGCGCGCCCGCTGGCCGCCGCCGCGGCGGCCTTCGCCACCGTGCTGGTACCGGGCGCCGCCGCGCTGGCCGCACTGGCGTGCCTGCTCGGCCTGGTGCTGCCCATGGCCCTGGCGCGGATCGCCACCGCCGGGATCTGGCTGTGGTCCACCATCGCCTCCCCGCAGCTCCTGCCGATGCCCACGCCGACCGGCACACTGCTGTCCCCTGTCGGGGGATACCCGGCGGCGGCCTGGTTCGGCGAGCGGTCGGTGTGGGCGGACAGGGGCCTGCCGGGTCTCCTCAGTCCGGCCCCGGGGACGGGCACGGCACTGGCCAACCTGGCGGTCCTGGCGGCGTTCACCGCACTGTTCCTCACCCTGGCGGGCCTGATCGCGGCGCGGCGCAGATGACCGAACGCAGGCCGGGCGGCGCGGGCGGTGTGGGCGGCGCTGACTGCGCGGGCGGCGGCGCTCCGAGTGAGGAGCCGGCGGAAACAGGGCGCATGGCCATCGAAATGAGTGGGGTGACCAAGGCGTTCCGGGGCGGTGTGCGTGCACTGGCAGGTGTCGACCTGCGGGTCCGGTGCGGCACGGTCGGCCTGCTCGGCGCCAACGGTGCCGGGAAGACCACCCTCCTACGGGTCCTCACCGGGGCGCTGCGTCCCACCGCGGGGCGGGTCGCCGTCGGCGGCCGCGACCTCGCCACCGGCAGCGGCCGCCGCGCGGCCCAGCGGGACATCGGCTACCTGCCCCAGGAACTCAGCCCCTACCCCGACCTGACCGGACGGGAGTTCCTCGACTACATGGCGCTCCTCAAGGGGATCGGCGACCGCCGGTTCCGCCGCGCCCACGTCGCGGAGCTGCTCGCCCGCGTCGGGCTGACGGACGACGGGGCGCGCCGGATCGCGGCGTACTCCGGGGGGATGCGGCGGCGCCTCGGCATCGCGCAGAGCCTGCTGGGCGATCCCGGGCTGCTCGTCCTCGACGAGCCGACCGCCGGCCTGGATCCGGAGGAGCGGATGCGCTTCCGGTCGCTGCTGGCCGACCTCGGCAGGGACCGCACCGTCGTGCTGAGCACCCACCTCCTGGACGACGTGGCGCAGGCCTGCTCGACAGCGGCCGTCCTGGCAGGCGGCCGCCTGGTGTTCCACGGCGCGGTCGGCGACCTGGCCGCCGTGGCGCGCGGCCGCACCTACGAGGTGCCCGCGGACGCGCCCGCGGGGGCGCGGTCGACAGTGGTGCGCGCCTCGCCCGCGGGGCAACGGGTCGTCGCCGGGGCAGCGCCGCCGCGCGGACGCCCCGTCGCCCCGACGCTGGAGGACGGCTACATCGCCCTGCTGCGCTCGGACCCCGGGTGACAACGGAGGGCCCGCCGCCCTCGGCGCGTCATGGGTGCGAGAGCGTGCGGGGGCGAGGGCGTCCTTGCCCCCAAGGGACGGTGCCCAGGCTTCCCGGCAGCCTTGCCCGGGTCCGCTGCGAGGGAGGGTGCTCTCGGCGCCCACCCTCGCATCGGGCCAAGGCCAATACTCACGCTCCAAGTCAAAGGCAGTGGGGCCTCGCGCGATTCCGCGCCCACGCTCCCTGCCGCGCCCCGGGGCGGGCGGTCAGCCGCCGCGGTTGATCTGCTGAACGGCCCAGCTGTTGCCGTCGGGGTCGTCGAAGAAGCAGAACCCGACGTTGTTCAGGTCTTCGTCGTCCTTGGGCGCGCGCTGCCCCTCGGGGGCCAGCACCACCACCTCGCCCGCGTCGACACCCCGCTCGGCGAGTTCGGCGCGGGCCCTGCGGATGTCGGGCACGACCAGTTGCAGGCCCTTGAGGCTGCCCGGCTCCATGGACGAGACACCGAGGACGACGGAGCAGCCCGATCCGGGCGGGGTCAGCTGCACGACGCGGACGCCGGGAGCGGGCGCGGTGTCGTGGTCGACGGCGAAGCCCAGCCGTTTGGCGTAGAACTCCTTGGCGCGGTCGACATCGGCGACAGGGAGGCTCACGACTTCGAGGGTCCAGTTCATGGGTACGGCCCTTTCATACGGTTGAGCGTGGGATGCCGCGCGCATCCGCGGCGCGCGGCGCTGCCGCTATGGACCCGTGCCGCGGCCGGAACTCATCGGTGCCGTCATCGTTCTTCGCCGGGTTCTTCGCTCTTCGAGCGCCGTTCGCGCCTGCCGCGGGCCAGTTCGGTGGCGAGGGCGTCGAGCGGCTGGCTCCAGAACCGGCGGTAGCGCTCCAACCAGCCGTCGATCTCCTGCAACGGTGCGGGGTCGACGGAGTAGAGGCGGCGGGTGCCCTCGGCGCGCACGGTCGTGAACCCGTTCTCGCGCAGGACCCGCAGATGCTGCGAGACCCCCGGTTGGGAGATGCCGAACTCCTCCTGCACGACGGACGTGACCTCGCCGGACGAGAGTTCGCCATCGGCGAGCAGATCAAGGATCCGGCGGCGGACGGGGTCACCGAGCACATCGAACGCGTGCATGGCCAGAAGTATCCCAATTTGAGCTTATATAAGTCAAGGCTGAATCAATGCGGGTTGCGGTGGCTGCGGCAATCCGGGGGCACCCACCCGACCCTAGATCGTCCGCCGCCCCGCCCATCGGCCGGGCGGCGCCTACGCCTGCGGGCCGTGCTCCTCGGGGTCGTGGGCGAGGACCGACCGGCCGCCGTCGACCGGCACCGTCGCCCCGTTGATGAACCCCGCGTCCGCGGACAGCAGGTGGGCGATCGCCCCCGCCACCTCCGCGGCGCTCCCCACCCTGCCGACCGGATGCAGCCGCGCCATCTCCCGCTCGATTCGGGCTGCGGCGTCCGGGCCCTGCCCGTCGAGGAAGTCGGCGTAGCGCTCGGTCGCGATCGACCCCAGCGCCACCGCGTTCACCCGGATCCCCCGCGGCCCGTAGTCCACCGCCATGGCGCGGGTCATCCCCTCGACGGCGGCCTTGGCCGTGACGTAGGGCAGGCAGCCGGGGACCGCCCGGCGGGCCTGGTGCGAGGAGACGTTGACGATCGCGCCGCCCGTCCCCGCGGCAAGGAACCGGCGGACCGCCACGGCGCAGCCGACCATCGCGGGGTCGAGGTTCAGCGCGACGAGGTCCAGCACCTCGCGGGCCGTGGCGGTGTGGACGGCGGCGTCGCGGAACACCGCCGCGTTGTTCACCCACCCGGCCAGCGGCCCCGCCTCCTGCGCCGCGTCGGCGGCCCGCTCGGCGTCGGCCTCGCGCGAGGCGTCCCCGGCCACGGCGCGCAACCGCGCCCCGGCGGGGTGGTCCCCGGCCCAGTCGAGCGCGGCGGGGTCGCGCTCGAACGCGACGACGCACCCCCCGTCGTCCAGCAGCCGCTCGACCACCGCGCGCCCGACACCCCGGCCGCCCCCGGTGACCACGTAGGACCGTGCCATGCCCGTTCTCCCATCGCGTTCACTGCGTGCGTGCCCACCGTCGCCGACCGCGCGACGACGCGTCAGCCGCCGGAGCCGTCCGGGGAGTCCCGCCCCTACTCCGACTGGTCTCGGCGGCGCACCCGCAGACGGCCATAGGCGTCGCCGGGATCGCTGCGGGGCGGCGCGGGTGCGTCCGATCCCCGGTCCGACGTCGGAAGCCGGGGAAGGTCCTCCGCCGGCTCAGCCGGGCGCCGGCTCACGGTCCCGGGCAGGTCCGCATATCTGGCCAGCCTCCTGCGGGCCCCCGCGAAGACTTCCGGGTACGGGAGATGCGGCTCCAGCAGGTCGAGTGTCCGGCGGGCGAAGTCGACGTCGGTACGGTCGTCGAATGCCTCTTCGAGCTTCAGGTAGTCGGCGAGGATCTCCCGGAGTCCTGCCGCGGTCGGATCCTCCTGCGGGAGCAGCGCGAGGTCTTCGGCGGCCTGACGCAGTACGACCAGCCTCAGTGGCGTGATCCACACATAGCGCCCGTGCGGGTGGGTGAGCAGCCGCTTGTAGATGGCGAGGCGCAGCCGCGGGTGCGCATCGGGGCGCCCGAGGCGCAGCTCCATGAGGTCGTAGGGGTGCGAGTAGGCGGACCGCTCCTCGCTGGGGACGAGCCTGTCGGCCCGCAGGTCCGCGCGTACGTCGGCCCAGTAGGTCGCGAGCGACTCCTTGCGGTCCACATGGCTGATGAACGGCATCAGCAGCAGGTACTGGTTCGCGGCCGTACCGAGGAACCGCAGCGCGGTCGAGCGCAGCAGGACATGGCCGTCCTTTGCCAACGGCAGCACCACGCCATAGGGGTCCGCTGCGGAGATCGGGCCCTCCTCGAACCCGAATCCGATGCACTCGCCCAGGTTCAGCGGCTCGCCGCCCTCCCGCTGCACCACGCTCCGTCCTCGGCCCTCGCCGGCCCAGAAGTCCAGGTGCCGCACCCGGACGCAGTCGATCAGCCCGTGCCATTCCTCGTCGGCCATTCCGCGCCACAGCCCCGCCATGCGGCGCCACTCGTGCATGGGACTCACGTTCGCCGCGGGGTCGAGCAGGTCCGCGATGTCGATCGGCTCGGGATGCACCTGGACGATCAGCACCAGCAGGTTCGCCGAGTGGATCGCCTCGCGTGTGCTGAGGGGCAGCCGCACGGGCTCGTAACCGGCGAAGGAGCGGTTGGGGCGGCCGTACGGCGCGTCGCGGAGGAGGTCGGTCAGCAGCGCGAGGTAGGTGTCGCGGTCCTCGGGGTGGTCGGCGAAGTGCGCGTCGAGCAGGTCGCGCGCGAACTCGACCACGGCCGCCCGCCCGCTCACCGCCGCGAACGAGGTGACCGCGTAGAACATCCCGTCGTCCAGCCTGCCGGCCGTGCGGCGCCTCCTCGCGCGTGTCTTGTGGTCCTCCGCCAGTTCCTTCAGCGACCCCGTGATGAGGCGGGCGACCAGGTACTCGCTGAATGTGGCGTGCAGGAACTCGTACACGCTCGCGGCGGACTCCTGCCGCGCCCGCGACTCGTGGATGAAGAAGAACCGGCCGAGGAGCCGGTCCGCGGCGCTGACGCGCCCGTGCATCCCCGGGTCGGCCGCCCCCGGATCCGGTGTGCCGTCGTCGGCGAGGGCGGCGAGGTCGGCGCCGAGCTCGTCGGCGGTGACGGTCTGGCGGTGCCGGACGAACATCGCCACGGCGACGAACTCCAGGCCGCTCAGCTCCTCGTCGACGGCGTCGGCGAACTGGCGGCCGCTCAGATTCGCGTGCTGCTTGTGCACCTCCCGCTCGGCGAAGGACGTGAGGATCTGCTCGTACAGGCCGGCCCGGCCGAGGCCGTCGCGGTGGCGCTGCAAGGCGTTGCCGCCGGCGTCGAACAGCAGCAGCATGATCAGCAGGAGGGGCTGCTCGGCGAGGTCGCGATGCGCGAGCAGGGTGGCGAGGGGGAGCGGGGCGAGGCCGCGCGGTTCCAAGGAGTGCCGGTTGTGCGCGTTCCAGATGTCCAGCATCCGGCCGATCTGCGCGTCGTTCAGCGCCTCCAGTCGGATCGCGGTCGTGCCGTCGGGGAAGCGCATGCGGTCGGCGACGACGGTGCGGCTGGTGACGAGGACGGCGACGGGGCGGCCGAGTTCGGCTTCGCGGCGCTGGAAGTCGCGGACCTGCTCCAGGTAGTCGGAGCGGTTCACGCCCGTGGCCTGGACGAGTTCGTCGAAGCCGTCGAGCATCACCACCGGCAGGGCGCCCTTGGCGGAGCGCGCCAGCTCCGGCCAGGGCACCCGCTCACCGGTGGTCTCGCGGACCGCCTGCTCGATCTGGTCCTGCACGGGTGCGTCGGGCGCGACCGTCCGCAGTTCCACCCGGACGGCCAGGAACTCCGCGCCGGGCAGCCGTGCGGCGAGGATCTCGGTCAGCTTGGACTTGCCAGCGCCCGGATGGCCGAGGACGACCAAGGGCAGGTCGAGCGCGTCGGGGGAGGTGAGCAGCCCGGCGAGGACACCGGGGAGATCATCGTGGACATCGACGAGCTCCCACCAGCTCTCCACCGATGGGCGGGAGTCGGCGCCCACCTCGGTCACCCTTCCGCGCGGGTCGAGGTAGGCGTCCGCCAATGTCGGCAGGGTGATCCCCTCGGGCGCCTCGGTGGTGGGCAGCACCGGTTTCGTGAGCGCCGCCCGGTAGCGCAGCGCGAGTTCTCTGCGGCGGTCGTCCATGGCGGCGCCGGTCGACATCGCTTCGAGCTGCGTTTGCAGGGCCGCCATGCCGGTGCCCAGAGCCTCGATGCGCGCATAGGTCGCCTCTGCGGTCGCACGGACCGTGTGCCGGGTCGCCTGGTGGTCGAGCATCCCCGCCCACGCGTCGAACTCGGGGACCGCCGCCATCAGGCTCCGGTAGTGGTCGGTGTAGCGGCGCACCGCTCGTTCGGTGGTGGAACGGGCATCGAAGTGGTCGGTGAAGAGGTCGGTGTACGCCTCTTCGGAGATGCCGGCCGCTTTCCCGCTGAGCATGTTGACGTGTTCGCACGCCAGTGCGAACGTCCCCCCGACCCGCGCGCAGTTCTCCTCGAAAGAGTGCTGTGGAGAGGGCAGAGGCACACGCGTGGTGAGGAGTCGGATGATGCCGAGGTTGTCGATGGCGCTGGCGTCCGGGACGTCCAGGAGCCGCCCCAGCTCCGTTGCGCGGAGATCTCGGGGGTCTGGCCGGTAGCGGGGCTCCGTCTCCACCAGGGTCTCCTCGACCACCTCGAAGAACGCACCGATCGCGATCATGTGGTGCGCCGCGGCGATGCGCTCGCTGCGGGTCAGCCGGTCGACGCCGGACAGCCGTTCCCGCACGGTCGTCGCGGCGTCCTTGCCGTAGGAGACGAACAGGTTGACCAGCGTCGAGAGGCCGGGAACCGCGGTAGCCTCGGTGCCCGCGGCCACGAGTTTCTCTGACAGCGCGCCCAGGGGGCTCTGCCCGTGGCCGAGGATCTTGAGGGCGTCGTTGTAGGTATAGGTGCGGGCCATCGGAGGCGGCCTTTCCGGAATGGGGGTGGTCCGGTCTGCGGGCGTATGCCCGGATGTTCAGGCTATGCCCGCACGGTGCTCACAGCACGGTATCGGCGGGTTCCTCGTCGGGGATCATCGTGCGGATCGCGTCGAGCCGTTCGGGGCGCCCGATGTGCGGTTCCAGCGCCGCGAGGACCGGTTCCACGAAGTCGACGCCGAGCCGTGGGCCCGGCACCACCTCCCGCACCCGCGCCAGGTAGCCGTCGATGACCGCGGCGAGTTCGATGCGCCGCTGCGCGTCGCCGAGCAGGGTGAAGTCCTCGGCGGCCTGGCGCAGCATCGTCAGTTCCAACCGGCCGAGCAGCGGGGTCTCGCCGAAGATGCGCAGGTAGCTGCGCACACGGCCGTCCCAGTCGTGGTCGGGGAGGCTGGTGCGCAGGTGCAGGATGTCGTGCAGCTCGCACCACACTCCGTCGTCGGTGCTGTCGAGGTACCAGGTGAACAGGTCGGCCGACACGTTCACGACGTAGGGGGCCGTGACGAGGAACTGCCGGGCCGACGTCCCGTGGACCCGCATGGCAGTGGAGCGGATGAGCTTGGACGTCAGGCCGCTGTTGGGGATCGACACCGTGTAGGGGTCGATGACGGAGACCGGCGCGCGCGGCAGCTCGAACGCGACGCACTCGCCGTAGTTGATGGGTGAGCCGTCCTCGCGCTGGATGACCGTGTACCCCGCGTCGGTGTCGTAGTCCAGGTGGCGGGTGCGGATCCCGTCGACCATCCCGTACCACTCGTCGGCCGACAGCGCCCGCCACATGCTGGTGAGGCGCCGCCACTCCCACGTCGTGTCGGCGGCGCGCGGCAGCAGCTCCTGGAGGCTGACGGGCTCCTCGGCGACGAGGACCAGCAGCTGCACCAGGTTCGCCGTGTAGTGGGCCTCCCGGGAGCTGGAGTTCAACCGCACCGGTTCGTAGTCGGCGAGGGAGCGGTGCGGCTGCGGGTACCCGGCCTCGGCGAGCAGGTCGGTGAGCATCGCGCGGTACTCCGCCCGGTCGCCGGGATGCTCCTCCAGGTGCCGGGCGAGCTGGTCGTCCAGGAACTCCACGACGGGGGCGCGGCCCGCGAGAACGGCGAACGACAGCACCGCGTACAGCAGCCCGTCGTCCAGGGGCTGGCTGAACCGGCGCCGGGCGGCCGCGTGCCGCCGCTCCTCGACCACCTCCTTCAGCGCCGCCGCCACCAGCCGCGCCACCAGGTACTCGCTGAATGTGGCGTGCAGGAACTCGTACACGCTGCGGGTGTGGTCGTCCTCGCGGGCCTGCGACTCGTGGATGAAGAAGAACCGGCCGAGGAGCTGTTCCGCGTCGCCCACGGTGCCGTGCAGGCCGGATTCGGGGCCCGGCGCCGAACCCCCTGAGGGGAACCCTGAGGGGAACAGGGCGGACAGGTCCTGTTCGAGGTCGTCGCGGGTGACGGTCTGGGCGTGCCGGGCGAACATCGCCATGGCGACGACTTCGAGGCGGCGCAGCTCGTCCTCCGCTGCCTGCACCGTGTCGCGCTCGTCCAGGTGGGCGCCGTGCTTCTCGACCTCGCGCCGCGCGAAGCGGGTCAGCAGCTGCTCGTACAGCCCGGAGCGGCCCAGTTCCGACTCGTGGTGCTGGAGCGCGTTGGTGTCGGCGTCGAACAGCAGCAGCATGATCAGCAGGAGGGGCTGTTCGGCGAGGTCGCGGTGCGCGAGGAGGGTGTCGAGCGGCGGCGGTGTGAGGCCGCGCGCGGCGAGGCCGCGCGCGTTGTGCGCGGTCCACACCTCCAGCATCCGGCCGATCTGGGGCTCATTCAGCGCCTCCAGCCGGACGGCCACCGTCCCCTTGGGGAAGCGCATGCGGTCGGCGACGACGGTGCGGCTGGTGACGAGGACGGCGACGGGGCGGCCGAGTTCGGCTTCGCGGCGCTGGAAGTCGCGGACCTGCTCCAGGTAGTCGGAGCGGTTCACGCCCGTGGCCTGGACCAACTCGTCGAAGCCGTCGAGCATGACCACCGGCACGGCGCCCCTGGCGGAGCGCGCCAGCTCCGGCCAGGCGACGTCCTCGCCGATGGCGGCGCGGACGGCGGTCTCGATCTGGTCCTGCACCGGTGCGTCGGGCGGGACGCGGCGCAGCTCCACCCGCACGGTGAGGAAGTCGACGCCGGGCAGCCGGGCGGCGAGGATCTCGGTCAGCTTGGACTTGCCCGCACCGGGGTGGCCGAGGATCACGATGGGAGCGTCGAGGGCCTCGGGGGAGGTGAGGAGCCCCGCGATGACACTGGGCAGGTCGTCGCGCACCGGCACGGCCGACCACCAGCTGTCGGAGGCGGGATCGCTCTCGGGCCCGACCGCGGTGATCCGGCCCCGCGGGTCGAGGTAGGCGTCGGCGAGGCGCGGCATGACCAGGCCGGACGGCGTGTCGTCGGCGCGCAGCACCCGGTGGTCCAGCACGGCGCGGTGGCGGGCCGCCAGATCGGCGCGGCGCTGGTCAGGTGCGGCGTCGGACGCAATGGTCTCCAGCAGCGCGCCGAGCCCCGCCAGCCCCGTGCCGATGCCGTCGATCCGGGCGCCGATCTCCGCCGCCGCCGCGCCCGCTGCCCGCCGGGTGGCCTGGTGGTCCAGCAGGCCCGCCCACACGGCGAACTCGGGGACCGCCGCTGCCAACTCCCGGAACGTCGAGGCGTAACGCTCCAACGCGGTGTCGAGCAGCGTCGTGCCGTTCGGCGCCATCCCCTTGAACAGCACGGAGCGCACGGCCTTGGCGCTCGCCCCGCCGTCGCGGTCGATGCCGCCGAGGTAGCCGACGAGGCTCCTCGTCATGTCGTCGTACAGCGCGGAGACGCGCAGGATGTTGTCCTCGTAGGGCCGGTGCGCCGACGGCAGCGGGATGGGCGACTCCAGCAGCGTCATGACGATGCCGCCGTACCCTTCGGGCAGCCGACCCGAGGTCGCGAGGGCGACCTGCTCGGCGCCGCCGAGGTCGAGGTCGCGCAGCCGCGGGCCGTCCGGGTCCTCGGCGAGGACGGCGTCGAGCGCCTCGAAGTAGGCCGCCACCACGATGACGGCGTGCGCGGCGGCGATGCGCTCCGTGCGGTCGAGCCGGTTCAGCCCCGCCATGCGCTCGCGCACGTGCCGGACCGCGTCGGCACCGTGCGAGATGAGCAGCGTGGTCAGCGCGCCCAGCCCCGGCACGCCGGACGCCTCGGCGCCCGCACCGGTCAACGCGCCGGCGGCGTCCAGCACCCGGCTGTCGCGGTGGCCCAGCAGGCGCAGCGCATGCGAACAGGACAGTGAACCGGCCATCGGCGGGGTTCCTTCCACACAGGTCGGAATTGGGGCGCACGCCCATCCAACCGCCTCACGTAACACAGGCTCAACGTGCCGTCCCGAATAATCCTTGTCGCCGAGCTGTTCTGTGGACAGACTCGAAGGCCCCCGTGCGCCGGACGACCGCGCGCACCCGCGACAGAAAGGCCCGTTCTGTGCCGTCACCCATCCGCACTGTCACCGTCGACTGCGAGGATCCCTACACCCTCGCCCTCTTCTGGGGCGCTGTGGTCGGATCGCCGATCAGCAACGAGGACCAGCCGGGGGCGAACGAAGCCCTCGTCGAAACCCCCCACGGTCAGCCGAACATCCTGTTCCTCCAGGTGCCCGAGAAGAAGACGGTGAAGAACCGGCTGCACTTCGACCTCGGCCCGAACAGCGCGAGCCGCGACGAAGAGGTCGAGCGGGTGATCGCCCTGGGCGCCACCCTGTACGCCGACTTCCGCACCGACGACGGAATGGGGTTCGTCGTGCTCGCCGACCCGGAGGGCAACGAGTTCTGCATCGAACGCAGCGACGCGGAACTCGCCGCCACCCCGCGCGACAGGGAGGTGGACTGACGGCTAGGGGAGCCGCCAGTCGATGGGCTCGGCGCCCTGCTCTTCGAGCAGGGCGTTGGCCTTGCTGAAGGGCCGCGACCCGAAGAAGCCGTTGTTCGCCGACATGGGGCTCGGGTGGGTCGACTCCACGCACGGGACCTGGGGCATCAGCGGGCGGAGGTTGCGGGCGTCGCGGCCCCACAGGATGGCGACCATGGGCTTGGAGCGGGCGGCCAGCGCCTGGATGGCGCAGTCGGTGACCTTCTCCCAGCCCTTGCCGCGGTGCGACCCCGGCTTGCCCGGCATGGTCGTGAGCGCCCGGTTCAGCAGCAGCACACCGCGGTCGGTCCAGGGGGTGAGGTCGCCGTTGGAGGGCATGGGCGCCCCGATGTCGTCGCCCATCTCCTTGAAGATGTTGCGCAGGCTGCCGGGCAGCCGCACATCGGGTGCCACCGAGAAGCTGAGCCCCACCGCGTTGCCCGGGGTGGGGTACGGGTCCTGGCCGACGAGGAGCAGCCGAACGTCGTCAAAGGGCTGCTGGAACGCGCGCAGGACGTTCTCGCCGGCGGGGAGGTAGGTGCGGCCCTGCGCGACTTCGTTGCGCAGGAACTCGCCCATCGCGGTGATGGTGTCGGCCACGGGTTCGAGGGCCTTGGCCCACCCGGCGTCCATGATCTCGTGGAGGGGTCGTCCAGACATGGCACCGAACACTATCGGTCGGCGCCGACGCTGATGACCGGAATGCGCCGATCACTGAAACCCTTGCCCCAGCCCGGTTCCGCGCGCCGCTCAGCCCTCGCGACTCCGCGCGTTGTTCGGCCGCCGTGATTCCGCGCGCCGCTCAGGCCGCCTTCTTGCGCGCTGCGGCGCGTTGGGCCTTGTAGCTCGACGCCACCGAGATCGCCGTCACGATGCCGATGCTGATCCAGATCGCCTTGTCGTCGATGGCGATGACGAGGTCCACCGCCGCCTGTCCGAGCCCGTACCCGATTCCGGCGACCAGCCCTGCCATGAGCAGCGAACCGAGGACGTTCAGGACGATGAACGTCGCCGGCCGCATCCCCGTCCACCCCGCCAGGGCGTACACGAGCGCGCTGGGAACCCCCGGCAGGACCGCCAGGACGACGCCCGTCCGGATGAACCAGGGGTTCATGTGCCGCGTCTTCTCGGCGAGCTTCCTGGCGCGCTCACCCTGGGCGAACATGTTCACGATGCCGCGGCCCCACTGCCGCCCCGTCCACCAGAACAGCCAGTCGAACTTCGACATGCCGACCGTCCCCGCGAGCACCGCGAGCCACAACGGGACCTCGCCGATGCGTGCGTACGCAGCGGCCGCGCCGACCGCGGCCTTGCTCCCGGTCACGAAGGCCAGCAGCACCGGGTGGGAGGCGATCAGATAGGGGCGCAGCGGCCACAGCACCAGCATGAGGGCGAGCACGCCGAGGATGGCGCCGAGAAGCGCCTTGTCCGTGCGGGTCGCCTTGCCACGCCAGGGCAGGTAGGGCCGATCGGGCTGCCCGATCGAAGCGGGGTCGCCCTGGGGCGGGGACGCGGCGGTGGTCGCACCGGGGGCGGCGTCGGCGGCGGGCCCATCGGCGGTGGGCCCGCCAGCGGAGCCGTCGGGCGCGGGCCGCCGCGGTGAGGTGGAGGTGATGTCGAGATCCGTTCGTCCGGCCGTCATGGAATCCAGCGTGTCGCGACGGGGAATCCGACAGTAGTCGCAACGGTCACCCCGTCGCGATGCGATCGCGCCCGTGATCCCCATGACAGATGTCATCCGCCCAGCGCACCGCCCTCGGTCGCGGCCAGGGGTCCGAAGGTGCCGGGGGCGCTTCCGGCGGGGGCGGTCGTCGTGAGCGCGCCGCGCTGTGTGGCCGCAGTCCGTTGGTGCCGCGGTGCTTCGGGCGCGGGCGGCCGTGGTGAGTGCGCCGCGTTGGGGGGCCGCGGTCCGCCCCGGGCGCACTGCGCGGCCCGGGGTCCGCGCGGGTCTCAGCGGGCGCGGTCCTGCCACTGGCGCAGGCGGTCGCGGGCGCGGCTGGTCTCGGGGTGGCCGGCGCCGTGGACGCGCACCGTGTCGGCGAGCAGTTCGTGGTAGCGGCGCGCCGCCTCCGCGGGGTCGCCGCCGTGGCCCGTGTACGCGGCGGCGTAGTGCCGGGCGCGCAGCACCGTGGCGTGCGCGGCGCCGAGGACGCGGGCGAGGTCGGGCAGCAGCGATTCGAGGAGTTGTGCCGCCCGCGCGGGTTCGCCCGCCTCGCCCACCTCGTGGGCGAGGTGCAGCCGGGCGGTGAGGACCCGCTCGGAGTCCGCGCCGTGGACGGTGGCGAGATCGGGCAGCAGGTGCTCGTGGACGCGGGCGGCGCGGGCGTGGTCGCCGATCCGCCCCGCGTTGACGGCGAGGTAGTGCAGCGCAGCCAGGGTCTCGGGGTGCGCCCGGCCGTGGACCCGCTCGTTGTCGGCGGCGAGCGCGGCGAACAGCTCGGCGGCGTGCGCCGGGTAGCCCGCCTTGCCCGCCAGGTAGGCGCCCTTGCGACGGGCCTTCAGCGTCTCGGGGTGGTCGGCGCCGTAGATCTCCTCCAGGTCCGCGCGGAGGTCTTGGAGCGCCTGCGCGGCGGTCGCGAGGTAGCCGTTCTCCGCGTCGGCCTCGATCGCGTCGAGCCGCAACTCGACGGCGCGGCGCGGGGTGAGGGGAGGAGGCGCCGAGCCGCGCGGCTGGTGCAGGGTGCCCCCTGCGGTGGGTTCGATGCGGGTGGCGTCGTGGGTCGGTTCGTCGTCGAGTGTGTGGGCCGGTCCGTCCGGTGTCTCTGTTGCGCCGCTCGCCGGTCTTCGGGCCGTGTCCCCTGGCTGGTGCAGGGTGGCCCCTGCGGTGGGTTCGATGCGGGTGGCGTCGTGGGTCGGTTCGTCGTCGGGTGTGTCGGACGGTCCGTCCGGTTCCGCCGTTGCGCCGCCGCCCGGCCGGTCCCGGCCGGAGGCGGACGGCAGGAACGGGGCGAGCCGCGTGCGGACCTCCTCCGCGTCCTCCGGCCGGTCGGCCGGCGACTTCGCCAGCATCTGGAGGATGAGCCCCGCCAGCTCCGCCGGGATTTCGGGGCGCAGCGCGCGCGGCGACTCGGGCCGGTCCTGGAGATGCATGCGCAGCACCGGGAACGGGTCCTCGGCGTGGAACGGGGGCTCGCCGGTGAGCAGCCGGTACAGGATCGCGCCGAGCGAGTACAGGTCGCTGGGCGGGCCGACCGCCGCCCGCTGGATCTGCTCGGGCGACATGTACAACGGTGTGCCCATGAGTTCGCCGGTGCGCGTGAGCCGCCTGCTCTGGACGGCGGCCTCGTGGAAGCCCGCGATCCCGAAGTCGAGGATCTTGACCGTCCCGGCCGAGGTCGACATGAGGTTGCCCGGTTTGACGTCGCGGTGCACGATCCCGGCCGCGTGCGCGGCGCCGAGGCCGGCGCACGTCTGGGCGACCCAGTCGGCGGCCTGCGCGATGGGCATGGGCCCGCCGCCGCGCGCGGACGCCGCGACGGTGCGCCCGCGTACAAGTTCCATCACGGCGTACACGGAGTCCTCGTGCTCGCCGAAGTCGTACAGGATCACAATGTTGGGGTGGCCGGCGAGGCGCGCGGTCATCCGGGCCTCGCGGTGGAACCGGTCGAGAGCGTCGTCGGAGCCCACCAGCTCCGGCCGCACCAGCTTGACCGCCACCGGGCGGTCCAGCAGTTCGTCGACGCCGCTCCACACTTCGCCCATGCCGCCGGCGCCGAGCCGCTCGCCCAGCCGGTACCGCCCACCGAGCACCCGTTCCACCTGATCGTCTCCATCACCTTCGCGGCGCGGACGCGCACGGATCCGTTGTCGGGCGGCAGCGTATCCCGTCGCGGCCGACCGCCCTCTGTTCGACCCGGACACCGACCGGGTGCCGACCGTCCTCTCCTCGGCCCGGGCGCCGACCGGACTCGGCCCGGACACGGCCCGGACGCCGCCCGGATCCCGTGCGCCACCGACGATCCTGGTGCGCTGTCGGTGCCGCTACCCTTGTCCAGCGCCCCACCTTCCCCCGCCACCCGCCTGACCGGAATGAGTGTTCGCGTTGAGTTCTGCGCTGTTCGTCGGCCCCGATTCGCACCCGGACAAATACCGCCTGGTCAGGTCGGTCGGACGCGGGGGAGAGGCCACGCTCTACCTCGCCGAGGTGACCCTCGCCGGGCAGACCGAGCCGGTCGTGGTGAAGGTCCTCAACTCCGATGTCGCGGTCAACGAGGAGCAGTTCCGCGATCTCAGCTCGCGCTGGAACGACCAGGCCGAACTGCTGCGGTTCATCAACCGGCTCGGCGTCGTGGGGGTCCGCGAGCACTTCGAGGGCGTGCCCGAGCACCGCAGCGGCGAGTCGGCGGAGTACACCGACCGGTCGCTGTTCCTGGTGATGAACTACGTCGAGGGCATCGACCTGCGCGACTGGCGGGCCGAGCACGCCGTCGACGGACCCAAGGGGCAGCGCGAGGTCCTGCGCCACCTGGAGCAGATCGCCGAGGTCCTCGACTGGCTGCATTCCGGGCGGGCCACCCCGTCCAAGCGCGCGGTGGTGCACGGCGACCTCTCTCCCGGCAACATCATGATCAGCGACGAGGGCCAGGCGACGCTGGTCGACTTCGGGCTGAGCCGCATCGCCACCCGGCACATGACCGCGAAGCCGTGGTTCACCCCCGGCTACGCGGCACCCGAGGTGTTCAACGGCGAGTACTCGGCCGCCACCGACCGCTACGCGTTCGGCGCCATCGTCTACTTCGTGCTCGCCGGGGAGGAGCCGCCGCCCGCTCCGGAGCAGCTGCGCGAGCGGTTCGCCGCACTGCCCGCGGTGGAGGCCGCGGGTCCGCAGCAGCGCGACCGGATCACGTCGATGTTCTCCGCCGAGGCGACCGACCGGCCGTCGGCCTTCGACTGGATCACCACGCTGCGCTCGGTGAGCACGTCGGTGCCGTGGAGCGCGCCGGTGTCCAACCCCGGAGCGGCCGGGGCCGCGGCGGGAGCGGCCGCGGCAGGCGCCGCCGGAGCCGACGCCGCGATGGTGTCGGGCCCGGCCGCCGAACCCGGCGAGCCGGAGCCGTCCGGCCCCGCAGCGGCCGAGCAGGCGCCCGCGGAGGACGCCGGCGGCGCGGTCGAGTCGGCGCTGCCGCAGGGCCCGCCGAGCGGCCCTCCGCCGGCGGAGCAGCCCCCGAGTGCCGCCACCCCGCCGCAGGGCGGCCCCCCGCAGGGGCCGCGGATCACCGGCCCGAACGCCGGGCCGCCCACCGGCCCCAACGCCGGGCCGCCCACCGGCCCCAACGCCGCACCGCCCGCGGGGCCGCCCACCGGCCCGAACCACGGCTCGTTCGCCGCTCCGCCGCCCACTGCGCCCCAGCAGTCGTTCGGCGTGGGCCCGCAGCGCCCCGTGGGCGGCATGCGCGGGGCACGCCCGCAGCAGCCGCCGCCGCAGCCCCCTCAACCGGCGTTCGGGGGCGGCGCGCCCCACCTCGGGGCCGGGGCGCCCGGCGGGCCCGCCGGCGCGGCCCCCACCGCCCCCATGGGCGCGGTGCCGGGAGGAGAACGGCCGGCGAAGCGGAAGAAGTCGCGTGCGCCCGCGCTCATCGGTATGACGCTGCTCATCGTGCTGTGCCTCGCGGGCGGCGCGGGCGGCATGTACTGGCTCCTCGGCGGCACGCAGCAGGCGCCGGCCAACGAGCCCGAGAGTGCGCAGTCGCCCGACTCCCCGGAGCAGGCCTCGCCCCCGGCCGGGTCCGAGCCTGAGTCCGCCCCGCCGTCGCCGTCACCATCGGCGGGCGCTTCGGGTGGCGGCGAGGCGGCCATAGGCGTCGTCCTGGAGACCGACAACTCCTCCGGCGGTGCGAAGATCCAGAGCCAGAACAGCGGCGACGCGGGCGACTCACCGCCGATCACCCCCGGAGGGCCCGCCGACGAAGCGGGGCTGCGCCCGGGCGACCTCATCGTGGAGTTCGACTCCGAGGAGGTGCGCAACTCCGACCACCTCATCCTGCTGGTCAACGAGAAGAAGCCCGGTGACCGGGTCGAGCTGACCTACCGCGGCCCCGACGGCGCGGAGGCCGACGTCACGGTGACACTCGGCGCGAAGTCGGACCAGTCCGGCCAGTGACCAGGGCGCGGGTGCCACCGCGGCGTGCGGGCGGGCGCTACTTGGAGGGCTGGGGGACCTCGGGGCATTCGAGGGTGGGGTTCACGCCGACGTAGTTCAGCGGACCGGCGAGGATGGTCACCGCTGTGGTGCCGAGCGAGGCGCAGTTCTGCTCGCCGCTGTCGAAGTAGCCGCGCTGGATCGCCGCGAACACGCCGATCAGCAGCCAGATCACGATGATGGTGGGGATTGCCGCCTTGCCGACCATGAGCGACTCCTAGCAGGAGAGGGGACCGGGCGCCGGCCGCGCACGGTCGTGCGGGGGGCACTACCCACTTTCCGCCGGGATTGTCGGGCCGCGCGGCACGGGACGACCGGCGGTCGGCCGGTGCCGGACCGGATGCGGCGCGCGGCAGGCGCCGGGCAGGGACGTCGGCGGCGCCTACCGCCCGCCGCCCTCTCCGCCTACTGCGTTCACCCGCCGGTACCCGCCCGCGCGGCTCCCGCTGCCCGCCCCGCTCAGGGCCGCGTGGTCGGCGCGGCCTCCTCGCCGGATCCCGCGATCGGCGCGGAGTACGGCGCGTACTCGGCGCGCCGCTGCCCGTCGTGGCGCGACAGGTTGAGCGCGGTGGTCACCAGGGGCACGTGGCTGAACGCCTGCGGGAAGTTGCCGATCTGGCGGCCCTCCTTGGCGTCCCACTCCTCTGCGAGCAGCCCGACGTCGTTGCGCAGCGCGAGCAGGCGGTCGAACAGCTCGCGCGCCTCCTTCTCGCGGCCGATGGACAGCAGCGCGTTGGCGAGCCAGAAGCTGCACGCCAGGAACGCGCCTTCGTGGCCGGGGAGCTTGTCGGCGACGTCGTCGCGGTCGGTGCGGTACCGCATGACGAATCCGTCGATCATCAGGTCGTCGCGGACGGCCTCGACGGTGCCGATGACGCGGGGGTCGTCGTAGGGCAGGAAGCCGACCTCGGGGATCAGCAGCAGGGCGGCGTCGAGCTCCTTGCTGCCGTAGTACTGGGTGAAGGTGTTGCGCGCGGAGTCGTAGCCGTACTCGCACACCTCGGCGTGGATGGTGTCGCGCAGCGCGCGCCAGCGCTCGACCGGCCCCTCCTTGCCGAACTCCTCGACCATGCGGACCGCCCGGTCGGCCGCGACCCACGCCATGACCTTCGAGTGGACGAAGTGCTGGCGGGGCCCGCGCACCTCCCACAGCCCTTCGTCGGGGGAGTCCCAGCACCATTCCAGGTAGTTGACGAGGGACCGCTGCAAGCCCCACACGTGCTCGCCGCTGTGCAGGCCGGAGCGCAGCGCCAGGTGCAGCACGTCCATGACCTCGCCGTAGACGTCCAGCTGGTACTGGCCGACCGCGGCGTTGCCGATGCGCACCGGGCGGGAGTTCTCGTAGCCGGGCAGCCAGTCGGCCTCCCATTCGGCGAGCCGCCGCTCGCCGCGCACCCCGTACATGATCTGCATGTGCTGCGGTTCGCCCGCGACCGCCCGGACCAGCCACTCGCGCCAGGCGTAGGCCTCGGTGCTGAAGCCGCTGCGGATCAGCGCCTCGAGGGTGATGGTGGCGTCGCGCAGCCAGCAGTACCGGTAGTCCCAGTTGCGGACCCCGCCGATGTCCTCGGGCAGGGAGGTGGTGGGGGCCGCGACGATGCCGCCGGTGGGACCGTAGGTCAGCGCCTTCAGGGTGATGAGGGAGCGGACGACGGCGTCGCGGTAGTCGCCCTCGTAGTTGCACTGCTCGACCCAGCCCCGCCAGAACTTCTCGGTCTGGTTGAGGGCCTTCTCGGCGTCGAGGTGGGCGGACTCCTCGACGTGCGAGGGGTGCCACGTCATGACGAACGGGGTCTTCTGCCGGGGGGCGACCGTGAACTCGGCGTCGTGCACGAAGTTGTGGCCCTCGAACTCCACCGGCGAGCTGAGCCAGACGGAGTCGGGGCCGGCGACGCCGACGATCTCGTTGCCGGTGCGGTGGATCCACGGCACCACGTTGCCGTAGTCGAAGCGCAGCCGCACGGCGGTCTCGACGGGGACGGAGCCGCGCAGCCCCTCGACGATGCGGACCACGTGCGGGGCGCTGCCGCGCGGCGGCATGAAGTCGATGACCCGGATGGCGCCCTCGGGGGTCTCCCAGTCCGTTTCGAGGATCAGGGTCTCGTGCCGGTAGCGCCGCCGGACGACCTTCGCCTCGGGATGCGTGGGGCGCAGCGACCAGTTGCCGTTCTGCTCGTCGCCGAGCAGCGCCGACAGGCACGCCGGAGAGTCGAAGTGCGGCAGGCACAGCCAGTCGATGGAGCCGTCGCGTCCAACGAGAGCGGCGGTCTGCATGTCGCCGATCAGCGCGTAGTCCTCAATCCGCTTGGACACGCGGCTCACCCCCAGAGAAAAAACAGAGTTCACGTACGCCAAGATCACGTTGCCGCTGAAACCGTATCCAACTCTGGAACGTCCGCGAGCCCCTCGACGGGCAGCGGTGCGGCGTCATCGTGGCTTTCTGATGCTCATACCCCGACGGTCCCCGCCGGAGGCGGCATCGCCGGTCCCGGCCACGTTAGTTGCGCCGCGCGGTGCCCGAGCCACCGAAGGGCCGTTCGTCAGGTCACGTTAGGGCCGCAATGCGGGCGGACGGGGCGCTTCGGGCATTGCGCTCAGGTCGCGCCGCCGGCGGGCGGCGGCCCGGCGTCCGGGACGGGGACGTCGAGGAGCGGCAGGAACACCTGGGCGAGCGGGCCGATGGCGACCGCGAACAGCAGGGTCCCCACGCCGACCGTCCCGCCGAGGAGGAAGCCGAGGACCACCACCGACACCTCGACGGTGGTGCGGGCCGCGCGCACCGACCAGCCCTTGGCCGCGAGACCGGTCATGAGGCCGTCGCGCGGGCCCGGGCCGAGCCGCGCCCCGATGTAGCAGCCGGTGCCGATGGCGAGGACCAGGATGCCCAGCAGCAGTGCGGCGATGCGGGCCGGCAGCCCCTCGACCTCGGGGAGCCACCACAGGGACACGTCGACCGACAGGCCGACCACGACGACGTTGCTGAACGTGCCGATGCCGGCGCGCTGGCGCAGGGGGATCCACAGCAGCATCACCGTGCCGCCCATGATGATGGTCCACGTCCCGACCGTCAGGCCGGTCTGCTGGGCGAGCCCCTGGTGCAGCACGTCCCACGGGTTGGCGCCCAGGCCGGAGACCATCGGGAGGGCGCAGCCGAGCCCGAACAGGTAGAGGCCGACGGCGAGCTGGACGAGGCGGCGCCACCGCGGCCCGGGCAGGGCCGGGGTGAGGAAGACGCGGCGGACGAGGGCGGACGGCGCGGACAACGGGGCGTGCTCCTTGGGTGGTTCGCGGGCGATGGAGACGGCGCCGAACTCGTGACAGACTGGGCCGCTCAGGCAATATTGGCCTTTTCCCGGCCAGTACGGTAGATCCAATTATGAGAAGTGGCGTGCTCCGATTCGGCGCGCCGACCCTGCCCTCGATCGGAGGCGGCGCCCATGGCCGCCGGTACCCGCCGGATCAACGGCCACCTGCTCGCCCGGCTCATCGGCCGCGACGGGCGGGCGCGCCCCTACTACCTCTCCGTCGGGCGCTCCATCAGCGGGCTGATCCTCGACGGCCGCATCCCCACCCACACCCGGCTGCCCGCGGAGCGCGACCTCGCCGATTCGCTGGGCCTCAGCCGCAACACCGTCACCGCGTCCTACACCTGGCTGCGCGAGAACGGCTTCCTCGACAGCCGCAGGGGCGCCGGCAGTTGGACGCTGCTGCCCTCCACCGCGGGTAACAACGACTCCGTGCTCCTCCCGCGCTCCGAGCCCATCGACCTCGGCATCGCCGCGCCGCCCGCCATCGAGGGCATGCAGGCGGCGGCGCGGATGGCGGTGGAGCAGCTCGCCGCGCACGTCGGCGGGCGCGGGTACACCACCTTCGGGCTGCCCGAGCTGCGCCACGCGGTGGCCCGCCGCTACGTCGAGCGGGGCCTGCCCACCGAACCCGACCAGATCCTCATCACCAACGGCGCCCAGCACGCCGCGGCCCTGCTCATGGAACTGCTGGTGCAGCCGGGCGACAGCGTCCTGCTGGAGTCGCCCACGTTTCCGCACACCCTCGACACCGTACGCCAGCGGGGCGCCCGGCTGCGCACGATGGGCGTCGGACCCAACGGCTGGGAGATGGACGTCGTCGCCGACGCGTTCCGGCAGGGGCGGCCCAAGGCCGCGTTCGTCATCCCCGACTTCCACAACCCCACCGGCGCGCTCATGGACGACGACGAGCGCGCCGCGCTCGTCGCCGAGGCGCGCCGGGCGGGCAGCTCCCTGATCGTGGACGAGTCGGTCGCCGAACTCGCCATCGACCCCGGCGACCAGCCGGCGCCCACCGCCGTCCACGACCGCGACGGCAGGGTGTTCAGCATCGGGTCCACGGCGAAGCTGTTCTGGGGCGGCCTGCGCATCGGCTGGATCCGCACCACCCCGCCCATGGCGGCCCGGCTCATGGCGCTGCGCCAGCGCTTCGACCTGTCCAGCCCCGTCCTGGAGCAGCTGACGGCCACACACCTGCTCGCCGACGTGCTGCGCATCCGGGCCGAGCGCATCCGCCAGGTCCGCCGCAACCGCGACGCGCTCGTCGCTGCGCTGCGCGCGGAGCTGCCCGAGTGGCGGTTCGTCACCCCCAGCGGGGGCCTCGTGCTGTGGGCGCGGCTGCCCGCGCCCACGGCGACGGCGCTCACCGAGGCCGCCGACCGCAACGGCGTCCACGCCGCCCCCGGGCCGATCTTCGGCACCGAGGGCACGCTGGAGCACTTCGTCCGGCTCGCCTACACCCAGCCCCCCGAAGTGCTGCACGACGGCGTGCGGCGGCTCGCGCGGGCCCACGCCGAGACCGCAGCCCGGCCGGCGGCGCAGCCCCGCGGCCCCTACCTCTGACCGGGTGACCCGCCGCATTCTCGCCCGCCGCCCTTGATCGGTGCGCCCCGCCGTGGTCCGATCTGACCACCAATGGTGATCTGGGACACATCGACACGTGGGACGGGACCATGGACGCTACAGAGAAGAGCCGGCAGGAAGTCGACGCCGAAATCGACGGCATGACCCTGGTCGACTGGCTGCGCGACACAGCGCAGCGCGACCCCGACGCACCCGCGCTGTCCGAATGGACCGGCGCCACCACCGCCGACGGCCAATGGCAGACCACCACTTGGGGGGCCTACCGGCAGACCGCGCTCGACCTCGCCGCGGCGTTCATCGACGCCGGCGCCGCACCGGGCGACATCGTGGCGCTGATGCTGCCCAACTGCGCCGCGCACCTGATGGCCGACCTCGGCGCGGTGCACGCGGGCGCCGTGCCGCTGTCGGTCTACAGCACCTTCGCCCCCGACCAGATCGGCCACGTCGCCGCCGACTGCGCCGCCACCGTGGCCGTCCTCGCCGGCGCCGACGAACTCGCCCGCTGGGAACCCGTCCTCGACCGCCTCCCCGCGCTGCACACCGTCGTCCTCTGCGACGCCGCCTCCGTCCCGGCCCCCGGCACCGGCAGCGGGCCCCGGTTCGTGTCGTGGGACGAGTTCCTCGACGGCGGGCGGCGCAGCCGCGCCGCCGACCCCGGCCCCGTCGAGCGCCGCATGGCCGCGCTCACCCCGGACCACAACGCCACCCTGCTCTACACCTCGGGCACCACCGGCGCCCCCAAAGGGGTGTTCGAAACCCACCACCAGGTCCTCTACCAGGTCACGGTGTCGCACCGCACCTCGCCGATGGCGCGCCACTCCGTCTCCCTGTCGTACCTGCCGCTGGCCCACATCGCCGAGCGCGTCCTCAGCGTCTACCTGCCGATCAAGGTCGCCGGCCACATCCACTTCTGCCCCGACCCCCGCCAGCTCGGCATGTACCTCGGGATGGTGCGCCCGCACGGGCTGTTCGGCGTCCCGCGCGTGTGGGAGAAGCTGCGCGCGGGACTGTCCGGCGCGCTCGCCGCGGCGTCGGAGGAGCAGCGGGCGGCGGTGGAGGCGGCGGCCGACACCGCCCGCGCCTATGTGCTCGCCGGGCAGCGCGGCGCGACCCCGCCGGACGACCTCGCCCGGCGCTTCGCTGCGGCGGACGAGCAGGTCCTTGCGCCCATCCGCGCCCTGGTCGGCCTCGACCGCGCCGAGCACCTGATCAGCGCCGCCGCCCCGATGCCGGTGGACGTGCTGCACTTCTTCGCCGGGCTGGGCTGCGTCATCCGCGACGTCTACGGCATGACCGAGAACTGCGGCGCCGCCACCGCCAACCGCATGGGGTCCTACGCGTTCGGCAGCGTCGGGCGGCCGGTCGACGGCATCGAGGTCCGCGCGGCCGACGACGGCGAGCTGCTGATCCGCGGCCCCATCAACACCGCCGGGTACCACAACCTCCCCGACGCGACCGCCGCGCTCATCGACCCCGACGGGTGGCTGCACACCGGCGACATCGGCAGCGTCGACGACGACGGCTTCGTCTACGTCGTCGACCGCAAGAAGGAGCTCATCATCACCGCGGGCGGCGAGAACATCGCACCGGCCGAGGTGGAGAACCTGCTCAAGGAGCACCCCCTCGTCGGCCAGGCCCTCGCCTACGCCGACCGCCGCCCCTACCTCGTGGCGCTGCTCGTCCTGGACGCCGAGGCCGCCCGCGCCTGGGCCGACACCGCGGGGCTCGACGCCCGCGACCCGGCGGCGCTCGCCGAGCACCCCGCCGTCCTCGCCGAAGTGGGCCGCGCCGTCGAGGCGGCCAACACCCGGCTGTCGCGCATCCAGCAGGTCAAGCGGTGGCTGCTGCTCCCGGTGGAGTGGACCGCCGAGAGCGAGGAGCTCACCCCCAGCCTCAAACTGAAGCGCCGTGTCATCCAGCGCAAGTACGCGGGGGCGATCGACGCCCTCTATGACGAGTGACGCCGCGCGGGCCCGGCCGTGCCGGGCCCGCGCCCGCGGCTCACTCGGCCGGCACGAACCGCCGCGCGAAGCGCACGACCTCGTCCAGCACCTCGTCGCGGTTGGTCTCGTTGAACACCTCGTGCCGGGCACCGGGGAAGATCCGCGCGGTGAAGTCGTCCCCGGCGAAGGCGGCGATGCCCATCCCCGTGTCGGACATCGGCACCAGCATGTCGGCGGCGCCGTGCACCCACAGCTGCGGCAGGCCGGGCGGGCCGTCGGCGGTGACGCGCGCCATCTCGGTGTGCAGCGCCTTGAGCGTGGCCACCTTGAACGGGCCGTGCCAGATCAGCTCGTCGGCGGTGTAGTCGGCGCCGACGGCGGGATCGCGCGAGAGCGTGTCGGTCTCGATCGGCGCGTCGGGGATCTCCGCCGCGGCGAGCGCCTTTGCCGCGGCCGTCCACCGCCCCAGCACCGGCCCCGACAGCACCACGGCCGCCAGTTCCTCGGGGTGGACCTGGGAGTAGCGGGCCGCGATGAGCCCGCCCATGGAGTGGCCGATGAGCACCAGCGGCAGGGTGCGGTAGGCGCTGCGCGCCTGGAGCAGCACCCGGTGCACGTCGTCCACCACATCGGTGAAGTCCTCGATGAGCACCCGCTCCCCGGAGGAGCGCCCGTGCCCCCGGTGGTCCAGCCCGTAGACGGCGGCGCCCGCCGCGCACAGGTACCGCGCCACGTACTCGTAGCGGCCGATATGCTCGCCGTAGCCGTGGACCAGCACCGCCAGCCAGCGCGGCTCGGCGTCGGTCGGCGCCCACGCTCGCGCGGACAGGCGCTCGGCGCCGTCGGGCCCTCCCGGCAGATTCCACTCGCGTACGGCGACCTCGCTGACCATGCGCACCCCTTCGACTACTGTGACGCGAACCACGACACCGGAAGACTATGGGGGCGCGGGCCCGCGCGCCGCAGCGGCCGGGTCCGCGGGCGCTGCCCCGCGGCGCTTCGGGGCGGCGGCGCGCCTTTCGACCGGTGGCGGCGCAGCCGTCCGGGCCCCGGTCTCGTAGGCTGGGGGCATGGCGGGGACCACGCCAGGGCGGTCCGCCGGACCGCCCGCGCCGGTTCGCGCCCACCGCTGTCGTTACCGGAGGTGGCCCCAGTGCCGGCCGAACTCACGCCGCCGAACCCCGCGAGCGGGGCGGCGGGACTCGCCGACTCCTACGGGAGGACGGCCACCGACCTGAGGGTCTCGCTCACCGATCGCTGCAACCTGCGGTGCACGTACTGCATGCCCGCCGAAGGGCTCGACTGGCTGCCCAAGCCCGAACTCCTCACCGACGACGAGATCAACCGCCTCATCACCATCGGGGTCACGCGGCTCGGCATCGAGCAGATCCGGTTCACCGGCGGCGAACCGCTGCTGCGCCGCGGCTTTCCCGGCATCATCGCGGCCGCGACGGCGCTCGCGCCGCGCCCGCACACGGCCGTCACCACCAACGGCATCGGGCTCGCCCGCATGGCGCCGGCCCTCGCCGAGTCAGGGCTCGACCGGGTCAACGTCTCCCTCGACACCCTGCGCCCCGAGACCTTCGAGGCCATGGCGCGGCGCCGCAGGCTGACCGACGTCCTCGACGGCATGGCCGGGGCCGCCGCAGCGGGGCTCACCCCCGTGAAGGTCAACGCCGTCCTCATGCGCGGCGTCAACGACGCCGAAGCGCCCGACCTGCTCCGCTACTGCCTCGACCACGGCTATGAGCTGCGGTTCATCGAGCAGATGCCGCTCGACGCCCAGCACGGCTGGCGGCGCGAGAACATGATCACCGCCGACGAGATCCTCGACCGGCTCGGCGCCGAGTTCACCCTTGAGGCCGCCGACGCCGACACCCGCGGCAGCGCGCCCGCCGAACTGTTCCACGTCGACGGCGGCCCGGCCACGGTCGGCGTCATCGGTTCGGTCACCCGCCCGTTCTGCGGCGCCTGCGACCGGGTCCGGCTCACCGCCGACGGCCAGATCCGCAACTGCCTGTTCGCCCGCGAGGAGTCCGACCTCCGCGGCCCCATGCGCGACGGCGCCACCGACGCCGAGCTGGCCGACCGCTGGCGCGCCGCGGTCGCGAGCAAGCTCCCCGGCCACGGAATCAACGACCCCAGCTTCCTGCAACCCGCGCGCCCCATGTCGGCGATCGGCGGCTGAACCGCACCGCGCACGGCCCGGACCCCGGACGGGTCCGGGCCGGGCCCGGTCGGCGGGCCGGTGGCGCGGTGTGCTGTCCGGAAAACCGATTGCAACGGCACCGCGGGCTCTGGCGTCATAGGTGGGTGCGGCCCGGCCGGGCCGCGACCGGCGTTTCCCCCTGTTTTCCCTGGAAAGGGAGGTGGCCCACCATGCCGTACACCGAAGCCCCGGGCGTGCGCGTCCCGATCCGCATGTGGGCCGACCCCCAGTCGGTCGAGCCCGCGGCGATGGACCAGCTCCGCAACGTCACCATGATGCCGTGGGTGCACGGCCTGGCCGTGATGCCCGACGTCCACTACGGCAAGGGCGCGACGGTCGGGTCCGTCATCGCCATGCGCGACGCGGTGTCGCCCGCGGCGGTCGGGGTCGACATCGGCTGCGGCATGACCGCGGTCAAGTCCACCCTCATGGCCGAGGACCTGCCCGACGACCTGGGCCGGCTCCGCTCCGCTCTTGAGGCGGCCGTCCCGGTGGGGTTCCACGCGCACACGACGCCGGTGAACCCGCGCAACGTGCACGGCCTGAAGACCGCAGGGTGGGACGCGTTCTGGGACGGCTTCAGCGGGCTGGCGCGGCCCGTGCACAACCGGCGCCAGCGGGCCGAGAACCAGATGGGCACCCTCGGCGGCGGCAACCACTTCCTTGAGGTCTGCCTCGACGGCGAGAACCGCGTGTGGCTGGTGCTGCATTCGGGGTCCCGCAACATCGGCAAGGAACTCGCCGAGCACCACATCGAGCAGGCCCAGAAGCTGCCCCACAACCAGGACCTGCCCGACCGCAACCTCGCCGTGTTCGTCAGCGGCACCCCCGAGATGCACGCCTACCGCCGCGACCTGTTCTGGGCGCAGGACTACGCCCGGCGCAACCGCGACGTGATGATGGGCCTGGCCTGCGATGTCATGCGCAAGGCCGTCCCCGGTGTGCGCTTCGAGCAGTGGATCTCCTGCCACCACAACTACGTCGCGGAGGAGCGCTACGACGACGTCGACGTCCTGGTCACCCGCAAGGGGGCCATCCGCGCCGGCAGCGGCGACATCGGCATCATCCCCGGCAGCATGGCGACCGGGACCTATATCGTGCGGGGCCTCGGCAGCACCGCGTCGTTCAACTCCGCGTCGCACGGGGCGGGCCGCAAGATGAGCCGGAACAAGGCGAAGAAGACGTTCACCGAGGCCGACCTCATCGAGCAGACCGAGGGCGTGGAGTGCCGCAAGGACACCGGGGTGCTCGACGAGATCCCCGGCGCCTACAAGGACCTGAACAGCGTGATCGAGGCCCAGACCGACCTGGTCGAGGTCGTCGCGCACCTGCGCCAGGTCGTGTGCGTCAAGGGCTGAACCCCCGCGGCCCGGTCGCGCGGGCGGGGCGGCGGGCCGGGCCGCCATGCGGCGCACCGGCCGCCGCCCGCCCGGCGGCCAGTAGCGCTCATGGGGCGGTCGATGCGCCCGCCGGTCGGTGTTCCCCGTTTCCACCCGGCTTTCCAGGGCAGTCTGCACCGTGAAGCGCCGTGGCCGGAGCCCCCCGAAAGGTCCGGCCGGCGCGCACTTGGGAGGCCAGACATGGACATCGGCCTGATCATCGGAGTGGTCGTCGTCATCGTCATCGTTGCGGCGATCGCCGGATTCGTACTGATGCGCAAGCCCGAGCAGCGCAGCAAGAGACTGAAAGCCCAGTTCGGGCCCGAATACGACCGAGCCGTCAGCGCGCACGGCGGCGACCGCCAGGCGGCGGAGAAGGAGCTCGCGGACCGCAAGGACCTGCACCGCAAGCTGGAACTGCGCGATCTCCCCGAGGAGACCCGGCGCGACTACACGCGCCAGTGGACCGCCATCCAGGAGCGGTTCGTCGACGCGCCGTCGGAGGCCGTGGGCGACGCGGACCGCCTGCTCACCCGGCTCATGTCCGACCGCGGTTACCCGACGGAAGGGTTCGAGGAGCAGGCCGCGCTGCTATCGGTGGACCACGCCCGCACCCTCGACAACTACCGCGCCGCGCACGACATCGCCGTGAACGACGCAGCGGGGCGCGGCAGCACTGAGGACCTGCGCAACGCCATGGTCTACTACCGGACCCTCTTCTCCGAACTCCTGGGGCACGACGCCTCCGGCCATGGCCCGGCGGCGGCGACATCCGAAACCGCCCCCGGCACCGGCCGCGAGCGCGGCACCGGCGACACGGGCCACGGCCTCACGGCCGACCGTCCAGGACGCGGCGGCGAGCGCGGCACCGGCGATCCGGGGCACGGCGTCCCGGCCGACCGACCCGGCCCGGCGACGGGCGCCGGGGAAGTCCCGTCCGCGCGGCCCGGTGGGCACGACGGCCCGGCGCCGCCCCCGCGCCGGGGCGGCACCGCCCCCCGAGAGGAAGGCGGACCACGGTGAACCGCGACGAGACCCCGGGCGCGGGCGGCTCCGAGGCCGCCGAACCCGCCAGGACCGGCGACTCGCCCACCCGGCGGGAGGTCCGCTGGAGCTTCCGCCGCCCCGACAAGCACCGCGACCGCCCCGAGCCGGAGGCCGCGGCGACGGCGGCCGAGTCGGGGCGGCCCGCCGAATGGCGCGAGCCCGGGGCCGACACCGATCCCGAATCGACGCGCGTGACCCAGCCGGGGAGGGTGCGTACCGGCGCCGACCGGGACGCGGCCGAGCACGGCTCCCGCTCCCACCGCTCGGACGACGCTGCCACCGCAGGAGCGGGCCGCCCCGGATCCCTCTCGGCCGCGCATGAGGCACGCGCCCAGGAACCGGGCGCGAAGGACCCGCTCGCACCGGGTGCGGCGGACCCGCCCGCGCCGAGGGCCGAGTCCGCCCCCGCAGGCGCGGTCACCGGGTCCGCGGGCTCGACCGGCCTGTCGGCGAAGACCCGCTGGCGGGATGTCCAGAGCGCATTCGTCGACGACCCGCCGCGCGCGGTCCGCGACGCGGACGCGCTCATCGCAGGCGAACTGGAGGCGCTGACCGCGCGCCTCGTCGAGCGTCGGCGGGCTCTCCGCGGTGTGTGGGAGGGCGAGCACCCCGCCGACACCGAACTGCTCCGCACGACCCTGCGCGAGTACCGTGACCTGCTGGAACTCGTGACATCGGTCGAAACCCGCGACCGGCCCGCGTCCTGACGCCCGAGAGCGGAGGGATCGGCCGCCGCCCCGGCAGGAGCGGCGGAAGAGATCGGCCGCGTCACGGCGGACGCGGGCGCACGGACCGGCCGCTGTCTTGGCGACCGGTCCCCGCGTAACCCGCCCGGAGGACGGGGCGGCGGCGAACCGCCCCCGGTCCCGGCACGCGGGGTGCACGCCTCGGTTCGGCACGCCGCCGCGTCGCGCGTTGGCGTGTGTCACTTCGTCGCCTTGCCGGAGAGGCCGACACCGGTGAGTCGGGCCGATGCCCGCCACAGACGGTCGGCGCTGTCGGGGTCGAGTGCGTAGGGACGAACGCCGCCGTCCTCCATGGAACCGTTGGCGGTGGCGAGCGGCGCGATGTCGCAGTCTTCGCAGTACCGGCCGCCAAGGTCGGTCAGGCTCGGCGAGGTGGCCGCCCAAAGCCCGGTCGCCGCCCCTTGGCTCGGCGTCTTGAATCCGCGGGCGACGATGTTCCCCTGCTCGTCGATCCAGCCGCGCTCGATCTGCTCGGCAGCCGTCATATCGCGCTGAAGCTCGGTGATGACCGCCCCGGGGTGCAGCGAGAAGGCGCGCACGCCGTCCTCCCGCCCTATGGCATCGAGGTGCACGGCGAACAGTACGTTGGCCGTCTTCGACTGCCCGTATGCCGACCACTTGTCGTAGCAGTCGTCGAAGTGCATGTCGTCCCAGCGGATGTCGGACAGCTGGTGCCCGGCCGAGGAGTACGACACCACCCGTGCACCGCCGGCATTCGCCAGCAACGGGAAGAGCAGGGTCATGAGGACGAAATGGCCGAGGTGATTGATCGCGAACTGGCCTTCCCAACCGGGCCCGACGCGACGTTCGGGAGAGGCCATCACGCCTGCGGCCGCGATCGCGATGTCCAGCGTCGTTTCGGATTCTCGTAGCTGCTCGCAGGCTCGGTGCACACTGGGGAGGTCGGCCAGGTCCATCGGAATGACGGTGACCCCGGCGAGGTCGGCAAGCCGGTCACGAGCCACCTGTGGACGTCGGGCCGGAACGAGGACCCGTGCCCCTGCCTGCGCCAGTGAGCGGGTCGTCTCGAACCCAAGGCCGGAGTAACCGCCGGTGACCAGGGCGGTCCTGCCCGCGAGATCGACACCGGCCATCACCCCGGCGGCCGTGGAAGCGGCAGTGAACCCTGACTGGATCGGCGTCTGCTGGATGTCGGTCATGCCGCGAACCTAGGATCTGGAGCGCACTCCAGATCAAGTCGGGATGTGCGCCCCGTTGACCGCACCAGCCGCGGAAGAGGCCTTCTCGGTCGGCGAGGTCGGCGAGCGCACCCGCGCCGCCGATCGCGTCCGGTCGGGCCGCCGCGGGGCGCGAGGGGGCGCTGATGCCGGTGGTGCGGATGGGGTACTGGGGTGTGAGAGGCGAATTCTCAGTGGCCGGAAACGGTCATGCGCTCCGAAAGCGTCCGATACCGCCGTTCACTGTCCGTTCACGGCGCGCCGCCAAACGGGGTGTTCGAATCGGGGTGAATGGGGGCATGGGAGGTCCCAGTGCCGAACCCGCTGGGGGATCCGATGAAGCACCTCACCGAGACCGACGTCTACGACTACGCCCGGGGCATCTGCTTCAAGACCGGGCCGCCAGGGCTCGTCGGCGTCGAAGCCGAGTGGTTCGCCGCCGACATCGACCGCCCGCACGTCCCCGTTCCCATCGACATTCTCAGCACCGCCGCCGCCGAGGCGGGCCCGCCGCCGGCCGGCAGCTCGCTCACATTCGAACCAGGTGGGCAGGTCGAGCTCAGCTCCCCGCCCTGTCGCGGCCCGGCCGCCGCCGCCGAAGCACTCGGCACCGACATCGATCACCTCGCCAAGGCCCTGGACGGCGCGGGCGTGCGCCTGCACGGCAGCGGCCTCGACCCGGAGCGCGCCCCGGTGCGCCAGCTCCGCTCACCGCGCTACGACGCCATGGCCGCCTACTTCGGCCGCCGCGGCACCGCCGGGCGCACCATGATGTGCAGCACGGCGTCGCTCCAGGTCTGCCTCGACATCGGCGCCGAACCGGACGACGCCGCCCGCCGGTGGCGGGCGGTGCACCGCCTCGGCCCGCTGTTCGTGGCGGTCTTCGCCAACTCGCCGATGTGGCGCGGCCGCCCCACGGGGTGGCGGTCCACCCGGTGGGCGGTGTGGTCCGCCATCGACCCGTCCAGGACCCGGCCGGTCCGCGGCACCGATCCCGCCGCCGACTGGGCCCGCTACGCGCTCGACGCCGGGGTGATGGCGACCCCCGGTGCGGCCGCTTCCGAGTCCTGGGGCATCGACCCCGGGCACTGCTTCGCCGAGTGGATCGCGGTCGGGACGCCGCGCAAACCGACGGCCGACGACCTCGAATTCCACCTGAGCACACTGTTCCCGCCGGTCCGCCCGCGCGGCTGGCTGGAACTGCGGATGATCGACGCCCTGCCCGCGGAGTGGTGGCCGGTGCCCGTGGCGGTCGCTGCCGCCCTGGTCGACGACCCTGAGGCCGCCGACGTGGCCGAGCGGGTGGCCGGCGGGCTGTTCGGTCCGTTGGGGCCCGCGCCCGCCGACTGGCTGGCGGCGGCCCGCAGCGGGCCGGCAGACCCGGGCGTGGCCGCGGCCGCCCGAGTCTGCTTCGCCGCGGCGGCCGAGGCGCTGCCGCGCATGGGGTCGGCGTCGCTCGTCCCCGTCGTGGACGCCTACCGCGACCGCTTCGTGGAACGCGGGCAGTGCCCCGCCGACGAGGCCCTGCTGAAAGGAGCGGCATGAGCACCGGCCCCGACCCCGCCGACCACCGTCCCGCCGGGCGGCCCGCGGACCCCGCCGACCACCGTCCCGATGGCGGCCGCCCCGCCGAGCGCCCCCCGGACCCCGGCGGCGCCGACCGGCTGCGCGAGCGGATCGCCGCCGAGCTGGACTCGGCGCGCACCCGCAGCCGCGGGCTCACCGTGGACGCGCTGGCGGACGCGGCGCTGGTCGCCCAGCACTCGCCGCTGATGTCGCCCCTGGTGTGGGACCTCGCGCACATCGGCAACTACGAAGAGCAGTGGCTGCTGCGCGCCGCAGTGGGCGGGCAGGCGCTGCGCCCCGACATCGACGTCCTCTACGACGCGTTCGAGAACCCGCGCGCGTCCCGGGTCGAACTGCCGCTGCTCAGCCCCGAGGAAGCGGTGGCCTACAACGAGCGCGTCCGCTCCCGGGTCCTCGACACGCTCGCCGACGCCCGGTTCGGCCCCGGCCCCGCGCTGCTCGCGGACGGCTTCGTGTACGGCATGGTCATCCAGCACGAGCACCAGCACGACGAGACGATGCTCGCGACGCACCAGCTGCGCGCCGACGGCCCGCTGCTGCCCGAGGGCGACGCCGCCGGGGCACCCCCCGGCGCCCGGCATCCGGGCGGCGAGGTCCTGGTCGACGCCGGGCCGTTCACCATGGGGACGAGCGCCGACCCCTGGACCTACGACAACGAGCGGCCCGCGCACACCGTGTCGCTGCCGGCGTTCCACATCGACGTCCGCGCCGTCAGCAACGCCGAGTACCAGGAGTTCATGGCGGCTGGCGGCTACGACGACCCCCGCTGGTGGAGCGAGGACGGCCGGGCGTGGCTCGACCGGACGGGGGTGCGCGCGCCCGCGTTCTGGACGGCCGACGGCGCGGGGTGGCAGCGTCGCAGGTTCGGCCGCGTCGAACCGGTGCCGCCGGACGAGCCCGTCCAGCACGTCTGCTGCCACGAGGCCGAGGCGTACGCGCGGTGGGCGGGCAAGCGGCTGCCCACCGAGGCCGAATGGGAGAAGGCGGCCCGCTACGACCCCGCAACGGGGCGCTCGCGCCGGTTCCCCTGGGGCGACGCCGAGCCCGGGCCGGACCACGCCAATCTCGGCCAGCGCCGGCTGGGCCCCGCCGCGGCGGGCGCGCACCCGGCCGGGGCGTCGCCGCTGGGCGTCCACCAGCTCATCGGCGACGTGTGGGAGTGGACCTCGACCGACTTCCACGGCTACCCGGGGTTCGCGGCCTTCCCCTACCGCGAGTACAGCGAGGTGTTCTTCGGCCCCGGCCACAAGGTCCTGCGCGGCGGATCCTGGGCCACGCACGCCACCGCGGCGCGCGGCACCTTCCGCAACTGGGACCTGCCCGTCCGCCGGCAGATCTTCGCCGGGTTCCGCTGCGCCCGCGACGCGGAGGCCCGCTGATGTGCCGCCATCTGGCCTACGCCGGCCCGCCCGTCACCCTTCACACGCTGCTGTACGAGCCCGAGCACTCGCTGGTCGTCCAGGCCCACGCGCCGCGCGCGCAGCGGCACGGGACGGTCAACGCCGACGGCTTCGGCGTCGGCTGGTACCCGCCGGAGCGGGCCGGTCCGCTCCGGTACCGCAGGGCGATGCCCGTCTGGGCGGACGCCTCCTTCGCCGAGACAGCGGGGGAGCTGCGCGGCACCTGCGTCGTCGCCGCCGTGCGCGACGCGACGGTCGGCTACCCGACCGACGAGTCCTGCGCCCAGCCGTTCCGCGCGGACGGCAGGCTGTTCAGCCACCACGGCGCGGCGGCCGATGACGGCGCGCTCCTCGAACGGTTCGGCGGGTCCCCGCCGCCCGGCGTCCTGGACGCGCGCGCACCGGTGGACTCCGCCCTGCTCTTCGCGCACGCCGTGCGGGAGTGGCGCGCGGGCGCCGACCTCGGCGCGGGCCTGGAATCCGTCGTGCGCGCGGCGCGGGAGGCGTCGCCGGGCCGCTACAACCTGCTGGCGTCCGACGGCGCGGCGCTGGCGGCGACCGCAGCGGGGGACGGCCTCGCCGTACTCCGCGACAACGGCGCCGTTCTCCTCGCATCCGAACCCTGCGACGACCGCGACGGGTGGCAGTGGGTGCCCGAGGGCTCCCTGGTCCGCGCGACGCCCGACCAGGTGTCCATCACGCCGATCGCCTGAGACGGGCGCCGCGGGACTTCCGCGGCGCCCCCGCGCGCCCGGAGACCGTGCGCGCCCGGACCCCGTTCGACCCCGCACCCAGCCGTGGAAACGAGAGGCAGCATGCAGCCCATCGAACGACACCTCACCGACGACGACCTCGCCGCGGCCCTGCGCGCGGACGTGCGCGGCGGCCTGCGCTCCGCGCCCAAGGCACTGCCGCCGAAGTGGTTCTACGACGAGCGGGGCAGCGCCCTCTTCGAGGAGATCACCGCGCTGGACGCCTACTATCCGACCCGCGCCGAGACGGCGCTGCTGGTACGGCACGCCCCCGAGGTCGCCGCCGCGGCGCGCGCCGACACCCTGCTCGAACTCGGCGCGGGGTCGGGCCGCAAGACCCGGCTGCTGCTGGACGCGCTGTCGCGCGAGGGCTCGCTGCGCCGGTTCGTCCCGGTGGACGTCAGCGGCGACTTCCTGGAGCAGGCCGCGCGGGAGCTCGCAGCCGACCACCCCGCGATCGTGGTCGCCCCCGTCGCCGCGGACTTCGAACGGCACCTGCACCTGCTCCCCTCGGGCGGGCGCCGGCTGGTGGCGATGCTGGGCTCCACGATCGGCAACCTGGTCCCGGAGCAGCGGGCGAAGTTCCTCGGCGAGCTGCGCGCCGCCATGGGGCCGGGCGACACGCTGCTGCTCGGCGTGGACCTGGTCAAGGACCCCGCCCGGCTGGTCGCCGCCTATGACGACCCCCAGGGAGTCACCGCGGCGTTCAACCGCAACGTCCTGCTGGTGCTGAACCGGGAACTGGGCGCCGACTTCGTCCCGGCGGCCTTCGACCACGTCGCAGTGTGGGACCCCGATGCCGAGTGGATCGAGATGCGGCTGCGCGCCCGCGCCGCCCAGCGGGTCGGCCTCGCGGCGCTGGGGATGGCCGTCCCATTCGCGGCGGGGGAGGAGCTGCGCACCGAGACCTCGGCGAAGTTCCGCAGGGAGCGGATCGGCCCCGAACTGGCCGCCGCCGGATTCGCGCTCACCCACTGGTGGGGCGACGGCGCGGCGGACTTCGCGCTGCTGCTGGCCGAGCCCTGCTGACACCGCCGCCCTGCTGACCGGCCCCCTGCCGACACCGCCACCCCGCCGACCGGCGCGGCCGTGCGGGTGCGCCGCGCCCGCACGGCCGCGCGGCGTCACCCGGCGGGCAGGTCCAGGCCGTAGACCAGGAGCCGCAGGCCCGGCCGGACCTCCCAGTCGCGCTCGTAGAGTCGGCCGAAGCCCGCCATCGCGTACATGCGCTGCGCGCCGACCATGCTCGGCATCGTGCAGAGCACCAGCCGGCCGGCGCCGGAAAGGGCCGCCGCGGCGACACCGGCGCGCAGCAGCCCGCGCCCGACACCGCCGCGCTGGGCGTCGGGGGCGACGGCGAGCGCGCGGATCTCGGACTCCTCGGGGCCGCGTAGGACCTCGCCGCCGTGGGGGTAGGACTGCACGGTGATCGTCCCCACGAGCCGGCCGCCGTCCTCGGCGACCAGGACCAGGGAGCCGGGGTCGCCGCCGAGCGTGCGCAGCTTGGCGAGGTAGTCGGAGTCGGGCGCCACATGCCCCTGGCCGACGTAGGTCGCCACCCGCAGCTCGCCGACCTCCGGGAGCTCCCCGGCGCGCATTTCACGTACGTCCATGCGTCCATTGCAGCGCACGGCCGCACGGTGGGGGCGGCCGGGGCGGCGGCCGGAACGGGCAGGCGGACGGGCGGCGCGCGGTGCCGCCCCGGCCCGCGCCGCCCCCACAGACGGTTCGTTGGCGCAATAGCAAAAACAGCCGTTGAAACGGCGAATTCAATAGACGTTCGGACCAGCGCGGAGGGTTACCCCGCGAAGTCGCGAAACGCGACCGTCTCGCGCATGAACCCGCGCGCGTCGAGGAACCGGGTGAGGAACTCGCGGTGCTCGCCGCAGGCCACCCAGGTCTTGCGCCGCTCGGGCGTGTGCACCTTCGGGTTGTTCCACACCAGCACCCACTCTGCGGGCGCCGTGCAGCCCTTGCGGGAGCAGCGCGGGGGCTCCCCGCTCGGGGGAGTGTCGTCGGCCATGTGCGTACCCCTACCCACGGCAACCGCCGGATTCGGCAAAGAAATGGTCAAGCCCGAGCCATGGGCAAAGAAAAAAGCGACGTCGGGTGGCTACGGGGGCAAACCACCCGACGTCGCACTCGGTGTTCCGACGGGGGCTCGAAACACCGGTTGCGCGCTTCGACGGGGGACCGAAGCGCTGGAGCCCAATCTACACTCCCGATCCCCCCTATACGTCAAGAGTCTGTTACGACGTAATCTCGGGAGCGTCCAGCACAATCATGGGCCATAGGTCCCGAACCGGGCAGAATCCGGCAAGCGCGGCGGTCGGCCGGGGGTGCCCAGGTCATGCGCGGCCCTCGGCCGGGCAAAGGCACGGCAAAGACCGGCGCCGGCCGCCGGAGCCGATGAGAGCGGGCGGCGGCACCCCCGGGGGTGCCGCCGCCCGACGCGCGGCAGGCCCGCGCCGCCCCCGCGGTCAGGACGCCTTGCTCACCGTCGACATGTTGAAATCGGGGACGCGCAGCGGCGCCATCGAGGTGCGCGTGAAGTAGTCGCCGAACTCCCGCCCCAGGGTCGGCACCGCCGCGCCCGCTTCGGTCGCCCGCTGGAGCAGGCCGAGCGGCGACTCGTTGAACCGGAAGTTGTTCACCGCCGCGGTGACCTCGCCGTCCTCGACCAGGTACACGCCGTCGCGGGTGATCCCGGTGAGCAGCATCGTCTTGGGGTCGACGGTGCGCATGTACCAGAGGCAGTTGAGCAGCAGCCCGCGCTCCGTCCCGGCGATCATGTCGGCCACCGTGGCGTCCGCGCCCCGCTGCTCCAGCACGAGGTTGTCGATGTCGGGCGCCACCGGCAGCCCGGTGAGCCGCGCGGAGCGGCGGCTCTGCGGCAGGGCCCCCAGCACGCCGTCGCTGATCCACTCCGTGCGCTGGAGCGCCAACCCGTTGTCGAATGCCGACGCCCGGCGGCCGGGCGCACCGGCGAGCACGAACGGGTCGCATTCCAGGCCGGGCTCGCGTGGATCGCTGCGCAGGGTCAGCGGCAGGGCGCTGACGCGCTCCCCGACGCGGGTGCCGCCCTCGGCCGCGAACGCGGTGCGGCCCTCGACCGCGTCGCGCGCCCCCGCCGACCAGTAGAGGTCGGCCATCAGGTCGGCCACCGCCGAGGGCGGCAGCAGCGTCTCGTAGCGCCCTGCGGGCAGCTCCACGCTGCGGCGGCCCCACTCCAGGCGGCGGGCGAGCCGCGCGTCGAGCGCGGCGGCGTCGACATCGGTGAAGTCGCGGGTGGACTGGCCGACCCACGTGGAGTGCGCTGCGCCGCCGTTCGCGGCCGACTTCGCGTTGAGGTCGACGGTGCCGGTGGGCTGGTCGTGCCGCAGCCGCAGCCCGGTGGAGCTGCCGAAGAACGTGCTGACGACACTGTGCTCCGCGTAGCCGTACAGGGCCGCCCCGGACTTCGCGTAGCGCTCGAACATCTGCCCCAGCGCCGGGGCGAACGTCCCGAACACCGAGATGGCCGTCGTGGCGGCGGGCGCGTCCCACGGGGCGGCTGAGCCCGCCGCAGCGGGGTCGCCGGGTTCGAGCAGCGGGGCCGCCTCCTCCGACGGGGCCGCGCTGCGGGCCGCCGCCTCGGCGGCGCGCACCAGGTCCTCCAGTTCGTCGTCGCGCAGCCCGCTGCGGCTGACCACGCCGACGGAGACGCCGTCAGCGCCGTCGGCGGCACGGCCGCCCGCGAGCGCGACGACGGTCACCGACCGGCCGTCGGCGACCCCGTTGGTGGTCAGCGAGTTCCCGGCCCAGCGCAGATTGGCGGTGCTGTGCTCGCTCACCAGCACCATGCAGCCGTCGCCGCGGGACAGCGCGAGCGCCCGCTCGACGACGGCCTGCGGAGTCGAGCGCCCCGCTGCGGCCGGGACCGTGTTCCGGCCGGGGTTGCCACCCGTCATGCTCCCGCCTCCTGCACCGTGTTGAGGACCCGGACCCCTTCGAAGAGCGCGCTAGGGCAGCCGTGGCTGACGGCAGCGGTCTGGCCCGGCTGCCCCTTCCCGCACATGAAGGACCCGCCCAGGACGTAGGTCTGCGGGCCGCCGAGGGCGGCCATGGAGTTCCAGAAATCGGTGGTCGTCGCCTGGTAGGCGACGTCGCGCAGCATCCCCGCGATGTGCCCGTTCTCGATCCGGTAGAACCGCTGCCCGGTGAACTGGAAGTTGTAGCGCTGCATGTCGATCGACCAGCTCCGGTCGCCCACGATGTAGATGCCGCGCCGCACCCCCGAGATGAGCTCCTCGGTCGAGGGGCCGTCGGGCTGGGGCGCCAGCGACACGTTCGCCATGCGCTGGATCGGCATGGTCGCGGGGGAGTCGGCGAACGCGCAGCCGTTCGAGCGGTCATGGCCCTGGAGCGCGGAGATGCGGCGGTCGCGCTGGTAGCCCACCAGCACGCCGTCCTTGATCAGGTCGAAGGAGGACGCCGCCACCCCTTCGTCGTCGTAGCCGACGCTGGCCAGGCCGTGCTCCACCGTGCGGTCGCCGGTGACGTTCATGATCGGCGAACCGTACTGGAGCGTGCCGAGTCGGTCGACGGTGGCGAACGAGGTGCCGGCGTAGGCGGCCTCGTAGCCCAGCGCCCGGTCGAGTTCGGTGGCGTGGCCGATGGACTCGTGGATGGTCAGCCACAGGTTCGACGGGTCGATCACGAGGTCGTAGTCGCCGGGGTCGACACTGGGCGCGGCGAGCTTCTCCGCCAGCAGCTCGGGCAGCGCGTCGAGCTCGGCCTCGACGGTGGGCAGGTACTCCCACCCGCGCCCCGCCGGCGGCGCGATGGTGCGCATGGAGTCGAAGCGGCCCCCGCGGGTGGCGATCGCCTCGACCTCGGGGGTCAGCCGCACCCGCTGCTGGGTGGTGCTGGTGCCCGCGGTGTCGGCGTAGAACTTCTGCTCCTTGGCCTGCCACAGGTCGATGTCGACGTGGTCGACCCGGGGGTCGCCGAGGAGGCGGGTGCCCCAGTCGCCGAGCAGCGCCGTCTTGTCGTGCAGTGGGACGGAGAACGGGTCGGTCTCGTAGGACGACACCCAGGTGGCGTCGTGGTGCGCGGGCTCGGGCGCCAGTTCGATGCGTTCGGTGGTGATGGCCGCGGCGACCGTCGCGACGTCGACGGCGCGCGCCGCGACCGCTGCCGCCGCATCGGGGGTGAGTTCGGTACCGGCGGCGAACCCCCACACGCCCCGGTGCACCACCCGCACGGCGAAGCCGAGGGTGTCGGAGTCGGTGGCGGCCTCGACGGCGCCGTCGGAGAGGCGGACGCGCTGGGTCCGCACGCGCTCCAGGCGGAAGTCGGCGTGTTCGACGCCGAGGTCGGTGGCGCGGTGCAGTGCCGCGTCGGCGAGCGCGCGCAATGGCAGGGCGAGGAAATCCGGGTCAATGGCTGGCACGTCTAGCAACGTAGCGCGGCGGGGCCGGTGCGAGCCAGCACGATTCGCGGTACGCGGGGCGCGCGGCGCGGGGCGGCGGCAGGGCGCCGCGCGCCCCGCGGGGGCGTCGCCGAGTCCCCCCTTCCAGTTGCCCCGGCGACCTGTGGCATGAGCCACAGGAAACGGGGTGTCGCCCGTGTTCCGCGCACGTTTATCGGACTGTTAGCGTGGAGGGCATCACGAGGTTTTCACGCCTCTCCATCGGAGGGGCGGGCAGCGTGAACTCTTATTTATTCGCAGTACCGCTCCACACATTCCACCGCGGACCGAGAAGCCGTACCACCGCCGTGCCTGTCGCACGGGTGGGACCCGGCGCCCCCTGTCCGCGGGCATAACCGGCTCACGCCACTCCACACCACCACGTACCCGCAGGCCCGCGAGGGTCTGCCGGGATGCTTCAGGCCGCCCCGAGGGGCCACCGGAGCGGTCCCGGGCGCGCGGCGCGGCGGGCGGCGGGCGTACGCCGGAAATATCGCGCCAGCAGTTTCCCAGCTCTTCCCGATCCCGTTTCACCCACCGTCCCCGGTGCGTCGCGCAGTGACGCCAAAGGGTCTATTCGTCATGCCCACTCAGCGAATTCAAGGTATTCGCTCAACGGTTGTTGGAGCCGTGGTGTCCGTTCGCATCCTTTCCCTCGCCCTGGGGAATTTCGCCGTCAATACCGGTGCCTATCTCGCCGCTGGGATGCTCTCCGATATCGCCTCCAGTACCGGCGTGACGGTGTCCGCCGCCGGGCAGCTCGTCACCGTGTACGCGCTCTCCTACGCACTCAGCGCGCCGCTGATGTCGGGCGTCTTCGGCCACCTCGACCGGCGCAAACTGCTGTGGACCGGCCTCGCGCTGTGCACGGTCGGCAACGTGCTCACCGCCCTCGCCCCGGGGTTCGGACTCCTCGCCGCGGCCCGCGCGGTCACGGCGATCGGGGCGAGCCTGTTCACACCCATCGCGGTGGTGATGGCCGCCGACCTGGTGCCGGCCCACCGCAGGGGCCGCGCCGTCGCACTGGTGGTCACCGGGTCCACCCTGGCGACCGTCCTCGGCGTCCCCGCGGGCGTCCTCCTCGCGGAACCGCTCGGGTACCAGGGCGCCTACCTGGTGGTGACGGTGCTGTCGGCCATCGCCGCCGTCGCGCTGACCGCGCTGCCGCGCACCGCGCGCATGCCGCGCATGGCGCTGCGGCGCAGCTTCACCGTGCTGGGCGACACCGTGGTGGTGCTGGTCCTCGGGGTCTCCGCATTGGCGGCGCTCAGCGACTTCACTCCCTACACCTTCGTGGTGCCGCTCCTGGACGACTTCGGCGGGTTCACCGCGGGCACCGTCAGCGCCGTCCTCATCGCCTACGGCGTGGCCGGGGCGGTCGGCAACGCGGTCGCGGGCTGGGCGACCGACCGGTTCGGCTCCACCAGCGCCTCGATCGGCGCCCTGTCGGCGCTCGCACTGGGCCTGCTGCTGCTCCCGCTCGCCGCGGGATCGGTGCCGCTGACCATGGCCGCCGTCCTGCTGTGGGGCCTGGGCGGCTGGGGCATCCTGCCGGCCGTGCAGGCGCGGCTGATCGAACTGGCGCCCCTCGCGGCGAGCTCGGTGATCGCCCTCAACGTGTCGGTGATCTGGCTCGGAATGGGCCTGGGCGGTGTGCTGGGCGGCGCCGTGATCGACACGGTCGGCCTGGGTGCGCTCGGCCCGGCGGGCGGCCTGCTCGCGATCGCCGCGATCGCCGTCCTCGCGGTCGCGTGCCGGGGACGCCGGCGCACCGCTGCCGCCCGGCCCGCCGCGGCGACAGCAGAGCCCGAGCTCGCAACGGTGTGACCCGCGCCGGGCGGCCCGCACCGGGCCGCCCGGCCGCTCAGCCGCCGCGCAGGACGTCGACGTGGACGTGGTCGCGGTGCTGGAGGATGTCGTTCCCGGTGTCGGCCGAGGTGTAGTCGCGCCAGCCGGCCTGGGAGAACTGCGCCCCCCAGATGCGGTCGTCGAAGATGACGTACTCGACGTCCAGTTCGTCGGCGTGCGCCACCAGCCAGTGCGCCAGCAGCCAGCCGTCGCGCCGGTTCTCCTCGCTGACGGGCCGGTAGAACACGTCGACCGCGCGGCCCTCGTAGTGGGCGGAGCGCTCGCCGTGCCCGTCGGCCACCCCGCCGGGCTCGAACCCGCCCAGGCTCTGCCGGCCGAAGACCTCCGCCATGGCGGTGCGGACATTCTCGGCGCGCGGCGTGAGCCCTGACTCCCGCTCCTGCTGCACGTCGAGGCCGTCGGCGGTGGCGGTCCGGCAGCTCAGCACCGGGCCGGGAGCGTCGGGCGGCCCCTCGGCCAGCAGTGTCAGCGCGGCCTTCGGCAACTCGGAGGTGTCGGGCGCGCCGTCGGCGCCGCGCGCGTCGAGCGCGACCGCGGTCGTGGCGCGCTTGGCGTCGTCGCGCGACAGCGCGACCGCCTCGGCGCCGTCCCGGGGCGCCACCGAGCACTCGGCACCCCACGGCAGCGCGGTGGAGTCGAGCCCGGCCTGGCGCGCGAGCCAGGGGCCGCCCAGGTAGCAGCCGCCGGCCAGCAGCGCGAGGACGACCAGGACGACGGTGGTCCTGGTGCGGACACGCCCGCGGTCGGTACCCATACGCGGCGGCGCCGCGCGTCCTGTCGTCCGTCCGGCCCGCTCGCGCATACCCGGACTTTATCGCCCGGAATCCGCACCGCCCGACACCCCCGGATCCGCAGGTCCAAGGGGCTCCCGGGACGCCGGTGCGGTACTGGGGCGCGCGAGGGGCTGTTGACCGCTCCGTCACACCCCTATAACGTCGAGTCGCTTTCGCGAAACAACCTTTCCAGTTTCGCCGACGGTAAGTAGGTGGGCGCCCGCTTTCTTCTCCATCCCGCCAGAGACATGGAGACACCTATGAGAAAACGCATCATCAGTGCGCTCGCAGCCCTCGCGGTGGCCCCCGCCGCGATCTGGGCCGCGGGCACGATCACCCCGGCCCCCGCCGACACCGCGCGGGTCGACACCGCAACCGACGTCGTCGTCGCCAACGAGTCCGCCGCCGACCCCGCCTCCATGGGCATGGCCCCCTACCTCTACTACGGGTGGGGGAACCCGCCCGACGCCGCGCAGCTCATGCAGGACACCGGCGTGCAGTGGTTCACCCTGTCGTTCATCCTGTCCGACGGCGGCTGCTCCCCGGCGTGGGACGGCACCCGCCCGCTCGACGGAGCCGACGCCCAGCGCATTGAGGAGATCCGCGCCGCGGGTGGCGACGTCATCCCCTCCATCGGCGGCTGGAGCGGCAACAAGCTGGGCGAGGCGTGCGCCGACGCCGAGTCCCTCGCGGGGGCCTACCAGAAGGTGATCGACGCCTACGAGCTCAAGGGCATCGACATCGACATCGAGTCCACCGAGGTCGAGAACCCCGCCACTCAGGACAAGGTCCTGAGCGCGGTCAAGATCGTCAAGCAGAACAACCCCGACCTGAAGGTCTTCATGACCCTCGGCACCACGGCCGACGGGCCGACCGCCGACGGCAAGCGGCTCATCAGCAAGGCCGCCGAGACCGACGCCGGGGTGGACAACTGGACGATCATGCCCTTCAACTTCGGCGGCGGCGACATGGCCGCCGACACCCGCAAGGCGTCAGAGGGCCTGAACGCCCACATCGCGTCGTCCTTCGGGATCTCCAGCGAGGAGGCCTACACCAGGCAGGGCATCAGCTCGATGAACGGCAAGACCGACCAGGGCGAGACCATCACCCCGGCGGACTTCACGGCGATGCGCGACTTCGCGCAGACCAACCAGATGACCCGCTTCACGTTCTGGTCGGTCAACCGCGACCGCCCCTGCCCCGGCGGTGGCGCCCCCACCGACTCGTGCAGCGGAGTCGACCAGCAGGAGTGGGAGTTCAGCACGATCGTCGGCGGCTTCGGCGGCTGAGGTCCGTGCGGCGAGCGCACCCCGGCCGCTTCCCCTGGCGGCCGGGGTGCGCCGCGCCGCGGCACCCGGTCACACCGTGCCCCACAGCACGAACACGCCGCCGCCGACCAGGGTGAACGCCCACAGCCGGTCCATCGTCACCCACGACAGCCGCAGGGCGTTGACACCGAAGAAGTCGTGGACGACGAGCGCCACCACCCCGGCCGCGGCGAACATCGCCGCGGTGTGCACGGCGGTGGCGCCCAGACCGAGCAGGGTGGCGTCCCACAGGTCGAACGCGCCCGTGTGCTGATGGGCCGGCGCCGCCTCCGCCGCCGGCGCGGCGGGGTGCGCGGCGGCACCGCCGTGGTGGGCGCCGGCGGGCACGTCCGGGCCGTCGGCGAGCCGCCCCGCCAGGACGGGGAGCAGCATCAGCCCGGCGCCGTGGACCGACGACATGAGGAACGACCAGGCCGCCAGGTGCCCCAGCCCCATGCGGACCCCGGTCCAGTGGAAGTGGCTGCGGCTCAGCAGCAGCGCCAGGCCCGCCGCGGTGACCACGACGCCGCCGCCGATCGCGAACCAGGTCGACAGGGCGACCGAACCGGTGACGGTGATCACCACGGCGACCACGGCGATGGACGCCGCGTGGCCGGCGGCGATGGCGGGAAGGGCCCCCACGACCGCCCGCCGCCCGCCCTCCTGGAGGCCGCGCGACACCGCGATGAGCCACCCCATGCCCGGGTTCGCACCGTGGAACACGCCCAAGCCGATCAGCATCCACAACTGCCCGGCGGACATGGGCCTCCATTCGGTGGAGCTCGGCGCGCGCGGCGGGTTCCGCGCCGCTGCGGTTCCGCACGCCACCCGGATCGTCACACATGGCGACGGCGAGCGGAAGGCTGAATTGTGTGGCCGGGCACCTAGCGTGTTGACGCCGCTCGGGAACGTGTCACCCCGGCAGTCCGGGGAACAGGGTGCGGCCTCTACCCTTGGGGCGGGCCCGACCGGCGGCCCGGGGGCAAGGGCGAAGGGTGATGCAGGGATGCGCGCACCGCGTGCGGAGAACGCCGGAGAGCACACGCGGCCGGCGGCACCGCCCGCGCCCGGACCGGCGGCGCCCGCCGACGGGCCGCTCCCGCGCGGCAACAACGTCTCCGCCGACGCGTTCCGCCGCGCGCTCGGCGCGCACGCCGCCGGTGTGGTCGTCGTCACCGCCGACCCCGCAGCGGGCCGCGGCGGCGGCGCCCCGGTCGGCATCACCGCGACGAGCTTCACCAGCGTCAGCCTGGACCCGCCGCTGGTGTCGTTCTATATCAACGCGGCGTCGGGGAGCTGGCCGGGCATCCGCGACGCCCGGTCGTTCGCCGTCAACGTCCTCGCCGATGACCAGAGCGGGGCCGCCGCGCGGTTCGCCGCCAGGAACACCGACCGGTTCGCGCCGCCGACCCGCTGGCACCGGGGTGCCGACGGGCTGCCGCTGCTCGACGGCGCGGTCGCGCACGTCCTCTGCTGCCGCCACGACATCCTCGCCGTGGGCGACCACTGGCTGGTGGTGGGCCGGGTCGCCCACGCGGAGGTCGCGACCGCCACCCGCCCGCTGGTGTACCACCGCAGCCGCTACGGCGGCTTCACCCCGCACGAGCCTCCGTGAGCCCCGGCTCGGCCATTGGGCGCGTCAGGCAATGGGCGCGCCGCCATCGGGTGCACCGGGAGCCGCGCGCCGCGGTTGGGCGCGGCCCCGGTGATCACGCGGCTGAGGTCCCCGTTGACTAGATGACGCCCTGGGCGAGCATCGCGTCGGCGACCCGCTCGAAGCCGCTGATGTTGGCGCCGAGCACGTAGTCGCCCGGCGCGCCGTAGCGTTCGGCGGTCTCGAAGCACGCCGTGTGGATGTCCTGCATGATCTCCGTCAACCGGTCCTCGGCGCGGGCGAAGGTCCACGACTCGCGTGCGGCGTTCTGCGCCATCTCCAGTCCGCTGGTCGCCACCCCGCCGGCGTTGGCGGCCTTGCCCGGACCGAAGGCGACACCGGCCTCGCGCAGGACCTCGATGCCCTCGTGGGTGGTGGGCATGTTCGCGCCCTCGGAGACAGCGATCACGCCGTTGCGGACGAGTGTGCGGGCGGCGTCGCCGTCGAGCTCGTTCTGGGTGGCCGACGGCAGTGCGACGTCGCAGGGCACGTCCCACACGCTGCCGCCCTCGATGTAGCGCGCCGCGGAGCCGCGCCGGTCGGCGTAGTCGCTGATCCGGCCGCGGTCGACCTCCTTGACCTGCTGGAGCAGCGCGAGGTCGATGCCCTTGTCGTCGACCACGTACCCGGCGGAGTCGGACACGGCGACGACGTTCGCGCCGAGCTGCTGCGCCTTCTCGACCGAGTAGATCGCGACGTTGCCCGACCCCGACACCACGACCTGGCGGCCGTCGAGGTCCTCGCCGCGCGTCTTCAGCATCTCGGCGGTGAACAGGACGTTGCCGTAGCCCGTGGCCTCGGTGCGCGCCTGCGAGCCGCCCCACCCCAGCCCCTTGCCGGTGAGGACCCCGGCCTCCCAGCGGTTGGTGATGCGGCGGTACTGCCCGAACAGGAACCCGATCTCGCGCCCGCCCACGCCGATGTCGCCGGCGGGGACGTCGGTGTGCTCGCCCAGATGCCGGTGGAGTTCGGTCATGAACGACTGGCAGAAGCGCATGACCTCGGCGTCGGAGCGGCCCTTGGGGTCGAAGTCGCTGCCGCCCTTGCCGCCGCCGATGCTGAGCCCGGTGAGCGCGTTCTTGAAGACCTGCTCGAACCCGAGGAACTTGATGATGCCGAGGTTCACCGAGGGGTGGAAGCGCAGGCCGCCCTTGAACGGGCCGAGCGCGCTGTTGAACTCCACCCGGAAGCCGCGGTTGACCTGCACGGCGCCGGTGTCGTCGGTCCACGGGACCCGGAACATCACCTGCCGCTCGGGTTCGAGGACGCGCTCCAGGATCCGCGCGTCGGCGAGCTCGGCGCGCTCGGCGAACACCGGGCCGAGCGTCTCCAGGACCTCCAGCACCGCCTGGTGGAACTCGGTCTCACCGGGGTTGCGCAGCAGTGCGTCGCGGTAGACGGCGTCCAGGGCAGGCGAGAGTTCCGTGGGGCGCGGTGATGGCATGGGCGCTACTTTCAGGCGTGCGGGCGTGTGCGCGGCGGGACGCGCGGCCGGCGGCAGCGCGTCCTGGTCCGCTACGGAGGATAATCCCCGGCCCGCCGCGCCCCGACCACCGGGGGAGCGGCGGCGCGCGCTTCAGCCCTGGAAACTGATCTCGACCCGGCGGTTCTTCGCCCGCCCGGCGGGGTCGTCGTCGCCCTTGTCGGTCTTCTCGTCGGCGATCGGGTCGCCGGAGCCCTTGCCGCTCGCGGTGATCTCGGGCGCGCCGCTGCCCAGCGCGTCCTCCAGCGCCTTCTGCACGGAACCGGCCCGCTTCTCGGAGAGCGACTGGTTGTAGGACTCCTCGCCGATGCCGTCCGAGTGCCCGACGACCTCGACGGTGCCGGAGGTGCCTTCCAGCCGGTCGGCGATGCCGGCGAGGGTCTTCTCGGCGCCTTTGCCGAGGGTGGCCTTGTCGAATTCGAACAGGACGTCGGCCGAGATCGTCACGGTGGTGGTGTCGCCCCGGACGTCCTCCTCCGTGAGCTCCTCGATGAACTCGGCCGGTTCGATCCCGTGGATCGTGGAGGGTGGGGAGAAGCCGTGCACGCTCCCGCTGATCTGCCCGGGGCCGACCTTGTCGGGGTCGCCCTCCTGGTCGGGTTCCGCGGCGGCCGGCGCCGCGGCGAGGAGCAGCGCGGCCGCCGCCCCGAACGCGGCGATGCGCGTCGGCCACGCGCTCCGGGGGGCGTTCACGAGGTCACCGGGACGTCGAGGATCGGCGGGAAGTCCGCGATGTAGACGTCCATTGCCCGCACGTTCTTCTCCGGAGCGGCGAAGGTGTAGGTGAGCGTCGTGGGCTTGTCGTAGGGGGCGCCGGTGTCGACGCGGTTGGGGGCGAGCTCGACGCCGCTCTCGTCCGTGACGATGGTGTGCCGCCGCATGTTCTTGGTGTCGACCAGGTAGATGTCGAAGGTGCCGAACAGGTCGTACAGCGAGGGGCTGTCGACGGCGTCGGACTTGGGGGTGCCCGGCGTGACCTGCATGGTGACCTGGAGGAGCTTGCCGCGCCGGCGCATCTCGTTGATCTCCCAGGTGACCTTGCCGGTGTCGGACCAGTAGGGCCAGGTGCCCTTGCCGACGACCTCGTCGGCCTTGACCGCGGTTCCGGGATCGGCTTCGGGTTCGGATCCGCCGCCCAGCATGCCGCCCGAGCAGCCGGTGAGGGCCAGGCCGAGCGCCGCGGCCGCGGCGAAGGACGCGATGGGGCGGCGCCTGCCCGCGGGGCGCGGCCGGTGTGAGGTGTGCACTGTGGTCGTCTCCTCAGTGGTGGTGGGGGAACTCACTGGGGATCGGACGCGGCCGGGGACCGCGGCGGTTCCCGGCCCGCGCGGATTTCCGCGCGGGCCGGGAACGCCGGGCCGGCCGGGGTTTCGCCGCAGGGCAGGTCAGGGGCTGGTCAGGGGCAGAGCTTTTCGAGGGAGGTGGCCTCGTCGCCGACCTGGCGGCCGGGGGTGGTGGGCGACGCGGAGGGCTCGCCGCCGCCCGGCTCGGCGGTCTCGTCCTTCGGGGACGCGGACGGGCTGGGCTCCTGGTCGTCGGGGCCGGCGTCGGAGCCCTGGGCGTCCTCCTGCTCCTGGACCGCGTCGTCGACCAGGGTGCGGATCTTCTTCCAGTCGGGGTTCGCGGTGTTGACCTGGGGCGGCGACAGCTGGAAGGTCTTCATGTTGCCTTCGGAGACCTGCTGGGCGAGGTCGACGAAGTGCGGCACCTTCGACTGGGGGATGTCGGTGCGGAAGGTGCGCTTGGTCGCCCCGGCGAGGTCCTGGAAGCTGGTGAGGAGGGTCGCGGGGTCGGCCTGCTCGGCGACGTACTTGATCAGGCAGCCCTGGCGGCCCATGCGCGAGTAGTCGTCGCTGTTGGTGCGGCTGCGGCCGTACCACATGGCTTCGTCGCCGGTGAGGTGCTGGTCGCCGGATTCGATGACCTTGCCTTCGAGGCCGTAGGGGATGGGCTCGTCGACGTGGACGTCGATGCCGCCGACGGCGTCGATCATCTTGGCGAAGCCGTACATGTCGACGAGGGTGTAGTAGTCGATCTCCTGGCCGATGGAGTCGCTGATGACCTGCTTCAGGGTGTCGGCGGCGGGGTCGGAGGCGTCGGGGTCGATGGCCAGCTTCTTGGGGTCGTCGGCGACGGCCTGGTACACCTCGTTCAGCAGGTCGGTGAACCCGGCGGGCGGCGGGTAGCGCTCGGCGAGGGCGGAGCCCTTGGGGAACTGGACGCTCTCCAGGTTGCGGGGCAGGCCGATGAGCACGACGTCGCCGTACTTGACGTCGATGCTGGCCACCATCATGGAGTCGGTGCGCGTGCCGTACCGGTTGTCGCCGGAGTCGCCGCCGAGCAGCAGGACGTTGACCCGGTCCTGGCCGTTCCACGGGTCGGCGGCGTTGTGCGGGACGTCGCCGGGCTCGTTGCCGAAGACGGTGGTCATGGCGTCGTAGAAGGTGTAGGAGGCGTACATGACCGCGCCGGCGGGGGCGGCGATGGCGAGGCACAGCACGAGGACCAGCGAGGAGCTGAGGACGCGCACCCCCCAGCGCCGGCCCGGCGGGCGGGTGATGGACCACGAGTGGACGATCACGGTCATCCACAGCACGGCGACGACGAACGCGACCCCGGCCGCGGTCAGGAGCCACCGGCTCTGGAGGCCGAGCCGGGCCCCGCTGGCGAGGTCGCCGCTGACCAGCACGGCCGCGACCACGGCGGCCGCGACGAGCAGCAGGTACGCGCCGAGGATGACCGCCCCCGCGGCCTTGCGCCCGGTGCGCAGGTGGGCGATCCCCGGGATGAACACCGAGCCCGTGGTCCACAGCAGCGCCCGCATGGTGCCCATGGGGCGCTTCGCCGCCGAGGAGTTGCGCCCCTCGTCCTCCTGCTCGGCCATCTGCTTCCTTTCCGTCCCCATGTAGTGGAGGCGCCCCGGCGCCCTTGACCCCTCTGAGCGCGACGGGACCGCTCGGCGCGGCCGCGCGCGCCAAGCGCCGGTCCCCGTTCACTACCGCACAGCGGAGGGATCAACCTGATATGACGTGATCGTTGCCCGGACTTGCCCCTTGATGAGGGGGAAGACGGGTCCTGACTCCGTATGATCCCTTAGCCGCCCTAAAGGTTCACCTGTGTCGTGAGTTGTCGATCCGTCTCAAGTGTCGTGGTTTGCGAGGGTTGTTGGCACCGCGGTGAGCGAACCGGTTCCCGTCCGTCACGTGTCTGTTATGTCAAGCCCCGTGTGACGATGTCCGGCTCCAGAAGCGTATTCGACCAAAGTCGTCCTTGTTTCTTTGGCGATCGGTAGTTAAGTCGCGCTACAACTGCAATGATCTGGCCGCAAGAGGGGGCGGTGTCCGGGGGGAGAAGGACGCCGTCATTGAAATGATGAAAGGCATTCGTCGTGCTTGATGCGGTCGATGCCGCGCTCGTAGGAGCGCTGCAGGGGGACGGAAGAGCGACATATCAGGCCCTTGCCGATGGCGTAGGTCTGTCGCGCACCGCGGTACGAGCCCGTGTACGGCAGCTCGTCGGTGCCGGCGCCATCCGGATCGTCGGGGTCCTGCACGCAGGTGTTCTGGGAATGGAGGTGTTCGGGCACGTCTCGTTCAGGGTCATCGGACCGGTGACCCCGCTCATGAAGGAGCTCGCGGAACGCGATTCCGTGGTCTTCGCCGCGCAGACAGCGGGACGCTACTCCGCTGTCGCGCACGTCAGGGTCCGCGACGACGCCGCGCTCGCCGCCGAGCTCGCCGAACTGCGCGGGCTGCCGGGTGTCATGGCGGCCGAGACCTTCCGGGCCGACGCGATCGTCAGGGACGCCTACGCCAGCGTGCGCAGGCTCCGCGAGATCCCGATCGACCCGCTCGACTGGCGGCTCATCAGGCACCTCCAGCGCGACGGCAGGGCGTCCTACGCGGCGCTCGCCCGCCACGTCGGGCTGTCCCAGGCCGCCGCGCGGTCGCGGGTGGTGCGGCTCATCGACGCCGGGGTGGTCCACGTGACCGCCCTGATCGAGCCGTCCGCCGTCGGGGCCAACGAGGAGCTGGGCTTCGGCCTGTGCTGCCGGGGCGACGCCGCCGCGATCGGTACCGCGCTCGGCGCGATGCCGGGGGTGTCCTTCGCCGCGACCGGGTTCGGCCGGTTCGACCTGGTCGGCAACGCCAGCGCCGCCGACCGCCCTACCCTGGTGGAGGCGCTGGAGACGATCCGTTCGCACCCTGAGGTGAGCGAGGTCGAGACCTGGGAGCATTTGGCGGTGGTCAAGGAGCAGCACCGCGTCGGCGTGCCCGCGGCGGTCGAGCAGGTCGCGGCCGGGGCGCCCGCGCCCATCCCGGGTGCTCCCGAACGCGGCCCGGTGCTGCCGGTCGCACGGCACGGCGTGCCCGGCTAGGGGAGGGGGCGCGTCCGGCGGCGCCCACGGCCGGTACCGCAGAGGGGGAGCGAGCACGATGAGCCGGGCAGGGCAGGAGCAGGACCGGGGGGAGGGGTCGGCCGCGCGGGTCCCGTCGGGGCGGCTGCGGCTGGGCGGCCGCGTGTTCGGCCCCGGCGACCACGCGGTCATGGCGGTCGTGAACCGCACGCCCGACTCCTTCTACGACAAGGGCGCCACGTTCGGCTTCGCCTCGGCCATGCGCGCCGTCGACACCGCGGTGGAGCGCGGCGCCGACATCATCGACGTGGGCGGGGTGAAGGCCGGCTACGGCGCGCACGTCTCCGCCGCGGAGGAGATCCGCCGCACGGTGCCGTTCGTCGCGGCGCTGCGGGAGCGCCATCCGGGCGTCGTCATCTCGGTCGACACCTGGCGCGCCCGGGTGGGCGGCGAGTGCGCCGAGGCCGGCGCCGACATGATCAACGACACCTGGGCCGGCGCCGACCCCGGTCTCGCCGCGGTGGCGGCCGAGCACGGCCTCGCGCTGGTGTGCAGTCACAGCGGCGGACTCGCGCCGCGCACCGACCCGCACCGGGTGGCCTACGAGGACGTCATGGCCGACGTCGTGGGCACCGTCACCGGGCTGGCCGAACGCGCGGTCGGGCTCGGGGTCGACCCCGACCGGGTCATGATCGACCCGACGCACGACTTCGGCAAGAACACCTACCACTCGCTGGAGCTCACGCGGCGCCTGGGCGAACTGGCGGGGTCCGGCTGGCCGGTCCTCGTCGCGGTGTCGAACAAGGACTTCATCGGCGAGACCCTCGACGCCGCGGTGACCGACCGGCTGGCCGGCACCCTCGCGGTGCTCGCGGTCTCCGCGTGGGAGGGCGCCAGGGTGTTCCGGGTCCACGACGTCGCCGCGGCCCGCTCCGCGCTGGACGCCGTGGCCGCTCTGGCGGGGTCCTGATCGGGTCCCGCCCGGCCGCGCGCGCACCACTGTAACCGCCGGTAGCATTTTTGGCTTTTTTCCGGGCGGAACGTCTTGCGCCGACTCTAAGTTACCCGTGAGTATGTAGAGGGCCGGGCCTTCGCGGACCCGTTCCGGATCCACCCGCCCCGCCCCCGCGGGCCGCCGCGCGGACGAGCGGCGCGGAGCAGCGTCCGCAGCGGGCGCACCCGGCACAGCGCGGTTCATCGGGAGGCTGACGTGGCTCTAGCGGAATCCTTGACGGCAGTGGGCACGACGGCCCTCACCCGGAGCGGGGGCCGCCCCCTGGGCGGCCACCTCTTCACCCTCGCCGCGGGTGCGCCGTTCGCGGCGACGGTCCTGCCGGTGCGGTGCGCGCCAGGCGACAACCTGGCGATCCACGTCGCTGTCGCGCAGGCCCCCCAGGGCGCCGCCCTGGTGGTCGACGCGGCGGCCGACCCCGAGTACGGCTACGTCGACGAGATCCTCGCCGTCGCCGCGGCGATGCGCGGGCTCGCGGCGATCGTCATCGACGGCTGCGTGCGCGACGTCGCCGCAATCGCGCGCACCGGGCTGCCGGTCGTCGCCGCGGGCGTCTCGGTGCGCACCGCGGGCCACGACGCCGGGGGCGCCGTCGGTCAGGAGGTGTTCATGGCGGGCGAGCCTGCGCCCACCGGCGTCCGGCGCGGCGACTGGATCGTCGCCGACGACGACGGCGTCGTGTGCCTGCCGCGCGGGAGGGTCGCCGCGATCGTGGACGAGACCCTCCGCGCCGTCTCCCGCGACGAGGAGATCCTGGCGGCCGTGTGCTCCGGCGGGTCGACGCTGGACCTGCTGCACCTCGACCCGACACGGGTCGCCGGCTGGGACGGCGGCCGGCGGCCGGCCCCGACGTCGGCCGAACGCGCCGGCTGACCGCGGCGAACGAGTCGGCCGAACGTGTGCCGCGTGCGCCGGCCGACCGCGCGCCGAACGCGGTGACCGAAGGCCGAGGGCCCCGGCGCTGGTGCGCCGGGGCCCTCTCCTGCTGCCGTCCGCGCGCCGCTCAGCGGCGCGGTCCGGCGGTGTCCAGCCTGAGAATGTGCGGGGAACTCACAGACCGGACACGTTGAGCAGCTTGTTCACCGTGGCGTCCGGGACGCCCTGGAGCGCGTCGGACGTCGCGTTGTCGACCAGGTAGGACTGGATGGTCGCCTGGTCGGCGTCGCCTTCGGCGGACTTGTACAGCGCGGCCGCACCGGCCACGTGCGGGCTCGCCATCGAGGTGCCGTCGAGCGCCTCCGTGCCGCCGCCGGGAACGGTCGACTCGATGCCCACACCGGGCGCGTAGATGTCGACGGCCTCGCCGAAGTTGGTGAACTCGGCGGAGGTGTCGGTCTCGTCGCCGGCCGCGACGGTGGCAACACCCTCGGCGCGCGCCGGGGAGGAGTTGCCCGCGTCGGCACTCTCGTTGCCGGCCGCGACCGCGACGAACGTGCCCGACTCGGCGAGCGAGTTGACCGCGTCGTCGATGGCCTGCGAGGCCCCGCCGCCCAGCGACAGGTTCGCCACCGCGTTCTCGCCGGCGTTCTCGGTCACCCAGTCGATGCCCGCGACGACGTCGTCGGTCGTGCCCGAACCGTCGTCGCCGAGGACCTTCACGCCGAACAGGTTCGCCTCGGGGGCGACGCCGTAGGTCTTGCTGCCCACGGTGCCGGCGACGTGCGTGCCGTGCCCCTGGCCGTCGGCGCCGTCGCCGCCGGTGGCGTCGTGCCCGACCTCGGCGCGGCCGCCGAAGTCCTCGTGCTCGACGTCGATGCCGGTGTCGATGATGTAGGCGTTGGTCCCCTTGCCCTTGGCGGTGGTCTCATAGGCACCGTCGAGGGGGAGGGCCTCCTGGTCGATGCGGTCGAGGCCCCAGGTGACCTCGTTCGCCTCGACCGTGCCGACCTCTTCGACGAACGCGACCTCGGAGCTGCCGCGCACCTCGTCGAGCTTCTTCTCGCTCAAGTCGGCGGCGTAGCCCTGCACGGCGGCGTTGTAGGTGTGGTTGACGTCCTTCTTCGCGATCCCGAGGTCGGCCGGTGCCGCCTTGGTGGTCGAGACACCGTCCTCCAGGACCACGATGTACTCGCCCGCGACCGCGTCCGCACCGGCCGACTTCAGCGGGGCGATTTCGTCGGCATTGGCCGCGCCGGCGCCGAGAGCGCCCATGGGGAGAACGAGCAACGAGGCCGTCGCGACCCCGAGAGCGGTGCGCTTTCCTGAAATTCGATCCACGTGGTTCCTCCTGCTCGCAGACGGACGGTGCCCGCAACGGTGTGGGGGCGGGCACCTTCTGCCGCGGCGCTGTCGCACCGCACGTCGAGAACCTTAGGCATGGATGACCGAAATGAATACATCAGTGACAGTTGGTAATCATCGTGCACAGAAACGTTTGGTTCATACACGCATTGCAACCCTTGGGTCCTGATGTCGGGCAAGGGGGGTGTGCGACCGGATTCGGCCAAATCGGCACCGCCCGGATGACTCTCGGTTACTGCTCAGTAGGGTTTGTCGCCGGCGGTGTTCCCGCACTCAGAAGACGCCGGGCGCGGTCAGACCGGTCGCGGTGAACGCGATTCCGAGCACCGCGAACACCCCGCCGAGCGCCAGGATGACGATCGGTACGAGCAGCCTTCGCCCCAGCGACCCCGTCTGGAACACCGTGGGGTCGGCCGGGTCGAACGCCACCTCCAGCCGGCGGCCCGGCGTGTGCTTGGACCGACTGCCGGATTCGGGTGCGCGCCGGTGTACCTGCCTGCCGTCGGGCAGGTCGAACAGGACGACGTAGAGGTGCACCCTCGAGGTGCCGCCGTTGGAGCTCCGGCGCCGCTCCGTCCAGCTGTGGGTGACCGTTCCGGTGGTGGTGACGCCGCGTCGGCGCATGCGCAGCACAGAGCGGAGCATCCAGGCGGCAAGGCTCAGCGGCAGCACGGTCGCGGCGCAGAAGAACAGGCCGATGGCCGCGAGGACGTACCTGCTGCGGTCCGGCCCTTCGACGAGGACGCAGGCGGTGCCGAGTCCCGCGAAGAGCAGGGCGACGACGATCGCCAGGATCACGGCAACGCGCGCGGCCCGGCCCCGGTCGGCGGCCGGCGCGCCGGTCAGGCCGTGCAGGTAGGGGTTCTCCTCGATCGCCACGTTCGCAGGGTCGTCGGGGTCGAACACCACCCCGACCCGCCACCCCACGACCGGGACGATCCCGCCGAACCCGGCCGTGAGCCGCTGGGTCTGCGCGTTCCCACGGGTGTCGGTGAACCGCAGGTGGAAGGGCTGTTCGTACCCTCGGCCCCGACCCGTCGCCATCGGGTCGACGCGCGCGACCACGGCGTTCGCGCGGACCCCGTGCTCGGCGCGCCGGGCGCGCCGGATGCGGTCGCCGCGGCCGAGGACATACCACAGCCCGCCGATGAAGGCGAGTGAAACGACGATGCCGGAGATGGCGAGGAGTGCGGTGCCCATGGTGCAGCTCTACCAGTGAGTCGGGGGCACCGCCAATTCCGGCCGCCGGTCACGCGGTGATGCGGCCGCGCTCGCCGGCCGGCCGCCGGTACAGGTCCGCCACCACCTCCTCGATGTCGGGTTCGCGCAGGGTGAGGTCGGCGACCTCGTGCTCGGCCGCGACAGCGGCGATGACCGCCGCCGGGTTCGCGTCGAGCTCCAGCCACTGGCGGGGCCCCTCGACGGCGACGCAGCGGGCCCCGGCGACCGTGATCGGCGCGGTCGGCGCGGCGAGGTCGACCACCAGGGTGCGCGGTGCCGGTGCGGAGTCGCGCAGCGCCGCGATGTCGCCGTCGAACGCCAGCCGCCCGTGGTCGATCACCATCACCCGCCGGCACAGCCGCTCGACGTCGCCGAGGTCGTGCGTCGTGAGCAGGATCGTGGTGCCGCGCTCGGCGTTCAGCTTCAGCAGGAACTCCCGGATCGTGGACTTGCTGACCACGTCCAGGCCGATCGTGGGCTCGTCCAGGACCAGCAGCTCCGGGTCGTGCAGCAGCGCGGCCGTGAGGTCGCCGCGCATGCGCTGGCCGAGGCTGAGCTGGCGCACGGGTGTGCGCAGGAACGGGCCGAGTTCGAGCAGCTCCGTGAGCTCGGCGAGGCGCCGCGCGTGGTCGGTGGCCGGGACGTGGTACAGGTGCCGGGTGAGCGCGAGACTGTCGCGCAGCGGGAGGTCCCACCACAGGGTGGTGCGCTGGCCGAACACCACGCCGATGCGCGCGGCGAGCCGGGTGCGCTGGCGGGCCGGCTCCAGCCCTGCCACCCGCACCGTGCCGGAGCTGGGCGAGAGGATGCCGGTCAGCATCTTCATGGTGGTGGACTTGCCCGCGCCGTTGGGGCCGAGGTAGCCCACGATCGCGCCGCGGGGCACGGTGAAGCCCACATCGGCGACCGCGTGGACCGTGCGCCGGGTGCGCCGGAGGAACGGCCCTTCGGACACGGTGAAGGACCGCCCCAGGCCGCGGACGTCGACAATGGGGTCGGCGGGGGCGGGGTGTGCCGCCGCGGCGGGCAGGTCGGGCATGGTGATCAGCTCCCGGTGGAACGGTAGTGGCGCAGGCCGGTGCGCCAGGCGAGCGTGGCGGCGAGGGACATCAGCAGTGCGACCCCCGGTGCCGCGTAGCGCAGCCACTCGGGCAGGCCGGTGGGGTCGGGGCGGTCGAGCAGGAACAGCGCGGGCTGCCAGCTGGCGAACGCGAGGGGCACGACGAAGGTCGCCGTGCGGACCACGCTCCGGCCGTAGATCGCGAGCGGGTACTCGGTCATGGCCTGGCCGCCGTAGGTGACGGAGTTCGCGACCTCGCGGGCGTCGGCGATGAAGAACTGGATGGAGGCGCCCAGCGTCCAGACGCAGCAGCAGATGACGATCGAGGACACGATCAGCACCGGCAGCATCAGGATCCGCGCCGGGGTCCAGTCGATGTCGAGGACCGCCAGCGCGTAGCAGAGCGCCGCGACGGCGGGGACGACCTTGCCCAGCCGCCGCGGCGAGAACTCGTCGGTCGCCAACTGCACCAGCGGGGAGACGGGGCGCACGAGCATGGTGTCGAAGCTGCCCTTGCGGACGTGCTCGCCCAGCCGCTCCACCGACCCCATGAAGAAGTCGGCGAGGCAGAACGCCACCCCGGCCAGGCCGTAGATGAGCAGCGCCTCGTTGATGCCGAACCCGGCGAGCTGATGGGCGTGGCCGAACACGAAGAACAGCGCGGTGAGCTCCAGGCCGGTACTGGCGGCCTGGCCGAAGGTGAGCAGGAGCAGCGACACCGGGTACTGCGCCATGGCCCGCATCCAGGTCCACGCGAGCAGGGGGTAGGCGCCCACGGAGCGGGGCGCGGGCGGGGTGCGGCGCGGCTCGGTGGTGAGCGTGCGCGCCGTGCTCGGCTCAGCCACCCTGGACCACCACCTTGCGGGTGGCGCGGGCGGTCAGCAGCGTGCCGATGGCGATCAGCGCCGCCGCCCACGCCGCCTGGTAGGCCAGCCCGCCCGCGATCGTCCCGCCGGGCAGGGTGGCCTTGTCCATCAGGATCTCTGCCGGTACCTGCACGAGCGCCGCGAAGGGCAGCAGCCGCAGCACCTGGGCCATGGCGTCGGGGAACAGCACCAGCGGCAGCACCATCCCCGACGCGAACGTGCCGAGCAGCCAGGCGGTGGCGTGCACGCCGCGGGTGTCCATGAGCCAGAACCCCGAGATGGCGTAGAGGTAGCGCAGGCCGAAACCGACGAGGGTGGCCAGCAGGATCGCGGCGGCGAAGCCCGCCCACTGCTCGGGGGCCGCCGGGGGCGGCAGCGCGAAGACCAGCAGCCCCACCGTGAACGTCGGCGCGCTGCGGAAGGCGAGGCTGAACGCCGCGCGGCCGAGGTCGTGCGCCAGCCACCACAGCAGGGGGTGGACCGGGCGGAGCAGGTCGACGGCGATCTCGCCGGTGCGGATGCGGTCGGCGAGGTCGAGCGGCGGGCCGAAGATCGCCACGGGGCCGATCATCGCCTGGGCGACGAAGACCTGGAGGACGGCGTCCTCGGCGACGTAGCCGTTGATCTCGGGCTTGGCGTCGAACACCGCGAGGAGCACCATGGCGTTGATGACGCCGAAGACGCTGTTGGTGAAGACGCCGGCCGCCGTGGCGACCCGATAAGTGGAGAAGCGGCGCAGCTCATAGCTGAACACCGCGAACAGGACCCGCACCGTGCCGTGCTCCTCGTCGTCAGGAAAAGGTGGCACGGCCCTGAGAGGGCTCAGGTCCGGGGCGCCCGCGAAGTCGAGAACGTTAGCACAGGAGCGCCGGGCCGGAAAGGGCTGCGGTGCGCCGGGATCAGTCGGCGGTCTTGCTCAGCAGCTCGTCGAGGTAGCAGGTCGCCTCGCGAAGGGCGCGGGCGGAGTCGCCGTCGAGGATCGCGTCGGCGAGGGCGCTGTGGTCGACGGTGGCGGTGCTGGCCGGCTCCGTGTAGGCCGTGTGCGCGATGCTCTCGTAGACCACCTGGGCGATGTCGTCGTAGAGCTCCACCAGCAGGGAGTTGTGGGTCGCGGCCACCACCGCGCGGTGGAACGCGAAGTCGGACTCGACGAACACCGCCATGTCGTGCTCGGCCCACGCCGCGTCGCGCGCCGCGATGGCGGCGGTGATCGCGAGGCGGTCCTCCTCGGTGAGGTGCAGCGCGGCGAGCCGGGCCGCCTCGACCTCAAGCGCGCGGCGCACCTCCAGTTTCTCGCGCAGCCGCGACCGCTCCAGGCGGCGGCGCAGCGCGCCGCCCAGCTCGCTGGACGCGCGCACGAACGTGCCGGCGCCCTGGCGGATCTCCAGCAGCCCGGCGTGCGCGAGCGCGCGCACGGCCTCCCGTACGGTGTTGCGGCCAACTTCGAGCTGGTCGGACAGCTCGGACTCCGTGGGGATGCGATCGCCGACGGACCACTCTCCCGAGTCGATCTGGGCGCGGAGCTGGCTGATGACCTGGTCGACGAGCCCGGTACGGCGCGTTGATGCGAGGGGCACGCGCTTACCTCCTGCGGATGGCAGCCGATGGAATGCGGCATCGGCCGGATGTGCTGTGCGAGCGGAGTGGTTAAGAGCGGAGCCTAGACCAGTTGCGAGGGCCGGAAGACCCATGGATGCTGATGCGTTACCCTTTAGAGCCTACATCCGATCATCCTATGAATGTGTGTCAGCCGTGTCCCGGACCGTCCGTGAGAACCTCCCCTTGATGCCCAATCCACCGGGTTCCTCCCGTTCCCAGCACCACGGGCCGCCCCGGCGGCGGAACGTCGCGTGGCTGCTGGTCGCGGGCGTCGGTCTCGCGGCCATCAACCTGCGCACCGCCATCACCAGCATCGGGCCGGTCCTCGGCGAGGTCACCGCCGGACTCGGCATGTCCAGCGCCGTCGCCGGGGTCCTCACCACCCTGCCCGTGCTGTGCTTCGCGGTGTTCGGGGCGCTCACCCCGGCGATGATCCGCAGGTTCGGCGAGCACCACCTCCTGGTCGGCGCCATCGGCGCGCTCGCGCTCGGCCTGGCCGCACGGGCGCTCATGACCGACCAGTGGCTGTTCCTGCTGTTCAGCGCCGTCGCGCTCTCGGGGGGCGCGGTCGGCAACGTCCTGCTGCCGACCCTGATCAAGCAGCACTTCCCCGAGCGGGTGGGCGCAATGACCACCCTGTACACCACCGGGCTGGCGCTGGGCACCACCGGCGCTGCGGCGGGGACCGTGCCCCTGGCGCAGGCCGCGGGCGGCTGGCACATCGCGATCGGCGCTTACGCCCTGGTGGCCGTGCTCGGCGTGCTCCCGTGGGTGTTCGTCCTGCGCGACGAACCCCCGGCGCGGGCCGACCGCAAGGCACTCGGCACCGGCACGGTGCTGCGCACCGCCATGGGCTGGCAGAGCGTGGTGTTCTTCGGCTCGCAGGCGACGATCGCCTACGTGCTGTTCGGCTGGTTCGCCGAACTGCTGCGCGACAACGGGCTGAGCGCGGGCAGCGCGGGGCTCGTGCTGTCCTACCTGACCGCGTTGTCCATCCCCACCTCGCTGGCGCTCCCCGCGCTCATGGCGCGCGTCCGCGACCACCGGCTCTTCATCGTCCTGTTCTACGCCTGCTACGTCGCCGGCTTCACCGGGCTGTGGCTCGCGCCGATCGGCGGCGTGTGGATCTGGGCCACCCTCATCGGCCTGGGCATGAGCACGTTCCCCCTGGCGCTGACCTTCTTCGCCGTGCGCACCCGCACCGCGGCGGGGACCGCCGCGATGTCGGCCTCCAGCCAGAGCATCGGCTACCTCATGGCGGGGCTCGGCCCGTTCCTGTTCGGCCTGCTGCACGAGCTGACCGGGGGATGGCAGGTGCCCATCGCGATGATGCTCGGCATCGCCACGCTGAACCTCGCCGCGGGCATGCTCCTCGGCCGCGACCGCTACCTGGAGGACGCCGCAGCGCCCGCCGGGGCCGACCGCGGCGGTGTCGCGGCCTGAGCAGGGGCCCGGCGGCCGGGCGGTTCAACCGCCGGGCAGCCAGTCGACCCGGCCGATGAGGTAGATCGAGCCGACGAACGCCACGACGTCGATCACCGTGTGGGCGACCACCAGCGGCATCACCCGGCCGTAGCGGTGGTAGAACCAGCCGAACACCACGCCCATGACCAGGTTGCCGAAGAACATGCCGACCCCCTGGTAGAGGTGGTAGAACGCGCGCAGCACCGAGCTGAGGGCGATCGCGGCGGCGGGCGACCAGCCGAGCTGGCGCAGCCGCACCAGCAGGTAGCCGACCACGATCACCTCCTCCAGCACGCCGTTCTTCGCCGCCTGGAGGACGAGCACCGGCAGCGTCCACCAGTTCTCGGGCAGGGCGCTCGGCTTGACCTGGACGGTCAGCCCGAGCTGGTACGACACCAGGTAGACGAGCAGCCCGCCGGCCCCGATCGCAGCGGCGAGCCCGGCGCCCGAAAGGGCGTCGAACGCCGGCCGCCGCGCGTCGAATCCCATCGTCCGGTGCGACTCCCGCGACCGGTAGAGCAGGTAGACCACCAGCACGACCGGCACCAGCGCGAAGGCGAGCGAGTAGAGCTGCCAGGCGAGGTCCAGCCACGGGCGGCCGTCGGCGCGCGAGGTGATCAGGCTGGCGGTCTGGCGCGAGAGCGACACGCGCGCCGTGATCGCCCCGATGAACGAGATCGTCGCCGAGATCGCCGACGCCCCCAGCGACAGCGCGAGGACCACCAGCACCTCGCCGACGAGCATCCGCCGACTGAGCGGCGCGGGCTCCGGGAGCGCCGACGTGCGCGGCGGTTCGTCGCCTGCGGGGCCCGAGAGCGCCGGCGCGGGCGGCTCGTCGTCTGCGGGGTCCGGGGCCTCCTGGCCGGTGCGCGAATCGGTCATGGCGTTGATCATTCCACTTGTGCCCTATTGCGGTGGCCACGCGCGCCCGGGCAGGCGGTGCCGTCGCGGGCCCCCGCTGCGCGATACGCCGCGAAGCGGGCGCAGTAGGGGCGTGCGGTTCACGCGACCTGGGGAAAGGGGGTGGGTTGCCGCCGGGTGCTTCGCAGCCGCGACGGTAGCCAACCCGCTATCGTCCGGGTCACTGGTGTCGTTGGGGGCGCTCCTACACCCGGCGGCCCGGCGGCCCGGCGGCCCGGCGTCACGCCGGTACGCGTGTGCGGAGCCAGTCGAGGGCGATACGGCCCTGGGCCGCCTGGAACCCGCGCACCGTGGGCAGCCCGGGCGGCGGCGGACGCAGGGACTGGCCGAGCAGGAAGCCCGTCACGACGGCCAGTACGGCGGTGACCGCGTCGGGGTCGGCCGCGCGCAGGCGCGGGATCCGGGCGGCCGCATCGGCGGGGGTGGGGCCGCCCTGCATGGCGATGCTGGGCAGCATGATGAGCGTGTCGAGCCAGGCCGCGCCGACGCAGGCCCACGGCCAGTCGACGAAGACGACGTCGTGCGGCGTGCCGGGCGCGTCGACGAGCAGGATGTTGTCGGCGCGCAGGTCGCCGTGCAGTAGCGTGTCGCCCGCGACCGCCTCGGGGGTCTCGGCCTCGAGGCGCGCGAGCAGGTCCAGGTTGCGCAGGCACCAGGGGTCGAGCCCGGCGGGCGCGGTGCCCTTTGCCGCGAGGCGCCGCCAGTAGCCGAACCCCGGGAACGGACCGGTGTCGAAGGTGCCCGGCGGCACGGGGGTCAGGCTGTCGTGCAGCGCGTCGGCCGCGGCGATGACCCGGTCGAGCTCCTCGTCGCGCCAGGGGAGCCGCGGCTGGCGCCCGTCGACGTCGGCGAAGGCGAGCGCCACCCAGCCGCCGTCCTCCTCGGGTTCGTCCAGCGACCACAGGAGGTTCGGCACCGGTGCCGCGGCGGGGATCGCGGCGGCGTTGGCGATCTCCCGGCGGTGGATGCCGGGGGTGTCGGGGTTGAGCTCCGGCCCGGCGGCCTTGACGAAGGCCCTGCCGCCGTCGGCCAGCAGCAGCCGCGAGGCGAGACCGGGGGAGAAGCCGCCGGCCTGCGAACGGGCCTCGAGGACCGGGGCGCCGAGGCCCTCTTCGACAGCGGCGCGCACTCGCGGGGGCAGCGCGTCCCAGGTGACGCGGCCGCCGCCGGTCCCGTCGAGCAGTGCGGGTCGGTCATCGGATCCCATGCCGCACAGGATGCCGCACGACGCCGCCGTCACGCGCCCCGTTTTCCGCCCGGTGTCGGGGATCGCCGGCCGCCGCCGGCCGTGCGCATGCCCCCTTTCCCCGCCGCGGGACACGGCAACGGGGGACCCCCGGCGCCGCGCCGGGGGTCCCCCACTGCCTCGCCACCGCCGCGCGCGGGTGGCGTGCGCGCGGTGTGCGCTCCCCTCCGCCCCAGCCACGGAAAGCGGAGGGGAGCGCTAGGGGGGTGGTCGGTGGCCGCGGCCGTCAGTGGGCCGCGGCGAACTGGTCCTCCTCGGTGGAGCCGGCCAGCGCCGTGGTCGAGGCGTCGGGCGTGATCGCCGTCGAGATCTGGTCGAAGTAGCCCGTGCCGACCTCGCGCTGGTGCCGGGTCGCGGTGTAGCCCTCGGCCTCGTCGGCGAACTCCGCCTCCTGCAACTCCACGTAGGCGCGCATGCCGCTCTCGGCGTAGCCCTTGGCGAGGTGGAACATCGAGTGGTTCAGCGAGTGGAACCCGGCCAGGGTGATGAACTGGAAGGTGTAGCCCATGTGCCCGAGTTCGCGCTGGAACTTGGCGATGGTCGCGTCGTCCAGGTGCCGCTTCCAGTTGAACGACGGCGAGCAGTTGTAGGCCAGCATCTGGTCGGGGTGCTCCGCCTTGATCCGCTCGGCGAAGGTGCGGGCGACCTCGAGGTCCGGCGTCGAGGTCTCCATCCACAGCAGGTCCGAGTAGGGCGCGTAGGCGAGGCCGCGCGAGACGCACGCCTCGATGCCGTTGCGCACCCGGTAGAAGCCCTCGCCGGTGCGCTCCCCGGTGACGAAGGCGCGGTCGCGCTCGTCGACGTCGGAGGTGATGAGCGTCGCGGCCTGCGCGTCGGTGCGCGCCACGACCAGGCTGGGGACGCCGGCCACATCGGCGGCGAGGCGGGCCGCGTTCAACGTCTTGACGTGCTGGCCGGTGGGGATGAGGACCTTCCCGCCGAGGTGGCCGCACTTCTTCTCGGAGGCGAGCTGGTCCTCCCAGTGGACCCCCGCTGCGCCCGCGGCGATCATGCTCTTCATCAGCTCGTAGGCGTTGAGGACGCCGCCGAACCCGGCTTCGGCGTCGGCGACGATCGGCGCGAGCCAGTGCGGCGCGCTGTCGTCGCCCTCCGACCAGGTGATCTGGTCGGCGCGCAGCAGCGCGTTGTTGATGCGCCGCACGACCTGCGGAACCGAGTTGGCGGGGTAGAGGCTCTGGTCGGGGTAGGTCTGGCCGGCCTGGTTGGCGTCGGCGGCGACCTGCCAGCCGGACAGGTAGATGGCCTTGAGCCCCGCGCGGACCTGCTGGACGGCCTGGTTGCCGGTGAGGGCGCCCAGTGTGTTGACGTAATCCTCGCTGTGCAGCAGCGACCACAGCCGCTCGGCGCCCAGGCGGGCGAGGGTGTGCTCCTCGGTGATCGAGCCGCGCAGCCGGATCACGTCCTCGCCGGAGAAGGTGCGCTCGATCCCGGCCCAGCGCGGGTCGGTGTCCCACTCGCGCTGGAGTGCGGCGCCGGCTTCCTGCTGCAAGCTCGTGATACGGCTGGTGGTGCTCATGATCAACCCGCCTTCGCGTCGCGGTTGTCCGATCGCCCTCGCGTCGGTCCTGGTGTGTGTGCCGGCTGGAGACCCTGCCCTGGCCCGCTGCCGCGGGGCCCCGTTTCGCGGCGGCCCCGGAGCCGTGCCGCGGCACGGCCGCCGGTGCGGAAGCGGACCGGGGTTTCGTTCCCCGCCGGTAACAACGATTCTGCGCAAAGATCCAGGGTTTTTCGGGGCAGAACCTAGTGAATTTCTGAGCTTCTTTCCCTAGGATCAAGCTATGGCGTACTTTGGTGCAGAAGAAATACCGGCTTTTCCGGCCGAGCTGCCCGGCGATCTGGATCTCGTCACGTTCGGCCAGCGGCTCCGACACCTACGCCGCGCGCGTTCGATGACACTCTCCGACCTGGGCGAACGCGTCGGCCGGGCGCCGTCGCAGCTCTCGCTGCTGGAGAACGGCAAGCGCGAGCCGAAGCTCTCGCTGCTCACCGCGCTGTCGAAGGCGCTCGGCGTCTCGGTGCAGGAGCTGCTGTCCCGGCAGCCGCCCAGCCGCCGCGCGCAGCTGGAGATCTCCGTCGAGGAGGCCCAGCGCGATCCCGTCTACCAGACCCTCGACCTGCCGCACCTGCGCGTGGGCAAGCGGGTCCCCAACGACGTCCTCGAACACATCGTGGGGCTCTACGAGGAGTTGAAGCGGCGCAGCGTGAAGCCCACCGCGACCCCCGAGCAGGCCCGCCGCGCCAACGCCGACCTCCGGCGGCGCATGCGCGAGCGCGGCAACTTCTTCGAGGGGATCGAGAAGGCCGCCCAGGAGACCCTCGACGCCGTGGGCTACAACACGGGCGCGATCTCCCAGGGCCAGATCCTCTCGATCGCCACCCACCACGGCTTCACGCTGCGCTACGTGCAGGACCTGCCCCGCTCGGTCCGCTCCGTCACCGACACGCACAACCGCAGGCTCTACCTCAAGCGCGAGTCGCTCGGCATGCACAGCCCCCGCACCATCCTGTTGCAGACACTGGGGCACTTCGTGCTCGGCCACGACCAGCCGCGCGACTTCGCCGACTTCCTCCGCCAGCGGGTCGAGGCCAACTACTTCGCCGCCGCCGTCCTCATCCCCGCCGCGACGGCGGTGCCCTACCTCCAGGACGCCAAGAAGGCCCGCGACCTCTCGGTCGAGGACCTGCGCGACGTCTACTCGGTGTCCTACGAGATGGCGGCGCACCGCTTCACGAACCTCGCGACCCGCCACCTCGACCTGGTCTGCCACTTCATCCGCAACGACGAGACCGGGATCATCTACAAGGCGTACGAGAACGACGGGCTGGTGTTCCCCACCGACGACTCCGGTGCGATCGAGGGGCAGCGCATGTGCCGCCACTGGTCGGGCCGCCAGGTCTTCGCCTCGCCCGACCGCTACTCCATCTACTACCAGTACACCGACAAGCCCAACGGCACCCACTGGTGCGTCGCCCACGTCGACCCCAGCCGCGAGCGCAACTTCGCCATCACGCTCGGCGTGCCCTACAAGGAGTCGCGCTGGTTCCGCGGCCGCGAGACCACACACCGCACCAAGTCCAACTGCCCCAACGGCGAGTGCTGCGTGCGCCCCCCGGCGGACCTCGCCGCCCGGTGGGAGGGCAACGTCTGGCCGTCGGCGCGCGCCCACTCCCACGTCCTGGCGGCACTCCCGACCGGCACCTTCCCCGGTGTGGACGAGACCGACGTCTACTCATTCCTGGAACGGCACGCCGCGGAGTGATTTCCGTACGGGTGTTCCCTCGCGCCCTGCGGTGCGGTGCGCGACAATGGCGGTATGGCTGAGGGGGAGTCGGCCCGCATCACCGGGCGCGCGGCGCATCCGGCCCTGCGGCGCTGCGTCCGCGGGTACTGGGGGTACCGCTACGACCTCGGGCGGCCGCTGTGGCGGCGCGAGCCGCCCGGCGGCGTCCTGACCGTCATCATCAACCTCGGACCGGCCTTCGAGGTCGGCTGGGTCAAGCGGGGGACGCACCCGGTCCACACCGCCGCCCCGATGTCGGCCTTCATCGCGGGGGTGCACGACGAAGCGGCGTTCACCGCCGACTCCGGCACCCAGCGCGGCGTGGAGCTCAACCTCACCCCGCTGGGCGTGCCCGCCCTTTTCGGGCTGCCCACGCGCGCGTTCACCGGGCAGGTGGTGGCGCTGGAGGACGCGTTCGGGCCCGGCGCGGGCGGCCTCGTCGAGCGCCTCGCCGCGGCCCCCTCGTGGGAGCGCCGCTTCGCGATCCTCGACTCCGCACTGCTGGCGCGGCTCGGCACCGGCCGCGACCCGCGCGCCCCGCACCCGATGGTGGCCGAGGCGTGGGACATCCTGCACGGCACGGCGGGCCGGGCGACCGTCGCCCAGCTGTGCGCCGCCACGGGGCACAGCCGCCGCCACCTCACCGCGCGCTTCCACGAACTGGCCGGCCTGCCGCCCAAGGCGATGGCGCGCATCCTGCGCTTCCGCGCGGCGCTCGACCTCATCGACGCGCCCGAACCGCCGCCGCTGGCCGACATCGCGCTGCGGTGCGGCTACTACGACCAGGCGCACCTCAATCGCGACGTCGCCGCGCTCGCCGGGTGCACGCCCACGGTTCTGCGCGCCGAGCGCGTCCGCGACATCGCCGGCGCGGTCGGCTGACCCCGGCGGCCTGCCCCCTGCGGCGACACGCTGCACGTCGCATTCGTCCAATCCCGCGGACCGGTGCCGTCCTAGCGTGGGCACCGTATTCACGCGAACGGGCGAAGGAGCAGGTCATGGGTTCGAGTACACCGACGATCTTCCCGGTGCTGCGCTACCGCGACGGCAGGGCCGGCGTGGAGTTCCTGGTGCGGGCGTTCGGGTTCCGCCTGGACGTCTGCTACCCGGAGGAGGGGCCCTCGGTCGACCACGCCGAGCTGAGTCTGGGCAACGGCGCCGTCATGGTCGCCTCGGCGCACGGGAGCGAGGGCGGCCCGATGGCCGTCGACCCGCATCCGCAGGTGCTGTTCGTCGTCGTGGACGACCCCGACGCGCACTGCGACCGGACGCGGGCCGCCGGTGCCGAGATCGTCGTGGCACCCACCGACCAGGAGTACGGGTCCCGGGAGTACGTGGCGCGCGACCCCGAGGGCAACCTGTGGGGCTTCGGCACGTACTGGCGCGACAACGCGCCCGGGGCGTAGCGGGCGCGGGGTACCGGCGGCGCGGGGCGTCGGCGCCGGAGCGGATGGCGGTCCCGGCGGCTCAGTGTTACCGTTGGTAACATATCAGCAGCCCTCCAGCGAAGGACGCCCGCCGATGACCGACAGCGCCGCATCCGAGACCCCGGCCGAACCGGTGTTCAGCATGGAGCCCTCCGAGGACACCCGCCAGATCCGCGACTGGGTCCACGAGTTCGCCCGCGACGTCATCCGCCCCGCCGCCGCCGAATGGGACGAGCGCGAGGAGACGCCCTGGCCGATCCTCCAGGAGGCCGCCAAGATCGGGCTGTACTCCCTGGACTTCTTCGCGAACCAGTGGTTCGAGCCGAGCGGGATCGGCATCCCCGTCGTCTACGAGGAGCTGTACTGGGGCGACCCCGGCATCGGCCTCGCGCTGACGGGCACCACCCTCGCCGCCGTCTCCGTCGCCGCGAACGGCACCCAGGACCAGCTCATGGAGTGGGTCCCGGAGATGTTCGGCACGCCCGACGACATCCGCCTCGGCGCGTTCTGCTCCTCCGAGCCCGACGCGGGCAGCGACGTCGGCGCCATCCGCACCCGCGCGCGCTACGACGAGGCGACCGACGAGTGGGTCCTCAGCGGCACCAAGACCTGGGCCACCAACGGCGGGATCGCCGACGTCCACGTGGTGGTCGCCTCGGTGGAGCCGGAGCTGGGCACCCGCGGCCAGGCCAGCTTCGTGGTCCCCCCGCGCACCGCCGGGCTCGCGCAGGGGCAGAAGTTCGCCAAGCACGGCATCCGGGCCTCGCACACCGCCGAGGTGGTGCTCGACGAGGTGCGGGTGCCGGGCCGCTGCCTGCTCGGCGGGAAGGAGAAGCTCGACGCGCGACTCGCCAGGGCGCGCGAGGGGCGCAGCTCCGGCGGGCAGGCGGCGATGAAGACCTTCGAGGCGTCGCGCCCCACCGTGGGCGCCATGGCGGTGGGCTGCGCCAGGGCCGCGTTCGAGTACGCCCGCGACTACACCGGGGTGCGCAAGCAGTTCGGGCGCCCGCTGGCGGAGAACCAGTCGGTGGCGTTCACCCTCGCCGACATGGCGACCCGCATCGACGCCGCCCGCCTGCTCGTCTGGCGGGCCGCGTGGATGGGCCGCACCAACAAGGACTTCGGCAACGCCGAGGGCTCGATGAGCAAGCTGTACGCCAGCGAGACCGCCACCTGGGTCACCCAGGAGGCCATCAGGCTGCTCGGCGGGAACGGCTACACCAGGGAATACCCCGTGGAGCGCTGGCACCGCGACGCCGCCATCTTCACCGTGTTCGAGGGGGCCAGCGAGATCCAGCGCCTCATCATCGGCCGCTCGGTCACGGGCCTGCCGGTGCGGTAGGCGCCCCGTCGGCGCGGAGGTCCAGCATGACGAGGACCTTGTCGTAGCGGCGCTCGCCCACGGCGACGAACCGGGGGAGGCGGCCGTACTCGGTGAAGCCCAGCGACCGGTAGAGGTGCAGCGCGCCGGCGTTGTCGCCGCGGGCGTCGAGCGTGAGGACCTCGACGCCCGCCGCGCGGGCGTCGGCGATCAGCGCGGCGGTCAGCCCCCGGCCGATGCCGCGGCCGCCGGCGGCGGGGTCGACCGCGAGCTTCTCCAGGTCGGCGTGGGGCCGGTGGGTCGGGCGGGCGTAGCGGAGCCAGTAGCCCAGTCCGACGAGGCGCCGGTCGACGTAGGCGGCGCGCAGCGCGCCGTCGCCCGCCCGCGCCGCGCCGCCGACGGCGGCGAGCAGTTCGGCCACCTCGGCACGCGAGGGCGGCTCGACCCAGCCGAGGGCGGCACCCGACCGGACCAGGCCGGCCAGGATCCGCCACGCGGACTCGGCGAACCCGGCGGCGAGTTCGGGGTCGGCATCGACGCCCGCGGCGTCGAGGACGACGGGCGCCGCGGTGCCGACGGTGTCACTGGGCATGGCCGCAAGCCTAGCCCGCGCCCGGCCGGGCGCCCTGCCGCGGGGCGGGGGGTTCGCGGCGGGCGCGGCCGCACCGAACCGTGCGGGCGGCGGGTTCGGCGCGCCCGGGCCGGGAGCGGTGCGGACCGCGGGTGCGGCGCGGTGCCACGGGAGCTGAGCGGGGTTGCGCCCGGGGCGGTCGCGTCGCGTCGCGGTCAGCGCGCCGCGGGGCTGCGCTCGCGGTCGACCGCCATGGCACCGGCCGGCACCGCGATCGCCATCACCGCGGCGAGCAGCACGACGAACACCACGGGTCCCTCGGGCCGTATGTAGTCGAGCACCAGGGCGAACCAGGACGCTGAGACCCAGGACACCACCGAGGGGACCACCACGGCCTCGACGGCGAGCTGGAGCAGCAGCGCGAACGGGGCGCCCAGCGCGGCGCCGGGCACCCCCATCCACCACAGCAGCAGGAACGCCGCCGAGGCGGCGAGGAGCAGCCGCAGCGCGGTCATGAGGAGTCCGGTGCCGGGGTCGGCCGCCGAGGCGCCGCCCGTGGCCGCCAGCAGGGTCTGGAGTTGCTGGGTGGTGAAGTAGGCGGCGGCGCCGCCGAGTGCGCCGGCGACCGCGCCGGCGGCGGCCCTGCGCTTGTTCGTGTTCACTGTCGAATCCATCGGATCACCGTGGCATCGGGGTGCCGCGGCGCGCATGAGCCCGGCGGCCCAACCCGGATGGGCCCGGCACCGGGACCGTTGGGCCCGGCGACCGGGTGCGCGGCGCGCTGGGTGATGGATTTGTCACGGTGGGTCGTGGACGTTACAAAGGCGGGTGGACCCGCTTGCGCCGCAGGTCCACCCGCGAATCCCGCGCGTCGGCTCGCCGCGGCGAAGGCGCCGCCATTGGGCGGGGTAATTTCGGCGCCGGGCCGGCCGGGGGTCCCGTTCGAGTTTCCTGGGGACGCCGTGTGAAAGCTGTAACGATTGCGAAACGTTTGCGATATCATGGCGAAATCCATTCCTCAGTCCGCGCCCCGAGCCGCCCGCCCCCAGCCCGACCGCTCACCGCACTCCTGCGCTCGATCCGCCTTTGACGTCGATCACGAGTAAGGACCAGGACATGGCTGCGACCTCCCCGGCCCTGGCCGTCGGCGAACGCGGTCGGCCCGTCGGCGCCGCCCCGCGCACCGCCACACCCGCCGCCTCGGCGTGGCTCGACATCACCCGCAACGCCGCGATGCTCGCCGTGCTCGTCGTGCACGCGTTCGCGCCGGTCGTGGTCACCACCTACGCCGATCTGGGCAGCGCCACCTGGTGGACCGCCAACGCCCTCGACTCCCTGGTGCGCTGGTGCGTCCCCGTCTTCATCATGATCAGCGGCGCGCTGCTGCTCCGCCCGCGCGACGAAGGGCTGCGCCGCTTCTACACCCGCAGGTTCTCCCGCATCGGCATCCCCCTCGCGGCGTGGAGCGCCGTCTACCTCTCGTGGGAGCACGTCCGCGACGGCAGCACCTGGCGCGACGCCCTCAGCGACATCCTCTCCGGCGAACCGGCGCTGCACCTGTACTTCCTGTTCGTCCTCGCCGGGTTGTACGTCCTCACCCCCTTCCTGCGGCTCATCACCCGCCACGCCCCCACCCGCATGCTGTGGTGGTTCGCGCTGCTGATGTCCGCGCTGGGGGTCGCCGACCAGTTCGTGGTCGCCTTCGACGACGCCGGCGGGCCCAACGCCGTCACCCGCTTCCTGCCCTACATCGGCTACTACCTGATCGGCTACCTGCTGCGCGACACCGTCCTGGACCGCCGCCAGATGTGGTTCGCCGGAGCGGCCGTCGCCGGGTCGGCCGCTGCCACCGCGTTCGGCGCCCACGCCCTCGCCGACGCGACGGGCGGGTGGGGCAGCGAGGCCGACTACATCCTCGACTACCTCTCGCCCACGGTGTTCGTCATGTCGGTGGCGGCCTTCCTGCTCCTGGGGGCGCTGGGCCGCCGCTGGGGGGTCTTCACCGACCCCGACCGCGACACCGGGCCCGCGCGGCGGCGGCTCAAGGCGGTGTCCGATCTCAGCTTCGGCGTGTTCCTCGTGCACGTGATCGTGCTCAGCACGCTGCGGGGCCTCACCGGCATCCCCGACTCCCCGTTGGGCATGCTCGCCATGTGCTCGGCCCACGTCGCCGTCGTGCTGGTGGTCAGCGCGGCCATCGTCGTCGTCCTGCGCCGGATCCCGGTGCTGCGCGCCATCGTCTGAGCCGGTCCTGGCGCGCTAGCGTTGGATGCTGTGGCAACCGACCCCGCCCCCGCGGGCACCCGCACGGCCCGCGGCCGCGACCCTGAGCGCCGCCGCGCCATCCTCGACGCCGCCGACCGCATGATCCAGCGCGACGGCCCCGAAGTGTCGATGTCGGCGATCGCCGCCGAGGCCGGGATCAGCAAACCCATCCTGTACCGCCACTTCGGCGACAAGAGCGGCCTGTACCGCGCGCTCGCCGCACGCCACGTCGACCCGCTCATGGAGCGGGTCCGCACCGAGTTCCACGGCGGCGCCGACCTCCGCGTCCGCGCCTACGCCACGGTCGCCGCCTACCTCGGCATGATCCGCCGCAACCTCACCCTCTACCGCTTCCTGATGCACCGCGCCACCGCCGAGGACCCCCGCACGCGCGGCGAGGTCGGCATGATGGTGCGCCGCCTCGGCGAGGAGCTCGCCGAGATGCTCACCGCCGAGGAGGAGGTCGCCGACCCGGTGCGCGCCCAGATCGTGGCGCACGCGGTCATCGGCATGGTCCAGGCGGCGGGGGAGTGGTGGCTGGAGCACCCCGAGGTCCCCGAGGCCGCCGTCGTCGCCGACCTCACCGGCGCGGTCGTGGGCGCCATCTCCGGCCGCCGCGCCTGAGCCGCGCCGCGGTCCCCCGCCGCCAGGGGTTGACCTGGAGTGCACTCCAGGGGGCAGGCTCGGGGGTATGAGCGACCACTACACCCCCGCGGAGATCGTGCACCGGTTCGGGTTCAGCCACGACACCCTGCGCTACTACGAGCGCGAGGGCCTGCTCAGCCAGGTCGAACGGGCGCCCAGCGGGCACCGCCGCTACCGCGCCTCCGACGTCGAACTCCTCGACCTGGTCCGCTGCCTGCGCGACACCGACATGCCCATAGCCCGGTTGCGCGCCTTCGCCGAACTGGTGCGCGCGGGCGACCACACCGTCCCCGAGCGGCTGGAGGTCCTCCAGGCGCACGCGGAGCGGCTGGCGGACCGGATCGCGGAGCTGCGCGCCCGACAGGACGCCATCCACCACAAGATCGACTACTACAAGGGCGTCCTCGCGCTCGACGCCGGCGTCGACTCCCCGGCGGTGCTGGAGAACGGCTGACGCGCCCCGCCCTCACCGGCTCCCGCAGCCGAGACGGGCGCCCGGCGCCGCGGCTAGACTCGGCGCCCATGGCCTCCGAACCCCGCCGCGAGCTGTACCTCGTCGTCTCCGGCGCGCACGTCTTCGAGGACGTCCCCGGCCTCCTGCGCGCCCTGGTCGACGACGGATGGCGGACCACGGTCGTCTGCACCCCCGCCGGCGCCGCGTTCTACGACTTCGCCGAGCTGGAGCGCATCGCCGGAACACCCGTCCGCCTGGAGTACCGCAGGCCCGGCACCGGCACGAGCCTGCCCCCGCCGGACGCCGTCCTCGGCTGCCCGCTGACCTTCAACTCGGTGAACAAGTTCGCGCACGGGCACGCCGACAACTTCGCCATCGGGGTCCTGTGCGAGATGGCGGGGTACGGCGTGCCCACCGTCGTCGTCCCGCACTGCAAGCCCGAACTCGCCGCGCACCCGGCGTTCGCCGCGTCCCTGCGCACGCTCCGCGGTATGGGCGTGCACGTCCTCCACGAGCCCGGCCCGTCCCTGCCGCCGAAGTGGAGCGGGGTCGTCGCCGCGGTGAACGCCGCCGCCGGCTGACAGCCCCGCCGCATGCGGGATCCCCGCGCACCGCCGGATCCGCGCAACGGTAATATCTGCCGCGCCCATTCCCACGGCCGATTAGGCCGGCTCGTCGCGATCAAGGTGATCCGGCCGGAGTTCGCCGAGGAGTCCGACTACCGGCGGCGGTTCGCGCGCGAGGTCGCCATCGCCCAGCGGGTCAGCGGGGCGTTCAGCGCCGACGTCATCCAGGCCGCCCCGGGTGCCGTCCAGCCGTGGCTGGTGACGTCCTACGTGCCGGGCCCCACCCTGCGCCAGGCCGTCGCCAAGAGCGGGCCGCTGGACGAGGGGGCGCTGCGCGTCCTCGCACTGGGCATGGCCGAGGCGCTGCGCGCCATCCACGCGGCCGGGCTGGTCCACCGCGACCTCAAGCCCGGCAACATCCTGCTCGTCGACGAGGGGCCGCGCGTCATCGACTTCGGGATCGCCCGCTCGGCCGAGGCGAGCGTCGTCACCCAGGAGGGCGGAATCCTCGGCACGCCCGGCTTCATGTCGCCGGAGCAGGCGTACGGGCACGAGCTCACGGGCGCCTCCGACGTCTTCTCCCTCGGCTCGGTGCTGTGTTACGCCGCAACGGGGCGCGAACCGTTCGGCACCGGCACCGTCGCCCACCGGCTGTCCCGGATCGCCACGGAGGAGCCCGACACCGAGGGCATCCCCGAGTGGCTGCGCGCACCGGTGCTGGCCTGCATGGCGAAGGACCCCGAGCGGCGGCCGACACCCGAACGGCTGCTGCACGGCATCGGCGGCGCGGCGGCAGCCCCCGGCGGCTCGTGGCTGCCGCCGGCCGTCCGCGAGATGATCGCGGCGCAGGACGGCGGCGACGGCGTCATCAGGTACTGGGAGAGCAGGACCGGCGATCCTGACGGCACGCTCGACTTCCCCGGCTCGGGGACGGGGGCGCGGGCCGTGGACTGGAGCCCGAAGGGCGACCGCCTCGCCACCGTGGTCGGCGGCAAGGCGCTCGTCTACGACCCGGACGACCCGCAGGACGACGCGGTGGAGATCGAGCACGGCCAGCGCACGGTGGAGGAGGTGGTGTTCAACCACGACGGTTCGGTCATCGCCACCGGCGGGACGGACGCCACCGTCCAGCTGTGGGACACCGCCACCGGCGCGAACGCGGGCGAGCTCACCGGGCCCAAGGGCAGCGTCATGGCGCTCGAATTCAGCCCGGACGGGTCGGTGCTGGTCAGCTCGCACCTGGAGATGGGCGAGTCCAGCACCGCGGTGTGGAACCTCGCGAAGGGCACCGAGCTCACCCGGCTCGAACACAACGGCGACGCGTTCTACGCCAACGACGTGGCCTTCAACAAGGACGGCACCCTGTTCACGGCCGGCGCCGGGAACGGCCGGATCATCCTCTGGGAACTCCCCGGCTGACACCCGCTCACCCCCCCGGTGGGGCACCGCGGCGCACCGCTCCGGGTGCCGCCGCGCCGCACGGCCGGGCCGCCGCCTAGCCGGTCAGGCGGGCGAGTGGGGGCGGCAGCGGGGAGTCGTGGACGACGGTGAGGCGCCGGGTCGCGCGGGTGACGGCGACGTAGAGGTCGCGGCCGCCGTTGGCCGACTGGGCGAGGACGGCGGCGGGGTCGAGGACGACGACGGCGTCGAACTCCAGCCCTTTCGCCTGGGCGACGGTGCGCACGACCACGGGGGAGTCGAGCGCCGCGGGGTCCTCGGCCGGCGCCGCGGCGGGCAGGATCGCCGCGACCTCGCCGTGCCGGGCGGCGGGGGTGAGAACGGCGACCCGGCCGTCCCCGATGGCGCGGAGTTCGGCCTCGACCAGCGCGGGCAGGGCCCTCGCGAGGCCGCCCGGCGCCACGCGCACGGCCCGCGGCGGCGTTTCGCCGCCGCGCACGGACTCCGGGGGCCGCTGCCCCGGTGCGGCGGCGGCCAGCACGTCGGCGGCGACCGCCATGATCTCGGCGGGGGTGCGGTAGTTGACCTCCAGACGCTCCTCGCGCCAGCGGCCGGCGACGTAGGGGTCGAGCATCTCCGCCCACGAGCGCGCGCCAGCGGGGTCGCCGGTCTGGGCGACGTCGCCGACGACCGTCATCGAGCGGGTGGGCACCCGCCGCATGACCATCCGCCAGGCCATGGCGGACAGCTCCTGCGCCTCGTCGATGATGACGTGGCCGTAGGCCCAGGTGCGGTCGGCCCCGGCGCGTTCGGCGGTCGTGGCGGCGCCGTCCGCCGCCCGATGGCGCTCGGCCAGCGCGGCGGCGTCCAGCATCCCGTCCTCGTACAGGCCGGTGAACTCCAGGACGCCCTGGGCGTAGCGCTCCTCCTCGGCGCGTTCGCGGCCGGCCCGCCGGCGGGCGGCGCGCTGGGCGGAGTCGTCCTCGCCCAGGAGCTCCGCCGCCTCGTCCAGCAGCGGGACGTCGGCGGTGGTCCACGGCGCGCCCTGGGGGCGCAGCAGCGCGGCGCACTCGTCGCCGCCGAGGTCGGGCCGCGCGTCGGCCGCCGAGCGCAGCAGCGCGGGGTCGCCGAGCAGCTCGCCGATGAGCTGCTGCGGGGAGAGCGGCGGCCAGTAGGCGTCGAGTGCCGCGCGCACCGCCGGCTCCTCCCAGAGGGCAGCCCGGGCATAGGCGAGGTCCTCGGGGTCGGAGGTGCGGCCGAGGCGCCGGTCCTGGTCGCGGGCGAGCGCCGTGAGCGACTCGGTGACGTAGAGCTTGCGGGCGACGTTGTGGGGGAGCCCGAGGGCGCGTGCGCGGTCGCGGTGGGCGCGGGCCTGCCCGTGCCCGATGCGCAGGGTGAGGTCGTTGTCGACGGCGACGTCGAGGTCGCCGTCGGGGACCCGCTGCCGGTCGCGGACCGCGGCACCGACCAGCCCCGCCATGCGGAGGTCGCCTTTGAGGACCGCGGTGTGCGGCGGTTCCGGCGCGGTGGCGGCGACCCCGGGGTACAGCTCCCCGACGCTGGACAGCACGACGTCGGTCTCGCCCAGCGATGGCAGGACCTGCCCGATGTAGCGGAGGAAGGTGGGGCTGGGGCCGACGATGAGCACGCCGCGCCGTTCGAGGGTCGCGCGGTGGGCGTAGAGCAGGTAGGCGGCGCGGTGCAGGGCGGCGACGGTCTTGCCGGTCCCGGGGCCGCCCTGGACGACGAGCACACCGGGGAGGCCGGAGCGGATCACCCGGTCCTGCTCGCTCTGGATGGTGGCGACGATGTCGTTCATCCTGCCGGTGCGGCCCTTGCGCAGCTCGGCGAGGAGGGCGGCCTCGCCGACGAGCGTCCGGCGGTCGGAGTCGCTGAGGGCGTCGAGGTCGAACACCTCGTCGTCGAGCCCGACGACCGTGCGGTCGCGGGTGTGCAGGTGTCGGCGCCGCACCAGGCCGCAGGGGTCGCCGGGGGTGGCGGAGTAGAAGGGGCGCGCGGCGGGCGCCCGCCAGTCGACCAGGAGGGGTTCGTAGTCGGCGTCGCGCAGGCCGATGCGCCCGATGTAGTGGACGTCGCCCGGTGCGCCGCCGGTGCCGCGGTGGTCGACGCGGCCGAAGCAGAGTCCGCGTTCGACGCCGGTGAGGCGGGCGAGCAGCCGGCCCTGCTCGTCGGCCCGGACCTCGCGTTCGATGCGCGCCTGGCGCAGCCCGCCCGCCTCACCGGCGGCGTGCGCCGCGCGCAGGGCGTCGCGGGCGTTCTCGGCGGCGGTGTCGAGCCGGGCGTAGACCCGGGAGACGTGCTCCTGCTCCGCGGCGAGCGCCGCCGCCCGGTCGGACGTGCCGTGCTCTTGACGAAGGGTCATCAGGATGTTATCCTTGCCGTGAGAAGTTTGTGTGCGACTGTTGAAATTAAAGGGTTTCCAATAGTCGCACACACCGTGCGCCCGTTCAAGGGCCCGCGCCCGGTTCCCCGGGTCGCCCCGATCACCCCGCGCGCACGCTACACTCGCTCCCATGCGCACCCCGATCACCCGGCATCAGTGGTGGCGCCGCTCCTAGGCGGCGCTCGAAGGTACGCATACCTCAGTCTTTCCCACAGCGACCGCCCGTTCCGGCGGTCGCTGCTGTTCCTGCCGCCGGCCGGGCGCGCTCGCACCCCGCGACAAAGGACCGGTCTTGGACGAGCGTTCCACCTCTTACCGCACCACCGGCGGCGTCGACGTCCGCCGAACCGCGACCTCCTGCGACCCCGGCGTCCTCACCGAACTCGTGCAGGCGGTCGAGCACCGCAGGGGCGGCGTGCTGTCCTCGGGCATGGAGTTTCCGGGCCGCTACAGCCGCTGGCACATGGGCTACATCGACCCCTGCCTGGAGATCGCCGCGCGCGGGCGCACCCTGACCGCCACCGCGCTCAACGAGCGGGGCGGCGTGCTGCTGCCGGTGATCGCGGCGGCGTTCGCCGAGCACGGATCCGTTCAGGGCGAGGCCCCGTCCGGCGCGGTCGCGGTGCACGTCCCCGAACCCGCCCCCGGGGAGTTCTACACCGAGGAGGAGCGCAGCCGCCGGCCGACCGTCTTCTCGGCCCTGCGCTCCGTGATCGCCCTGTTCCGCGCCCCCGACGCAGACTCCCACCTCGGGCTCTACGGCGCGTTCGGCTACGACCTCGCGTTCCAGTTCGAGCCCGTCGAGGCGGTGCTCGACCGCGACCCCGCCGATCGCGACCTCGTCCTGCAACTCCCCGACGAGGTCATCGTCCGCGACCGCAAGCGCGAGACCTGCGTCCGCTACACCTACGAGTTCACCGTCCCGGCTGGACGCAACGGCGCGGCCGCGCGCACCGACGGGATGGCGCGGCGCACCGATCCGACCCCGCCCATGCGCCGCGCCGACCTCCCCGACCAGCCGGTGCCCGGCTCCTACGCCGAGGTCGTCGCCGAGGCGAAGAAGCGCTTCGTGCGCGGCGACCTGTTCGAGGTCGTGCCCGGGCACCGCACCTACGCCCGCTGCGAGTCCCCGGCCCGGTTCTACGAGCGGCTCCGCGACCGCAACCCCGCGCCCTACGAGTTCTTCTTCAACCTCGGCGAGGGCGAGTACCTGGTGGGCGCGTCGCCGGAGATGTTCGTCCGGGTCACCGGCACCCCGGGCCAGGGGCAGCGGGTGGAGACCTGCCCGATCTCCGGCACCATCCGCCGCGGAGAGGACGCCATCGGCGACGCCGACAACATCCGCGCGCTGCTCGGCTCGGCGAAGGAGGAGTCGGAGCTGACCATGTGCACCGACGTCGACCGCAACGACAAGTCGCGGGTGTGCGAACCGGGCAGCGTCAAGGTCATCGGCCGCCGCCAGATCGAGATGTACTCGCGGCTCATCCACACGGTCGACCACATCGAGGGGCGGCTGCGCCCCGAGTTCGACGCGCTCGACGCCTTCCTCACCCACATGTGGGCCGTCACGGTCACGGGGGCGCCCAAGACCTGGGCCATGCGGTTCATCGAGTCGCACGAGTCCACCCCGCGCCGCTGGTACGGGGGCGCCGTGGGGGTGCTCGCCTTCGACGGGTCGATGAACACCGGGCTGACCCTGCGCACCGCGCACATCCGCGACACCGTGGCGACCGTCCGCGTGGGCGCGACCCTGCTCTACGACTCCGACCCCGAGGCCGAGGAGCGCGAGACCTTCCTGAAGGCGCGCGCGCTCCTGGAGACACTCGCCGAGGACGGCGCGGCGCAGCCCGCCGCGGCGGCCCGCCCCCTGGAGCCCGACCCCACCGCGGGCGAGGGGATGACCGTCCTCCTGGTCGACCACGAGGACTCCTTCGTCAACACGCTCGCCGACTACGTCCGCAGGCACGGCGCGCGCGTCGTCACCGTGCGGCACGGCTTCGACCCCGCCTACCTGGACGAGCTCGCCCCCGACCTGGTGGTCCTCTCACCCGGCCCCGGGCTGCCCGCCGACTTCGCCACGGACGCGCTGCTCGACGCGCTCGACCGGCGCGCGCTCCCGGTGTTCGGGGTGTGTCTCGGCCTCCAGGCCATGGTCGAGCACGCGGGCGGCGAGTTGCGGACGCTCGCCGACCCGGTCCACGGCAAACCGGGCCTGGTGCGGGTGACCGGGGGGACCCTCCTCGGCGGGCTGGGCGAGGGCGGCGGCGCGGATGCGGCGTTCACCGCAGCGCGCTACCACTCCACCTACACCACACCGGGGCAGGTGAAGGGCTTCGACGTCACGGCCGTCGTCGACGGGACGGGGCCCGGCGGCGAGCCTGTCGTCATGGCCATCGAGGACGCGGCGCGCAAGCGGTGGGGCGTGCAGTTCCACCCGGAGTCGATCCTCACCGCGTCCGTGGGCGAGCGGATCATCGAACGGGTCCTGCGCCTGGCCCGCTGACCCGCCCGGCCCGTCGGCACGGCCCGCCGGAGCGGACCGCTGGCATGGTCCGTGCGTACTGCCCGCCGGAGCGGACCGCTGGCATGGTCCGTGCGCACGGTCCGCCGACGCGGTCCCTCGGCACGGCCCGCCGGCCCGGCTCGGCCGGTCCGCTCCGGCGGACCACGGGCACCGGGAGATTCGCGCGGCGGCGAAGATCTTTGTTTTCAATGCGGCCGCCGGGGCAGCCGGAGGACATGAGCGCACTAGCAATCATCCTGCTGATAGTCGGAATCATTCTTATCGTCGCGGGTGTCATGGCACTGCTGCGCAAGCAGATGCTGTGGGGCATCGTGCTCATCGTCGTCGGCGTGATCATCACGCCCGGCGGCATGATCTTCGGTTAGCCCCTCGACCCCCCGTTTCACCTGACCGCACAACCGAGCGCGAGCGTCCCGAGCCACTTGGGGCGCTCGTCGCCGTGTCCCGACGGACCCATGGGCCCGCCTCCCCGACGCGGTGCTAGGTTCGTTCGGGCGGTGGCGTGCGACCTGGTCGCCGGCTGCCGCCCGCACGGATTCAGCGAACGGTCCGGGGTCGGCGCGCCGCCCCTGGCAATGGGGGAGTAGCCACGGTGAAAAGCGTCGAGCCCGAAGTGCACGTGATCGCCCGTCCGCAGTTGGACTACGACGAGATCGCCGCCTACCTCGCCGATGTCGGCGGGACGAGCTGGCTGCGGCGCTTGGACAGCGGCGAGCTCGACACCGAGCTGAACGACCCGCAGAACCTCGCCGAGTTCGCCGGGCGGCTCTGCTACCGGTCGTGGGAGCCGGGCCTCAACCCCAACGTCGTCCGGGTGCGCACCGACCAGGACCAGTACCTGTCCAACATCCTCGCGAGCCTGCACGGCTCCGTCCTGGAGCACGTCAGCTTCAGCTTCGTGCTGCACAACGTCAGCCGTGTCCTCACCCATGAACTGGTCCGGCACCGCCCCGGCACCGCGATCTCGCAGGAGTCGCTGCGCTTCGTCCGCCTTGACGACCTCCCGTTCTGGTTCCCCGAGTGGGCGCAGGACGACCCCGAGCTGATGAAGCGCGCCACCGCGATGCTGGACCAGATGGAGCAGTTCCAGCTGTGGATGGCCGAGCACTTCGGGCTCGACGAAGAGGGCGTGAAGTTCGCCGAGAAGAAGCACCGCACCTCCTTCATGCGCCGCTTCGCCCCCGAGGGCATCGCCACCGGCCTGGTGTGGACCGCCAACGTCCGCACCCTCCGACACACCCTGGAGGCCCGCACGGCTCCCGGAGCGGAGGAGGAGATCCGCCTCCTGTTCGGCAAGATCGGCGAAGCCCTCCAAAAAGAGGCCCCGGCCCTGTTCGGCGACTACGAGGTCGTAGACGGCGCCTGGACCCCCCAATGGCGCAAGGTCTGACCCCGCTCCGAAGGTCGCCGCATCGTGCTCCCGGAGGCTCCTTGGTCCGAGTGCACGGCGACCCCCGAACGATTCCCGAGTCGGAGGATGTATCCTCGGTGTGAGAAATTTCGAGGAATCCGACCGGATCAATCGGGCAAGGCGTGTTATTTTCATGGCGAATGAAAGACCGCTCTTCGATTGATCAGGTGGACTCTCATTCGGAATTGAAGTCTGATCAACGCCGAGGAGGAACCCATGAACGGCGACGGTGACAACTAGGGCCGGTATTCGATGGCTGTTCGTGGGCGGATATCAGCGTTCGCCCACGAACAGTTCTTCAGTTCCGGAAACGGGTTTACCGATCCGCGGTTCTGATGCGCTCGGCCAGGATCGCGAGGTCGGCATCGGCGGCCCGGGCATGGTCGTGGGACGAAAGATAGCCCCGGTAGCGGTCGAAGTAGGTGTCGACGGTCGAGTGCACCGCCGACCAATCCGCGCCCTCGTTACCCGCTGTGCCGTGCATGGGGAACAGCTTCGCATGGGCGTGGTCGACGCCGTACCCCTCGTACATGATCCCCGTCCTGGCCACGTCGGAGAATGTCGCGTCCAGCTTGCCGGCGGCCTCCCTGGCGGCCAGGTGCAGGCCCACGTACGCGTCCGCCTCCATATCAAGGACATAGCTGGGCTGATGGTCTTTGGTCACCACCACCGAGACGCCCTCGGTGTTGGGGAAGATCGACAGGAATGCCAGGTGGCGCTCGTCCTCCCAAATCGGATGACACCGGGCGTCGCCCGCGATGATCCGGCAGAAGATGCATTCGCTCGTGGTGTGTTCCGTGTTCACTCGTCTTCCTGTGTACGTCGGCGGTTCTCTGCGCGAGGACGTTGCCGCTGGAGATTCCCGCAGGTCGAGCATTCGGGGTTCGGGTCGGCCTCCTGCTGATCCAAACGGAGTTCATGGGTCCATACGCCGACCCGCCTGTTCAGTGATTGAGGGACGCCGAACCCTCCCAGGTGCTTGAGTACGTCGAGACTTGCCAGCCCGGCGGCGAGCATGTTCGTCGAACCGTACGAGGGAGCCTGGAAGCGGCGGTTGATCCGGGTGACCATCGCGTTGAGGTCGCCATTGTCGGGAAAGCAACGGGCGACCAGCGGTCGGCAGGTCCAGCACCCGGTTATACCGGGGACCACAAGGGGCCCCCACACGGCGATGTCGTTGACGTAGCAGACGTTCAACCAGGTGAGCCCGGTCTCGACGCAGTAGCCGTTGACGAGTTCGACGAGGCCCGGAGCGTCGGCTGACAGCACCAGGAGGTCGGCCGGGGGCAGCGAGCCGAGGTCCGAATCGGCCGCTATCTCGCGCTCGATCGTCCGCACCGTCGTTGTGGAGTTGCGGCACCGGATCGCTTCGCCGAGGACTTCGCATTTCAGGGCACCGACGTCCGCTTCGGTGAACAGGTACTGACGTGTCAGGTTGCTGGTCTCGACGCGGTCTGCGTCGACGAGTGTCACCTGGCCGACCCCGGCGGTGGCCAGCGTGACCGAAAGGAGATTTCCGATGCCGCCGCAGCCCAGGAACATGACGTGACTGGAGGCGAGTCTTTCCTGTACGCCGGACGGATCGGCGCCGGCGAGCGCGTAGAACAAGGACGGCCGACTGTAGCGGTCCCCTGGTTGGTAGCCCCCGTGCTCGATCAGGAAGCGTCCCTTCTGGAGCACCTCGACGGTTTCGTGTGCGCCATCGTGGTCCAGGCCGCATTCCGTTTCCAGGAAATAGACCGCTTCAGAATCCGTGCGCGGCGATGAGTAGTGATCGGCGAGTCGGATCAGCGGTTCCCACATCTCCTTGGTATCGATGATCCGCTGGATGGACCCAAAACCGAGGTAGAGGGATTCGTGCTGCACGCCGATTCGAACGTAGGGGGCGAGTACCCGGCGCAGTTCGCTCTGCTCACTCATTGCTCGCTTCAAGACGAACGCCTTTCGGAGTCGTGCACCGAGGAACGGGAAACCCTGCCCCGAACGGTAGAGGCGAGCGGTCGTCCGGCGAAGAGGATTGCTTGAGATTGCTCGCGTAGCGCAGGGATGCCTCTGGCGCCGGAAGCACGGGCGGTGGAGACTGAATTCCCCGACCGGTGAGGTGAGACATGAAGTTACGGATGCTGGGATCGACATCCCTCAATGGAGAATGCCCCACCCTCTACGAGACCGAAGGCGGCGACATCGTCGTACAGGGTGATCGCTTGACCGATCCCGGGGCGCTGGGGCAGGTGGCCCATGTGCTTCCGGGGGAGGCGTTCGTCGTCGTTCCCCGTGAATTGCTGACCCGCTTCGCGCCGAAGGAGTAGTGTGTCCGAGCTGATCAGCGGTGACGCCTTCAACGAGCTGTTCCGCTCCTATCGGCATACCGCCTGGCGGTTGGAGACGCGAACCGCATACGCGAAAGCGGAGGAGGACGGACCGTTTCGCGATTGGCTTTCAGGCAAGGAACCGGATCTTGAATGGTTCAAGCCGTGGCTCCGCATGCTCCGTGCCGAACTGCCGACAGGCAAGCGCATGGAGCGGGTGCGGCTCATCGACGACCCTCCCTCTGACTACCTGAGGTGGGAACTATGGGCCACGCCCTACAACCTCGGTGCGGGCGAGGACATCCGTTATCTCCCCCGGGCGCATCCGATCGTCGCTGAGCTGCCGGACCACGACTTCTGGGTATTCGACAGCCGGACGGTGGCACGCTTCGAGTACGACGGTGACCGTCCCCTCGGAGTCAGGATGGACGACGACCCGGCGACCGTCGTCACCGCATTGGCGGCGCGCGATGCCGCGTGGCACTATGCGCTCGGCTACATCGAGTACATGGCGACAATGGTGGAATGACCGACTACCAGACGGCCCGCGTCTCGCTGGGTGCGCGCCTGCGCGAGGTACGCGTCGAGGCAGGGCTGTCGGGTCGCGCTCTGGCGCAGGAGCTGGGATGGCATCCCTCCAAGGTCTCCAAACTGGAGCTCGGCCGGCAGAGTTCCACTGTCGCCGACTTGACCTCGTGGGCGCGGGCGTGCGGGTCGCCGCAGCTCACCGCCGAGCTGATCGCACAGCGGCGCGCCATGGAGACCCATTACGCGTCATGGCGGCGTCGGCTGGCCGCGGGAACCCGTGCACGGCAGACCGCGTCCGCCGCGCTTGAAGGCCGTACCCGGTCACTGCGGGTCTTCGAGTCAATGTGCGTTCCCGGGCTGTTGCAGACCGCGGAGTACGCATGGCACGTGATGCGTCCGGGGTCGGTTCTGCACAGCGCTCCCGATGATCTCGGCAGCGGTGTGCGGGCCCGAATGGAACGTCAGCGGATCCTTGACGAGCCGGGCCGCTCGTTCGACCTCGTCCTATGGGAGCCCGCGTTGTGGATGCGCCCGTGCCCGAGTGCGGTGATGGCGGGCCAGCTGGACCATCTGGCCGTCCTCATACGTCGCGGCAGAGGCAATATCGGTGTCGTGCCCAGGGGGACCCGCCTCGCCGCCCTTCCCGTGCACGGCTTCTGGATCTTCGACGACGACAGGGTGCACGTGGAGACCATCGGCGCTGAACTCCGGCTCACCGACTCCGACGCGATCGCGCCCTATCGGACGGTCTTCACGGATCTGTCCAAGGCAGCCGTGCGCGGGCCTGAGGCTCTGCGGATCGTGGCGCGCGTTCGGCACGAACTTTTCGGCGAGCCAAGCACATGAGGCGTACCCTGCTGCCGTTATTGCGCGGTTCACGCTGTGGCGTGGGTGTTTATTCCTCGGGCGGGGTGGGGTGTCCGTAGGTGGTCGGTTGCGTTGACAGGGGGGTGTGGGGCGGCTGTAATGGGGCGCGTGCCGTGTGGCGCCGACTGGAGAGTTCGAGGCGGGTCGGCGATCGGGCGGCACCTTCACCGAGGGACGATGCCATGAGCACATTCTGCGATTGACGTGAACCGCGTCCGCGCGTCGTCCCCTGTCCTGCTTGGTGCGTGAGCACCGCTGTACGGCGTCACCTGCGTCGAGCCGCCCCTGCCCCGCCTTTTATCGGCGGGTGTCCGCGGCTCCGCGTGCTCGATCGATGTCCGACTCCAGGCGAGGGTCCCCGCGCGGGCGCCGCGCACTGCGCGCACCCCCGTAGTCCACCGGCACCGCTGTCCGCGGGCCGCCCCACGCCTTTTGGAGACCACCACCGTATGACCACCTCCTTCAACGAGCCGATCATCGAGGAGTTCCGCGCCAACGCCGGGCAGGTCGGCGGCCCCTTCGACGGGTCCGACCTCCTGCTGCTCACCACCACCGGCGCCAAGTCCGGCAAGGAGAACACCGCCCCGCTCGGCTACGTCACTGATGGCGACCGGCTGCTCGTCGTCGCGTCCGCCGGCGGCGCCGACCACCACCCCGCCTGGTACCACAACCTGCTCGCGCACCCCATGGTGCGGGTGGAGCTCGGCACCGAGACGTTCGAGGCGATCGCCGTCCCCGCCGAGGGCTCACGGCGCGACCAGCTGTTCGAGCAGGTGGTGCGGGTCGCCCCCGGTTATGCCGACTACCAGGCCGGGACCGAGCGGACGATCCCGGTCGTGGAGCTGGAGCGCTTCGGACAGGTGGAGGACCCCGCCGAGGTCACCACCCTCGCGGCCAAGCTCGTGGAGATCCACACCTGGCTGCGCTCGCTGCTGGGCCAGGTGCGCGCTGAGGCCGACGCCTACTTCGGCGAGCGCGCGAACCACGAAGGACCGGGGGAGGCGCCGGCGCCCGGGCTGGGGCTGCAACTCCGGCAGCACTGCCTTGCGTTCTGCGAGGCGCTGGAGTTCCACCACACCGGCGAGGACGCGCACATGTTCCCCGGGCTGGCGCAGGCCCACCCGCACCTGGGCGACGCCATCGCCCGGCTGCGCGAGGAGCACACGACGGTCGAGCGCATCCAGCGGGAACTGCTCGCCCTGCTGGGCGGCATCAGCACCGCCGACCCCGCCCCGTTCCGCGCCGAGTTGGAGCGGATGACGGCGGAGCTGGAGGCGCACCTCGACTACGAGGAGGAGTCCCTGCTGCCCGTCCTCGCGGAGATCCCGTTCCCCCCGCCGGCCCCCGACCCCGCCGGGGCCGACACCCCCGCCTGACCGGGGCCCGAGGGCCGCACCGGGCCTTCGCGCGAAGAGGGGCGGGACGGAGCACCGCCGGTGCCCGTCCCGCCCCGCGGCGGTGCCCGTCCCGCCGCCCGAGTGGAGCGGGCACCGACGAAGGGGGGTGGTTCCCGACCCGGCCGGGTCGGGAACCACCCCCCTTCGCGTCGCGGACGCGCCCCTGCTTCCCGCCGCTCAGCAGCAGCGGGAGCCGGGGTCGGTGTCGCCCTTGTCGGTGTGGTGCCGCCAGAACTCCCGCTCGGGCATCGGCGGGACCCCGGGGTGCTCGCGGCGGTGGTGGTCCAGGTAGATCTCGTACGCGCGCTCACCGGCGATGCCGCGGGCGACCTGCCACGCTTCGCGCAGCCCCCGCAGCACCGCCGAGGAGAGCGTCCCCGATGCCGCCATGCCCTAGTGCTTCCCCGCGGTTCCGCCCTCACCCGAGCCGGCTCCGGCGAGTTCGCGCTCCTTGGCGATGCGGCGCTCGTCCTTGGTGGGGATGAGCCCCGACGGGGCCCACAGCGCGGACTCCACGTGCGGATCCTCCGAGGTCGGCAGCAGCTGGCCGGTCGCCCGCAGCGCCTTGACCCACACCCGCATCGCGTCGACCAGGATGATGATGATCAGCACCGCGAACAGGATCGACAGGGTGCCCTGCACCGTGGTGTTGGTGACGACGGTGCGCATCTGGTCGGCGGTCGTGGCCGTCCCGAGGCTGGTCTCGCCGTTGGCGAGCGCCTCGGCGTACTGCGAGCGCTGCGCGAAGAAGCCGATGGCGGGGTCGGACGAGAACACCTTCTGGTAGCTCGCCGTGAGCGTGACGACGGCGTCCCACGCGAGGGGCACCAGGGTCACCCACGCGTACTTGGCGCGCCCCGACTTGATCAGCAGGGTCGTGCACACCGCCAGGGCGACGGCGGCCAGCAGCTGGTTGGCGATGCCGAACAGCGGGAACAGCTGGTTGATGCCGCCGAGCGGGTCGTTCACGCCGGCCCACAGGAAGTAGCCCCAGCCCGCGACGATCAGCGCGCTGGTGAACCACAGGCCCGGCTTCCAGCTCACGTCGCGCATCGGCTTGTAGAAGTTGCCGATGGTGTCCTGGAGCATGAAGCGGCCCACGCGGGTGCCGGCGTCGACCGTGGTGAGGATGAACAGCGCCTCGAACATCACCGCGAAGTGGTACCAGAAGCCCATCCAGTTCGCGCCGCCGATGACGGCGGAGAAGATCTGCGCCGCACCGAGGGCGAAGGTCGGCGCCCCGCCCGTGCGGCCCAGGATGCTCTCCTCTTCGATGAGGTCGGCGGTGGATTGCAGGGTCTGGGCGTCGACGGCGAAGCCGAGCTGGCTGACGGCCTGCGCCGCGCTCTCGACGGAGTCGCCCAGCGCGCCGATGGGCATGTTCATCGCGAAGTACACGCCGGGGTCGATGATGCAGGCCGCGACGAGGGCCATGATCGCGACGAACGACTCGGTGAGCATCGAGCCGTAGCCGATCATCCGGACCTGGCTCTCCTTCTCGATGAGCTTGGGGGTGGTGCCCGAGGAGATCAGCGCGTGGAAGCCCGACAGCGCGCCGCAGGCGATCGTGATGAACACGAACGGGAACAGCGACCCGGCGAACACCGGCCCTTGGCCGTTGAACGCGAAGTCGGTGAACTGGGGGAGTTGCAGGGTGGGCATCGCGACGATGATGGACACCGCGAGCAGCGCCACCACGCCGACCTTCATGAACGTCGACAGGTAGTCGCGCGGCGCCAGCAGCATCCACACCGGCAGCACCGAGGCGACGAAGCCGTAGACGATCAGCCCGAAGGTGAGCTCGTTGTGCGTGAACAGGAAGACCTCGCTCAGCACCGCGTGCTCGGCCACCCAGCCGCCGCCCACGATGGACAGCAGGAGCAGCACGACCCCGATGCCGGAGACCTCCATGACCCGGCCCGGCCGCAGATAGCGGAGGTAGAACCCCATGAACAGCGCGATGGGGATGGTCATGATCAGGGAGAACGCGCCCCAGGGCGACTCGGCCAGCGCGTTGACGACGACCATCGCCAGCACCGCCAGCAGGATGACCATGATGGAGAGCACCGCGACCAGTGCGGCGATGCCGCCCACGGGGCCGATCTCCTCGCGCGCCATCTGGCCGAGGCTGCGGCCGTTGCGCCGCATGGAGAAGAACAGCACGACCATGTCCTGCACGGCCCCGGCGAAGATCACCCCGAGGATGATCCACACGGTGCCGGGCAGGAAGCCCATCTGCGCGGCGAGCACGGGGCCGACCAGGGGCCCGGCGCCGGCGATGGCGGCGAAGTGGTGGCCGTAGAGCACCCGGCGGTCGGTCGGGTGGAAGTCGGCGCCGTTGTTGACCCGCTCCGCCGGGGTCGCGCGGGTGTCGTCGGTCATGAGCACCCGGTACTGGATGAACCGGGCGTAGAAGCGGTAGCCGATGGCGTAGGACGCCAGCGCCGCGAAGATCAGCCAGGCCGCGGAGATCTCTTCGCCGCGCGACAGCGCGATGAATCCCCACGCGATCGCGCCGACGAGCGCCACGGCCGTCCAGACCGCGATAGTGGCGGGGGTCCACTTCGGTTTCGGGACTGGCGGTGCGCCCTTCCCGACGGAGGTATCGGACACTGGTCGTCCCTTTCACATGCGATCGAAGCGTCACGGCGTGGCTGGTGTGACGTCAGTGCGGCAATCGTGGCACCCCATGGCAGAGGCGTCGATGGACGCACAGCCGCGATTTAATCACGTCTTAACGGTGCAGGTGATAGGGGCTAACCATCGGATGCGGTGCGGCGGCCGGTGGACACCGTCGTCCCCAGCCGCCGGGGCGGGGCGCCGGTCGATGCGTCCCGGCGCCCCCGGCCTCAGGTGCGGCCGCCGCCGTATTTGTTGGAGCAGACGCCGGTGTTGCCGAGGCACACGCGCAGCGATACCGCCTTGCCTTCGGCGAAGGAGAGGTTGCGCCAACCGCCGCCGACGAAGGTGGCCGTGCCCTCGCCCGCGACGGTCAGGTGCGCCACCACCTTGTGGCCGTCCGCGTGGTTGTCTTGGAGGTGCAGTTGCTCGCCCCGGGCGTAGAAGTCCGCTCGAACGGGGGGCGAGCCGTCCGGGTGCGAGTCGTCCCGGACCAGCGCCCATACGTTGCGGCCGCCCTTGTCGTTGTCGGCGGCCTCACTGTCGCCCTGTGAGTCCCATCCCAGCGTCCCGACCTTTCCGTCCCCCTCCGCGTGCGCGGGTGCGGCGAGCATCCCGGCGGCCGCCGCCGTTAGCGCGGCCACGGCCGCCGCGCGCGTAATGATGCGCTTCATGTTCCCTCCTCGGTTCCGGATCCCCCGTTGTGGATCGCGCCTTCACCGTGGGGCACCCGCGACCCGCGCTCAACGCTTTTCGACACACGTCCAAACGACCAGGTCATGTCCTGGTGCGGAGCGCACGAGCACGCTCCGTCGGCGGGGCGGGCGCGAGGGCGCCATCCCCGGCCCCAGGCGGCGGTTCTACGGCCGTCACCTGGGAGAACACCGCCGCAGGCCGACGCGGATCGAGGGCCGGTACGGGGACGGGCTGCGCCGTACCGGCGGCGGCGACGCGGGGTGGCCGCAGACGGACGTGACCGCTAACGGTCCCGCGCCCGGATCCATCGCGCCTGGTCGAGCAGGCGGCGTGCCGCACGCGACCGCGCCCCGCAACGTTGCAGGTGATATGGGCTAACCGCGCAGCGGGACCTGGCCGGGGGCGCCCGGCGACTCCGTGCCGCCGTCGGCGTGCGCGCCGGGGCGCTTGGCGGGCGCCGCGTCGGCGGCGCCTTCGGCGTCGTGCGGCAGCAGGTCGTGCCGGATCCGCTCCGGGTCGACCCCGGCCTCGACCAGCCGCGGGACGGCGGCGCGGACCATGGCGTCGGGTCCGCAGACGAAGGCGTCGCTGCCGTGCAGGGGGCCGTAGTCGCCGAGGACGCCGACAGCGGTGCCGCTCGCGACCTCGGCGGACGCGTGATCGCCCGCGGGCTCGGCCGCCCGCCGCTCGTCGGCGCCGCGCCCGAGCACCTCGACGACGCGCAGCCACGGGTAGGTTGACTGGAGCGCGGCGAGGTCCGCCGACTCGGTCAGCTCCGCGGCCTCGCCGGCGCCGTAGAGCAGCAGCATGGGGCGCCGCCGCGGCAGGGCGGCCACCTGCTCGGCGATGGCCTTGATCGGGGCGATCCCGGACCCGCCCGCCACCATCACGAGGTCGCGGTCCGATTCGGCGTCGAGGACCGTGGTGCCCAGGGGCGCGCCCAGCAGCAGGCGGTCGCCCGGCCGGGTGTGGGCGACCAGGGCGGTGCTCACCCAGCCGCCGGGCACGGCGCGCACCACGAGCCGCAGCAGGTTGTCGCCGCGGGGCGCGTTGGCGATGGAGTAGGGGCGCCATACCCGGGGCCAGCGGGCGACCTGCACCATCAGGTACTGGCCGGGCAGGTAGGGGTAGGGCTGGTCGGGGCGCAGGGTGATGCGGGCGAGGTCGTGGCGCGGCCGCTCCAGCGCGACCACCTCGGCCTGCCACCACGGCGGCGCCCACGCCGCGTGCTCGGCCGCCGCCTCGATCATCATCCGCGAGGCGAGGGCGAACGCGTCGCGCCACGCGGCGGCGGCCTCCGCGGTCCACTGGTCGCCCGCGGCCCTGGCCACGGTCGCCAGCAGCGCCGAGCCGACCGCCTCGTAGTGGGCGGGCGCCACCCCGAACCTGCGGTGGTCGCGGCCGAGCCGGCCGAGGTAGCGGACGAGCGACTCGGGGTCGTCCAGGCTGCACACGATCGTGGTCAAGGCGTCGAACAGGCGGTCGCGCTGGACGTCCATCGCCGGCGGGAACAGCGCGCGCAGGCGCGGGTGCTCGGCGAACAGCCGGCCGTAGAAGTAGCCGGACGAGGCCGCGTGGTCGCGTTCGACGCACTCGAAGGTCGCTCGGACCAGTCGCGGATTCAACGGCATGGGCAGTTCCGCCCCCTCCGGCAAGTCGGCGGCATCGGCGCCGCCGAGGTCGCGCGCTCTTCGAGGGCGGTGGTCGAGCCCCAGGACGGGCGCCTTCCTCAACTCGTGGGAAGTTTTTCAGCCGCAGACCCGCCCCACCACCGATTCCGGATAATTGGCCGTGGTATTGACCCATGGGCCACTTTTGTGACTTTCGGTGATTGTGCGAGTATTCATTGGGCGACTGACTGGAACGACGCGTGACCCAGGCCCCGAGCGGACCCCTGACCCAGGCGGCGATGTCCGGCGGACAGCAGCACAGAGTCATCGACAATGCTCCCCGCGTACGCGGGGAGGGCGCCCCGGCAGTGCTAAGGAGAGACGGATGTCCCGCCCCCTCATCGGGATCACGAGCTACCTCGAACCCGCGCGGTGGGGCGACTGGATCCGCGAGGCGGCCCTGGTCGCCAAGCCCTGCCTGCGCGAGATCGACCGGTCGGGCGGCATGCCCGTCGTACTGCCGCCCGCGCGCCCGAGCGGCGTCGCCGAGCTGCTCGAACGGCTCGACGCGGTGGTCCTCACCGCGGGTGCCCCGGTCGGCCCCGACCGGTTCGGCGAGGAGCCGCACGAGCAGGCCGCCGCCGCCGACCCCCGGCGCGACGCCTTCGAGGTCGCCCTGGTCCGCGCCGCGATCGAGCACCGGGTGCCCGTGCTCGGCATCGAGCGCGGCGCGCACGTCATCAACGTCGCGGCCGGCGGGTCGCTGATCCAGTACCTGCCCGATGTGGTCGGCGGCCACCACCACGCTCCCGACCCCGTCCGGCTGTCCCGTGCCGACATCTCGGTCAGCGTCACCAGCCGGCTCGGCAAGGCGCTGGGCGACCGCGCCGAGGTGCTGGAGTCCCACGACCAGGGCTTCAACCAGGTCGCCCCGGGGTTGAGCCCGGTGGCGTGGGCGCAGGACGGCTCCGTCGAGGCCATCGAGGTCGACGGCCACCCCTTCGGTATCGGCGTGCAGTGGTACCCCGAGGAGGGCGAGGACCGACGGCTGCTCGCGGCCCTGGTCGCGGCCGCCGAGGAGCAGCGCGGCTGATTCCCCGCGCCGCCGCAGGGGAGCAGCGCGGCCGACACCCCCGCCGCCGGGGCGCGGTCCGCCGTGCCCCTGCGCGGCGCGCGTTCGCGGCGCCGCCGCGGCGGGCACGTATCGTGACCGGAGGGGACGGTCGGCACCGCGTGCCGCCGCGTCCGCCTCCCTGCCCGAAAACGCGTGTACTGCGGTGTCTCGTGCCCGGATTCGCGTATCGTGATGCTCTGCCGGTTATGTGCCGATTGGGCGGGTGGAAAACGGTGCGGAGCCCGGAGACTCCGCCCGGCCGTACTGGGTAGGCTCGACAACGGGACCTGGGGAGGTGGGGTTGGCGACCGAGAACGCGGTGGACCCCGTGGGCGACCGCATTTGGACGATCCCGAACTTGCTGAGCATTCTTCGGCTCATCGGTGTCCCCGTCTTCCTCTACCTGGTGCTGGTGCCCCAGGCCGACTGGGCCGACTGGTGGGCGCTCGGCCTGCTCGCGTTCGCCGGTGTGTCCGACTGGCTCGACGGCAAGATCGCCCGGGCGTTCAACCAGGCGAGCCGCCTCGGCGTGATCCTCGACCCGCTCGCCGACCGCCTCTACATCTTCGCCGCGCTGCTCGGCCTCATGGTGCGCGGCGTCGTCCCGTGGTGGCTCATGGCCATCCTGGTCCTGCGCGATGTCCTCGTCGTCGTCGCGCTGCCCATCCTGCGGCACTACGGGTACGGGCCGCTACCGGTCAACTTCGCCGGCAAGGCCGCCACGTTGTGCCTGCTCTACTCCTTCCCGCTGCTGCTCATCGCCGGGCACTGGGGTGTCGTCGGCGATGTCGCGCAGATTGTTGGTTGGGCGTTCGCCATCTGGGGAACCGCTATCTATTGGTGGGCCGGGCTGCTGTACGCGGTCCAGGGGCTGCGGCTGATCGCGCAGACCCGGCAGGCCGAACCGCACGACCTCGACACCCGGCGCACACCGCCGGACCCGGCGCACGGCTCCGCGGCCGACCCCGCCGCGCCGGCAGGGGGCGCGGCCGACGGCACCGCCGCCGGTCCCACGTCGAACGGCGCCGGGCACGCTGAACGCGATCCGACCGGGCACGCCGCCGATTGCGGACCCCCGACCAGCGACAGGAAGGGAGCGACGACTCAGCCATGAGAGCCCCACTGGTGTTGTGCCGATCCGCAGCCGACGGCGGGAGGTGGGCCCGGTGAAGGCGGTCGTGATGGCGGGGGGAGAGGGGACCCGCCTGCGCCCCATGACCGCCAACCAGCCCAAGCCGCTGCTGCCCGTGGTGAACCGCCCCATCATGGAGCACGTCCTGCGGCTGCTGAAGCGGCACGGCTTCGACGAGACCGTCGTCACCGTGCAGTTCCTCGCCACGCTGATCCGCAACTACTTCGGCGACGGCGAAGAGCTCGGCATGCACTTGCACTACGTCGCCGAAGAGGTGCCGCTGGGCACCGCCGGCAGCGTCAAGAACGGCGAGGAGCACCTGCGCGGTGCGCCGTTCATCGTCATCTCGGGCGACGCGCTCACCGACATCGACCTCACCGACATGGTGCGCTTCCACCGCGAGAACGGCGCCATGGTCACCATCGGGCTCAAGCGGGTGCCCAACCCGCTGGAGTTCGGCATCATCATCGTCGACGACGACGGCCGGGTGCAGCGCTTCCTGGAGAAGCCCACCTGGGGCCAGGTGTTCTCCGACACCGTCAACACCGGCATCTACATCATGGAGCCCGAGGTCCTCGACCACGTCGCGGCCGGCGAGGTCGTCGACTGGTCGGGCGACGTGTTCCCCGAGCTGCTCCGCGCCGGCGAATCCCTGTACGGCTACATCGCCGACGGCTACTGGGAGGACGTCGGCACCCACGAGAGCTACCTGCGGGCCCAGGCCGACGTCCTGTCGGGCAAGGTCGACGTCGAGATCGACGGTTTCGAGATGTCGCCGGGGGTGTGGGTCGCCGAGGGAGCCGAGGTCGACCCCGAGGCCGAGCTCAAGGGCCCCCTCTACATCGGCGACTACGCCAAGGTCGAGGGCGGCGCCGAGCTCCGCGAGTTCACCGTCCTCGGCAGCAACGCGGTGGTGCGCCCCGAGGCGTTCCTGCACCGCGCGGTGGTCCACGACAACGTCTACATCGGCGCCAGCGCCAACCTGCGCGGCTGCGTCATCGGCAAGAACACCGACGTCATGTCGGGCGCCCGCATCGAAGAGGGCGCCGTCATCGGCGAGGAATGCGTCATCGAGTCCGAGGCGTACCTCTCCAGCGACGTCAAGGTCTACCCGTTCAAGACCATCGAGGCGGGCGCGGTCGTCAACACCGACGTCATCTGGGAGTCGCGTGGGCAGAGCACCCTCTTCGGGCCCCGCGGCGTCTCCGGGCTGATCAACGTCGAGATCACCCCGGAACTCGTCGTGCGCCTCGCCAGCGCCTACGCCACCACCCTGAAGAAGGGCACGGTGGTCGCCACCTCCCGCGACGTCTCGCGAGCCGCGCGCACCCTCAAACGGGCGGTCATCTCCGCGCTGACCGCCAGCGCCATCGACGTGCGCGACCTCGAAGCGGTGGCGCTGCCCGTCGCGCGCTTCCACACCTCGCAGAACGGCATCGGCGGCGGTATCGCGCTGCGCACCACCCCGGGCGACCCGCAGTCCATCGACATCGTCTTCCTGGACGAGCGCGGCGCCGACCTCTCGCCGGCGGCCCAGCGCAAGCTGGAGCGGGTGTTCTCGCGCGGCGAGTTCCGGCGGGCGTTCCCCGGCGAGATCGCCGAGCTGTCCTTCCCCTCGCGGGGCACCGAGAACTACGCGCACGACCTCATCCGGCACATCGACATCACCGGTGTGGAGGAGGCCGGGCTGAAGGTCGTGGTCGACTGCGCCGGCGGCACCGGCTCGCTGATCCTGCCCACGCTGCTGGGGCGGGTCAAGGCCGACGTCCTCACCGTCAACAACCGGCTCGACGAGGCGTCGCCGACCGACACCCTCGCCAAGCAGATGCGCGACCTCCAGCGCCTGGGCGAGCTGGTGTCGTCCTCCCGGGCCGACTTCGGGGTGCGCTTCGACCCCGTCGCCGAGCGGCTGTCGCTGGTCGACGAGACCGGGGCGCTGGTCGACAACGAACGCGCGCTGTTGGTGGTGCTCGACCTGGTCACGGCCGAACGCAAGGGCGGCAGGGTCGCGCTGCCCGTCACCACGACCCGGGTCGCCGAGCAGGTCGCCAACGCCCACGGCGCGCAGGTCGAGTGGACCCCCACGGCGACCGACGAGCTGACCAAGGCCGCCATGGCCGACGACATCGTCTTCGCCGCCGACGGCAGGGGCGGCTTCGTCCTCCCGGAGTTCTCCCGCACCAGCGACGGCATCGCGGCGTTCGTCCGCCTCGTCGGGCTGGTGGCGCGCACCAAGCTGTCGCTCAGCCAGATCGACCAGCGCATCCCCGAGGCGCACCTGCTGCGCCGCTCGGTGCCCACCCCGTGGGCCGTCAAGGGCAGCGTCATGCGGTCCGTGGTCGAGGCGGCGGGCGACCGCGAGATCGACACCACCGACGGCGTCCGCGTCATCGAGCCCAGCGGCGCGTGGGCGCTGGTCCTGCCCGACACCGCCGAGGCCGTCACCCACCTGTGGGCCGAGGCGGCCGACTCCGACACCGCGCAGCGGCTCCTGGAGGAATGGGCCGGTGTGGTGGAGAACGCTGAAGGCTGAACCGGGGGTGATGCGACGGGGCGACGACCGGCGGGGCGCCGACTCCGCCGGCGTGCACGCGGTGTCACCGCGCCTGTGCGGCGGGGATCCGTTCCGGCCGCGCGGGCGCCGCCGCGCGCGTGTGGCGGCCGGAGTCGGCCGTGGCGCTTGGGGAACTAGGGGCCACGGGGGCGTTCCAGGGTCGTGTATATGGTTTAGAGTCGAGTGTTCCCGTACGTCAGCCCGTCGAGGCCGACCCGGATCAGCAGTTTCCACGCAGGTGGGAGCGGCTCGGTCTGGGGAGGTCCGCACGGGACGGCACCGCGGCCCCCGTGCCGGGGGCCAACCGGGCCTCCACACGTCCGGCGCCCGCCGGGCGGCCCCACATCTGAAGACAGCGCACCAGTCACCAGTCCGATCAAGCACCGCCCCCGCGCGGTAGGAGGCCGAGCCGACCCATGTCGAGCGTTTACTGCACGCAGTGCGGTCACGCCGTTGCGGATGATGCCCGTTTCTGCTCCAACTGCGGTTCCCCGATCAGCCGCGGAGCGGGGCAGGGCGCCCCGCCGCAGCCGCGTGGGAGTGGCGAGTCCGGCGGCGAGACCACGTCCACCATTTCCATCTCCGGCATCCAGGCGCTGGAGGCCGAGAACGATGGGGCCGAGGAGCCGGGCGCCGACCATTCGGCCGTCGAGGCGCTGCCTCCCGGCACGGCGCTGCTCGTCGTCAAGCGTGGTCCCAACGCCGGCAGCCGTTTCCTGCTCGACAGCGACGTCACCACGGTCGGCCGCCACCCCAACAGCGACATCTTCCTCGACGACGTCACCGTGTCGCGGCGGCACGTCGAGTTCTTCCGGCGCGGCGAGTCCTTCGGCGTGCGCGACGTCGGCAGCCTGAACGGCACCTACGTCAACCGCGAGCGCATCGACGAAGCCGAGATCGGCGGCGGCGACGAAGTCCAGATCGGCAAGTTCCGCCTGGTGCTGCTCACCAAGCCGCGGCGTTGACCGGCGGTGCCCAACCGTTCACGGCCCGGCAGGTTTGCGGTTCGGCCGCTTCGGACAGCCTTGTAACGAGGACCGTCGTTTTCCACCGGGAGGACTCCTGGACGAGACCTCCAGAAGGCGGCGGTGTACCGTGAATGACGGAGCAAACGGGGCACTGGAGCCGATGATTGCCCCTCATGACGCGACCGGTCGTGGGACGGAGCCGCAGTGAAACACATGGAGGTTGTCGGCGTCCGGGTCGAGATGCCCTCGAACCAGCCCATCGTCTTGTTGAAGGAAACCGACGGCGAGCGCTACCTGCCCATTTGGATCGGCGCGGTCGAGGCCACCGCCATAGCGCTGGCGCAGCAGGGGGTCGTGCCGGCACGGCCGCTCACGCACGACCTGTTCCGCGACGTCCTCGACGCCATGGACGCCACCCTCAGCACGGTCAACATCACCGCGCTGAGCGAAGGCATCTTCTACGCCGAGCTCGTGTTCTCCAACGGGGTCGAGGTCAGCGCCCGGCCCTCCGATTCCATCGCGCTGGCGCTGCGCACCGGTGCGCCCATCTACGCCCGCGAGGACGTCATCACCGAGGCGGGGGTGCCCATCCCCGACGACCAGGAGGACGAGGTCGAGAAGTTCCGGGCGTTCCTCGACGAGATCACGCCCGAGGACTTCGGCCGCACGACCTGATCAGCGACGACGCAGGTCGGCAGCCGGATCCGGGCGTCTCCGCCGTCGATCTGACGCAGCCGGGCCGGGCGCCCTGGAGCGGATCCGGAGCGGGCGGGTGTCGGAACGGCCCAAGGGCCGTTCCGACACCCGCCCGCCGCTTTGCGTCAGGCCTCCGGGTCCATTTCGCGGCGCAGCCGCCGCAGCGCCCGGGAGATGAGGCGCGAGACGTGCATCTGCGAGATCCCGACGCTCTCGGCGATCTCCGACTGGGTCTTGTTGCCGAAGAAGCGCAGCAGCACGATCCGCAGGTCGCGCGGTTCAAGGCTGTGCATGGCCGCCTTCAGCGCCTCGCGGTCGACGACCCCTTCGACTTCGGCGTCGTCCTGGCCCATGGTGTCGCCGAGGCTGATGTCGCCGCCGTCGGCGTCGCCGACCGGCATGTCCAGCGACGCCGTGGAGTACGCCGCCGCGGCGGTCACCACCTCGCCGGCTTCGGCCTCGTCCACGTGCAGCGACTCGGCGATCTCGGTCGTCGTGGGGGCACGGCCGGTGCGCTGGGTGAACTCGACCGTGAACCGGTTGAGCTCCGAGCGCTTCTCCTGGAGGCGGCGGGGGACGTGCACCGCCCAGGTGCGGTCGCGGAAGTGCCGCTTGATCTCGCCGACGACCATGGGCGTGGCGTAGGAGACGAACGGGCGCTCCATGGAGGGCCGGAACCCCTGCACGGCCTTCACGAGCCCGACCATGCCGGCCTGGCGGAGGTCGTCGAGCGGTTCGCCCCGGTTGCCGTAGCGGCGGGCCTGGCGCGCGACCCAGGGGGCGAACTCCGCGACGATGCTGTCTTGCAGCACGGACCGCCGCGGGTGGCCTTCGGGCAGGGCGGCGTAGTTGTGCAGCAGTTCCTCGGTGGAGTGGCGGTCGCGGGGCTCGCCCGCCCGGGTGCGATCGACCCTGGCGCGCGGCGTTCTGTGGTCTATGACCGACATGTGACTCTTCTCCCGTTGTATCGGGTTCGGACGTCGGGGCCGCGCTGTTGGACCCCACTGTCGCGGTCCCCGGCAGAGACATGGCCAAACATCGCTCGGCGTGACACGGCGGCGTGTCGCGTTTCACGGCACGGTGAAACGGCAATTACCCTCGGTATGGGAACGCTGGTCACCTCGTGGTGTTGCGTATGCTGGCCCGAAGGGGGGTACCGCGATGAAACGGGTTCCGCGACGCGCCGACGGGTGTCGTTGACGCGCCCATCGCACCGGCCTACCTTCGTTGTCGAAGGAACCTGCGGCGCACTATCTCGCATCTCCCCTTGTTCGACGCCGCGGGGGCTTAGGAGCCGGAGGTTCGGCGTGGCGGTGACGAGCAGTAAGCGGCAGTTCGCGGATCATAGTCGCGCAGCGTTACAGCGGGCCGATGAGCAGGGCCTGCTGTGTGAAGAGGACGTGGTGGCGCCTCCAATGGACGTCGGCTACCGGGGGCCCGCAGCGTGTGCGGCCGCCGGGATTACCTACCGCCAACTCGACTACTGGGCGAGGACCCAGCTGGTCGAGCCCAGTGTCGCGCCCACCGACGGCGTCCCGCCGCTGTACAGCGTGCGCGACGTCCTCATCCTCAAGGTCGTCAAGCGGCTGCTCGACACCGGGATCTCCCTCCAGCAGATCCGCACCGCGGTGCACCACCTGCGCCGCAGGGGCACGTCCGACCTCGCGCAGATCACCCTGATGAGCGACGGCGTGAGCGTCTACGAGTGCACGTCGCCCGACGAGGTCGTCGACCTCATCCAGCGCGGCCAGGGCGTGTTCGGTATCGCGCTCGGCAAGGTGTGGCGCGAGGTCGAGAGTTCGCTGCACGGCGTCCCCACGGAGGACCTCGGCGCAGCGGGCGAGCCCGAGCAGCCCATGGACGAACTGGCCCAGCGCAGGCGGCGCCGCACCGGCTGACCGACCCGCCGCCGGGCCCCTCGCCCGGCACCGCGACCCTTGCCGACGCGCCGAGCCCGCCGTCCACTACCGTGGAGACCCGCGTCCCGCCGTTGTGTGCCGGGCGCCACACCCCATGTGGCGCGCGGCCGATGCCATCGGACGGCGGATGCGGCGATAATCGAGTAGACGCCGAACCAGCACGAAATGGCCGTCGATACCACACGGGAGAGACCCCTGCCATGGGGCGCCGACGGGGCAAGACTCCCCAGCCAACCTCTCAGGCAAAAAGGACCGTGTGGAGAGGCCGCTCTGGAACGCGGCGGGCGGGCGCGCCGGCGCGCCCGCCCGAGCGTGACAGAGGGGGAGACCCGACCGGAGCAGCCGCGAGAACCGGCACAGCGACCAGGAGGTCTCCAATGTCCGACCGCACCGTCCAGCACCCCGCCCCCGACGCGGGCCAGGCGTTCGGCTTCGCCGACCGCCACATCGGGCCCGGCGACGCCGAGCGCGGCGAGATGCTCAAGGCCGTGGGGTACTCCTCGGCGGCGGAGCTGATGCGCGCCGCACTGCCGGCCGGGATCCTCGACCCCGGCGGCAACCCGGCCGCGCTGCGCCTGCCCGAGGCGGCCGGCGAGCAGCAGGCCCTCGGGGAGCTGCGCGGCCTCGCATCGCGCAACCAGGTGCTGACGTCCATGATCGGGCTCGGCTACTACGACACCGTGACCCCGCCGGTGATCCTGCGCAACATCCTGGAGAACCCCGCCTGGTACACCGCCTACACCCCGTACCAGCCCGAGATCTCCCAAGGGCGGCTCGAAGCGCTCCTCAACTTCCAGACCATGGTCGCCGACCTCACCGGTCTGCCGGTCGCCGGGGCGTCGCTGCTCGACGAGGCGACCGCAGCGGCCGAGGCCATGACGCTGGCCCGCCGCGCGTCCAAGGCGCGCTCCAGTGCCTTCGTCGTGGACGCCGACGTGTTCCCGCAGACGCTCGACGTGCTGCGCACCCGCGCCGAGCCGCTCGGCATCGACATCGTGGTCGCCGACCTCTCCAAGGGGCTGCCCGAGGGCGACGCGTTCGGCGTGCTGGCGCAGTACCCCGCCGCCGGGGGGGCGGTGCGCGACCTCGCGCCGCTCATGGCCGCCGCGCGCGAGCGCGGCGCGATCGCCGTGGTCGCCGCCGACATCCTGGCGCTGACCGTGCTGCGCAGCCCCGGCGACATGGGCGCCGACATCGCGGTGGGCTCCACCCAGCGGTTCGGGGTCCCCATGGGCTTCGGCGGGCCGCACGCCGGCTACATGTCGGTGGGCACGGCCCTCCAGCGCCAGCTCCCCGGCCGCCTGGTCGGCGTGTCCAAGGACAGCGCGGGGCGCCCCGCCTACCGGCTCGCGCTCCAGACCCGCGAGCAGCACATCCGCAGGGAGAAGGCCACCAGCAATATCTGCACCGCGCAGGTGCTCCTCGCGGTCATGGCCGGCACCTACGCGGTCTACCACGGGCCGGCGGGGCTGCGCGCGATCGCCGAACGCGTCCACGCCCACACCGTCCGGCTGGCCGACGGCCTGCGCGCCCGCGGGTTCACCGTCCTGCACGACGCGTTCTTCGACACGCTGCGGGTCCGCGTCCCCGCCGCTGCCGCCGCGACGGTCGACAACGCGCGCCGCCTCGGCGTGAACCTGCTGCGCGTCGGCAACGACACCGTGGGGATCTCCTGCGACGAGGCCACCACCGACGCCCACGTCGACCAGGTCCTCGAGGCGTTCGGCGGCAGCGTGCGCCCCGGTGCGGCGGCCTCCGGCGCCGACACCTCGGCGCTCCCCGCCGACCTGCGCCGCGACATCGACTACCTCGACCACCCCGTCTTCAACACGCACCGCAGCGAGACCTCGCTGCTGCGGTACCTGCGCCGCCTGGCGGACAAGGACCTGGCGCTCGACCGCACCATGATCCCGCTGGGGTCGTGCACGATGAAGCTCAACGCCACCGCCGAGATGGAGGCGATCACCTGGCCGGAGTTCGCCGGGCTGCACCCGCTGGCGCCGCTGGACCAGGCGGCGGGCAGCGTCCAGATCGTCCGCGACCTCGAAGGGTGGCTCGCCGAGGTCACCGGCTACGACGCCGTGTCCTTGCAGCCCAACGCCGGGTCGCAGGGGGAGCTCGCGGGGCTGCTCGCCATCCGCGGCTACCACCGCCACAACGGAGAGACCGGGCGCGACGTCTGCCTCATCCCGTCGTCGGCCCATGGCACCAACGCGGCGAGCGCCGTCATGGCCGGCATGCGGGTCGTCGTGGTGGCGTGCGACGACGGCGGCAACGTCGACCTCGCCGACCTCGCGGCCAAGTGCGAGAAGCACCGCGACTCCCTCGCCGCGATCATGGTCACCTACCCGTCGACGCACGGGGTCTACGAGGACACCATCACCGAGGTGTGCCGCCTGGTGCACGAGTCCGGCGGCCAGGTGTACGTCGACGGCGCGAACCTGAACGCGCTGCTGGGCTGGGCGAAGCCCGGCGCGTTCGGGGCCGACGTCAGCCACCTCAACCTGCACAAGACGTTCTGCATCCCGCACGGCGGCGGGGGGCCCGGGGTCGGCCCGGTCGCGGTCCGCGAGCACCTGTCCGGCTTCCTGCCCAACCACCCCGGCCAGCCCGAGGCGGGCCCCTACACCGGGGTCGGCCCGGTGTCGGCCGCCCCGTTCGGTTCCGCGGGGATCCTGCCCATCTCCTGGGCCTACATCAGGATGATGGGCGAGGAGGGGCTGCGCTCGGCGACCGAGATGGCGGTCCTCGGCGCCAACTACATCGCCAAGCGGCTGTCGGGCCACTACCCGGTGCTCTACACCGGGGCCGGCGGCCTGGTGGCGCACGAGTGCATCATCGACATCCGGCAGATCGCCAAGCAGACCGGCATCACCAACGAGGACGTCGCCAAGCGGCTGATCGACTACGGCTTCCACGCGCCGACCATGTCCTTCCCCGTGGCGGGCACCCTGATGGTGGAACCCACGGAGAGCGAGGACCTCGCCGAGCTCGACCGGTTCATCGACGCGATGATCGCCATCAAGGGCGAGATCGACAGGGTCGCCGACGGCGGCTACGACCCCGCCGACAACCCGCTGAAGGGCGCCCCGCACACCGCCGAGGCCCTCACCGCCGACACGTGGGACCACGCCTACACCCGCTCCGAGGCCGGGTACCCGGTGCCCGAGCTGCGCCAGACGAAGTACTGGGTGCCGGTGAGCCGCATCGACCAGGCGTTCGGCGACCGCAATCTGGTCTGCTCCTGCCCGCCGCCCGAGGCGTTCGAGGAGTAGCCGGGAACACAGCCGGTGGCGCCGGGACCCGCGGACCGGGGGACTGGCGCCACCACCCGTCTTCGGGGTCCAATGGAAGGACCGCGCGGTATTGTCTCCGGCTCATGACAGGGTGTGACCGTTCATATGTCCGACCCAGAGGAGTCGAAGATGACGGCACTCGCCCCTGACCCCGTCCCAGTGGCGGAGGAGCAGGAGCTGTCGGCTTCCCAGGAACTCTTCGCTGTGCTCGACGCCATGGAGGTCCCCCGTGGCGCCCGAGCGGAGATCCTGGATGGAGAGACCATCACCGTGTCCCCCACCCCCATCGGCCTGCATCAGGAGAACGTCTACCTCCTGGACGAGCAGTTGCGCAATGCGATGCCCAAAGGGCACCGCAGCGAAGGCTACTTGGAGATCCGCGTTCCCTATATCGACAGGTGCGTGATCCCCGACCTGTTTATTGCTCCCCGGGAAGTGCTGGTCACGGATCAGCACTACATCGCTCCCGACGAGGTGCTGCTGGTCGCCGAAGTGGTGTCCAAGGGCAGCCGACGCCGCGACCATGAGGAGAAGCCGGCCATCTACGCACGGTCGGCGATCCCCGCGTACCTGCTGGTCGACCCGGGTGAAGGCCGCGTCACCCTGTACTCCAACCCCGAGGGCGAGCTGTACCGCGAACGCGTCACCCGCGACTTCGGCGACGCCCTCCGGCTGCCGGAGCCGTTCGGCTTCACCCTGGAGACCGGAGGCTTCCTGCGGTACCCCTAGCATGCCGCCGCCTCAGTGGGGGAAGGCCCGCCGGGGGCGGTAGCCGTCCAGGCCGTAGCGGAACGACTCGATCACGGCCTGGACCTCCGCGAAGGTGTCGGTCGACGCGAGCAGGTCCAGGTACAGGCAGCGCCGCGCCACCGCGGCGAGGTCGAATGCGAAGTACAGGCTCATCAGCGGGTTGATGAAAAGTTCCCCGTTGCCGGTGCGCCGGGTGAACCGCACGTCCCCGAACTCCCCGCGCACCGCAGCCGCGATCGACCCGTTGACGATACTCGGCCGCTGCGGCGTGTGGCCGCTCGCGTGCTCCACCGCGGCGAGGTAGGCCGCCCCCTCGGCACTGTCGCGGGGGACGGAGAACACGCCGAGGTGGCCGCCTTCGCGCTCCAGGGCCGCCACGTTCTCCAGGAACAATGAGTGCGAGACCCCGTGGTAGGCGTCCACTCCGAATCCGATGCAGGCCAGGGTCTTGACGGGGACGTCGAGCGCCGCCACCGCCGCCAGGCTGGTGATGTCCTCCTCGGGTGTGCCCAGCCCTGCTTCGTCGCCCCGCATGAGGATGTCGGTGCCGCCGTCGGCGAGCACGACGGCGTCGATGTCCAGGTGCGCGGCCAGGGCGCGGTATCCGGCGCCCACGCGGCGCGCCCCTTCGCGGCGCAGCGCGTGGACGGTGGGCGGCAGGCCCTGGTCGGCCAGCCAGCGGGCGAGGGTGCGCTCGGGGAAGTAGCGGTCGTCGCCGGGGGAGTCGGGGCCGACGGCGGCGACGTCGGGGCCGATCCAGTCGAGGCCGGGGTCGAGCCGGGCGAAGCTGAGGTTGGCGAGGTGGACGCTGCGGCCGGGGCGCCGCAGGGCGAGGGCCAGGGGCAGGCCGGCGTAGATGTCGAATCCGCCGCCGGCCCCGGCGACGAGCACCGAGCGGGCGCCGTCGAGCCGGTGGAACAGGGGGTTGTCGTTGAGGGATCGCATGGGGGCCGACTGTAACCGGTGCGGTGGGTTGAGAGTGATCTACGGTGTAAAGGTGGTTGTCTTCGGTGGGCCGTCTATCGGTTCGCGCGCGTAGCTGCGGCGAGCGCGGGGGTGCAGCGGCTAACCTCGGCCTGGAACCGCCCCCTCGCCGGAAAGCAGTTGCCGATGACCGCCACCGCCGGTGCCCCCGTCCCCGAGGCCGAGCAGGAGTTCGCCGACCTCTGCGAGCAGGGGCGCGACCTCGCCGAGAACGGGCATCTCCAGAAGGCCGCCCAGGTCTACGAGCGCGTCATCGAGGGCGGGTCGCAGCGGCACCGGGCGCGGGCCGCGCTCGGGCTGGCCGTGGTCCGGTTCGACCTGGGCGAGGTGAAGGCGTCCAGGGAAGCCGACCGCCGGGCCATCGACACCGGGCACGCGGAGTTCGCGCCGCGCGCGGCCTACCACCTGGCCGTCGGCCACGAGGCCGCGGGCGAGGCCGCCGAGGCGGCAGCGGCGTGGCGTGAGGTCCTCGGCTTCGACAATCCCCGCTACCACCCCGCTGCGCACTACGGGCTGGCGCGCGCCGCCGAGGAGCGGGGCGACGACGAGGCCGCGCGCGAGCACTGGGACCGGGTCGTGGGCGCCGACGCGGCCGAGCCGGGCGGCCCCGAGGCCGCCGTTGTCGCGGAGGCCGCCCGCGACCGCGCCGAGCGGCTGCTCGCCCGCGGCGAGGTCGACGCCGCCGAGGAGGTCGCCGCCCGCGGTCTCCGCGCGGCCGAGGATCCCGCTCTGCGGGTGGTCCTGGGCGCGGTCTACGTGGAGCGCGCCATCGCGGAGTTCGGCGCGGCGGCGGCTGCGAGCGAGCCGGAGCCCGAAGGGCCGTCCGCGGCGCCGCCCGTCGACCCCGCTGTCGCGGGGGCGGCGTTCGAGCTGCTGGCGCGGCTGCTGTCGGTGCGCGGCGACCCGGAGTCCGCCGCGAAGGCGTGGGAGGACGGGCTCGGCAACGCCGACCCGGGGATCGCGGGGGAGGTGCGCGCCCGCGTGCGCCGCGGCTTCCTCGCCCCGGAGGACACCGAGGACGCGGAGGAGGGCGGCGAGAGCGCGGCCCCGTGGTGGGACCCCTACATCGAGGCCGCGGTCGCCCAGGAGAGCACCCCCATGCTGACCGGCGAACTGTTCGCCGCGCTCGACCGGATCTACACCCAGCTCGCCGTTCCGCACGCCGGCAACGAGTCCCGTGCGTCGGCGCTGCGCACGGTGCTCGCCGAGGCGGTCCTGACTCCGAGCGAGTACGTGTGGGGCCGGGCGCTGCACGACGACTTCCGCGAGCGGCTGCGCCGGGCATCGGGCGGCCAGGCCCACGTGCTGCCCGAAGGGTGGCCCGAGGAGCGGTAGGGCGCTTCTCGGGGATCATTCCCTGCCCGCCGTGCCCGCGCTCTACTGTGCGCCGCTCCGCAAGCTCCGCGGCACGGCCTGCCCGCCGGGACGCTGCGCGATCGGTCCCGGCGGGCGCACTACGGTCGTGGAATGGACATCGACACACCGCGCGGCCCGGCGGTCGCCGACATCGACGAACCTGCGGGGGAGCCGCGCTTCCTGCTGGTCATCACGCACGGAGCGGGCGGCGGGGTCGACGCGCCCGATCTGCTGGCGGTGCGCGACGCCGCAGTGGCGCAGGGCGGGGCGGTGGCGCGGGTGACCCAGGCGTTCCGGGTGGCGGGGCGGCGTTCGCCGGGCGCGGGCGCGAAGGCGCAGGACGAGGCGTGGTGCGCCGTTGTGCGGCGGCTGCGGGCCGAGGAGCGGTTCGCAGCGGTGCCGCTGGTGCTGGGCGGGCGCAGCAACGGCGCGCGGGTGGCGTGCCGGACCGCGGTGGCGCTGGGCGCGGCCGCCGTCGTGGCGCTGGCGTTCCCGTTGCAAGGGCAGGGTAAGAGCGCGGTGTCGCGGGTCGGCGAGCTGCGCGGCGCCGGTGTGCCCGTGCTGGTCGTCAACGGCGACAGGGACCCGTTCGGGGTGCCTGAGCCCGAGGCGGGGATCGCGGTGGTGGTGCGTCCGGGTGAACGCCACGACCTGGCGAAGGATCCGCGGGGGGTCGCCGAGGCGGTCGCCGCGTGGCTGACGGCGATGCTGGGCCGCTGAGGGCCCGAGCCGCACCGGGGAGGGCGGCGCGGCGCTACTGGACGTCGGGGGCTGTCAGGCCGCGGCGCGGACGTCGGTAGGACGGTGGGGGTCGATGATTCCGCCGTTGGGCAGGAGCTCACCGGTGTCGTCGAAGATGACGACGCCGTTGCAGAGCAGGCTCCAGCCCTGCTCGGGGTGGCCGGCGACGACGCGCGCGGCCTCGCGGTCGGGTGCGGTGGACTGCGGGCAAGGGGACTCGTGTTGGCACATTGCCGTGCCTCCGGTTCGGTCGGGGTTGATCAGTGCTGATCGGAAGGGCCCTGGGTGCGGCGCTCGCGGCCCGCGCGCGGAGTCGATCCGATGTGATGCGGTACGCCCATGATAGTGGTGCGCGCCACACTCCGTTTTCTATTGTGGTGTATATGACGTCGGTCGGCGGACATTGGTGCTGGCAATTCGCGAATTGGCCTGGTTCGGCCTCGGATGGAACCGATCCGTAGTCCGATGGATCTAAGCCGGTTGGTGTCGTTGTGGTCCTTTCGGGCCATTCCGATCGTCGCCGATCGGCGACGAACGCGACAACCGGTCGGCGGCGCGGATCGGCTCGGGTTGGCGGTACCTCGGAGAGAGGCGCAGGACGAGGTCGCACCCGGTGTCGAGGTCGACCCGGTGGCCCACCGACACATAGACCGGTTTCACACCGTCGCGCGTGCGCAGCGCCCGCCCCACCTCCGCGCCGTCGTCGGCGCGCAACGGGCTCCAGGCGCCCCGTGACCGGTCGAGCGGACCGTGGCTCCCGACGAACGGCGACTTCGCCACGCCCAGGACCGGGCGGTCCAGCAGCACGCCCAGGTGGCAGGCGAGGCCGAACCGGCGCGGGTGGGCGCGGCCGAACCCGTCGCAGACCAGGAGGTCGGGTTCGCTGTCGAGCCGGCGCAGCGCCCGCAGCAGGGGCGGCAGCTCGCGGAACGCGAACAGCCCGGGGACGTAGGGGAACTCGGGGCGGCCCGTTTCGGTCACCGACTCCACGGTCGACAGTGTCGCGGTGTCGAGCACCACCACCGCGGCGACCAGCCGGTCGTCCCCTGGCGCGTAGCCGACGTCGAGTCCCGCCACGGTGCGGACCGCCGCGAGGGGTTCGGTGCGTACAGCGGGGCGCAGCCGGTCCTGCACGCCCATGGCCGACCCGGCGTCCTGCGGCCACAGCAGGGGGTCGGCGAGCGCGGCGTCGCATGCGGCGCGCAGCGGGGCGGGCGCGGCGGTGGCCCCTCCGCTCATCGCGCACCCCCTCGGCTGCCGGTCGCGGCTGTGCCGCCGCGCCAACGGAGCCTACCGGTCGGCGCCCGCCGCCGCCCGGTCATCGCCCGCTGCGGCACCCGTGTCGGCGTCTGCGCCCTGGAACGACTCGACGAGCCCCCAGACCGTGAGCACCGTGTTCCAGAACATGAAGATGGCCAGGGGGGTGAACGACCCGCCGAGCATCTCCGTGCGCCCGGCGTCGCCGACCCACAGGATGAGCACGCCCAGCGCGGCCCCGCTGAGAGCGCACGCCGCCAGTCCCTGGGCCCACCCCACGACCTCGCGCCGCCGCCGGGCCGCACCGTACTTGGGTGCCGGCGGCGGTTTCGGCGCACCGGCGAAGCGGTGCGCGAACTTCCCGTCGGCCCAGTGGATCATCGAGTGCCCGTAGGCGACGGTGAACCCGAAGTAGAGCACCCCCAGCGCGTGCCCGGGTTCGGCGGTGCCGCCGCTGCCGAGGTGGATGGCGACGGCGGTGATCAGGATGACGTCCAGGACCGGCACCGACAGGAGCAGCACCGTGCTGAGCAGGCGTCGGCGCAGCAGGTAGCGCGCCCCCAGCCCGCCCGCAACGAGCACCCAGAACATCACCTCGCAGACGAGGATGAGGGTGATCATCATTGGTCGTCCGGCCCCCGATCGTGCATGCGGCGGCGGGCGTGTCCCGCGCCGGAGGCCACCAGTGTGGTGAAGGGAGTGCGCGCGGGCATCGTCGGCGGTGCGGAGATCGGCGTGCATCCTTCGATGTACGCCCGCGAGCGGGCGACGTGCTGTGATGGACCCGTGAGGCGAGTTCGATGGCGGGAGATCCGCGACGAGCCCATCCTGGGCGGCCGGTCCTACCTGGGCAGCGGCGTGTGGGCCGCTGCCCACTTCGGGGTCGGCTGCGTGCTGTGGAACCTGGGCGCGTACTGGCCCCGCGAGGGCGTCGACCCGCGCCTGCTGCTGCTCCCCCTGGTGCTGGGGTGCGTGGCGCTGCTGTTCCGCCGCAGCGCGCCGTCGCTCTCCCTGGGGGTGGGCGCGGTGGCCGCGGTCGGCGACGTCGTGCTGCTGGGCCCGTCGGCGGCGATGTTCCTGGTGGCCACCGACATCGTCTACGCGGTGGGCGCGTGGGGGCGCAGGCGGCTCGCCTGGTCGGTCCTCGGCGTGCTCATCGCCATCGGCGTCGCCGTCGCGGCCGTGGGCGCGTACCTGATGCTCACGGGGATGATGCGCGGCGGGCCGCTGGCCTTCATCCAACTCGTCGCGGTGTACGGCGCGCTGTTCGTCACCCCGATGATCACCGGGCTCAGCATCCGCGAGCACCATCTCCGGGCCGAACTGGAGCGGCAGCGCGCGCACCAGGTCGCGCGCATGGCAGAGCTCGACCAGGCCGCGGCCGTCGCCGAGGAGCGGCGCCGGATGGCCCGCGAACTGCACGACGTGATCGCCAACCACCTCAGCGCCGTGGCGGTGCAGTCCACCGGCGCGCTGTCGATGCGCGAGTTCGACCCGGAGCGGGTGCGCCGCGTCCTGGAGGTGGTGCGCGACAGCAGTGTGCAGGGCCTGGCGGAGATGCGGCGCATGATCGGCGTCCTGCGCGCCCCCGACGACTCCGCCCTGGAGCGGAACCTCCCGCAGCTCAGTGAGGCCGGGCGGCTGGTCGACCAGGCGAGGGAGGCCGGCCTCGCGGTGTCCGTCGAGCACCGGGGCGAATCGGGCCCGCTGCCGGACCGGTTGGACGCCGCCGCGTACCGCGTCGTCCAGGAGTCGCTGACCAACGCGCTGCGCTACGCGGTGCCCAAGCGCGTCGCGATCGTGGTCGAGCACCGGCGGGACGACGCGGCGCCGGGGGAGGAGCCGGGCGGCCGCCGGGTCGTCATCACCGCGGACAATGGGACGGCGCCGGGGTCCGGTGGAACGGGCGGCACCGGTGGCACCGGCGACGACCTCGGCGCCGGCGCGGGCCTGACGGGCATGCGCGAGCGCGTGACCCTGCTGGGCGGCCGGTTCTTCGCGGGGCCCGTGCCGGACGGGTGGCGGGTGCGCGCCGAGCTGCCGGTGGACGACGAGGACGGCGGCGCCCGGCACGGGGCCGCGCGGGACAGGGAAACGGGGTTGGACGCGTGATCCGGGTAGTGGTGGCCGAGGACCAGTGGGCGGTGCGCTCCGGGCTGGTGATGATCCTGGACGCCGACCCGGACATCCGGGTGGTCGCCGAGGTCGGCGACGGCGAGGACGCCGTGCGGACGGCCCGCCGCATGGAGCCCGACGTCGTCCTCATGGACGTGCGGATGCCGCGCAAGGACGGCATCGACGCCACCAAGGAGCTCACCGCCGTCGGGATCGACGTGCTCATCCTGACGACCTTCGACCTGGACGAGTACGTGTTCGGCGCGCTGCGCGCCGGCGCCTCGGGGTTCCTGCTGAAGAATATCGAGGCGGCGGAGCTCGTCCACGCGGTCAAGCTGGTGGCGCGCGGCGAGGGCATGATCGCGCCCGCGCTGACACGGCGGCTGATCAAGGAGTTCGCGGGGCTCGGCGCGGCGGGCGGCGGCGGGTCCCGTGCCCCGGAGGTGAGCCCGGCCGCGATCGGCGCGCTCACCCCGCGCGAGCGCCAGGTCCTGGTCTGCGTGGGGGAGGGGCTGTCCAATCAGCAGATCGCCCGCCGCCTCGGCATCACCGAGACCACGACGAAGACGCACGTGAGCCGGATCCTCGCGAAGCTCGACCTGCGCAGCCGGGTACAGGCCGCGATCGTCGCCCAGGAGCTGGGGCCGTGACCCGGTGCGCTCGGCGACCGTCGGTGTGCCGTCCCGGCCTATCCCGATCACGATGTGCTTCGGCGGTCGCTGCTGCGCAGCAGCGACCGCCGAAGCACATCCTCTCGGCCGGAATCCGGACCGGTCCCCCAACCAGGCGCTCGAAGGTGGGCCGGGGTGCTCAGCGGTGGCCCGGGGCGGCCGTGACCCCGGCCAGCAGCGCGTCCAACCCGGCGCCGAACCGCGCGTCGTGGTCCACCGCGTCGGGTGATTGCGCCGCGCGCAGCGCCACGACGTGCGGGAACCTGCCGTCGGGGCGGGGCGCGTCCGGTGTGGCGATCGAGGTGGCGCGGACCTGGTGGATGACCGCGCCCGTGACGTAGGAGTCGAGCGCGGCGGCGGCGTCGAGGACGGCCGCGCCGCGCAGCCCGGCCTCTTCGAACGCGGCGCAGTGCAGTTCCAGCGCGCGCAGCGCGGGTTCGGTGTCGGGGCGGCGGTTGATGATCAGCGTCAGCGCGCCGGAGTGGCGCAGCAATGCGGTGCGGTAGTCGGCCGCCCAGGAGCGCAGCCGCTGGTCCCAGGGGCGGTTGTCGGGCGCGGGTTCGTCCGGCTCGGTGCCGTCCGGTTCGGCATCGGCGTCGGCGGCAGCGGCCTCGGCGCGGATGCGGTCGGCGTCGGTGATGAACTCGACGATCGCGTCGAAGAGCTGCTCCTTGCCGAGCGGGAAGTGGTGGTAGATGGCCATGGCCTCGACCTGGAGGGCGTCGCCGAGGCGCCGCATGGTCAGCTTGCCCAGGCCGAGCCCGTCGATGATGTGCAGCGCCTCGGTCACGATGCGCTCGGTGCTCAGTCCCGCGTTGTTCCGACTCACGCGCCTCACCCTAGTCTTACTGCGTAAAGGAGGCGGCTGCGAACACGCCACCGCGGAGCGCCGCGATTCCGCCCCACGCAATAGGGTGGTCTCCGACTTGAGGGCGCCGGTCTCGCACCGGCACGGACACGGGAGTGAGCATGGTTCTGGGCAGGCGCAAGACCGGTGAAGACGCGCGCCGTCGGCACGCCGAGGACGAGACACTCGCCGGGCGGCTGCCGGAACTCCTGGACACCGTCGAGAGCGCCGAGGCCGCGCTGCGCGCCGCCAACGCCGAGGGCGCCGAGGTCGAGGACCTGCACGCGCGGGGCGTCGCCCTCGACACCGCGCTGACCGACGCCATGCGCGCGGCCTACGCGCAGGAGCGCACGCTGATCGGGGCGCGCGGGTATGACGACCGCATCTACCGGCGCAAGCGGCTCGCCGCGCCGAAGGTCAAGGCCGCAACCCAGGCGGCCGAGCACCTGCTGACCCTGCGCGAGGCGCACCGCCTGCACGGTATCGAGCGCGTGCCGACAAGCCCCGCGGGCATCTGAGCCGATGCCGAGGCGATCGGAGGTGCCCGAACCGTGATCGAGCTGCCGGGTATCGACCCCGATTCAAAGGTGCCGCCGTACGAGCAGATCCGGGCCGCCGTGGCGGGCGCCGCGGCCCGGGGCGACCTCCCCGTCGGGACGAAGCTGCCGACGGTGCGGGCGCTCGCCGCGGATCTGTCGGTGGCGGTCAACACCGCCGCGCGCGCCTACCGCGAGCTGGAGCACGCGGGGGTGGTCGAGACCCGAGGACGTTCGGGGACCTTCGTGGCCGCGGGCGGCGACGCCCAGCGGGCCGCCGCCGTCGCGGCCGCGCGCGCCTATGCCGAGGCGGTCGCGGGCCTGGGCCTGTCCGCCGACGAAGCACTGGCGATCGTCGAGTCGACACTGCGCAGCTGACCCCGGCTTCCCGCCCGGCGCGTCCGATCGCCCGTTTAAGCCTCGCGCGACGTCGCAGGCTGCGCGCGGCGACGCAACCCGGCCCGGTTGCGCGGGTCAGCCCTTGTTGCCGCGGCCGCCGCCCACGACCAGCAGGTACAGCGTGATGACCCCGGTGAAGACGATGGCCATGGCCAGCAGGGCGCCGATTCCCTCGCCGCCGTAGTTCACCCCGATTGCGAGCAGCGGGATGGACAGCGCCAGCGACACGATCCCCATGGCCAGCCGGATACCGGTGTCGCTGGTGCCGCTTTTGGCGGGGGGCGGCGGAGGCGGCGCGTAGGACGGGTACATGTGGTGCTGGGCCTGCGCGTGCGGCAGTTGGCGGGCGTCGAGCTGCTCGCGGATGCGCGCGTCGATGGCGTGGTCGAGCCGTTCCGCGAGCGAGTCGGCGATGGCGTCGTCGTATTCGGGACCGAGTTCGCGGCTGATCTTCAACGAGGCGGCGACGTCGTTCCGGGGAACGGGTTCCTTGGGAGCGGAAGGCTGCGACATGTGGTCCAGTATGCGGCGGCACCCCGCCTGAGTCGTCACCTTGGAGAGCCAAGTCAGGGATACCTCAGGGTGATCCCTGGCCCATGGCGCCGCACGGAGTGGTGCTGGCCCTACCCGCGACGGCGGCCGGCGACGGCGACGACGAGGTTGAGCAGAATGATGCCGGTCCACAGCACGATGAGGCCGGGCAGCCCGGCGCGTTCGAGCAGCGCGAAGCTCATGGGCGCGGCGAAGAGCAGGGAGAAGAACGCGGTGACGCCCACAGCGGACGAGGGGCCCTGCTGCGCGGCGGGGGTCTGGGCGGGGTCGGGGCGGGCGGCGGCGTGGGCCACCTGCTCGGCGACCTCGGCGCGGACCCGCTGGTCGATGGTGCGCTCAAGGCGTTCGGCCAGGGAGGCGGCGACGGCGTCCTCGTACTCGGGACCGAGTTCGCGCCCGGTCTGGAGGGCGACGGCGACCTCGTCCTTGTGGACAGGTTCGGTGCTCATTGGGCGATTGTCCCGTGCTGCGGAGCGGCCCGCCTCCTGCCTGCGGACGATTCCGGCGCGGATCGGGCTCCGTCGTGGCGGGATTCCGGTCCGAGGCGGCTCCGGCGTGGAACGGCCGCAACATAGAGCGATTCCGGCCTGAGACGGCCCCGACGGCCCCGACGTCGAACGGCTCCGGCCCCGCCGCTGGGGCGGGGCCGGAGCCGTTGGTGCCTGACGTGGGTGCCGCTGCTAGCTGGCGAAGTCCAGGAGCTGCTGGGCGCGGCTGGGGTGCCGCAACTTCGACAGGGACTGCTTTTCCAGCTGGCGGATGCGCTCGCGGGTGAGACCGAGGTGCTTGCCGATCTCGTCGAGCGTGCGCGGCCGGCCGTCCATGAGGCCGAAGCGCAGCGACATGATGGTCGCCTCGCGAGGTTCGAGGTCCTCCAGCGCCCGGCGGAGCTGGTCGGCCATGAGCTGGCGGTCGACCACCTCGGATGCCTCGGAGGCGTCGACGTCCTCGATGAGGTCGCCGATGCGGGTCTCGCCGTCCTCGCCGATGGTGGAGTCGAGGCTGATGGGCTGGCGGGTGATCCGCAGGAGTTCCTCGATCTGCGCCGGGGTCTTGTCGAGTTCGTGCCCCAGTTCCTCAGGGGTCGGCTCGCGGCCCAGGGTCTGGTGCATCTCCCGCTCCAGGCGGCTGACCTTGCTCAGCAGCTCCAGAACGTGGACCGGCAGCCGGATGGTGCGCGCCGAGTCGGCGAAGCCGCGCTGTATGGCCTGGCGGATCCACCACATGGCGTAGGTGGAGAACTTGAAGCCCTTGTTGTAGTCGAACTTCTCCACGGCGCGGATGAGGCCGAGGTTGCCTTCCTGGACGACGTCGAGGAGGGACATTCCGCGGTCGCTGTACTTCTTCGCCACCGACACCACGAGGCGCAGGTTGGCCTCCAGCATGTGGGCCTTTGCCTGGCGGCCGTCCTCGGCCACCCATTCGAGGTCCTCGCGGATTCGGGGGTCGGGCTCGCCGGGGCCGGGGTCCTCGACGCGCTGGCCGAGGCGGTATTCGGCGTACAGCCCGGCCTCGATGCGCTTGGCGAGGTCGACCTCCTGCTCGGCGGTGAGCAGCTGGCGGCGTCCGATGGCCTTCAGGTAGGTGTGGACGGAGTCGCCCATGGCCGGCGACTGGTCGTCGAGGTCGGCCTCTGGAGCTTCGAGGTCGGACCCTGCCGCCTTGGCGGCCTTGCCGCGCCTGGTGGGGAGGGCGGTCTCGCTGGTCGCGGGGTCGAGGGCCTCCTCGAGCTCTTCGTCCTCCGCATCGGGATCGATGGACTCCACGGCTTCGTCGCCCCCGTTGGCGAGCCGCACTCCGGAGTCGGTGAGTTCACGCAGGATCGAGCGGCCGTCGGCAGGGTTGATCCCAGCCGCGGAGAATGCGGCCCGCAGCTCCGCGAGGGACACGTGTCCCTGCGAACGTCCGCGGGTAATCAGCTCATCAAGAGCAGCAGAAGCGGCCTTGCCTTCTGCGGGTTCCGCCACCGTGGGAGAAGTGGCCAGGGCAGTGCGCGACATGAGGGCACCCCCTCCCTTCCAAAGACGTCAGGCACGCGGCGGCGAGGTTTCCGCCAGGTTGGCGCGCCATTATGTCCAACGTGTCAGAGAGTCAAATGTTCCCGATCTCGATTGGATCTCGGATGTAGTGGCCTGAATCACGCCCGGAAACGTGGCCGATAAGGGCGTGGTGCGGGTATGAGGCCGCGCCGTGCCGGAGCGGACGGCAGACGGGACGGGTTCTCGCGGGGCCGCCCGTGGGCCCCTCAGGCCGCGACTCGGTCCGAGCGCCGACCGGGTGCGTGCGAAACGGCGGATCCGGTTTCGGTGCGTGCGCACCGGTGCGGTGTCCACAGATGTCGTGACCGCGCTCGGCCCCGCCCGGTGCGCGGCGCTGCCCGCGGTGGTCCGGCGTGCGGGTCGTGCGGTCGGTCCGCACCATTGGCCTCCTCGTCGCGGTGATCCGGCTAATGACGCAATCATGGGGGTAGACGCCTGCGATCGGCGAATGGTTCCGGATGTCAGGATCCGGCCACCGGATCGGATGCTGTTGCGGTCCACTGCCCACTGTGGCGCACGCCAATCCCGGTGGACCTCGGGCCGCCGCGGATCAGGGGAGGTCGGGCGGGCGGCGCAGCGCGGCGAGGTCGGGTTTGCCGGAGTCGAGCAGCGGCAGCGCCGCGCGCAGGTCGAGTTCGCGCGGTGCCGCGTGGGCGGGCAGGTGGGCGCGGACGTGCGCGCGGATCCGGTCGAGTGTGGGCGGGTCGGCGGGGTCGGCGGGCACGACAACGGCGGTGACCCGCGTCCCCCACTCGGGGTCGGCGCGGCCGACCACCACGGCCTCGGCGACCGAGTCCAGGGCGGCCAGCACGGAGGCGACCTCGCCGGGCACCACCTTGTGCCCGCCGGTGTTGATGACGTCGTCCAGGCGGCCGCGGATCCGCAGCCGGCCGTCGGTGCCGAAGCCGCCGAGGTCGCCGGTGCGGAACCAGGTGCGGCCGTCGCCGTCGGCGACGAGGTGGTGCCGGGTCAAGTCGGGGCGCAGCCGGTAGCCGGAGAACAGGACCGGGCCGCTGAGTAGGATGCGGCCCTCGGGGTCGGTGTCGGCGGTGACGCCGTCGAGGGGGCGGCCGTCGTAGACGCAGCCGCCGCAGGTCTCGCTCATGCCGTAGGTGGTGACGACGCGGCCGCCGGCGCCGCGGGCCTGTTCCAGCAGCGCGTCGTCGGCCGGGGCGCCGCCGAGCAGGATGGAGGCGTAGGCCGACAGGTCGGCCCCCGCGGCGAGCAGGCGGCGGAGCTGGGTGGGCACCAGGGACACGTGCGGGTACCCGCCGGGCGGGGTGTCGAACGGGTCGAACACCACGTCGCCGCCTGTCGCGAGCGCGCGCAGGATCACCTGGAGCCCGGAGATGTGGGCGGTGGGCAGCACGCACCACCAGGTCTGCCCGGCGGCGGCCCCGATGCGGGCGGTGGAGGCGCGGGAGGAGGCGAGCAGCGCCGCGGCGGCGAGTTCGGCGCCCTTGGGGGTGCCAGTGGACCCGGAGGTGGCGATGACCAGCGCCGTGTCGTCGGCGACGCCCTCGGCGTGCGGGAGCGGGGTGACCCCGTCGGGGGTGCGCAGCGAACTCGGCCGCAGGGTGTCGATCAGGGCGCGGACCAGGGGTTGCGGGGTGTGCTCCGCGATGGGCAGCAGCGCCGGTCCGCTGCCGTCGAGCGCGCGGGCGAGGAGTTCGGTGAGGTGCGGGCCGGTGAGGCCCGACACCGCCTGCAACGGTCTGGTGGACACGTCGACCGATTCTAGGACCGGCGCGGTGCGCGTGTCCGGTGCGGGCGGCGGCCCGGCACCCCGTACGGACGGTTAAGGTTGGCCCCGCAACGAGCGTCCGGCCCGCGTCGGCGGGCCATTGGAGGAAAGCGTGAGCAGCGTGATCGAGTGGCAGCAGGCCGGCGAGTACGGCGACATCATCTATGAGACCGCCGAAGGCATCGCCAAGATCACGATCAACCGGCCGGAGCGGCACAACGCGTTCCGCCCGCAGACCCTGTTCGAGCTCCAGGACGCGTTCAACGTCGCCCGCGACGACTCCGGCATCGGCGTGATCATCTTCACGGGAGCCGGCGACCAGGCGTTCTGCTCCGGCGGCGACCAGAAGATCCGCGGCGACGACGGCTACATGGGCGATGACTCGGTGGCGCGCCAGGGCATCGGCCGGTTGAACGTGCTCGACCTCCAGGTGCAGATCCGCCGGCTGCCCAAGCCGGTCATCTGCATGGTCGCCGGGTGGTCCATCGGCGGCGGCAACGTCCTCCAGGTGTGCTGCGACCTCACTATCGCCGCCGACAACGCGAAGTTCGGCCAGACCGGGCCGAAGGTCGGGTCGTTCGACGGCGGCTACGGCTCGTGGCTGCTCGCCGAGACGGTGGGCCTGAAGAAGGCCCGCGAGATCTGGTACCTGTGCCGCCAGTACAGCGCCGAGGAGGCGCGGGACATGGGCATGGTCAACACGGTGGTCCCGCTGGAGCGCCTGGAGGAGGAGACCGTCATCTGGGCGCGGGAGATGCTGGAGAAGTCCCCGCTGGCGCTGCGCATGCTCAAGGGGTCGATCAACGCGGTGAGCGACGGCGCCGCCGGCATGCAGCAGTTCGCCGGCGACGCCACGATGCTCTACTACATGAGCGAGGAGGCCCAGGAGGGCCGGGACGCGTTCAAGGAGAAGCGCCGCCCCGAGTTCGACCGGTTCCCCAAGCGCCCGTGAGGGCCTGTCGCGCCGTGAGGGCTTGGTGCGCCGTGTACGGGGGTCTGCCCGGAGGGGGCTCGTGGAGGAGGGGCTGAGCGCCGCGCGGGCGTTCTCGGTGCCGATGACGACCCGGTTCCGCGGGGTGACCGCCCGCGAGGGCGCGCTGGTGCGCGGCCCCGCGGGGTGGGGCGAGTTCTCCCCGTTCGCCGAGTACGGGCCGCGCGAGTGCGCCCGGTGGTGGGCCGCGTGCCGCGAGGCCGCGGCCGTGGGCTGGCCGGACCCGGTGCGCGCGGCGGTCCCGGTGAACACGACCGTGCCCGCCGTCGGCCCCGAGCAGGCGGCGCGCATCGTCGCCGCGGGGGGCTGCGGCACGGCGAAGGTCAAGGTCGCGGAGAAGGGGCAGGACCCGGCCGAGGACGAGGACCGGGTGGCGGCCGTCCGCGAGGCGATCGGCCCCGGCGGGCGGGTGCGCGTCGACGCCAACGGCGGCTGGGACGTCGAGACCGCTGTGCGGATGGTGCGCCGCCTGGACCGGTACTCCCTGGAGTACGTGGAGCAGCCCTGCGCGACCCTCGCCGAACTGGCGGAGGTGCGCCGCAGGGTGGACGTCCCCGTCGCCGCCGACGAGTCGATCCGCCGCGCGGAGGACCCGTTGAAGGTGCGCGCGGCGGGCGCGGCCGACATCGTGGTCCTCAAGGTGCAGCCGCTCGGCGGGGTGCGTCCCGCCCTGCGCGTCGCCGAGGCGTGCGGGCTGCCCGTCGTGGTCTCCAGCGCCGTGGAGACCTCGGTGGGGCTGGCCGCGGGCGTGGCGCTGGCCGCGGCGCTGCCGGAGCTGCCCTACGCGTGCGGTTTGGCGACAATGGCGCTGCTGAGCGCCGATGTCTGCGACGATCCGCTGGTGCCCGTGAACGGCGCCCTGCCGGTGCGCCGGCCCGAGGTCTCCGAGGCGCTGCTGGCGGCGGTGGAGATCCCGCCGGAGGGCTGGCGCGCACGGCTGGCCGCGGCCCGGGGCGCGCTCGACGGTTAGGGAGTGTTGTGGACGGGTTTTCGGGTCCGGAACGGCTTTTCGGAGCACGGCCCGACCGTCCTGCTCGTCCTGGGTTGCGTGGTCGCCGCCCCCGGAACTGAGATACATCCCATGTCTGTCACGGTGGGGAAAGCGGAGGAAACAGGAGTGGTCCGGGCGTTGTCAGGGCAGGTGCCGTAATCTCGGTCCCGGATGCGGCACATGAGACCGGGGCAGCTCGCGAAGGCGCGAGGCGTGCGGGGCGGCCGCGCGCTGCCGCCCGGCGGGATCGACTGCGAAAAATGTTGCGAAAGTTGAGTGCATGAACCCGTCAACCGCGTTGGCACGCGTCCTGGTCGACGAACTGGCTCGTTGCGGGCTCGCCGAAGCGGTCGTCGCGCCGGGTTCGCGCTCCACACCGCTGGCGCTGGCGCTGGTCGAGCACCCCGCGATCCGGGTCCACGTGCGCATCGACGAACGGTCGGCGGGGTTCCTCGCGCTCGGCCTGGCACGGGGGTCGCGCCGCGCCGTGGCACTGGTGTGCACCTCGGGCACCGCGGCCGCCAACCTGCACCCCGCCGTCATGGAGGCCGACCAGAGCGGCGTCCCGCTGCTGGTCCTGACCGCCGACCGCCCCCCGGAGCTGCGCGGCACCGGCGCGAACCAGACCGTCGACCAGATCCAGCTGTTCGGCTCCGCCGTGCGGATGTTCAGCGAGGTGGGGGTCGCCGATCCGGTCGCGGGCATGGTCGCCTACTGGCGGTCGCTGGCGTGTCGGGCGTGGGCGTGCAGCGGCGGCGACCACCCCGGCCCCGTCCAACTCAACCTGGCGTTCCGCGACCCGCTGGTGCCCGACCCCGACGGCGCCGACGACTGGCCCGAACCCCTCACCGGACGCGACGACGGCGCGGCCTGGTTCACCGTCCCCCCGCGCCGCGCCGAGGCCGCGCCGTTCGTGCTGCCCGACGTCGAACGGGGCGTCATCGTGTGCGGCGACGGCGACTACGACCCCGTCGAGTACCTCGCCCTGTCGGCCGCGACGGGCTGGCCGCTGCTGGCGGAGCCCACGTCCAACGCGCGCCGCGCCGAGGCGGTGTCGGGCTACCGGCAGCTGCTCGCCGTCCCCGAGTTCGCGGCCGAGCACGAACCCGACCTGCTCGTCAGCGTGGGCCGCCCGGGGCTGTCCCGGCAGCTGCTGGGCTACCTGCGCCGCGCGCGGCGCCACATCGCGGTGGGCGACCCCCGCCACTTCGCCGACCCGGTCCGCACCGCCACCGACGTCGTGCACGCGGTGGCGGCCCCGCACGGGGCCGAACCCGTCACCCCCTGGTCGCGCTCCTGGGCGCGCGCCGACGCCGCGGCGCGCACCGCCGTCGACGCGCTGCTGGACGCCGAGGAGGCGCTCAGCGAGCCACGGCTGGCACGGGACCTCGCCGCGCAACTCCCCGTCGGGTCGCTGCTGTTCGCGGGGTCCAGCATGCCCATCCGCGACCTCGACGCGGTCATGAGCCCGCGCTGCGGGGCGCGCATCATCGGCAACCGCGGGGCGAGCGGCATCGACGGCACCGTGTCGACCGCGATCGGCGCGGCACTGGCCCACCAGCGCGACGGCGGCGCGGGCGGGTTCGCGCTGCTGGGCGACCTCGCCATGCTGCACGATCAGAACGGTCTCGTCATCGGGCCGGGGGAGCCCCGGCCCGACCTCGGGCTGCTGGTCGTCAACAACGACGGCGGCGGGATCTTCTCCGGCCTGGAACAGGCCGGGCACCCCGAGTTCGAGCGGGTCTTCGGCACCCCGCACGGCGTCACCGCCGAGCGGGTCGCGGCTATGGCCGACCTGCCCTACACCCGCCTGGAGTGGGCCACCGACCTGCCCAAGGCGCTGCTGGGCGAGGGCCTGCGCCTCATCGAGGTCCGCACCGACCGCACCGACGCCACCGCCCTGCGCCGCCGCATGCAAGACGTGGTGTGCCAAGCGATCACCGGTTGATGGCGTAGTCGGGACGTGGCGGAGCGCGCGGTCACCGGGTGACGACGTAGTCGGGACCTGGAGAGGCGGGCGGCTTACCGGTCGACGGCGCCCTCGGGCCGCAGCGGGGACCTCAGCGGTCGATGAGCTGTGTCCGCGGCCGGCCGCGGGCGTAGGCGATCGCGCTGCGCAGTTCGGCGACCGCGGCGTCGACCCGGAGCCGGACATCGGATTCGAACAGCCCGGTGGCTGTGTCGTAGCGGGCCGCGACACGCGGGACGCTCACCGTCGACACCAGGACCGCGCCGAGGAACGCGAGGGTCGTCATGATCGGCTGCTGCGCGTTCAGTCCACCGGCGGGGCCGGGTGAGGCGCTCATGAGTAGCGTGGGGCGGTCTGTGAGGCCGCCGCAGCCCACGAGCCAGTCCAGGGCGTTCTTTGCGGCGCCCGACGGACCGCGGGCGTACTCCGGTCCGGAGATCACGACCGCCTCGGCCGCGACGGCGTGGCGCCGGAACTCGGCGGCGGGCGCGGGGATCGCCGCCTCGTCCTGTTCGATGTCGGGGTCGAACAGCGGTAGGCGGCCGGCCAAACCGGTCGGGCTGAAGTCCAGGTCGGGAGCGCCGCGCGCGGCGGCGTCGATCAGCGCGGCATTGTAGGAACCGCTGCGGAGGCTTCCGCACACCGCGAGGACCTTGGGTCGACCTGTCGTCACCGGACGAGCATAGCGAGCACCCCCACGCCGCCGGGAGCGGGCCCGAAAGGGCCTCCTCGTCCTGAGGGGCAGTGGTCGAGGGGGTGGACTGCCGTCGCGGATGCGAAGCACCCGGCGGCAGCCCACCCCCTGTCGCCCGGGTCGTCTGATACGGCCAGCGGCGGCAGGGAGCAGGGTCAGGGGCGGTGTCCCGGTGTGTGGAGCACAGCAGGCTCAGGCGGCGGTGATATGCGCCTGGCCCGGTCGTGACTTGTAGGCTCGTGTCCTCGCCTGACTCGGCTGCGACCTGCGGGCGGGCGTTCCCACTCGGCCCGGCCGCCGAGCCCTTGCCGACCGGACCGCCATACTGGTCCGCATGGCCGAACTGCTGCACATGACCTCGCTCGCCGAGTGGCGCGGACGCGATGGTGCGCTCGCCCCGGCGTCCCTGCTCACCGAAGGTTTCGCGCACGCGTCCCCCGACTGGGCCACCATGCTGGCCGTCGCCAACGCCTTCTACACCGAGGCCGAACCGCAGGTCGTGCTCGTACTCGACCCCGACCTGCTGGACGCCGAAGTGCGCTGGGAGGCGGCGGAGCCCGCCCCGCCGCCCGGTGTCCCCGAGGGGGTGCGGTTCCCGCACGTGTACGGCCCGATCCCGGAGCGGGCCGTCACCGCGGTGCGCTACCCCCGCCGCGACGCCGCTGGCCGCTACCTGGCGTTCGAGGAGCGCTGCGCCACCGCAGAGGCCCTAGACCTGCTCCCGCACCCCGAGGGTGGCTGGTTCCGCCAGACCTGGGCGTCCCCTGTCGGGGTGCGGCCCGAGGGGTACACCGGCGAGCGGCCGTGTGCCACCGGCATCCTGTTCCTGCTGCGGCCGGGCGAGACATCGGACTGGCACCGGGTGCGCTCGGAGGAGATGTGGGTGTTCACCGGCGGAGGGCCGCTCGAACTCGCCACCGGTGGCACGGGGCCGCGCCCCGTGCGGGAGCGAAGCGTCGTCCTTGGGCCTGACCTCGTCGGCGGTGACAGCCCGCAGTTCCTCGTCCCCGCTGGTACCTGGCAGTCGGCCGCGCCGCGCGGGTCGGCCGCGAGCCTGGTGAGCTGCTTCGTCGCCCCGGGCTTCGATTTCGCCGACTTCGAGATGGCCGACGTCGCCCCCGACTGAGCCTCGGACTGTTCGCCGATCCTGCGAGAACGGGTCTCTTCCTGCGAGTTGGCCGGTGGACTTTCAGTACTTCCGGGAGAGGTGAAAGTGGCGCGGGCCGGGGGAGTCCCCGCTCCCGCACGATCACCTCAGGACCGGCTATTCGCCGTCGGTGAGGGCGGCGCGCATTACCTCGAACTTCGCGTCGGCCTCGGTGATCTCCTCTTCCGGGCGCGACCCGGCGACGATGCCGCAGCCCGCGATGAGGCGGGCGCGGGGGCCGTCGAGCTGGGCGCAGCGCAGTGCGATGCCCCATTCGCCGTTGCCGTCGGCGTCGATCCAGCCCACCGGGCCGGCGTAGCGGCCGCGGTCCATGCCCTCAAGGCCGCGGATCGCCTCGACGGCGGCTTCCGTGGGGGTGCCGCCGACAGCGGCGGTGGGGTGCATGGCGGCGACGACGTCGAGGGTCGACGCACCGGGGCGCAGAGTCGCGCGCACCGGCGACGCAAGGTGCTGGACGTTCGCCAGCCGCAGCAGTTCCGGCCGGTCCGGGGCGTCGAACGCGGTGCACAGCGGGGCCAGCCGGTCGCGCAGCGAGTCGACGGCGTAGCGGTGCTCCTCGGCGTTCTTCGCCGACTCCGCGAGATCCTGCCCCAGCCGCCGGTCTTCCACCTCGGTGCCGCCGCGGGGGGCGGTCCCGGCCAGGACGAGTGACGTGAGGTCCTCGCCCTCGCGCCGGATCAGCAGCTCGGGGGTTGCCCCCGTGAGCCCGTCGACAGTGAACGCGTAGCAGGTGGGGTAGTCGGCGGCGAGCCGGGCGAGGAGGGTGCGCGGGTCGATGGGGGATTCGGCCTCGGCGTAGCGGTCGCGGGCCAGGACGACCTTGTCGTAGGCGCCGCCGCGGATCCGGCGCACCGCAGTGGCGACCTGCGTGCCCCAGTCCTCGGCGGTGCGCGCGCCGTCGGTCCAGCGCAGCGGGCCCACTGGGCGCGGTGGCGCGTGCGGGGCGAGGAGTTCAGCGGGGTGTCGTCCGGGCTGGTCGCCGATGGTGGTCAGCCAGGTGCCGGAGCGGTCGCGGCCCACGGCGACGCGCGGCACCACCAGGGTCGAACCGTCCGAGCGCGGGTCGAAGGCGAACGACCCGAACGCCATCAGCCCCGACCCGGGACGCCGAACCTGGTCGTCCACCTGCGGCTCCAGCCCGGCGAACCAGCGGGCGGCGGCGGTGAACCGCTGGACGTCGCCGGGTTCGGTGCGGGCCGGGAGCACCACCCGGGCGGCCTCGCCCCAGGCGACCAGCCCGGACCCGCCGTGCAGCCACGCGAGCGGGGCGTCGTCGGGCAGGTGGGCGAGGAGGTCGCGGTCATCGGGCAGCGGGACGCTGCGGACGAACAGCTGAGGCGGGGCGTTCACGACCGCCCAGTGTATTGCGCTCCGGGCGGTAGCCGGGCGGGAAGGAGGAGGGCGGCACGCGTTGAGGGTGGAGTGGACGGCCGGCCGGGCGGTCGCGAGGGCTGTGGGCGGCGGTACTCGCCGAGGCAAGGGAACCGGCCGGACAGCCCGCCGTGGGGTCTGTGGGCGGCGGCACGCGCCGAGGTTGGGGTAAACGGCCGATCCGGCGGTCGCGGCCGTCTATCGTCGAGTCCGGCAATGGCGTTCGAGATGTCCGGGGGGATCGGCTTGGCGACGGAACGTGAGCTGCGGGGGAGCCGCGCCGGGTGGCGCACACGGCTGGCGGTCGCCGCCGTCGGACTGCCGTTGGCGGCCTCGTGCGCGAGCCTGCCGCCCGACGCCGCGCCCAACACCGGGCAGAGCGGGTCCGAGGGCGCCCAGGTGCAGACCCAGCCAATCCCCAAGGACTGCCCCGCCGACCCCGCCGACAAGCGCGAGATGCGCGGCGAGTGGATCGCCACCGTCCGCAACATCGACTGGCCGTCCAAGTCGGGGCTGAGTAAGAAGCAGCAGCACAAGGAGTTGCGCGCGCAGCTCGACCGCGCCGAGGACATCGGCCTGAACGCCGTGATGTTCCACGTCCGCCCCACCGCAGATGCCCTGTACCGCTCCGACAAGGAGCCGTGGTCGCGGGCGCTCACCGGGAAGCAGGGCGGCGACCCCGGGTACGACCCGCTGGAGTTCGCGGTCGCCGAGGCCCACAAGCGCGGCATCGAGCTGCACGCCTGGTTCAACCCCTACCGGGTGGGCTGGCAGGACCCCGATGTCGACGGCCTGGTGAAGGACCACCCGGCCCGCAAGAACCCCGAGTGGCTGGTGAAGTACGCCGACCAGGGCTACCTCGACCCCGGCAACCCCGACGTCCGCAAGTGGGTCAGCGGCGTGGTGCTCGACGTCGTCGACCGCTACGACATCGACGGCGTCCACTTCGACGACTACTTCTACCCCTACCCCGCCGAGGGTGAGACCTTCGACGACGACGCGAGCTGGAAGAAGAACCGGGGCGATTTCAAGAAGCGCGGCGACTGGCGCCGCGACAACGTGAACAAGCTCGTCGCCGACGTCCACACCCGCATCAACGACACCAAGCCGTGGGTGCAGTTCGGCATCTCCCCGTTCGGGATCTGGCGCAACAAGAGCTCCGATTCCGCCGGCTCCGACTCCAGCGGCCTGGAGTCCTACGACGCCCAGCACGCCGACACCCGCGCCTGGATCAAGAACGGGTGGGTCGACTACGTCAACCCCCAGCTCTACTGGTACCGGGGCCTCAAGATCGCCGACTACGAGAAGCTCGTGCCGTGGTGGGCCGAGGAGGTCAAGGGCACCGACGTCGACCTGTACATCGGCCAGGCCGCCTACAAGGCCGGCGACGAAGGGTGGAAGGGCGCCGGGTCGCTCTCCCGCCAGCTCGACTTCAGCAGCAAGTACCCCGAGGTCGGCGGTGACGTGTACTTCTCGGCGAAGGACCTCGACGGCAAGGCGAAGGCCGCCATCGACAAGGTGACCAAGGACCACTACGCCCGCCCGGCGCTGCCGCCGCAGGCCGACGACGCCCAGGGCACGCCGGCGCCGGTCGCCGAGGTGCGGGCCGAGCGCAAGGACGGCGGGGTGCGCCTCGCGTGGGACGCCGTCGACGACGCCCGCTTCTACGCGGTGTACCGCACCTCCGGCGCGAAGGAGGACCTGTGCGGGCTCAACGACCCCGCCAACCTCATCGACGTCGTGGGCCCGGGCGCCAAGGGCCTGGAGTACACCGACGGCGCGGCGCCCAAGGGCGACGCGAACTACCACGTGACCGTGCTCGACAACTACCGCACCGAGAGCGATCCCAGCCCGGCGGCCCGGGTTCAGGCGAGGTAACCGAAGAGCATCCTCGCGGACAGAGGCGATTATTCGGAATCGGCGGAATTTCGCCCCCGCGAGCGGATAGAAGGAGAGGGAATGGGGGAGATCTGAGGCACGTGCCCAACGCGAGATCCCCCAGTTCTGCCGAGGAGGGGGCACCCATGGCTCTGCGAGAGAACGAACGCCGGATCCTGGCCGAGATCGAGCACCGCCTCATCGAGGACGACCCCGAGCTTGCCGAAAGCCTGGCCTCCTTCGCTTCCGACGCCGCCGATTCGGAGTCGGTGCTGCGGCTCGGCTGGAAGCCGTGGGTGGTGTGCGGGATCATCGCCACGGTGGTGATCACCATGCTCACGGTGCTGTTCATGCTCACACCGGGGCCGCGACCCGAGTCCGCGCCGGGTCCGGCCTCCGACACGCCGGGTGTGGTCGCGCCGAAGTCCGAACCGGCCGGGTGACCTGAACCGGGTGATCCGCACCGGCCGGGTGACCCGCGGGGCCGCCCGGCCCGGCGCTCAGCCCATCCCGTCGAGGAACTTCTTCGCCAGCGGGGCCGCCGCCTTCGAGCCGCTCTCGCCGTCCTCCACGAGCACGGCGAACGCGACGTCGTCGCGGTAGCCGACGAACCACCCGTGCGCGGGCGGGTCCTTGCCGTCCTCGGCGGCGCCGTATTCCGCGGTGCCGCTCTTGCCGTGGACCCCGGCGCCGAAGCCGACGTCCTTGGCCGTGCCGTCGGTGACCACGGACCGCATCATCCCGCGCAGGTTCTCCGCGCCCTTGACCTTGGTGGCCTCGGGCTGGCCGGACACCTCCGGCGAGGTGACGACCACGGGGGAGCGCCACGTGCCGTCGGCGACGGCGGCGGCGACGCTGGCCATGTGCAGCGGCGTGGTCTGCAACTTCCCCTGCCCGAGGCTGGTCGCGGCCAGCAGGGTGGTGCTGTCGGGCTTGGGCAGGGTCGGGTCGAAGACGGGCAGGCCGGGCTTCAGGTCGGAGTTGACCCCGAACGTGGTCGCGGCCTTCATGAACCCGTCGGCGTCGAGGAGCTCGTCGACCTTCTGCACCAAGGCGGTGTTGCAGGACGTCGCGAACGCCTCGGTGACGCTCTGCTTGCCGTAGGCGGCGTCGCCCGCGTTCTTGAACGGCCAGCCGTCGACCTTGGTGCCCTTGGGGCAGGACATCGCGTCGCCCATGCCCATGCCCGACGCGAACAGCGCCTCATAGGAGATGATCTTGAAGGTGGACCCTGCGGGGTAGCGCCCCTCCAGTGCCCTGTTGTACCCGCCGGGGACGTTCGCCGCCGCCAGCACCTCCCCGCTGGACGGGCGGACCGCCACCAGCGCGGTGGGCTTGGACTCGTTCACGATCGCCCCGGCGGCCGCCTTCTGCACGGCGGGGTCGATGGCGGTCTGCACGTCCTTGCCGTTGCTGCCCTTGATGGCGCCGACCTCGCTGGGCTTGCCCTTCCCGCCGTCGGCCGCGACGGCCTGGATGACGGTGGTGGCGGTCCCGGCCAGCTGCTCTTCCTGGGACTTCTGGATGCCGGTCTTGCCGGTGGGGTCGCCTTCGCGGTAAGCGGGTCCGAGCTTCTTCAGGTCCTTCTTGCCGGCCTTGCCCATCTGCCCGGTCAGCATCTTCACGGACCCGGTGGCGTCGTCGGTGTCGAGGCGGGAGCCGTCGGCGGCGAGGATGGCGCCGCGCTTGCCCCACTTGTTGGCGCGGTCGAGGGTCTTGCCGTCGCCGAGCTCGGGGTGGATGGCGGCGGGGGTGAAGTCGACCTTCCACTCGCCCCCTTCGACGCGTTTCAGCGGCAGCTCGCCCTTGTAGCTCCAGGTGCCGGCGTTGCTCAGCTTCTGCTTCACGGTGTACGGGGTGCTCGCCCCGCTGTCGGTCTCGGCGGTGTCGCCGAGGGTCACCGTGGTCTTCTCCACGCCGAGGTTGTCGTCGACCTGCTTGTACGCCTTCTCGACGCCGGATCCGGTGGCGAGGTCGGCGACCGCGGCGTACTCGCCGGACGCCCAGGCGTCGGCGTAGGACTGCGCCGCCTTCTCGGGAACGGGCATAGTGAGCAGGTACCAGGAGATCCCGCCGCCGATGAGGGCGAGCACGAGGAAGGTCCCGATGATGCCGAAGACCAGCGGTTTGCGGGAGCGGCGCCGAGGCTCGTGCGGTCCCGCGGGGGCCGCGAAGCCCTCGGGCGGGGTGGTGGGCGGTGCTCCGGCGCCGTGCGCCGCGGCCTCGGTGCGTCTCGGCGGGTGTCCGCCGCCGGGCGCGGCCCCGTAGGGCGCGCGCTCGGCGGACCATGGGTCGCCGGGTCCCGCCGCAGCGGCCGACGGCTGCCCGGTGTAGTGGTCGGACCGGTCCCAGTCGGGGGACTCGGACGGGGCGCCGCTCCACGCCTCGCCGTAGCCGCCGGTGCGGTCGCGCCGCTCGCCGGAGTCCGCGGCGTGCCCCCACGCGTGCTCCTGCTGCTGCTCGCCGTAGCCGGCGGATCGGTCACGTTGCTCGCCGTAGCCGGTGGGCTGGTCGCGTTGCTCGCCGTAGCCACCGGACGGGTCGCGCTGCTCGCCGCGGTCCCACGCGTACGGGGCGGAAGCCGCCTCGGCGCGGTGGTCGGGGTAGTCGGTGGGCGGTGCGCCGTCGCCGGGCCGGGCGGAAGCGGCCCAGTGGTCGTCTGCGCGCGGCGGTTCTGCCCGCTGTGCGTCGGCGGGCCGGTCCCAGGGGCGTGCGGGAGCGGGGGAGTCGTCCCATGCGGCGGTGCGGTCGGCGCCGAGGTCCCGGCTCTCGCCGTAGGAGGCGGACGTCTCCCAGGGGCGTGCGGGCGGGGCGGCCTCGTCCCATGCGGCGGTGCGGTCGGCACCGAGGTCCCGACCCTCGCTGTAGGAGGCGGACGTTTCCCACGGACGTGCAGGCGGGGCGGAGTCGTCCCACGAGTCGGTGCGCGGCGGTTCTGCCCGCTGTGCGTCGGCGGGCCGGTCCCAGGGGCGTGCGGGAGCGGGGGAGTCGTCCCATGCGGCGGTGCGGTCGGCACCGAGGTCCCGGCTCTCGCCGTGGTCCCCGGACGCGCTCCATGGCCGCTCCTGCGGTGCGGACTCCGCCCACTGGTCGTCGTGACCGGGCCGCTCGCGCTGCCGGTAGCCCGTGCCGCCGAAGGGCTCGCCACCGAAGGGGTCGCCGCCATGGGCGGCGGACGTGGCCTCCGGGGAGGCCCCGGCGGGTGCGTCGTTCCACGCCCCGCCGGGCCCGTCCACCGCGGTGCGGTCCTCGGTGTGGGGCGGGGAGTCGGGACGGGAGGGGGCGGCGGGCTCGTCGCCGCCCGGCCCGGCCTGGTCGGTCGAGGGCTGGGTGGATGAGCGGTAGCTCGGCCCGCCGGACAGCGGTCCGCCCTGCGCGCCGGCCGGCGGCCCGCTGGGGATCCGGTAGGGCCCGAAGTCCTCCGGGTCGTCCAGGTAGTCGAGGTCGTCGGGGCTCGGGTCGTCGGCGGCGGTCTCGCGCGGCGGCGGGAACGGGCTGCCGGGCCCGTACGGGCTGTCGGAGACGTAGGGGCCGTCGGGGTCGCCGAAGGAGGCGAACGAACCCGTCTGAGCCGGGCCCGGGGGCCGGGGGGCAGGGGAGTCGGGCCGGTTCGGCCGGTCGTCCCGTTCCGGGTTACTGCGGTCGTCCACGCCTGAGCGTCCTTCCCCTCGCCAGTGTCGATGCCGCCCCCGCGCGGGCGCCGTGGCGCGAATCCGGGGGCGGGGGATCGGAATGGCCGGGGCGGTACGGGATACCGCACGGTCGAGGCAGTCGGGGGGACCGCGGAACGCTGCGGGTACCGGGCGCCCGGCCACCAGCGACTCTAACCGATCGCCCGCCGCCACTGTGCCGCCACCGGGCAGCCCGCCGCCCGGTCGGCGGGCTTAGGGCGCACTGCCGGGGAACCGGCCTGCTCAGGCGCCGTGGCCGGATCGGGCCGCAGCCGCGGCCCCGCCCCGCTGCCAGGCGCGGCGAGCGCAATGGCCGTTGGGGTACCGGTCCGGATTCCGGCCAAGAGGACGTGCTTCGGCGGTCGCTGCTGCGCAGCCGCCTCGCAGCCTAGCCCTGTCGCCACGAATCAGGGTGTTCTGGCCTCGTTCTGTCCCCATGGGCCAGGGTGTTTTGGCCTCGCGCTGTCTTCACGAATCAGGGTGTTCTGGCTTTGCTCTGTCTCCATGGAGCAGGGTGTTCTGTCTCGCGGCCTCGCTGCGTGCCTCGCCGTGGCCCCATCTCCCGGCTGACCCGCTGCGTCGCAGTGTTCATCGTCGCGAGCACGCCTCTCTCCGCCGCGAGCGCGACTTTGCGGCGGCGGGCGGACTGGTGAGGCGGGTCGGCCGGTCGCTGTGGGGTGGTGGGCACAGGGCGTCATCGGCCACTGCGGGCAGTGGCCGGGCTGCGAGGCGGCTGCGCAGCAGCGACCGCCGAAGCACATCCTTACTGGGACAGGCCAGGCCGGTACCCCCGCCGCCTCAGGCGTCCTCTCCGCGGGCGACGCGGGTCATCTCGGTGCGGGTGAGGACCTTCACCCGCGCGCGCCCGTGCGGCTCTCCCAGGGTCGCCTCGTGGGCTTCGAGGCGCTGCCAGCCCTCCCACGTGGTGTAGGGGACGCGGCGTTCGTCCAGCAGCCGCAGGAACGCCTCGGGCTCCGGCTCCTCGGCGGGCGCCAGGCCGGGGCGGTCGGCCACCAGGTTCCCGACGGTCTCCAGGGCGTCGCCCTTGGTGTGGCCGATCAGGCCGACCGGGCCGCGCTTGATCCAGCCCGTGGTGTAGACGCCGGAGATGGCGTTCTCATCCAGGTCGAGCACGCGGCCGCCGTCGTTGGGCAGCACGCCGCGCTCGGCGTCGAAGGGCAGGTCGGCGAGCGGCGATCCGAGGTAGCCGATGGCGCGGTAGACGGCCTGGACGTCGTGGTCCACGAACTCGCCGGTGCCGCGCACGCCGCCGTTGCCGTCGAGCTCCATGCGCTCGGTGCGCAGCCCGGTGACGCCGTCGGCGCCGAGTACCTCGACCGGGCGGTGCAGGAAGTGCAGGTGCAGGCGGCGCGGCAGCCCCTTGGGGTCGCGCATCGCCCAGTTCTGGAGCACCTTGACGTTGGTCTTGGCGTGGTTGTTGGACTCGATCTCGGCCACGCAGGCGTCGTCGATGTCGAAGTCCTCGGGGTAGACGACGACCTCGACACCGGGCTGCTTGTCGAGTTCGCGCAGCTCCATGGGGGTGAACTTGGCGTGCGCGATGCCGCGCCGGGCGAAAACGTGGACGTCGGTGACGTCCTTGGCCGCGAGGTCGCGGTGCACGTTGTCGGTGATGTCGGTGGAGAGGAGGTCCCCGGCGTCCTTGGCGAGGATGCGGGCGACGTCGACCGCGACGTTGCCCGCGCCGATGACGGCGACGCCGGTGCCGTTGACGCGCCATTCGGGTGTGACGTCGGGGTGACTGTCGTACCAGGCCACGAAGTCGGCGGCGCCGTGGCAGCCGGGCAGTTCGGCGCCGGGCAGGTCGAGGGCGCGGTCGCGGTCGGAGCCGGTGGCGAAGACCACAGCGTCGTAATGGCGGCGCAGGTCGTCGAGCTTCAGGTCGACGCCGTACTCGACGTTGCCGAGGAAGCGGATCTGCGGCTTGTCGAGGACCTTGTGCAGGGCGCCTTGGATCTGCTTGATGCGGGGGTGGTCTGGCGCCACGCCGTAGCGCACCAGGCCGTAGGGCGAGGGCAGCTTGTCGAGGATGTCGATGCTGACCTGCGTGTCCTCGGCAGCAAGGGTGTCGTCTTTGGTCAGCAGGTCTGCTGTGTAGATCCCGGCGGGACCTGATCCGACGATTCCCACGCGCAGTGGACGCGTCATTGACAACTCCATCTCGGGCGGCCGGCGGGCGCCGTGGTCGAGGGGCCTGTTCTCGCGCTCCACAGACGGACACGCGAAATCAGGGAAGGCTAACCTAATTTATTCGATCCTGGAGTGGATACTCAACTCGGTCCACTCGATGTGTGCACAACCACACGGCTCACACACCGTTGCGGGCCGTCGGCGGGGGAGGCAGGGGCGGAGCCCCCGCGCCGCGGATCGGGACAGGAGGCCGCAGTGCGACCTTCTCCCTACAGCCAACGCCCTACGGGCGGTGTTCCTGGCCGGAATCGGCTGTGGCGTTACTCACCCGGCCGACGACGCCGTGTGCGCGGGCGGTTTCACGACCCTGGTGCCCCGGGTGCCCCGGTGTCCCTGGTGTCCTTCATGGCCCGCCGGCAGGGGGTGGGCTGCCGTCGCGGCTGCGAAGCACCCGGCGGCACGAAGCACCACGGCGCGGGTGAGGCTCCAGACCCCAAGCCCCGGGCCGCTGCCTTCAAGGGTGCTGAGCTGCACAGGGCCCGGGACCAGTGCGAACTCGCCAGGTCAGTCTCGCCATGTCAGTCAACGGCGTTGCTCACCCGACCCGCCCCGGCGGCCGCGTCCGGGGCGCGCCCGGTCCGCCGCGGCGGCGTTCAGCTCGGCCTTGACCGACGACGCGAACCGGGGCACCTGCTCCTGGCCCGACAGTTTCTGGATGGCGGCCATCACCTCGTCGGTCGCCGCGCGGCGCGACCGCGCCTTCGCCGCCTCGCCCTGCCACGGCGAGAGGTCCACCGGCGCACCGAACCGGACGCCGACCCTGCGCAGCGCCGGGATGCGGCGGCCGCTCGGCAGGATCCGGCTGGTACCGGTCAGCGCCATCGGCACCACGGGGGCGCCGGCCGTCAGCGCCAGCCAGGCGAGTCCGGTCTGGCCCCGGTGCAGCCTGCCGTCGGGGGAGCGGGTGCCCTCGGGGAAGATCCCGAACACCTGCCCGCCCTTCAGCGCCGCGAGGCTGTCGTCCATCGCCTCCTGGGAGCTCTGCCCGGGGCGGCGGTCCACCGACAACTGGCCGATGGCGCGCAGCGCGCGGGTGAAGAGCCGCTGGGCGAGGTTGCCCTCGGCGAACAGCTCGCGCTTGGCGATGAACGCGACCTCGCGCGGCGTGACCACGCCGATGAACAGCGGGTCGATGTTGGACAGGTGGTTGCACGCGAGGATCACGGGGCCGGACGCGGGGACGTGTTCGACGCCCTCCACCTCGATCGGCCACAGGGCTCTGGTGACCGGGGCGATGACCGCCTTGGCGAGCCCGTACAGCGTCACTGTCGTCGCCACCCTCTCGTCGCGTCCGCGGCGGCCCGCCGGCCGGGCGCCGAATGTCGAGCCTAGCGGGGCCGACCAGTGGATTCGGCTCTGGATCCCCACCGTGACGTGCGCCTCACACGCTAGAGTCCGGCGAGAGGTGCCGGGCCCGCGGGTCCGCGCCCGGCTCCACCCAGCGGGTCGGCACTTGACGACAGGCGATACGGCGTGAGAGATGAGGGCAGCGCAGTGACACGGACGCGGATGGTCGACGTCAGCCACCAGATTGTCGACGGGATGACGACCTACCCGGGCCTGCCGGGGCCACAGATCGGCGACCACCTGACCTTCGACGAGTCCCGCGCGACCTACGCGGCCGACACCGAGTTCCACATCGGCCGGATCTCCATGGTCGCCAACACGGGCACCTACCTCGACACCCCCGCGCACCGGTTCCGCGACGGCTCCGACGTCGCAGACCTCGACCTGGAGCGCGTCGCCGACCTCGACGGGGTCGTGGTCGACGCCCCGGGTCCGGCCGTGGGCCCCGAGGCGTTCGACGGCGTGGACGTCGCAGGAAAGGCCGTGCTGGTGCGCACCGGGTGGGACCGCACCTGGCGCACCGAGGAGTACGCGGCGCAGGGCCACCCCTACGTCACGGAGGACGCCGCGAAGACGCTCGCCGACGGCGGGGCGACCCTGGTGGGCATCGACTCGGTGAACATCGACAACACCGCACCAGAGGGCGAAGGGGCGCGCCCGGCCCACACCGTCCTGCTCGCAGCGGGCATCCCCGTGGTCGAGCACCTGTGTCTGCTCGGCGAACTGCCCACCTCGGGTTTCCGGTTCTTCGCCGTCCCAGTGAAGGTCCGCGGCCTGGGCACCTTCCCCGTCCGCGCCTTCGCGATCATCGAGGACTAGCAGCACGCCGCACCGCTGCCCCCGACCAACCCCCGCATGCGCGGGGAGCACGACCGGAAGTACCGGATGCCGATCGCCTACCAGGGTCCATCCCCGCGTGTGCGGGGAGCACTCTTGTTGACCTCGAACGTTACCGCGACACACCCCCGATTCTGACCACTTCTCGAAAATGGGAAACCCGCACCCAAACGACGCCAATCGCCCGAAGAAGTACAAATTCGAGAAGGCGCACGGCGGAAGAATCCGAGGACGGCACGCGCGCCCCGACTCCCCTACCAGGCGGCTCCGGCTTGCGGGGCGGTCTTGTCGCCGGGCGGCATGCGGTTGTTCTGCGGGAAAGGGGGCGCCAAGGGCGGCAGGTGGGGAAAGGCAGCCACTTCCTTCTCGATGTCCTCGGGATGAAACGGACTCGGCGGCGGTCTCCCGGAGTCGAGACTGACGGAGCGTGCAGCCTCGGCGTGGACAACCGCCGCCGACGCGGGTAATCGAAATTGTGCGGTGTGGAGCTGTTCGCGTGCTCGGCGGGTAGTGACGAAGCGTTCCCGTAGGTGCCGATCGGCCGGATTCATGAATCCGTTGGCAGCACGGCAAGACGAGCTTGATCACGCGTTGGTTCCCTCGCTCTTGGCGTTGCTGGGGCCAGTACTGGAAGGTCTCGTTTGTGCCAGTGGCGGGTTGTAGCGTCTGCCCATGAAGATCACCGACGAGACGGTCGCACAACTGCGGAGCATGGCGACTGCGGGCGATGCTCAAGCCGCGCTGAAGCTGGGGCAGTTGCTGTGCCTGACGGCAGCGGACCCGTCGGAGTCCGATGCCTTCAACCCGACTTGGCCCGAGGAGCGCTGGCTGCGTGCCGCCGTGGAGGCACATCCCGATGACATCGCGGCTTTGATGCTGCTAACCGGGCGTCTGGCCCAGCAGAACTCCTACTGGGAGGCCATGCTGGAGATGGATCCCGACGTCCTGGCGGAGTACGGGCAGGACGAGGACACCGTCAGCCGACGACACAGCGAGACAAAAGAGCTGTACGACCGGATACGCGCGGCCGGCCCTCATGACCACGTCGAGGCTGGATTGGACGAGTTGGCCGTGCTGCTCGGTTTACGCGCCAGGCCCGCCGAGCCCGCCCCGGCGGCCGGGTACAGCTTCTATGTGCTGGAAGACGAGACATGGAGCGGATCCGTGCGGCACTGCGCGAGCATCGTCGCGTGCGACGCCGAGGAGATCCGCTGGGCCTGTGGTCAGTGGCTCGCGCTGTCCGAGGACGGGTTCGGCGACCTCACTCTGACCGTGTACGAGCACGGTTCCGAGACGAACTCGATCGACCTCGGCCAGCACCTCGATAACGAGGCCGTGGACTGGGACGCCGCCGTGCCCGACCTTTTCGGTCCTCGGCTGCCTATGGGACTGCCCATTCCGGGCCTCGGGCTGTACTACGGCTTCTCCGGCGAAGCCGAGTAGCGCTTGCTTTCCGACATCCGTGAGCCTCATGGCAGTTGAGCGGCGCCCCGGTGAGGATGGCCGCCGTTACGGATCCGGCGAATCACCGGTCGCCGGAGACCTCGGACGTCGCCGACTCCTCGTCCTCTAGCCGTTCCTGCGCGCGCCGAGCCGCGCGCTCGTCCTCCGCCGCGGCGACCCGGATCGCCGAGGCGAGCGCGCGCAGCTCCCTGTTGAGCCGCGGGTAGTCCACCAGGCGCGGCAGCGCGCCCAGGTGAGGCGCGCGGCGCTCCCACATCGCCGTGGCCAGCTCGCGGAACGCGAGGTCCAGGCGTTGCAGAGTGATGTGCGACGCCGGGGGCGGCTGCTCCAGCGCGAGCACCGACAGCGCCAGGTAGCCGATGCGCTGCGTGGCGACCACGACGGGCCACAGCGGCTGGGTGGTGTCGGCGCGCGGGACGTCGCCGATGGCGCTGTCGTAGACGCCGCGCAGGCTCAGCAGCGCGGCGCGCAGGTCGCGCCGCAGCCGGTAGCGCTGCTGCGGGTCGATGCGGACGTCGGGGTCGAGCGCCTTGCTGACGGCGTTGCGCGCCTCGGTCAGGACGTCCTCGATGGTCTGCGGCAGCCGCGACGCCGACGCCTTGCGCCACAGCAGCACGGCGCCGACCATCCCGACCACCGAGCCGAGCACGGTGTCCAGGACCCGCGACTCCGCGAGCATGTCCACCGGGTAGGGCGCCGCGGTGTGCGCCAGCATCAGCGCCATGGGCGTGAGCAGGATGCTCGCGAAGAAGAAGTTGCGGCTGACCACCAGCTGGGTGAGCCCCTGGAAGCCCGCGACCAGGGCGATCGTCACCGGCAGTGAGAGGTCGAGCAGCAGCAGGCCCACCCCGATGAACACCCCGAGGAGGGTGCCCAGCGCCCGCTGCGTCCCCCTGTTCACCGTGAGGACGACGTTCCCGGCTTGCAGCACCGAGGCCGTGGTCATCGAGATCCAGTAGTAGCGCTCGAAGCCCAGCGCGATGCCGATCAGCCCGGCGATGCTCACGGTGATGGCCATGCGCAGCGCGGTCGGCAGGATCAGGGAGTCGCTGCTCAGCGCGGAGCGCAGCGAGTCGCCGAGCGAGGGGTACCGGGTGTCGTACAGTTCGAGGCCGCGCCCCTCCATGTCGTGCTCGCTGCGGCGCGCGGCCTGCGCCGCCCGCACGAGGCGGGTGTAGAGGCGCGACTCCAGTGAGCGCGGTCGCAGGCCCTTCATGAGCGGGTCGAGGAGCGCGGGGTCGGGGCACGCCTGGGGCCGGTACACGGCGTCGGCCAGCGACGCGGCGAAGCCGGCGGCCTCCTTGGGCAGCGGTTCGGTCCGTGCGAGGGACACGTCGGTCGCGGCGAGGTGGATGTCGGAGACCCAGCGCAGCAGGGCCCGCAGTCGGGCGGCGGCGGCCGTGTCGCGGTATCCGCGGGTCTGGGCGAGCAGCACCAGGCGCCACGCGTCGGCGACGGCGAGGGACGCCTCGTGCTGCACGTGGTCCAGGCGCGACGTGCCGATGGCGTCGAGGAGTTCGGAGAGCTGTCGGAAGGCCGTGGCGACCGCCCGGTGCTCCGGGCGGCGGCTCTGGAACAGCGCGCCCGACATCGACACCAGCCACCCCACGGCGGCGCCGACGGCGGCGACCGCGGCGTGCGCGGGGACGTCGGCGACGGTGCCCGGGGTGATCGTGGAGATCGCGCAGACCAGCACGAAGAACAAGGCGCCGGGGCGGTCGACCCGCAGGGCCTGGCACAGCCAGGTCGCGGCGCCGGCCACGAGTCCGATCGCGATGGCGCCCGACCACAGGGTCACCGAGGCGAGGGAGCCGATGGCGACGCTCAGGATGAAGCCCAGCCCGACGACGGCGAGGGCGACGGCGCGGTGGGCGTAGGGGGTGGTGCGCTCGTACAGGACGGTCATGGAGCCGAGCGCGGCGAGCGCGCCGGACTGCGATCCGAACAGCCACGACGCGAAGGCGAAGGCGGTGGCCATGGCCACGGCGGCTTTGACGGCGGTGGACCACGCCCATGGGCCGGAGGCGAGGCCGAAGAGCGCCTTGAAGTCGACGCGCGGCTTGGGGAGTCCTGATTCTTCGGGGCGGACCCGTGCGGGCGGCCGCCATTCGATCGGACCCGAATCGGGGTCGCCTGTGGCGCCGCTGGTACCCGCCCCCTGGTCACGCACGCATCCCATGGTAGGAGGCGACCATCACGCGGGTGGACGCGCCATGGCGGAACGGGCCAACGAGGTTCCCGGCCCGCCCGCCCGGCTGCCGGCGCTCAGCCCGACTTGAGCGAGGTGAGGAGGGCCGCCCACTGCTCAGCAGGGAAGGTCAGGTACCCGAGGTCCCTGTTGCGAGTGTCACGGATTTTGACTGAGGTCGGAGTGTCCGCGACCTCGACGCAGTCGCCTCTGCCACCGCTGTAGCTCGACGTGCGCCAGTTCTCAGGCATGTCCACTCTCATTCATCCATCGTGCGAATCAGATCGATTGACGCAATCGGGGGCAGCGCCCATGACAAGAGTTCACGGTAGATGGCCTGATGACGGGCGACGTCTTGAGGGTCGTCGATGATCATTCCACCGCTCATGTGCTCCGCATAGACGATCGGCGGCCCACCCTGTGACCCGATCACTCGGAACGCTCCGGAGGCCCCACCGAGATACGGCGTTCCCCTAGGTACCACCAGTAACCTAAGCCGTTCGGATCCTGCCAGACGAACCAGACGTTCGCGTTGCTGCTGCATAACGCTCTCCTTGCCTACATGGCCTCGGAGCACCTCTTCTGGGATCACCGCTAGAAGCTTGGGGTTGTTCGCCTGGATGAGTGCGTCCAGTCGCTTCACTCGCAGCTGAGCGAGGCGCTGATGCTCTTCCGCGGAGTCCAAAGGGCCTGAATCGCGAAAGACCACCAGCGCGTATGCCTCGATCTGCAATAGCCCTGGGATGAGGGTCGGGTGATACATGTGAATCTCGGTCGCGGCTTCCTCGGATTCGGTGACTTGTTGGTACCACTCCGGGTCGCTCTCTCCTCGCAAGGCTTGTGACCATCGACGCATGAGCGCGCCGTTGGTAGCGAAGAAGACATCCAGCTTCCTTGCTACGTCCTCTTGTGTCCGCCGTGTCCCCCTTTCCATGGCGCCGAGCATTTGCGGAGAGACACCGGCGTGTGGGGCCAGCTTTTCGAGGTTCATCCCTGCTTGAAGGCGAAGACGTCGGACCTCGCTCCCGAACTCGCGCCACATCGTGAGTTTTGCATTCGTCATGGAAGCATCAGAACACACGGCAGCTACTTAACTGATTGGTATCACTACACCAAAACCCAGAAGTGACGTAACTGTTGCCGCGTGGACAGCCTTCTCGAAAGCTTGAAACAGGCGCATAAGAGGCTTCAATGCAGGCGCCTTGCAAGCGACGCCCCGTTAGGAGCATCGCTACTTGCAAACCATTTCAAGCTACAGAGGAGCGGCAATATGTCCGAAGCTTCTGTCCGGGTCAGCAGCGAGTTCGGGCCGGTGCTGCCCCGTCCGCGATTCGATGTTCTGGTCGCGCACGGGTACACCGCGTCGCAGGTCAACGCCCTCTCGGTCTTCGCTGCGCGTGAGTGCAACTGGGTCAACGGCATGGAGATGACCCATCGGGCCCTCACCGCCTGGAGTGCCATCGCCGAACACCTCCAGCTCGCCCCGCTGCGCCCGGAGGAGACCGAGCTAATCGCCATCGGCTGGAAGGCGATCAAGACCCAGCACCATCATGACCTCAAGACCCGCGGGCTGGCCGGAAAGGACAAGGCGCTGCTCAGCCGCGCATTCGTGCGCTACTGGAACAGCGTCTCCGCTCCGACGTACAGCCCCGAGGACATGATCGTCGACCGCTTGGCCCTCGCCCAGATCTGGCGGGCGCTGCTGCCCACCCAACGCGAGGTGCTGCACGCCCTGGCCGACTACGAAGACCGCCACGTCGCCGCGCGCGCACTGGGCATGTCGACGGCCGCGTTCGGCAGCGCGCTGAACCGCGCCCGCTACGCCTTCTTCGAGCTGTGGCACCAGCACGAGACGCCATCGAAGATGTGGGGCGCCGACCGGCCCGGTTCCCGGCACCAGAACCCGATGTTCCTGCTGCGCCAGCGGCGGCGCAAGGCGGAAAAGCGCGCAGCCCAGCCTGCAACGGGACCCAAGGCGACGATCGGGCGCCCCCGCCGCGACCTGGGCGTCTCCGACGCCGAACTGCTGGACCGCCACGAATCCGGCGAATCACTAACGAGCCTGGGCCGCGTCTTCGGCGCCTGTCGGGACGTGATCAAGATCCGTATCGACTCCGCCCGCAACGAGCGCGACACCACCCCCGCCTGACCGCCGCTCTGGATCACGAGCAGGAGACCGCGGGTCAGCTCTGCTCGGGGCGGAGCCGTTTGAGGTCTGCCATGGCGGCGTCCAGTTGCAACTCGGCGCGCTCGGCACGGTGGATGGCCTGGGCGCGGGCGTCGTCCACGGCGGCGATGCGCTGCTCGGCGGCGTCCTTCGCCTCGGTCAGGGCCAGGGCGCTGGAACGACGCAGGTCGTCCAGCTCCGCGCGCAGGCGGTCCTGCTCGGTCGCCGCCGCCTCGCGGACCCGGTCGAGTTCGGCGCTCATCCGGTCGCGCTCGGTGGTGATCTCGGTGGCGCGGGCCGCCGCCTGCTCGGCGGTGAACTCGGCGCGTTCGGCCCGCTGGACGGCGGTGTCGCGCTCACGCGCGGCCTTGTCCAGCCCTGTGCGCAGCTCCTGCCGTAGCTCGGTGACCTGCGCGCGCAGCGCTTCGGCTTCGTCAGCGGCCTGCTCGGCCGCCGCTGCGGCCTCCTCTCGGACCTCGCGCACCGTTTCGGCGGCCTGCTGTTCGGCGGCGGCGACCCGTTCTTCCGCGTCGCCGATCCGCTCCTCGGCGGCGGCGAGCCCCTCGTCCAGTCGGGTGCGGGCGGCGTCGCGGTCCTCCTCGGCGGCGCGGGCCTCGGCGAGAGCCGTGTCGCGCGCGGTGAACGCCTCCTCCCGCCGGGAGATCGCTTCGTCGGCCATGCGCTCGGCCGATCCCGCTGCGGCGACGGCGGAACTCGCCGCGTCGTCGGCCCGCCTGCGGGCGGCCTCGGCGGCGCGGCGCAGGTTCTCCGCCTCCAGGCGTGCGGCGTCGGCCTCGGCGACCTGCCGGGCCGCGCTCACCCGCGCGGCCTCCACCTGGGCTTCGGCGTTGGCGGGGTCGTTCATGGCGGTGAACGCGCCGACGGCGTCGTCCAGTGTGGTGCGCATCTGCTCGGCCTGGACGGCGAACCGGGTCAGTAGCTCATCGGCGCGCAGCCGGGCCGCGGTGACCGGGACGGCGTCCCCGGAGGCGGCGGACTCCGCGGTGGGGCCGGTGGACGGCGTCTCGGCGTCCTGCTGCTCCTGGGTCTGCTGCTGGAGGCGCTGGCGTTCGCGCCAGGCGCGCCAGCGGGTGTGCTCGGGCAGGTCGCAGTACTCCGGTGGCCGCCCGGGGGCCGAACCGCGCGGAACGGGGCGGGTGCACCCGGGGAAATTGCAGGTATTGGAGTCGCTGTCGGCCACGCGGACGAGGGTAGCGGTTCGGCTGCCCAACAGCGGCGGAGCCGGGCCGGTGCGGATCGTTCACGGCCACTGAACCGCGTTGTTCCGGGGGTGGGGGCGCGGTGTCGTGGTGTGCGCCGGGGGTGAGGGCCGAGAGCGTCCTTTACCGCAGCGGGCCTGCGCTGGGCTGCCGTTGAGCCTGCGCAGCAGCGTCGGCCGAGGTGGCCCCGGGGTTCGGCGCCCGGGCTCTGCCATGGGCTGGTCGGGCAGCGGTGCTGAGGTAGGGATGCGGTGGTGGTGGTGCGGTTTTCGCGCGTGGGTGTGTCAGCGGTGGGTTCCGTTGGGCCCTGGGTCGGCGGTCATGGTCCACGATGTACTTCGGCCGTCGCTGCTGCGCAGGCTTTCCGGCAGCCTGGCTCCGGTCTCTTGGAGCTGAGGGCGCTCTCGCCCGCGGGTGTCGTCGGTTGGAAGGACTTTCGGCGCTTTGGGTCGGGATCCGCTCGGGCTGGGGTCCGGTGGCTGAACGGCGGGATATGCGTCGGCCGACGCGCACCGGCCGGATGACAGCACGGCCCCGACCCACCACAACGACAACGGAAAAGCCGAAACCCCACGTGGAAACAAGGGCGATAGTGCCTTGATACGTCTGCTGGAGTGAGGTCGCTCTTGCCTCGGACGTCTTCAGGATGGATCGGCCGGGGCGTGTGTCCTGGGGTGGGGACGGTGTGGCGTGGTCAAATCTCGGTGCGCAGGTAGGGCGGGAGGGTGATGGCGGGGTCCTGGGCGGGGTCCTGCGCGGGCGCAGCGGTGGTGCGTGCGAGGGGGACCACGCCGGCCCAGTACGGCAGCTCCATGTCCTCCGGGTCGTCGGCGACTCCGCCGGCGCGCACCTTGGCCGAGACCTCGTCCAGGTCGAGCCGGAGGATGGCGGTCTGGGCGCGCTCCTTCGCGTTGGGCATGCGGCAGTCGGCGGAGCGGCCCGCGACGACCTGTTCGATGACGGCGTCGTACGCGGTGCTCAGTTCGTCGGGGGAGGTGACGCGGTAGGCGGTCCCGTGCGCGATGACGGAGCGGTAGTTGACCGAGTGGTTCATCGCAGAGCGGGCGAGGACGAGTCCGTCGGTGATGGTCACGGTGACGCAGACGTCGAGCCCGTCGCTCGCCGACCGCTGAGGGCGGCTGCCGGTGGAGCCGTGCAGGTAGAGCCGGTGTCCGACGCGGGCGTAGAGGGTCGGCAGCACGACAGGGGCGCCGTCGGCGATGAAGCCGAGGTGGCAGACGAACTCCTCGTCCAGGATCGCGTGGACGGTCGCCTCGTCGTAGTGGGCGCGGTCGGGCTTCCGGGTGGGCCTGGTGCGCGGGGTGGCGGAGTAGGTGGCGGTCCGCTGGTCGCTGGAGCTGGTGTGCATCGGGGCCTCGCCGTCATGTCGTGGCGGTGTGCGCGGTCCCGGTAATCGCGCGGAAGTGGGCCCCTCAGCTCGATGGAGGAACCCGTTCTCGCACGATCACCAGAAGGCAATAATATTGAACTAGTACAATATTGATTATGTGCCGACACAATATCAGGGCGAGGTAGGACGGCCAAAGGGCCGCCCCGGGGGTATACCCCCGGGGCGGCCCTTCGCGCATGCGGTCAGCGGCGGCTCTCGGCGCCGATCGCCAACAACTCGCGGTACCACGTGGAGCGCGGCGCGGTCGTCCTCGGTCAGCAGATTCTCTACTCGCGCTTGGTCAGCGGCGGCCCTCAAGACCGCGATGGCCTGGGACACCGCGTCGAGTTCGGCGTGATCGTCCTCAGTCAGCCTCGCTCTTGGTCAGCGGCGGCCTCAGTACCGGGCGCCGACAGCCTGCGGCACCGCGTCGAGTTCGGCGCGGTCCTGCTCGGTCAGCGAGATCCCTGCCGCCGCCGCGTTGGACTCCAGGTAGCGCGGCGTCTTGGTGCCGGGGATCGGCACCACGTTCGACCCCTGCGCCAGGACCCATGCCAGCGCCACCTGCGCCGATGCGACGCCGTGGCGCTCGGCCACCTGCGCGACCCGGGCGGCGATCGCCTGGTTCTGCGCGAACGCGTCGGCCTGGAAGCGCGGGTTCTGCCGCCGCCAGTCGCCCTCGGGCAGCTCCTCGGCGCTTGCGAACCTGCCGGTGAGGAAGCCGCGCCCCAGCGGCGAGTAGGCGAGGAACCCGATGCCGTTCGTCGCGCAGTAGGGCAGCACCTCGGCGAGCGCGTCCTTGGTCCACAGCGAGAGTTCGCTCTGCACGCTGAGCACCGGGTGGACCGCCTCGGCGCGCTTGATCAGCGTCACGTCGACCTCCGACAGGCCGATGGCGCGCGCCTTGCCCGCCGCGACCGCCTCGGCCATGGCCCCCCACGTCTCCTCGATCGGCACCTCGGGGTCGACGCGGTGGAGCTGGTAGAGGTCGACGTGGTCGACGCCGAGGCGGCGCAGGCTGGCGTCGATCCCCGCACGAACGTGCTCGGGGCGCCCGTTCATGCTCCGCCCCGCCTTGTTGTCGCTGGTGACCAGGCCGACCTTTGTCGCGAGCACCGCGTCGTCGCGGCGGTCGCGCAGCGCGCGGCCGACCAGCTCCTCATTGGTGAACGGCCCGTACACGTCGGCGGTGTCGATGAGCGTGACGCCGAGGTCCAGCGCCCGGTGGATCACCGACACCGAGGTGGCGTCGTCGCGCCCGGCGGGGTCGTAGCCGTGCGTCATGCCCATGCAGCCGAGCCCGATGGCGCCGACGCGCGGGCCGCCGGCGCCCAGAACGGTGGTGCGCATTGTGGTCTCCATCCCCGTATTCCTGCGCGGCCCCTCCGGCCGCACAGCCACGAGGATGCACCTTGGAGCGCGCTCCAAGGCAAACGCTCCGCGCACACGCCCCCGGTTCCGCGGCGCAGGTTCCGCGTACCCGGTTCTGCGGCGCCGGGCTCGACGGCCGTGGTCCCTGCGGTGGGGACGGCCGTCGTGGCGCAGGCGGCCCTGATCGAGAACGGATCACTGGATTCCGGCTATTCACAAAGGTGAGTGGACTTTCGGTGGTCTCAGGGACGCCTTCTTCGCCGATCTTGATGAAGCGGTTCCCTCGACCCGTTGTGGAGTTTCGGCATTGTGGGTCGGGGTCCGCTCAGGGCGGGGTCGGGGCCCGGTGGTCGAGTGGCGGGACGCACACCGGTCCGATGACAGCACGACCCCGACCCATCCCAACGACGACGGAAAAGCCGAGAATCCACCCGCGGGTGAGAGGGCCGATTCGGCGAGGTCTACGAGGTAATTGCAGGACACCCGCAGGGAGACTGGTGTTCCGGCCGCCCGCCCGCCTTTGGTGCCGCTTTTTCCCAACCGGGCGACGGTGGGCCGCCCGCGGACATGGCCGCACAGCAGACGGTCCGCCCCGGATATGGCCGAAACTCCGCCGTCCGTGCTTCAGAGGTGCGGGAGGATACGGGAGGACAGAGGGCATAGCGACGCGAAGCGTCGTGGGACGGCCCGAACGAGGCGCAGTAGATTCGCACCATGACCACTCGTGCCGTCCAAGGGCTCACCATCGGGGAGACGGCGGAGCGCACCGGGCTCTCCGCCGACACGCTGCGCTACTACGAGCGCATCGGACTCATCAGCCCGGTGGGCCGCTCCTCCGCCGGGTACCGGGTCTTCGGCGAGGAGGACCTCAGCCGCCTGGAGACGGTGCTCAAGCTGCGCGGCACCGGGATGCCGATGCGCGACATGCTGACCTTCGTCCGGCTGGTGAGGGAGGGGCCGCACACCGCCGCCGAGCGCCGCGACCTGCTCACCGTGCATCGCACGCGGATGCTCGCGCAGGCGGCGCGGCTCCAGGACACCATCGCGTTCGTCGAAGGCAAGATCGAGTTCTACGGCGGCGTCATCGCCGAGTGCCCGCAGGCACCCGACGGTGCACCGAATGGCCAGATTCCCGGCGACGCGCTGAACGGCCAGGCCCGCGGCGATGCGCCGAACGGTCATGCCTCTGACGCTGCGCCGAACGGTCAGACCACCGGCAATGCGCTGAACGGTCAGACCCCTGACGGCGCCCCGAACGGCCAGGTCACCGGCAGTTGCGCGCCGAACGGTCAGACCGCCGGCTCAAGTTCGCCGTCGACGGCGGCCCTGATGTCGTCGAGCACCCGCACCGCGCCGTAGTAGCCGGCCGACCCCCAGTACTCGTAGTCGACGGAGTAGATCTTCTTGTTCCGCACGGCGTCGAGGTCGCGCCACAGGCCGTCGCTGAACTGGGTCGGCGCGTCCTTGTACTCCTGGTTGTGGAAGACGAACACCATGTCGGCGTCGCCTTCGGCGAGGTTCTCGTAGCTCTCGGGGACGAACGGCTGGTCCACGTCGTCGCCCCGCTGGCTCTTGGGCCGCGTGAAGCCCAGTTCCCGCAGGATCTCGCCGGGGAACGACGCCTGGGTCTCGAAGCGGACCTCGTTCTCGCTCTGCAAGCGCAGCAGCGACACGCTGACGTCCCCGGGGTCGCCGATGGCGTCCTTGGTTTCGGCGAGCGCGTCGTCGTAGTCGGCGAGCATCTTCGCGGCGCCCTTCTCCTCGCCGAGGACGGCGCCGACGTCGGTGATGTAGTCGCGCCACTCGGTGGGCCCGGTCCAGCGGATGAGCGCGGTGGGGGCGATCTCCTCCAGCTTCGGGAGCAGTTCGGCCTGCGTCCCCGCCGTGGTGTCGGCGCCGATGATGAGGTCGGGCGCAGCTGCGGCCAGCTCCTCGATGTTGACGTCGTGCTCCTGCGGGGAGTTCGTGACCAGCTTGATGTCCTCGACCGGGTAGTCCTTCGGCAGGTACGGGGTGAGGCTGAGGTCGTCGCGGCCGGGGTCGCCGATGGCGGCGACGGGCTTCTCGCCGAGCCCGGTGACCGCTGCCACACCGGGCCGCCACAGCACCGCGATGCGCTTGGGGTCGGCGGGGACCTCCACGCTGCCGCCGCGGATCTCGGCCGTGCGGGTGGCCGCTCCGTCGTCCGTGCCGCCGGAGCCGCCGCCGCACCCGGCGGCGAGGAGGGCGAGGGCGATCAGTACCGCGGAGGAGGCGAGGGGGGTTGCGCGCATCGCGGTTTCTCCTGGGGGTGCGACCGGCCGCCCGACCGGACGGCCAGGCTAATGAGCTGAGCCTAACCTAACGAAGCCGGGGCCCGACCCCGCGGGTCGGGCCCCGACTTCGCGGGCGGGCGGTGGGGGCGGTTCAGTCGTGCGGGCCGACCGCCCCGATACGCGACACCATGGTGGTCGTGAACGGGCGGAAGCCCTGCTGCTCGTAGAAGCGGATGGCATCGCCGTGCCCGGCCACCGTCGCCAGCTCAAGGTCGCGGACGCCGAGCGCGCCGACCTGGCGGCGGACCTCGTCGAGCAGGCCCGTGCCGACCTCGGCGTACTCCTCCTCGGGGCGCACGGCAAGGGTCTGCACGGTGGCGACCCGCTCGCCGCGGTCCCAGGACCCCTGGTGGTCGATGCGGACGGTCACCATCGCGTACCCGATGGGCCGCCCATGCCGCTCGGCCAGCACGGCTAGGGTGTCGGGATCGGACAGCCAGTCGGTGTAGCGGGCCCTGCGGCGGCGCCAGGACTCGTCGCGGCCGACGGAGGTGATCACATCGTCGAGGTGCGGGCTCAGGGCCGCGTTCTCCTCATGCACGACCTGCCAGAGTTCGGACAGCTCATCGAGTTCGTGAGCGCCGAGGTAGCGAAAGCGCAGCACGTCCGAGAGTCCCTGGTGCGGTTTGGCTGCCAACGAACTTTCCATGTTCTTCTCACCCGTTCCACCCGGATCGACGTGACCTGGACCACGGGAGTGGTTCAGACCAATCCCCACGTGACCTGTACTTCCGACAGTAGGTCCCGAATCGCGGCCCGCGCGTGAAGCGCCAGGAAAAAGGAGAGATTCTCATGCCGAATGAGAAACTTTTGACACATTTCACGGTTCTGGGGCCGGGAGGAGTGGGCGGCCTGCTCGCCGGCCTCCTCGCCCGCGCCGGCCACGACGTCACCGTTGTCGCCACCGAGCCGACCGCCGAGCGCATCGCGGCCGACGGCCTGCGCGTCGACTCGGCGGCGTTCGGCGACTTCACCATCGAGGTCGCGGCCGAGCCCGAACTGACGCGACCCACCGATGTCCTCATCGTCGCGCCCAAGGCCACCGCCCTCCAGGACGCCGTGCGGCGTGTCGCGCCCGAGATGGTGCGCGGCGCGCTCGTGGTTCCGCTGCTCAACGGGTTCGAGCACATGGACGTGCTGCGCTCCGCCTACCCCGGCGCGCAGGTCCTCGCCGCGACCATCTGGGTGGAGTCGACCCGGGTCGCGCCCGGCCACATCAGCCAGACCAGCCCGTTCACCACGGTCGAACTCGCCGCCGCCAACGCCGACCCCGATGCCAACGCCGCCGCCGACGCCGGGGGAGCGGGGCCGGACGAACGCGTCGACGAGCTCGCCGCGCACCTGCGCGGGATCGGCTTCACGACCGAGGTCCGCGACGACGAGCAGCTCACCCTCTGGCAGAAGGTCCACTTCCTCATGCCGACCGCGCTGGTGTGCTCCCACGCGGGCGCGCCCATCGGCGTCGTCCGCACCGACCGGCGCGCCGACCTGCTCGGCGTCATGTCCGAGGTCGGCCAGGTCGCCGCGCGGCTGGGCCTCACGCTCGACTCCGACCGGGTGACCGCCATGGCCGACGGCATCCCGCCGCAGACCAAGCCGTCGATGCTGCGCGACCGGGAGGCCGGGCGCGCCATGGAGGTCGACGCGCTGGGCGGCGCCTTCCTCCGCGCCGCCCGGCGCGTGGGCGTCGACGTGCCGGTCACCGCGCGCATCGTCGCCGACCTCGAACGCGTCGACGGCGGATCCGCGCAACAGCGGCCCTGACAGAAACGGCGCCCTGACAGGAACGGCGCCCCAAAAGCCCCTAAAGCCAGTCCCGCCGCCGGAATGAGAGGTAGACGGCCACCGCCGACCCCGCCACCAGGCCGTAGGCGAGGGCGGCACCCCACGGTTGGTGCTGCCCGGGCAGCATGACGTTCATCCCGTACCAGCTCGACAGGAACGTGGGGATGGCGATCACCGCCGCCCATCCGGTCAGCTTCTTCATCGTGATGTTCAGGCGGTTCTGCTGCACGTTGATGCTGGTGCTCAGCATCGACCCCAGCATCTCCCGCAGCGACTCGATCAGCCCCACCAGGTGGTCGAGCCTGCGGGTGATGTCGGCGAGGTGCCGGTCGACCCATGGGTCGCCGGCGGCGGGGTCGGTTCCGCGCAGCTCGTCCACCGCCTCGCGCAGCGGGAGCACCGCCCTGCGCAGCAGCACCAGGCGGCGGCGCAGCCGGTGGCTCTCGCGCTGGACGCGGGCGATCGCGGCCGGGGCCTCGTCGAACAGGATCTCCTCGACCCCGTCGATGCCGTCGTCCACGTCCAGCGCGGTCTGGTGGTAGCCGTTGACCAGCCACTCCAGCAGCTGGTGCAGCAGCGCGAAGGTGCCGTGGCGCGCGATCGCGTCGTTGCTCTCCACCGCCGAGAGCACGGGCGCGAAGTCGAGGTCGGGATCGTCGGTGCAGGTCACGACCGCGTCGGTGGAGAGCAGCACGACCAGCCGCGTGTAGTCGGCGTCCTGCGGGCGCACCACATGCATGTGGAGCGCGAAACCGGCGTCGAAGTGCCACACCCCGCCGCGGTGGCGCCGCGCCATGACGGCGTCCAACCGGTCGCGGGGGATCCCGGTGAGCGCCGCCGCCTCGGCGATCCCGTCGGTGTCGCCCGGCTCGCACTCGGCCCACACGATGGTGGCGGGCCCGTGCAGGTCCGGCAGGTCGGCCGGGGCGAGATCGGCCTCGGCGGGCCTGCCGTCTCGGAAGAGCAGGCTGTGCAGCATGCCAGCCAGCTTAGGCAACGCGGGCCCCGGTGTCCTGGTGGCGGCGGGCGGTGTCCCGGATCACTCGAACCGATCCGGATCGGCGTCCCGAGCTGGGCGGATCCGGCGCCGCCGCTGACTACATTGTGTTCCATGATCGACGTCCGGCGGTTGCAGTTGTTGCGGGCACTCGACCAGCACCACACCGTGGCGGCCACGGCTGAGGCGCTCAAGGTCACCCCATCGGCAATCTCCCAGCAGTTGGCGGCCCTGTCCAAGGAGGCGGGCGCCGCACTGGTCGAGCGGCACGGCCGGAGATTCGTGCTGACCGGCGCGGCCCGGGTGCTGCTCGACCACGCCGCGGTCATCTTCGCGGAGCTGGAGCGCGCGCAGGCCGACCTCGCCGCCTACGCCGACGGCACCATCGGGGCGGTCCGCGTGGGCTCCTTCGCCACCGGCATCTCCGACCTCGTCGCCCCGGCGGTGGCGGGGCTGCGCCGCAGCCACCCCGGCTGGCGGTTCGAGGTGGTGCAGGCCGAGCCGGAGGCCAGCTCGGAGCTGCTGCGCACCGGCGACCTCGACCTCGCCGTCACGATGTCGTCGGTGCACATGCCGCCGAGCGGTACCGAGGAGTTCCGGCTCGACCCGGTGATGGTCGAACCCTTCGACGCGGTGCTGCCCTACGACCACCCCATGGCGTCACGCACCGAACTCGACCTCGCCGAGGACCTCGCGGGCGCCGAGTGGATCATGTCGGCGCGCGGCACCGCCTGGCACGACTGCGTGTCGGCGGCCTGCAACCAGGTCGGCTTCCAGCCCCGCGTCGCCCACACCGTCGACGAGTTCAGCGCGGTCTTCGCCATGGTCACCGCCGGACTGGGGGTCGCGCTCATGCCGCGGCTGGCCTGGACCGGGCTGTCGGCGCCGCATGTGGTGGTGCGGTCGGTGCGCAACGCGCCCCGGCGCCACATTGTGGCGGTCACCAGGGCGGGCGCGGGGCCCGAACCGCTGCTCGGCGCGATCAGGGAGGCGGCGGCGAAGGTCCCCGTCCCCTCGGCCGGCCCCCTGATGGTCCCGGCCGAGCACTGAGGTCGAGGTCCACCTCGTCGACGTCGTCGAGGACGCTGCGGGCCGCCGACCGCAGGTAGTGCGCGACGAGCTGGATGGGCCGCCACGACCACCCGCCGGTGCGCCCGGCCAGGTAGATGCGCCGGACCCCGCCCAGGTCGCCCAGCGGCGCGTGGGCGATGCCGCGCCTGCGCGCCGCGACGGCGAGCTTGGGCTGCACGCCGATGCCGAGCCCTGAGGCGATGACCTCGGTGGCGGCCTCCAGGGTGTCGATGCGGTGCCGGAACCGGGGCGCGAACCCGACGGTCGCGCACATGCGCTGCACCAGCTCGTCCTCGTCGCTGCCCCGCGAGTTGGAGATCCACGACGCCTGGGCGAGCCGCGCCAGGTTGGCGCGGGTCATGGGCCGCGACCCGCCCACGGCCTCGGCGGCGGGCTGGGCGAGCAGGAGCGGTTCGGCGCCGATGCGGTGCAGGGTGAGCGTGTCGGGAACGCGGCGCGGCACCAGGCTGTACTCGTAGACGAGGCCGAGGTCGGCGTCGCCGGACTGGAGCAGGTCGAGCGCCTGGTCGGGTTCGTGCTCGATGAGGTGGACCTCGATCAGCGGGTGGTCCTCGTGCAGGCGGCGCAGCGCCGGCAGCACGATGGGCGAGGCCACGCTGATGAAGGTCACCAGCTTCACGGGGCCGGCCGCCTCGCCCTCGCCGGCGAGCTCGGCCCGCGCCGCCTCGACCCGGGCGAGGATGCCCACGGCGTGTTCGGCGAGGCGCCGCCCCGCGGGCGTGAGCCGGACCCTGCGGCCGTCGGGCACCAGCAGGCGCACGCCCGCCTCGTTCTCCAGGACGGCGAGGTGCTTGGACACCGCCGAGGTGCCGATGCCGGTGACCTCGGAGACCGCCGCCATGGTGCCGAGGCGCTCCAGCTCCACCAGCAGCCGCAACCGGGTGAGGTCGAGTACCTGATCCACGCACCCAGAGTATCCGCCAACAGCGGATCATCCGCCAAAAGGAAACGGTTCGTCCACCATCGGTCTGTGGACAGCAACAAAGCCGGTGGATCCAATGGTCGGGTGATCCGACTCCGCTTTCCCATGTTTCGCGCTGCCCTCATCCGGGTACCCGCGCCACTGCTCGTGCTGGCGGGCATGTTCGCGCTGCACGCAGGCAGTGCGCTCGCCGTGCTCCAGTTCGACGCCGTCGGCACCGGCGCGGTCACCTGGCTGCGACTGACATGGGCCGCGCTCCTCCTGCTCGCCCTGAGCGGGCCCGCGTTGTGGCGCCGGGTGCGCGCCGCGCCGCGCCGAGACCTGTGGTCCGTGGTGATACTGGGCACAGTGAGCGCGGGGATGATGGCCTTCTACTCCGAGGCCACGGCGCGCATCGACCTGGGTACCGCGACCTCGCTGGAGTTCCTCGGCCCGCTCGCCGTGGCCGTCGTGGCGATGCGCCGCCGCGCGGAGGTGGCCTGGATCCTCGCCGCCGTCGCGGGGGTGGCCTGCATGACCCGCCCGTGGGCCGGCGACGCCGACCTCGCCGGGATCGCCTTCGGCGTGGCCGGGGCGGTGTGCGTCGCGCTGTACATCGTGCTGGCCCAGCGGGTCTCCAACAGCTTCGGCGCGGTCCACGGGCTGGCGCTGTCGCTGACGGTCGCCTCCGTGGTCACCGCGCCGCTGGGGGTGCCCGGTGTGGTCGCCAACCCCGACCCGCGCGTCCTCGGCGCCACCCTCGGCATCGCCCTGCTGTTCCCGCTGGTGCCGTTCCTGCTGGAGATGGTCGCGCTGCAACGGATGCGGCGCAGCGCCTACAGCACCTTCGTGAGCCTGGAGCCCGCCGTCAGCCTGGTGATGGGCCTGGTCATCATCGCCCAGACGCCGCAGCCGGTGCAGCTCGCCGGGATGGCGCTGGTGGTCGTGGCGGGGATCGGGTCGGCCCGCGGTGAGGCCCGGCCGCGGGCCGTTGAACAGCGCGGCGAGGCCAGGCCGCGCCCCGCCGAGCAGCGCGGCGACGCCCGCCCGGATCCCGGCTCCGAGGGGGAGCGGGCCGGTGCCCTGCTGGGCTCCGCTGGGCTGGAGTGGCGGCCTCCGGCCCGCCCGGGGACGCGCCGCGCCGGCATCGGGCGGGCCGGGCTGCGGGCGCTGCGCCTGGGCCGCGCCCCGCGCCGCCGCCCCCTGCCCGGGCGCCCGCCCGGCCGCGAACGCGAACCGGCTTGAGCGGCAAGGACGCCGGGGGCGTAGGGGGCGCTCAGGCGTCCCGGCGGCGCCCGCCGTACTTCTTGTGCACCGCCTGCTTGCTGACACCGAGGATGGTCGCGATCTCCGACCACGTGTACCCGTCGACCCTGGCGCGCCGCACGTGCACGGCCTCCAGCCGCTCCAGTTCCTCGCGCAGCCGGACCGCGGCCCCCAGCGCCTCCAGCGGCGGCTGCTCGCGTCCGTTCTCGCGCGCGGCGGCGAGCAGGCTGCTGATCGGGTCGTCCTCCATGGTTCGAGGCTACGCCGTCGCGGCCGGGGCCGACACTGGCCGCAGGCGGACCGGTGCCAGGTCCGGGTGCAGCCCGCGGATCCGTTAATGTCGTGCGCAACTATGGGACCGACGAAAACTGATCTGGAACTGCTCCGGGCATACGAACCGATTCTCGTCTACACCGAAGGCGAGCTCTTCTTCCCCACGGACATCGAGGGGTATTTGAGCGCGTGCAGCCTGTGGGTCGAGGAGCCCGGCGAAGGCGAACGCGAGGTCGTCCCGGCGGGGCAGCTCACCGCCGAGAGGCTCGCCGAGGCCGAGGAGACCTGGCCCGACCGCTTCCAGCACCTGCGCTTCGTGCAGGAGGCGTCGATGCGCGCCGAGGCGCGCCGGTTCCGCCGCACCGCACGGCCCGTCATCCCCAAGAGCGGGCGCCTGGCCGCCGTGGGCGTGTTCGGCCGCGTCCTCGACGTCCTGATGAAGTTCTCCCTGCTGATCCGCGGCGCGGTCCCCGGAGGGGTCGCGGGCGCCGCGGCCACCCGCTACCGTGACCGCCTCGACTCCGGCGGGGCGACCTACTACGGCCGGGTCATCCGCGAGGGCGGCTACATCGCGCTCCAGTACTGGTTCTTCTACCCGATGAACGACTGGCGCTCCATCTACGGCGGCGTGAACGACCACGAGGCCGACTGGGAGAAGATCACTGTCTACCTGGTCGAGTCCGGCGACGGCGGGTACCGGCCCCAGTGGGTGGGCGCCTCCTCGCACGAGTACCGGGGCGACGACCTCCGGCGCAGCTGGGACGACCCCGACCTGCACCGCGACGGCGACCACCCGGTGATCTACGTCGGCGCCGGATCGCACTCCCACCAGCTGCTGCCCGGCGACTACCTGATCCAGGTCGACCCGGCCATCCTGCGCGGCGTGGTCCGGTTCTGGCGCAACCTCACCCAGCGGATCTTCCCCGCCACCAGCGCCATCGTGCGCCACGGCATCGGCATCCCCTTCGTCGACTACGCGCGCGGCGACGGCGTCCGGGTGGGGCCGGGCGGCAACCGCGTCTGGAACCAGGTCGTCATCGACGACGCCACCCCGTGGGTGCGCGGGTACCGGGGGCTGTGGGGCCGCGACACCAAGGACTGGTTCGACGGCGAGCGCGCCCCCAGCGGGCCGCGCTACGAGCGCGACGGCACCATCCGCAACTCCTGGGCCGACCCGCTGGCGTGGGTGGGCTTGCAGAAGGTCCCGCCGTCCGACAGCGCCGCGCGGTCGGCCCTGCGGGCGCACCTGCACGACCTCGACGGCCGCATCGCCGAGGCCGACGCCTCGATCGTGCGGCTGCGCGACCGGGTCCGCCGCCTCGCCGCCGCCCGCATCGTCCTCGGCAGGGAGGCGCACTCGCTGCCCCGCGCCAAGGAGCACGACGCCACCATCGCCGAGCTCGAAGCGGAACTCGCCGGGCTCTACCGCGAACGCTCCCTCCTGGTGGACGAGCGCGACGCCCACCACCAGGCGCTCGACGGCGCCGAACCGCTGCGCGCCGGGCCCACCTCGCACCTGAAGAACCCGCACCTGCCCTACGCCTCGGGCAAGCAGCGCACCGGCCGGCTGGTGAACGTGTGGGTGGCGCTGAGCACCCCGCTGCTGATCATCTCCCTGGGCGGGATGCTGCTGCTGGGCGGCCACGTGGTGCTGCCGGCCATGATCGGCGTGGTGGTGCTGTTCGCGGCCTTCGACGCGTTCGTGCGCCGCAAGCTGATGCCGTTCCTGACCGGCCTGGCCGTGCTGCTCATCGCGGTCGGGGTGATCGCGGCGATCATCGCGGCGTTCATGGCCAACTGGCGGATCTCCCTGCTGGTGCCCATCGTGCTGGTGGTCGTCACCCTCTTGGTGGTCAACGTCCGCGACCTGCTGCGCCGCTGACCCCCCGCACCCGCGGGGTCAGTCCGCGGCCATGCCCGAGGCGCGGATGGTGATGTTGAGGCGCCCGGCGGTGAGCCCGGACGCGGGGTCGCCGCTGTCGGGCAGGGTGCGCGGCACCCCGTGGTAGGCCATGCGGGACGGCCCGCCGAAGACGAACAGGTCGCCGCTGCGCAGCTCGACGTCGGTGTAGGGGCGGCCGCGCGTCTCGGTGTTGCCGAAGCGGAAGACGCAGGCGTCGCCCAGGCTGAGCGAGACGACCGGCTCGGCGGCCTGCTCGTCGCGGTCCTGGTGCATGCCCATGCGGGCGTCGGCGTCGTAGAAGTTCACCAGGGCCACGTCGTAGGGCGCCGCGCCGGGCCCCGGTGGCGCCCCGTAGGCGGCCTCGACCCCGGCCAGCGCGAGCGCCCCCAGCATCGGCGGGAATTCCGGCACCGGTCCACCGCCGGGCAGGGTCCTGGAGTACCGGTAGGGCCGCCAGTACCAGCCGAGCGACGCCATGGCCACGCTCATCGTCCCGCCGCGCGGCATGGTGTGGTGGCGCATCCCGGCAGGGCCCGACGCCCACCTGCGGCAGCGGTCGACGAGGTCGCGCCGCTGCTCGGCGTCGAGCCATCCGGGGACGTGGACGGCGCCGGGCGCGATCTCGACGGGCGCCGCGCCGAAGAGCGGGTCGGTCACTGCCGCGCCCCCGCGGGCAGCAGGTAGCGGACCTCGCGGACGGCGTCGAGCACGGGGTCGCCGCGGTCGAGCGCCTGCTCCGCCCCGTCGGCGCGGAACCCCGCGTTCTCGTAGAAGCGCCGCGCGGCCCGGTTGTCCTTGAGGACCCACAGCAGGACGGGCACGCCGGGGCCGGTCTCGGCGAGCGCCGCCGCCATGAGCCGCCGCCCGACGCCCAGCCGCGCGCGCCCGGGGTCGACGTAGCAGCCGTAGATCTCGGCGGCGCCCTCGGGCGCGTCGGCGTCGCGGGCCGGGCCGGCGGCGAGCCAGCCCACGATCGTCGGCTCGCCGCCCGCGGTCTCGGCGGTCTCGGCGACGTAGGCGGCGCTGCCCGGCGCGGGCGCCCGCACCTGCCGTTCCCTGTGCTCCGGGTCGGGCCGCATGGCGTCGAGGTAGGCGGCGGGGACGATGCCCCGGTAGGCGTGCTGCCACCCGGCGAGCCGCACGCGGGCGATGCCGGTACCGTCGCCGGGCCGGACGCGGCGCACGCGGACGGTGCCGTCGGCGCCCATGCCGTCGGCGACCGTCCCGCCTGGTGCTTCGGGGTGCGGTGCAGGGCTCATCGGCCCAGGCTATGCCGCGGTCGGCCGTGCGGCGCAGCGGATTCGCGACGTGGCGTTCGGCGCCCGCGCCGCTACCCGGCCCCGGTGCGGGCGATGAGGGCCGCGACCCCGTCGAGGACGATCGCGAGGCTGCGGTGGAACGCCGCGTCGTGGTCGACCCTGCCGGTCTCGGCGATCATCCGGGCGACCATGGGGAACTCGCCGCCTTGGAGCCCCTTGATGTCCCCGGAGTGCGCCGCGTGCCACTCGTGGACGTCCATGCCGGTGCTCCGGTGCAGGTCGGCCACTGACATCTCGTGGCGGATCGCGGCGTGCACCGTGCTGGAGACCATGCCGAGGACACCGACGATGTCGTCCATGGCCAGCCCCGTGGGTGCCAGCAGCGCCAGCGAGTTCTCCACCCGGGCGATGCCGCCCGGACCCAGCGGGCTGATGGAGTCGAGCATCCACGGGTGCCGCCGGTAGACGGCGCGCTCGCTCTCCGCGAGGGCCCGGAGGTCGGCGCGCCAGTCGCCGCTGCGCGCGGGGGCCGGCTCCGCGGCGAGGACGGTGTCGCACATCAGCGCGTACAGCTGCTCCTTGTTGGCCACGTAGCGGTACAGCGACATCGTGCCGGAGCCGAGTTCGGCGGCGACCTTGCGCATGGACACCGCGTGCATGCCGCCGTGATCGGCGAGCCGGATGGCGGCGTCGGCGATGGCGGCGAAGCTCAGCGGGGTGCGGCCGGGACGTCCGTCGTGGGACTCGGCATCGGGCACGGGCGTCCTCCTCGGGGGCGCAGGGGGCCGGTTCGGTCCGTCGGCGGTGCGTACACCGTATCGGGGCGCGGGGCGCGGGGCGCGGGGCGCGGGGCGTGCGGGCGGACGGGTGCGGGGCACGGGCGGCCCCGGTGGTCAGTCGTGCCAGCGGAACCAGGCGGACCCGTCCTCGATGTGCAGGAGGAAGCCTGCCACGGCGCCGTCGGGCCCTTCCAGGCGCAGCGCGCTCGTGATGGGCGCGTAGGCCGTCTCCCACGCCTCGGCGGCAGCGGCGCTGTCGTCGGTCGCCATGGCCTCGACCAGGGCCAGCTCCCGCGCGAACAGCGGTGCGAAGTCGGCGAAGCGCGGCCGCGGCGAGAACGGGCCGCTCAGCCAGGGCCAGTCCTGCTCGGTGACGGTGATCTCGCCGACCGGTTCGGTCCCGTGGAGAAGGCGCCAGGTCTGCGCGGCGTCCACGCCGTCCCCCTTGTCGTCCGTCGACCGCCCGTTGGCGGCAGGGGCCACCCTACGGCGCGGGCCCGCCAGGATCCGCGCGCGACCGCCTGGTGCCATGCCTGCCGCGATCCGGAATCGGGTTGTTCCGCACCTCGATTCATGCGTACAGTGTACCCACCTATTGCGTACAGTGTACTCACGAAGGAGGCGCCATGCCCCCCGGCCTTGCCGTCCGCGCCGAAGGGCTGACCAAGCGCTACGGCGATGTGCGTGCGCTCGCGGGCCTGGACCTCGCCGTCCCCACCGGCTCCGTCCTCGGCCTGCTCGGTCCCAACGGCGCGGGGAAGACCACGGCCGTACGGGTCCTCGCCACACTGACGGCGCCCGACGCGGGGCGGGCCGAGGTCGCGGGCGTCGACGTGCTCCGCCGCCCGCACCGCGTACGCGAACTGATCGGGCTGGCCGGCCAGTACGCCGCCGTGGACGAGAAGCTCACCGGGCGCGACAACCTGCGCATGTTCGCCCGGCTCGCCCGCTTGCCACGCACCAGGGCCGCCGATCGGGCCGATGAGCTCCTGGCGCGCTTCGGCCTGGACGACGCCGCCGACCGGGTCGTCCGCGGCTACTCCGGCGGAATGCGGCGCCGCCTCGACCTCGCGGCCAGCCTGCTCGTCCGGCCACTCGTGCTGTTCCTGGACGAGCCCACCACCGGCCTGGACCCGCGCAGCCGCAACGGGATCTGGACGGAGATCCGCGCCCTCGCCGCCGACGGGGTCACCGTCCTGCTCACCAGCCAGTACCTCGACGAGGTCGACCACCTCGCCGACCGCATCGCCGTGGTCGACGCGGGACGCGCGGTCGCCGAGGGCACGCCCGCCGCGCTCAAGGACGCCATCGGCGTCCCCCACCTGCACCTGTCCGTGTACCGCCGGGAGGACATCGCCCCGGCGCAGAGCATGCTCGCGCGGATCGGCCAGGGGCCCGTCGCGGTGGACGAGGAGCGCCGCGCGCTGAACGTCGCGGCCCCCGGCGGGGGCGACTACCGCGCGTTCCTGATGCCCGGCATGTTCGTCATGACGGCGGTCACCAGCGTCACCGCGATCACCGGCGCCGTGTGCCAGGACAAGGCCGAGGGCATCATGGACCGGTTCCGTTCGCTGCCGATGTCGCGCCTCGCCGTGCCGATCGGGCACACCGTCGCCGACCTGATCGGCTTCCTGCCCAGCCTCGCGGTGATGGTGGGAGCCGGATACCTCATCGGCTGGCGGGCGCAGAACGGGTGGGCCGCCGCGATCGCGGCGTTCGGGCTGATTCTACTGCTGCGCTACGCGCTGAGCTGGGCCGGGACCTGGCTCGGGTTGCTCTTCACCGACCCGCAGGCCGCGTTCCGCCTCACGCCGCTGGTCTTCCCCGCGACCATGCTCGCCAACACCTTCGTGCCGACCGAGGGGATGCCCGCGGCCCTGCGGGTGATCGCCGACTACAACCCGGTGAGCGCCGCCACCGCGGCCTGCCGCGCCCTGTTCGGCAACCCCGGCGCGGGGGTCGGCGACGCGCTGCCGTTGCAGTACCCCATTACCGCCACCGTGCTGTGGTCGGCACTGCTGCTGGCGGTGTTCGTCCCGCTCTCCGCGCGGCGGTATGGGCGCCGGTAGCCGGCCTCCGGGCGTGCTGCGCCGCGCACGCCCGGAGGCGGAGTAGGGTCGCTGCCGTGAACGAGGCGGAGGGTCCCGACCGGCCGATGCACCTGGTCGTGCACGACTACGGCATGGGCGGCGTGTGGTTCTGGGTGCGGGCGCGCTCGGCGGCCGAGATCGTCGCGTCCTGCTCCGAGGTGGAGGTGGTCGACGACAACGAGACCGTGGCGCGCTTCGAGGGCGACGACGACGTGGCGGCGTTCGACCTCGACGCCCTGCCCGCCGGGTCCGTGCTCGCCGGCCTGCGGGACAAGCGCGACTCCCAGCGCGGCCGCCCCGGCTTCGGCGCGCTCGTCGGACGGGAGAGGGTGTACCTCAGCGACGTGGACGAGGAGGACGACACCGGCACGCTGTTCCTTGTCGAGCTCGGACCCGACGGGCGCCAGCTCCGCAATGTCGTCGTCGAAGCGGGCGGGCCGGGGGTGCGCCGCGACATGACCACCTGGCCGATCAACCCGCCCTTCGACCTGTACGATCCCGACCTCGCCGCCAAGGCCGTCGACGCGGCGGTGTTCGAGGCGGCGTGGCGGCGCGCTGCGCCCGACCCCGACGACGAGCAGTGACGCCGCGGGACGCGCCGACCCCCGTCCGAGACCCCCGCGCCACCCGGTGCGGACCACCCGAGCACGAGGAGCACAATGAGCCCGTCGATCGCGACCAACACCACGGTGGACCGTGAGGGCCTCGCGGCGTTCGTCCGGCCCCGGCACCGCGCCATCGTCATCACCCGCAGGACCGACGGAACCCCGCAGGGCTCCCCGGTGACCTGCGGAATGGACGAGCAGGGCCGCATCGTCGTCTCGACCTACCCCGAGCGCGCCAAGGCGCACAACGCCGCCCGCGACGGCCGGGTGAGCGTCCTCGTCCTGTCCGAGGACTTCGACGGGCCGTGGGTGCAGGTCGACGGCGCAGCGGAGGTCCTCACGGGCGAGGCGGCCGTCGAACCGCTGGTCGACTACTTCCGGTGCATCTCCGGCGAACACCCCGACTGGGCGGAGTACCGCGAGGCGATGCGCCGCCAGGGCAAGGCGCTCCTGCGGGTGACTCCGCAGCGGTGGGGGCCCGTGGCGACCGGGGGCTTCCCCGCGCGGCTGGCCTGAGCCCCGCTCGTCGTGGCGGCACGGTGGCGTAGCAGCATCGCGCCACGGCGGCACAGCGGTGTAGCGGCACCGGCACCGAGCCATGGCGGCGCAGTGTGCCGCGGCGACGACGCACGATGACGATCATGGTTCACCTGCCGACCGGAACTGACCATGAGTGGCCGGAACGTACCGATCCGGTGAACCCCGCGGGTCCCGTGCGCATCTTCCGTGTGTACGAATCACCGACCGGGTGCAAACCCTCACGGAGGAAGCATGTTCCGCAAGCGCGTCGCCACCGCGATCGCCGCCGCGGCCCTCGCGTCGACAGCGGGTCTGATGGCGGCTCCCGCCGCCCTCGCCGACGGCGAGACCCCGCGGTCCACGAAGGTCGAGATCGAGGCGCTGAAATGGCCGGTGCTGCAAAAGGGCGACGACAACTGGCAGGTCGCCGTGGCGAAGATGTCGCTCTACAACAAGGTCGACGTCTACTCCGCGTTCAGTGAGAAGGACGTCGGCACCGTCAAGGCGTATCAGGTCGAGAAGGACCTCGTCGCCAACGGCACCATCGACGGCGAGACCTGGGGCGAGATCCGCCGCGACTTCGGCGAGGTCGGGCCCGGCCAGAGCGGCGTCAAGGTGTCCATCGTCCAGACCCTGCTGACCAACCGCGGCTATCAGGTGGGCGACGACGGCTACTACGGCACCGAGGTCGAGGCCGCCGTCAGGGACTGGCAGGAGAAGAACGGCATCGGCGTCGACGGCCGGGTGGGGCCCATCACCTACCGCGCGCTGGTCACCGGCGGCAACTGAGCGTCCCCCGCCGGTGCCGCGCGCGCCACGGCACCGGCGGGACGGCCGCGCCCAGCGGCAACGAAGGGTGAGCGACGCCTGACGGTGCGGAATGGTTCACAGCGCCCCGGCACTGACCGGGAGTGGCCTACCGGCTCCGAACCGTGAACCCCCGGCACCTCTCGCGCATCACCTGTAGGTACCGAACACCCACCGGCTCTACTCCGCACGGAGGCACCATGTTCCGCACCCGCATCACGACCGCCATCGCCGCCGCGGCCCTCGCGACCTCCGCCGGCCTGGTCGCGGCCCCGGCCGCCCTCGCCGACGGCGTCACCCCCAACTCCACGAAGGTCGAGATCGAGGCGCTGGCGTGGCCGGTCCTCACCGAGGGATCGACCGACTGGCAGGTCGCGATGGTGAAGTACCAGCTCTACGGCCACACCAACATCAACTCCGAGTTCGACGCCGAACTCGTCGGCGAGGTCACCGCCTACCAGGAGGCCAACGGCCTGGAGGCCACCGGCGACGTCGACGGCGAGACCTGGAACGAGATCCGCAGCGACTTCGGCGAGGTCGGCCCCGGCGCCAAGGGCTACAAGGTGACCGCCGTCCAGTGGGCGCTGAACGCCCGCGATTACGACGTCACCATCGACGGCCAGTACGGCGCCAAGACCAAGAGCTCCGTCATCGACTGGCAGAAGAAGAACGGCATCGGCGCCGACGGCTGGGTCGGGCCCATCACCTACCGCGCGCTGATCACCGGCGGCGTCTGACCCCCCTGCGCTGCGGCGCGCCCCATCCCTCCGGGGCGCACCGCGGCGCGCGGGTGTCGAGCCCGTGCCTCAGCGCGCCGCGATGGTCGGCGCGCACGCCCGCGCGATCTCGGCGGCGGGGTACGACGCGTGCTTGCTCTCGGTCAGCAGGCGCCGGTGGAACCGGTCGATGACCGCCGCGACCGGCGCGTGGCGCTCGACGATCGCCGCGGCCGGCCCCGCCGCGGCCCCCGTCCGCCGCCCCTCCGCTCCCGCGCGGCCGCCCGCAAGGCTGCGGACCAGCTGGCTCACTGTGAGGCAGTGGTCGTAGTCGCGGTGCAGTGCGACGAAGTCCGCCTCCTCCGGCGAGAGTACGACACGGTCTCCGCCGTGTCGGCGAAGTCGCCGCGGGCGGCGGCGGGGGAGTCCGGCAGCACCCGCCAGTGGTACATCAGCGGGAAGCCGGGGTACGCGTCGGCGAGTACCCACGCGGTGGTCATGGCGTGGGCGGCGAGCTCGCGCCAAGCGCCGAACCCCGCCGACCCCACCCCGTACTGGTAGTAGGTCGGCAGGCCGAACAGGTTCGCCGTCGACCGCACGTTCTCGGGGCGCCGCTCCAGGTCGGTCAGCGGGACCTTCTTCACGAAGACCCTGACCCCGTCGACCGTCAGCTCCGCTGTGGAGCCGCCGATCCCGGAGCCCACCGGGGCGGCCCCGTCCACCAGCGCCCTGAGCCGCCGGTCGCTGAGCGGCGCCAAGGACGCGGCGGCGGTCGCGTAGTCGGCCAGGCGCGCGCCGCGCCGCGGATCCGGGTGGGGCATCGGCCGCTCCAGGGGCACCGAACCGGTGCGTCGTCGTTCTCGGACGGTCCGGACTCTACTCGCGCCGGTCGCGGGGCGCCGCCGAGGCCCGGCGCCCGCTGTGCCGCGAGGTCGCCGGGCTACGGCAGGAGGAGGAGTTGGGCGGCGACGAGGATGTCGATGACACCGCACCACTCGGCGAAGGTCCGCGAGACCACCGCGCCGCGCTTCAGGTGGACGAAGTCCCAGATCCCGTGGCCGAACCAGCCGGCGGCCACCAGGTACCGGCCAAGCTCGGGATCTACCGCCAGCCCGGTGAGGGCGAGCGCGCCGAACACGAGCATCCCCGCCGCCTGCACGCCGAAGACCCCCCGCCCGTGCGGCGTCCCGCTGATGGCGCCCCAGACCAGGGCGGCCAGCGCGATCGCGACGAGGACGGTGCTCGGCGCGGCGACGTCCAGCGCCCTGAGGGCGACCATCCCGGCGACCAGCGCGCCGAGCACCGGCCAGGTCGCGCCGGGCCGGCCGATCTGCGTGACGATGAGATACAGCAGCGGCAGGAGGAGCAGCGCCTCCCCGAACCCGCCGACGGCGGCGTCCCCCGGGTCGCCGCCGAGCATGTTGAGCGCCGTTGCCCCGACGGCGAGCGCCGTCGGCCAGCGCCGGGCGAGCGGGGCCAGCGGGGCCAGCGCCGCGAAGCGGCGCGGGCGCCCTGGTGTCGTGTCGGTCATGACGGACCTCCCTGATCGCGGATCGTGCGGGGCGGTGGTGTCGTAGGTGTGTCGCAGCAGGAGTGGCGTGGGGGTGGCGCGGGGGCGCGCGGGGTCAATGGGTGAACTCGCCGCGGCGGCGGAGCATGACGAGCAGCATCAGCGGGGGCATCGCGAGGTGCTCGACGAGCGTCATCGACCCGGCGGCGATGACGTCCGTCCAGAGCAGCGGGAACAGCACGACAGCGGGTGCGAACATCGCGCCGCACATCTCCGCGGTGCTCGCCCAGCCGTGCCCGCGGTAGCGCATCCAGACCGCCATGCCGACCGACATCTCGGCGGCCATGGCCAGTGACGACAGCTCGGGGTACCGCGCGGCGGTGAACTCGACCCCCGCGAGCGTCAGGACCCCATCGACCGCCGCGCCGAGCACCAGCATCCCGACGACCATCGCCACCAGCATCTCCAGGAAGTGGCGGATGAAGTGCCACGTGCCGCTGCCGCCCGCACGGGCGCCGGGGTCGCTGGGGGCGCTGGGGACGCCGCCTCCGCGGCTGTGGGTGGCGGCATCGGTAGGGGGCTTCCGGTCCTCGTTTCGCGCCTCCATGGCGGCGATCCCTTCGTACGGGGGTGGGGTATCCCTTGCATGCTTCAGCCTGCCGAAGGGGGCGGCCCGCCAGTAGTACCGAAGCCGCACGTGTACCCGTGCCGTTGTCACGACCCCGCATGACATCTGTCATCCGGGCACCGCCGAGCGCCCGCCCGCCGCGACCGCTGCTGCGACAATGACCGCGTGCGCACCGGGCCGAACGGACACGGGGCGGAGCTGACGGGCTTCCGCCGCTTCACGTGGTGGGCCGTCCCGGGCACGTGCGCGTTCATGCTCGTCCTGTTCACCGGCGACTGGATCGTGGCCGGGGACCTGCCCGCGCCGGTCCGCGCCTTGGGCGCCGCCGCCCTCGCGGTCGAGGTCGCGTCGTGCGTGGTGCTGCTCGGGAGGCGGTTGACGGTACGCCCGGCAACCGGCGCGCCCCCGATCCCGCTGCCCGCGGGCTGGCTGGCCGCCGGCGGCGCGGCGGCGGCCGTGATGGCCGCGATCCCGCTGTCCCGGTACGACTACGGGGTGTGGGCGGTGGCGCCCGCGATCATGGTGGTGATCGCCGCGACGTACCTGCCGCCGCGGCGCGGGTGGCTGCTGGTCGCCGCCGCGGCGGCACTCGCACCGTTGCCCGGCGGCATCGTCAGCAACGCCGCAGCCGACGGTCACCTGCTCTACGCCGCGCTGTTCCCCGCCGGGCTGGTCGCCTTCACCGGGTGGACGGTGCTGGGTCCGCTCTGGGCGTGGGACACGGCCGGGCGGCTGAACGAGGCGCGGATGCTGTCGGCGGAGCTCGCCGTCAAGGACGAGCGCCTGCGCTTCGCCGCCGACCTGCACGACATCCAAGGCCACCACTTGCAGGTCATCGCGCTGAAGAGCGAGCTGGCGGCCCGGCTGGCCGAGGTGGACCCGGCGCGCGCCGCCGCGGAGATGGCGGAGGTGCGGCAACTGGCGGCCGACGCCCTCAGCGACACCCGCGCCGTGGTGCAGGGCTACCGCCGGACCACACTGGACGAGGAGATCGCGAACGCGACCCGGGTCCTCGCCGCGGCGGGGATCGACGCGCGCATGAGTCTCGACCCCGCTGCGACCGCCGACCTCGACGACACCGACCGCCACCTGCTGGGCCTGGTCATGCGGGAGGCCACCACGAACGTGCTCCGGCACAGCGCGGCGCGGAACGCCGACGTGGACTACCGGATAGCGGGCGGTACCGCGAGGCTGCGGGTCGGCAACGACGGCGCCGACGGGCACCCCCTCACCGCGTCGGGCAGCGGGTCGGGCGGCGGGTCAGGCAGCGGGCTGGCGACCCTCGCCGAACGGCTGCGGGCGGCAGGGGGAGAGCTGGCGTGGGACCGCGACGGCGACCGGTTCACGGTCGCGGCGGCGCTGCCGGCGGGGGAGGAGCCGCGATGACCCGACCGATGGGCAGGGACCCGCGATGATTCGACCGGTGGACGGGGTGCCGCGATGATCCGACTGTTGGGCGGGATTCCGCGATGATCCGAGCGAGTGCCTCAATGATCCGACTGCTGATCGCCGACGACGAGGACCTGCTCAGGAGCGCCCTCGCGGCGCTGCTCGCGCTGGAGGACGACCTCACGGTGGTCGCCGAGGCCGCGACGTCGACCGACGCGGTGCGGCTGGCCCGCGAGCACCGCCCCGATATCGCGGTCCTCGACCTGGAGATGCCGCCGGGCGACGGCCTGCGCGCCGCCCAGGAGATCCGGGCGGAGCTGCCCACCGAGGTCGTCCTGGTCACCCGGCACGCGCGTCCCGCTGTGCTGCGCCGCGCCCTGTCCGCGGGTGTGCGCGGCTTCGTGCCCAAGACGACCCCTGCGGCGCGGCTGGCGGAGATCATCCGCGACATCGCCGCGGGGCGCCGCTACGTGGACCCCGACATCGCGGGGTCTGCACTGGCGGAGGACGACTGCCCGCTCACCGAACGCGAACTAGAGGTGCTGCGCGCCGCCCGAACGGGCGCCTCGGTCAACGAGATCGCCGTCGAAGTCCACCTGGCCCCCGGAACGGTCCGCAACTACCTGTCAGCCGCTATGTCCAAGCTCGGCGCGTCCTCCCGCCACGCGGCCGCCCACCACGCCTGGCAACAGGGCTGGATCTGACCACCGTCCAGCACGCCCGCCGCGCTGGACTGCGGCGTCGGCGAAGGCCGCGCCGCTCGTGTCCGCATCGGATGCGATCGCAGCGGGGGCGGGATCGGCCACGTCGGAGCCGCCGGAGTCGTGGTTCTCCGTGCGCGAGCCGGGGGAGCGGTCGGCGGTGCGGTACCGCCCCTGGTGTCAGAGCCAGTTCTTGCGTTTGAAGATCACGAAGAGGACCACGCTCACCAGGAACATCAGGCCGACGGCCATCGGGAAACCGTACGTCCAGTGGGTCTCGGGCATCACGTCGAAGTTCATGCCGTAGATCCCGCCCACCACCGTTGGCGCGAAAAGTATTGCCGCCCACGAAGAGATTTTCTTAACCTCCTCGCTCTGGGTGTAGCTGACCTCGGCCAGGCGCCGCATGTCCTCGTTCTGCGCCTGGCTGACCAATGTGGCGTTGACGGTGAGGATGTCCTGGAGCATCATCCGGAAGCCGTCGACCCGTTCAGCGACGGTGGTGGCGTGGTCGGCGACGTCGCGCAGGTAGCGGCGCAGCTCCTCGTGGATCTCGTACTTGTCGAACCCGGCGATGAGCCCGTTGATGATGGACAGCAGCGGCCGCGTGGCCCGCTGGAACTCGATGACCTCGCGCGACAGTTCGTAGATGCGCCGCGACACCTTCGGATCGCCGTTGAAGACCTGCGTCTCGATCTCGTCGATGTCGTTCTGGAGGCCGCGCACGACGGGCGCGTAGCCGTCGACCACCGCGTCCAGGACCGCGTAGCACACCGCTTCGGGGCCGAGCGCGAGGAGTTCGGGCTCGCTTTCGAGCCGGCGCCGCACGTCCTTGAGGTCCGGGGCCTCGCTGTGGCGCACCGTGAGGACGAAGTCCTTCCCGACGAACAGGTGGATCTCGCCGAACTGCACCTCCTCGGCGTCGTCCACGTAGCGGGCGCCGCGCAGGACGAGGAACAGTGTGTCGCCGTAGCGCTCCAGCTTGGGGCGCTGGTGGGCGACGATGGCGTCCTCGACCGCGAGCTCGTGCAGGCCGAACTCGCGCGCGACCGTCAGGAGCTGCGTCTCGGCGGGGCGCAGCAGCCCGATCCATGCCATGGCGTCGGGCACGCCGGACACGCGGTCGTACAGTTCGGAGAGCTTCACGGGTTCGCCGACCCGCCGCCCGCCGACGTAGATCGCGGCGTCGATGACGCTGTCCTCCGCGGGCGGGGCCGCGCCGCCGCTGTCGGCGCGCGGGTCCATGGACAGCTCTGGTGCGGGGCCGTCGTCGCCGCGGGGTGACGATGAGGAGCGGATCCCCGGCAGCCAGTTCCGCATCCGGTTCTGCGCCATCACACACCCCCGCGGTTCGTCCCGTCCGGTTCGGACTCAGCGGGATCAGAGCCTAACGCGGGTTTCGCGCCGCACCGCCCACTGCGGCGCGGCGCGCCGCAGAGGGGCGCGTGCGGTGCTCGGGCGGCGCGGGGTGGGGCGGGGCCGCCCCGGTGCGCATCCCTGGAGCTGTCCCGGGGGCGGCGGTGGCAGTGGCGGCGGTGCGGGCGGAGGGTGCTCTCGGCTGTTTCCGCTGTGCAGGTGGTCCGCCTCGTTGGGTGATGTGACATACGGCGCGTTAGTTGAACTTGGAGGCATCTTCCAAGGAAGTTATGCTGAATGCACGCCTTCGGGACGCGGAAGATCCCGCTTTCCGTCGCGCGAGACGGCGCCGCACCGCCGAAAGGCGGAGTGCGGACGCCCGAGTCGCGGCCGAGCCGCGCACGCCCGAGGGGGGCAGCGCGCCGCCGCGGCCGACAGGGGAGGGGATCTTGGGGGAGGCCCCTCCCTTTGTCATTTCCCCACCTTTTCCGACCGGCCCGGAACGCTCCTCGCGGTGTCCGCCGCGGCGGTCGGCCGGGGACGGGATCGCGCTGCGGCCGGGGGGCCACGACCCGCGACGCCTGGACGTCCCGCGCGTGCGGGGGACAGCGGTCACCACGAGCCACCGCGGGTCACCGCGGGTCACCGCGGGTCACCGCGACGCGCCGGGCAAGGGGCGGTCATCGACGACCTGCTTCATGACGAGCGTGGACGTCAGCCGCTGGATACCGGGCAGCGCGGCGAGCCGGTCGTCTTCGAGGCGCTGGTAGGCGCCGAGGTCCGCGGTAAGGACGCGGAGCAGGTAGTCGGGGTCGCCGAACAGCCGCTGCGCCTGGACGACCTGCGGGATCTCGGCGACGGCCGCCTCGAATCCGAGCAGGGTCTCGCGGTCCTCCTGCCGCATGGTGACGAACACGAGCGCCTGGAACGTCAGCCCGACGGCTTCGGGGTCGATGACGGCGCGGTACCCGCGGATCGTCTTCGTGCGCTCCAGTTCGCGGAGCCGGCGGTGGCAGGGCGACACACTCAGCCCCACGCGCGCGGCGAGTTCGGTGACGGTGAGACGCCCGTCCTCCTGAAGCACCGCAAGGATATTCCGATCAATGGCGTCCATGCGGAATATTCTTCTATTCCAAGGCCGATTCCGACAATAAGTTGGAACCATTTCCTGGTGAATCACCGGTAGTTTCCCGCTAAAGGCCGCGCTTAGTGAGGGAGACGCCATGCCCGCCGGTGCCATTGCCGCATTCTGGAGTGTCTCCATCCTCCTCATCGCCGTGCCGGGCGCGGACTGGGCGTTCACCATCGGCGCGGGGCTGCGGGGCCGGTCCGTGCTCCCCGCTGTGGGCGGGCTCGTGCTCGGCTACGCGGGAATGACCGTCGTCGTCGCGGCCGGTGTCGGCGTCGTGGTCGCGGAGAACCCCAATGCGCTCACCGCGCTGTCCGTTCTCGGCGGCGGCTACCTGATGTGGCACGGCGCGCGGACACTCGCTGCCCCGCCCGCCCATTCGGCGCCGCCCGTGTCCGCCCAGGCCACGGCCGAGACCGCCGACGCGACCAATGCCGGGACCGATGCCGGGCCCGCAGCCGGGAGTCCGGTAGCAACGGGCCGGGCGACGCTCTTGCAAGGCGTCGGCGTGAGCGGCCTCAACCCCAAGGGCCTGCTGATCTTCATCGCCCTGCTCCCGCAGTTCGCCGACCCCGACCGGCCCTGGCCGATGGCCGTCCAGATGGCGGCCCTCGGCCTGGTCTTCACGCTCACCTGCGCCGTGTTCTACCTCGCCCTCGGCACGGTGGCACGGACCATCCTGCACTCCCGGCCCGCCGCCGCCCGCACCGTCAGCCGCCTGTCCGGCGCCGCGATGATCGCCCTCGGCGCCTATTTGATCTTCGAGCGGCTCGCCTGATGACCGGCCCGACCGGGTGCCGTCCCGGTCACGCATCCGCGCGCAGCGCGCGGAGGGCCCTGAGGACATCGTCGCGGTTCCCGGCGGACTTCATCCAGGCGGGGAGGTGCTCCAGCAGGCTTCCCGATCCCGTCCACGAATGGCGCTCGCGCAGCCGTGCGGCGACGTACTGTTCCAGGACGTCGACGTGCGCGGTGTTGTAGGCCCACAGGATCCGACCCCCGCAGCATGGCCGCTGGAGCCACAGCGGTAGTCCGAAGAACGGGTCGTCCGGCCCGCTGAGCCGGGGAAGGTACGTGGGGCTCCCGCCGGGGCCCGTGCGCGGCGCCCACGAGGCGGTGTGCCCGCAGCCGAGGCAACTCAGCCGGTGCGGTGCGATCAGCCGCAGAACAGCGGACCGGCCCTCCTCGCGGTGGTCGGGGTGGACGAACACCGCCGCCCGGCCCCCGCAACGCGGGCAGCGCACGAAGATCTCCTGGGCGAAGTCCCAGAGCCGCCAGCCCTTGTCGCGGAACCGGTGGTCGCTGCGTGCCCGCTCGTCGTCCATGACTCCCCTTTGCTCCCTGCTCACCGGTATTCTGCTCGTTCCGCCGGTGATCGTGCGTTCCGCGCTTCGCTGGTCGAAGCACCGGGCGCGGGCCCGGCCACGTCAGAGGAGCGCCATGGCAACCGGCACGTCAGACCGCAGGCAGCGGCCCTCGGATGCCAAGAAGTTCGAGAGGACCTTCACCCGGATCTGCGTGGGGCTCGTCATCGCGGGCCCCGTGCTCGGCCTCGGTGCCGGGGCGCTGGGCGCGGCCGAGCTCTACCCGTCCGACTACATGGTGCCCGTGGCGCTGGGCGTGATGCTGGGCCTGATCGGGCTCGGACTCCTGATCGCCGCGTGCGCCGGGCTGTACGTGCTGGGCGGCTGGCGGGCCGCCCCGTTCGGCGTCGTCTTCGTCGCCGGTGTCGGGGCACTGGTCTACGGGGTCGCCATGGCCGACTACGGATGGCGCGATGGCGGCGTCGCCCTGCTCGCGATCTCCAGCGCCTCGTTCTGGGTGGCTCCGGCGCTCTCCCCGCGCGCACCGGCGAAGGGGAAGAAGAAGGCGAAGCGGCAGCCGAAAGGGAGGGCGGGTGAGCGCGATGGCGGCTCGACCGCGGCGCGCAAGTCCGCCGGTGCCGGAGGTGTGTTCGCCACCGGAGCGCTGATCGCCGTTGCCGCGTACATCGTCGATGTGTGGTGGCTGCTGTTGTTCGGCGCGATGGCGGCCGGCACCGCTGCGGGCGCCGCGATCGCGATGTGGCTGGAGGGCCGCAGGCGGGGACCCGCGGACTAGCGTCGAATACCGAACCCTGCCGCCCTGCCGTCCGAACATCGGCGGGGCACGCTTGGGGATGGGCGCCGCGTGCGATTCCGTTGACGTAACGGGTAGCACGGGTGGCGAAGTCGCGCTTCGCGCGGAGCGGCAGCCTTCGACGCTCGCGGAACTGAGGGGGGTCATGAAACGTACCGCGCTCCTCAACGGCATTGGCGCTCCGCGGAACTACACGAGTCCCAGCTCGCGGGCCCGCGCGCCCGCCTGGAAGCGGGACGACGCGCCGAGCGCCGTCATCAGCTCCGCGACGCGGCGGCGGTAGGTGCGCAGCCCGAGCCCCAGCGACCGCGCCGCCACCTCGTCCTTGCAGCCCGAGTTCAGGAGGTCGAGGATGCTGGGGGCGAGCTGCCGGATCTCGTCGAGCCGCGCGTCGTACACCGCCAGTTCGGCGGCTCCGCGCCAGGCCGCCTCGAACAGCGACATGATGCCCTGGAGCACTTCCGGCAGGGTGACGACGCTGTAGCTGCGTACACCGGCGGTGACGTCGCCGGCGAGGATCGCCATCCGTCGGTCCAGGATGATGGTCTCGTTGAGTTCGTCCGGGGTGATCCGGACGTCGGCGCCGATCCGGGCAGCGTTGCGCACATGGTGGGCCGTCGCCGGGTCGAGGAGCACACCGGGCCGGTACAGCTTCCGGATCCGCTTGCCGCCCGTGCCCTGCGGGGGCGGTCCGTGGTCCGCGTCGCGTGCAGGCCGGGTGATCGCCCACGTGTGCAGGTCGTTCGCCGCGCACGCGATGTCCTCCGCCGACTCGAAGAGGTGCGCCGAGCGGGCGAAGAGCTCATCGGTGCCGCGGACAACGGTCACCTCACCGGTCCTGTTCATACCTCCAGTCTTGACCCCGTCCGCTGCGTGGGCAACAACTGGCAGCAAGCTGCCGCTGGAAGCGCTCGGAGGGTGTCGGGGACGAACATCGTCCCCATGACCAACGCACTCCCCGCCGCTGCCGCCGGAACGTGGCAGCTCGGCGACCTAACAGTGAACCGACTCGGCTTCGGCGCGATGCGCGTGAAGGACCGCGCCAGCGCGGTCGCCGTCCTCCGCCGCGCCGTTGAACTCGGCGTGAACCACATCGACACCGCCGCCTTCTACTTCCTGCCGACACTCTCCGCCAACGAACTCATCAACCACGCGCTGTCGCCCTACCCCGACGACCTGGTGATCGCCACCAAGGTCGGGCCCGGGCGCGACCCGTCCGGAGCGTTCCTCCCCGAGGCCGAACCGGGGCAGTTGCGGGGGCAGGTCGAGGAGAACCTGCGCCAGCTCGGACGCGACCACCTCGACCTCGTCTACCTCCGCGTCGGGGCAGGACTGGAGAAGGGCGCGGGGTCGATCGCCGAGCGGTTCGGGGTGCTCTCCGAACTCCGGGATGAAGGCCTGATCCGCAACCTCGGCATCTCCAACGTCGACGCCGACCACCTGACGGAGGCAGGCAAGATCGCGCCCGTGGTCAGCGTCCAGAACCAGTACAGCCTCGCCAAGCGCGACGACGACGGACTGCTCGACATCTGCGCTGGAGATGGCATTGCCTTTGTCCCGTTCTTCTCGATCGACGGCGTTCGCGACCGCCCCGGGGCGGCGGCCGTGGCCGATGAGCGCGGAGTAAGCCTCCAACAGATGGCGCTCGCCTGGTCGCTTGCCCGCTCGCCCAACGTCCTCGCGATCCCCGGCACCGGAGACCCGGCGCACCTGGAGCAGAACGTGGCGGCCGCTGCGCTGCGCCTGACCGGCGAGGAGATGGCCCGCGCCGCCGGCTGAAGGACCAGGCGGGGACGCGGATACCCGCGTCCCCGCCCCTTCGCGCGTTCGTGGGTTCGCTGGGCGGACAAGGCCGCCCCGCGAGCCGGAGTCGCCTTCCGGGAGGGGCGGGTACGTGTGCCGTCGTCGGATCGAATTCCTATTCCACGGGATCCACGTTCCACGCGGCGGCCGAGGTGCCGGATCATTTTGCTGCGCTGGACCCCGCTACCGGAGAGCGTGGAGGTGGTGCGGTATTTCTGACGTGCTTCCCCGTGCGTGGATCACGCGGATCACATCGTAGGTCCTGGTCGTCATGACAGCCTCCGGTAGGCACGAATGGCAAGCGGCACGAACACCAGGGTCAGGGCGAGCGGCCAGCCGAGCGCGAAGAGCACCGCGTGGTCGGAGACGGCGGTGACCCCTGGGAGTTCACCACCGGAGAGCAGCTCGCGCGCTGCCGAGGCGGTCGCCGAGAGGGGGTTCCATTCCGCGGCCGCTCCGAGCCAGGAGGGCATCGTGCGCGGATCGACGAACACCGTGGAGAGGAACGCCACCGGCCAGATCGCGAGCTGCGTCGTCGTGGCCGCCTCGGGTGTGCCCGCCTTCAACCCGATCCACACACCGGCCCACAGCAGTCCGAACCTCAGCCAAAGCAGCAGCGCGTAGGTCAGCGCGATCGCGGCAATGCCTCCTTCGGGGCGCCAGCCGAGCAGTAGGCCTGCCGCGCTGACCACCGCCAGTTCGACAGCGGCGGTGAGCATGTCGGCGAACACCCGACCCAGTAGCACCGACCCGCGGGAGATCGGCAGTGTGCGAAACCGGTCGGTGACGGTCTTGGCGGCGTCGCCGGTGACCGCGGTGATCGTCGTCTCGATGCCGGACAGGACGGTGAAGGCGAGGACGCCCGGCACCACGAAGACGATGTAGTCACCGGTGGTGCCGGCGATCGCCCCGCCGAGCAGGCCGCCCATGAGCAGCATGATCAGGACCGGGAACAACAGTTGGACGCTGAAGGTGACCGGACGGGCTCGCCAATGCCGGGTCGACCGACCGGTGAGGATCACGGCCTCGCGGAGGACGCTGCCCGTGTGCTGAATCGCCGTGGTGGTCATGCCGCGGTGCTCCCTGTGTGCAGGTGCAGGTAGACGTCTTCGAGGGTCGGCTCGCGCAGCTCCATCCGCGGTTCACCCACCAGAGCCTTCAAGTCTGACGGTGTACCGGTGGCGACCACGGTGCCTTCCCGCAGGATCACCACGTCGTCGGCCAGCTCGTCGGCTTCCTCCAGGTACTGCGTGGTCAGTAGGACTGTCGATCCATGGTCGGCCAGGGAACGCACCGCGGCCCAGATCGTACGGCGCGCGACCGGATCGAGGCCGGTCGTCGGCTCGTCGATGAGAAGCACGGCCGGTCGGGTGATCATCGAGGTCACCAGGTCCAGCCGCCGCCGCATCCCGCCCGAGAACCCCGACACCCTCTGCCCCGCGTACTCGCCCAAGCCCGACTGCTCCAGGAGTTCGGCGGCCCGTGATCGGGCGGCAGCGCGCGAGAGCCCGATGAGCCGGGCGAACAGCTCCAGGTTCTCCCTCGCCGTGAGCACCTCGTCCAGCGCGGCGTACTGCCCGACGACCCCGATGGACGCCCGCACACGCGCTGGGTCCCGGACGACATCCCAGCCGTTGACGCTCACGGTGCCGGAGTCCTGGCCCGTCAACGTCGTCAGTATCCGCACCAGCGTGGTCTTGCCCGCCCCGTTCGCCCCAAGCAGGGCGCACACGCGACCGGCGTCGACCAGCAGATCGACCCCCGCCAGCGACGGCTTTTCTCGTCCGGGGTAGGTCTTGCGCACCGCCCTTGCGCAGATCGAACCGCGCGGGTTCGCCTGTAGATCCATAGCGGTTCCCCTCTCCATGTTCTACAATGTAATATACATAGTATATTTCATGGAGAGGTGGAGATGGTCAAGCGCGCAGGTGTTGACGAGTTCAAGCTGATCGGACTGCTCTGGCGCGAGTCCCCGGTCAGCCCGCGCAGCGGAATCAGCACGCAGAGCATCACCGGCCTCGCCGTCGGACTGGCCGACGAAGAGGGCATCGACGCGGTCACGATCCGCCGCCTGGCAGAGGAAGCAGGCGTCAGCGCGATGGCGCTGTACCCTCACATCGGTGGACGCGCCGAACTTGTGGAACTCATGCTCGACCAGGTCGCAGGCGCCACATACGAGGCGGTCACGATCCCCGGGAGCGCGGACTGGCGTGCGCGCATCACTGCGATCGCCGAAGCGAATTGGGCGAACTGCCGAGCGCATCCGTGGATCACCGACCTCGCCGCGGGACGTCCGGTGCCGGGCCCCGGTGCATCGGCCAAGTACGACGCAGAGCTAGGAGCACTCGACGGAATCGGGCTCACCGATATCGAGATGGAGCACACGCTCACCGCCCTGCTCTGCCTCGTGCAGGGAACCGCCCGGGCCGCACTCGCGGCCCAAGGCTCTCGACAATCGGGCGAAGAACACGATGCCGACTGGTGGTCGAACATCGAACCGGTCCTCACCGCCGCCATCGGTGATGCGGCCAAGTTCCCGACCGCCGCACGGGTCTCGCGCGTTCTCGGTGCGGAGACCGGCAAGGCGAACGATCCCGAGGGCGCCTACCGGCGTGGTATCGGATTGTTTCTCGACGGCATCGCACGACAGCTCGACCCGGTGAAGGAGTGAGGTCCGTTCCCAGCCGCACTATGTGTTGCGCGGCGCGTACATGATCACGGCGACGCCGATCAGGCAGACCGCCGCTCCGATCACGTCGAACCGGTCGGGGCGGTAGCCGTCCACGACCATTCCCCAGGCCAGCGACCCGGCGACGAAGACCCCGCCGTAGGCCGCGAGGATCCGCCCGAAGTGCGCATCGGGCTGCAAGGTGGCGGCGAAGCCGTACAAGCCGAGAGCGATCACCCCCGCGCCCACCCACAGCAGCCCGCGGTGCTCGCGGACGCCCTGCCACACCAGCCACGCACCGCCGATCTCGAACAAGGCGGCGACGACGAACAGCAGGATCGATTTCACGGTCAGCACGTCGGGGTCTCCTGTGGCTCGTCTGGCTCGTCAGCGATCTCCGGTGCCCCGAAGATGTCGATGAGCATCGATCGGGCTTCCGCGGGAGCCTGCACGTCGAGGTACACGGTGCCATGGTCGAAACGCAGGGAGAACGAGAAGAAGGCGCAGCAGCGCTGTTCGGCGGCTGCCAGCCCAGCGGCTTCGGCGGCCCGCTCGGCAGGCAGGCCGACGCGCAGGCCACCGGGCGCCTCTTCGCGTCGGGCGCCGCGCAGCAGGGCCTGCCACCGGCCGATGCGCTTCTCGATCCCGTCCCCGTCCAGTGAGCACGCCACGGCGGGGACGTCAGGGGCCGGTTCGACCATCGCGCGGCCGGTACGGGTGACCGGGTTCTTCGCCAAGTCGAGGAAGCCGCACGCCGGGTCGCAGCGGTCCTGCCGGTCGGGCAGCGTGTCCAGGTGTTCTACGGCACCGTGCAGCATCGCCGCGAATGCCGACAGTTCCCCGATGCGATCGTGCGCGGCGGCCAGGCGGTCGGCGATGCGCGGCCGCAGTGACTCCTTGACCTGGACGCAGGCGCCGTCCTGCCACACCCCCAACAGTTCGGCGATCTCATCGAGGCCGAGGCCGAGGCGCTTGCCGGTGGCGATGAACGCCAGGCGGTCGACCGCGTCCCGGTCGTAGATCCGGTAGCCGCCGTCGGAGCGGTGGGCGGGCAGCAGCCCGCGCTGTTCGTAGTAGCGCAGCGTGGTGGCGGGGACGCCGGAGCGTTCCGCCAACTGCGATATACGCATGGTGGTCACGGTCATGACCGTAATCCTTCGAGTCGGCTCGAAGGTCAAGCTCGCTGACCGGGAATCCCCATTCCTCTCCTGGGGGTCACCGGTATCGCAGTCATCGGTCGGACCGTACTGGGTCCTGGGCGCCGTGAGCGACCTCGGGTGCCGGTGTCCGGGTGTCGCCCGTCACATGCGGGGCGCGTTCGCGGGACTTGTCTTCAAGTTAACTTGAGGTTTTACGGTCGTCGTGTCGCCGGATGAAACGCCTTCGGTGCTGCTCCGTGCACTTTCCAATCTCCTCCGAGAGGAATCGACGTGACGACGACACCCCCGCGCGCGACGTGGCGGGAATGGTTGGGCCTCGCAGTCCTGACACTGCCGCTGCTGATGACCGCGACGGACGTGTCCGTGCTGTTCCTGGCACTGCCGAGCATGGCCGCCGACCTCGCTCCGGGCAGCACGCAACTGCTGTGGATCCTGCACGCGGGGGAGTTCCTCGCGGCGGGGGTCGTGCTGACGATGGGCCGGTTGGGCGATCGCATCGGCCGGCGGCGCCTGCTGGTGACGGGCAGCGCGGTGTACGGCCTCGCCTCGCTCACTGCGGCGTACTCCACCAGCCCGGAGATGCTGCTCATTGCGCGGACCGTACTCGGACTGGCGGCGGCGACGCTGGGGCCGACCATCATGGGCCTGCTGCGCACCATGTTCCGCGACCCCAAGGAGTTCTCCGTCGCGATCGCCGTCACCATGAGCGCGTTCTCCGCGGGCATGGCCCTCGGGCCGCCGCTGGGCGGGGTGCTGCTGGAGTACTTCTGGTGGGGGTCGGTTTTCCTGATGAACATCCCGGCCGCCGTGCTGCTCCTGCTGACCGCGCCCCTGCTGCCCAGGGGCGAGAACGAAGGCGTGGGACGGGTGGACCTCGTCAGCGTGCTGCTGTCCATGGCGGGGATCCTCGCCGTGGTGTTCGGCTTGCAGGAGATCGCCGACAAGGCCGGTTCGTCCGACGCCTCGCTGTGGCCCTACGCCGGCTCCGTGCTGGCCGGACTGGTGCTCGTCGTGGTGTTCGTGCGGCGCCAGTCGCGGATCGCCGAACCGCTCGTGGACCTGCGGCTGTTCGCCGTCCCCGCGTTCACGTTCTCGCTCCTCACCGTGATGCTGATGATGCTGGTCCTCAGCGGGGCCGACATGCTGTTCGCCCAGTACCTCCAGGCGGTGCTCGGCCTGTCGCCGTGGCACGCCGGGCTGCTGCTGATCGCCCCGGCCGCGGCCTCCGTCGTCGGCGGGATGCTGCCGCCGGTGCTGGACCGCTGGATGCGTCCGTCCTATGCGATGGCCGGCGGACTGTTCGTCGCGGCCGCCGGCGCGGTGGCGATGGCGCTGCTGGTGGGGCACGCCGGACCCTACGTCCTCATCGCCGCGGCGACGGTGGTCGCCCTGGGGATGGGCCCCCTCTTCACGCTCAGCGCCAACCTGATGTTCGGTGCCGTCCCCGAGCGCCAGGCGGGCTCTGCGGCGGCGGTGAACGACGTCGGGGGCGGACTCGGGTCCGCGCTCAGCCTCGCGTTCCTCGGCAGCCTGTCCACGGTGGTCTACCGGATGGGGCTCGACCGGGACGCGCCGGACGAGGCGCCCGAGCAGGCGGTGGCGGCGGCCGGCGAGAGCATCGGCGGGGCGACGGCCGTCGCCGAAGGGCTGCCGGACGCTGTGGGCAGGGGCCTGCTGGAGGCCGCCCAGTCGGCGTTCGCCTCGGGTGTCCAGATCGGCTACGCGTTCGGCGGCGGCGCCCTCGTACTGGTGGCCGCCCTGGTCCTGTGGGGGCTGCACGACGCCAGGACCGACACGATGCACACCGGTGACGACCTGGCGGACCCGGCAGGACCGGCGGACTCTGCGGACCCGGCAGGCCCAGAGGACCCGGAAGGTTCGTCGGACCCGAAGGACCTGGAGGGCCAGACGGACCCGGCAGGCCCGTCGGACACGCCCGAGGAGATGGTTCCCGCGGAGCGCTGACCGGCGGGCGGGGTGCGCCGAACGGCAACGGGCCCGGCGCACCCCGCCCGTCTCCGGTGCGTTCGGCGTCGCCTCAGGGCTCCTCGGAACCGATCGCGTCGTACCCGGGGTGGATCCCCGGGACGAGTCCGGCGCCGTCGGCCAGGCGTTGCAGCAGCGTGAGCAGTGTCGTGCGGTCCGCCGGGTCGAGTGCGGCGAGGAGTTCGTCGTCGCAGGCGTCCAGGGCGCCCTCGACGCGCGGCAGCAGGTCCCGCGCGGCGTCCGTCAGGTGGATGGCGTGCGCGCGGCGGTCGGTGGGGTAGCGGCGGCGCTCCACCAGCCCGCGCTGCTCCAGGTCGTCGATGACGCCGACCATCACGTTGCGGTGGATCCCCAGTTCCTCGGCCAGTTGCTGCTGCGAGCGCCCCGCAGTGTGGGCGAGGAGGCGCAGGATCCCGAACTGGCGTGCGGTGACGCCGAGCGGGGCGAGGAGCGCCCCGAACCGCTGGTCGGAGTGGAATCCCAGTTGGGAGAGCAGGAAGCTGGGGCGTTCGCGCAGGTGCCGCGGTGGCGGGTGCTTCGGCGGGGTCATTCCGAGATGGTACACCCCCATGATTGCCATCTTGTGTGATTGTCACTAGAGGTGCATAGTTAACGGAAAGGCGATCCGACGCGGAGCGGGGGCGTGTCATGACCACGATCGTGATGACCGGCGGCAGTTCGGGCTTTGGGGCGATCGCCGCGCAGCGGCTCAGGCGCACTCCGGGTGTCGCCCTGCTCACGGGGGCGCGGGTGCCCGCGGCCGGTTCCCTCCCCCTGGATCTGACCCGGCTCGGCTCCGTGCGCGCCTTCGCCGACTCCGTCCGCGAGCGGATCGGGGACGGCGCCCGCATCGACGCGCTGGTGCTGAACGCCGGGGTGATCCGGCCCGACGACAGCGGACGCACCGCCGACGGCGTCGAGACGGCCTTCGCGGTGAACCACCTCGGGCACTACCTCGTGCTGCGCCTGCTGATGCCCTGCCTGGCGGAGCGGGCCCGGGTGGTGCTGACGACGAGCGGCACGCACGACCCCGCCACCGGGGCCGGACTCGCCACCCCGCGCCACGCGGACGCCGAACTGCTCGCGCACCCCGATCGCGACCCGGACCGCCACGCCGCACCGCGCCGGGCGGGCGAGCACGCGTACACCGCCGCCAAGCTGTGCAACGTCCTCACCGCGCGCTCGTTGTCCGCGCACCCCGCGATGCGGTCCCGGCGCGTCGCGGCGATCGCGTACGACCCGGGCCAGGTGTTCGGCACCGGTCTGGCGCGCGACCTGGCGCTGCCACTGCGGATCGCCTGGTCGGTGCTTGGCACGCCGCTGGGTGCCCCGCTCCGCGGCCTCAACCGCACGCTGAACACGCGCGCGGCCGCCGCGCGGGTCCTGGCGGACCTGGCGCTCGGCACCTCGGCGCCGCCGGGCGGGCGGACCTACGCCGCACTGCGCGCGGGCCGGCTCACCTTGCCCGACCCTTCGGCACCGGCGCGCCGGGACGACCTTGCGGACGCACTGTGGTGCACCGATGCGCGGCTCGCCGGACTGGCCGCCTAGGAGGCGTCCTCGCGTCGGCGGGCGCGGTATCTGGCGACGTTGACCCGGTTGCCGCACAACTCCGGCATGCAGTAGCGGCGGCGGCCCGCCCGGCTGGTGTCGACGAACACGCCCTCGCACACCGGCGACGCGCAGGAGCGGAACCGGTCGTGGCTCAGGGTCCGCACCACGCCGAGCAACCCGGTGCCGATGAGGAACGCCAGCCCGTCGGCGATGGACGCCTGCGGCGCGGGCGCGACGAACCACTGCCACCGGCCGTCGGCGTCGCGGTCCAGCGCGGGACTGCCGCCGGCCCGCGCCGCGAGCGCGTTCGCGCCCTGGACGCTGTCGGCCTCACCGGCTGATTCCACGAGGGTGCGCACCTCGCCGCGCAGGGCGTGGACGCGCTCGACATCGTCCTCTGTCGGTCCGCCGCCGAGGCCGAGGTCGAGCCCGTGTGCCGCGAGGAAGTCCGCCAAGGCGGCCGGATCGGGGAGGGTGTCGCCCGCTTTCTGCACGATGGGTGCGGTGTTGACCAGGTCGGTCGCCACCGCCGCCCCCATCGAGTAATCGTTCAAAGGTATCTTCATGCATTGCCTCCTGGTAGGGTAACTGGAGAAAATCAATTATAGGTCTTAGTGAGGGGTGCAGGGATGAGTATCGAGACGGCGCCGGCCCCATGGCGGCTCACCCAGCGCGTCCGCGTGTCCGGCGGAGTGGCCGCCACCGGCGTCTTCGGAGCGGGCCCGCCGGTGGTGCTGGTGCACGGCACGCCCGCCTGGTCCTACCTCTGGCGCGATGTCGTCCCGCAACTGGCGCGCACGCACACGGTGCACGTCTGGGACCTGCTCGGGTTCGGCGACTCCCGCATCGCCCCCGACGCGACCCCCTCGATCGACCGGCAGGCCCGCACGCTCGCGGAACTCACCGAGCACTGGGGGCTCGAAGCGCCCGACCTGGTCGGGCACGACATCGGGGGCGGGATCGTGCTGCGCGCCCACCTCGTCCACCGGGTGCCCGCCCGCCGCATCGCCCTGCTCGACGCCGCCGTCCTCGGCCCGTGGAACACGCCGTTCACCGAGCACATGCAGCGCAACGAGGACGCGTACCGCACCATGCCCCACCACGTCTTCGCCGACATCATCGCCCCGCGCCTGCGCACCGCCACCCACCGGCCGATGGACGACGCCACCGCCGCCGCCTACCTCGCCCCGTGGGCGGGCGCCGACGGGCAGCAGCGGTGGGTCGACCAGGTGGCCGCCGTCGGCTTCGAGGACACCCGCGACGTCGTGGCGCGCCTGGGCCGGGTCACCGCCCTCGTCCTGGTCCTCTGGGGTGCCGAGGACGGCTGGCTCGACCTCGCCGCGGCCGACCGCCTCGCAGCGGCGATCCCCTGTGCGCGCCGGGAGACGATCGCCGCAGCGGGGCACTTCATCGCCGAGGACGACCCGGACGGGACCGCGGACGCACTCCTGCGCTTCTTCGGCTGACCCGGGTGATCCGGCTGACCCGGACGGCGGGGTCACCGGGTCGGCCGGGACGCGAGTGCGGCGAGGCCCTCGGCCATACAGCCGCGCCAGCAGACGAAGTCGTGGCCGCCGGTGTACTCGGTGTGGGTGACCTCGATGCCGCGATCACGCAGGACCCCGGTCAGCGCGCGGGTGTCGGCGACCATGGCGCCCTCGTAGCGGCCCACCGACAGGTGCAGGCGCAGGCGGGTGTCGGCGGCGGCGTAGGCGTCGACGGTCTCCGGCGCACGCCACAGCGACGGCGACTGGCACAGCACGCCGCCGAACAGGTCGGGGGCGTCCAACCCGGCGAGCGCGCCGAAGCTCTGGCCCGCGACGACGGTCTGTGCGGGGTCCCGCGTCGCGCCGAGGCGGCGCCGTGCCCACGGCATGAGTTCGGTGCGCAGGAAGCCGCGGAAACGGGGGTCGCCGCCCAGTTCGCGGCGGCGCGTGGGGACGTCGATCGCGTCGACGCCGACCACGAGCATGGGCGGGATCCGGCCCGCGGCGATCAGATTGTCGGTGGTGTGCCGGAAGTCTAGCAGCGGGAACCAGAGGTTGCCGTCGAGGAGCACCAGCAGGGGGAGGCCGCCGGTTCCGTCGTCGGTGCCGTCGGTGCCGGCGGTGGCGGCGATCGCCCCGCCGGGCCGGGGGCGGTAGACCCACAGCGAGCGCTCGTTCCCGAGGATCTCGCTGGTGAACCTGTGCTCGACGACCTCTCCTTCGGGGGCGCCGGACGGCGCGTTCCACGGCTGCACGGGCGCGTCCGGCAGCTCCATGATCGAGCTCGCCCGCCCGCTGCGGCCTGTGGGCAGGGTGCGGGGGTTGAACGGGTCGGTCCGCGCGGCGGCCATGAGCCGCTGCCAGTAGGCGTTGTCCGGCGGTTCGGTGTGCGCGGCCTCGTCGACGGCGATCTGGTAGCTGCCCCGGTAGTCGTCGGGCAGCAGGTAGGTCAGGTGCCAGACGTCGGTGCCGGGCACGTGCCGCATGAGGGAGGGCGCGAGGTCGTCGCGGTCGGCGAGGCGGTTGGCGAGCAGCAGGACGTTCGTCGTGGCGGCGTCGCCGCGCCAGAGGAAGGTCGCCGTGTGCCGGCCGGGCCCCGCGGGCTCCAGCAGCGGAGTGCCGCGTTCGGCGACGCCGGCCCAGAAGCGGGGGAGCGCGGCCGGGTGCGCGGCGAGCCCGGCGACGCCCGGGGACTCGGCGACGACCACGGCCGGCGGATCCGTTGACGGCATGGAGCCGGGGTCAGGCTGACGCAACGCTCGAACCGGGTGCCGTCCGGTGCCGGACGACGTCCACCTCGTCGCCGACGGACAGCGTGCCCGCACGCAGGACGGCGAACTTGGCACCGAAGGCGACACCTCCGCCGGCCGCCCGCCGGTACCCCGCGAGGGTGCGGAGCGGTTCGGGCCCCGCTTTCGCCCCGGTCTCCTGGTCGACCATCGTGACCGCACAGCGGATGGCCGGCTTCGCGTAGCCCAGCTCGCCGCCGCCGATGCGCAGGTGCCGCACCCGGTCCTCGACGTGGGGTTCCGCCCATCCGCCGATCACGATGTTGGGGCGGAACCGGTCGGCGGCCAGCGGTGCGCCGCCCGCCGCCGCGATCCGCTCGTTGAGCCGGTCGAGGGTGGACAGGGAGAGGATGTGGACCGCGCAGCTGTCGGCGTAGCCGGAGGTGCCGGGCGTCGAACCGTCGGTCACCCTGTCGTGCTCGGGCGGCACCCGCACCAGCCGGCTCGGCGCACCGAGGACGTCCGACAACCACAGGGCGGCGTCGTCGCCCTGGTCGATGCCCTTGTACGGGGCGCCGAACAGGTCGACGTCGCGGCGCCGGCCGGTGCGGTCCACCGCGACCTCCACGGACTCGCTCCCGGGCGCGTGCAGCCGGAGCCGGTCGCCGCTCGCGCCGATCTCCGGGCGGACCACGGCGAGCCGCGGATCGCGCCGCTGGGAGCGGAACACCCCCGCTTCGTCGGTGACCATGAAGCTCCGGTCGTGGAGCAGGCCCGCGGGGGTCAACACGGCCTCACTCGCACGGCTCCCGGCGCAGCCCTTGACGGGGTAGTAGGAGAGTTCGACGACCGCCGCCACCCGCCCCGCCTTCCTCACCGGCTTCCTTACCGGCTTCCTCGCTGGTCCGCGTCCGAGTCGAGCTTAGCGGCGCCGCCCGGGGCGGGGACGACCGGATACGCGCCGGTCCGCGCACGCCCCCGGCGCCGCTATCCGGATCGCCGACCGTCAGCGACGCGCGCGGCGAGCCCGTCCAGGTAGTGCGCGAGTGCGTGGTCGAGGAGGTCGTCCACTCCGTCGACACCGAAGAGGCGGTCGGCGGCGGACGCGTCCACCTCGGTCAGCCGCGGGTACCGGCCGCTCCGCACGATCGCCTCGGCCTCCGCGTCGACGGTGCGCCACCACTGGCCGGTGCGCATGCGGGTCTCGCGCTCGGCCCGGATCTCGCCGAGCGCGCCGAGGGCGAGACCGCGGACCAGGCTCGGCAGGGCGAGCGCCGCCCGCATGCGCTCCTCCGCGCCGAGCGGGATCTCATGCAGCGCGGCCAGGGTCCATTCGCTGTGCTCCATGGCCTCGGGGGCCAGCGGCGGCCTGTTCACCGAAAGGAGTTCGGCGAGCCACGGGTGGGCCCGATAGAGGCGCCATTGGAGCCGGTACACCGCCTCGATCCGCGCCCGCCACCCGCTGGGCGGCCGGGCCGGCAGGGGATTCGCCTGGAAGACGGCGCGCACCATGAGGAACTCCAGCTCGTCGCGGCCCGCGACGTGGTGGTACAGCGACATCGGCGCCACCTGGAGCGTGCCGGAGAGCCGCCGCATCGACACCGCCTCCATGCCTTCGCGGTCGGCGATGCCGATCCCCGCGGCGACGACGCGGGCCCGCGTCAGCCCGCGCAGCGCTCCCCGGCGGCCGCCCGCCGCGGGCCCGGCCCGCCCGCGCACAACGGTGCCCGAGCCCGGCCGGGTGACGACGAGCCCTTCATCGCGCAGGATGGCGATGGCGCGGGACGCGGTGGCCATGGCGACACCCCACTCGCGCACGATCTGCCGGGTGGAGGGGGCGCGCTCCCCGGGGCGGAGGTCGCCGTTCGCGATCCGCTCGCGGACCGCGGCAGCGATCCGGACGGACGGCCGGTCGTCGGGCGCTGCTGCGTTCATGACCGCAACCGTACTAGTGCGGAGGCCGGTTATCCACGGCGTAGTGCACTCGATTTGGTGTCGTGTGAATGAAGTGCACTCGGCGCCTGCGCGGATCCCCGATCCGTCGTCTTACGGTGTACGCATGACCAGAGACAACCGCGTCCAGGCGTACACGCATACAACAGTGGTCGACACCCTCGGGGGTCCACCGCAGCCCGACCAGACCATCCTCGTCGCCGACGGGGTCATCACCGAAGTGGGCCCCTCGGCGCAGGTGCCCATCCCCCACACGGCAGCGGTGACCGACCTGACCGGAACGCACACGCTCCCCGGCCTGACCGACATGCACGTGCACAGCGACGGCGACGGTCCCGGCGGGCAGCACTTCCCCGCGCTCTACATCGCCAACGGGGTGACGACTGTCAGGGAGATGTGGGGCAAACCGTTCCTGCACGACTGGCGCCGCCGCGTGGCCGACGGCAGCCTGCTCGGCCCCCGGTCGGTCATCGCGAGCCCTCTTGTGGACGGCGCCCCGGCGCTGTGGACCGACCTCCCCGTCGACAGCCCCGTCATCACGGCCGTCACCGCCGCGCAGGGGAGGCGCGCCGTGCACGAGGCCGTCGAGACCGGCGCGGACTTCGTCAAGGTCTACTCGCGCCTCGAACGCGAGCCCTACTTCGCGGTGCTCGACGAGGCGCACCGGCGCGGGATCACCGTTGTCGGACACCGCTCGGACAACGTGCCGCTGGCCGAGCAGATCGACGCGGGGCAGCGCTCGTTCGAGCACGTGCACGGACTGTGGCCGGCCACCTCCGCCGACTCCGAGCGGCTCGAAGCGGCGATGGCACGGCTGCGGCTCACCTCCGACCCGCCCTACGCCGACTGGTTCAAGCAGGTCACCGCGGTGGAATGGGAGGCGGTGGGCAGCTACAGCCCGGAAGCCGCCGCCGCCCTCTTCGGGCGGCTCGTCGCCGCCGACGCCGCCTACTGCCCCACGCTCGTGATGCACAGCGCGATCGACCTCCCCGACCGCATCCGCTTGGACGATCCCCGCCTGGCCTACCTGGAGCCCGAAACCCCCGCGATGTGGGCCTACGTCCGGGACAAGGTCTTCGAGGGCGGCGGCCGCAGCGCCGAGGAGGCCGCCCGGCGCAGGGTGCTGTTCGACCGCCGCCGGGCCGCTGTCGCGGCCATGGACGAGGCGGGCGTCCGGCTGCTCGCGGGGACCGACTCCGTCACCCCCGGCCTCGCCCCGGGGTTCAGCCTCCACGACGAACTCGAACTGCTCGCCGGCGCCGGGCTGAGCCCGCTGCGCGCCCTCCAGGCCGCCACCATCGAACCCGCCCGCTTCCTCGGACGCGACGACCGCTTCGGCGCCGTGCTGCCCGGCCGGGCCGCCGACCTCGTCGTCCTCGACGCGGACCCGCTCAGCGACATCCGCAACACCCGGCGGATCCACGCCGTCGTGTTCGACGGCCGCTTCATCGGCGACGCCGAGCTGCACGGAGTCCTGTCGGCGGCGAGCACGGCCGCCGCCGTCCGCTGACACCGGCGGGGGAGGGGCCCGCGCGGGGACGGTCGCTGCGCGTCCCGCGCGGGCGGCTCTCCCGCTGCGGTGTGCGACGCACCCCGCTTGCGGGCAGCGGGCGGGGTGGACAGTGGTGTACGCCGGGAGTGAGGACGATGCCGATGAAGGCCCAGGGACTGCTCTTCGACATGGACGGCACGTTGATCGACTCGACGCAGGTCGCGGTCGAGTGCTGGCTGCGCTGGGGCGGGGAGTACGGCGTCACCCCCGATCAGCTGCTCGACGTGTACGCGCACGGACTTCCGGCAGAGGAGATCGTCGCGCGCGTGCTGCCGCCCGACCGGGTCCCGGAGGCAACGGCGCGTATCAACGAGCTGGAGGTCGCCGAGACCGACGGGATCACCGCCCTGCCGGGCAGCCTGGACCTGCTGGCGTCCCTGCCCGCCGACCGGTGGGCCGTCGTCACCTCCGCGACCCGTGCGCTGGCCGTCGCACGGTTGGGCGCCGCGGGGATCGACGCGCCGCGGATCGTCTCCGCCGACGACATCACGCGCGGCAAACCCGACCCTGAACCATTCGTCGCGGGAGCCCGGCTGCTGGGTGTGCCGCCCGCGGAGTGCGTGGTCTTCGAGGACGCCCCGGCCGGGATCGAGTCCGCCCGATCCGCCGGGTGCGCCGTCGTCGCGCTGACGACCAGCACCGATGCCCTCGCGCTGCATGCCGACGCGATCGTCGCCGACCTGTCCCAGGTCGCTGTGTCCGCGGCGGACGACGGCACCATGGACGTCCGCACCCTGCACGGCGACGGAGGCTAGCGGAACGGGCGGCGGGGCGCCGCCGCCCGCCGCCCGGCGTCGCTCCGCGCGGACGGGATCCGGGCACGGGTTCCCGCGGCACGGGGTTACGTGCGGCCCAAGTCTTCGCCACGTTCTCGCCAGCACCGGCGAAGGCGCGCGGCGGTCGGCCGGGGCGACGGAGAGCATCGACCACGGTGGCTACTTCACGGCGAGCCGGCGGGGGCGGAATGAGTGGGCGACTGACGTTCGGCACGGCGGCGCTCGGCAGGGCGGCGACCGCGCTCGTGTTCGCGGCCGCCACGGGGATGGCGGGACTCGCCGCGGCCGACGCCCCGGACGGCGCCCCGGCCGACGTGTCGCGCGCCCCTGCCGCCTCGGAATCGCCCGCCGAGGGATCCGGCGAGGGGCCCGGAGAAGGGCCCGGCGAAGGATCCGGCAAGGGGGCGCCCGCCGAGGCGCCCGCCGAGGAGCCCGCTGGACCCGAGGGCAGCGGGCCGCCCGGCACGCAGGAGCCGCCGGGCACGGCCGACACCGCGGGCGCGGACGACCCGGCTCCCGCCGCGTCGCCGTCCCCCTCGGCGCCCGAGCCCACCCCGACACGCGCCGCAGCGTCGGCGAAGGCGACACCGGACGCAGGGCAGCGCAGCGCCGACCTGCATGTCACCAAGTCCGTCTCGCCCGACCCGATGGTCATCGGAGCGGAGTCCGTCTACACGGTGACGGTGACGAACACCGGCGACGAGGACGCCGAGGACGTGACCGTCACCGACACCGTGAGCGCGGAGATGAGCGTCGGAGCCCTTTCGGGGGACTGCTCGGCCGCCGGGCAGACGGTCACCTGCGGCGGGCCCGGAACCACGGTGCCCGCCGGTGAATCGGTGCAGTACACGATCCCGGTGACCGTCGATCCCGACGTGGCGGACGGCACCGACATGACCAACAGCGCCGAGGTGTCGACCTCGTCCTCCGGTGCGACGGTCGACGGGACGCAGCTGATCAGCGAGACCCAGACGCTGACCGACATCGAGATCACCAAGACCGGCCCCGCCACCGCTAATCCGGACGGCACGATCACCTACACGATGACCGTCACCAACAACGGGCCGTCCGAGGCCGTCGAGGTCACCGTCGAGGATCCGACCAACGGGCAGCTCACGACCATCGAGGACCTTCCCGCCGAGTGCCCGCCCAGCGGATTGACGATCACCTGCGCCCTGGGCACCCTCGAACCGGGCGAGTCGGACACGTTCACGGTCACGATGTCGGTCAACTCCGATGTCGCGCCGGGCACCACGATCGAGAACTGCGCGACGGTCTACACGGGCAGCAGGGAGAACGTGACCGACAACAACGTCTCCTGCCAGTCCACCGACATCGACGGAGGGCCGAGCCCCTCGCCGAGCCCGTCGCCGACCGGCGACCCGGACCCGAGCCCCAGCCCGTCCCCGACCACCGACCCGACCCCGACCAGCAGCCCGTCCCCGAGCCCCAGTCCTTCGCCGACGGACGGCGGCTCTCCCGACCCGAGCGACGGCCCTACGATCGGGCCGCCTGACGGCGGGGACGGACCGAACGGGGGGTCCTCGGGCAACGGCCCCGTCCTGCCGGTGACCGGCGGCTCCCTTGCGGGGATCACCCTGGTCGGCGCCGTGCTCGTCGCCGCGGGGCCGCTGCTGCACCGGCTCGCCGCCTCGCGGCGCCGGGCGCCTGGGCACCGGGGCCCGGACGGTCCGGGCCCCGTGGGGTAGCAGCGCCCTCGCCCGGTGCCGCTGCCGAGCACGGTGGTGCCGGGTGCCGGACGTTCAGGCGGGCGGCGGCGTGTACGCGGGTCGGACCGGCCCGATGGGCTCGGCGGGGACGGACTCCGCAGGGGCGGTCAAACGGGTGCGGAGCGGAGGTCGTCGAGTTGGCTGCGCAGCATCGCCCGCATCTGCGCGGGGGTGTAGACGCCGGGCAGCGTGGCGCCGTGGAACGCGAGCCCGTCGATCAGCGCGTGCAGGCGGATGCCCTCGGCGGTGGGATCGCGATCCGGGTGGCAGGCGCCGACCTGCTGGAGCCCGGCCACGATCCGGATGCAGCCGTCCCGCAGCGTGGCGTGGACCTCTTCGAGGCGCGCGCGGAGCCGCTCGTTGGTCCGGGCCACCGCTGCGACGCTGAACCACAGTTGGGCTTCCGCCGCCCGCTCGGCGTCCATCGGCACCGACTGCTCGGACACGAGCAGAGCGGCCTCGACGGGGACGGCGGGCAGTGCGAGCGCCCCGACGCGGGCGAGGGCCCGGTCGAGGACCATCTGCCAGGTGTAGTCGAGCAACTCGTCCTGGGTGGGGAAGTAGTACCGCAGTGAGGCGGCGGAGTATCCCGCCTCGGCGGCCACGGTGCGCACCGACGCCGCCTCCACGCCGTCGCTGAGGACGACCCGCCAGAAGGCCTCGCCCAGTTCCCTGCGACGTGCGTCGTGGTCAACGATCTTCGGCATGTCCCGTATCCTACACGACTGTGTTAAAATACACAGGTGTGTTAAAAAAGCCGCCGCTCGGAGGCGGCGAACCGCGACCGGCCCTCCGCTCTGCGGCATGCGCCGAACGCGGTGCGGATCGCTCCGACAGAAAAGGACCGCCATGACACCGACCACGAACGGCACGGCCCGCCCCGACGGGTCGCGGAGCCGCCCGGTGCCGGCACCGCTGCGCTGGACCCGGGTGTGCCTGGCCCTGCTCATCGTGATCCTGCTCGCCCTGCCGGTCGTGATGACCCTCGACCCGGACCCCTACATCGACGCGATCGCCCGCGAGAATCCGTCACTTGACGACGGGGAACTGCGGTTCGCGTACACGCTGGCACTGGCGATGACCTATGGCGTGCACGTACCGTTCGCCGCCGTCCTCTGGTGGCTGGTCGTGAAGACCCTCAGGGGCCGCCGATGGGCCCGCGTGGTCTTGACCCTCGCTCTCGCCGTGGCGATCCTGCACGGCTTCGTTTCCGCGGCAGCGGGCCCCGAGTACTACCCGGCCGTCATCGCGGGCGATGTCGTCATGGTGGCCATGATCGCCCTGATCTGGATCCCCGCGTCCGTCCGGGCCTTCTTCGCCGCGCCGCCCCGGTGACCTTCCGGGATGCCCCCTGGCGGGCACCTCGGGTACTTAGGTTAGGCTGTCCTGGTTAAGTGCCGCGCTGCCGGGTGCGTCGACCGGGCCCCGCGGTCCCGTCCCGGTAGGAAGCGTGCCCTCCATGCCCGATCCGTTGCGCTACGCGCTGATCCACGTGACGTCGGTGCGCGCCGTCACCCCCCACATGATGCGGATCAGCTTCGGCGGCGACCTCGCGGGGTTCACCAGCGTCGCACCCGACCAGCAGGTCAAGCTGTTCTTCGGCAAGCCGGGCATGGACGTCCCGGTGGTCCCGCAGGTCGGCGCCGACGGCGACACGATGCGCTGGTACCAGGCCTACCTCGCGGTGCCCGAGGCGGAGCGGCCGTGGATGCGGGCCTACTCCATCCGCCGCCACCGCCCGGCCGACAACGAGGTGGACATCGACTTCGTGCTGCACGGCGACGGCGGGCCCGCGTCGGCGTGGGCGCTGCGCGCCGAGCCCGGTGACGTCATCGGCATGCTCGGGCCCACCGTCTCCCACATCCGCACGCCCGGCCCGCACGACTGGCGGCTCATCGTGGGCGACGAGACGGCGCTGCCCGCCATCGGCGCGATCCTGGAGGCGCTGCCGGCCGGCCTGCCGGTCCGGGTGGTCGCCGAGGTGAGCGGCCCCGACGAGGAGCAGGACCTGAGCAGCGAGGCGGCGGCCGACGTGCGCTGGGTGCACCGCGGCAACATCCCGCCCGGCCGGTCCGGGCTGCTGCTCGACGCGGTGCGCGCCATGGACTTCCCCGACGGCGCGGTGTACGCGTGGGTCGCCGGCGAGGCGTCGGGCGTCCGCGCGGTGCGCCGGCACCTGGTGAACGAGCGGTCGGTGCCGAAGCGCGCGATCGCGTTCACCGGGTACTGGCGCTGCGACCTGCCGCAGGACGCCGACCCCACCCCCGACGAGGTGGCCGAGAACGCGGAGATGATGGCGGAGGGGTAGCCCCCGACACGGCGGCGGGCGGTGCCGGGGAGGACCCCCGGCACCGCCCGCCGCGTGCGCGCCTCGGTGCGGTCAGCCCCGCGGTTCCGCGTCGGCGGGCGCCTCGGCGGCGCGCCGCTCCATGCGCCGCTCCCGGATCCTGCTCACCGCCATGAATCCCACGGCAAGCACGATCACGACGTACAGGCCGATCGAGATGCCGCTGGCGACGAGCACCGACGGGTCGCCCTGGTTCTCCGTGAGGGCGCGGCGCAGATTGGTCTCGGCGAGCGGGCCGAGGATCACCGCGATCAGCACGGGCGCCAGCGGGATCTCGTAGCGGCGCATCATCAGGCCGAGCAGCCCCAGCAGGAGCAGCAGGACCAGGTCGGCCACCGAGGAGCTCGCCGCGTAGACGCCCAGGGCCGCGAAGACCGTGATGCCGGCGTACAGGTAGTTCTTGGGGATCAGCAGCAGCTTGGCCCACAGCGGCGCGAACGGCAGGTTCAGGATCAGCAGCATGACGCTGCCGATGAACAGGCTCGCCAGCAGCGCCCACACCAGCTCGCCGTTGCGCTCGAACAGCAGCGGGCCGGGCTGCATCCCGTACTGCTGGAACGCGGCGAGCATGATGGCGGCGGTCGCCGAGGTCGGCAGCCCCAGGCCCAGCAGGGCGCCCATGGCGGTGCCCGCCGTCGCGCTCGCGGCGGCCTCGGGCGCCGCGACCCCCTCGATCGCGCCGCTGCCGAACTCGTCGGGCGTGCCCTTGCGGGCCGCGCGGCGCTTCGCCATGCGCTTCTCGTTGCCGTAGGCCAGGAAGGTGGGGATCTCCGACCCGCCCACCGGGATGACCCCGAACGGGATGCCGAACCCGGCGCCGCGCAGCCACGCGGGGAACGTGCGGCGCACATCGGCGCGGCTCAGCCACGGGCGCCCGGTGCCGCGCACGGTGTCCTTGCGGGCCGGGTCGCGGTGGATGCGGGCGGCGACGTGCAGGACCTCGCCGAACGCCAGCAGCCCGACCGTGACGGTGACGACGCTGATCCCCTCGAACAGCTCGGGGATCCCCAGCGTGAACCGCTCGGCCCCGCTCTGCTGGTCGATGCCGACCATGGCGATGGTCAGCCCGATGGCGAGCGAGACCAGCCCGCGGATCAGCGAGGTCGACACCACCGCCGAGGTCGCGAGGAACGCGAACATGGCCAGCGCGAAGTACTCGGCCGGGCCGAACTGCAACGCGACCTCGATGATGGTCGGCGTGAAGAACGCGATCAGCGCGGTGGAGATGATGGCGCCGAGGAACGCGCCGATCGCCGACGTCGCCAGCGCCTGCGGGGCGCGGCCGCGCAGCGACATCTTGTACCCCTCGATCGCCGTGGCGATCGCCGAGGAGTTGCCGGGCGTGTTGATCAGGATGGACGTCGTGGAGTCGCCGAACAGGCCGCCGTAATACACGCCGGCGAACATGATGAACGCGCCGGTGGGGTCGAGCTGGAAGGTGACGGGCAGCAGCAGCGCCACGGCCATGGCCGAGCCGAGGCCGGGGAGCACGCCCACAGCGGTGCCCAGCACCACGCCGATGAGGGCCCACAGGAGGTTGGTCGGGGTCAGCGCGTGCGAGAACCCGACCAGCAGGGAGTCGAGAGCTTCCATGGCTTACAGGATCCCTCCGAGGATGCCCGCGGGCAGGTTCAGGCCCAGCGCCCCGACGAAGAGCAGTTGGACGACAGAGGAGAACACCAGCGCGATGCCGATGTCGAGGGCGATGCGGCGCCCGCCCAGCGCGTAGGAGACGCCGAAGAACAGCACCGCTCCGGACAGCAGCCAGCCGACCGGTTCGAGCAGCACGATGAACACCACCAGGGCGCCGACGACGATGCCGACGGTGCGCCAGTCGATGGTCTCGGCCGCATGCTGCGGGTGCGTGCCGGTCGCCTGGTCCTGCACCATGTGGCCCAGGTTCGTCTCCGGTTCGGCCTCGGCCTCGTGCGGCGCGGAGTCGTCGGCCGCCGGAACGGGCGGCTTGACCGCGACCAGCACCGCCAGCGCGATCCCCGCTGCGGTCATGAGGATGGTCACCAGGACGGGGAAGAAGCGCGGGCCGGGGAACTCGGTCTCCGGCGGCACGTGCATGGTGGCGGTCTGCCAGGCGAGGAACGCGGCCATGGCGAGCAGCAACGCCGCGACGGCGAGTTCGCTGCGCCCGGTCAGCCAGGAGCCGCCGGGCCGGGGGCGCGTGTCAGGGGACGGGGGAGTGGCGGGTGCGGTGGCGTCCATCTACAGCCCCAGGTCGTCGATGAGGCCGTTGAGCCGGGTGATCTCGTCGTCGACGAACGCCTCGTACTCCGCACCGGACTGGTAGGTGTCGTCCCACCGGTTGCGCTTCAAAGTGTCCTCCCATTCCGGTGTCCGGACCATCTCCTCGACGATCGCGGTGAGCTCGGCGCGCTCGCGCCGGCTGATGCCTGGTGGTGCCATGACGCCGCGCCAGTTGGTCAGCACCGCGTCGATGTCCTGCTCGGCGAGCGTCGGCGCGTCGATGCCGTCGATGGGCTTCTCCGCGGACACCCCGAGTGCGCGCAGGTTGCCGGACTCGATCTGGTCGGCGAACTCGTTGTAGGTGGACATGCCGACGTCGACGCTGCCGGAGAGCAGCGCGGTGAGGGCCTCGCCGCCGCCGGGGAACGGGATGTAGTTGACCTTGGCGGGGTCGATGCCCTGGTCCTTGGCGATCATCCCGGCGAGGAGCTGCTCGGTGCCGCCGAGCGAGCCGCCGCCGATGGAGATCGACCCGGGGTCCTTCTCCCAGGCGGCCACGAGGTCGCCCATGTCCTTGTAGGGGGAGTCCTTGGGGACCACGATGACCTCGTAGTCGTCGGCGAGGCGGGCGATCGGCGTGACGTCCTCCAAGGTGTTGGTGGAGTCGTTGACCTGGATGCCGCCGACCATGACGGTGCCCATGACCATGAGGGTCGCGGGGTCGTCGGCGCGCCGGATGGTCTGCGCCAGGCCGATCGTGCCGCCGGCCCCGGGCACGTTGACCACCTGGGTGTTGCCGACGACGTCGCCCTCGCGCAGCGCGTTCTGCCCTTCGCGCGCAACGGAGTCCCAGCCGCCGCCGGGCGCGGCGGGGACGATGAGGGTGAGGTTGTTGCGGGCCTCGTCGCCGGAGACGTCGGAGGTCGCGGCATTGACGACGGCCGCGCCGATGACGACGGCCGCGCCCGCGGCCCCGATGATGCGGGCGGCCCTGGCGAATTGTCGTTGCGCCATCGCTGGTCCTTCCGTGCGGCGGATGGGTGATCGGTGTCCGGGACGAAGGTGCGGTCCGCCTGATGGACTGCGAGGTCCGTATTTTCGACCTCGCCTATGCTGCGGGTCACAACAGATTCTGTCAAGGTCGATCACACGGCGCCCATCAGGGGCGTTGCTGTAGATGTTCTATCCATAGAGTGGTACGAATAGTCTGCACAGTGGACCAATGAAGGGGGAGCTGTGGTGAGCGACGACAGTGGCGACACAGGGGTCCGCAGTGTGACCCGCGCGCTGGACCTCCTGGCGCTGTTCGACGGCCCCGACCGCGTCTTCACCGTCCGCGAGCTCACCGACGCGACCGGACTGGCCAAGACCACCGTCCTGCGCCTGGTCGCGACCCTCGAACTGCGCGGACTGCTGTGGAACCACCCCGACGGCCATGTGTGCGCCGGCCCCGGCCTGCTGCGCTGGGCGTCGCTGGGCCGCGCCGCCTGGGAGCTGCCCGCCGCGGCGCGCGACGTCATGCGCGGCCTCGTCGCAGAGACCGCCGAGACCGCCAACCTCTACGTCCGCAGCGCCACCGCGCGGGTGTGCGTCGCCAAGGAGGAGGGGCCGCAGAACCTGCGGCACCACGTCCCGGTCGGCCAACCCGTCCCGCTGTGGGCCGGTGCCGCCAGCAAGATCCTGCTCCAGGACGGCGACCCGGCGCTGCTCGCCCGCGTCGCCGCGCTCGCCCCAGCCGACACCACCCCGGAGGCGCTCGCCGATCAGGTCGCCGCCGCCGCCCGCGACGGCTACGCCATCAGCCACGGCGAGCGGGAACTCGGCGTGTCCGGCATCGCCGCGCCGGTGCGCGACAGCGAGGGCCGCGTCACCGCCGCCATCGCACTCGGCGGGCCGACCGTGCGCTTCACCGCCGAGTGCATCCCCGGCTTCGTCAGCGCCGTCGCCGCGGCCGGCGCCCGCATGTCGGACATCGGCCTGTTCCCGCCCCCCGGCGGGGCCGCACCGCAGGACGCCGCACCGCAGGAAACGGAGGACTGAGCCGTGCCACCCGAAGACCGCGGAGCAACCCCGGGCGGCCCCCCGCTGCTCGACGGCATCCGCGTCCTGGACCTCACCAACGTGCTCGCCGGACCCTTCGCCGGGTACCAGCTCGCGCTGATGGGCGCCGACGTCGTCAAGGTCGAGGTTCCCGGCAGCGGCGACCTCGCCCGCCGCCTCGGCGGCGACCCCGGCCTCAACGCCGACCTCCTCGGCGCGTCCTTCCTCGCGCAGAACGGCGGCAAGCGCTCCATCACCCTCGACCTCAAGAGCGAGGGCGGGCGCGAGGTATTCACCCGCATGGTGCGCGGCGCCGACGTCCTGCTGGAGAACTTCCGGCCGGGCGTGCTGGAGCGGCTCGGCTTCGGCTGGGACGCGCTGCGGGCCGCCAACCCCGGGCTCGTGTACTGCGCCGTCTCCGGTTTCGGCCAGACCGGACCGCTGCGCGACCGCCCCGCCTACGACCAGATCATCCAGGGCCTGTCCGGCATGATGAGCACGACCGGCACCGCGGGCGCAACCCCGCTGCGCGCCGGGTACCCCGTCGCCGACACCCTCGGCGGGTTCGCCGCCGCGTTCGGCGTGTGCGCCGCGCTGGTGCGCCGCCAGTCCACCGGGCAGGGCGCGTTCCTGGACGTGTCCATGCTGGAGACCGCGCTCACCGCCCTCGGCTGGGCGGCGTCCAACCACCTCCTGGCGGGGCTGGAACCCACCCCCATGGGCAACGAGAACGCCACCGCCGCACCCTCGGGCACCTTCGCCACCGCGTCCGGCGACCTCAACATCGCCGCCAACAAGCAGCAGCAGTTCACCGCCCTGTGCGCGCTCATCGGCCGCCCCGACCTGCCGGCCGACCCCCGCTTCGCCGGGCGCGAGGACCGCAAGGCCAACCGCGATGCGCTGCGCGCCGAGATCGAGGACGCCCTCGCGGCGCGCCCCGCGCTGGAGTGGGAGGAGCTGCTCTCCGACGCGGGGGTGCCCGCGGCTCGGGTCCTCGGAGTGGCCGAGGCGCTGCGCCTGGACCACCTCGCCGAACGCGAGTTCGTCCACGAGGTCGACTTCCCCGGCGCCCCCGGCGAATCGATGCGGGTGCTCGGCAGCGGCGTCCGGGTCGACGGCGGCCCCGCCCGCCCATCGGCGCGCCCCCCGCTGCTCGGCGAGCACACCGGACCGCTGCTGCGCGAGCTCGGCTACACCGACGACGACATCGACCGCCTGGCCCGCGAGGGAGTGACGTGAGCACCGGAGCACAGCAGCAGCCCGACCGCACGGCAGAGCGGACCGGCGCGGAGCCGACCATGCCGGTCGCCGACGTGGCCGGCTGGTGGAGCACCGGCATCAGCCGCATCGCGCCCGGCGAGATCGAACTCCGCGGCTACCCCGTCCAGGACCTCATCGCGGGCGCGACCTTCGCCGAGACCGTGTGGCTGCTGCTGCGCGGCGAACTACCCGACCCCGCGCGCGCCGCCCTGCTGGAGGCCGCGCTGGTCGCGTCGGTCGACCACGGGCCGCAGGCGCCCTCCATCGCCGCGGCGCGCATGGCCGCCACCTGCGGGGTGGGCCTCAACAACGCGGTCGCCACCGGCGTCAACCTGCTCGGCGACGTGCACGGCGGAGCGGGCCAGCAGTGCATGGGCGTGCTCGCCGACATCGCCGGGCGGACCGCCGCGGGGGCCGACCCCGACGAGGCCGCCGAGGCGGTGGTCGCCGAGCACCGCGCCGAGCGGCGGCACGTCCCCGGCTTCGGGCACCGGTTCCACCCGAACGACCCCCGCCGCGACCCGCTGCTGCGCCGGATCGCCGACGCGGCGGCGGACGGGCTGGTCGGCGGCGCGGCGCTCGCAGCGGCCGAGGCGCTCGAACGGGCCCTCGCCCGGGGCAGGGCCCGCCCGGTCCCCATGAACATCGACGGCGCCACCGCCGTCGTCTACGCCGAGCTGGGATTCGCCCCCGAACTCGGCCGCGGGCTGTTCGTGCTGTCGCGCTCCGTGGGGATCCTCGCCCACGCCTGGGAGCAGACCGGCGAGGGCGCCCGCATCAAGGGCCCGCTGCCCCGCAGCGTGCTCCCCGGCTACACGGGCCCGCCCACCCGGCGGCACCAGGGCGGCACCGGCGACCGCTGACGGGCGCCGCGGGGGATCGTGGGAAAGGCCCCGGCCGCGGCGCGCCGGGCGGCGGCGGCGCGGTCAGCGCTTGCCGGGGCGGCGCTGGAGCTCGCCCAGGCGCTTCAACGACGCGCGGGTGCGGTCGGTCTGGTCCTGCTCGGCGAGCTCGTCCAGCACGCCCGCGATGTTCAGCTGCTCGCCGGTCGCCGCATGATGCGCCACGTTCACGCCCAGCAGGAACGGCTCGACCTCGTCGGGGCCCAGCTGGAACCGGCGGCCGTCGGAGGTGGTCACCGTGTAGGACTCGATGGCCTCGGGGGCGGACTCGGCCAGCTCGATGATCCCGGCCAGCGCGATCATCCGCAGCAGGTCGCGCCGGAACGGGCGGGTGCCGCGCCCGGTCGCGCCGGCGTGCTTCAGCGCCATCAGAAGGGCGTCTTCTCGGGGCAGATCCACAATGGGCAGCCTAGCCACCGGGCGGCGCCGCGCACACGCGGTCGGGCGACGCCGCGGCGGGGCGGGTACCGCGGTCGCGGCCCGCCCCGCCGGACCTCAGCCGATTCCGACCACCGCCACCATCACCGGGAGCAGGAGCAGAATCAGGATCCCGCCGATGATGTCGAAGGAGAACCCGGTGCGGATCATGCTCGTGATGGGCACCACGCCGGAGCCGTACACCACCGCGTTCTGCGGTGTCGACACCGGCAGCATGAACCCGAACGAGGCCGCGAAGGTCGCCGCGAGCGCCGGGATGAGCGGGTTGATGTCGGCCGCGACGGCGATCGGGATGATGATCGGCACCACCACCGACGCGGCGGTGGTGTTGCTCATGGCCTCGGAGATGACGATCGCGAGGACCACCGCGAACGCGGTGATCGCGACGGTCCCGCCCAGCCCGAGCATCGACGCCGACCCGGTGCCGATGGTCTCGGCGAGCCCGGTCTCGGTGAGCAGTGAGCCGAAGATGATGCCGGTGCCGAACAGCAGGATCGTGCCCCAGTCGATGCGGGCCGCCTCGGTCCAGGTGAGCGTGAACTCCCGCTTCTTCCACCGCACGGGCAGCAGGAACAGCAGCGACGCTCCGGCCACCGCCACGACCCCTTCGTCCAGCCGCGCGCTCACCGTCTCGTAGACGGCGGACTCGGTGCCGGCGACGACGGCGACGATGCCGGGCAGGATCCACAGGGAGACGGTCACGCTGAACGCGATGAGGGTGTTCACCTCCGCCCGGGACATCGGGCCCATCTTCGCCCGCTCGGTGCGGACGTACTCCTCGACGCCTTCGAGCTTGCGGATCTCCGGCCGGTTGAGCAGCAGGATCACCACGGCGAGGACCGCGAACATCGACAGGCAGATCGGGGCCGCCATCGCCATCCACTGGGCGAACGAGATCCGCTCCCCGGTGGCCTCCTCGATCAGCCCGCGGCCGATGAGGTTGGGCGGCGAGCCGACGGGCGTGAGCAGCCCGCCCACACTGGCGCCGTAGGCCAGCATCAGCATCAGCGCGGTGCCGACCCGCAGCCGGGTGGGGTCGAAGTCGGCCTCGACCAGCCCGCGCCGTTGCAGCAGCTTGGCGATGACGGTGAGAATGCCCAGCGCCGTGGGCAGCAGCATGGCCACCGTCGCGGTGTTGGAGATGAACGCCGAGAGCAGGCTGGTGATGACGCCGAAGGCGACGATGACGGAGATACTGCTGCGGCCGACACCGGGCAGCGAGAGGATGCGCATCGCGAAGCGCCGGGTCAGGCCGTGCCGCAGCATGGCCTGGGCGAGGATGAACGCCCCGATGAAGGTGAACACGGTGGAGTTGCCGAATGGCGCGAGGACCTCGTCGGGGCCCATCACCCCGGCCACCACCACGCAGGTGATCCCGATCAGCCCGCCGACGGGGATCGGCACCGGTTCGGTCACCCACATGACGACCACGCCGAGGAGGATGGCGGCGAGGGCGTGCTGGTTTCCGGGCAGGTCGAGCGGCAGCAGCCAGACCCCGATGATGACGAGGGGCGTGAGTACGAACCCGAGGGTGTTGCGCGCCTTCTCGAAGCGCTCCTCGGCCGGAGACAGGCGCTGCTCCCCGAGACTTCGATAGGTGGCGTGGCCGAGCAGTGCGGCCTCCACATCGGTCTGCTGTGGAGTGTTCGGCGGTTCAGTTGCCATTGGCGTCCTTTGCGGGTGCAGCGTCTGCGGGTAAGGCGTCGGTCTCCCTGCGAACATCTTGAATGGCGCGGTGCCCCTGGGTCCAGAGTTGCGCATGGGAGAATGGGACGTTTCCGGGCGATCGCGGCCGCACGGCCAAATCTATGAATTCACCCATTCGCCGGACACGCGCGGCCCCGTACGGTTACCATCGGCCGCCCGACGTTCGGTGATCAAGTGGGAGGCGAATGCGTCCATGGTGTTCAGTGGGGATTCGCCCTTGAGCGAGAGCGGTCCGCGCAGCGCGGCCGAGGTCGGCGGCCGCGACCGGTTCCGGTGCCACGAGGTCGTCCTCTTCCCGGTGCACGGGGAGATCGACATGGCCACCGCCGGAGCGCTGCACGACGACCTCGTGGCGCTGCTGGCGTACCCGGGGGACCCCTGTGTCATCGCCGACCTCTCCCAGGTCGGCTTCATCGACGCCAGCGGCCTGCGGGCGCTGGTCGCCGCGAACCGCGCGTTCCTGCGGGCCGGGCGGCACCTCGTGCTGGCCGAACCCTCCGCGCAGGCGTCGCGGCTGCTCGACGCCCTGCACATCGAGCGGATCTTCGACATCTACCCGATCGTGGAGATGGCGGCGGCGCACGTCACGGCGAAGCCGCCCGGCGGCGAACCGGGCGGGCCGCACTGACCGCGCTGACCAGGGCCGCCTCCGCGTGGGCGGCCGGGCACCCGGCCGCCCACGCGGAGGCGGCCCGGTCGGCACCACCGGGACCGGTGGCACCGCGCGATCCGCCCCGCGCGGGGGTGGCGTCCGGGACGCCCGCGCGCTCGTGCGGACCGCCCACCGCTGCCGTCACGCGCGCCGCAGGAACGGGGCGAGCAGGCCGGGGACGCTCTCGTCCGCCATCCCGAGCCCGTCGGACAGGTCGAGGTCGGGCGCCCGGTAGACCCCGGCGCCGGCGGCCGTCGTCGCGCCGATGGTCGCCAGCCCGGCCCTGCGCTGGAACGGCGAGCGCTTGACGGACCAGCCGATGATGCCGTCGGTGCGCAGCGCCACCGTGCGCCTGGCCAGGCTGCCCCGGCGCAGCAGCAGGTAGCGCCCCTGCGGCGCCGAGCCCAACCCGCGGTACAGGTCGACCGCGTAGAGCAGCGCGAACGGCAGCAGCGCCAGCGGAGCCGCCCACACCCACGCCGGAACCCAGTCCCAGCCGAGCATCCCCGCACCCGCCACGGCGGCGCCGCCCACAGCGCACGCGGCGGCGCACGCCGCGACCGCGCGGGTCAGCCGGCGGCGCAGCGCCGCGCGGGGGTGCCGGCGCAGCAGGGGCGATCGCACCGGGGAGTCGTCCTCGCGCAGGACGTTCGCCGCGATGCGCTGCGCCTCCGCGACGGGCATGTCCGGTCCGAGGTCGCTCTTCGCGGCGGTCTCGTTCTGTTCCTTGGTGCCCAGCCCGGTCGCGACCGCCTTGACCCTGGCGAATCCGAGCCGCCGCAGGAGCAGGCGCTGCTGGAGCTCGACGCCGCGCAGCCGGCTCGGTTGCAACGACACGGACTTGGTGTTGAGCAGGCCGCGCCTGATGCGCAGCGTCCCGTCGGCCTCGCGGTCGAGCCGGTAGTTCCACCACGCCTCGACCTCCAGGGCTGTCGCGGCGACCGCGCCGGCCACCAGCACGGCGACGGCGGCGACCGGGATCAGCACCAGCGCCGATGCCATGAGCAACTGGTAGACGTCGACGGCGGTCCGCGCCGCGTACTCGTTGCTGAACCAGTCGACGAGCTTGTACAGGCCGCCGATGGCGCCGACGCCCAGCGCAGGGGTGGCGATGCTGAGCGGGGCGACCCCGAACCAGCCGAGCCGCATCCGGGAGATCGCCTCGCTCAGGTCGGCCTGGGCCGCCGCGACCTCCTGCGCGGCCTCCGCCACGGAGGCGGCGGGAGCGGGGGAGCGCCGGAGTAGCTCGCGGCGCAGCCGGTCGGCCTCTGCCGCGGTGACCAGCTCCAGCTTCAGCTCGTCGCCCTGCGCGGTGGCGGCGTTCTGGCCGGTGCCGATGGTGACCTTCCGCAGCCCGACGAGGCGCGCCCAGATGTCGGCGCTGACGTCGACGCTGCGAACGCGGTCCCGTGCGATGGTGCGGTGCTTCTCGGCGAGCAGCCGGGTCCGCGACTCCACCCGCTCCTCGGTGACCCGGTAGCGGGTGTGCCGGACCAAATGCCACTCGATGGCGGTGATGGCGGCGGCCGCGGCGAACCCGCTCAGCGCGAGCGGGATGCCGATCGCGAACGAGCCGTTGAACATCACGGCGGCGCCCGCGATGAGCATCGCGCCGCCCAGCAGCACGGCCATGGACAGCGCCGTGGACACGACGGTCAGTGGGTGCGGGCGCAGCCACGGCGCCGCGACGTTCTCCTCGGCTGCGGGCTGCTGTTCGGGCCGCTGTTGGGACAGCTGTTGGGACCGCTCTTCTGGCCGCTGCTCGGGCCGGGTCTGCGGGGTCATGTGGCGTCTCCCTGGGTCTGCTGGGTGATCTCGGTGAGCCGGTCCACGACCTCGGTCGCGTCCCAGTGGGCGAGCCCGTCGATGCTGATGGGACCGGCGGCGGACGCGGTCGTCACGGTGACGCTGGTCAGGCCGAACATGCGCTGCACCGGGCCGCGGCCGGAGTCGACGGTCTGGATCCGCGACATGGGGGCGACCCGCCACTCCTGCCACAGCCAGCCCGACGCGGTGTACACGGCGTCGTCGGTGACCTCCCAGCGGTGCACCCGGTAGCGCCACCTGGGCATGACCAGGACGTAGGCGAGTCCGAGGACGCCGACCGCCGCGGCGGCGAGCAGCAGCCAGAACCGCGCCGGCTCGATGAACGCGGCGCAGGCGGCGAGGACGGCGAGCAGCGGGACGACGGTGAGGACCGACTGCGCGGTCCACCAGGCGACGGCGCGGCGGTCGACGCGCTCGCGGGGCGGGCGCAGCCGGAGGCGGCCCGGTTCGGCGGGTGCCGCGGCCGCGGCCGGGCTCTCGGGCACGGCGGTCGTCTCCGTGCGGGGCGATCGGTCGGTAGTCGGGGCGGGCATCAGGTATCCCTTCTCGTGAGCCGGTCCGCTGCCGCTCCGGGTGGCGGCTGCGGACCCGGCTATAAAAAGTGATATCACAATGCTAGACTTTCGTCATCACACTTTCGGAGGAGAGGACCCTCGATGACCGCAACCACCCCACCGCCCGCAGCAGGAGTCGAAATGCCGAAGCCGCAGGTGCGCGAGCACCCGGCAGCCGGGGTGCCCGGCCTGCCGGTCGCCGTGCTGTGCCTGCTGCTGATCGCCGCCGCCGTCGCCATGTTCGTGGCCGGCATGCCCGCACAGCCGCTGATGTGGATCGGCGGCATCGTGGTCCTGCTGGTCGCGCTCGCCATCGCCGCCGGGCTCACCGTCATCGCCCCCAACGAGGCCCGGGTCATCCAGCTCCTCGGCCGCTACACCGGCACCGTGCGCACCGACGGCCTGCGCTGGGTCAACCCGCTGACCACCCGGCACCGCATCTCCACGCGCATCCGCAACCACGAGACCTCGGTCATGAAGGTCAACGACATCGACGGCAACCCCATCGAGATCGCCTCAGTGGTGGTGTGGCAGGTGAGCGACACCGCGCGGGCGCTGTTCGAGGTCGACAACTTCGTCAAGTTCGTCTCGATCCAGACCGAGACCGCCGTGCGCCACATCGCCACCAACTACCCCTACGACGCCCACACCGACGGGCACCTGTCACTGCGCGAGAACGCCGACGAGATCACCGAGCGGCTCTCGGCGGAGATCGCGGCCCGAGTCGAATCGGCGGGGGTGAAGATCATCGAGTCGCGCTTCACCCACCTCGCCTACGCGTCGGAGATCGCCCAGGCGATGCTGCGCCGCCAGCAGGCCGGGGCGGTCGTCGCGGCCCGCGCTCGCATCGTCGAGGGCGCGGTCGGTATGGTCGATCTCGCCCTCCAGCGACTGTCCGAGCAGGAGGTCGTCGAACTGGACGAGGAGCGGAAGGCGGCGATGGTCAGCAACCTGATGGTCGTCCTATGCGCCGACCACGCCACCCAGCCCGTCGTCAACACCGGCACCCTGTACCAGTGATGGTGGTCGGGTGACTGAGCGGAAGAAGGTCCTGCTCCGGCTGGACCCTGCCGTGCACGACGCGCTGGCGCGGTGGGCCGGCGACGACCTGCGCAGCACCAACGCGCAGATCGAGTTCCTGCTCCGCAGGGCGCTGTCGGACAACGGGCGGCTGCCCTCGGCCACCCGCGCGCAGCCCAAGCGCGGCCGCCCGAGAAAGGACGCCGAGCCCGCCGACGAGGAGTGACCCCCGTTCCCCCCGCGACGCCGCGCCGGGGCCGGGGGGCCGCTCAGGCACCCCAGCCGTGCTGCTCCCGCAGCCGCTTCTTGAGGAGCTTGCCCGCGGGATTGCGCGGCAGCTCCGCGGTGCCAATGCGCACATGGGCGGGGATCTTGAACGCCGCGATCCGCGGTTCGAGGAACGCGCGCAGCCCGGCGCCGTCGAGCCGCCCGCCGGGCGCGATGCGCACGACCGCGCCGACCTCCTCGCCCAGGACCTCGTGCGGCACCCCGAGCACGGCGACCTCCACCACGGCGGGATGCTCGTGCACGGCGGCCTCCACCTCGACGCAGTACACGTTCTCGCCGCCGCGGATGATCATGTCCTTGGCTCGGTCGACGATCGACAGGAACCCTTCATCGTCCAGCCGCCCCAGGTCGCCCGTATGCAGCCAGCCGTCGGTGAACGCCGCCGCGGTCTCCTCGGGCCGCCGCCAGTAGCCGTGCACCACGCCCGGGCCGCGGATCCACACCTCGCCGACCTCCCCGGCGGGCAGCTCGGCCCCCAGGGGGTCGACGACCTTGACGTCGACCACGGCGACCGGGGCGCCCACGCTGCCGGGCCGGTGCGCGAGGTCGGCACCGGCGTTGACGGTCGCGATGGCCGAGCACTCGGTGAGCCCGTAGCCCTGCGCCACGGTGAGGTCGTGCAGGGTGCCGCGCACCCGCGACACCAGCGCCGGGGCAGCAGGGGCGCCCCCGCTGCTCACACTCAGCAGGCTCGACAGGTCGTGGTCGGCGAAGCCCGGCGCGGCCAGCAGATCGGCGAACATCGCGGGGACCCCGGTGACGCGGTGGATCCGCTCGCGTTCGATCAGCCCGAGCGCCTGCGTAGGATCCCACCTGCGCATCAGCACCAGCGTGCCCCCGGCGTCCAGTGTCGGCAGCATGACGGTCTGGGCGCCCGTGGCGTGGAACAGCGGGAGGACGGTCAGCACGGCCGGCGGCGGGAGCGCGTCGATGAACGCCGCGACGTCGGCGGGGTCCAGGCCGAGCCGGACGAACGCGCGCATCTGGGCGTAGGCCGCCGAGGTGATGTTGGAGAGCATGTTGCGGTGCGACGCGACCGCCCCCTTGGGCAGCCCGGTGGTGCCCGCGGTGTAGAAGATCGCGGCGGGGTCGTCGGGCTCGGGCGCGGCGGCGGGCAGCGGGCCGGGGTCGGAGCCCGGTTCGGGGAAGGTCCACGCCCACACGCCCTCGGGCAGCGCGGCCGTGCCCGTGCGGGTCGCGATGACCGGGACCGCCAGGCCGGGCAGCACATCGGCGAGGCGGGTCAGGCGCTCGCCGTCGGCCAGCACGACGCACGCCTCGCTGTCGCGCAGGCCGAACTCCAGCTCGCGCGCCGTCCACCAGGAGTTCAGCGGGACCGCGACGGCGCCGACGGCGGTGGCCGCGAAGAACCCGATGACCCACTCGGGGTAGTTGCGCATGGCCAGCGCCACCCGGTCGCCCGGCGCCACCCCGAAGTCGCCGACCAGGCGCCGGGCCAGCGCCGCCACCGCCCGGTGGAACCCGGCGTGCGAGATGCGTTCGTCGTGGTACACCAGCGCGGGGGAGTCGCCCCGCCCGGCACTCGCCTCGGCGATGGCGCGCAGCGTGGGCGGGCCCTCGACCCAGGTGCGGGTGCGCACGCCGCCGACGTCGACGGTGCGCATGGCGAACCGGCCGTCGGCGGCGAGCAGCTGCGCGGTGGCCGCCGCCATGGACCGCAGCGGCTGGGGGGCTTCCGGTTCGGTTATGGCGCACATCCCGGGACGTGGGGCTTACCGCGGTGCCGCCGATCCTAGGTCAGCACCCGGACCCGCGCCAGGCCCGGCGCCGGCGCGCCCCGGGAGCCCCGGGGCGCGCCCGCGCTCACTGCCCGCCGAGGCCCGTGGTCGCCACGCTGCGCACGATCCGCCGCTGGAACAGCAAGAACACCACGATCATCGGCGCGGCCGCGACCATCGACGACGCCATGTTGCGGGCGTAGACCGTGCCGTAGGCGTCGAGCACGTTGGGGATGCCGACCGGCAGCGTCATCAGCGAGGGGTCCGTGGTGACGATGAACGGCCACAGGAAGTTGTTCCAGGCGTTGATGAACACGAAGATCGACACCGCGGCCAGGATGGGCCGCGACAGCGGGAGCACCACCGAGAAGAACACCCGCCACGGCCCGGCGCCGTCCATCCGCGCCGCCTCCTCCAGTTCGCGCGGGATCCCATCGAAGAACTTCTTCAGGATGAACACCATGATCGGCGCCACCACCTGCGGCAGGATGATCGCCGCGTAGGTGTCCACCAGGTTCAGCGCGACCATCTGGTCGAACAGCGGGATGATCAGCAACTGGGGCGGCACCATGATCGCCGCGATGGTCAGCGCGAACAGCGCCTTGCGCCCCCGGAACACCATCCGGGAGAACGCGTACGCCGCCAGCGCCGACACCGCGACCGTGATCGCGGTGACCGCCACGGCGATGATCAGGCTGTTGGTCATCCAGAGCTGCACCTTGCCGACCTCGAACAGGCCGATGTACTGCTCCAGGGTGAACCCGTTCTCGGGTATCCACTGCAACGGCAGCGCGACGGTGTCGGCCTCGGTGCGGAAGGACGAGTTCGTCGCCCAGATGAGCGGGAACAGCCACCCCAGCGCCATGACGACCAGGACGGTCATGGCCCCGCCGCGCGCCAGCCGGCTCCGCCCCAGGATCAGGGAGCGCTGGCGCCGGTTCGCCTCGCGCCGGGAGTTTCGCTCGCCCGCTGCGGGCGTCAGGATGCTCATGCCGCGGCCCCCTTGTTGCGTCGGCTGCCGACCCAGGTCTGCACCAGTGCGACCGCGACGACGATCGCGAGGAAGATGTAGGAGAGCGCCGAGCCGTAGCCCAGCCGGTAGCCGGTGAACCCGGTGTCGTAGACGTAGATCAGGATCGACCGCGTGGCATCGGTGGGGTTGTTGCCCATCAGCAGGTAGATCTGGTCGAACACCTTCAGCGAGCTGAGGAGTTGCAGGACCAGCACCACGCCGGTGATCCGGCTGAGCTGCGGCAGGGTGATGCTCCACAGCCGGGCCCACGCTCCGGCCCCGTCGATCGACGCCGCCTCGTAGAGGTGGTCCGGGATCGACTGGAGCGCCGCGAGGTAGAGCAGGAAGTTGAAGCCGACCGTCCACCACACCGTGGCGATGACGATGCTCCACAGCGCCACGGAGTCCTCCGACAGCCACCCCACGTCGGCGCCTGTCGCCTGGTTGAGCACCCCGATTTCCTGGTTGAACATGAACTGCCCGACCAGGCCGACGGTCGCCACGGGCAGCAGGTAGGGCACGAAGAACGACAGCCGCCACAGCCACTGCCCGGGCAGACCGCTGTGCACCAGCACCGCCATCACCAGCGCCAGGACCACCAGTGGCACCGTCGACGCCAGCGTGAAGAAGGCTGTGTTGCCCAGCGTCTGCCACATCAACGGGTCGCCGAGCGCCTCGGCGTAGTTCGCCAGGCCGACGAAGTCGCCGCCGGTGCGGACGAGCGTGGAGTCGGTCAGGCTCAGCCAGAAGCCGTACACCACCGGCCAGCCCATGAACGCCGCGAAGACGGCGAGGAACGGCAGCAGGAAGGCCCAGCCGGAGTCGGAAACCCGACGCCAGAGCGGCGGGGCCGAGCGCGCGGCGGGCGGCGGGCCCGCCGGTGCGCGGTCGCGCGGCGGTGCGGTGGCCGTCATCGTGCTCCCCCCTTGATCGGGTTCTCCTTGGCGAGGAGACCGGTGAGCCTGCTGTCCATCGACTCGACGGCGGCCTCGGGGCCGTCGCCGATGAGGTTGACGGTCATCGTCACCGACATCTGGTCGTGGAACTGCGAGCCCGCCCCGGTGAACCAGGCCCGGGGGTCCAGCACCGGCTTCTCCCCGGCGGAGCGGTATCCGGCCTGCGGCTGCATGTCCGCGTACGCCGCGGACTCAACGACCGGCTGGTAGGCCGGGATATGCCCGGCCTCGGCCCAGGTCAGGCTGTTCTTCAGGATCAGGGCCGCGAACTGGTGGGCCGCGCGGAAGCGCTCCGGGTCCGTCGTGTCGCGGGCGGGCAGCACGAACGAGTGCGAGTCGGCGTAGGAGGCCGGCTCGTCGAAGAACGTGGGCATGGCCAGCGCGCCCAGGTCCTCGCCGAGCGCCTCGACCAGGCCGGGCAGCTCCCATTCCCCGCTGATGAAGAACCCGGCGCGCCCGTCGGTGAACGTGCCGAGGGCCGCCGCGTAGTTGAGGGTGCCAGGGGAGTGCTCGCCGTCGAACACCTCGGCGACGAACTCGAACACCCGCAGCGCGGCGTCGTGGTCGAGGTCGTGCCGGTCGCCGGAGAGGTCGAGCCGGCGGCCGGTCTGGCCGTACAGCCCGCCGAAGAACCGCCACGCCTGGGCGGGGTCGTTGACGTGGCCGTAGGCGGTGCCCGTGTCGCCGGTGACCTCGGACATCCGGTGCGACGCCGCGACGAACGCCTCGGCCGAGTCCAGCGGCTTGAGGCGGCCGTCGCCGTCGAGCAGGCCCGCCTCCTCGGCGAGTGGGATGTTGTAGAACATCACGAAGGGGTGGGTGTCGAAGGGGATCGCGAACTGCGTGCCCTCGTGCTGCGCGCTCTTCCAGAGGCGGGGGATGAAGTCGTCCTCGCCCGCGCCGTACTCGGCGAGCAGGTCGAGGTCGAAGGGGTGCAGCAGGCCGGCGGGCGCATAGCCGCCGAGCCGGGAGAGGTGCATGACGGCGACGTCGGGGGAGCGCCCGCCGACCGAAGACATGGCGAGCTTGGTGTAGTACGGCCGCCCCCACGCCAGCGCGGTGGAGTCCACCGCCAACTCGGGCGCCGCCTTGTGCACGTCGGCGATCATGCGATGCATGAGGGCGCCGTCCCCGCCGGTGAGGGGGCTCCAGAACTGGAGCGGGACCTCGGCCGCGTCGGCCGGGCCGCAGCCGCTGAGCAGTCCTCCGGCGGCGAGCGCCCCGGCGCCGAACAGGCCGGTGCGCAGGGCCGCGCGCCGGCTCATCCGGGGGACCGGGGCGCGATCCGACGGCGGCAAGGGACCGGAATGGCGGGTGGAGCGGCTCATGCGGCGGCCTTTCTGCGCCGCTGTCGGGTCCCAGAGGAGGTGGGGCGGCGCGAAATGACAGTGGGGGCCACATCGGACGGTTCCAGCGCGTGAGCGCGGAAGATGTGACCCCCGTTACTCCGACTCCCCATTTTTTACATCGATGTAGATCACTTGTAAAGACTTTGCTGAACGAAGTTGATCAGATCGCTGTCATGGGTGACCGAAGTTGCTGTCTGTGATCAGCCGTGCCGCTTTCCGACGCGCTCGAACGCCGCCGTGCGCCGCTGGATCGCGGCGATCCGGTCGACGTCGACCTTGTCCGTCCGGTCGAACCAGTAGATGCCGTTCGTCTCCTGGAACACGTCGGTCAGCTGCGTGTAGCAGTAGCCGAACATGTCCGGGTTCTCCAGCAGTGCCGTGACCAGCCCCTCGAAGCGCTTGTAGAACTCCTCCTCGGACGCCGGCCGCTCGCCGTAGCCCCAGGACTCCGGGTCGGCCGCGCCGGGCTTCCACCAGATGCCGCCGAACTCGCTACAGAAGTAGGGCTGGCCCCGATACGCCACCGACCACGGGCGGCCCTGCTCACTCGTGTTCGTGTAGGGCGTCCCATCGGCGAGCCCCGCCATGGCGGCGGCGAAGGCCGCCGGGTCCTGCTCGTAGTTGTGCGAGTCGTACACGTCGGTCTCGGCGACCCGGTGCGAGTAGCCCGACGCGTCGATCACCGGCCGGGTGGTGTCGAACGCCTTGGTCGCCAGGAACATGGCGCGGGTGACGTCGTCGAGCACCGTGGTGCGGTCGTGCAGGTCCTGGTAGGTCTCGTTCAGCGGGCACCAGCCCACGATCGAGGGGTGCGAGTAGTCGCGCTCCACCGCCTCCAGCCACTGCCCGATGTAGGACGGGTCGGGCTGCTGGTTGTCGGCGTTGGAGCGCCCGCCCACCTGGCACCCCCAGTCCGCGAACTCGCCCCACACCAGGTAGCCGAGCCGGTCGGCGTGGTAGAGGTAGCGCTCCTCGAACACCTTCTGGTGCAGCCGCGCGCCGTTGAACCCGGCCCGCTGCGCCAGGGTGATGTCGGCGACCAGCGCCTCCTCGCTGGGGGCCGTCATGATCCCGTCCGGGTAGAAGCCCTGGTCGAGGACGAGGCGCTGGAAGATGCGCTCTCCGTTGATCAGGACCGCGTTGCCCTCGATGGTCACCGAGCGCAGCCCGGCGTAGGAGTCGGCGGCGTCGACAACGGCGCCGTCGGGGCCCAGCAGCTCCAGCCGCAGCCCGTAGAGGTGCGGGTCGTCGGGCGACCACGCGCGCACGCGCTCGGCGGGAATAGGCAGGGTCACGCGCGGCGCCAGGTCGCGGTCTGCCGGGGCCTCCGCGCTCGCCACCGCGCCCTCGCCGTCCGACAGCACCGCGCGCACCCGGTGCCCGGGCGCGCCCGCCGACAGCGGCAGGGTCAGCTCGAACGCCCCCGCCGCGAGGTCGGGGGTGATGCGCGGGCGCCGCAGGTGCACGTCCGCGACCGGTTCGAGCCACACGCTCTGCCAGATCCCGGTCGTGCGCGTGTAGAAGCAGCTCGTGTTGGCGTAGAAGGTGGCCTGCTTGCCGCGCGCCTGGGGGCCGCGCTTGGGGTCGCGCGCGCGGACCGTGATCACGGCGCGTTCGCCGGCCGCCGCGGCGCCGCCGAGGTCGGCGCTGAACGGGGTGAAGCCGCCGCGGTGGCGGGCGACCTCGACGCCGTTGACCCACACGGTGGCGTCGTAGTCGACCGCTTGGAAGTGCAGCAGCACCCGGCGGTCCGACCACGCGGCCGGGATCTCCACCTCGCGGCGGTACCAGACGGTCTCCATGAAGTCGACGTCGCCGATGCCGGAGAGCTCGGACTCGGGACAGAAGGGGACGGTGATCTCGCCGGAGAGCGGCGTGTCGAGCAGGCCGCGCTCAAGCCCGCTGTCGGCCCGGTCGATCTCGAAGTCCCAGCGGCCGTTCAGGCAGAGCCAGTCGGGGCGGGCGAACTGCGGGCGCGGATACTCGGCGCGGGGCGCGTCGATCGGCGATGGCACAGGGCGACTCCTGCGTGCGTGGGAAGGGATGACGGCAGTCGCGCGGCCCCGGTGCACCGGAGCCGCGCCGTCCTTATCGCAACACGGATTTACATCGATGTAAAGACGGTTTCGGGGACACCGGCGCGGCCCGGCCGACCGCGCGCACCCACGCTCCCGGGCCCGGGGCGCGATGGGGAAGGGCTGCCGGAACACGACCTAGACTGACGCTGGCTGAGGAGGCGCAGTTTGGCGAGTAGGCCGCGGATCAAGGACGTCGCACGGCTGGCAGGGGTATCGGAGAAGACCGTCTCCAACGTCCTCAACGACTATCCGCACGTCACGGCGCACACCAGGGCGGCGGTCGAGGCCGCCATCGGCGAACTCGGCTACCGCGTCAACCTCGCGGGCCGCCACCTGCGGCGCGGCCGCTCCGGCATCATCGCGCTGGCCGTCCCGGAGCTCGACCAGGAGTACTTCGCGCTCATCGCCCAGCTCATCATCAAGAAGGCCGAGGACCGCGGACACACCGTGCTCATCCACCAGACCGAGGCGCGGCGCGAGCGCGAGCTCGCCGCCCTCGCCGGATTCGACGCCGACTTCGCCGACGGCCTCATCTTCAGCCCGCTGGCGACCACCCCCGACGACCTGCGCAGGCACTCCGCCCGGCAACCCGTCGTGCTGCTCGGCGAGCGCACCGTCCCCGGCCTGCACGACCACGTCGCCATCGACAACATCGCCGCGGCCCGCGAGGCGACCCGCCACCTGCTCGACCTCGGCTGCCGCCGCATCGCCGCGATCGGCGGCAACACCGACGAACCCCTCGGAACATCCCACCTGCGGACACGCGGCTACTGCGCGGAGATCGAGGCCGCCGGGCTCCCGGTGCGGCACGAGCTGATCCGCCCGGCGCGCGCGTTCTACGGCAGCGACGGCCTGGCCCTCACCCGCGAGCTGCTCGACGGCCGCGCCGAACCGCCCGACGGCCTGCTCTGCTTCAACGACCACCTGGCGCTCGGCGCGCTGCGCGCCGTCCACGAGGCCGGCCTGCGGGCGCCCGGCGACATCGCGGTGCTCGGCTTCGACGACGTCGACGCCGGCCACTACAGCATCCCCACGCTGAGCACCATCGCCCCCGACAAGGACGCGCTCGCGGGGCGGGCCGTCGCCCTGCTGCTCGAACGCATCGAGAGCGGCGAGGTCCCGCCGGCCGAACCGCGCGAGGTCCTGGTGGGCCACACCCTGGTCGCCCGCGAGAGCACGGGCGGCTGATTCGGGCCGCCCGGCGTCCGCCGCGTGCGGCGGCGGTGCCCCGCACCGGCTGCGGGGCGGCCGCAGGGGCGCGGGTATGCTGCCGCCGCAACGGCCGTCGGCGCCGCCGGGCCGGGGTGGCCCGGCGGGCACTCCGGGGGCCGCCACGCCAACTGTGTCGCGCCGCCGAACGAGGAGCAGGGAGGGCCGATGGACGACGAGGGCCGGGCCGCAGGGGCCGCGATCGTCACGGGTGCCGCTGCGGGGATCGGCGCGGCGACCGCCCGCAGGCTCGCCGCCGACGGCACCCCGGTGGTGCTGATCGACGTCGCGCAGGGGCTCGATGCCGTCGCCGAGGACATCCGCGCACACGGCGGCCGCGCGCTGGCCGTGCGCGGCGACGTCGCCCAGGAGGCGACCTGGGAGCGGGCCGCCGCGCGCGCCAACGACGAGTTCGGGCCGATCGCCGTGCTGGTCGGCAACGCCTACACGGTCGACATCGCCCCGGCGGGGCAGATGAGCCTGGACTCCTGGAACCGGCAGCTCGGCGTCAACCTCACCGGGGCCTTCCTCGGCGTCAAGGCGTGCCTGGCCGACCTCCAAGGGCAGCGGGGCAGCATCGTCTTCACGTCCTCGGTGCACGCGAACTTCGGGCTGCCCGGCCGCCCCGCCTACGCCGCCACCAAGGGCGGGCTGACCGCGCTCACCCGCCAGCTCGCCGTGGAGTACGGGCCGCGGATCCGCGTCAACTGCGTCCTGCCCGGCCCCATCGAGACCGCGGCATGGGCCGAGGTGAGCGAGCGCGACCGGGAGCTGAGCGCCGCGCAGACGGCAGCGGCGCGATTCGGCCGGCCGGAGGAGGTCGCCGAGGTGATCGCGTTCCTCGCCTCGGAGGGGGCCTCCTATGTCACGGGGGCGAGCATCCCGGTCGACGGCGGCTGGAGCATCGCGAAGTCCTCGTCGTGACCCCGCGCGGCGGGGCCGGGAGCGGCTCACTGTGGCCCATAAGGGACAGGGCGGGGCTGCGAGGCCGCTGCGCACGCACCCATTGCGCCGCTTCGCGGTGATCGCGCAGCGGGGCCCGCGACCGCCGTGGCACGTCCTCTCGGCCGGAGTCCGGGCCGGTACCCCGGCGGCCGGTCAGGCGCGCCAGGCGCTGTCGTAGTCGGGGTGGTCCCTGTACACCGCCGCGATGTGCTTGAGGGCCTCGCGCCACGCCCACAGCGCCGAGAGCGGGCCGTCGGTCACGGGCGGCTGCGCGGCGTGCTCGGCGCCCCTGCGGCGGCCCGCCACGCGCGCCGCCTCCTCCAGCGCACGGGTGCATTCGCGGTACGCCGCGTTGTAGCCCTCGATGACCCGGCGCTTGGCCAGGATCTCGCTGGCCAACCGGGCCGGCGTCGCCGTCGCCGACAACGCCCACTGCGCGCTCTGCTCGTCCTCGACCAGGCGCGCATTGAGGAACTCGACAATGGTCACGCGAGCCGCTCCCTTCACGGTGTCGCTTCTACCGACGTGCGGAGGCGGCGCGGCGTTCCGCATGGCCCCGAACGCGTGCTGGTGCGCGGCCACGCAGGAGTCTCCCACTGCGTCCGGCCCCGCGTGTCGGCAGGGGCGCTGATCAGGGGTGCAGGGTCAGCTCGTCCTCGGCGGCGGCGCGCACCGACGCCCTGCCGAAGGGCATGGGCAGGGTTGCGCCGCGCTGCCACAGCTCGGTCTGGTCGCCGTAGGCCGGGTGGAACGCGTGCCCTGAGGCGCCGGTGAGGTCGACCCAGCGCGAGTCCGCCGGCTCGCCCAGGTCCAGCACCATCCGCATCGACGGCACCCAGTCCACCTCGTAGCCCTTGTCGACCTTCCAGCCCGTGGCGTTGACGGTGCTGGAACCGCCGGCCGAGGGGACGGTGTCGCCGTTGAACAGCCATTCCACCGGCCCGATCCCCGACGTGCCCAGCGTCTGGTGCGTGGGGGTGAACGTGTGCAACTCGCCCCAGCGCCAGTCGGCGGGGTCGCCGCCGTGCTCCTCGGCCAGCTCCTCCGCGGCGCGCTCCATCGCCAGCGCGAGGACGTGGTCGGGCCCGCTCGCCTCGGCACCGTCCCACCAGGGCGAGTCGGGGTCCTCCAGCAGCCCCGCGACCACGAGGAAGCCCCGCGACGACCCGTCCATGCTCGTGTTCTCGCCCAGTTCGTCGAAGAGCAGCGGCAGCAGGTGCCGCCACGTCGCGTTGTAGAACGCGGCGGGGGCCGACCCGGCGTCCTGCCGAAAGTCCCAGTCGGCGAGGAGGTCCCGCGCCTCGGCGACCCGGCCGCCCAGACGGTCGCCGACGGGCGTGTCGAGCAGGTGCGGCACCAGCGCGCGGGCGCCCGCGTTGGCGTTGTCCATCTGGATGCGGCCCATGTCGGCCACCGTCACGGGGCCGTCGGCGATGGCGTCCGCGAGGAGGTCGTCGATGCGCTGGGAGCGGTAGCCGTAGTCCCAGTCGGAGGTGAGCATGTGGGGGTAGTCGGCGCCGACGGCGGCCTGGTTGGCGGTGACGATGTAGCCCCGCTCCGGGTCGCGCACCGCGGGCAGCTCCTTGAAGGGGATGAAGCCGTCCCAGTCGTAGTCGGAGTCCCAGCCGGGCGCCGGCCAGCGCCCGTCGCCCTTGGCGCGGACGGGGATCCGGCCCGGCGCCTGGTAGGCGATGGACCCGTCGGTGTCGGCGTAGACCAGGTTCTGCGCGGGGACCTCGAAGGTGCGGGCGGCCGCGCGGAAGTCCGCGTAGCCGGTGGCGCGGTTCAGCCGGAAGACGGCGTCGGCGGTGCGGCCGGGCTCCAACGCCGTCCACGCGAGCGAGACGCCGTAGTGCGCGTCCCGTGCGGTGTCTACCTGCGCACCCTTTCCGTCGACGTTGGCCTTGGCGCCGAACCTGCGCAGGTCGCCGCCGAGCGCGGCGTCGGACATCAGGGGGCCGTGCCGGGTGCTGCGCACCGTGATCTCCACCGGGTCCTCGCCCGCGACCTCGATGGTCTCGGTGCGCGTCTCCAGCGGCTCCTTCTCGCCGTCGACCACGGCGGAGTCGCCCTCGATGCGCTCCAGGTAGAGGTCGGTGACATCGGGGCCGAGGTTGGTGAACCCCCACGCGACGTCGGCGTTGCGGCCGATCACCACGCCGGGCAGGCCGGGGAAGGTGTACCCGCTGACGTCGTAGGGGCAGGACTCGTCCACCGTCGTGCAGTGCAGCCCGGTCTGGTACCAGACCGATGGAATCGCGGGGCCCAGGTGCGGGTCGTTGGCGAGCAGTGGGCCGCCGCTCTCGGTGTGCTCGCCGGAGACCACCCAGGAGTTGGACCCCAGGTCGGGTGATGCCTCGCCCAAGGAGGCGGGCAGGTCGGCGAGGCCCTCGCCGACCGCGCCAACGGCGGCCCCGGCGGCGCGGGGCGGCAGGGGAGCACGGGCGTCGTCGCCCTTGTCGTGCTTGTCGGCCTGTTCGCCCCTGTCGGCCTTGTCGTCCTTGTCTGGCTCGCCGTCCTCGTCGGACTTATCGGCGGTGCCGCCCTGGTCGCCGGGGCCCTTCGTGCCGCCGCCCGTGCCGCTGTCCGTGGCCGCACCGCCCGCGTCCGGTGCGGGGGCGTCGGCGGCACCGTCGGCGGCGCTGCCGGGGACGAACTCCCCGTCCTCGACCGAGCCCCCGGGGACGATCGGCGCGTGCTCGTCCTCCGGGTAGTCCGGGTACAGCTCCTCGACCTGCTCCCGGCTCAGGCCGCGCGACAGCAGGCCGGCGCGGTCGATCTCGTCGGACATGTTCCCGCGCAGGTCCCAGGCCATGGCCTTCAGCCAGGCGAGGCTGTCGACCGCCGTCCACTCCTCGATGGGCCCGGGCCCCGACCCCGTCAACCCGAGCACCGCGTACTCCAGGCTCACCTCGCCGCCCTCCTTCCCCTTGAGGTAGGCGTTCACCCCGTCGGCGTAGGAGTCCAGGTTCGCCTGGGTGTCCGCGGCGAGCAGGTCGTACTCCTGCTCGGCGACCCGCCGCCAGCCCATCGTGCGCAGCCACGCGTCGGTGTCGACCTGCCCCGGCCCGAACATCTCCGCGAGCCGCCCCGCTGTGGTGTGCCGGTTGACGTCCATCTGCCAGAACCGGTCCTGGGCGTGGACGTATCCCTGGGCCTGGAAGAGGTCGCCGGGGGTGTCGGCGTAGATCTGGGGGATGCCGTTGGCGTCGCGGTAGACGGTGGCCTCGTTGTCCAGTCCCGGGAGCTTGATCTCCCCATTGACCTGCGGGAATGATTGGCGGACGGTGAAGGTGGCGAGGGCTGCGGCGATGAGGAGCACGACGGCGAGCGCGGCGAGGACCCGGAGTCCCCACCGCTTCCACCGGACGGGGGAGGCGGCCATGAGCGGAGCCTAGTCCGCGACGGTCCCACGGTCTGCTCCCGGGCCGCTGTGCGCGTTCGTACGCGTTGGTACCGGTGGATGCTCAGCCAGATGCTGACTGATGCAGACGAGTGGGGGAGCGGTCCCGCCGCCTGGTGCCGCACTCCAGGCGCGGGCGATATGGCATGGAACCGCGGCCCGGATCCGCCGTCCGCCGGACCGGCGGTCATCTCAGACCCCGGATCGCGGGCGCGACGCCGGCGGAGGGAACCATCGGATGAGAAGTCCGGGTTTCGGGTGATTTCTACGCTTTCCGTGCATCGCGGCAAGCGCCTGCCCGAGGCAGACACCTGTCAGTACATGCCCTCGCGATCTCGTCGTGTTCGCCGCCCGTCCGCTCCCGAACGCCGCGGTGGAGTCACCTTGACCCAGTTTCGGTCTGAGCCCTGGCCCACATCCGTCTTGGTGGCGCCGAGGCCGAGCAGTCTGGTCACCTCGGCCTCGGTGCTGCCGCCGATCGGGCTGACGTCGAGGTGAAGGCGGTTCTTCACCGTCTTGTCCTCGGGCACCTGGATGAACAGCAGGGTGGGCGGCATCTGAAGGGCCCGAACATCCTCGACGGTCGGCACCCAGGAGCCGATCTCGACCTTGCCCTCGCTCCGGTCGATCACCTTGAAGCCCAGCACCTCGCACCAGAAGGCCGCGAGCCTCTCCGGATCGTGACAGTCAACTGCCAACTCGGTGAACCTATTTGTCATGACTCTCCCGGATAGTTCGGACGGGGACTTCTGTTCGGCGCCTACTCGGCCACGGACAAGGGGAGGAGCGTGACACGCGAGGTGGACCGTACGGGGTTCAGCGCCGCACCTGACTCCAAGTGGCGATTCCACCGCCGGTCTTCATCGCAGGGTGAGCGGGGTCTCGGATTCGACACGGGACAGTTTCTCCGGGTTGCGGACGTAGTAGAGGCCGGTGATGCGGGCGTCCTCAGCATGGATCGCGATGACGCCGTCGATCTCGCCGTCCAGGTGTACGAGGAGTGCCGGGCTGCCGTTGACGACGGTGGGGCCGAGGGTTACGACCGCGTTTCCGGCCCTACCGGTCATGCCGGCGAAGAGGTGGGCCACCTTGTCGGCACCGATGACCGGCCGCACCGCAGCGTGCTTGACGCCGCCGCCGTCGCCCATGTAGACGACCTCAGGGGCGAGGACGTCGAGTAGGCCCTGAAGATCACCGGTTTCGAATGCGCGCTGGAACGACTCCAGGGCCATCCGGGTCTGGCTCGGGGAGACCGCCTGGCGAGGACGGCGGGCTTCGACGTGCCGACGGGCGCGGTGCGCGATCTGGCGGACGGCGGCAGGGCTCTTGTCGACGGCGGCGGCGATCTCGTCGTAGCCGATATCGAAGACCTCGCGCAGGACGAAGACGGCGCGCTCGGTCGGCGACAGCGTCTCCAGGACGAGCATCATCGCCATCGACACGCTCTCGGCGAGCTCCACGTCGTCGGACACGGCAGGTGCGGTGAGCAGCGGCTCGGGCAGCCAGGAGCCGACGTAGGCCTCCTTGCGGCGCTTTAGGGTGCGCAGCCGGTTGAGTGCCTGCCGGGTCGTGATCCGGACCAGGTAGGCGCGCTGGTCGAGCACCTGCTCCAGTTCGACCTTGAACCACCGGAGCCAGGTCTCCTGGAGGACGTCCTCGGCGTCGGACGCCGATCCGAGCATCTCGTAGGCGACGGTGAAGAGGAGGTTGCGGTGGGCGACGAAGGCCTCGGTCGCCGGGTCGGCGGCGTGGTCGCTCATATCTCAAACTTTCTCGTTCGCTGCCGGACCTGGTTGCCGAATGCCTTCAAGTGCGCATCCACGAAAAGGTCCCTATCGTTGGCGGCTGTTCGGTCCGGCCCACCTGTTCGGTGCGGTCGTAAGTGGGACCCCACCCGGCAAACGGCTCTGGAACGCCAAGTTGTTCATGATCTGGGCGGAAAGAGCCTCTGAAGAGCGCATGCGTGCAGCGGCGCCCGCGGTGTGGGCGTCGCCGCACGGTATGCACTCCGGATCCGTTGCGGTCGGAGCGGACCGGATCGACCACGAGCACCCGGCTAGGCGGCCCGTTGCGCAGTGGCCGGGGCCCTCCCGCGCTTGGCCTCCAGCGCCTCCTGGCGCCCGGTGCCTCCTTTCACGCGGTGCAGGCTGTATCCGCCGGGCTTGTGCGTCTCATCGGCCAGGTGTTTCACGATGCCGTTGCACACGACCTCCTTCATCTTCGCGCCGAGGCGGCCGTCGATGTGGAACCACACCGCGACATCGGACCGGTTGCCGAACTGGAAGATGCCGGTGCGTCGGCCCAGGCTGATGCACTGCGCTCCGAACGACTGGTTGAGGGTCTCGGGCTGCTCGCCCGCGATCAGGCTGAGCACCGTGTCGGCGGCGCGCGCGCCCAGAGGAATCGCGGCCTGGCAGCTCATCCGCAGCGCCAGGCCCGACGGCGCCGCCGAGTCCCCGGCCGCGATGATGCGGTCGTCGTCCACGCTCGTCAGCGTCTCGTCAGTGAGCAGCCGGCCCAGGGCGTCGGTGCTCAGCCCGCTGCGCGCGGCCAGGTCCGGCACTGCGAAGCCGGCGGTCCAGATGGTCACCTGGCTCGGCAACTCGCGGCCGTCGGCGAGCCGCACGGCATCGCGGGTCACCGCCGCCACCTTGGCGTCGGAGCCGTCGAGCACGGTCACTCCGAGTGCCGCAAGCCGCCCGGCCACCGAACGCCGGCCCCGGGTGTGGAGGTACGGGCCGAGCACGCCGCCGCAGACCAGGGTGACGGTACGGCCCTGCTCGGCCAGTTCGGCGGCGGTCTCGATGCCGGTGGGCCCGGCTCCGACCACCGTCACCGCGGCCGTCATGGGCGCGGAGTCGAGGACCGGCGGCAGCCGCTCCGCATCCTCCAGGGTGGCGATCGGGTAAGCGAACTCGCCCGCTCCGGGCACACGCGGGTCGGCGCTGCCGCTGCCCACCGCGTAGACCAGGTAGTCGTAACCCACCGTGCCGCCCGACGCCAGCGCAACGCTGCGGTCGGCCGCGTCGATTCGCGCCACGGTGTCGACCACCAGCCGGACGCCCTCGGCCAGGACCTCCCGGTAGTCCACGACCGCGCCGTCGGATCCGCCCACCAGTTGGTGCAGGCGGACGCGATGGACAAAGGTCGCACGCGGGTTGATCAGGGTCACGGTCACGTCGTCGCGCTGCGTCAGTCGATTGGCCGCCATGACGCCGGCGTATCCGCCGCCGATCACAAGCAGATTGGTGTTCTCGGCCATGATGTCTCCCTCGTTTCGAGCGGTTCGGGCACAAGACACCGCGTGATCGATCCCTGTGACAGCATGTGATCCAGATCGCTTCGCAGGCGTGGCCGTCTGGACCGCTTCCCGCCCGACCGCCGCGACGCCACCGGCGCTCTCGTCTGCCTGACCGGTGCCGCCGTCGCGAAGCTGGTGAGTACCGATGGCCGGCCGAGCGGAGTACGTCGCGGTTGCGGTGCTTGAGGGGGGACAGGCGGGCGGTGTCCTCGTCCCGGATCTCGTGGGTCTCGGCTCTGATCAGGGCGACCGCGGCGTCGATGATGTAAAGGGGCGTCCAGAGCACGACGGCGTTCAAGACCAGACCGGGATCGACCCCAGATCGCGAGGAGTCACGGGGATGCGGAGTAGGCGGCCATGAACATGTCGAGCAGGCCGTCGATCGCCGCTTCGTCGATGGGGCGGGTGGATAGCAGCCCCCGGTAGTAGAGAGCTCCGCACAGTATCTCGGCGGAGTAGGTGAGATCGGTGTCCGCGATGAGTTCGCCGGCACGCTGGGCGCTGGTGAGGCGGTCCAGGGTGCGCTTCTCAATCACGGCGAGGAACTGCTGATTGAGCCGCTCGCGCAGCGCGTCGTCGTCCTGAGCCGCAATGATCACGGCGCGGTAGACGGGCCAGATCTCGGGGCTCAGCAGTGCGGCACTGGAGCGGACGAACTGCTCGCGCAGGTCGGCGCGGACGTCGCCGGTGTCGCGGTAGTCGACGCGTCCGTGTCGAGGAGGGTGACGATCTGGGAGCGGGTCAGCAGCAGCGTCATGGTCCGAGCCTGGCATCGGGCCCCGGTGGCACCCCTCACTCCTCGTATGGGGCCTGGTCGGGCAGTCCGTTCTCCGCGAGATGTTTGAGCTGGTCCAGGCGCTTCCAGTGGCGGGCGGTCGCCGCGCGCCCCTCGTCGGTCAGGGCGACCCAGGTCCGCGCGGTGCGGCCGGCACCGGACTTGGTGATGGCAACGATCCCGGCGGTCTGTAGCTTGTTCAGGTGGCTGGAGAGGTTGCCCTTGGTCAGTCCGATGAGCTTCTGCAGGAATAGGAAGTCGGCGCCGTCGCAGGACAGCAGTGCGGTGGTCAGGGCGAGCCGCGCCGGTTCGTGGATGACGCGGTCCATCTCGGCCAGTTCCTCGGACGGTGTCGCCATTACCGTTCCCCGGTCGGCGCGGCGCCGAGGCTGTTCATCAGGAGGCGGTGGTCGCAGAGCCCGCCGATGAGGAAGCAGACGCCCATGGTCCAGAAGTTCGAGGCCATGCCGATCTCGTAAGTGACGTTCAGGGGGTGGACCATCCCGCCGGTGAGCAGTCCCAGCGGCACCAGCGAGACGAGGACCAGCAGTGCGCACATCACCTGCCAGTGTCGGCTGATTGACATGTCGAGGGTGCGGCCGCGAAGCACCGGCGGCAGGAAGAACGCGATCGCGATGACGAGCGCGAACTGGATTCCGAAGGGCCATATCGGGTTCCCCTGCCCGCCGCCCGCCTTCCATCCGATGAGGTTGAGCACGAGTGCGGCGAGGATGAACGCGACCAGCGCCGTGATGACGGTTGCGGCGTGGACGGCGAAGCCGCCCTGGCGCACCCGGCCGAACCGGTGGCGGTAGGCCCTCGCGATCAGTACCGAGGCGCCGATCACGACCACCAAAGCCGCCGCCACCCAGAGCATTGCAGCGGGGGAGAAGAGGACGGCGGCCCCGTAGGCGAACATCCAGAGGCTCACCGGGACCATGGTCAGCCCTTGGAGCCCGTTGTAGTTGGCCGCGACGGCGGACATGCGCCGGATCTGGTCGGCGGTCGGCGATACATGCATTGCACGCTCCTTAAGTCTGCGGTGCAAACCTTATGCTGCGGCCAGAGTACGTTCCAAGGCTCGGGTTTGCAACACAGACCTTTTGGCGGTGGCGCGGCTGACGGGCGCCCGCATCGCCTGGAGAGCGATCGCCGCGCGCGGTGCGACCCGGCCGCGCGTCGCAGCGCAAGGCTCGCACGCAGCAGGTCCTGAAGCCCGCGCGCGATCGGGCGGCCGGTCTCTCCGCGAGCGCCACCAGCCTGAAGACCGACCTTGAACTGGCGCGGGCTGAGGTCCGCGCACTGCGTCAGGATCGCGACCAGCTCAAGGCGGCATTGCAGCGTCGCCTCGGCCATCAACTCGACCGGCTCGGCAACTCGGACCTGGTGGTGCGGGTTGACGAGCTGACCGAGGCCGCGCAGCGACTGACCGGTGAGCGGGACGACGCACGAGCGGAGCCTGCCGCGCTCCAGCGTCAGGTTGCGACACTGGAGGACGATTTCGCGGCGTCCCGGACGAGCCTGCGCCGGATGATCCGGGAGGGCAATCTGCCGCTTCAGTGACCCACACGAAGCGGGCCGGACAACCCAAGGTGGTCCGGCCCGCTCGCTTACTGGCCGCCGAGCGGGATGGTCGCAAGCCGCTCCCAGGTGATCGTCTTGGCGGTGCTGTCCGCGGTGACATCGACCCGTTGGCCCGTCCATCCCTTCGCCGTCCGCTCGCAGTTCGGCGGGCCAGGCCAGAGGTGGGGCCTCGGCCTGGCCGTAACTACTGTGCAGTGTCGGTGCTGTTCGGGGGATCGAATACGCAGAACTCGTTGCCCTCCGGGTCGGCAACGACGATCCAGCGAAAGCCGTGTTCGCTGAGTTCTTCAGAGAGTCTCGTAGCGCCCAGCTGTTCGAGGCGATTGACCTCGGGCATCAGGTCCGCGGTGCCAAAGTCGAGATCAAGGTGCATGCGGTTCTTGCCCTGTTTTGGTTCTGGGACGTGGTGCAGGAGGAGGGTCGGTGCAGGAGTGGGCCCGACCAGGCTCAGGTAGGGAGGTCCGTGGAAGCCGCGCTGGTAGTCCAGCGGAGCGAGCGCGGCAAGCCAGAAGTCGGCTTGCGCTTCGGTGTCGACACAGTCCAGCGTCACAATGATCTGCATGGCGGAACGGTAGGAGGCTTAGCCTGCCCTGACGATCCATTTTTCGGCAGCCCTGAGGATGCTGTCACTCTTCAGGCCCGGGCATCCTCTGCGAGCCCGATCGTCTGTGAGTCCCTTTTCAACCAGTCCTTCAGGCACCCACGCCGCCGGCGTCGGCGCGTTCGGCCTGGGCTTTGGTGTGGGCGAGGCGGTAGGAGTCGGTGCCGGTCTGGATGGTGGCGCCGTTGGAGGTGAGCCGGTCGACGATGGCCGCGCAGAGCCGGGGGTCGGTGAAGGTCTTGGTCCCCACCGGTACGAGTTCCGCCATCATCAACAACAGATCGTCCCGCTCGGCTGAGCTCCTCACGGCCGGTAGCTCTTCGGGTAACGCCAGGAGGATCCCGCGCCCCGCCGGGTACTTCGTGGTGCGGCCCAGAACAACGGTCAAAATACACGGTCGCGAACTGCCTCGTGCTCTCCTCCAGCAGTCGCGCGATCACCTTGCCGTGTGAGTACCGCACAGGCGGGGCTCGCAGCACGTGCCCTCCCCCCTCTGCGCACCGCCGAGCCCGAACGTGCCAGGGCCGAGGCTGAGCCAGCAGCACTCCTTCGGTTACGTGCCTAACTTGCCAGACGCCACAACTCGCGATCACCAGGGTTTTTTCGCCCCACCTATTGATAACGAGTGGCACCCGCGCAATTGCGGGGTCCATGAACGGTCCGGGCCGACGTCTCGGCCGCCTGCCCGAGGGGTCCATCGGTCGGTCTCACCGCCGATGACGAACAAGAGACGCATTGCGGTAATTGGCGATTTTATCGCGAACTCACTGTTCTGAATTCTGTGGTTTCGAGCAAAGTGTCCATTGAGGTTCTCTCGGCGAGTTCTTCTTTTCGAGGATCGTGGGAGTCGACGCGGCGTGCACGGTGCCGCCGATCTTGGAAAGGCTCCTGGTGGTGTGGCGCAGGACTCCCCACCTCCCGGTCAGTGCCGCCGTGGCCCGCCCAGGGCGCCGCCGCGGTCCCCACCCTCGTACGGCTCACCGGAGCCGCGGCCGACGCGGCCTTGGACGGCCCGGGACAGCAGGGGGTGCTGCTCGGCGCCAGGACAGAGCCGGAGCCGGACCACGTCGGGGTCCGCGCCTCCTGTCCGCGCCCACCAAGGGGTGCGCGCGGGCGCGTGGCGCCGCTCCACCACCACGTCGGTGACCGGGAAGGTGAAACCGCCGTTCCAGTCTCCGAGACGACTCAGCGTCAGCGCGGTCCCCGGGCGGATCGCGCGCACATGCTCCCAACGCACCCGCGCCGTGAGTTCACGGGACCACAGCAGGGGCTCCCGCACCAGGCGCAGGCCGTCGTCGTCGACCACGATCCCCTGGCGCGCGCACAAGGGCGGCAGCAGCCGGGCCGCCGCCGCGAGCCCGACCGCCGCGAAGCCCAGCACCCCCGCCCAGATGCCCGGGGCGGGGGCGGAGCCGGCCGTCGCCGCGGCGAGCGCAACGCCGCTCACCGCGCAGATCGGCAGCACCGGCACCATGAGCGCGGGGAGGACCCAGCGGCGGACCGGAATCCAGTACGTGCTGCGGGGCCCGGCGCCGAGGGCCGACGGCCCCGCGAGGGACGGGGGCGAGGCCTGGGCGAGCAGCAGCGACACCCTGCTCCGCTCCTGCGGATCGCCGAGGGGGACGACAAGCCGGGCGCAATCGGTCGCCTCCCCCCACAGCGCCTCGCCCGCACGCACCCGCCGCACCCAGCCAGGGAAGCGTTCCGACGCGTCCAGGCGGTCGAGGTAGACCTCGACGACCGCCTGGTGCTGTTCGCCGGGGGAGGTCCGGACCACCTCGCGCACGGCGGTACCGAGGACGTCTTCCCAGCGGACGAACCCGCGCCGCTCCGGCACCCACCACAGGGGCCGCCGCTCGAACCCCAGGCCCCGGTCGGTGACGACCATTCCCTGCTCCGCCCACTGCCAGGGGGCCGCGACCAGCGCGGCCGACAGGCCGACCGCGCTCATCACGGCGAACAGCGCCACGGCCGGATCGCCGGGATCCAGTCGGGCGAGTCCGTCCTGGAGCACCAGCGGGCCGAGGGGCACTGCGGGGAGCAGGAGCGCGGTCAGGCACAGGAGCAGCCACGCCACGCGGTGGGACCGCCGCAGTGCCAGCCACCCCCGTGCGGCCGTTGCGCGGCCGGGTTCGGCCCGCGGCGCGGGCTCGGCCTGCGACCGGTGCGACTCCAGCAGCCGGGTGAACTCTGCCGCGCTGTCCTCGCGGAGCTGGAGGAACAGCCGGATCGTCGCGGACCGGGCCACCCCGCGCGGCGGCTCGCCCCCGGCGAGGACGAGGGCCGTCCAGTGCGGGGGCCGCGCGTGGGGAGCGACACCGCGCAGGCCGAGTACCCGCCACGTCCATCGCCGGGGGCCGGCAGCTCCGCTGGGGGTGAACGAGTCCACGTCCTCCCAACGCACGTGCATCGCACGTCCTCGGAACCACCAGCGGGGCTCCTGGACCAGCCGCAGCCCGTCGTCGCCGAATTCCACCCCTTGCCGGGCCAGGAACCGGGGGGTCCAGAAGAGGATCAGGGCCGTAACGCCCAGTCCCGCGACGCAACCGGCCGCGGCCACGACCATGCCCACGGCGGGTATCGCCGAGAATCCGTTGGCCTCGACGGATCGCAGCGCCCACGCGAACGCTCCCAGCGGCACCAGGCTCGCCAGGAACAGGCCGGACCCGTAAGCCAGAGCTCTCGGCAGCGCCCGCCGCTGCTCCGGGCCCAGGTCGAGCCATCGATCGGATTCCCGCACCGCAGCACCCACCCACTCCGATCGGACCGCCACACGGTCGCGTCCAGATCTCCGGAATGTCAAGGCTCCCATGGCATTCGGGCGCCGAAGGTGCACGGCGGAACGGGCCCGGCCCTCGGGCGATCGACCTGCACACACCGATGGATCGGTATAATAATACCGCGCCTGCCGGGTTCGCTCCGGTGAACGTTTCCGGCCCGAGCCCTAGGCTCGCTTCGTGAGCTCATCCCGGAAGTTGAAGGCGGCTTGGCCGGTCCTGGGAGCGTGGCTGCTGATCGCGGCGACGGCGGCCGGGTACGCGGCCGCCGCGTGCATCCTGGCGTGGTATCTGGGTGCGCCCTGGTGGGTCGGGCTGGTCCCGGTGGTGCTGATGCTCGCGTTGGCGGAGGTTCTCGGCTGGATGGGCAGCGACCATCCGGTGCGGGCCGATCTCAGCGACGCCGGCGAGGCCGAGGAGCCGCGCCTGCACGCCGTGGTGGACCGGTTGAGCGCACTGTCGGGGCAGGACAAGCCGATCCTGCGGATCATGGAGACGCAGGCGCCCAACTCCTTGGTGTTCACGGCTCCCGGCGAGCGCCCGACCCTGTGTGTGAGCCGCGGTCTGCTGGAGCTGCTGGACAATTCGCGGCTGGAGTCCGTTCTCGCCCACGAGTTCGCGCACCTTGCTCATCGAGACGCGCAGGTGATGGCCTTCGCCGATGCGGTGGTCGGATGGCCGGTGCGGTTGCCCGCCGCCTTCGTAGGCGCTGTCGAGCGGATCGACCCTGTGCTGTGCGCGGCGGCGCGCAAATGCGGGCGGGCCTGGAAGCCGGCGTTCCAGCGCACTTCCGCGGACGGACCGGGCCTGGCCCCGCCCATGCGTCGCATACCGCTGCCGCTCGCGGCTCCGCTCCTGGTGCTGCTGGGAGTCGTGCGGGCGCTGCTGATCACACTGGCGTGCGTGGCGTTCCTAGGTGTGGCCATACCCGCGGGCGTCGCCTGCCTGCCCGGCTTTGCCATGCTGTACCGGCTCAACCGGCGCCGCGAACTGGCCGCGGACCGGGGCGCCGCCGAGCTGACCGGGGCGCCGGCAGGGCTGGCCGCGGCCCTGGCCGAAATCGAGGGCGGGATGCTGGCGGTGCCCGAAGAGGACCTGCGCGAGCTGTCGAACGGATCGCCGCTGGCGATCCTTCCGTTTCAGCGGCCCGGCACCGCCGACGGGCCGTTGCAGCGGCTCTTCGACTGGACCTACCGGACGCATCCCCGAACCACCGCCCGCGTGGCGCGACTCGAAGGACTCTCACGGGACATGGCGACGCGCCCTCCGGACTGACGCCGGGCGGGCCGGAGGGTCCGGCCCGCCCGCGGCGCTCCGCTGCCGCTGCTGTCGTTCGGTCACCGGGCGCTGGTCCACTTCGCCGTCTCGAACGGTCTCGCAGCGATGACCACGAGGCTGGAGGGGGAGAAGGCCCACTTCCTACCGTTCGACATGGGCTTCGACAGCGGTGCCGGGAACCCGCCCGGCGCGGACGGCCGGTCGGCGACGGCGTACCTGTGGGAGCGGGTGTGGGAGAAGCACGCCTGGCTGAACATCATCGGGAGGTTGATGACCGTGCGGACCGCGCGGTCACGCCGTCAACGGGGACGCCCGTTCAGCATCCCGGGCGATGGAGGCCGCCTACGAGGCGTACGGACGCGGTCCGACCGATGCGGAGCCGCCCCGGGCGCTACTGGATCAGTGACGGCGAGCTGCATGGTCAAGCCGCAGCCTGCGCGCTGGAGCTCGGCGACAACCCCAGGGCGACCCCAGGGCGCCTCGGAGCGTGCTCGATTCCAATCCCGACACGACGGCGATCGGGACTCGCTGGATGGTGTGCCCGGCCACTGCCCCGCTGGCGCCGCCACGAAGCACGCAGGACGCCTGGCGGAGGGGATGGGCCCAGTCTGAAGGGCCCGGATCGCCGCTGGCCTGTCGCGGCGGAGGGGGTTTCGGTCCGGGTCCGGACGGCCCGAGCCATCCGCGCGGCGGTCCGGTGCCCCCGGCGTCCTGGCGCCCCGGTCCGCCGTGCGCGCCCTCGCCCTACCCTGTGGCGGAGCGGGGCGGCGACGGTTCAGGAGCGACGGGCGACGTCGTCGGCGGCCTCGCCCGGCTCACCGCCTCCATCGCGGAGGTGCCCGGCTGACACCGGCGGTCGGTCGGCCGGCCGAGAGCAGGGCCTCCACCTAGAGCACCTTCCGTGCGCCGGGTAGGGCGCGTACCGGCAACGCCGCCGACCAGCAGAGCGGCACCGCGAGGACGGCCAGGAGTACGAATTTCGCCACAGCGGGCGCGTCCACGCCGCTGAGCGCGTAGCCCAGCGCGACCAGCACGACCGGGTGGATCAGGTAGACGGTGTAGGCGTGCGCCGACAGGAACCGGCGGCGGCGCCCCTGGCGGTCGAGGCGCTCCCGGAACAGCACCAGAAGGCCCAGGACCATGCCGACGGCGAGCGCCGACTCGCAGGTCGTCATCACCAGGGACTGCCAGGTGCCGTGGCCCAGGAACGCCGCCTCCTCGGAGGAGCCGACGAGGAGGAGGACGATCGCGACCGCGGCGGCGGCCGCAGCGGCGAACCCGATCCGGCCGACCGTTCTGGAGAGGCCCTCCAGCCAGCCGCGCCGGGTCGCGACCAGCCCGATGGTGAACAGCGCGGCGTACTGCGGCAGGTAGGCGGGTGTGGGCAGGCCGAGGACCGGAAGGGGGTCGCCCATCGGCAGCACGATGCGCCACAGGTAGCTCACGAGGGCCAGCCCGACGACGAAGGCGACGATCGCGGCGGCGCCGGGTGCCCGGCCCGTGACCGGGGCCGGTCCGGATGCGCGTCGGCCCTTGGCGGTCAGGTGCCGCCACAGGACGTAGAGCGCGCTGAACACGAGCAGCACCTCGACGAACCACATCGGCCCCGGTGTGAACGAGGTCAGGTAGTACTGCCAGTAGGGCAGTTCGGCACCCTGCTGGGCGGCGGCCTCCCTCGCGTCGGCATAGCGGCCGAGGGTCACCAGGGGACGGAGCGCCAGCAGCCACACCAGCAGCGGGGCCCCCAGGCGCAGCAGCCGTTCGCCGAGGAAGCGCGCGGTGCCCTTGCGGTCGTGGGAGCCCGGCACGAAGAGCCCGGCGATCAGGAAGAAGGCGCCCATGAAGAACGCCTGGTTGAGTACGAGCAGGATGTCCAGGAGCGTGCCTGAGGAGTCGGTCGGCGGCTCCGGGTAGTACCAGTGCGGGATGTTGCTGTAGGTGATGGCGGCGTGGTGGAGCACCACGAGCACCGTCAGGGCGGTGCGCAGGTTGTCGACGTAGAGAAGCCGTGTACGTGTGGCGGGCGGCGCTGCCGGCCGGTCGGGGACCCGCGTCATCGGTCCGCCTCTCCGCGCGGGTGCCCGGTACGGGTGGCGTGTTCGAACAGGTCGGCCAGGTCGTCGGCGTGCGCTTCCAAGTCGTGGTCCGGGTAGGTGACCCAGTAGGCGAACATGCCGTCGATCGCGGACTGCACGGCGACGCTCATGACGCGGGGGTCGAACTCGCGGCGGAACTCGCCGGCCTGCTGGCCGCTGCGGAACAACGCCTCCCGCGCTTCGTAGACCGGCTCGCTGTAGGCGACGCCGAAACGCCGCTTGCCCTCGGCGGTGCGGGAGTTGTTGAAGATCTCTCCGAGAGCGAGCAATTGGGTGCGATGGCCTCGCATGTACTCGGCGACCGCGCGGATGTTCGCCCGAAGCGCGCGGGTCGACGTGGCCTCCTTCTCCGTCCGCGGCAGGACGAACTGGGCGATGTCGCTGTAGACCTGCTCGACGATCTGCTCGGTCAACTCGGTCTTGCCGGCGAAGTGGTACGAGATCACGCTCTTACTGATGCCGGCGCGCTCGGCGACGCGCGCCAGGGAGGTGTTGGCATAGCCGAGCTCCGCGAAGGTGTCGATGGCGCTCTCGATGATCTGCGCGCGGCGGGCCTCTTCGATGAAGGACGCTCGTTTACGACCGGATGGACTGTTTTCTGATCGCATGGCCTGAAAGTAGCACAAGCGGCCGGACACTACGCTCCGCCCTCTCGCACCCGACTGCCGCACCCCGGAGGCGGTGGCGGCGGTCAGGCGGTGGACTGGATCAGCGCCACGGTTGGGCGGCCGGGGTGGCGGACCTTGCTGTTGTAGCGGCTCGTGCTGCCGTGTGGACTGACCGCGTCGTCGGCTGCGTTCCGGCCGAGGACCCACGCCTCTGCCGCAGAACCGCAGCGGCGGCCGGTGGAAGTCACATTCGGAGGTGCTGTGCCGTCGGACCAGTGAGACGCCGTTCATCACAAGGGAAGGCGGCATCATTGGCAACGCCTGTACAGCCCGCCCGCAAGGTCGTCGTCGTTGGTGGCGGTTACGCGGGCACGCTCGCGGCCAACCGGCTGCGCAAGCGCGACGACGTCACCATCACCCTGGTCAATCCCCGCCCGACTTTCATCGACCGCATCCGACTCCACCAGTTCGTGGCCGGCACCGGTGCGGCCACCGCCGACTACCGCTCGCTGCTGGGAGACGGCATCGATCTCGTCGTCGACACGGCCGTACGCATCGACACCACCGCCCGCACGGTCCGGCTCGCCTCGGGCCGCGACCTCGACTACGACTACGCCGTCTACGCCGTGGGCAGCACCGCGGCGGTACCTGCGTCGGTGCCCGGCGCGGCCGAGAACGCGGTCTCGATGGCGGAGTGGGAGCCCGCGCAGCGGCTCCGCGCCACCCTGGGGGAACTGCCGCCCGATGCCCCGATCACGGTGGTCGGCGGGGGACTCACCGGCATCGAGGCGGCCGCCGAGCTCGCTGAGCAAGGGCGCAGGGTCACACTGGTCTGCGGCGGGATCCTGGCGCCGTCGCTCAGCGCGTCGGCCCGCCGATCGGTCTCGCGATGGCTGTCCCGCCACGGTGTCGCCGTACTCGAGAAGACCGGGGTGGCCGCGGTCCGGCCGGACGCGGTCGTCCTCTCTGAAGGTGCCGCGCGCCCGAGCGCGTTGACCATCTGGGCCGCCGGGTTCGGTGTGCCGGACCTGGCCGCCGCGAGCGGGCTGCGCACCGACGGGATCGGCCGGCTGCTCACCGACGAAACACTGACCAGCGTCGACGACGATCGCATCGTCGCGACCGGGGACGCGGCCGCGCCGTCCGGACGGCCATTGCGGATGAGCTGCCAGGCCGCAGCACCATTGGGAGCGCAGGCCGCCGACACCGTGCTGAGCAGCATCGCGGGAACCGGGCCGACAGTGCTCGACTTCGCCTTCACCGGCTCCTGCGTCAGCCTCGGTCGGCGCAGCGGCGTGCGACAGTTCGCCCGCAAGGACGACACCGCCCTGAACATCCATCTCAGCGGCCCGATCGTCGCGGCCTATAAGGAGCTGACCTGCAAGCTCGGGCTGTTCAAGATCCGAACCGAGGCACGCAGGCCGGGCTCCGTGCCATGGCCCAAGGGCGGAACACGCCCCGAACGGCCGGTCCCCGACACACTGGCCGGGGCGTCCTCATGACCACCGGCAAGAGAGCCGCGCCTGCACATCCTGGAGCCATTGGAGTTCAGCCCATGACGACCACAGCCCACGGTGCGAGCGGCCAGGAGTCCGACGCGGCCGCGCGAGACGGCTGGGACCGGAACCGGCTCCGCGCCGTCCTCTACTGGGCCACCACGCTCGTCATCGTCGTCGAACTGGCGTCGGGAGCGGTCTGGAACCTGGTGCCGATCGACTGGATCGCCGCCCAGTTGCGCCATCTGGGATACCCACCCTACGTCGCCTACATCCTCGGGGTGTGGCAGGCCGCCGCGGCCGCCGCGGTCATCGTGCCGGGGTTCGCGCTGGTCAAGGAGTGGGCCTACGTGGGCTCCTTCTTCCTGTGGTCGGGTGCCGTGGTGTCGCACCTGGTCGTCGGCGGCAGCCCCGACCTTTGGGGGGTGCCGCTGATGTTCGGCGCGTGCGCCATCGCCTCCTGGGTTCTGCGGCCGTCCCATCGGCGGCTCCCGGCGACACAGCTCAGCCGGCACCGGCCTTCCGGCACCGCCGGCACCGGTGCGGGTTCGCAGGGCTCCCGTCCTCGCCCGGTCCTGACCCGTCGCCGTGCCTGGGCGGTATCGATCGGGCTGCTGATCCTCGCGTATGCGTTGTCCATCCTTACCCTGCCTGTGGTCGAACCGGCGACGTATGGGCGGGCCGTCGAGCTCGGCTGGATCGATCCGTAAGCGGCCGTAGGAGGGGCTCCGGACGCGGACAATCCCGCGGTCGGGCGCATCGGGCGTGCCGGGCTCCGATCGCGCGGTGCGGCGGCGGGCGCCGTCGGAGCGGGCCAGGGCGATGATCTGGTCGCGGTACTTCGGCGGGTACGCGGGGCGGGTCTTGGGCACTTCAATCTCCTTGTTCAGTGTCAAAGTATCCGAAAGCGGACACCTGTCCACCGAACTGAAGCAACATCAGATCACCGACGATCTCGACGTGCTGCTGGAGTTCTACGACTACCCCGCCGAGCACTGGGTCCACCTGCGCACGACCAACCCGATCGAGTCGACCTTCGCCACGGTTCGGCTGCGCCGGCGCGTGACCAAGTGACCCGGCTCCCGGGCCGCCGGCGTGGCGATGGCGTTCAAGCTGATCGAGTCCGCCCAAACCCGGTGGCGCGCCGTGAACGCACTCCACTTGGTCGCGCTCGTGCGCGCCGGGGCGACCTTCGAGGAGGGGCAACTCGTCGAGCGACCCGACGACCAGACCGACCACGGAACAGGAGACCGCGAACAGGCCGCGTGAGTCACCGATCCTTAGGTCTTGACAATTCCTCCCTCCAGAATCCCCGACTTCTGCGGAACGTCGGGAGGCCGAGACCGGGATGACCTGACTCGACGCCCTACGCAAGGCGACCGAGAGGTAAGGACCTCGTGGCCGCGGTCGGACCGATCGCGGCCTCGTCCCCGACGACACAGACTGAAAGCTGCTCCAGTCCCTGGTCGCCGTTGGCGAGCGCCACCCCGCGGCCGGGTCCGTCGACCGAGACACCCGGCGGCGGGGTCCAGCGTTCGACCGCTGCACGTAGCAAGCCTGATGATTTGGCCCATTTTCGGGTGGAGCCCGACGCGGCGTCATGGTGTGAGGTGGTCGGTCTAGTCCCATCAGGAGAAAGGCTCCGTCATGATCGACCCGGCCGGGCGCATCCACCTCACCGACACCGACTACGCGCGCGCGGAACAGATGCTCGCGCCGTACCGGGCCCGACTGGTCCCGCGGGCCGCGGTGGTACCGCAGTGGTCCGACGACGGTGCTCTGTTCCGGTACCGGTCCGGGACGCGGTACGTCCTGGTCGACCCGGCGGCGGGCACCAGGAGCGACGCGTTCGACCACGAGCGGCTCGCCGCAGCGCTGTCGCAGTCGTCCGGGTGCGCGGTGGAGGCCGACGACCTGCCGCTCACCTCCGTGGAGTTCGAGGTCCCCGACCGGGATCCCGAAGTGATCCGCTTCTCGGCTTTCGACGCGCGGTGGGAGTGGTCGGATCGTACCGGGACCTGCACGCAGGTAGAGGACGGACCCCCGGTGGGGCCGGGGGAGGTCGTCTCGCCGGACCGGGCGTGGGTGGCGTTCCGGCGGGACGGCAACGTGTGGGTGCGCAGCCGGGACGGGCAGCAGGAGTTCGCGCTCACCGACGACGCCGAGCCGCACCGGGACTACGGCGGGCTCCTCGAAGCGGCCACGAAGGTCAAGCTGCCCCTGCTGGGACTGGACTCTGTGCTGGTGGCGGCCTGGTCGCCGGACTCCACCCGGCTGGTCACCCACCGGATCGACCAGCGCGAGCTGCCCGAGCAGGTCCTGGTGGAGGCCGCCCCGTCCGGCGGCGGGCGGCCGGTGGCACACCGTATCCGCTACCCGATGCCCGGCGACGAAGCCCAGGCGACGATGACGTGGCACGTCCTCGACATCCGTACCGGGCAGAACGTGGCCGCGTCCGGCGAGCCGGAGGTATTGACCTCCCCCTACGCTCTGGACCGGCGGTGGTGGTCGGGGGAGAAGGAGGACGCCGTCCACGTCCTGCACCAGTCCCGGGACGGGCGCACCCTCGAGCTGCGCCGCCTCGACCCGGGCACCGGCGCGATGACGACGCTGGTCACCGAGACCGGCCGGACTCGGGCGGATCCCTCGCCGTACCTGCACGCCCCGCCCGTGGTACGCATCCTGGACTCGGGGGAGATCCTGTGGTGGTCCCAGCGCGACGGCTGGGGTCACCTGTACCGCTACTCCTCCGACGGCGAGCTGCTCGGACGGGTCACCGGGGGGCAGTGGCTGGTCCGCCGGGTCCTGCGGGTCGACGAGGAGCGCGGCCAGGTGTGGTTCCTGGCCAACGGGCTGAACGAGGACCCCTACGTCCGTCAGATCTGCCGGGTGGACCTCGACGGCGGGGGGTTCGTGCGGATCACCGACGACGACCTCGACCACGACGCGGTCGGCCCACCCCGCGGCGACTACATCGTCGACCGCGCTTCGACCGTCGACCGCCCGCCCCGTACGAGGGTGCTCGGCGACGACGGCCAGGTGCTGGTCGAACTCGAGGCCCCGGACGCGACCGCGCTGGAGGCGGTCGGCTGGAGCCCGCCCGAGCGGTTCCGGACGACGGCGGCCGACGGGCGCACTCCGGTCTACGGGCTGCTGTGGCGCCCGCACGGTTTCGACCCGGCGCGGCGCTACCCCGTTGTCGACCACAGCTACCCCGGGCCCAACATCCACCGGGCCTCACCGGGGTTCGGCGACCTGTTCACCGGGGAGCCCGAGGCGCTGGCCGCGCTCGGGTTCGCGGTCGTCGCGCTCGACGGCCGGGGCACCCCGGTGCGCAGCAAGGCGTTCCTCGACCATTCCTACGGCGATCTGGGCATGGCCGCAGCGCTGGACGACCACGTCGCCGCCATCCGCGAGCTCGGACGCCGCCACCCGTGGCTCGACACCGACCGGGTGGGGATCACCGGCCACTCCGGTGGCGGGTTCTTCACGGCCCGGGCCCTGCTGACTCGCCCCGAGTTCTACTCGGTGGGGGTCGCGCAGGCCGGCCCCCACGATTTCTCGATCTACCTGCCGTTCTGGGTCGAGCACAACCACGGAGAGATCGCCGAGGAGGGCCGTCGAGCGCTGCTCAACACGCCGCACGCCGGCAACCTGCGCGGCAGGCTCCTGCTGATCGACGGCGAGCTCGACGACAACGTGCTGCCCCACCAGAGCATGCGCCTGGTCGACGCGCTCATCGAGGCTGATGCCGACGTCGACATGCTCGTCGTCCCGGGCGTCGAGCACACCTTCCAGGGCAGGTACCACTACGTCACGCGGCGCACCTGGGACTACCTCGTGCGGCACCTGCACGGCACCGAACCCCCGACCTACCGGCTCGCACCGTTCCCCCCGATGCCCGACTGGGCCGTCCAACCATCCGGCTAAGCCCTGAGCAGCGGACGCCGCTCTCGACGAGCCCGCCCGGGTCGGCGCCTGACCGCGGGCGCTCGGCGCGCCCGCGGTCAGGGTCCGGCGGCGTCATGTCACGACGCCTCCGAGGAGCGCCCTCCCAGGTGCTTCGCCAGGAAGCCCTCGAGCCTCCTGTACAGCTCGATGTTGCTCTCGGGGTTGCTGAACCAATGCCCTTCGGCCTCGTTGAGCAGGTACTCGACCTCGCGGCCGCGGTCGCGCAGGGCCTCGGCGACGCGATCGGAGTTGCGCCGGTGCACGCGGACGTCGTTGGCGCCGTGGATCAGCAGCACCGGGGCGGTGATGTCCTCGACCCGGCTGATCGGGGAGCGGGCGAGCATGTCCGCCCTCTGCTCGGGGATCTCGGGGTCGCCGATGTGGCGCAGGTAGCTGTTCTCGACGGCGCGGCGGGCGAAGGGGACCACCCCTTCGACGAGGTCGACGAGGTCGGACATGCCCGTGTAGCTGATCGCCGCGGCGAACCGGTCCGGGGTGAACGCGGCCCCGACGAGCGCGGCATAGCCGCCGTAGGAGCTGCCGTAGATCGCGACCCGGTCCGGGTCGGTCAGGCCTCGGTCGATCGCCCAGTCGAGGGCGTCGATCAGATCGTCGTGCATGCGCCCGGCGAACTCGCCGATCCCCGCCTCGACGTGGGCCTTCCCGTAGCCGGTGGAGCCGCGGAAGTCGACCTGGAGGACCGCGTACCCCCGGTTGGCGAGCAGCTGCACCTCCGGGTCATAGCCCCAGCTGTCGCGGTACCAGGGGCCGCCGTGGACGAGCAGCACCGTCGGCAGATTCCGCGGCTCGAGGCTGACCGGGAGGGTGAGGTGGCCGGGAAGGGGCAGACCGTCACGGGCGGTGAGAGTCACGGGGGTGACCGGGGCCAGTTGCTCGGGGTCGAGATGCGGGAATGGGCGGAACAGGCGACGCGCCTTTCCGGAGGCGTGGTCGTAGAACCAGGTGACGCCCGGGTCACGGTCGTGCGTGAACTCCACGACCCAGCGCTGTCCCGTCGTATCGGTGGAGACGTGGGAGAGGTCGCCGTCCGAGAGCTCGGCCAGGAGGGGCAGGATCTCGGCGAAGTGCGGCTCGAGTGCGTGGATGTCCTGACGGTCGCCGAGGTACCGAACGCCGAGCAGGTCGCCGGTTGCCGGATGCAGGATGAGCGACGAGGCGAATCGCGGGTCCGCCTCTGGCCGCGGAGTGTCCAGATCGAACACCGGATGGCTGTCGACCTCCGTCTCCTCCCCGGTCTCCACGTCGAGGCGCGCCACCCGGGTGAGGTCCGAGCCGCGCGCGGACCCGATCCACAGCCCCATGCCGTCCGCGGTGGGGACCGCGGGGACGACGCCGAGGAGGATGTCGGACTGGGGGAAGCGGGCGATCGTTCGCGTCTCGCCGCCGGTCCGCTCGGACAGCACGTGCTCGCCGCCTTCCTCGATCGTGAAGGCCAGCACCCGCCCCGGGACGCGCAACCAGGAGATCACGTCGCCGGAGTTCTCGGCGACAGGCGTGAGATCCCCGCTCATGAGGTCGAGCTCGAAGAAGTCGATCAGGTCGGCACGGCGCTTGTTGAGCTGCACGAACGCCGTCCCGGGCCGGTCCGGCGCCAGCTGCGCGCCCAGGAGGCGCACGCCCTCATACGGGGTCAGGTCGACCGCGGGCCGCTCGGGCCGCGCCGGGTCGACGCGAAGGAGATGCCAGTTCTCATCACCGTCGATGTCCTGCTGGAACAGGAGGTGGCGACCGTCGACGCTCCAGAAGAACCGATCGATGTTCCGCCGGACCTCGGCGGTGATCCGTCGGGCGGCGAGGGTTCCCGAGCCGTCCTCAAGGTCGGGTGCGGACCAGTCCGAGTCGACGTCACGGAGGAACACGTTGAGCCGGCCGTGCCAGGGGGCGAGGTAGGCGATCCTCGTCCCGTCCGGGGAGAGCACGGCGCGGCTGCGGGTGGGCGGGGCGTAGAGATCCTCGACGCGGATCAGGGCGGGAACGGCGGTCATAACGGATCCTTCCGGTCGGTGGGTGCGGATGCAACCAGTCGACCCCCTGACGTCGCGTCGGGCTCAAGCGCCGGGTGAGTCGGGCCGCTCCCGTGCGAGGCGCTGCTGGAGGGCGCGCACGACGCGGTGCTGCACCGGGCGGAGGCCGCGGGCGCCCAGCTGGTCCAGCAGCGCGGGGGCGAGGGGGTCGAGGGACGACATGCCCTCCGTGGTCGCCACGAGCGGTCGGATCTGCTCGACCCATTCATCGATCAATGCCTCGACCTCGTGGTCCGGGGTATCGGCATCAAGGACGTAGAAGCGCGCGGTCAGCGTGGCGGAGGCCGCCCTGGCGTCCTCCGGGACATCGAGCAGGGCGGCCAGACGTGCCGCGCCTTTCTCCCCGAGCAGATGAGCGATCAGGATGAGCTGCTCGCGCTCGTACCTGACCATGGCCTCGGGCACGCCCGGACCGGGCGCCGCCTGCCAGGCGGAGAGCTCCGGCGGCAGGTCGGGCGGTGTCCCGGTGCTGCGCAGTACGTCGATGCCGGCGCGGCGGGCGGTGAGCCGTTCGATCTCGGCGGCGGCCTGGCGATCGAGCTGGTCGAGCAGCTCCGCGGCTGCCGTGGGATCGTCCAGCACCTCGGGGAGGGCGGACAGTGGGACACCCAGCGCCGTCAGTCGCGTGATCCGCAGGACGCGCACGAGGTGGCCGACGTCGTACTGCCGGTAGTCCCCTGATGTGCGCGGCGGCTCGGGCAGCAGTCCGATCTGGTGGTAGTGGCGCAGCGTGCGCACGGTGACGCCGGCCAGGTCGGCGAGTTCACTGCTGAGCATCGGGCATGTCCTTCAGGTCCAGGTCGCGCAGTGCACGCGAACCGATCACGGCCAGTAGCACCAGGATCCACACCCCAGTGACGCCGGCCGCGGCCAGCAGTGGCGAGCCGAGCTCTGCGAGCACACCTGCCAGCCCGATCCCCGCCGGCGCGGCAACCGTCAGCAGGGCCGTCTTCACGCTGAGCACCCGTCCGAGGAGACCGCCGGGGATGTGCTGGACCTGTAGGACACCGGTGACCGCTCCGACCACGGAATTGCCGAGTCCCAGGGCTGCCGCCCCGACGAACACTACCGCCGGGGAGAGGAGGGAGGCCATCAAGGCGAATCCCACGGAGGTGACGATGAACCCCGCCGACAGCCATGTCCGCGACGACAACCGGGCTCCGATGGCGCTGTAGATCGTCGCTCCGACCAGCATTCCGGCTGCCAAGACGGTGAGGACCAGGCCCAGCAGTTCGGGGCGGGAGATGAGGTCGAAGTACACCGGCATCACCAGCCCCTGCAATCCGCCGAGCGCGACGGCCAGACCGAGGACCAAGAAGGTCGTGCCCAGCAGGAATCGGCTCCTTCCCAAGACCAGCAGGCCATCCACGAGCTCCCGCATCAGGGGCCGGCGCGCGACGCGGGAAGAGTCGACCGCCCCGAGGCGGCGCGGCAGCATCCGGGTCAGCACCGCTGCGAGCGCGGATGTCGCCGCCGTGATCCACAGCACGGCCATGGCGTCGACGGCGGCCAGCAGCACACCGGCGGCAGCGGGTCCGACCACCAAGGCGACGGAGGTCAAGGTCTGGCGCACGCCCACCACGCGCCGCAGATCGAGACCGACGTGCCGGGCCACCATTGGAGCGAGGACCTCACGGGCCGTCATGCCGGGCACGTCCCCGAACGCGCCCAGGATGCCCAACAGGATGAACCACACGAGGTCGAGACCCCACAGCATGTCCACGAGCGGTAGCGACGCGATCGCCACGGCGGAGATGACATCCGAGACCACCGATGCCGTAAGCCTGTTGATCCGGTCGATGATCACCCCGCTGAGGAGGCCGACCACGACGGAGGGGACCGCGGCCGCGGTCGCCAGGGCGGACATGCCCAGCGGGCTGCCCGTGGTCTGTAGGACGATCAGCGGCAGCGCCACCGCGGCGATGCCGTTGCCGAGCAGGCTCAGCAGGTGAGAGGCGTAGTAGGCGAGTGCGACGAGTGGCATGTGGTCAGCGAAGACCCTGACGTCACGTCGGGGTCAAGCACGCGGAGAACGGCTTGTGACCCGGCACTCCCCTCCCCGGGGCCCCGCCCGCGCAGGGCCGGCCCTCAACCGCACTCCTCGTGCCCGACGCGGAAGGCGACGCGCCCCGCGGTACGCGGAGCTCCCGCCGCGATCCAGTCCGCCAGCTCCGCACCTCGACCGCGCCGAGGTCCAGGCCCCGCTCGGCGGCCAGGTAGGCCGTCTCGACGTCGAGGCCAGGTTCGTCCGAGAGGAAGGCGCTGGTGATCGACCGGCCCGCCGTGGCGGGATCGGCGACGAGTGCCCCGCAGGGAAAGCGCTCCCCGAGCCGGGCCTAGGCCCGGGCGACGGCGACCACCCGGTCCCCAGAGCACGCGGCGAACTGCACGGCGATCCGGCCCACTGCGCTGATCGCGGAGACGATCAGCGCAGTGGGCTCCCGGGCGCGTGCTTCAGGGGTGGCCGGACTCGCGGGCCAGCCGTTGTCCGACCCGCTCGTGGAAGTCGCTCCCGGTGTTGTCGCGCGGGTAGGGCTCGGGCGGTTCGGGGACACCGAGGAAATCGCACAGCGGGCCCCACCCGTGGTCCGCCCGGAACTCCAGCAGGCGCTCGGCGGGCACCAGGGTCCGGACGCGGCGCTCGTGGTCCGCGAGCACGGACAGCGCGTGCGCACGGTCATCGAAGCGGCCGCTGAACGTGTCCTGCCAGATGAGCTGCTCGGCGAAGGCCGCCACCCGGCCGGTGCCGCCGGTGAGGCGCCGCCGTTCGCCGGTGTCGTCGAACCGGCTGCGGTACAGGGTGTGCAGCGCACTGTCGTACCAGGTCGCGGGGTCGCGGGTGGTCAGGATGACCTTGGCCGCCGGGAACCCGGCCACCAGTGTGCCGAGGAAGGCGCACGCCGGCCAGCCCAGTGCCGCACCGTAGCCCGTGAGCGCGGCGCCGGCCGGGGCGCGGCCGGTGCGGGCGGCCTGCCAGGCGTCCAGGTGGTCGGGATGGTCGTAGAGCTCCTTCATGTCGTAGACCGGCCCGAGGCCGAGCCGTTCGAGCGCGCGCCGCAGCGACGTAGTTCCGGTTCGTCCGAAACCCGCGCCGATCACCGTGACCATCGACATCCTCTCTTCGCAGCGGCGGGGAGCGTTTCCGGCGGGCGGGCAGCTACCGCGGCGCGGCCCGTTCCCTGCGCACGGTCGCGCGGACCCCGCACGGCTGGAGCGCCAGGGCCGGACGCGGCCTGACCTGCCCCGGGGCGACCGGCTCCAGGCGCACCCTGGAGCGCAGGGCGCGGGCGACCGCTTCGATCTCGCGCACCGCCATCGAGGCGCCCAGGCACCCGCGCGGGCCGGCTCCGAACGGCAGGTAGGCGTACCGGTGGCCGGGGGCGCCCTGGCGCAGCCAGCGCTCGGGGCGGAACTCCGCGGGGGCGTCGAACCACCGCTCGTCGCGGTGGGTGACCCACTGGCTGATGCCGATCGTGGTGCCCGCCGCCAGCCGGTACCCGCCCAGCTCGATGGGGCGGACCGCGACCCGGCTGATCACCCACGCCGGCGGGTACAGCCGCAGCGCCTCCTTGGCCGCCGCCGCTGCGTAGCCGCCGGGCCCGTTGGCTCCGCCGGTCCCGCCGGCCCCGCTGGCGGCGGCGCCGTGGTCCCGCGCGTCCGCCGCCAGCAGGGCGTCGGCCTCGGGCCTGCCGCCGAGGCCGTGGACGAGCCAGGTCAGCGCGTCGGCAGTGGTCTCATAGCCCGACATGAGCAGGGTGGCGAGCTCGTCGCGGATCTCGGCGAAGGGGGTGTCGGCGCGTTCGGCGACCAGCCGGCCGAGCGCGGTGACGGTGTCGTCGGCGGGGTGGCCCTCGATGAGCGCCGCCAACGCCGTGTCGAGGGCGCGCAGGGCGCGGCGCAGCCGGATGCCGGTGGGGCTGGGGAGCCACCCGGGCAGGCGGATGGGGGAGCCGGTCAGCCGCATGATCGCGGCGACGGCGTCGGCCAGCGCGTCGGCCTCGGCGCCCAGCGGCCGGCCGGCCAGGTGCACCGCTCCGATGTGCATGGCCAGCCGCGACATCTCGGCGTGCACGTCGATGGTCGCACCGTCGCTCCACCGGTCGACTGTGCGGGCGACGGCCTCACGGGCGATCGTGTCCAGGCCCTCGAGGCGATCGCTGCGGAAGGCCGGGCGCAGCCGCGACCGCTTACGCTCCCAGCTCGCCCCTTCGCTGTTCATCATCGCCAAGGGGAACCCGGTCGGGCCGCGAGGGCGCTGCTCTGCGCTGATCTTCACGACGTCGCCGCGCCGGTGGACCAGCGCCCGGCCGATGTCGTCGGGGTGGACGATCAGGACGTTGGCGGGGGTGAGCGCCACCACGTCGCCGTACTCGCGCGCGCAGCGGGTGAGGAAGCCGAGGGGGTCGACACCGAAGTCCGCGGCGTTGGCGGTGCCGCGCGCATGGTGCGGGCCCGGAGGGCTGGGCTCGGGTGCCGGAGGGGGAGAGGAAAGGCCGGAGGGTGGGTGGGCCGCCATCGGTGCACCGTGTCTACTCGGTCTTCTCGGTCTGCTCGGGGCCTGTGCGGTGGTCGTCCCCGCGGCCCGAGAAGAAGGGCCGCGGGGACCGGGCCGGAGCCCGAGTGGAGCCTCGCCGGGCTGTTAGTAGTAGATGTAGGGGCGGGTGAGGACCTTGCGGTCGACGATTCCCAGAGCGGCGGCGACGCGGTAGACGGCTCTCTTCACGGTCGGTCCCTTCGGTAATTCCTCACGGGCAGTTCCGGTCCGGACACATCCGGCAATCTATGTCAGGGAATCGGCGCCGGTCGCTATCTCGAAGGTGATTCTGAGCTGTCCGTCGCAGAAAGGAACTCGATACTTTGCGCCGACTCGCGGGTGCGGCACGTGGGCCCGTCTCGTCGGCGCCGCCCGCGCCGCGGCCGCCTCGGTTCCGGGGCCGGCGGACGGTGGCGGATGCGGGTGTGTGGACGTTCTGAGCTGGGACGACGATGCCCGACCGGCAGGCGCACCTGGAACACACCCGGACACGCGGAAACCCCGGCTCGGCGGCGCCGGGAAATGCGAACGAGCCGCAATTCCCCGATTCGGCGACGTAGGCCGGGCCGGGTTCTGACCCGCGACACAAGGATTATGGGCACCGTCGGAACGAGAGAATGCGAATGTGGCCGCATTCGGCCATGCGGCCTAATTCGGGGTGCAAGATCGAAATGCGGCATCGCCGGCTGCGAACGGCGTCGGAGAGTACCGGGTCCGGTCGGGGGTCCTGACCCGGAGCACTAGCCGAGGCGGGCGGAGAGGGCCATTGCCGCCTGCCGGACTTCGACGCTGAGGGCCTCGCGGTCCTCGAAGGCCGGAGCGGTCGAGGGCCCGGCGACCTGGACAGCGGTGTCACAGGATCCGCCCGGGCCGGCGACGGGAGCGGCGACGGACGCGGCGACGGATGCGGCCCCGACGACGCGCTCGTCGACGGAGTAGGCCCACCCCTGCCGGCGGATGTCGTCCAGTTCGGCCCGGAACTGATCAAAGGACGACGGCGGCGGACTCAAGGCCGCCACCACCGGCGTCGCGAGCAACGAGCACTTCGCGCTGGCCCGCCTCAAGGAGGTCTCCGACGCCGATATCACCCCGGTCCACTTCGCCGACGGCAGCACCGCCGCCACCACGGCCTTCCTCGGCTGCAACGTCGACGTGCTGATCACCAACGTCAGCGACCTGCAACCGCTGGTGAAGTCCAAGAAGGTCACACCGTCCCGCGCACCTTTCCGTCTCCAGCCGTGCGGGTGCGGACCGCGGGACCGTCGCGGCACCCCACGAGTCGAGCGTGCGCGCCGGATCGCGGTGCTGGTCGGCCAGACCGACAACGCCTACCGCCGTTCGATCCTGTGGCTGTACTCAAACGCCATGACGGCGCGCGGCATGGCGCCGACCATCCGGATCGCCGACAACAACGAAGGGCAGCTGTCGGCCACGGAGGTCTCGACCCGGCTGCTCCAGGGCAAGGACCCCCCGGACGCCCTGATCACCTCGTCGAGCGTGTTCGCCGAGGGGGCGCTCGACGCCGCCCGATGGCTCGGCGTCGACGTCCCGGGCGGGTTCATGATCGCCACGGTGAGCGACGGCCCGATCGCCGAGCAGGCGCGCCCGTCGATCACCGCACTGCGCCTCGACACCAGCGCGGCCGCGCGCCGGCTCCTCGACCTGCTGGCGCGGCGTCTCCACAACGGCGGTGCGGCCGCCGCCCCCGCGACGATGACCCTTGACCTCACGGTGCGCGAGTCGACCCTCCGCGTCGGCTGACCGGCGAGGGCCATCCCCACCCCGCGGGATGCCCTTGCGGGGCCGTGACCAGGACCCTTGGAGCGGCGCGGCGAGCGGGGCCGCCATCCGTCAGTCGGGGAGGGGGAGCAAGCCGCGGCGGTAGGCGGGTGCCAGCGGGTACGGCACGCGGGCCGTGCGCCCGTCGACGGTGACCTCGACGAGTGCGGGGCGCTCGGCCCGCCACGCCGACCGGCGTTTGCGCGTGTTGGACCGCGATGTCCGTCGCTTCGGGACTGCCACTGTGCGGGCTCCTGGTTCTCTGTGCGGCCGGGTCCACCCGGATCGGCCGTGTGTCGTGCGGGTCGACGCGTTCGACGCGTCCCGTCCTCGAATTCTCCGTGCCCGGTGCGGCGTGCACCGTTCCTGCACAGTGTACGATAATGAAAATCGTTTTCAAACTGAGGATCGAGGTCTCCTGTCATGGCGCAGACCATGCCCATGCGCGTGGTGGTGGTCGCGGGGCTCCACTCCGCGGCACGCGACCGCGCGGTGAACGAACTCCTGCACTCGACGGCGAAGTCGATCGCCCTCCACCACGACCTGCACGCCATAGCGAAGGGCGAGGTCCATCGGCGGCTCCGCGACCGCTGGGGCGTGGTGGACCGGCGGCGGGTCGAACTCGTCCACGCCTGCATCACGTGCACGCTGCGCGAGGACCTCATCCCGGCCCTCGTGAGCCTCGCCCGCGAGGGCGAGTACGCCACCTGCGTGGTCGAGGCATGGGACGGGGTCGACCCGGCGACGATCGCCGAGGCCCTCGACACCCGGGCCGCCGACCATCCGGCCCACGGCCTGCTGTCCCTCGCCGCGGTCGTCACCGCCGTGGACGCCGACCTGCTCGTCGCCGACCTCGCCTCGGGCGACGACATGCGGGACCGCGGGAAGGCCGTCGCGGCGGAGGACGACCGGACCGCGGCCGAGGCGCTGACACGCCAGATCGAGTACCCGACGGTCCTCGCACTGGCAGGCCCGGGCGACGGCTCCGCGGACGCGGGCGAGGCCGGCACACTGCTGGAGCACCTCAACCCCGCGGCGGTGGTGATCGCACTCGGCGACGCGCGGCTGCCGCTCGTGGTCGAAGGGCGCTTCTCTCCGGCCAACGCGGCGGTGCGGCTCGACCCGGCCTGCGCCCAGTACCCGGATCACCGCCAGGACGGCCGGGTCAGCACCCTGACCTGGCGCCGCAGGCGTCCCATGGAACCGGGCCGGCTCCACGCGATCCTGGACGAGGCGGTCGCGACGGGCCTGCGCAGCCGCGGCCGCTTCTGGATCGCCGGGCGCCCCGACACCCTGCTGGTCTGGGACGCCGGCGGCGGCGCCCTCGCCATCGGCGCGGGCGGGCCGTGGCTGGCGTCGCTCCCCGACGCGGCCTGGGAGATGGTCTCCGACGCGCGCCGCGCATCGGCCCGCGTCGACTGGCACCCCGACACAGGGGACCGGTGCCAGTGCCTCTCGTTCACCGGGTTCGACATCGACGCCGAACGGATCATCGGGCTGCTCGACTCGTGCCTGCTCACCGACGAGGAGATGCGGGAACCCCGGCAGCAGCGCGCCACCGGCCCCGACCCCTTCGCCGAGTTCCTCGGCGCCGTCTCCTGACGCCGCTTCCCGGCATCCGTTCGGGGTGCGCCAGACACCTGACCGCGACGACACACCATGAGAGGAGAACGGACCATGTCACCCCGCTCGTCCACTCCCCGCCGATACGCGAATCCACTCCACGGCGTGGACCGCATCGACTACAAGGACGTCGCCCTGTTGCGGCGCTTCATCTCCGACAAGGGCAAGATCCGCAGTCGGCGAATCACCCGGGTGACGCGCCGACAGCAGCGGCGGCTCGCCGCTGCCATCAAGACCGCCCGTGAAATGGCGCTGCTGCCCTACGCGGTCTCCCATCCCTCTCGTCCCAAGGGCGAGGGATGAGGCCGACGGCCGGGGGCGTCCCCGGCCCCCGATGTGTCCGAACCGAACTGCGATCACCAACCGCAATCACCCAGGAGCGATGATGTCCCGAATCTGCCAGGTGACCGGGAAGGCACCGTCCTTCGGCGCCACGGTCTCCCATTCCCACCGCCGCACGAAGCGGCGGTTCGACCCCAACATCCAGACCAAGCGCTACTGGCTGCCCAGTGAGCGGCGCCATGTCCGGCTGCGCGTCAGCGCGAAGGGGATCAGGACCATCGACCGCCAGGGCATCGAGCGCGTGGTCGCGACCATGCGCGCCCGCGGCGAGAAGGTGTGAGGGGCTATGGCGAAGAAGAGCAAGATCGCCCGCAATGAGCAGCGCATCCGTACCGTCGCGGCCTACGCCGACCGGCGCGCCGAGCTGAAGCGCATCATCAAGAGCCCGTCGGCCACCGGCGACGAGCGCTCGTCGGCCGTTGCCGAGCTGAACGGTCAGCCGCGCGATGCCAGCCCCACCCGGGTGCGCAACCGCGACGCCGTCGACGGCCGCCCCCGCGGGCACCTGCGCACGTTCGGGCTCTCCCGGATCCGGTTCCGCGAAATGGCGCTGCGCGGGGAGCTGCCGGGAATCACCAAGTCGAGTTGGTGAAGTGCCGGCGCGGTCGCCCGTGCGGCGGGACGGCACCACGGCGATCAGCGTCGCGCATTCCCCGGTGACGTTCGCCGCGACGATCCGGCCCGCCCTTTCCGGCAGAAACCGAATAGTCCTGACCCGAACAGTCCTATCCAAGGAGGCCACACCCATGCCCGGTGCGGATGGTGCGAACGAACAGTACGGATTCGATGCCGCGGCCGCCGACTTCGACGCCCTGGGGCGGTACCTCTGGGCGCCGATCGGCGCGGCGACGGTCGCGGCGACCGCACCGGGGCCGGGTGAGCGGGTGCTCGACGCCTGCTGCGGCACCGGCGCCTCGGCACTGCCCGCGGCCCGTGCCGTCGGCCCGGACGGCGTCGTCGACGCGGTCGACGTCTCCCGCCCGATGACCGACGCCGTCGCGCGGGCGTCGCGGTCGATGCCGCAGCTGCGCAGTCACACCGCCGACGTACTGACCTGGCCGGACGGTGATTACGACGTTGTCCAGTGCGCGCTCGGCATCTTCTTCTTCCCCGACATGGAGGCAGGCGCCCGGCACCTCATCACCCGCGCCCGGCCCGGCGGCCGGGTCGGTTACACGATCTGGCGCAGCGGCAGCATGGAGACCGCCGGTCGGCATCTCGCCCAGGCGGTCGCCGCGGTCACCGGGGGCGAGGTTCCCGATCGCCGACCCCACCTGCTGCACCGGGTGAGCCGGCAGGACACCTACGCGGACTGGCTCGCGTCCCTCGGCCTCGGCGACGTCCGCGTCGCCGAGGCCGAGCGGAGCCTGCCGGTAACCGACGAACTGGCGTGGCTGATCGTCCTCGGCTCCGGCTTCCGCGGCTGGATCGCCCAACGGCCGGACGACCAGGTGGCGGCGATCCGCGCGGCGTACCTCGCCTCCCTGAAGTCGGCCGATGTCGCGGCGATCGACGCGACGACGCTGATCGGCACGGGTACGGCCGTTCGGGCGGGCTGATCCGGGCCCGGGCCCTGCGTGGAGATCGCGCGGAAGCGACGGCCGCGCCGTGGGGAGCGCGGCGCCCCGGCGGGACAGGATGCCGGTCAGGCGGCGGCGGTGCGGCGGGCGGTCATGGACAGGCCCGCCGCCTTGCGCTGGCGGGGGAGGACCGTGTCGAAGTACTCGCGCAGCACGGTGAGCTGCGGCTTGTGCTCGCGGCGCTCCTTGCGGCCGACCGTGCAGCAGACATCGCCGTCGACGGCGAGCACGGCCAGGACCACCTCGTCGATCGGGAGGGTCGCCGGGTCGCGCCCGAGCAGCGCCGCGCTCCGCACGGCCTCCCGCAGGCCCCGCACCTCGCCGGGGTCGCGGAGGCTGGGCGTGGCGGTCGGGAAGATCCCCAGGGCGCGGCGCCGCACGACGCCGACCGCTCCCGCCGCTTCGAGCTGGTCGCGCACCGTGGCCTCGGCCTTGTGCCAGTTGCGGTCGACGAGCTTGAACCAGCTGCGCGCCTTGTCCGGGGACGCGTCCTCGAACACCTCGGCCAGGAACGGATCGCCCGGCGGCGACGCGCCAGGGTCGCGCGCGGCCTTGCCGCCCTGGTCGGTGAGCACGCCCGCGATGGTCAGCTCGGCGATCGCCGCGGCGCGCATAAGTTGCCCGCGGACCAGCGCGGTATTGGAGTCGACCTTGTTCTTCGCCAGGTCGAAGTTGAGCAGGTACAGACGTTGCGGCAACGTCAGGTCCATGGCGTCTCCTCGGGTTCCCCGGCGCCCGTGCGCCGGTGTGGCCGAGACGCCATTGAAGACCATGCCGCAACGGCATGGTCAACAAGCCGCTCGCGGCACCCGCGCGCCGCCCGGCCCGCGCCGGACTGTGGACCGCCGCACTCAGCGCGGCGGCCCACGGCCCGGCTCTTCGCTATCCGCTCGGCCACCGGTCGTGACGCGGCGGCCGGCCGCGTGCCCGGCGGACGTCCGGGGCGCCCGGCCTGCCGTCTCCGGCAGGGAGACCCCGGTCATGATTCCTAGGCCGGGAGAATCGGCGAATTCCTGGTGACGAGTGCGGGTGTGTACAGGTTCCCCCCGTACGCCTCGAAAGCGTAGGTGTTCGAACTGTGCGTGTGTACCAGGGTCGCAAGCTGGATGTAGCCCTGGTAGGTGAACGCCTTCTTCCCGGACGGCACTTGGAAGGTGTAGGTCTCGGTGGTCACCTTCGACCACTGTTGGCTGAAGGTCAGTGACATCGTGAGTTTGAAGGATCCCTTGACGAACTCCGCGTTGAACTCGATTGCTTGTTCGGTGCTGATGGTCTGCTGCATACTGAAGACGAAACCGGTGGCGATCGCCTTTGAATAGCTGGTGACGGAATCGGATCCGGTGTTGTCGATGTAGCCGATGTTCTCCAGCTTCGGCGCGTAGAAGATGATCGCCTTCGACTCGCCGGTCTTGGCCTGGATCGGTCCGCCTTTCTTGAACGTCGCCTCGCTTGCACTCGGCTTTGTGGTGAATACTTCGATGTCCTCGGAAACCGGAGGCATTGTCCACTCTCTTTCTGCCGCTAGGATGCTTCGGGGCACGTCTTGTTCGAGGTCGGCCAGGTCCCCTTGCCGGGGTTTTCGCCGTACCACTTTTTCAGCTTGGCGCAGATCGAATTGCATTCTTTGGTCAGATACTTGTTGTCCTCGCACATGTCGCTGAACCCCGCGGCTCCGGAGTAGGAGATGGAGCGCGACTTGATGTCGAGGATCACCCGGTGGGAATCGCCTCCGTGCTTCGACTTCCTCTTGTAGTCCTTGATCTCGATCTCCCATTCGAGGGTGATCACCCCGACGCCGTCCGCCTCCCTGGTGGAGTCGTTGTAGTTCTCGGCGAGGAACAGCAGCATGCTGTCCTTCTTTTGGTAATCATTCTTGGCAAGGTCGTCCGGGGGTCCGATGGCCTTGCTGATGAAGCCTTCCGCATCGCGCCGGTTGAGGTCCTTGAACGTCATCTTCGCGGTCTCGGAAAGCGCCTGCTTGTAGAAGTCGTGGATCGCGTCGCCTGTCTTTATGTCGGGCTCGTCCTTGTGCTGGCTGCCCTCGCGGCCGGGCCACGTCTTGTGCTTGCGCCCGTACTCCGCCTTGAGACTCGCGTAGTAGTCCTTTTCCTGGATGACCTTGAGCATCGCGCTGACCGAGTTGCAGATCTGCTCGGTGCCGACGGTCCACGACCCCAGTGCGGCCGGTGTCAGGCTGAGCTGGGCCAGGGTGGCGAAGTGGGTCAGCGCGAAGGAGTCGAACTGCGCGACCGCCGCCGTGAGCGGCCGGGTGCCGTCCGCGGCCGCCAGCCGTTCCACGAATGAGCGGGCGCTCTGGTCCGGGTCGTTGACCTTTTCGTGCAGCTCGCCCGCCACCGGATCGTCCTGGACCAGGTGTTCCACGTATCGGCGGGTGTCCGGGTCGTCGCTGCCGAGGAGTGCGTACAGGCGCTGCACGGCGGGGTCGGTCGCGGCGACGTAGGGGACCAGGCCCTGCGCGCCCGCACTGGTGGTCGCCGCGAGCTCCGTTTCGACGCTCGTCCCGTTCTCGTCCGAAAGCCAGGCGAACGACGGCGTGGGCCTGGCGATCAGGAAGGTGTGCAGGTCAGTGCTCTTGAGGTCCTTCCGGACGGCGGCGATCCTTTCGGACAGCTTCTTGGTCTGGGTCTCATCGCAGATGAGCCCCATATCGGCCAGGTCCTTCTTGAGGCTTTCCGGCGTCACCTCGTCCGGATGCTCGACCTTCTTCAGTTCGATCGGGATGATTTCGCCGACGGGTGGCATGGCAACACTCCTCCATGGACTTTGTGGCGTGCGAAGACGTCCGGAATGTTGGTCCGGAACGCTGGCAATAGGAATTGAAAAACAGCTCGTATAACGCGACCGAACCAGAGATCCGCGAGGCCGTCCACTCGATGCTAACTCCACCTGCGAAACGTATTGAAGGGGTTCGCCGAAGTAATTCGAGCCATGCTTGGCCGGCTCCGTTATACGGTCATGCAGTAAATAGACCTGCGCAAACCCAATTCGGTTTCCCATGTGACTCGCCAAGGCCGGCGGTGCGGCACCGCGTCCCACTAATTCATGCTTTAACGGAAGAAGACGAAGCCGTCCCGGAGCTGCAATCACGCGTCCGGGCGGATCGTCGGACCAGAATATTGCCGAATCCGACTCGACGTGTTCTTTGATACGGACGGTCCGATCGCGGCCGTTCCGGTGGTCTGAAAATGGGAACGGAATCAGTGAAGCGGGACACGCCAATAGCGCGTGGTGCGCCCGCTCGCGAAATGGCGGTTTGCTCCTGTTTGTCCCGTGGTGCCGGTGAGGTATTCCGCCGGCCTGTTGCCTGGGGTTCGACCAGCGATTAGCATTGCTCCGGCCGGGCTGAAACGGTCGGCGCGGGATTTCTCGCGGATAATCGGCCGGTCTCAAAAAGACGCGACAGTGATGCGGGGTTCGCAATGAATGGTGATCCGGATCCGATCCGCAGGATCGTCCTCGAGCTGCTCGAATTGGACGATTCCGAACTCACGGAGAACGGGCTGTTCGAGGAGGATTACGGCGCCGATTCGATGATGCGGATCGAGATCCAGGCGGGACTCGAGGCCGAGCTCGACATCGTCATCGAGAATCCGGAGGTGGCCGAAATGGTGAATTTGGCGCGTGTCCGCGGCGCGGTGGCGCGCGGGCGCGCCGCCGCGGCCGAGTCGGCGCGGTGACCGGGGCGGCACCCGCCCGCGTCGTCGTCACCGGCATGGGGGTGGTCTCCAGCATCGCGCTGGGGGTGACCGAGTACCTGTCCGCTCTCCGGGCGGGCCGCTGCGGCGCCGCCCCCGTATCGCTGTTCGACACCTCCGGGTTCGCCCACGCCAACGGCCACCAGGTGGCCGACTACGACTACGCTGCCCGGCTGCGCCGAACCGACCCCGCCGAGTGGGGCCGCGCGGCCCTCTTCGCCGCGACCGCCGCGCGCATGGCCGTCGACGACGCGCACCTGTCCGACCGCGCCCTGCAACAGCGCCAGGGACTGGTGTCCATCGGGACCACGGACGGCGGTTCGCACGAACTGGACCTGCTGGTGGCGCAGGAGATCGCGGGCGGCCACGACGCCATGGACGGCCGCCTCGTCCGCCAGGTACCGGCCGGAGGGCTGTCCGTGGCGGTCGCCAGGGAACTCGGGCTCACCCGCGTGGAGGCGATGACCGTGGCCACCGCCTGCTCGGCGGGCAACCACGCCATCGGCGACGGCCTCGACGCGCTGCGCTCCGGAGAAGTGGAGTACGCCCTGTGCGGGGGAGCCGACGCGCTCTGCCGACGCAACTTCACCGGGTTCTACCGCCTCGGGCTGGTCGCGCCCGACCGCTGCCGCCCTTTCGACGCCGAACGGGCCGGGCTACTGACCGGCGAGGGCGCGGGGGTCCTCCTCCTGGAAGAACGGGAGGCCGCCCGTGCCAGGGGAGCCCGGATCCACGCCGAAGTCCTCGGCTACGCCACCAACTGCGACGCCTACCACCAGCTGACGCCGAACCAGGCGGGTATCCGCAGGTGCATGCGGCTGGCACTGGACAACGCGCGGGTCGACCCCGCCGACGTCGACCTCATCTCCGCCCACGGCACCGGGACCCGCACCAACGACGCGGTCGAATGCGGCGCGATCGCGGAGGTCTTCGGCGGGTCGCCGCCCCCGACGGTCGGCCTCAAGGGCATGCTCGGCCACACCATGGGCGCCGCGAGCGCGCTCGCGGGGATCGCGTCGGTGCTGGCGATCGGCCACGGTTTCATTCCGCCCACGGTCAACCACGGGCGCACCGACCCGGAATGCGCGGTGGACTGCGTGCCCAACACCGCCGTGGCCGCCGATCCGCGCGTGGTGCAGAACAACGGGTTCGCGTTCGCGGGCAACAACGCCGTTGTCGTCTTCGGGCGCGACCGCCGGTCCGGACGGGACGCCGCATGAGCCGCGCCGGCCCCGGAGGCGGCGCCCCGCCCGTGGTGAGCGCGTGGTCGGCCGTGTCGTGCTTCGGGATCGGCCGGTCCGCCTTCACCGCCGCCATGGCCGGCGGTGCCCGGCCGCCCGCGGTGGCGGCCGCGCCCTGCGCGCCGCGCCCGGACGATGCCGTGTACCCGGTGCCGTCCTTCGACCCGAGGGCCGTCCTGGGCCGGAAGGGGACGCGCACCATGGACCGCGTCAGCGGCTTCGCGGTCGCCGCGGCTCGGGAGCTCCTCGGCGGCACCCCCGACGCCTCCCTCGACGCCGGGGGCGGCGACCGTACCGCCGTGGTCCTGGCCACCGCGGGCAATCCCCAGGCCATGCGGGACTTCACCCGCGCCTCCCTCACGGCGGCCAAGCCGTTCCACGTCGACCCCGCGGTCATTCCGAGCGGTGTGCCGAACTGCGCCGCCGGTCTGGTCGCGATCTGGAACGGCCTGACAGGGCCGAACACCACCATCAACACCGGCCGCGCCGCCGCGCTGAACGCGGTAGGCCACGCCCGGAGGCTCCTGGTCGCGGGGCGCGCCGACCGCGTGATCGTCGGCGCCTTCGAGGCGCACAGCGCGACGCGGGCCCGGTTGGACCCGCACCGGGCGCAGCCGGGCGAGCCGGGCGCGCCCGGCACCGGCATCGGCGAAGGGGGCGCGGTCTTCCTCCTCGAGAACGCTGCGGCGTGCGGCGAAGGACCCCGGGAGCCGCTGCTCGACGTACTGCACGTCGCACACCGCACAGGCGCGCCGGACGATTTCGCCGCAGCCGTGCGCGGGTGCGTCGAGGAGGCGCTCGACCGCAGCGGCCTGCACCCCGGGCAGGTGTGGGCGGCACGCGGCTCCGAGTGCGCCGGGGAGCCGGGACGGCAGGAGCGGCGGGTGCTGGCCGAGCTGTTCGCCCCTGAGGTGTGCGACCGGGTCCGGCCGCCGGGGAACGGCGACACCGGGTCGGCGGTCGCCGCATTCCAGATCGCCGCCGCACTGGCGGTCCCGGCGCCCCCGGACGCACCGGTGGCCATCGCGGTCACGGCCGTCGACCCCGGTGGCACCGCGGCCTGCGCGGTGCTGCGGCGCAGGCCCCAAGGACGGGCGTAGCCGGCCCCGCCGCCGCGGGCGGACGGGCCCCTCGCCCCAGCGCATCGTGCCGCTGCGCGTGGGCCCGCGGCACGGTGCCCCTGATCGCCCCCGCCGCCGACCGGGACGCGGCCGCGAGGGCTGTTATCGGGGGAGGGGGAGTTCGCGGAGTGGGGTGCCGCCGTCGATGAACAGGCGGCCCCGCGGGGTGAGCGCCGCGGCGATGCGGTGCAGGGCGCGCGTGCTGTTCTCGGGGCGGCGTCCGTCGAGGGAGCCGACGCGGATGGCGAAGGCCAGGTCGAACGGTTCCTCGGCCGGGTCGAGCGCGAAGTCCTCGGCAGCGGATTGCCGGACGCTCATGCGTCCGGCGCCGATCTCCGCCGCGGCGTTGCTCCGGGCCGCGGCGATGCTCTTCGCCGAACGGTCGATCATGAGGATGTGGCCGGCGCCGATCCGGCCGGCGACGGCCCTCGCGGCGGCGCCGGGCCCGCCGCCGATCTCCAGCACCCGCATCCCGCCGCGCAGCGGGAGGGCGTCGACGATCGCGGCCAGTCGCGGGGAGAGAGCGTTCATAGCGGTCCGATCCGTTTCGCGGAGTGGTCGGCGGCGCGGGCCGCGTGTCGGGCGGGGGGTCAGCGCCGTAGCGCGGAGCGTGCGAAGAAGGCGGTGAAGCGTGCGGCCGCGCGGAGGCGGCGGGCGCGGGTGAAGCCCGTGCCTCTGATGGATGTACCCAGCCGCGCCAGGTCGCGCGCTCCGATGGACAGGACGAAACGCGTGCCGGCGCCGCCGTCGTCGGGGGAGAGCTCGCCGCGGAGGGTGGTCAGCCCGGTGAGGAGCGCCATCGGCGTGCGGGAGCGCACGGTCTTCACCCCCGTCAGCCGCCACGCGCGGCCGTCGTCGCCGGTGAAGCGCAGCGCGTAGGACATCGCCTCCGGGCCGCCCCCGGGGAACAGCGAGAGCGTTCCCGCGATGGCGGCCCGCGACGCGACGCCCTCGGCGTCGATCACGCCCCGCATCGACACCGTGTGCGCCGCACCGGCGAGGAACCGGTCCATGCTGCGGATTTCCGCGGCCAGGGTCAGGACCACCCCGGGACGGTCCCGGCGGCGCGTCGCCATCCGCTCCCGGAACACGACGCCGTCGCCCTTCGTCGCGGCGTGCCGCTCGGACATGTACGCGAACGCGGCGTCCTCGGGGACGTCGCCGGGCACCACGGCGTCCCACTCGGGGGCGCGCCACCCGTGCCGCCCCGAGCGGCGGATCACCGTTTCGATCGAGCGTTCCGCGACAGCGAGGATGGTGGCGGATGGGTTCACCCCGGTCGCGGCGGGCAGCACCGAGCCGTCCATGACGAACAGCCCCGGGTAGCCGTGCACCTCCCCGACCTCGTCGACGACACCGGTGGCGGCGTCGGCACCGGCGCGCACCCCGCCCAGCGCGTGGACGGTGACGGTACGGCGCAGGAGCGACCAGGTGAAAGGGCTGTACAGGCGGGCGTCGAGGAAGCGCGCGATCAGGGGGCCCACGCGGAGCTGGGACCGGTACAGGTGCGCCTGCCAGCGGTTCCGCCAGGACAACGTTGCCTTCCCCGAGCGGTCCAGCCGCAGTGTCCCGTTGCCGGAGTCCGTCCCCATCGCGAGCACGGTGAAGACGCTGCGCGGGGTCGTGCGCCGGACCTTCCGGCGCCACCAGCCGCGCACGCGCGGAACCGGCAGGAGGGTGTCGACAAGGGTGTGCAGCGGCGGCGGGAAGGCGCCGTCCTGCACCTGGTACCAGACCGGCCGCCGCCCTTCGGGCACGTCCAGCACGGTGCTGGTCGTGATGGTGGGACCGGTCGTCATGTCCTGCCGCGCCCCGCGGAGCTCGGCCAGGGTGAGGAAGTCGCCGTTGCCGGAGAACCCCTGGCCGAGAAGCCGCGAGAGACCGGGCAGCGTCCCGTGCACGTCCCTGGACCGGAGCAGGAGCTCGTTGCTGGCCACCGCCCCGGCGGCCAGCACCACCCGGGGAGCGGTCCACTCGCGCAGGGGCGCGTCGGGATCGGAGGGGGTCGCGGCGGTCACCGCGTAGCCGCCGTCCCGCGGCTCGATGCGCCGGACCTCCGCGTCGGTGACGGCGCGCGCACCCGCCGCCTCCGCCACGGCGAGGTAGGTGTGGTCGAGCGTGTTCTTCGCCCCGTGGTTGCAGCCGATGACGCATTCACCGACGAACGCGCAGCCCCGGCGCCGCACGCCGTGGGCGTTCGGCCGCCAGGTGTCCGGGTCGCCGAACGTCACCGCCAGGTTGGGCCGCACCGTCGCGTCGGGCATGTCCATGTCGCGGGTGAGCCGTTCGACGAGCTCCGTGCGCGGCGCGGGGCGTCCGGTGCGGGGGTCGTCGCCCACCGGCGCGACCTCCATCATGTGCGCAGCCAGCGCGTAGTACGGGTCCAGTTCCGCGCGCCGCAGCCGGTCCGGCCAGCGCTCGTCCAGCGCGCCCTCGAAGGGGCGGGCGAACACGTTCGCGTAGGCGAGCGACCCGCCGCCCCAGCCCGCCGCTTGGACGCTGGCCATGCGGTCGAGCCAGCGGATGTCGTAGAGCCCCTGGTCGACCTCCCACAACCAGCCGTCCTCCATGTGAGGGCGGCGGGGGAACCCGCCGGGGCGCCAGCGGCGGCCGCGTTCGAGGACGGTGACCGAGAATCCCGCCTGCGCGAGGCGGGCCGCCGCCACCGCACCGCCGAACCCGCTGCCGACGACGATCGCATCGGTGTCGAATCGAGTACTCACGGACGCTCCTTCGGGTCGTGTTCGGGGCGGCGGCACGGCGCCGGCGGGTCCGGGCGGCCGTCGCGCCCGCCCCCCGGGGGCCGGGCCGTCACGCGGGGCGGAACGCCGCGGCGTAGTCGCGGGCGAAGTCGGCGATGTCGCGCGCGGGGCGCCCGGTGAGGTCGGCGACCGACGCGTGCACCTCGGCCGCCTCCCCTCGGTCGTAGTGCGCGTAGTCCTCGATGAGGCCGTCGATCTGCCACGCCGGGACCATGCCGGTCAGCGCCGCGGCGAACTGGTCGGCGGGCGCGCCCTTGAACGTGACGCCGTGCCCGATGGCGGCGGACAGCGCCTGGGCGATCTCGTCGTGGGACACGGCGCGGGGCCCCGTCAGGGTGTAGGTGCGCCCGGTGTGCCCCGCGCCGGTCAGCACGGCCGCGGCGGCGTCCGCGATGTCCCTGGTGTCGACGGCGCTGACCGCGGCGGCGCCGATGGGTGCGGCGAACCAGCCCTGGGCGATGGTGCCGGCGAAGGCGAGCAGCGCCTGCATGTAGAGGTTCGGGCGCAGCACGGTGTGGTCGACGCCGGTGCGCCGCACGTGCGCTTCGACCTCGGCGTGCCAGCGCAGGAACCGCACCGGCGAGTCGGTGCGCGCCGCGTACTGCGAGAGCAGCACGAGCCGGCCCACACCGGCGGCGCGGGCGAGATCGGCGAACCGGATTTGCAGCGCCGCTGCGTCGGCCGCCGACGGGCTGTTGAGGAAGGCCGCGTCGACGCCGTCGAGCGCCGCGGCGACCGACGCGGGGTCCTGGAGGTCGGCGACGGCGTTCTCGACGCCGGGAATGCGGCGGTCGGGGTCGCGGGTCATGGCGCGGACGGTGGCGCCGCGGGCTTGCAGGGCGGGGACCAGTGCGGATCCGATGGTTCCGGTCGCGCCGGTCACGAGCACAGTGGGGGTGTTCATCGTCGGGTGTCCTTTCGGTGGTGCCGCCGGGCCGGGTGCCCGGCGGGGTCCGTATCGGTGGTCAGCGCGCGCCGGCGGTGTCCGGGGCCGACCGGGTCGCGGCAGCGGGGATGAGCGACAGGGCGATGGCGGTGGTGATGAGCGCGGCCGCGCCGGTGAACGCGGTCGGGAACGAGATGCCCGCGCCCGTCTCCGTCCTCGCGGCGCCGATGGCGACCCCGGCGAGGGCCGCGAGCCCGACCGCGCCGCCCAGTTGCTGCGCGGTGTTGATCAGCCCGCTGAGCAGGCCCGCTTCCCCTTCGGCGCTGTCGCGCACCGCCATCGCGGTGGCGTTGACGGCCGAGAGTCCCAGGCCGGTGCCGATCAGCAGGAACGCGCCCAGCAGACTCGCGGAGAACCCGCCGGCCGTGGGGTCCACCACCAGCCACAGGAGGCCGGTGAGCAGCGGGCGGGCGCCTCGGCAGGCGCCGCAGTGGGCCGGGCTTCGTCGCTCATCATCGCGTCCTTCGTCAGGGGAGAGTCCGTGCGCCGCCGTGCCGTCGGCCGGTGCCGTCATGCCACGAGGATCGCGCGGCGGCGGCCCGACTCGCGTCGGTGGCGATCACCTATATCGGCGACCGCGTCGCCTATCCCGCCCCGCCGCGGCACGGGCCGCCCGCCGCGCGCGCCCCCTCGCCGGTGCGCCGCGGGCGGGCTGTCCCGAATAGGGTTGGCCCCATGCGCACGAAGTCCCCCCGTTCGCTCGTCGGCCGGAGCGCCGAACTCGACCGCCTCCGCGCCCTCGTCGGCGCCGCGGAACAGGGCGACGGCGGCGTGCTCGTCCTCCGCGGCGACCCCGGCATCGGCAAGAGCGCACTGCTGGACCACCTCGAACACGCGGCGCCGGACCGGTTCCAAACCATCCGCGCGTCGGGCGCGGAGTTCGAGGGCGAGCTGCCGTTCGCGGCGCTGCACCAGCTGTGCGTGCCGGTGCTGGCGCACCTCGACGCGCTGTCGGCCCCCTACCGCGACTCCCTCCAGGTCGCGTTCGGACTGGCCGACGGCGCGCCGGACCCGTTCCGCATCGGCCTCGCGGCACTCGACCTGCTGGCCGCCGCCGCTGCGCGCCGACCACTGCTGTGCATCGTCGACGACGCGCACTGGATGGACGACGCCTCGGCGCGGGCGCTGACGTTCCTGGCGCGGCGCATCGCCGCGGAGCCCATCGCGATGGTTTTCGCTGCCCGCGGCCAGGACCCCGTCCGCGGGTTGGACGAGCTGCCCGGGCTGGCGGTCGGCGGCCTGGGTGACGCGCAGGCGCGCGCACTGCTGGCCGAGGAGAAGACCACGATGCTCGATGAGCGGGTGCGCGACCGTGTCCTCGCCGAGGCGCGCGGAAACCCGCTGGCACTGATCGAGCTGCCGAAAGCCGGCGGCTTCGCGCTGCCGACCCCGTCGCCGGTCGCGGGCCGGGTCGAGCGCAGCTTCCAGACCAGGATGGCCGGGCTGCCCCTGGACGCGCGGCTGCTGCTGATCCTCGCGAGCGCCGACCCGACCGGCGACCCGACACTCCTGTGGACGGCGGCCGGGCGGCTGGACATCGACGTCCCGGCGGCGAGCGCCGCCGCCGAGGCGTCCGGGCTGGTGCGGTTCGACACCCGCGCACGGTTCTGCCACCCGCTGGCGCGATCGGCCGCCTACCGCGCGGCCGAGCCGGAACGGCGCCACGCGGCGCACCGGGCGCTGGCCGACGCCACCGACCCTGCCGCCGCGCCCGACCGGCGGGCCTGGCACCGCGCCCAGGCCACCACCGGGCCGGACGAACAGGTCGCAACGGAGCTGGAGTCCTCGGCGTCGCGCGCGCAGGCGCGCGGGGGCGTCGCAGCGGCCGCCGCCTTCCTCGAACGCGCGGCGGCGCTGTCGCTCGCCCCCGGCAGGCAGACCGAGCGCACGCTCGCCGCCGTGCGCGCCACGCTGGCTGCGGGCGGGGCCGACGCCGCGGCGGACATGCTGGCCAGCATCGACACCGAGACCCTCGATGACGCCCGGCATGCGTCGGTCGACCTGCTGCGCGGGCAGATCGCGTTCGTCGGCGGCGCCGACGGCGCCGCCAGCGGACCCGACCTCATCCTGCGGGCGGCGCAGCGGCTCGCCGCCGGAGACCCGGAACGGTCGCGCGAATCCTTCGTGGCGGCACTGGAGATGGGCCTCGTCGTCGGCAGGGCGGCCGGGGTCATGGAACGGGTGCTCGACGCGGCCCGCGCGGCGCCGCCCGCGGCGCGGCCGCCGGACCTCCTCGACGCGCTGGTGCTGCTGAGCACCGCGGGCCACCGCGACGGTGTGCCCGCGCTCCGGCAGGTCCTCACCGGCGACGACGCCGGCTGGACCCGGGTTCCCGCGCTCGCCACGATGGTCGCGGGCGAACTGTGGGACTTCGACCTGCACACGGCGATCGTCGAGTGGCTGGTGCGGGCCGGGCGCGACACCGGGTCACCGCTGACCATCCGGCTCGGCCTGTCGCAGGCGGCGGTGTCCGCGGTGCTCACGGGCGACTTCGGGCGGGCGATGGCGGCGATCGCCGAGGAGGAGGCCATCGCCGACGCCCTCGGCGACGTGCCCCAGCTGTACTCGCGGGTGCAGCTGGCGGCGGTCCGCGGCCGCCGCCAAGAGGCGCTCGACCTGTTCGCCGAGGCGGCGAGCCGGGGCATCGGCCAGCTGGCCGCGGACACCAGCGGGCCCGCCGCCGTCCTGTACAACGGCCTCGGCGAGTACCCGGCCGCGCTGGACGCGGCCCGGCGCACCGTCGACGGGGGCGCCCTCTTCCAGGCCGGGTTCACACTGCCCGAACTGGTGGAGGCCGCGGTCCGGTGCGGCGAGCACGGCGTCGCGGAATCGGCGCTGGAGTCCCTGGTCGAGCGCACCGCGCCCTCGGGGACCGGCTACGCCCTCGGCATCGCGGCGGGGGCGCGGGCCCTGGTCCGCGGCGCGGAGGACGACTACCGGGAGTCCGTCGAGCGCCTGGCCGACACCCCGCTGGCCCCGGACCTCGCGCGGGCGCACCTGCGGTACGGGGAGTGGCTGCGCCGGGCCGGCCGCCGCCGCGACGCACGCGACCAGCTGCGCACCGCGCACGAGCAGCTGTCGCGGATCGGCATGGAGGCGTTCGCCCAGCGGGCCGCCGACGAGCTGCGCGCGACAGGGGAGGTGGCGCGCAGCCGCTCCGCGCACACCTACGACCGGCTGACCATGCAGGAGATGCACATCGCGCGCCAGGTCGCGGCCGGTGCGATGACGAAGGAGGTCGCCGCGCGCCTGTTCCTCAGCCCGCGCACCGTCGACGCCCACCTGCGCAGCATCTTCCGCAAGCTCGGCGTCACCTCGCGCAAGCAGCTCAAGGACCTGCCCGACCTCGGGTGACGCGCCCCCGCCGCCGGGACGCGGCGCGCGCCCGGCGCGGCCCCGGCCGCCGCACGGGCACGGCTGAGCGCGCCCGTGCGTCACCCCGGTGTCACCGCATCCTGTGGGGCGGCTACGACGCGGTGTACCACTACTCCGGCCGGGTGCGCGCCGGGCACGACACCCGCGCCGCGACGTTCGAGCGGCTCGCCGCCCAGTTCGGTGCCGCGTTCCCCGCCCTGGCCGACGCGCGGTTCACCCACGCGTGGGGCGGCGCCATCGACACCTGCACCTGCTTCGCGGCGTTCTTCGACGCGGCGCGCCGGCGGGCCGCCCGGCCGGGTTAGGCCGCCGGGACGCCGGGTGCCGCGCTCTGGTCGGGGGAGCGGCGGACGAAGAAGGTCGCCGCGAAGGCCACTGTGCCGATCGCCGCGCCGACGATGAAGGCCACGTGGATCCCGCCGGCCTGGGCGGCGACCTCCGACGCGCCTTCGGCGGCGCGCCCGGCCGCGACACTCGACATGATCGCGATGAACGCCGCCGTGCCCGCTGCCCCGGCGATCTGCTGCACGGTGCCGACGACGGCGCTGCCGTGCGAGTACAGCTCCGGGCGCAGCGAACCGAGCGCCCCGGTCAGAAGTGGCGTGAACATGAAGCCGAGACCGGCGCTGAGCACCATGTGCGTGGCGACGACGAAGTAGATGGGGGTCTCAGGGCCGAACAGCGTCATGCCCCACAGCACCAGTGCGACCGCGGCGGCACCCGGGGCGACCAGCGGCCGCGGCCCGTACCGGTCGAACAGCCGGCCGACCAGCGGCGCGATCAACCCCATGACGAGGCCGCCCGGAAGCACCGCCAAGCCGGTGACCAAGGTGTTCAGGCCGAGTACGTCCTGGATGTAGATCGGCAGCAGGATGATCGCGCCGAAGAGCGCCATGAAGCTGACCCCGACCAGCGCGATCGACAGCGAGAACTGGGCGGAGCCGAACACCCGCAGGTCGAGCAGTGCGCTCTCGGCGCGCTGGAGCCGCAGTTGGCGTGCGACGAACACGACCAGGGCGACGGCGCCGACGCTGATGGCGAGCCACGCGGGCACCAGCGCCGATCCGGCGCCCTCGCCGCCGAGCGCGGAGAAGCCGTAGACGAGGCCGCCGAAGGCGAACGCGGACACCACGACCGAGGGGAGGTCGATGGCGGCCGGACGGGGCTCGGTGACATTGCGGATGAACGCCACCCCCAGCGTGAGGCCGAGCAGTGCGATGGGCAGGACCAGGCCGAACATCCAGCGCCAGTCGAGCGCGTTGAGGATGAACCCCGAGATCGTCGGGCCCAGGGCCGGGGCGACCGACATGACGATGGAGATGTTGCCCATCGTGCGGCCGCGGCGGTCGGCCGGGACCATCGTGAGCACGGTCGTCATGAGCAGCGGCATCATGATGGCGGTGCCGCCGGCCTGCACGATCCGGCCCGTCAGCAGCACGGCGAAGCCGGGCGCGAGGAAGCAGAGGAGGGTCCCGGCGGAGAACAGCGTCATCGCCGCGACGAAGACCTGGCGGAGGGTGAACCGCTGGAGCAGGAACCCCGTGATGGGGATGACGACGGCCATAACCAGCATGAACGCCGAGGTGAGCCACTGCCCGGTCGAGACGGGGATGTGCAGGTCGCGGTTGAGCACCGGCAGCGCGACACTCATGATCGTCTCGTTGAGGATGACGACGAACGCCGAGACCAGCAGCAAAGGGATCACGAACCGGTCGGTGCCCCGCTGCGTGCCACCGCCGTCGACGCTTGCTGTTTGCCCGGACACAGGTCTCCTGAGTGTGGTCGTGGACGGCAGGCCGCGACGGAGGCGCGGGAATGAGATCGGCGGAAACGGGTGCGGGGCACACCGTCTTCCGACGACGCCTGTACAACTCCGCCAAATGCGGATTTGTTCCGCAATAACCGACCGGACCCGCGGCGGCCGGTGCGCCCTCGCACGGGATCCGGTCCGCGGCGTACCGGCGGCCGCCGCCGGTCGAGGGGCGCCGCCCGGAACGGCCCTCAGCCCGCCGGAGGTGGGCCGTCGCGGCGGGGCAGCAGGCGCTGCACCGTGGCGGTGATGGCGTCGAGCGCCGCAGCGGCGGTGGGGTGGTCGCGCCCGCCCAACCGGGTGACGGCGAGGACGCGGCGGACGGGGGCCGGTTCGCCGTGCAGGGGGATCCGGGTCACCGGCCAGTCGGCGTGCAGCCGGGCCAGGCGCGGCACCAGGATGATCCCGAAACCGTGGGCGACCAGGGCGCTGCCGGTGTCCCACTCGTCGGCGTGGTGGGCGATGTCGGGGATGAAGCCGGCGGCCATGCACATGGTGAGCACGAGGTGGTAGTAGGTGCTGCCCGGCCGTCCCACGATCCAGGGCTCGTCGGCCGTGTCGGCGAGGGTCACCGTCGAACGGGCGGCCAGCGGGTGGTCGGCGGGGACGACCAGGTCGAGCGGGTCGTCGAGGAGGGGCTGCTGGTCGAAGCGCCGGTCGGCCGCCGACGGGGTGTCGGCGGTGGGGATGACGAGGGCGAGGTCGGCGTCCCCGGCGCCCAGCAGGTCGAAGCAGCGCACGGGTTCGGCCTCGATCACGCGCACCGCCACCCGGGGGAAGCGGTCGCGCAGGGCCGCCGCAGCGGGGGGCAGCAGGCGGGTCGCCGCGGTGGAGAAGCCGCACAGCGTGAACGGGCCGGCGGGCTCGTCCGCGGTGGCCAGTTCGGCCCGCGCCCGCTCGGCCTGCGCGTGCAGGATCTCGGTGTGGCGCAGCACCGTGTGCGCCGCGGCGGTCAGCCGCACCCCGCGCCCCTGCTGGACGACCAGGTCCGCACCGAGGTCGGCGGAGAGCTGACGGAGCTGGTGGGAGACGGCGGACGGGGTGTAGTGCAGCGCCTCGGCCGCCGCGGTGACCGTTCCGTGGCGGGCGACGAGCTGGAGCATCCGGAGCCGTGGATCGATCATTGAATCATTCTGCATGATCCTTCTCGAAAACGTTTGCTTTTCTCTCCGGCTCATGGCGGCGACCCTGGCGGTGTGCCTACTGTCCTGCGCCCCAGCGCGCCCTCCCGTGCCCGCCGCCCCGCCGTCCCCGACCGCGCTGCCGCGCGCGCCGGGCGGGCGGCGTCCTACCTGCTGGTGGTGCTCACCGCCGGGGCCTATCTGCCCAGCCCGCTGTATCCCGGCTACCAGCAGGCCTTCGGGATCGGCGATCTGGGCATGACCCTCGTCTACGCGACGTTCGCCGTGGTCAGCGCGCCCGTGCTGCTGCTGTTCGGCACCCTCTCCGACGCGGTGGGCCATCGCTCCCTGCTGCGCGCCGGCATCGTGATCGCGGCGCTCGGATCACTGTGCTTCGCGGCGGCGCAGGGGCCGGGGTGGCTGCTGGCCGGGCGCGCCGCGCAGGGCCTCGCACTGGGCGCCGTCACCGGTGCCGCGAGCGCGCTGATCGTGCGGCGCGCCCCAGGGGGCGACCGGGCCCGGGCCTCGTTGCGGGCGAGCACCGCGTTCGTCACCGGTGCCGCCGCGGGCCCGATCGGGGCGGGGCTGCTGGCGCAGTACGCGCCCGAGCCGCTGGTGCTGCCGTACCTGGTGCACCTGGTGCTGCTCGCGATCGCCTGGCAGCGGGTGGCGGTCCTCGGCCGCCCGCAGGGGGCGCGCCGGGGTCCGGCCCGCGCGCACGTGCCCCGGGGCATGCGGATGCTGTTCGCCACAGCGGGTGCCGCCGGGTTCCTCGCCTGGGCCGCCGCAGGACTGTTCCTCGCCGTCATGGGGGCCGTGCTCGACCGCGCCGCCGGCAGCGCGGACCTGGCGCTGTCCGGCGGCGTCATCGGCGCGGTCCTGGTCTGCTCCGGACTGGCCCAGCCCCTCGTGGCCTGGTGCGGCCCGCGGGCCGCACAGGCGGCGGGGCTGGGCGCCGTCCTCGCCGGGCTCGTCACCCTGGCGTCGACCGGGGGCACCTCGGTGCCCTTCACCGTCGCCGCCGCCGTCCTGACCGGCACGGGGCTCGGACTGGCCTACGGCGGCGCGACGGCCGCGGTCAGCGCGCAGGCGCCGCCGGACGCCCAAGGGGCGATCGCCTCGCTGCTCTACCTCGTGTTCTACCTCGGCGCCGGGCTGCCGGCCGTCGCCGTCGGCGCGCTGAGCCTCTGGCACCCGTTGCCCGCGGCGGTGTTCTGGATGAGCTGCGCGCTGGCGGCCTGCGTCCCGCCCACCGTCGCCGCGGTCCTGTGCACGCGTCCCCGACGGCGGGGGCCGGCACCCGGCCGCGCGGGGGAGGCGCCCCGCGGGTCAGGGCGCTGAGGCGGCGGCGTCCTCGATGGGGTGGCGCACCCAGACGTTGGGCTCCACGTAGCGGCCGAGGTCGCGTTCGCGGTCGATCTCGACGGGGGCGAGCGCACCGTCGATCACATAGCGGCCCGTGGCCGGCATCGGGAGGCCGCCCCACTTCTCCCAGTCGGCCACGCTTCCCGTGACCACCATGGAGCGCTCGCACGGGCCGACGATGCGCCCGCCCAGCCGCCAGTGCACGCGCAGCCAGGGGTCGAACGGAGCGTCGTCGCCGGGCCGGGTCCAGCGGGCGTAGTCGGCCATGGGGATCAGCGGGTACCGGGCCTTGTGGGTGGGGCGCAACGGGACGAGGAGTTCGCGGAACCCCTTGGCGGCCGCCACGTCGCGCAGGCCGCGCACCATCACCGGGCTCAACCCGGCGCCCAGGCGGTCCGCCGCGATGCCGATCGACAGCGCCGACGCGGTATCGGGCCGGGCGCCCGCGTCGAAGTCGGCACACCCCTGCGACAGGGCGTAGTCCCAGCCCTCCGGCGGCAGCGGGCCCGCGGCGATGCCGCGGTGCAACGGGATCGAGTACCCCTCCGCGACGATCCGCTCCTGTGCGCCGGAGCCCTCGACCAGCACGATCTGGTACTCGGGGAAGTCCTCGGCCAGACGGCCCCAGCACCGCCGCCCCACGGGGGCGTTGACGACGAAGTCCGGCCACGTGGGCTGGTCGGGCCCCTCCAGGCGTTCGACGAGGTCAGGGCGTTCGGCAAGCGTCACGATCCGCATGCCAGGACACTACCGCCCCGTCCCGCCGCGGACCCGGGCCGCTGCGCGCCCCGCGGCCCGGCAGATCCCCATGGGAGCGGGGGCGGCCGGGGCGGCGGCGGGCCGGGCCCGGCCCGTCCCCGCGGGCGGCGGAGGTCAGTCGTCCTCCTTGCGGCACCCCTCGGGGCGGCCCGGCGGCGGGTCGGACGGCTTGGGGTCGTCGGAGTCGCCGTCGCCGCCGCTCGTGTACTCGCATTCGGGGAATTCGATCCAGTCGCGCGGGTCCTTGCCGTTGGGGGCACCGAGGTAATGGGAGTCGATGGCCTCGCGCTCCTCCTTGCCCCACTCGATGGTGTAGCCGAGCCCCACCCCGTACAGGTTCACCCCGAAGCTGGCCGACGAGGACTCCTGCTCGGTGTCGAAGAGCGTCTTGCTGACCCTGCCGTGGTCGTAGAACTCCTTGGCGACCTTGTCCCACTCGCTGCTCTTGTCGTCGAGCTCGACCGGCGCGCCGATGTCGCCGGCCCGGTTGCCCTCGCCCGACTTCTTGCCTTCGAGCCAGCCCTCGATGAGGTCGCGGTTGTCGTCGCCGACCTCGAGGGTGGCGACCCGGGAGTCGTGGAAGCCGTCGCGCTCGGTGGTCTCGTAGCCGCCTTCGATCCCGTGCTTGCCGGTGCCCACGTCCCCGGCGAACCCCGCCTTGAACCCGGCGCCGTCGGGGGTGGCCGCCGACTCGGCCAGGGTCACCGCGAGCAGCTTGCCGTCCTTGTCGCGGGTGACCTTCATGGCGACGTTCTTCGCGCCGCGGAAGTTGAGGAATCCGACCGTGCCGTCGCCCTCGGTCGTGAACGAGTACGTCCTGGAGTACTTCGGGTTGTCCGGATCGCGCTTGTCGGTCTCCTCGATGGTCTCGCCGCTGAGCTTGCCCTCGCCGCCGAGCAGGTTGAGGCTGAGCGAGCCCTTCTTCGCGTCCTTGTCCTCCTTGCCGTCCTTGCCCTTGCCGCCGGCCGTCCCCTTGCCGAAGTTGAGGCCGAGGGATCCCTCGCCGCCGAGGGACTCCGTGGTGATCTCCGGCTCGCCGACCTCCTCGGCGAAGTCGCCCGGGTCGATGAACCCGGGGCAGTCGCGCGGGGGCGCGCCGCCGCTGCCGCCGCCGAGGCCGGGCGGCGGCTGGGGGCCGCCCGGGCACCCCACCGGCGGGCTGTGGCTCATCTCCAGGTAGGTCTTGATGTACTGCTCCCTGCGGTCGGCCTCGGCCTTCGCGTTGGGCCCGTCGAACACGAAGGTGTCGCCGACGCCCCAGGTGAGCTTCCCGCCGATCTTGCCGCCGAGGGAGATCCCGCCGCTCTTGACGACGTTGAGGTCGCCTTCGAGCTCGACCCCGATGCCCTTGGTGGAGACGCCGGTGAGCCGGACCGAACCGTCGGAGTACTCCTGCCGGATGAACGCGAACTCGTCGCTCATCCGGATGAACAGGATCTTGGTCGTGACCTTCGACCATTCCTTCTTGTAGTACTTCTCGCACAGCTTCGGTTTGTACTTCTTGTCGTCCTCGGTCTCCGGGCGCGGCGAGCCGGGCGGGCGGCACTCGGGCGGGACGGACGGCGGACCGCTCGGGTCGGGCGTGTCGGGCGACGCGCCGCCCCCGTCGTCGCCGCACTCGTCGCCGAGCCCCATGAGGTAGCACACCGCGTCGGCGACCGGCGGGCGCAGGGTTCCGGGGATCGCGACCAGGCACAGGCCCAGGACCGTTCCGGCCAGCACGATGACGGCGGCGTACTCGATGATGCTCACGCCGCGGTCGCGTGCCGGGCCCACGGCTGCCGGCCTGCGGGGGTCCATGCGGGCGGCTGCCATCTCACGGTCCTTTCGGGCGGAGCAGGGCGGTCGGCCCGCTTCGACGCGGGGAAGTGTCGACGGGCCGCAACCACAAATGTGGCTTATCGTGTTTTTCGCTTTTGTATTGAGTGACTTTAATCCGCATTCGTAGGCATCGACAGGGGCCTGAGTCCCGGCTCAGTCCCGGTCCTGGTGTGCGGCTCCGCCGCCTCCCCGTGCCGACCGGCGCCGCGGCCGTGTGGGCGGCATCACAGCCTGCGGGTATTGAGTGTGCCCCGAGGGCACGGCGTCTCCTGAGCCGTGCCACCGGACGCCGGACGTGCGGGACGCGGCGGCATCGCCCGATGCGCCGCCGCCGGAGCCCTGTGGTGCGCGGTCGGTCCCGCCGACGGGACCGGCCGCCGACCGGCCGCCGACCGGCCGACCACGGAGCAATCACGGACAGTGGGTCCACCGACAGGAGGTGCGCAGCAATGCGCCGCAGTGCCGCGGTCTACTTCGCCTCATACGGGCTGTCACTGCTCGGCAAGGGCATCGCGAGCGTCGTGATGCCGCTGCTCGTCCTCGACCGCACCGGCGACGTCCTCGCCGCCGGCGTGCTCGCGACCGCGGCGACGGCGGCCTCGGCGGCGATGGGGCTCGTGTCCGGGCTGCTCGTCGACCGGGTCGACCGCCGGACGGTGGCGGTCGCCTCCGACCTGCTCGCCGCGCTGTCGGTGGCCGCACTGCCGGTCGTCGACGCCTTCTGGGGCCTGGACCTGGCCTGGTTCCTGCTGCTGGCCATCGCCGGGGCGGTGGTCCGGGTGCCGGGTATGACCGCCCAGGAGACGCTGCTGCCCGCACTGGCGCGCCTGGGCCCCGCCCGGGCGGGGCGGCTGGACCGGCTGGTCGCCACCCGCGAGACCGTGGGGAGCGTGCTGCTGCTGGCAGGACCCGGCCTGGGCGGTCTGCTCGTCGGGCTCCTCGGGCTGTCCCCGCTGCTGATGCTGGTGACAGCGGCGACGAGCCTGCTCGCCGCCCTGACGACGCTCATGCTCGACCCGCGGGCCGGACTCGTGCCGCGCCGGGACCCCGGCCCCGCCGGCGCGCCGACCGGCGCGGTGCGCCTGGCGCTGGCCGACCTGGCCGCCGGGTGGCGGTTCCTCGGCCGCACCCGCCTCGTCCTCGGCGCGACCCTGGTCACCTCGATGCTCGTCGCCGTGCTCAGCGCCCTCCAGAGCACCCTGATGCCCGCCTACTTCACGGCGGAGGAGTTGCCGGAGCTGACCGGCCTGACCTTGAGCGCGATCGCCGCGGGCAGCATCGCCGGGTCCGCGGTCTACGCGGCCTCGGCCGGCCGGGTCCGGCGCCGCACGTGGTTCGTCATCGGGATGGCGGGGACGCTGCTCGGGTTCGGCGCGGTCGGCAGCATGGCGTCGCCGTGGGTGGTGCTCGGGGGCGCGGCGCTGCTCGGGCTGACCTACGCCCCGGCCTCGGCCGTCCTGGGCGTGCTGACCATCGAGGCCACACCGGACGCGATGCGCGGCCGCGTGCTCGGCGCGCAGAACACCGTCATGCTGGCCGCGCCCGCAGTGTCCAGCGCCCCTCTCGCGGCGGTGGCGGCCGCGGCGGGACTGCCGGCCGCCGGGGCCGTGGTCGCCGTGATCGCCGGTGCCACGGCGATCGCCGCCCTCGTCGCCCCGGCGTTCCGGTCGCTCGACGCCCCGCGGGTGGAGGACCCCGCTCCGGCGGGCTCCGCTCCCGACGACTCCGCTCCCGAGGAGCCTGCGCGGATCGCGGTGCCCGACCTCCACGCATAATCGAAGAACACGGCTTGCATCCATTACAAGCTCTCGCTAACGTAATGCCCAATACCGATCTTCAGTCATTACGCAACCGGGGGAGTCCCAACCCATGCCCGACTTCGCCACCGACGCCCTGGTGTTCGACGTGCTCGGCACGCTCGTTGACGAGCCTGCGGGCATCCGCGCCGGGATCCGCGACCTCGCACCGTCGCTCGCCGGTCCCGCCGTCGAGGAGTTGACGCAGGTGTGGCAGCGGCACATCGACGGCGAGCAGCGGCGCATCCGCGACGGCGGCCGCCCCTACACCGCGAGCGACGGCCTCGACCGCGAGGCCGCCCGGCTCGTCGCCGACACCGCCGGGACCGGCGACCCCGCCGCCGTCGCCGCGCTGGCACTGGCGGGCAGGCGCGCCCCGGCCTGGCCCGACACCGTGCCCGGCCTGGCCCGCCTCGCCGAGCGCTTCCCGCTGATCGGACTGTCCAACGCCGCCCGGACGGAGCTGCTGGGCCTCAACGCCCGCGCGGGCCTGCGCTGGCACCAGGCGCTGTCGGCCGAGGACGCGCGGGCCTACAAGCCGGACCCGGCCGTCTACGCGCTCGCCGTCACCGTGTCCGGGGTGCCGCCGGAGCGGCTGCTGATGGTCGCCGCCCACGCTTGGGACCTGCGCGCGGCGCAGCGCCTCGGCCTGCGCACCGCCTACGTCGCCCGCCCCGTCGGGGACCCGCCCGCGCCCGCCGACCGGTTCGACCTGTACGCCGAGGGCCTCGCCGACCTGGCCGACCAGCTCGGCGCGCTCGCCCGGTGAGCCGAACCCCCGCCACGCTGCCGTCCGCCGTCCGGTCGCCCGCTGTCCGCCGCCCGGCGGTCACCGGGTCGCGGGGGAGCGGAGGTCCACAGCGGTGGCGGCGAGCGCCAGCGGCCCGGGCAGCAGCGGGATCAGCAGCGGCATCGACCAGGCGAGGAGCGCCGCCACGACCACGGCGGCGGCGAGGAGGAGGCTGCCGCCCGGGTCGGCCGCCGAGCGGACCACCGCCTCGCGCACGCAGAGCCGGTGCGGGGCCGCGAGCGCGGTGGCGCGCAGCCCCGCGACCGCGGCCCCCAGCGTGAGCAGGGCCAGGGCGGGCCCCACGAATGCGGCCCCCGGCAGCGCGGCGCGCACGATGGCGAGGTCGACCAGCACCACCGCAACCAGCAGCGGCACGGCCAGCCCGGCGGCGAGGGTGCGTGCGGACAGGTGGGCGCGCAGGTGCCCGGCGTAGGCGCCGATGCCGACCGGCGCGCCGTCGGCAGCGGAGCCGCGGAGGGTCGCCGCGGCGGCGGCGAACGCGGCGGGGACCGTGGCGAGCGGAATGCCGGCCGCGCTGGTGAGCAGGCCGACGAGCAGCATGTCGGCGAAGAGGGTGAACCCGGGACCGAAGACCTCGCCGGGTTCCCTGCGGTCGGCGCGGGGCGCCGCGGGTGCGCGGGCCATGGCGGCTCAGCCCTTCAGTCCGGATGTCGCCATGCCCTGGACCAGGTAGCGCTGGAACACGAAGAAGAACAGCACGATCGGCAGCACCGAGATCACCGACATGGCGAACATGGGCCCGAACGCCGAGGTGCTGGACTGGTCGACGAAGCTGCGCAGGGCGAGGGTGATCGTGGCGTTCTCCGGCGCGAACAGGTAGATCATCTGCGTGAAGAAGTCGTTCCAGGTCCAGATGAAAGTGAAGATCGCCGTGGTGATCAGCGCCGGCCGGCTCAGCGGCAGGATGATCTCCCAGTAGGTGCGGAACGGGCCGCAGCCGTCGATCCGGGCGGACTCCTCCAGTTCGCGCGGCAGCCCGCGCATGAACTGGACCACGAGGAAGACGAAGAACGCCTCGGTGGCCAGGAACTTGGGCAGCACCAGCGGCCAGTACGTGTCGACCATGCCGAGCTGGTTGAAGACGATGTACTGCGGGATCAGCACCACGTGGTGCGGCAGCATCAGCGTCGCGATCATGAACGCGAACATCGCCTTGCGCATGCGGAACCGCAGCCGGGCGAAGGCGTAGGCGGCGAGCGAGCACGACACGACGTTGCCGATGACGGCGCCCACCGCGATCAGCATGCTGTTGCCGAGCAGCCGGGTGACCGAGACGCCCGACACGCCCTCAAGCGCGGTCGTGTAGTTCGACCACTCGAAGCGGCCGGGCCACAGGTCGAGGCTCGTCACCACCTCGTCGGCCGGTTTCAGCGACGTCGCCACCAGCCAGGCCAGCGGGTACAGCAGGACGAGCAGGCCGGCGGCCGCGACCGTGTGCGGCAGCCACCGCTTCGCGGCGATGGTCATCGTCCCCCCTCGTCTGCGTAGAAGACCCAGGACCGGGACGTGCGGAACAGGATCACGGTGATCACGCCGATGGCGAGCAGCAGCAGCCACGCCATGGCCGCCGCGTAGCCCATGTGGGAGGCGGTGAAGCCGCGCTCGTACAGGTACAGCGTGTAGAACATGGTGCCGTCGGCCGGCCCGCCGTCGCCCCCGCTGATGGCGAACGCCGGGGTGAAGACCTGGAAGGACTGGATGGTCTCCAGCACCAGGTTGAAGAAGACGACCGGCGACAGCATCGGCACGGTGATGGAGCGGAACCGCCGCCACGGGCCGGCGCCGTCGAGGGCCGACGCCTCGTAGAGGTCGGGCGGGATCTGCTGCAAACCGGCCAGGAAGATCACCATGGGCGCGCCGAACTGCCACACCGTCAGCAGGACGACGGCGTACACCGCGAGGTCGGGGTTGCCGACCCAGCCGCCGGTGGGGATGCCGACCGCGCCGAGGACGTCGGCGACCGTGCCGCCGTCGTTGAACAGCGCCTTCCACACCAGGGCGATGGACATGCTCGCCCCGAGCAGGGACGGCGCGTAGAACGCCGACCGGTAGAAGGCCCGGCCCCTGCTGAGGTTCTTCAGCAGCATCGCCGCGCCGAGCGCGAGGGCCAGCTTCAGCGGGACCGCCACCACGACGAACAGCAGTGTGGTGCCGACCGACCGCCAGTAGCGGGGGTCCTCGGTGAGCATCTCGGTGTAGTTGCGCAGCCCGATCCATCGCGGCGGGTCGAACAGGTTGTAGTCCGTGAACGAGAGGTACAGGGACACGGCCATCGGGCCGAGGGTCAGCACGCCCGCGCCGATCATCCACGGCGTGAGGAACACGTAGGCCGGCCACTGCTGCTCGCGCGTCCGGCGGCGCGCCCTTGCGGGCGGGCGCCGGTCCGCCGGGCGGGCGGCGCCAGCGGGGTCCTTGGTCGACAGGGCGCTCATGGCCTCAGCTCCCGGTTGGCGGCGTCGATGAGTTCGCGCGCCGCGTGCCGCGGCGTGGCCAGGCCGAACATCACGCGCTCGTAGTTGCGTTTGAAGGCGGTCTGGATGGCGAGGTCGCCCCGCGGCGGTGCGGCCGGCGGGGCGTCCAGGCCGTACTCCTCCATCGCCTCCGCGTACCGGTAGATCTCCCGCTCGGCGTCGGTGAGGGTCGTGGCGACGCGGGCGGCGATCGCGCGGTTGCCCGGCGTGGACCGGGTGAAGCCGAGGATGTCGCCCGCCCGCTGGTCGTTGAGGAGGAAGTCGACCAGCCGCGCCGCCTCCTCGGGGTGCCGGGTGTGGGCCCCGACGCCCAGGAGCATGGAGGGCTTGAAGTAGGTGCCGGCCCGGCCGCCGGCCGTGGGGACCGGCCCGAAGCGGGTGGACGCGCCGAGCAGGTCGGAGTACCCGGGGTAGGGCGCGTCCCAGGTGTAGTCGGCGGCCGCCAGCCCGCGGCCCATGGGGCTGGTCTCGGTGCTGTTGGCCTGGGTGGTGTCGCGGGCGGCCGCGATGGCGCCCTCCTTGCGGAGGCGGTCGCAGAACGTCCAGAACTCGGTGAGGTCGTCCTCGGTGTACCCGAGCCGGGTCTGGCCGTCGTAGAGGCTGCCGCCGCGGCTGCGCAGCCAGTTCTCGAACACGTCCTCGTTGCCGCCGCCGTCGTTGCTGCCGGTGACGGTCCGCCCGTCGGGGGACTTCAGGCCCAGCGCGGCGATGCGCCTGTTGGCGTCCGCCCAGTCCGACCAGGTCCAGCTCGGCCGGGGGGTGGGGATCCCGGCCTTCCCGTAGACCGCGGAGTCGTAGGCGTAGCCGGTGATGCCGCGCCCCATGGGCAGGGCGTACTGCTCGTCGTCGAAGGTCCCCGTCCGCAGGAACTCGCCGTCCATCTCGGCCGTGCGGATCGTCTTGTCGCGCACGGCCCCGCCCAGCGGCAGGAGCGCGCCGCTGCCCGCGTACTGGGAGATCTGGCGGTAGTCGAGCTGGGCGACGTCGGGGATGCCGCCGCCGGCGGCCTGCGTGGTCAGCTTCTGGAGGTAGGAGCCGAACTCCGCGTTCGACACGCGGACGGTGACCCCGGGGTGCTCCCTCTCGAAGAGCCGCACGGCCTTCTCGGTGCGCGCGGCGCGGTCGTCGTTGCCCCACCAGGAGAACGTGAGGACGGCTCCGCGTCCGCCGCCGTTGCCAGGGGAGCATGCGGAGAGCGGGGCGGCCAGGGCGGTGCCGAGCCCGGCGGCGGCAGCGGCCAGGACGGTCCGGCGGGTCGGGTGCGGGCGGCGGCCGTTTCGGGGTCGGGGCATGCGGGCCTTCCGGGAACGGGAGCGGACGGGGCAGGGGGGCGCCGGACCGGGCGGCCGGGCGCCCGCGGTGCGGGCGGCGGAGGGGCCCTCAGATGCCCGGGTAGACGTCCAATCGGCCGCACATGCCGAAGCGCCCGCGTTCGGTGGGGCCGGTCGCCGCGACCCGGGCGTCGGCCAGGTGCCGCACGTCGCCGCCGCGCAGGGCGGCGATCTGGGCCCCGGTCGCCGCCGCGGCGGCGTGCGCGCCGTCGCGCCAGCGCCGCTCCCACCCGTCCAGCCGGGCCCGGACCAGCGCGGCCGCCGCCCGCTGGAAGGCCGCCAGCGGCCCCGGGTCGCCGCCCTCGGTGGCGCCGCGCAGCTCCAGGAAGCGGCGGGTGGCAAGGTCGCGCCTGGTGCGCGCGGCATCCACCTGCTCGGGCTCCGGGACGTCGGCGGGGATGCGGACCGCGTCGGCGTAGGTGCCGGGGTCGGTGAGGAGGTCCGGCGGCAGGGTGAGCACCGCGTCGCCCGCCTCGGGCAGGCCGCTGTTCTGCATCACGACGGTGATCTCCAGGCCGCCGTCGTCGACCAGGCGGTGGATGGTGCCGGGCGTGAACCAGGCCACGGTGCCCGGTTCCAGCGGCGTCTCCCGGTAGCCGGACGGGGCGAGGGTCTGCACGTGCCCCCGGCCGGCCGTCACCACGTACCCCTCGCTACAGGTGAGGTGCAGGTGCGGCGTCCCGCCGCCGGGGTGGCCCTCGACGGTGGGCCAGTCGTACACGCGCAGCCGGGACACGCCGACCGCCGCGGGGAACCCGTCGTAGGCCGCGCTCACCACGCGCGCCCCGCCAGGTGGGCGGCGACCCGGTCGCGGTCCCACGCGCCGTCGGCGACGTGGACCCGGTAGCTCCGGGCGAGCGTGTCGCCGGGGGCGAGGACGAGCTCCTCGTGGAACGCCCACGACGGCGCGACGGCGGCGAACGGGTCGCTGCGCACGAACCAGTGCGCCGGGTGCGTCCCCTTCTCGCCCCCGTGGTCGTTCGCCGGGGCGTGCTCGAAGACGACGGTGGCGTGGCCGTCGCGCCCGTCGTGCTCGCCGACGTAGGCCAGCCACGGGGATTGGGCGCCCATCAGCTCGCCGCCGCCATCGGCGGTGAACACGGCGCCGTCGCGGAAGGCGCGCGGCCCGCGCCAGAACAGCCCGGTGTACCCGGCGGCGGGGCGGCCGTGCGTGGTGGGGCTGCCGAAGCGCAGCGGCTCGGCGCGCCGGTTGGTCACCGCCGAGGTCCAGGTGAACGACCAGCTGCCGGACGCGGGGTCGACGTCGCACACCTCGATGCGGCGCTCCTCCTCGGCCCACAGCGCGCCGTCGTGCGGGTGCCAGGTCAGGCGTTCGGCGATGACGGCGCGGTCGCCCGCCGCGGCGACCTCCTCGAAGGCCGTGTGGGCCATCGAGCCGACCTGCTCCGGCAGCGGGAGGTAGCCCTCGCCGTGCACGTAGGTGTTGCCGCCCCACAGGTTCTGCCCCGACAGGTGCGACGCCGTCAGCTGGAGCCCCTTGTGCCACCGGTGGTCGTTGGGGCGGTAGCCGGTGACCGGACCGCCGGACAGCGTCCGGATCGGATGCAGGTAGGGCTTGGGCGCCTCCCACGCGGCTTCGGGGCGGTACACGTAGGCGAACAGCTCGGTTCCGGTCGCCTCGTGGGCCACCGTGATCCGGTCGCCATGGGCGTGGGTCAGGGCGAGCGTCATGCGCGGTCCTCTTCCTCGCGGGTGTCGGCCGGCGCCCAGCCGGGGGCGCCGCCGTGCAGCTCGGTGTAGTAGGGGTCGCCGGGGCCGATCTCGCCCGCGCTGACGGGGGCGCCGGTGAACGCCGACTTGTACAGGGCGGTGATGAACTCCAGCGTCCGGCGACCGCCGGCGCCGCTGGTGGCGTGGCGTCGGCCGGCCTTGACGTCCGCGACGAGGACGCGCAGCTGGGCGAGGTGCGAACTGGGCTCGTCGGCGCCGAAACCGCGCCAGTCCGCCGCGGTCTCCTCGGGGACGCCGGGCGCCGGCGTGATGCGCCAGTCGGCGTTGCGGTGGCCGTACAGGTGGGTCAGCTCGATCGTGGCGCGCTCGCAGTCGATCCGGATCCTGCTGACCTCGTCCGGGCTCAGCACGCTGTTGACGACGGTGCCGACGGCCCCGCCGGCGAAGCGGACCTGGGCGGTGGACACGTCCTCGGTCTCCACGTCGTGCACGAGCCGGGCCGCCATGCCGCGCACCTCCGCCCATGGGCCCATCAGGTCCAGCAGCAGGTCGGTCTGGTGGATGCCGTGCCCCATGGCGGGGCCGCCGCCCTCGGTCGCCCAGCGCCCGCGCCACGGCACGGCGTAGTAGGCGGCGTCCCTGTACCAGGTGGTCTGGCAGTGGGCCACCAGCGGACGGCCGAACGCGCCGCCGTGCAGCAGCCGTCGGACGTGGCGGGCGCCGGAGCCGAAGCGGTGCTGGAAGACGATGGCGGCGTAGGGGTCGGTGTCGCCGCCCTTCTCCGCGGACTCGATGGCGTCGAAGTCGGCGAGGGACGGGCACGGCGGCTTCTCGCACCACACCCAGGCGCCGGCCCGGAGCGCGGCGATGGACTGCTCCCGGTGCACGGCGGGCGGCGTGCAGAGCACGACCAGGTCCGGGCGCGCCTCGGCGAGCATCGTGTCGAGGTCGGTGAACGCGTGCGGGATCCCGGCGGCGGCGGCGAGGCCGCGCGCGGCGCCGGCGGCGACGTCCGCCACGGCGACGACGTCGACCTCGCCCTCGTCCGCCAGTGTCCGGAGGGCGGGCAGGTGGGCGGCGCGCGCGATCCCGCCCGCGCCGACCACGGCCGCGCGCAGTGGGGAGTTCGAGCGGTGCGAAGACATGCGGGCCCTCTCGTGAGGCAGGCGGGGGGCGGTGCGGGCGGCGCGAACCCGTGGTGGCGGCTTCGGGATGGGACCCTGGGGAGGCCCTCCCGGGTGGGGCGGGCATCCTCGGCACGCGGGCATGCTGCGGCCGCCCGGTCTGATGTCGATGCGGCCGATTACGAACGGTTCCAACGTTGTACCCGCCGGGTGTCGCCGGGGTCAACCCTCTGCCGGGAACGGGCGGAACGCGGCGGCGGCGCAGACATTCGCCGCCGTTCTGTGCATAATCGAGGGGGATATGGATAATGGGGGCCGGTCGGTGGCAGCAGTGACGCTCAAGGACGTGGCGGCTCGATCGGGGGTTTCGATCAAGACCGTGTCCAACGTTGTACGCGGTGCACCGCGGGTGTCCGAGGCAACGCGGGAACGGGTGATGAGCGCAGTCCGCGAACTCGGCTACCGGCCGAACCCGTCGGCGCGCCGCCTGCGGACGGGGCGCAGCGGCCTGATCGCCCTCGCGGTCCCCGACCTCGCGACGCCCTACTTCGCGGAGCTCGCCCAGCACGTGCGGGCGGAGGCCGCGGCGCTGGGTCTCACCGTCCTCATCGAGGAGACGCTGGGCGACGCGACGGAGGAACTGCGCCTGGCCACCGGCGTCGGCGCGGCACTGCTCGACGGCGCCATCCTGTCGCCACTGCGCGTCTCGCTCGACGAGCTCGCCTCGGCCGCCAACGAGTTCCCGCTCGTGCTGCTCGGCGAGCGCAGCTACGAGCGCGACCGGATCGCCGCCGACCACGTCCTGATCGACAACGTCGCCGCCGCGCGCGAGGCGACCGCGCACCTGGCCGGCCTGGGCCGCACCCGCATCGCCGCCATCGGCGTGAAACCGCGGTCGTCGGCCACCAGCGGACAGCGCCTGGAGGGCTTCCAACGCGCCCTGCACGAGGCGGGGCTGACCTTCGACCCCCGGCTCGTGCCCCTGGTGCAGGAGTTCGCCCGCCGCGACGGCCTGCTCGCCATGCGGGCCCTCACCGAACTGCCCGACGGGGTCCGCCCCGACGCGGTCTTCTGCTTCAGCGACCTGCTGGCCGCCGGCGCGCAGCGGGCCCTGTACGAAGCGGGCCTCAGCGTCCCCGGCGATGTCGCCGTGGCCAGCATCGACGGCTCCGAGGAGGGGCTCTACGGCACGCCGTCCCTCACCTCCGTGGTCCCCGACAAGGGCGTGATCGCCGCACTGGCGGTGAAGTGCCTGGCGGCCCGCATCGGCGCGGCGGCGCCGCTGCCGTTCGAGGTGCACATCGCCCCGCACCGGCTGGCCGCGCGGGAGTCCACCGACGGCGCGGGACTGCGGGTGTGACCGGCGGCGGGCGGGCGGCGCGGACCCCGCTCACCCGTCGAGGAGCCGCCACGCGGTGAGGGCGAGCCCGGCCCGCGCCAGCCCGGCGGGCTCGGTGAGCTCGATGCCGAGGGTCTTCGCGATGTGTTCGAGCCGGCGGGCGACGCTGCTGTGGTGCAGGTGGAGGAGGTCGGCGGCCCGGCGCAGGGACCCGGTGGCGCAGTAGGCGTCCAGCGTCTCCAGGTCCTCCGGGGTGTCGGCCAGGCGGGCGATCGCGGCGACGTCGGCGTTGTCCCGGGCGGTGTCCCTGGGGATCTCGGCCAGCAGCGCCAGCGCGCCCAGGTCGTCGTGGTGGACGACCGGGCGGCGCTCGGTGCTGAAGCGGAGGGCGGTGCGGGCCTCCCGCCACGACCGGCACGGGCTCTCGGCGGCGCCGACGCCCGCGCGCACGCCCGCCGGGAACCGGGCCGGGTCGATGGCGGTCGCCAGGATGACGCCCACCCCGGCCAGCGGGGCGGCCTTCACCAGGCGGCCCGGGCTGACCAGGCCGCCGATCCGGTCGAGCGGGAGCAGCGACCGTACGGCGGCGACGCGGACCGGCGGGCCGGCGGCGAACCCCAGCAGCCGCAGCGCCCGCTCCCTGGCGGCCTCGTCGCTGTCGGCGCTGATGACCAGTTCGATCAGTGCGGGGTCGGCCATGGTCGTGCGGGCCGGGCCGTACCGTTCGAGGACCGCCGCGGCGGCGATGGAGAGCCGGTCCAGCACCATTTCGTCGAGCGGATTGGCCGGGCCGGGGCGCTCCAGCCACACCGTGCCGATCTCCTCCGCGTCGAGGACGATCGGCGCGGCACTGGACGCGGGCAGCGGCGGCGCGGCGGCCGGCCTGCCGTCGGGCCCGCAGCGGATGACCCGCCCCGTTCCGTGCAGCCGGATCCCCGCCACGCACTCGCCCAGCCCCGCCGAGGCGCGGACCAGCGCCGACAGGTCCACCCGTCGGCGCATCAGGGTGTCGTAGTACATGACGACGCGGATCGCGCCCCCGGCTTCCGAATCGAGTTGCGACAACCGTACGGCCAGTGCCTCCATGGCAGGAGCATAGGCGGCGGCCGGTGCGGGCCCGGGGCGGGGCGGGCGGCCGGTGGGCGGCCTGCGCGGGGGCGGGCACCGGCCGCCCGCCGCCGCGCAAAAACGGCGGGATCTTTTCCGGACCGGGCGGCGTCCAACCCAATGAGAACGCGCCGCGGCCGAGGCCGCGGCGACAAGTCCATAGCCAGTGCGAAAGTCCTTCGGTTCCCCCACAGTAAGGACCCTTGCCGTGAACCACCGCTGCACGTCTGCCGTCACCGCGTGCGCCGCGACCCTGCTGCTGGTCCTCACCACCGGCTGCGACACCATCGGCGGCGCCTTGGGCGCCGACCCCGGCGCGACCGCCCGGCCCTCGCCCGGCACCGGCGAGAAGCCCGTCACCCGCGATGTCATCGCCGAGTCCGGCGCGGCACTGGCCGAGGCCGCGCTCACTCTGAACCGGCTCGGCGCCGAGCACATGGTCGCCGAGTTCACCTTCACCAGCGAGACCGCCACCGGGCCCTGGGACAGCAACCTCTACGGCAACGTCAGCTTCCCGACCCCCGCCACCGGCGACTACCCGCAGGACGACATGAGCGGGCTCTACTGGATCGGGCCCGAGGGCCGCTCGGCGCACATGCCCTACTTCACCGAGGACCGCGCGTGCCTGTGCACGCGGTTCGACGACACCCACAAGTGGGGCATCACCAAGGAGCGGCCCGTCAAGGCCGCCGCGGTGCTGCCCGCGCCGCCCAAGGACGTCGAGAAGGTCACCGTGGGCACCGTGTTCTCCCTGCCGTTCGCCGACGTGCCCATCGGCACCGATGCGCCCGAACTCGCGGAGTACGGCATCGAGTCCCCCCGCGGCTCCGGCGCCGAAGCCGAGGTCTGGCCCCTGGTCGGCGCGGCCACCAGCAAGGACGGCGCCGAAAGCGTGCGGGAGCAGGAGGACGACACCGACGTCGACCTCTCGGCCGACGTGCTGTTCGACCTGGACGAGCACACCCTCACCCCCAAGGCCGACAAGGTCCTGGACCGCGCCGCGCGGCGCATCGAGGACTCCGGCGCCGCGTCGGTGGGCGTCGCGGGCCACACCGACGACTCCGGCACCGACGCCGTCAACGAACCGCTGTCCGAGCGCCGCGCGGACGCCGTCGCCAAGGGCCTGGACCGGCGCATCGACTCCGAGGTGGACTTCACGACATCGGGCCACGGCTCGAAGGAGCCCGTCGCCGACAACGCCACCGAGGAGGGCGCGCAGCGCAACCGGCGGGTCACCGTCACCCTGCCGCGCGCAGCCGAGGGCGCCGCGAGCAGCCCGCGGCCCGACAGCTCGGCGGCCCCGGCCGCATCCGGCAAGGGCCGCCCCATGACCGAGTTCGCCGAGACCGTGACGGATGAGGAGGAGCCGGCGTACAAGGCCGAGCTGAAGGGCCTGGGGCTGGAGCGGATCGCGACCGACACCGTGCTGCTGAGCTACGCGATGACCAGCCGCTACGACAGCACCGAGGGGCTCAACCCGTTCTGGCCCGAGCCGAGCACGACCGCGCTGAGCAGCCTGGAGGGCACCAGCGCCACCGACCCCGCGACCGGCACCACCTACGGGTCGATGGTCATCGACCAGGGCGCCGCGGTCCCCGAGGGCGCCTTCTCCACCTACTGCGCCTGCACCATCACCTCGGCCGGCGGCATGTTCGTCGCGAAGGGCGAGACCGGGACGCTGTACGTGCTGCTGCCGGTACCCGAGGACGTCGGCGTCCTCGACATCGCCCTCGGCAAGGACCTGACCTTCAAGAACGCCCGCATCGAGGATTAGCGCGCACCGTTTCGGCCCCATCCCCCACACCGAAAGGGCTGACCGAATGAACCACCCGCGCACGTGGATCGCCGCCGCCTCCGCGCTGGCCGTCCTGCTCACCGCGTGCTCGCCGGGCGGAACCGGCGGCGGAACCGGCGACGGAACCGGCAAGGACCCCGAAACCGGCAAGGGAGGCGGTGCGGGCGGGTCCCGGCCGCTCGCCGCCACGGACGACACCGGACTGACGGGCGGCGCCCGCACCGAGATCACCCGGCTGCACCGCATCCCCGGCGACATGGTCGTCCTGGGCTTCCGGATCACCAACACCGACGACGAACCGGTCCAGATCTACTCCGAACTCTCCCTCCAGGACTCGGGCGCCGAGCTCACCTCGCCCAGCGGCGCAGTACTCCTCGACCTTGACGGGATGAAGCACTACGCCCCTCGGACCTATAAGGACGACAACTGCTTCTGCTCGATCTGGCCGGGCGACCACATCGCCCCGGACGACTCGCTGTCGGGCTGGGCGGCGTTCCCCGCGCCGCCCAAGGACGTCACCGCGCTCAGCGTCGCCCTCCCCACCAGCCCGGTGATCCCCGACGTCCCCCTCGGCGGGCAGCGCAAGGCGCCCGAGGATCCAAAGGGCGACCTCGTCGAACCGCGCGTGTTCGACCTCCGCCAGATCGAGGAGGACCTCGGCGGCGGCTCGACCCGCGAGGACTCGCCGGACAAGACCAACGTGATGCTCTCCTCCGATGTGCTGTTCGACCTGAACAAGTCGACCCTGACCACCAAGGCCGACGCGGCCCTCGCCAACGTCGCGACGGAGATCGACGAGTCCGCCGCGTCGGAGGTCGCCGTCGACGGCTACACCGACAACAGCGGGGACGACGCGATCAACCAGCCGCTGTCGGAGAAGCGCGCGGCTGAGGTCACCAAGAAGCTCAAGGCGCTGGTCGAACGCGACGGCGTCGAGTTCACCGCCACCGGTCACGGGTCGGCCGACCCGGTCGCCTCGAACGAGACCGACGCGGGCCGGGAGAAGAACCGCCGTGTCACCGTCGCGTTCGCGAAATAGCAAGGGAACGGGTACCGCCATGAACCGCATGATCCGCGCAGCGCTCGCCGTTGCCGTACTGCTCGCCGCCGGGACCGCTCCCTCCGCCGCCGCGGAGAAGCCGCCGGTCCTCGGGTCGGCCGACTTCACCGGGGAGTTCAGCCACAACGCCGAGCGGGGGGAGATCGAGGCCAGTGTCGAGGTCAACACCCTCAAGCGGCCCAAGGACGGGCGCCTGGTCAACCTGATGTACACGATCCACAACGAGGACAAGGAGGAGTTCTACCCGGTGTCCGCGCTCAGCTCCAGCTCGGTGTACGACTACGGGCCGATCAAGTCGAAGAGCGGGGCGGTCCTGGACGCCGGCGGTACGACCCGCTACCACACCCTCACCGACGAGCAGTTCTACTGCTTCTGCTCCAACGCCAACGGCTTCGCCACCACCGACGTCCTGGACCCCGGCACCTCCGGTGTCCTGTGGGCGTCGTTCCTCGTGCCCGAGGACGTCGAGCGGGTCACGGTCCGCATCCCCGCGTTCGGGCCGGTCGAGGACGTCCCCATCGGGTGACCGGGCGGCGCCGCCGTGGCCGGCCGCGTGGTCGGCCGCGGCATCCTCCTCTACGGCGCGCCCGCGTGGCGTGTCCTGCGAGCCCCGCCTCATTCCGGTCCGACCCGGGCCTCGCTCACCAGGTGCCGGGTGTGGTCGACGACGCGGAGCGGGCCGTCGAGGCGGACACGCGCGGTATGGCGCGGCTCCGCGCTCGACGCCGCGAGGCACAGTTCCAGCTCCCCCGGTTCGACGATGCGGTGCCCGTCGATGTCGGTGTAGGCGGCGAGGTCGGAATGCACGGTGAACTCGACCCGGCGGGCGGCGCCCGGGTCGAGGCGCACCTTTGCGTAGCCGATCAGCCGCCGCACGGGGCGTGTCACCCGTGCCACCGGGTCGCTCAGGTAGAGCTGGACGACGTCGGCGCCCGGGGCTGCTCCGACGTTGCGCACCGTGCAGCCGTACGTGACCGACCCGTCGGTGTCCGCGACCGCGGACTCCCCGGGGGCCGCGGCCCGGCCGCCGATCCGGGCGTCCTCCCAGCGGAACCGCGTGTAGGACAGCCCGTGGCCGAACGGGTAGAGCGGCGTGGGGTCCACCGAACTCACCTCACTGCGGTGGGCGAGCGGCGGGGCGAGGTAGCCCGCGGGTTGGCCGCCCGGTGTCCTCGGCACGCCGATGGGCAGTCGGCCGCTGGGCCCGACCCGGCCCGTGAGGACCCCCGCCACCGCCGCCGCGCCCTCTTCGCCCGGAAAGTACGCCTGGACGACGGCCGCGACCCGGTCGGCGATCCCGCCCAGCGCGTAGGGCCGGCCGGTGAGGAGCACCAGGACCACAGGCGTCCCGGTGTCGGCGAGCGCCTCGATGAGCTGCTGCTGCATGCCCGGCAGCCGCAGGTCCTCGGCATCGCAGCCCTCGCCGGAGGTGCCGCGGCCGAACAGTCCGGCCCGGTCGCCGAGCACGGCGACGCAGATCTCCGCGGACCGCGCCGATTCGACCGCTGCGGCGATCCCCTCGGTGCCGGTCCCGTCGACCGCGCAGCCGGCCCGGTGGTCGACCCGTGTACCGGGCAGGTGGGCGCGCAGGGCCGCCAGCAGGGTGGGTGCCTCGACGCCCAGACCGATCCCCGGGTGGTGCACGCCGACGTGGCTGGGGAAGGAGTAGCCGCCGAGCAGGGCGTCGGCGGTGTCGGCGCACGGGCCCACCACGGCGAGGCGTCGCGGCGCCGCGAGCGGCAGCACGCCGTCGGCGTTGGCGAGCAGCACCACGGACTCCTCGGCGAGGCGGCGGGCCAGCCGTCGCTGCTCGGGGGGATCGAGGTCGACCCCGCCCCGGGCCGAGGGCTCGGCGGGGTCCGGGTCGTCCTGCCCACCGTCGGGCAGCGGCGTCCAGTCGGGGTCGAGCAGGCCCAGTTCGCACTTTTGCAGCAGGACGCGCCGCGCTGCGCGGTCGACCAGGTCGGCGGGGACCTCGCCGGCGCGGACGGCCGCCACCAGCCCCTCTCCGAAGCAGCGCACGGTGGGCAGTTCGACGTCCACGCCCGCCCGCAGCGCCAGCGCGGCGGCATGGGCGGGTGACCCCGCGACCCCGTGCAGGGTCTCCAGGAACGAGATCCCGAAGTAGTCGGACACCACCGTGCCCTCGAAGCCCCACTCCTCGCGCAGCACCCCGGTGAGGAGGGAGAGGTCGGCGGCGACCGGGACCCCGTCATTGTCGGTGTAGGAGGGCATGACCGACCGCGCCCCGCCGTCGCGCACCGCCATCTCGAACGGCGGGAGGAGGACGTCGGCGATCTCTCGGGCGCCCGCGGAGACCGGTGCCAGATTGCGTCCCGCGCGCGAGGCCGAGTATCCGACGAAGTGCTTGAGGGTGGCGACGACCCCCGCCGACTGCAATCCCCGGACATAGGCGGTGCCGATGGTGCCGACCAGGTACGGGTCCTCGCCGATGGTCTCCTCGGTGCGCCCCCACCGCAGGTCGCGCGCGACGTCGAGGACGGGTGCCAGCCCCTGGTGGACGCCGACCCCGCGCATGCTCCACCCGATCTGGGCCGCCATGGCCTCGACGAGTCCCGGGGAGAACGCCGCGCCCCATGCCAGCGGGACCGGGTAGATCGCGGCCTGCCACGCGGTGAAGCCCGCCAGGCACTCCTCGTGGGCCAGCGCCGGTATCCCGAAGCGGCCGGCCGCGGCGATCTGCTCCTGGGACCGCGCCAGCGCGCGCATCCCCCTGGCAGGGTCTACCGGCGCCGTTCCGAAGGGGCGGGTGAGCTGGCCCAGGCCGGCGGCGATGGCACGGTCCCAGTCGATGGGCTCCTCGGTGAGGTCGTGCTGATGCGGCGCGACCCTCTCGCCGGACTCCGGCACACCCACCCAGATGCCGTAGAGCTGGGCGGTCTTCTCCTCCACGGTCATGAGCCGCAGCAGCCGGTCCACCCGTTCGGCCGCGGGCAGGGACGGATCACGCCACGGCTCCCCGGCCCCGGGAACGCGGGAGCGCTCCGGAGGGGATGCGGGGGAGTCGGTGGCGGGATCGGGCAGACGCGTCATATGCCGTCCTTCGTCGGTGGGTGCCCGCGCGCCCGCGGGGCTTCGTGCGGTCCGCCGAAGAGCGGACCGGGTGGTGTGGCCCGCGCTACCTGCCGCCTACCCCCATGAGGCCGCTGACCAGGGAGCGCCGGGCGATGAGGTAGACGACGAGGATCGGCACCGCCGAGAGCACCACGGCCGCCAGGAGGCCGGGGATGTCCACCCGGTACTGCCCCTGGAACTCGAAGAGCCCCAATGTGATCAGCCGCCGCTCGCGCGACTGGGTCAGGATCAGCGGGAAGAGGAAGCCGTTCCACGCCTGGAGTGCCGCGTACACGGCCACCGTGGCGAGGCCCGACCGGGAGAGCGGCAGGACGAGCCGGACGAAGGTGCGGACCGGTCCGGCGCCGTCGAGTGCCATGGCCTCGTAGAGGTCGGTGGAGATGTCGCGCAGCGTGCCGGTGAGGATGAGTACGCATACGGGCAGCGCGAACGCCGCCGTGGGGAGCACGATCGCCGTCAGCGAGTCGTAGAGGCCGAGTTCGACGATGACGAGGTAGACGGGCACGATCACCGCCTGCGAGGGGATCGCCAGGCCCAGCAGGAAGACGAGGAAGGTGCCGGAGGCCCACCGTGCCCTCGACCGCACCACGGCGTAGCCCGTGGTCACCGCCAGAACCACGACCAGGGCCACCACCCCTGCTGTGACCAGGAGCGTGTTCAGCACGAAGGTGAGGAGGCCGTTCTCCACGGCCGCGACGTAGTTGCGCAGCGTCGGGTCGCTCGGCGGCGTGAGCGGGCCCCGCGCCGTGTAGTCCTCGCTGCGCTGGAACGTCGCGATGAGGAGCGCGTAGACCGGCACGCCGACGACGACCAGCCAGCCGAGTGCCCCCGCACCGGCGAGCAGGTTGGGCCGGGGGCGGCGGGAGCGGCGGGGGCGCGCAGGAGCGCGGGTCCCCGGACCGGGGTGTGCGGTGGGGGCAGCGAGCCGTGCCGCGGGCGGCGCGTTCACATCCCCTCCCGGGTGCTGCGCATCGCCCCGAACCCGGTGAGGCGGACCATGACCAGTGACACCGCCGTCGCCGCGATGACGAGCGTGGCGGCGATCGCGGCGGAGTAGCCCATCTCCCAGCCCACGAAACCGGAGCGGTACATCAGGTAGGGGACGATCGTGGTGGCGGTCCCGGGCCCGCCGCCGGTGAGGATGAGGACGGTCTCGAAGTAGGTCAGCGACCCCACGACCATGAGCACCGACGACATCGTGACCGTGTGGCGCAGTTGCGGCAGGGTGATGTGCCGGAAGGACCGCAGCGTCCCGGCGCCGTCGATCCGGGCCGCCTGGTACAGCGACTCCGGGATCTGGCGCGCACCGCTCTGGTAGAGCAGCATGTGGAACGGGATGAACTGCCACGCGGTGACGAGCACGATGACGAGGAAGGCGCTCCCGGCGCCGCCGAGGACGCCGGCATCGGACAGGCCCAGCCAGGGACCGATCTGGGCGAGCGGGCCGAAGTTCGGGTCCAGCAGGGACTTCCAGATGATCGCGATCGCCGCCGAGGAGAGCAGCAGCGGCACGAAGAAGACCGCTGCGAGGACGGCGCGGTTGCGCTGCCTCCCCGCGGCCCAGACGCCGAGGAGCAGGCTGATCGGCGTCTGCACGGCCCAGTTCGCCGCGGTGAGGCCGGCGCTGAGCCCGACCGCCTGGTGCATGAGGCCGTCCCCGGCGAGCCGTGACCAGTTCTGCCCGCCGACGAACCGCGGCGTTCCGAGGCCGTCCCACGAGGTGAAGGACAGGTAGGCCACGAGTCCCAAGGGCAGCACGGCGAACAGGCAGAAGAACACCAGGCCGGGCAGCACCCAGAGCGCGCCGGGCCGGCCGACGCCGGGCCCGGCCCGGCGGGCGGCGCCCCTCGCGGGGGCGCCGCCCGTGCGCAGGGCTGCGCTGCTCACCGCAGTTCCGCCAGGGCGTCGACGAACTGCTCGGGCGTGCTCTGGCCGTTGAACAGCTTCCCGATCTCGTCGGCCATGGGCGTCGCCGTCTCCGGGGGGAGCGCCTGGTCCCAGGAGAGCTGGAAGTTCGGCGCGTCGCGCACCATCTCGTACTGGAACGCGGCGAAGTCGGGGGTGGGGGCGTCGTCGAGGGCGTCCTCGGCGTCGGTGGTCGTCGGCACCTCGCCGTTCTCGACCATGTCCTTGACGTAGGCGTCGGTGGACGTCTCCTTGAGGAACTCGGCGGCCGCGTCGGTGTGGGCGCTGTCGGAGGTCACCGAGAAGTAGTTGGTGGGGTTGCCGACGACGTTGGCGGGGTCGCCTTCACCCTCCGGCATCGGGGGGAAGGCGGCATAGCCGAGAGAGTCCTTGGCGAACTCCGGAGCCTGGTCGAGGTGGGTCGAGTACTCCCAGGAGCCCATGAGGTGCATCGCGGCCTTGCCCTCGGACAGCAGCGCCGAGGCCGCGCCCTCGGTGAAGCTCACCGACGCGAAGTTCTTCCCGAAGGCGCCGCGGTCGACCAGGTCCTCGACGGTTTCGGCGGCCTTGAGGACCGCGGGGTCGCGCCACCCTTCGGCGTCGCCCTCCTGGATGCGCTGGAACACCTCGGGGCCGCCGATGCGGTCGACGAGGTACTGGAGCCACATCTGCTCGGTCCAGGTGTCGGCGCCGCCGAGGGCGAAGGGGGTGATGCCCTCGTCGGAGAACGTGTCGACCAGTTCGAGGACGTCCTCCCACGTCTCCGGCGGTTCGGCGGCGGCGTCGGCGAAGACGTCCTTGTTGTAGAAGACCAGCACCGGCTGGGTGCCGCGCAGGGGGATGCCGTACTGGACCCCGTCGATCTTGCCCGCGTCGAGGACCGAAGGGATGAACGATTCGGCGAACTCCGGGTCGCCGTCCATGAGGTCGTCGAGCGGCATCAGCAGGTCCGCGTCGACGTAGGGGCGGATGCTGCCGCCGCCCCAGTTGAAGAAGACGTCGGGCCGGTTGCGCGACTTCATGACCGTGCGCACCTTGTCCTGGTAGCTGTCTCCGGGGACCTGGTCGATGACCGCGTCGACCTCGGAGTCCTGGTTGAACCGCTCGACGGCGGCCTCCTGCACGACGACCAGGCTGTCCTGGTACATCCAGACATGCATCGAATCGTCGCCCGAGCCGCCGGGCCCGCCACCGCATGCGGTGGCCGCGAGGAGCCCGAGCGCGAGCGCCGCAGCGGCACCGCTCTTTGGAGTAGCCATGGCCACGTCCCATCGAAACTATCGATTTTATTATCGCAAGTTATGCGGCAGAATTTACGTGGCGTCGATGACGGCCGTCAATACACCAATGAGATCCGGGACACACGAAAACGATGGACGCCGGGGTGACCGGGTAGATTGGGCGCCGTGTCTGTAGATCCCGCATCAGCGCCCGGTGCCGCTCCGATCGAACCCGTGACGATCTCGAAAATTGCGAAAGCCGCCGGTGTGTCCGTGCCGACGGTGTCCAAGGTCCTGAACGGCCGGAACGACGTCGCGCCCGAAACCCGGTCGCGCATCGAGGAGCTCATCCACCGGCACGGGTACCGGCGCCGCCGAGGGCCGGGCGGCGGCCGCTCGGCAACCGTCGACCTGGTCTTCCACGAACTGGACAGCGCCTGGGCCATCGAGGTCATCCGCGGCGTCGAGCGGGTGACACGGGCCGAGGGCCTGAGCGTCGTCCTCTCCGAATCGGGCGGTGCGCAGACCCCGCGGGACGCCTGGGTCGACTCCGTGCTGGCCCGCCAGTCGGCGGCGGCGATCCTGGTGTTCTCCGACCTCGCACCCGCGCAGCGCGACCGGTTGACGGCCCGCGGCATCCCGTGCGTCGTCGTCGACCCCACCGGCGACCCCGGCGACGACGGCATCCCCTCGATCGGCTCCGCCAACTGGAGCGGCGGCCTTGCCGCCACTCGGCACCTCATCGAACTGGGCCATGAGCGGATCGGCGTGATCGGCGGCCCGCGCGACGTCCTGTGCAGCCGGGCCCGGATCGACGGCTACCGCGCCGCGCTCGAAACGGCCGGTCTCGACGTCGTCCCCGAGCTGATCCGAGAGGGCGACTTCCACGTCGAGGGCGGCCGCGACAATGGGCGGGAGCTGCTGCGCATGGACCATCCGCCGACGGCGGTCTTCGCGGGCAGCGACCTCCAGGCGATGGGCGTCTACGAGGCGGCCCGCGAATTGGGCGTCCGCATCCCCGAGGAGCTCAGCGTGGTCGGCTTCGACGATCTGCCCGTGGCCCGGTGGGTGGGGCCGCCGCTCACCACGGTGCGCCAGCCGCTGACCGAGATGGCCGAGGAGGCGACGCGCCTCGCGCTGAGCCTCAGCCGGGGGGAGCGGCCCGCCAACCTCCGGCTGGACCTCGCCACCGACCTCGTCGTCCGCCAGAGCACGGCGGCACCCCGCACCGCCTGAAGGGCCGTCGGCGCGCCGCCGTGTCCGGCGGACGACCCCGGGCGTCCGGGCCGGCGGGGTGACCCGTAAGGTTGCCACCTGCGGGAACCCAGCCGCCCCCCGGTATAAGCGGCGCTTATGCGGGGATTGGGAACCGGCCCCTACCGGAGCCGGCCGCGATTGGGTTCCATGGTCAGGTCTGTGTCGTGGACCACAGGGTCCCGGCATTCACACCGCCGTCGCCCGGGCGCCCGCCACCGCCGCCCGGCCGGTCGCAGCGGGCCGGAGTCCGGGAACGTGCCGGGGCCGCAACGGCCGCGCCCGCACCACCGCGTGCTATCGGGCGCCGGCTATCGGGCACCGGACCCCCGCCGCCGCGACCGGACCACGGCATCACCACCCGACACGGGTCTTATACGAGAGAGCAAGATGACTGACACCTTGGTCGTGCTGCATACAGCGATCGCCATCATCGGGGTGGTCGTGCTGATCCTGGCCGCCCGCTTCGAGCCGGTGATCGCCCTGGTGATCGGCTCGGTCTACCTGGGCCTCACCGCGGGCCTGGGCTTCGAGGGGACGATCGGCACGATCGCGAAGGGCTTCGGCGACATCATGGCCGAGGTCGGCCTGCTCATCGGCTTCGGCGTCCTCATGGGGTCGCTGCTGATGTCCATGGGGGCGCTCCAGAAGCTGGTCGAGCTGCTGCTGAGAATCCTCGGCCCGAGACGGCTCCCCTACGCGCTCAGCGCGGTCCTGAGCACCATCTTCCCGTCCATCTACGTGGACGTGCAGCTCGTCCTCGCGGCACCGCTGGCCCGGGCCGCGGCCCCCCGCATCGGCCGCCACGGCATCGCGATGATGGGCGGCGCGCTGAGCTCCGGCATCCTCGTGGGCTACGTGTTCGTCGTCCCCGGCCTGGGCACCGTGTCGATCGCCGGGCTGCTCGGCGTCCCGCTGGGGACGATGCTGCTGTACGGGTCCGTTGTGGGGCTCTCCACCGCCGTGCTCACGACGCTGGTCTACGGGCTGCTGCTGAAGCGCGGCTTCTGGAACGAGGCGAAGGACGAGGTGGCGGTCGCCGCGGCGGACGGCGAATCCGCGGCCGCCGCGGGCGGCGCGCCCGACGCGGGCGAACCGGCCGGCGCCGCGGACCGCGCAGCGGGCGAGGGACAGGTCGCGCCGCGGACGCCGCCGCTGTCCGTCTCGCTGCTGCCCATCCTGGTCCCGCTGCTGCTGATCGCCTCGGGCGCGATCGCCGAGGCCGCCGGGGTGAAGTCCCCCGTGGTCGGCTTCTTCGGCGACCCCGCCCTCGCGCTGTTCGTCGGCCTGCTCGGCGCGTACCTGCTGGCCAGGCGCACACTCGGCGGGCAGCGGACCGGCGAGGCCATGAACGAGGGCCTCAACACCACCGGGCAGATCCTGCTGGTCACGGGCGTCGGCGGGTCGCTGGGGGCCGTCATCGGCGAGACCGCGCTCGAAGGGGTCCTGTCCGGCTTCTTCTCGGCCGAGTCGGGGACGCCGACCCTGATCGCCATCCTGCTGGCCTGGCTGGTCGCCGCCGTCCTGCACCTCGCCATCGGGTCGATCTCGGTCGCCGCCATCGCCGCCGCGGGCATCCTCGCCCCGATCATGGGCGGCCTGGACGTGCCCACGCCGGTCCTCGGCCTCGCCATCGGCTCCGGCGCACTGTTCGCGCTCCAGGTGAACAGCAACTTCTTCTGGATGTTCCAGGCGCTGCTGGGGATCACCACCCGGGGCGCGCTCAAGGCGCTGACCTTCGTGACCGCGCTGGCGTCGGTGATCTCCCTCGTCATGGTCGCGGCGCTCACCCTCGTGATGTGACCGGCCGGCGGACCCAGGACAGCTCACCACCGTTGAGAACACGGAGAACAAGGCACATGCAGCCGCTGCGCGGAACAACCGTCGTCTCCCTGGAGCAGGCCATCGCCGCTCCCTACGCGAGCCGCCACCTGGCCGACCTCGGGGCGCGCGTCATCAAGGTGGAGCGCCCCGGCGTCGGCGACTTCGCCCGCGGCTACGACGCGCGCGTGAACGGGATGAGCTCCCATTTCGTGTGGGTCAACCGCAGCAAGGAGTCGCTGTCGCTCGACATCAAGGACCCCCGCGGCATCGCCCTGCTGCGGAAGCTGCTCGCCCGCGCCGACGTGTTCATCCAGAACCTGGCGCCCGGGGCCGCCGCCCGGGCGGGGCTCGGGGCCGCGGAGCTCCAGGCCGCGAACCCCGGCCTCGTCGTCTGCGACATCTCCGGCTACGGGGCGCCGGGCCCCTACGAGTCGATGAAGGCGTACGACCTGATGGTGCAGAGCGAGGCGGGCCTGCTCTCCATCACCGGCAGCGCGGAGGACATGGCGAAGGTCGGCATCTCGGTGTCCGACATCGCCGCCGGCATGTACGCCTACAGCTCGATCCTCGCCGCCCTGCTGGAGCGGGGGCGGACCGGCATCGGCGGCCACGTGGACGTGTCGATGCTGGAGGCCACGGTCGAGTGGATGGGGTTCCCCCTCTACTACGCCTACGACGGCGGGCCGCCGCCCCCGCGCGCCGGGGCCGCGCACGCGACGATCTACCCGTACGGCCCGTTCACCGCCTGCGACGGCAAGGTGGTCATGATGAGCATCCAGAACGAGCGCGAATGGCGCGCGTTCTGCGAGCGCTTCCTCGACCGGCCGGAGCTCGCCGACGACCCCGCCTACGCCACCAACGCGGACCGCAACGCCAACCGCGACGCGCTCGGCGCCGTCATCGCCGCGCGCTTCGCCGAACTGCCCAGCGAGGACGCCGCCGCCCTGCTCGCCGCGATCCCCGTCGCCCACGCCCGGGTCAACACCCTCGCCGAGGTGTGGCGGCACCCGCAGCTCGCCGCCCGCGGACGCTGGCACGACGTCGACACCCCGACCGGGCGGGTCCCCTCCCTCGCGCTGCCGGGCCTCCCCGGCGCCGAACCGCGGATGGACCCCGTTCCGGGGCTCGGCGAGCACACCCGCGCCGTCCTCACCGAACTGGGCCTGTCGGCGGCCGAGGTCGACGGGCTCCAGGACGAGGGGGTCGTCTGATGGCCGCGGCCGCACCGGACGTCCCCGGCGCCCGCAGCGGACCGCTGGCGGCGGCGGTCACCTGGCTTTTCGTCCCGGCGGCCCGGCCCGACCGGTTCGCGAAGGCACTGCGCAGCGGCGCCGACGCCGTCATCCTCGACCTGGAGGACAGCGTGTCCGCGGCGGACAAGGACGCCGCGCGTGAGGCACTGGCGACGGCATGGCCGGCCGATGCCGGGACCCCCGGCACCCCCGCGGTCGCGGTGCGCGTCAACGGCCTCAACTCCGCGGAGTTCGCCGCCGACGCCGCGGCCTGCCGCGCGCTGCGCCCCGCGGCGGTCGTCCTGCCCAAGGCCGAGTCGGCGCACGACGTGCGGTCCGCCGCCGAGGCGGTGGCGGCACCGGTGCTGCCCCTGATCGAATCCGCGCGGGGGCTGGTGGACCTGCGCGACATCGCGGGCTGCCCCGAGTCCGCCCGCCTGCTGTTCGGCACCGTCGACCTCGCCCTCGACCTGGGCGTCACGGCCGACGCCGCGCTCGACACGGCACGCGGCGACCTGGTGCGCTGGTCCGCGGCGTGCGCCCTGCCCCCTCCCGTCGACGGCGTCACCACGGCCCTGCGCGACGCCGACACCGCCACGCGCGACGCCGCCCGCGCCAGGGAATGGGGTTTCGGCGGGAAGCTGTGCGTCCACCCCGCACAAGTCCAGCCCGTGGCCGCGGCTTTCGCGCCCGGAGCGGCCGAGCTGGAATGGGCCCGCGAGGTGCTGGCGCTGGAACACGAAGGTGCCGCGGCCCGCGATGGTGAGATGATCGATCGTCCCGTCGTGGAACGCGCCCGCCGCATCCTGCTGCGCGCCGGGCAGAGCGGCCCGGGCCAGGGCTGAGGAAAGGGGGCGGCGGTGGACATCGCCCATCTGCGCGACTTCATCGCCGTCGTCGAGAGCGGCAGCCTCACCCGCGCGGCCGCGCGGCTGTTCGTCTCGCAACCCGCCGTCAGCCAGCGGATGAGCCAGCTGGAATACGAGCTGGGGGCGCGGCTGGTGGAGCGCGGCCCCAGGGGAGTGGTGCCCACACCGGCCGGCCGCGCCCTCTACCGGGAGGCGCAGCAGCTCGTCCGCCGGTTCGACCGGCTCGCCGAGGACATCGGCGCCGACCGGCACAGCGTCCAGGGTCCGGTGGCGGTCGGCCTGCCGACAACGGTCGCCGTCCACCTCGCGCCGGCCCTGTTCTCCTGGACCAAGCGGCACTACCCGGGTGTGCACCTGCAACTGTTCGAGTCGATGAGCGGCTACATCCAGGAACTGCTACTGGTCGGCCGCCTGGACCTGGCCGTCCTCTACCGCGATGACGCCGCGCCCCGGCCGGCCGAGACGGCGCTGTACGCGGAGGACCTCTACCTGGTCGGGCGGGCGGCGCCCGGCGCGGAACCGGCCGGAGCCGGGGAGGCGGCGGTCGCGCACGCCTCGCCGGGCGAGGTGCCGCTGGCCGACCTGCACGGGCTGCCGCTGGTGCTCCCCGGCCCCCGGAGCAACCTCCGCTCCCTGGTCGACCGGGTCTTCGCGGAGTCCGGCGCGGTGCCCACCATCATCGCCGACGTGGACTCCCTCGGCGCGATGATGCGCATCGCCGAGAGCGGCGAGGCGCACACGGTCCTGCCCCTGTCGAGCGTCGCCGCGCTGGGCAGCGCGCCCGGGCTCGACGTCCGGCGGATCACCGACCCCGTCATCGGGCGCTGCATCGCGGTCAGCGCCGCAGGGGAGTACTACGAACCGCGCGACGCCGTCGCCGCGGTCCGGCACGGCATGGTCGAGGTGACGGCGCGGCTCGCCGAGCAGGACGCCTGGCCCGGCATCCGGCTCGCCCCCGGCGCCGCCCCGGCCTGAAGCCCCGGCCCGGCCGGCGCACGCGCCGCCGCGCACCCCCTTGTACGGGCTCCTCCGCCCAGGATCCGGCGGAGCAGGCGGGCGGGCGGCCGTCTGCCGGCTAAAGGCGGCGGACACTCCCGCGGCGAGCGCGACGCAGAGCAGCACATAGGCGTCCCGGTACCTGCTCCACTTCTGCTGGAGCTCGAAGTCGACGATCCGGCCGGCGGTCCGCACGCCGCCGGCGAGCCGCCGCTCCCTGACCGTGTAGAAGGCGCCGAATCCTGCGGCGACGGCCGCCATCACGAGCAGCACCGCCGCGACGAGTACGCGGTCGTCCATTGCCGTCTCCATCGTTCGCGTCCGGAATCCGCGCCGGCGGACCGGGCGGCGCCACCGCCGCGGACGCGCGGCGGAACCCCGGCCTCCGGCGGCGAGAACACCTTAGCCGCCGGGTTTCCGGCGGGCGGCGCGGCTCCCGCGTTCCGGTGGTGCCGGGCCGACCGCGGCGGTATCCTGGGCCGAATCGGATCCGCACCCTTCGCCTCCGGTGGCCGCGAGGCCGCGGGCGAAGGCGCAAGATCTCCGCCGAGCAGTGGGAGAGCCTTGCCATGGACCACCCGAATCCGCGTGCACCCGAAAGCGCCCGCCTGCGGCTGCTGACCGCCGTCAGCCCGCGCAAGAGCGAAGGCGCCAGCCCCACCGGCATCGTCGGACGCAGCCTGGCGCGGCAGCTGCTCGCCGCGGGCGACCGCGTCCGCGTGCTCGCCGAGCCCGACCAGACGCACGGCTGGCCCGCGGCGGTCGAACTGGTCGCCGGCTCCATCACCCGGCCGCCGGCGCACGCCGCGGTGTTCGACGGAGTCGACTCCGTCTTCCTCGCCGGTGCCGACCCCGTGTCCGCGCGCGCCGCGATGGTCCTCGCGCGGGCGGCCGGCGTCCGGCGGATCGTGGTGCTGTCCTCGCACGGACCCGAATACGAGGCGGCGAACCCGCCGGAGACCTGGTTCTGGCTGGCCGTGGAGCAGACCGTCGAGCACTCGGGGATGGAGTGGGCCCACATCCGCCCCTCGGCGGTCATGGGCGCGATGTTCGAGGGCTGCTACCCCGCCACGGGATCGGGCTGGCCCGACACCATCCGGAGCGGGCCGGTCGTCAGGGAGGCGCTCCTCGACAGCGGCCACTACCCGTTCATCCACGAAGACGACCTCGCTGCCGTCGCGGCGGCGGCACTGCGCGAGGACGCCTACGGCGGCACCGTCATCGAGGCGGTCGGCCCGCCGCTCAGCACGCGCTCGCGCGTGCGGAGCATCGCCGACGCCATCGGCGGCGGCATCGCCACCGCCGAACTGTCGCCCGCCGACGGCCGCGCGGACTGGCGGCGCCGCGGCTGGCCCGACGGCGCCATCGACGTCACCCTGTACGCCCTGGCGGAGTACGGTGAACGGCTCGCCGAACTCACCCAATGGACGCTCGACCAGCGGCCCTCCGTGCGGGAGATCATCGGCCGCCCGCTCCGCACCTACGACGAATGGGCGGTCGAGAACGCCGACCGGTTCCGCTGACACCGCCCCCGCACCGCCCGTCCTCGTCCGGTGCCGACCGGCCGCGGCACGGCCCCGCGGCCGCCCGCGCGGGACCGGGCGCCGGTGCGCCGAAAACCGGTGGGGACGGCGCCCCGGCGTCGGCTAGGTTCGCGCCCATGGACGAAACGGAGCTCCTCGAGCGCGCCGGCGGGCCGGTCACCCGCCGCCGGATGGCCCGCGACCTGACCGCCCTCGGGCTCGCCGACGGCGACATCGTCATGTTCCACACGCAGATGTCCGCGATCGGGTACGTGGCGGGCGGGCCCCCGACGGTCATCGGCGCGCTCGGCGACGTCGTGGGGGAGCGGGGCTGCCTGATGGTGACCTGCGGCTGGAACGACGCCCCGCCCTACGGATTCACGGACTGGCCGCCCGCATGGCAGGAGCTCCTGCGCGCGGAGCACCCCGCGTACGACCCCGTCCGGAGCGAGGCCGACCACGCCAACGGCCGCCTCCCCGAGGCGCTGCGCCGCTACCCGGGCGCCGTACGCAGCCGCCACCCCGATGCGAGCTTCGCCGCACTCGGCGCCGCGTCGGCGGCGCTCATGGCGGACCACCCCTGGGACGGCCCGCACGGCCCCGGCAGCCCGCTGGCCCGGCTGGTCGCCATGGGCGGCCGCGTCCTCCTCCTCGGCGCGCCGCTGGAGAGCCTCACGATCCTGCACCACGCCGAGGCGCTCGCCGACGCCCCCGGCAAGCGGTTCGTCGCCTACGAGCAGCCGATCACCCTCGACGGTGAGCGGGTCTGGCGGGGCTTCCACGACATCGACTCGGAGAACGGGGCGTTCGACTACTCGTCGGCGGTGCCCGAAGGGCAGGACCCGTTCGACGCGATCGCGCGGGACCTGGTCGCCGCCGGAGCCGGCCGCAGCGGCATGGTCGGCGCAGCGGAGAGCCACCTGTTCGAGGCGGGCGAGCTCGTGGACTTCGGCGTCGCCTGGATCGAGGAGCGGCTGGGCCGGTGACCCGGCCGGGCGGGACGGGCCGTCAGCCCCCTTGCGCGCGGCCCGCGCCGCCCGCACCGCTCGCTGCGCGCCGCCCGGGGAGGAAGGCCGCGACGGCGAAGGCGGCGAGCGCCGCGACCGCGCCGATGCCCAGCACGACGCTGAACGCGCCCTGCGCGGGGACGTCGGCGGGACCCAGCGGGACGGTCATGTGCGCGAGGACCACTCCCGCGACCGCGCTGGCGACGGAGGTGCCGATGGACCGCATGAGAGTGTTGAGGCTGTTGGCCGCGGCGGTCTCCGAGGTCGGCACGGCGGCCATGACGAGTGCGGGCATGGCGCCGTAGGCGAGTCCGATCCCGGCGCCGATGACCGTGGAGGCGAGCATGAGCTGCCAGATGGCGGACATCAGCACGAGGCTCAGGCCGTACCCTGCCGCGACGACGAGGGCGCCCACCATCAGGGTCACCTTGGGGCCCAAGGTCCGGGAGATCCGCGCGGAGACCGGCGCCATCGCCATCATCACCAGCCCGTTCGGCGCCATCACCAGGCCCGCGACGAGGATCGTCTGCCCGAACCCGTACCCGGTCGCCTCCGGCAATTGGAGGAGCTGCGGGATGACCAGGGACATCGCGAACATGGCGAACCCGAACACCATGGAGGCGGTGTTGGTGAGCAGCACTTGGCGGCGGACGGAGGTGCGCAGGTCGACCAGCGGCTGCGATGTGCGCAGTTCCCACCAGCCCCACACCAGCAGGACGGCCGCTGCGGCGGCGAGCAGCCCCAGCGGCAGGCCGCTGCCCCACCCCCAGTCGGACCCCTTGGAGATCGCGAGCAGCAGGCACAGCAGCGCGATCGACAGGCCCACGGCGCCCGGCAGGTCGAACCGGCCGCCGGTGCGGACCCGCGACTCCGGGACGAGGGTGCGGACCAGGACGGCCGCCGCGGTCGCCAGGACGGCGGAGGCCCAGAACAGCATGTGCCAGTCGGCCTTCTCGGCGATGAGCGCGGCGGCGGGCAGGCCGAGCGCCCCTCCGACGCCGAGTGAGGCGCTCATCAGCGCGGTCGCCCCGCCGAGCCGCTCCGGGGGCAGTTCGTCGCGCATGATGCTGATCCCCAGCGGGATGACCCCGGCGGCGAGCCCTTGCAGGGCCCGGCCGACGACCATCGGCACGAGGCTGGTGGACAGGGCGCAGAGCACCGAGCCCGCGATCAGCGTCACGAGGCTGAACAGCAGCATGCGCCGCTTGCCGTACATGTCGCCGAGCCGGCCGACGGTCGGGGTGGCGACCGCCGCGGCCAGCAGGGTGGCGGTGATCGCCCAGGCGGTGTCGGACGCGGAGGCGCCGAGGAGGCCGGGCAGTGTGGGCACCAGCGGGATGACGAGGGTCTGCATGAGCGAGACGACGATCCCGCTGAAGGCCAGCACCGAGACGACGGCGTTGGGGCGCACCGCCGCCGGAGCGTCCGCGCCGGGCGGTGTGCTGAGGGTCTGGGTCATCGGATGGGCGCTCCCGCTTCGGTCGCCGGGGTCAAGGCACGGACGCTGATTAAGTCAGTCGCTTGACTTAGATTAGCAGTGGCGTTTTACTGGTCGGCACGCCCGAGGTCGACGACACAGGAGGTCGCAGCGGTGACTCAGGCCGACGAGCAGGTGCTGCCCTACCCGATCCCCGCCCCGGGCGCGTTGGAGCCCCCGGCCGAGTGGGAGGGGCTGCGGCAGGGGTGCCCGGTCGCACGGGCGAAGCTGCCCAGCGGCGACGAGGTCTCCCTCATCACCCGCTACGACGACGTCAAACAGGTCCTGTCCGACATCCGGTTCGGGCGGCAGCTGAACGAGCCCGGCGCGGCCAGGATCAGCGACACCGAGTCCGGCGGCCTGTTCAACAGCGAGATGTCCGACGCCCTGCCCCAGAGCGGGCCGGGCCACCAGCGGTGGCGGCGCCTGGTGAACCGGTGGTTCACCGCCAAGCGGATGGCCGCCCTGCGCCCGCAGATCGAGGCGATGGCCGAGCAGCTCGTCGACGCGATGGTCGAGAACGGGCAGCCCGCCGACCTGAAGGCCGGCCTGGGCTTCCCGCTGCCGGTCTGGGTCATCTGCGACATGCTCGGCGTACCGACCGCCGACCGGGACCGCTTCTCCCGCTGGTCCGACATGTTCCTCAACCTCACCCGCTACACCGGCGCGGAGGTCGCGACCGCCGAGTCCGAGTTCTTCTGCTACATGTCCGGCCACATCGCCGACAAGCGGGAGCGGCCAGGCGACGACGTGCTCAGCGAGCTGATCACCGCCACCGACTCCGAGGGCGAGCGGATGTCCGACCGGGTCCTCGCGGCCACCGGCCTGGGGCTCCTCATCGCCGGGCACGAGACCACCGCGAACATGATCGGCAAGATGGTCGCCATGCTGCTGGCCGACCGGCGGCGCTGGGAGCGGCTGCTCGCCGACCCGGCCCTGGTCCGCACCGCCGTCGAGGAGTCGCTGCGCTCCGACGCCAACGCCGGGCTCGGCATGGTCCGCTACCTCAACGAGGACGTCGAGGTCGCCGGTGCGGCCCTGCCGCGCGGAACGACCGTGATGTGCAGCATGGCCGCCGCCAACCGCGACACCGCCGCGTTCCACGACGCCGACGAGATGGACCTCGCCCGCAGCCCCAACCCGCACCTGGCCTTCGGAACAGGCGCGCACTCCTGCCTGGGGCAGGCGCTGGCCCGCACCGAACTCCAGGTGACACTGGAGGTGCTGCTGCGCCGGCTCCCGTCACTGGAGCTCGCGGTCCCCGCCGCGGAGCTGCGCCCGCTGGACGGGCTCGTGGTCGGCGGGCTGCGCGAAGTCCCGGTACGGTGGTGACCGTGACCAGCAGGACGGCGCGGTCCGACCGGGTCGCGGCCACGCGCGAACGGATCCTCGCAGCCGCCGAGCGGCTCTTCGCCGAGCACGGCGTCGCCGCGGTGTCCAACCGCCAGATCGGCGAGGCGGCGGGCCAGGGCAACAACACCGCGGTCGGCTACCACTTCGGCACAAAGGCCGACCTCGTCCGGGCGATCGTGCGCAAGCACACCGAGCAGGTCGAACTGCTCCGCGGCGCCATGGTGGCCCAGACCGGCGACTCCACCGAGGTGCGCGACTGGGTCGCGTGCATGGTGCGCCCGCCCACCCGGCACCTGGCCGACCTCGGCGCACCCACCTGGTTCGGCCGGTTCGGGGCGCAGGTCATGACCGACCCCGCCTACCGGGAGATCATGGTGCGGGAGTCCCTCGACTCCCCGTCGCTGCTCCGGACCACCGACCGTCTCAACGCCTGCCTGCCCGAACTGCCGCTGGACGTCCGGCTGGAGCGGGGCGACATGGCACGCCAGCTCATGGTGCACATGGTGGCCGAGCGCGAACTCGCCCTCGCCGAGAACGGCCCCACGCCGCGCGCCTCCTGGGAGGAGGCGGCCAACGGCCTGACCGACGCGCTCACCGGGCTCTGGCTGGCCCCCGTCACGCAATGGCCGTGACGGGGCGCGCCGACGGAACCGCGGACACGGGAGGACCCATGAAGGTCACGGTCGACGGGCAGAAGTGCTGCGGCGCGGGCGCATGCGTCATGACCGCGCCGGAGGTGTTCGACCAGCGGGACGACGACGGCACCGTGGTCCTGCTCGACGCACGGCCGCCGGCGGACCTGCACGCCGCCGTCCGCGAAGCCGCGGACATGTGCCCGACCGGCGCGATCGGCGCGGCAGGGGAGGGGTGACCCCGCCGGTCCGACCGGGATCGGACGGCGCCCGCGCCGCCCGGGGCCGGGACACGGCGGCGAGTAGTCGGATCAGGCCCCGCGGCGCGGCAGCCGGCCGAGCACGAGGTCGATGACCAGGAACACCAGCAGCGACACCCCCAGCACCGGCAAGAGGACGCCGACACCGGCCGCCGCGGCGCCGACAACGGCCTTGAGCCGCCAGGGCAGCGCCCGCCAGGTTCCGCGCGGCACCGGCCCGCCCAGGGCCGACCCGGCGAGGGGCCCGCGCCGCCACCACATGCGGTAGCCGAGCGCCATGACGGTGACCAGGCCCAGCGCGAGCGCGGTGAGCACGACCTGGTTGGCGACGCCGAACAGCAGTCCCATGTGCGCGTCGACACCCCAGCGGCTGAGCTTTGCCATCAGCGGGTAGTCGGCGAACCGCACCTCGTCGACGACCTCGCCCGTCGCGGGTGCGACCGCCACCGTGTCGACGCTGGTCGGCCAGTGCTTGTCGAGTTCGGCCACCGTGTAGACCCCGCCGTCGCCCGACGGGTAGGCGACCTCGACACCGCCGCCGACCCCGGCCTGCCGGGCGGCCGCCAGGACCCGGTCGACCCCCACGTCGACACCGACCGGCCCCGCCGCACCCGCCGGCGGCTCCGCGGCGACCTCGGGCGTCTCCCACGCCAGCGCGGCGCGGATCGCGGTGACGTTCTCCCCGGCGTACTGCGACCAGGTCAACCCGGTCGCGGACAGGAACAGCAGCCCGGCGAACAGCCAGCAGCCGACGGCTCCGTGGAACGACAGCGTCCGCCGCAGGCCGCGCGCCCGCGGTTCGGGCAGCAGGACGCCCCGCACGCGGCGGGAGCGGCGCCGCCGCGACACCCACAGCGCGACGCCGCCCGCGGCCACCAGCCACATCCAGCTCGCCGCGAGCTCGCTGTACACCCGGCCGGTATCGCCTAGATGCAGGTTGCGGTGCAGCAGGTCGATCCAGGTGCGCACCGGCAAGGCCCCGCTGCTGCCGTAGGAGTCCAGCGCGCCGCGGACCTCGCCGGTGTAGGGGTCGACGAACACGCCCAGCCGGTGGCTCTCCGCCAACCCTTCGACGTCGAACAGGACCCGGGTCGTGTCGCCGGGGCCCGGACCCGGCCGGACCGCGTTGAGGACACCCTCGGGTGGGCGTCCTGCGCCGCGGCGACCTGGTCGCGCAGCGGCAACCGGTCCTGTCCCACCGGGACGCGCAGCTGCTCGCCGTAGACCGCCTGTTCGAGCTGCGGGGTCCACACGTACAGCATCCCGGACACCGCCGCGACAAGGATGAAGGGGGCGACCAGCATACCGGCGTAGAAGTGCATCCGCAGCACCAGCGGGCGCAGCAGTGTCCACGCCGATGGTGCGTGGCCCGCGGCGGGCGGCCGCGATGCCGCCGCGGGGACGGTGCCGGAGTCGTCGTCGATGGCCACGTGGGCCCCCGTTCTTTCGCGCACGGTGCCGCGGCCGATCGCGGTGCGATGCCGGGCGTTCTGGGTCGTCCGTTCACCGGTAGTCGTCGGCCCCGGCGCCCGAATGGTTCCCGCGCGGAGTGCCGCTCTGCCGCGGCCCTGAGGGGCCGTCGGGGTCCCGGCCCGCTGCGGCCCTGCGGCCGCCGAAGCACATCCTGACCGGGACAAGCCAGACCGGCACCCCATCAGCCTCGGCGGCTTGGCGGCCTCTGCACCCCGGCAGCCTTGGCGGTCCGGCGGCCCGGTGGTGTCCCGGGCGGCGCTGCGGTCGCGGCCCGGGCGGACCCGGTTCCACCGTCCCGGGCGCCGGTGCGACGATGGGCGCCATAGTGTCCGCGAACGCGCAGTTCCGCACGGTACGCGCCGGGGTGTTCGCCACGGCGTGCGTCGGCGTGTCCGCAGGCGGGCACGCCGCGATGTCCGACCACGCGCTTCCCTGGGCCGGCCCCCTCATCGGGTTCGCCCTCGTGTTCGCGTGCGCACGGGCCGCCGCGGGCCGCGAACGAGGGCTCGGCGCCATCAGCGCGTGGATGCTGTGGGGGCAGTTGGCGCTGCACCTGCTGTTCAGCTACCTCCAGTCCACGCACACCGGCCCGGCCCAGCACGGGACGGCCGCGCCGGACGCGGCGGCAGCGGCCGACCAGGCGTCCGGGCCCGGAATGTTCGCAGCGCACGTCCTCGCAGCACTGGTCAGCGCATGGTGGCTGCGCCGCGGCGAGGCCGCGCTGTTCACGTTGCTGCGGTTGATCGCCGCGCTGCTGCTCACCTTCCTGCTGGTCCCGCAATGTCGCCCGGTCCACCGCTCACCGCGGCCGCTCCGACGCCGCCCGGACCGCAATGGCGGCAGGCGCGCGTCCCGGTACCTGCGGCACACCGTGGTACTGCGCGGACCCCCTCTGCTCCTCGCCGCCTGACCGCCTTCGCGCTCCGCGCCCGTCCCCGCCACCCCGGCGCGGGCCGGGCGGCGGTCCCGCGCGTCCCTTCACGCGGTCGGCGGCCGTCCCGGTCCTGATGGCGGTGTGCCCCGGCGGCGCGGGACGCCGGTCCTGCCACGCGCACCGCCCACTGACAGCACGTCGGCCGCGTCGAGCGCCGCGTGCGGTGCGCCGCTGCCCGCCTTGGAGTCGGCGCGGCGCTGCCAGCAGAGGAAGAGACCCATGGAGTCGACTCGCAGCACCCCTCCGAACCCATGCCCGCCAGGCCCTCCCGGCGACCCGCACACCGCAGCGGAGCGGCCCCGTCCGCCGCGCGGATGCGCCGCGGACGAGTCGGAACTGACGTCCCTGGCACTCGCGGCGCGCGACGGCGCCGCCGACGCCCTTGAACGGCTGATCGCGGCGACACGGGGCGACGTCGCCCGGTTCATCGGCCGCATGACCGACCCGCAGTCCGTCGAGGAGCTCACCCAGGAGACCTACATCCGGGCCATGCGCGGGCTGTCGCGGTACGCCGCGCGGTCATCGGCGCGCACCTGGCTGCTCGCCATCGCCCGCCACACCGTCGTCGACCGCTACCGGGCGATCGCGGCACGCCCCAAGACAACAGCCCTCGCGGCGGAGGACGCGCCGAGAGGCCGAATCCCGGGCGCCGCCGCGCGCATCGACGAGCAGGTGGCGCTCATGGACCTGCTCGCACGGCTGGACGAGCCGCGGCGCCGCGCGTTCGTACTGACCCAGGTGGAGGACTACTCCTACGCCGAGGTCGCGGCCATGGTCGCGGCCCCGCTGGGGACGGTTCGCTCCCGGGTGGCGCGGGCCCGCGGCGACCTGGTGCGGGCCCTGCGAGCAGCGGAGTCCCCCGAACGAGCGGAGCCGCGCCGTCTCCGGTCGGACCGGGCAGCCGAGCCCCCCGAGCGTGCGGAGTCGCGTCGCCTCCCGGCCCTGTCGGAACCTGCGGTGGAGTCTGCTGAGCGTGCGGAGTCGCGCCGCCTTCCGTTGGAATCCGCGGCCGAGCCCGGCGAGCGTGCGGAGCCGCGCCGTCTCCCTCTCTCGCCGGAACCCGTGGCTGAGCGGGCGGCGACCCCGGCGGGGCTCCGGACGGAGCACCGCGCGCGGCGCACCCGGCCGGACCGGCACCGGCGCGGGGCCGCCTGACCGGGACCTGTGCGGCCCGTCACGCAACCGACGCACGGGTCCTGGGAACTTCCGGCGTCCGGGCGCCGACTTCTCAAGGGTCGGTGCCCGGACGGCACCGGCACCGAACCGGCGGGCAGGCCGCCACCGGCAGCTAAGGAGACCACAACGTGCGCGCGCACACGCCAAGCCCTCGCCCCCCGCGACGCAGGGGCGCGGTGCGGACAACGACGGCGGTACTGGCCGGGCTGGCAGGGCTGGTGTTGGCGTCGGGATGCGCCGCCGGACCGGCGGGCGGCGGTACCGACCGCCCCGACTACTTCCTCGACGTCAAGGGCATGGCGGCGCCCGCCCAGGAGTTCACGACGGTCGGCGGCGAAAAGTGGGCGTTCCGCGACGTCGCCGAAGACCGCCTCACACTGCTGTACTTCGGCTACACGAGCTGCCCCGACGTATGCCCCACCACAATGGCCGACGTGGGGCTGGCCCTGGACGGCATCGGCGCCGACGCCGAGAAGGTGGACGTCGTCATGGTCAGCACCGACCCCGAACGCGACACCGACGAGCAGCTCCGCACCTGGCTGGACAACTTCGACCCCGACTTCGAGGGGGTGCGCGGCCCCATAGACGAGGTCGTCGCGGCGGCCGAAGACTACGGCATCCCCGTCGAGGCGCCGAAGCGGACCGGCGGCGACTACCTCGTCACCCATGGAGGACGCCTGGCCGTGCTCGTTCCCGGTGGCGACGCGATCGGGTTCTTCGACGAGGGCACCTCGGCCGAGCAGATGAGCGCCGTCCTGCCCGACCTGGTCAGGGAGAACCTGTGACCGCCGCACAGCCCTCACCCGTGCCTGCGCCCCGCACCGGATTCAGCACCGGATCCCGCGTTGTCTCCCGCTCCGGTGCCCGTACCTCGCCCCGAACCTCGCCTCGCGCCGGATCCCGCGCAGTTCCGAGTCGGGCCCGGTGCGCCGCTGCCGTCGCCCTCGCGGTCCTCGGCCTGGTCGGCTGCGCCGCGCAGGCGCCTCCCGGCGACCAAGGGCGCGCCCGCCCCGAGACCGGCCCGCCGAAAGGCGCCGCAGCATCGGGCGGGTTGCGCATCGAGGGCGCGTGGATCCCCGAACCGGCCACCCCCGACATGAGCACCGCCTACCTGAAGATCAACAACGGCGACGAGCGCGACGACGCGCTCATCGCCGCCGAGACCTCGGCGTCGGACGACACCGACCTCTGCTCCACCCCCAAGACCGACTCCGGCGCCGCGCGGATGCGCGTCGTCCCGGAGATCCCCGTCCCCGGCGGCGGCTCCACCGAACTCAAGTCCGGTGGCTTCCACCTGATGGTCAACGACATCGCCGACCCCCTCACCGTCGGCGACCGGGTGACGGTGACCCTGACCTTCGACAGCGGGACCGAGGTCGCGGTCGAGGCGCCCGTACTGGAACGCACGGCCGGCGGCGGCGCGGACGACACCGGGGGCGACCACACCGGACACCACTGACGGACCACGACCGGCGCCCCCGGGGCGCCCCGACACGGACGGCCATGACGCAACGCACGCACGACCCCACCGAGACGACGCCGTTGCCACCCGTTGGGCGGCGCGGTCTCTGCCATGGACGGCCATGACGGACCCCAGGCACGAGCCCACTGGCGCCACGCCGCGGCAACCCGTCTCCCGGCGCGGACTCATCGCGGGCTTGGGCGCCGCGGGATTCGCCGGCGTCGCCACCGGCGGCGGCGCGGGGGCGCTCGCCGCGCATCGGGAGGCCGCGGACACCGAGGTCCGTGCGCGCCGCCTGGCCATGGCGGGGCAGCGGTCGCGGGCGCACCCGACCCTCCAGCACGGGATCGCGGGCGCGGCGCCCGCGTTCGTCCACGTCGTCTCGGTCGACATCGCCGCGGACCACCGCACGGACCCCCGCTCCGCACGGTCCGCGGCGCAGCGGATCCTGCGTACCTGGACCACGCAGGCCCGGCGGCTGCACGAGGAGGGCCCGGCCGCGGTGCCGTCCGGCGCGGCGGCGGCCGGGCTGCTCCCGGCGTCCCTCATGGTCACGGTGGGCCTCGGCGGACGCCTCCTCGGCGCGATGGACATGGCGGCGCGGCGGCCCGAAGCGCTCGCGGAGCTGCCCGAGTTCGGCACCGACGACCTCCGCGCCGAATGGTGCGGCGGCGAACTGCTGCTCCAGGTCGGGGCGGAGGATCCGATGGTCCTCGGCGCCGCGGTGCAGCACCTGCTGTCCGCCGTCGCGGGGCTGGTCCGCGTGCGCTGGTCGCTGCGCGGCTTCCAGCGCACCGCCGCCGCTGCCGCCGAGCCCGCCGCGACCCCGCGCAACCTCATGGGGCAGATCGACGGCACGGCGAACCCGCCGCAGGACCGGGCACTGTTCGACACCACCGTCAGCGTGCGCGCGGGCAGTGCCGCGCACGGGTGGATGCGCGGCGGCAGCTACCTCGTCATCCGGCGGATCCGCATGCTGCTGGACGACTGGTACGGCGAGGACGCGGACCACCGGGAGCGCGTCCTCGGCCGCCGCCTCTCCAACGGCGCGCCACTGGGACGGCGGAACGAGGACGACCCCGTTCCGCCACCGTCTGCGCGCGGCGCGGACGGACGGCCGGTCATCCCCGCCGACGCCCACGTCCGGCGGTCCAGCCCGGAGAACAACCTCGGCGCACGGATGTTCCGCCGCGGCTACACCTACGACGAGGGCTGGCGCCCCGACGGGACCCGCGACGCCGGGCTGCTGTTCATGGCGTGGCAGGCCGACCCGCGGCGCGGGTTCGTCCCGGTGCAGCAGAGCCTCGCCGCCGACGACGCCCTCAACGCCTACATCCGCCACGAGGGCAGCGCCCTGTTCGCGGTCCCACCCGCCCCCACCGGCGACACCCCCATCGCCCAAGCCCTCTTCGCCCCATGAGTCAGAGCGAGCGGCGCGAAGCCACGCGACCGGCGCGATGCACCACTCCGAGGCCGGGGTCCCGGCCCTCGGGTACAGCGCTGCTGCTCTCGGGGATGCAGGTTCGGCGGGAAAACTCCGGCGTGATCCTCGATGCGCTTCGCGCGTAGACGCAGCCTGGGCCGGTGGTGCTCGCGCGGAGGTGCGTACTTTGACCACGCGCTCGGGGGTGAGGGCGTCCCAGGAGGAGGGCGTCCGGGGGCGAGGGCGTCCTCGACCCCAGGGGGGCCCGCGGCCTTTGCCCAGGGGCATTGGAGATGCGGGATCGCTCCGGCGTGGTAGCGCCGACCTTGGGCACTCTCTGGGTACATTGCGTCACAGTGCGTCCGGAACCGTGGGCGTACTGTTACTGCGCGAGGGCCGGAGGCCACGATGCACGGTCGGCTGCGGTGCACCGCCGCGATCCTGGTCGCGGCCGCGACCCTCGCCGTCCCCGGCACGGCGGGCGCGGCCCCTGGCACGGGCACGGATCCCGGCACGTTCGCGGTCCCCGGTACGGCGGGCACAGCCCGCGGCACGGTCCTCACGGTTCCCGGCACGGGTGCGGGCGCGGCTCGCGACCTAGCGGGTGCGGCCTCCGGGACGGTGGGTGCGGGTGCTGCGCCTGTGGTCTCCGATGCGGGGCGGCACTGTCCGCGCCTCTCGGCGAAGCTCGATTGGTACGGGGACAACCGCGCCGAACTCCAGCGGGTGATCGACCGGCGCGGGACGTGCGCGGGCGAGCGCCGCTCCGGCGATCGGCCGCCGGTCGCCGTGTTCGACTGGGACAACACCGTCACCAAGAACGACGTCACCGACGCGACCCTCGCGTGGGCGCTGCGCAACGACAAGCTCCTGCGGCCGCAGCGCTGGGGCGACCGCAGCCAATGGCTGTCCCCGGCGGCCGAGCGCGCGCTGACCCGCGCGTGCGGGACGGCGACGGGGCCGCGTGAAACCCTCCCCACGTCGACCGACACGGCGTGCGCCGACGAGATCTTCGAGATCCGCGAGAACGCCGCGACGATGAGCGGCGCACCGGCGTTCACGGGGGAGTGGGACCACCGGCGCACGGTGCCGGAGTACGCGTGGGTCCCGCAGCTCTTCAGCGGACGGACACCGGCCGAGCTGCGCGGCTACGCGCGCCAGGCCAGGGAGAAGAGCCTCGCCGCGCCGGTCGGCAGCACGCAGACCGTCGGCACCCGCACCCTGCCGGGCTACGTCCGCTACTACCCGCAGCAGGCCGACCTGATCCGCACACTGCGCTCGGCGGGCTTCGACGTCTACATCGTCTCCGCGGGGTCCGAACCGGTCACCGAGGTCTGGTCGGCCGGTGTCGGGATCGACAGCGAGCACACCATCGCCATCCGCAGCGTGCTCGACCGCGGCAGGATCACCAGCCGCAACGAGGGCTGCGGCGGGACCCCCGCCAGCAAAGGCGCCGACATCCCCTACATCGACGGCAAGCGCTGTCGGATCAACGAGGAGGTCTTCGGTGTGACCGGGGCGGCGGCGTGGGAGCGCCAGGAGCCCGCGCGGCGCATCGCGCTGGGCAGCGGGGACGCCGACACCGACGTCACCTTCGTCGGCGACGCCACGGACGCCCGCCTCGTGCTGAACCGGAACAAGAGCGAGATCATGTGCCGCGCCTACGACGACGCCGACGGCCGATGGCTCGTCAACCCCATGTTCATCGAGCCGCTCGCACCGAAGCCGGACCGCTACGCGTGCTCCACCGCCGGCTACACCCGGCCCGACGGGGCGACGGGCCCGGTCCGCAGGGACGACGGATCGGTCATCCCCGACCAGGCCGACACCGCGCACTGAGCGGCCGATGGCGCGCACTGGGCGGTCGGCGGCATTAACCGATGAGCGTCCCTTTGGGGCGGACCACGCAGAACTCGTTGCCCTCGGGGTCGGCGAGCACGGTCCACGATTCGGCACCGGTCTGCCCGACGTCGACGCGCCGGGCGCCGAGGGCGAGCAGCCGCTCGATCTCCGCGTCCCGCTCGGCCGCACCCGAGGTGAGGTCGAAATGGAGGCGGTTCTTGCCCGCCTTCGCGTCGGAGACGGGCATGAAGCAGATGCCGACCGGCGCGTTCACGTCGGTGCCGATCACCACCTCGCGCTCGCGTTCGGAGAGGATCCGCCACCCCAGGGCCTGCGCCCAGAACCGGGCGAGCGAGGGGAGGTCGTGTGCGTCGATGACGATGTGGTGCAGCGATACGGGCATGGCGCCCAATATGCCGCACGACCGCCCCCGGGTGCCCCCGGTCCCGGCCCGGGCCCGGCCGGCGTCCTCCGCGAGCGGACCCGCAACGGGTAGCGGTACACGGCCGCGCTCCGTGGCGGGACCGGGAAAAACGGGTACCAATTATTCGGTGCGTGATCGTGTTATACGCTGCACTTCCGCTTCCCTCGGCCCGTGAAAAGGCGGTCATACGGTGCATCGCGACGAAAACCAGCATGAATCATCTCCGGTGTCGCCCGCCCCCGACCCCGGCTTTCCGAGCATCGACGTCACAACCCCCACCACCGCGCGCATCTACGACTGGATGCTGCACGGCAAGGACAATTTCGAGGCCGATCAGCGGGCCGGGCGCGCCTTTCTCGACGTCGCCCCGCAATTGCGTCCCATCGCCCATTACAACCGCGCGTGGCTGGCCCGCGTGGTCGCGTACATGACGGCCGAATTGGGCCTCGACCAGTTCCTCGACATCGGCTCGGGGCTGCCCACGGTGCAGAACACCCACCAGGTCGCCCAGGGCATCAACCCCAAGGCGCGCGTCGTCTACGTCGACAACGACCCGGTGGTGCTGACCCACGGCCGCGCGCTCCTCGCCGACAACGACCGCACGACCGTGGCGACGGCCGACATCAGCGACCCCGATGCCATCATCAACGGCCCCGACACCCAGCGGATGCTCGACTTCTCCCGGCCCGTCGGCGTGCTCCTCATCGCGCTGGTCCACTGCATCCCCGACGAGCCCGACCCCGGCGGCCTCATCGGGCGCATCCTCGACGCGGTGCCCTCCGGCTCCGCGATCGCCTACTCCCACATCGTCTCCACCGAGCCCCGCGCGGCCGACGACCTCACCCGGATCGTGCTGGAGGCCACCCACGGGCACTGGGGCCGCGTGCGGACCCCGGCGGAGGCGCTCGCCTACATCGACCGGCCCGACCTCGAAGCGGTGGCGCCCGGCTTCGTCGACATCCGCACCTGGCACCCCGCCCCCGACGCCGAGGCCGCGACGGACGACCCCATCTGGGAGATCGGCGGTCTCGCCCGCAAGCTCTAGCATCGGCATCGGCATCGGCACCGGCACCGGCACCGGCGCCAGCGGTCCCGGGCCGCGCCGCGCGCCGCAGGGCGCGGCGGGGCCCGGCGCGCCCTGCGCGGGTCAGGTGCTGTCGCGGATCCGCAGCGCCGGGGCCAGCGCGATGTGCGCGGCCGTGCCGCCCGTCTCCGCAGCGTTGGCGAGGAGCCGCACCGCCTCGGCCGCGATGCGTTCGCGGGGCTGGTCGATCGTCGTCAGGGCCGGCTCGAACAGCGACGAGAAGTCGATGTCGTCGAACCCGGTGACCTTGATGTCGTCCGGTACCCGGACCCCGTTCTCGCGGCAGGAGCGCAGCGCGCCGAGGGCGATGAGGTCGTCGGCGCAGACGATCGCGTCGGGGCGCGGGCCCGACGCCAGCAGGTCGTTCGCCGCGCTGCGCCCCCACTGCATGGAGTACTCGCCCAGCAGGATCCACGCGTCCCGGGTCGCCACGCCGAGCCGGTCGGCCTGCGTGCGGAACCCGGAGAGCCGCAGCTCCGTCGATGAGTTGGTGAGGGTCGAGCTGATGAAGGCCGCCGAGCGGACCCCGCGCTCGGCCAGGTGCTCCATGACCAGGCGCATCGCCTGATGGTCGTCGACACCGACCCAGTCGGTGTCGGTCCCCGCCACGTGCCGGTCGAGCTGGACGAGGGGGGTCGCCGCCATCGTCGCCTCGATGGCGGCCCTGCTGCGGGTGCCGTGGCAGGGGCTGATGATGATGCCGTCGACCTGGCGCGCCGCGAGCGCCTTCAGGTGCGCCCCCTCGATTGCGGGGTCCTGGCGGGAGTCGCACAGCAGGAGCTGCATGCCCTCCTGGTGCAGCGCGTGCTCGACGCTCTCCACCAGTGAGGTGAAGAACGGGTTGGCGATGCTCGGCACCACCATGCCCACCGTGTCGGTGCGGCTGCGCCGCAGGGCGCTGGCGATGGAGTTGCCGGAGTAGCCGAGCTCCTGGGCGGCGCGGTCGACGCGGCGGCGGGACTCGGCCGAGACCGGGCGCGAACCGGAGAGCGCGCGGGACACGGTCGCCGTGGACACGCCGGCCCGTTCCGCGACGAGCGCGATGGTCACTTGGTGCAATCGATTGCCCTTCACCTTTCCATGCCGCGGCGGCGGGTCCCTCACGGGTTCCCAGCATAGGCATTGACGGCACCGAGCGTGGACCCGTAGGTTCTGGGGAAAATTTATGGCAATCGATTACATCCGGGGGAATCTCCATGAGTGTGCCCGACGACGGCGGCGTCTTCCCGCCGAAACCCGATGCGATCCGCGCCCTCTTCGGGGCGTCCGGCGTGATCATCGGGGCGGTGCACCTGCCGCCGCTGCCGGGCAGCCCGCACTACCGGGGGCAGCCGATGAACGAGATCGCCCGCTTCGCCGCCGAAGAGGCGACCGCCTACCTGGCAAACGGTTGCCACGGCGTCATCGTGGAGAACCACTGGGACATCCCGTTCCTCAAGCCGGGCGAGCACGGGTACGAGACCGCGGCGGCGATGGCCGTCGTCACCGCGCGTGTCCGCGAGTCCGCCGCCGGAGGGGTGGGGGTGAGCGTGCTCTCCAACGCCGCCGAGTGCTCCATCGCCTCCGCATGGGCCGCGGGGGCCGGGTTCGTCCGGGTCAACCAGTGGGCCAACGCCTACGTCGCCAACGAGGGGATCATCGAGGGGCAGGCGGCGCACGCGACCCGCTACCGGCACCGCATCGGCGCCGAGGGCGTCCACGTGTTCGCCGACGTGCACGTCAAGCACGGCTCGCACGCCATCGTCGCCGACCGGAGCCTGGCCGAGCAGACCGAGGACGCCGAGTTCTTCGACGCCGACGTGCTCATCGCGACCGGGTCGCGCACCGGCGACGCCGCGTCCGTCGACGAGGTCGAGGGGATCAAGGCGCACACCCGCCTCCCCGTCATCATCGGCTCCGGCATCTCCGCGGACAACATCGGCACGCTGCTGCCCGCCTGCGACGGCGTCATCGTGGCGTCCTCCCTCAAGGACAACGGCCGGTGGTGGGGGCGCGTGGACCCGCAGCGGGTCCGCGCCCTCACCACCGCCGCCGAGCGCGCCGGGGCCGGCATCCCGTGATCCTGTTCTGCGGATACGCCAACGTCGACGTCGTGGCCCGGATCCCGCGGCTGCCCGACGCCGGCGGCCGGGTCCACGCCGGCGCCATCGACCAGTGGCACGGCGGCATGGGCGCCAACGCCGCGGTCGCCGCCGCCCGCATGGGCGCGACGGCCGCGTTCGGCGGCGCGGTCGGGGCGGAGCCCGTCGACCGGGCGTTCCTCGCGGCGCTGTCCGCCGAGGGCGTGGACGTCGGCTGGTGCCACACCGACACCGCCGTGCCCACGGCCATCGTCCTCGTCACCCCCGACGGCGAGCGCGCCGTCATCAGCAGGGACGACGCGCTCAACGGTGAGCGGCTGGCGGCGGGGGTCCGCAGGCTCGCCGACTCCGGCGGCGGCTGGCTCTACCTCGACGGATACCGTTGGCCGGAGGCGGCGGACATCCTCGACGCCACCCCTGGTGCCGACCGCATCGGGGTGTTCGTCGACCTCGACGGGTGCGAGGACCCCGCCGCCGCCCGGGTCGCCCTCGACCGCGCCGACCACGCGACGGCGGGGCGCGCCCAACTCGCCGCTCTGTTCGGCGCGCCCGGCGGCGACCCCGCCGTGCTCGCCCGGCGGCACGCGACCGTGCTGGTCGCCACCGACGGCGCCGACGGCTGGCGGCTCGCCCGGCCCGACGGCGGATCGGTGCGGGGCGCCGCGATGCCGGTCGACGCCAGCGACGCGACCGGCGCGGGCGACTGCTTCGCCGGCTGCTACCTCGCCGCGATCGACGCGGGCGCCGACCCGGTCGACGCGGCCCGCACGGCCGCCGTCGCGGCGGCCCTGAGCTGCACCGTCCCCGGCGCCCGGGGCGCACCGCTGCGCGCCGAGGTCGACGCGCTCCTCGCGGGCGGCGCCGCAGCACCCGACGCAGCACCCGCCCCGGCACCCGAAGCACCCGATGACCGCGTCCCGCCGACACGGAGCACACCATGAGAGCACGAGCAGGAGCGGCGTTACTGGCAGTGCTGCTGGCCGTCGCCGCCACCGGCTGCGACACCGCGGTCCGCGAGCAGCAGGCCGAGGAGGCCGAGGCGGCGGCGCAGGGCCCGCCCGCGCCGACCGACATCCCCAAGGCGTGCGACGACAAGGGTCGGCCGCTGCGGATCGGGCTCGTCCCCATCAACCTCCAGGCGCTGTTCTTCAACCAGATCGTCAGCGGAGCCAAGCGCGTCGCCGACGAGGCGGGCGTCGGCCTCCAGGTCGTCAACGGGGACGACGACTCCGTGACCCAGGCCGACGCCGTCGCGAACCTCGCCGCCAAGGACGTGGACGCGATCATCGTGGACGCCGTGGACACCGAGGGGATCAAGCCCGCGATCCGCGACGCCGACGCCGCCGGCGTCCCCGTCGTGGCGGTGGACGCGACCGTCGACGACCCCGCCGTGTCCGTCCAGGTGGGCACCGACAACGCCGCGGGGGGCGCCGACATGGGCGACTTCCTCGCGAAGGAGTCCGGCGGCAAGGGCCGCGTGGACGTCGTCGGCGCGCTCAACAGCACCATCCAGCTCGAACGGCAGAAGGGCTTCGCAGAGGCCGCCGAAGACGGCGGGATGTCGGTCGGCACGGTCGTGGACGGCCGCAACATCCAGGAGGACGCCCAGACCGCGGCGGAGAACCTGCTCACCGGCAACCCCGACGCCCGCTTCGTCTACGCCACCGGCGAACCCGCCCTGATCGGCCTCGCCGCCGCGGTACGCGGCCAGGGCGCCACCGAAACGGTGCGGGTGGTCGGCTGGGACCTGTCCCAACCGGCGGTCGACGGGCTGCGCGCGGGCTGGGTCAGCGGGGTCGTCCAGCAGAACACCTTCGAGTTCGGACACCGGTCCATGGCCGCGGCGATCCGGCTGGCATGCGGCGCCGACGTCGACAAGAAGATCCCGGTCCCCACCGAGATCGTGACACCAGAGAACGTCCAGGACTACCTCTACTACCTGGAGAAGTGACCATGGCCGAGAAACCACCACTGGTCGAGCTGCGCGGGATCCGCAAGTCCTTCGGGGCGGTCACGTCGCTGAGCGGAGTCGACCTCACCGTCGGGGCGGGCGAGGTCCTGGGCCTGGTCGGCGACAACGGGGCGGGCAAGTCCACCCTGATGAAGATCCTCGCCGGTGCGCTCCAGCACGACTCCGGCGACATCGCCGTCAACGGGCGCACGGTCCGCCTGTCCAGCCCCGCCGACGCGCGGCGCGAGGGGATCGGGATCGTCTACCAGGACCTCGCCCTCTGCGACACCATCGACGTCGCCGGGAACCTGTTCCTGGGGCGGGAGCCGCGCAAAGGCCCGTTCATCGACCGGGCCGCCATGCACGCCGAGTCCGCGCGGATCCTCGCCGACCTGCACGTCCGGGTCAGCTCGACCCGCCAGGAGATCGGCCAGCTGTCCGGCGGGCAGCGCCAGACGGTCGCCATCGCCCGCGCCGTGTCCCTCGAACCGGACCTGCTGATCCTCGACGAGCCCACGGCGGCGCTCGCGGTCGCCGAGGTCGAGTCCGTGCTCCGGCTCATCGGCGACGTCGCGTCGCGCGGGGTCGGCGTCATCCTCATCACCCACCGCCTCCAGGACCTGTTCCGGGTCTGCGACCGCATCACGGTCATGTACGAGGGCCGCAGCGTCGACGACGCGCCGATCGGCGACCTGGACATCGAGAAGCTGGTCGCGATGATCACCCGGTCCGACCCGCAGAAGGAGGAGCGGCCATGACCGCCCGCACCGACACCGCGGCCCCGGCCGGGTCCGCGCCGCCGCGACTCTCGCCCGCTGTGCTGTGGCAGCGCGCGAACAAGTCCACCCTGCTCATGATCGGCGTCATCGTCGTGCTCTTCGGGGCGTTCGGGATCGCGTCGCCGACCTTCCTCACCTTCGGCAACCTGTCCAACCTCGCCACCCAGATCGCCCCGGCGGTCGTGGTCGGGGTCGCGATGACGTTCGTCATCACCTCCGGCCAGATCGACCTGTCCGTGGGTTCCACGGTGGCGTTCGTCGCCGCGACCAGCGCCGAACTGCTCGCCGCCGGGCTGGACTCCGCGCTGGTCATCCCCATCGGCATCGCGGCCGGCGCGTTCTGGGGGCTGGTGAACGGCTGGTTCGCCGCCTACCACCGCATCCCGCCGTTCGTCGTGACGCTGGCGACGATGTCGGTGATCCGCGGGATCGCGCTGCTGCGCACCGAGGGGTTCTCGGTGCCCATCGACAACCGGCTGTTCCTGGCCCGGATCGGCGACGCGAGCTTCCTCGGGTTCTCGGCGTCGGCGTGGATCGCGCTCGTCGTCGCGGTCGCCGGGGCGGTGCTGCTGTACACGACCCGCTTCGGCCAGTACATCACCGGGATCGGCTCCCAGGAGGAGTCGGTGCGCCGGGCCGGGGTCAACACCCGGCGGGTGAAGATGCTCGCCCTGGTGCTGTCCGGCAGCGCCGCGGGGGTCGCGGGGCTGCTCATCGCGGCGCGGCTGGGTTCCGGGTCGGCCAACTCGGCGCAGGGCTTCGAGCTGGTCGTCATCGCGGCGGTGGTCCTGGGCGGGACGGACCTCTTCGGCGGCCGCGGCACCATCGTCGGCACGCTGATCGGCGCCGTCATCACCGGTGCCATCGCCAACGGGCTGACCCTGCTCGGGATGAGCCCGTTCCTCACCCCGATCGTCACGGGCTGCGTCCTCATCCTCGCGATCTGGATCAACCTGCGCGGCCGCGACATGGCCGAGCTGGGGGCGCGGCTGCTGCGGAGGGGGTCATGACCCTGGTGCGGACGGTCACCGGGACCGTGCCCGCCGACGCGCTCGGGCTCACCCTCCCGCACGAGCACCTGGCCAACGACCTGCGCGCCGCCGTGGTGCCGCCCACCCGGCCGGACCTGGCGTTCCTCGCCGACGCGCCGGTGTCGGCCGAGGTCGCCTGGCTGCTGCGCGAGCAGCCGTACGCCTGCCGCGACCACTGCGTCCTGGACGACGCCGACGCCATGGCGGCGGACCTGCGGGGCTTCGCCGCGGCAGGGGGCCGCAGCGTCATCGACCTCACCCCGCCCGGCATCGGGCGCGACCCGCGGGCGCTGCGCGCGATCGCCGAGCGCACCGGGCTCAACGTGGTCATGGGGTCCGGGTGGTACCTGGAGCGGTTCCACCCGCCGCACCTGGCCGGGGCGGGGGCCGACGCGCTCACCGGCGAGCTCGTCGCCGAGTTCCGCCCCGCGGACCCCGGCGCGGTCGTCCCCGGCGTCATCGGCGAGATCGGGGTGTCGCCCGACTTCACCGCCGCCGAGCGCACCGCGCTGCGCGCGGCGTGCGCGGCCCAGCGCGAGGTGGGGGTGCCGCTGTTCGTGCACCTCCCCGGGTGGCAGCGGCGCGCCTTCGAGGTGCTGGAGATCGTCCTCGACGAGCAGGGGGTCGACCCCGGCGCGGTCGTCCTGTGCCACATGGACCCCTCCGGGGCCGACGCCGACTACCAGCGTGCGGTGGCCGACCGGGGGGTGTGGCTGGAGTTCGACATGATCGGGATGCCCTTCCGCTACCCCGGCGAGGGCCAGTCGCCCGCGCCGGGCGACACCGCGGCGGCGGTCGCCGCGCTGATCCGCGACGGGCACGCCGGCCGGCTGCTGCTCAGCCACGACGTCTTCCTGAAGAGCATGCTCACCCGCTACGGCGGCAACGGGTTCGGCTACGTCCCCGTCCTGTTCGCCGACCGCCTCACCGGGCTCGGGGTACCGGAGTCCCAGGTCCGCCGGCTCCTCGCGGAGAACCCCGGCACCCTCTTCACCCTCGCGGACGGCGGCACCGGGTGAGCCCGGGCGCCGCGTGCAGGGCGCCGCCGCCCCCGCACGCGCACCCGCGGCCGTGCGCCCGCAGGACCAGCACCACAACCGTTGCGAAAGGAGCCGACATGAGCAGAGTCCTCATCGCCGGCGAGAGTTGGATGACCGCGTCGACCCACGTCAAAGGGGTCGACTCCTTCACTGTGCACTCCTACGTCGAAGGCGTCGGGCCGCTGCGCGACGCGCTGACCGCCGCGGGGCACACGGTCGAGCACCTGCCGGCGCACCTCGTCCCATCCGCGTTCCCCGGCGACGCCGCGGCGCTGTCGGGCTACGACGTCGTCATCCTGTCCGACATCGGGGCCAACTCCATCCAGCTCGCCCCCGCCGTGTTCGACCGCTCCGAGCGCGGCGACGACCGGCTGGCGGCGCTCGCCGACTGGGTGGCCGCGGGCGGCGCCCTGATCATGATCGGCGGCTACCTGTCCTTCACCGGGTTCGAGGCGAAGGCGGCGTTCCGCCAGACCCCGCTCGCCGACGTCCTGCCCGTGGAGCTGCTGCCCGACGACGACCGGGTGGAGCTGCCCGCCGGCGCCGTCCCCGCGGTGGCCGACGCCGCGCACGCCGCGCTCGGCGGCGCGGGGGAGGACTGGCCGCACCTGCTCGGCTACAACAGGGTGCGCGCCAAGGACGGCGCGGCGACCCTCGCGACCGTCAACGGCGACCCGCTGGTCGTGGTCGGCGGGCACGGCGGCGGCCGCGCCGCGGTGTTCACCTCCGACTGCTCGCCGCACTGGGCGCCGCCGGCGTTCTGCGAGGAGTGGGCGGGCTACGGCCGCCTCTTCGACGGCCTCGTGCGCTGGGTCGCGAACTGATGGCGGGCTCGCGCAGCGAGCGGCTGCTGGCGGGGGCGGGCGACGCGCTCACGGCGTCCGCGCGGGTCCGGCTGGTCGAGGAGGCCACGGCGGGCACCCTCGACCCGCCGTCCTTCGCCCGGTACCTGCTGATCGAGGAGGGGTTCGTGCACACGGCGGCGCGGATCCTCGGCGCCGCCGTCCGGCACGCGCCGGGGTGGCGCGCCGTGACCGGCCACGCCGCCTCGCTGCACGGCCTGGTCACCGAGCAGAGCGACTACTTCGCGGAGGTGCGCCGGGACCGGCCCGTTCCGGCCGAGGACGCCGCGGCCTGCCTGCGCCGGGCGGCGCCCCTGTCGGAGACCGCGCTGCGGGCGGCCGAGCAGGGCTACCCCGCCATCGTCACCTCGCTGTTCGCCGCCGAGCACCTGTACGCCACGTGGTGCGCGCGGGCCGTCGACGTGCCGGCCGCGCGCCCGGACGCGGTGCAGGAGTGGATCGAGCTGCACGCGCGCCCCCCGTTCACCGACCAGGTCGCGTTCCTGCGGGCCGAGGTCGACGCGCTGGGCGGCGACGTCTCCGACGGCGACGTGCACCACTGGTTCACGGCGATGCTGCACGCGGAGGACCGCTTCCACGACGCGGTCTACGCCTGATCCCGGCCCGCTGCCCGCGGCGGCCCCGCTCCGCGCGGCCGCCGCGGGCAGCGGCGCGCGGTGCGGAGCGGGTGCGGTTCGGTGCGGTCAGCGGGCCGGGTCGGTTCGGCGCGCTCAGGAGTCGGCGGGCTCCGTCCGCCGCTCCGGGCCGCCGCCCGACCGCGGGCGGCGCGCCCGGAGCAGGGCCCGGCCCGCCGGCCACAGCAGGATGAGGGCGATGACCGCATAGACCCCGATGCTGAGCGGGGAGGTCACCAGGCCGGTGAGGGCGCCGTCGCTGAGCTGGAGGGCCCGGCGCAGTTGCAGTTCCGCCATGGGGCCCAGGATCGACCCGACGATGAGCGGGATGACGGGCAGCCCGAAGCGCCGCATCATGAAGCCGAGCGCGCCGAGCAGCAGCAGGAGCAGCAGGTCCAGCGCCGAGGCGTTCACCGCGTACATGCCCACGCTGGCGAAGAACAGGATCCCGGCGTACAGGTAGGGCCGCGGGATGTGCAGGAGCTTCGCCCACAGCGGCGCCAGCGGCAGGTTGAGGACGAGCAGCATCGCGTTGCCGATGAACAGGCTGGCGATCAGCCCCCACACCAGCTCGGGTTCGCGCTCGAACAGCAGCGGCCCAGGTTGCAGGCCGTACTGCTGGAACGCGCTGAGCATCACCGCGGAGACCGCTGTCGTGGGCAGCCCCAGCGCCAGCAGCGGCACCATCACCCCGGCGGCGGAGGAGTTGTTCGTGGCCTCCGGCCCGGCGACGCCCTCGATGGCGCCGTGGCCGAACTCCTCGGGGTGCTTGGAGAGGCGGCGTTCCAGGATGTACGACAGGAACGTGGGCAGCTCCGACCCGCCGGCGGGCAGCGCGCCGAACGGGAAGCCGAGGAAGCTGCCGCGCAGCCACGGCTTCCAGGACCGGCGCCAGTCCGCGCGCCCCATCCACACCCGGCCCACGCCGACCACTGCCGCGGGGGTTCGGCGCAGCCGGGAGGCCACCCACAGGGCTTCGCCGACCGCGAAGACGCCCACGGCGACGATGACGACGTCGATCCCGTCGGCGAGCTGCGGGATCCCGTAACTGAGGCGGTTCTGCCCGGTGGTCGGGTCCAGTCCGACGAGGCCGATGGACAGCCCGATCCCCAGCGACGCGAACCCCCGGATGGCGGAGGAGCCGAGGACCGAGCACGCCGCGACGAACGCCAGCAGCATCACGGCGAAGTAGTCGTCGGCGCCGAAGGTCAGCGCGAGCGCGACCATCACCGGGGCGAACAGCACCAGCAGGGCGGTGCCGATGCTGCCCGCGATGAACGACCCGATCGCCGCCGTCGCCAGCGCCTGGGCGGCCCGGCCCCGCTTGGCCATCTTGTTGCCTTCGACGGCGGTCATGACCGAGGACGACTCGCCGGGCGTGTTGATCAGGATCGATGTGGTGGACCCGCCGTACATGCCGCCGTAGTAGATGCCGGCGAACATGATGAACGCGCCGACCGGGTCCAGGCCGTAGGTGATGGGCAGCAGCAGGGCGACCGCCATGGCCGGCCCGATGCCGGGCAGGACGCCGATGGCGGTGCCCAGGGCGACGCCGATCAGCGCGTAGAGCAGGTTCACCGGGGTCAGCGCGGTGGCGAACCCGCCGAGCAGGTCGACGAGGGCGTCCATCGCGTCACACCCCCGATGCGAACGGTCCGGCCGGCAGCCAGATGCCGAGCGCGCTGAACAGCAGGTAGCTGCCGGTGGACATGGCGAAGGCGATCAGCGGGTCGCGGATCCAGTGCCTGCTGCCCAGGGCGAAGGCGGCGCCCCAGAACAGCAGGGCGCCGGAGATGATCCAGCCGGCGACGTCGAGCAGCACCACGTTGGTCAGGAACGCCCCCGCCAGTAGGGCGAGCGTGCGCCAGTCGCTGGGCGCGTCGGGGTCGACGTCCTCGCTGTCCTCTGGCGCGCCGCGGCCGCCGCGCAGCACGTCGACCGTGAGCAGCGTGGCGACGGCGATCAGCAGGATCCCCACCGCGGTGGGCACCGCGGCGGGGCCGACGGGGCCGCGCTGGGTGAAGTCCGAGCCGAGGGAGGCCGCGTCGTAGAGGACGACAGCGGCGAGCAGGTAGAGGAACGCGCACACGCCGAGTTCGGCGCGCCCGCGCAGGGTCCGGTGCGACGACCGGCCCGGCGCGGGGGCGGCGGGGGGAGCCCCGGCGTCGCTCATGCGAGCCCCAGGTCGGTCAGGACGGAGTCGACGCGGTCGGTCTCCTCGCCGAGGAAGGTGCCGAACTCCTTGCCGGGGAGGTAGGCGTCGGTCCAGCGGTTGGTCTTCAGCGTGTCCTTCCACTCCTTGCTGTCGTGCAGTTCCTGGACCAGGTCGGTCAGCTCCTGCTGCTCGGCCTTGTCGAGCCCGGGGGGTGCGACGAGGCCGCGCCAGTTGACGAAGTCCACGTCGAGCCCCTCCTCCTTGAGGGTGGGCGCGTCGAGCCCCTTGACCGGCTCCGCGCTCGTGACGGCGAGGACGCGCAGCTCACCGGATTCGATCTGGTCGACGAACTCCGACGCGCCCGATACGCCGAAGGAGACCTGCTCGCCGAGGACGGCGGCGAGCAGCTCCCCTCCGCCGTCGTAGGGGACGTAGTTGACGTCCTTGGGTTCGATGCCGGCCGCCTCGGCGGTCAGCATCGGAGCGAGGTGGTCGGGCCCGCCGGGCGACGAGCCGCCGCCCACCGGCACCTTGCCGGGGTCGGCCTTCCAGTCCTTGACGAGCTCGCCGATGGTGTCGTACTTGGAGCCCTTGGGGACGACGATCACGTCCGGCTCCTCGGTCAGCCGCGCGATCGGGGTCGTCTGGTCGAGCGTGGCCTTGGACTTGTTGGTGAAGGAGGCGCCCACGACGCCGAGGCCCATGCTCATGAGCAGTTTGCCGTTGCCCTTTTCGCTGACGGTGCGCCCGAGGCCCACGGTGCCGCCGGCGCCGGGCAGGTTGAACACCTCGACGTTGCGGGCGAGCTTCGAGTCCTCCAGGGCGCGCGACGCGCTGCGCGCGGTGATGTCGTACCCGCCGCCGGGCGTGTTGGGCACCATGATGCGCAGTCCGGATACGGGGGCGCCGCCTGCGGAGGGGCCGCCCTGCGGGCCGCACCCGGTGAGGGCGGTCGTGGCGACGAGCACTGCGGCGCAGGCGGTGAGCAGACGGGGTGGCGTGCGCATGGTCGTCCTTCGTCCGTGGGGCGGGCCGGGAGCCCCGCGTCACCAGGGTCCCGGGGGGTGCCGCCATCCTCGATGTTCATGTGCTGTGCATCACGTTTTCGGACGCAGTGAACCTTTCGGACATTGTGGTCATAACAAGAGCGTTGACGATCGCTCCCAGGCCTGCCGCCGCGGGGCCGCCCATGTGACGATCGCCCTATGGGATATGCCTGGCGGCGCAGGAGGGCGGGGGCAGTGGTGCCGCCGTGGCACCACTGGCCGCTGGCGACCCAGTTCCTCGGGTTCCAGCTCGCCATCATGGTGGTGGTCCTCGCCGCCGTGGCCGCCCTGTCGATCCAGCAGGCGCAGCGCCGGTTCGAGGACGCCGAGGGGCGCCGGCTCCAGTCGATCGCCGAGAGCATGGCCGCCCTGCCCGCGGTCCGCTACGCACTCGATCGCCGCCTGGTGTCGCCGCTGAGCAGCACGGCCGCCAACACCCGCGACGTCAGCGGACTGACCCAGATCTCCGTCGCCGACGAGGGCGGCCTGATCCTGACCTCGCACGACCCCGACGACCTCGGGCGGCGGATGCCCATGGGCACCAGCACCGCGCTCACCGGGCGCTCCTGGATCGGGCACTCGGTGTCGGAGCCGTGGGAGCCGGGCGAGTACCGCCCGGCGCTCAGCGCCCACGTGCCCGTCTTCAACGACCTGGGGGAGCAGGTCGGGATCATCGCCGTCCGCGAGGACTACCCGTACTGGTGGGTCAACCTCGACGCCGTCGCGCCCTACCTGCTCGGCTACCTGGGGATCGCGGGCGGGCTGGGCGCGATCGGCTCGCTGCTGCTGGCCCGCCGGGTCAAACGCCAGACGATGGGCATGGAGCCGCGGCAGATCGCCGCGACAGTGCAGCAGCGCGAGGCCATGCTGCACGGGGTCAAGGAGGGCGTCCTCGGACTGGACCTCGACAACCGGGTCACCCTGGCGAACCGGCAGGCCGTCGCCCTGCTCGGGCTGCCGCCCGACTGCCTCGGCCGCCGCCTCGCCGACCTGGGGCTCGACGCCCCGCTGCACGACGTCCTCGCCGGCGGCGGGGAGGGCGAGGAGCAGGTGGTGCTGCTGCCCGACCGGGTCCTGACCCTCAACCGGATGCCCATGACCACCGGCGGCGCCCGCATCGGCTCGGTGGCGACCCTGCGCGACCGCACCGAGCTGGTGCAGCTCCGCCGGGAACTGGACGTCACCCGGCACACCACAGACGCGCTCCGCGCCCAGACCCACGAGTTCGACAACCGCATGCACACCATCAGCGGGCTGATCGCGCTCCGCGAGTTCGACGAGGCGGCGACCTACATCGCCAGGACCGTCGTCGCGCGCGAGCGCCTCAGCGGCGAGATCACCGGGGCGGTGGCCGACCACGCGCTCGCCGCCCTGTTCATCGCGAAGGCCGCGACGGCGGCGGAACGGGGGGTCGCGTTCGTCGTCCACCCCGAGACCCGCATCGGCGAGATCGACCCGGAACTCTCCGTCGACCTCGTCACCATCGCGGGCAACCTGATCGACAACGCCTTCGACGCGCTGCGGCCGGGCGGCGGCGGCACCGTCACCGTGCGCGCGGAGCACGACGCCGACGACGTCGTCCTGTCCGTCGGCGACGACGGCCCGGGCGTCAGCGAGGACCTGGCCGGGGCGATCTTCCAACTGGGCTTCAGCACGAAGGCGGCGCCGGGCGCCGACCCGCGCGGGCTCGGCCTCGCCATCGTCCGGCTGATCTGCCGCCGCCGGAACGGCTCGGTGGCGGTGCGCAGCAGCGGCGGGGCGCTGTTCACCGCGCGGCTGCCCGCGGCCGGCCCCGCCGCGCGCGAAGCCGGCGCGGACCTCGAGGCCAGGGAGGCGGCCGACCGATGAACGACATCCGGGTGCTGGTCGTCGACGACGACTTCATGGTGGCCCGCGTGAACCAGGGCCTGGTCGACCAGGCCGGCGGGTACACGGTGGTCGGCCAGGCGTACAACGGCGAGAGCGCGCTGCGCGTCGCCGAGCGGCTGCGCCCTGACCTGGTCCTGCTGGACATCTACCTGCCCGACATCTCCGGCCTGGAGGTCCTGCGCCGCTTCCGCGGGCTCCCCGGCGCGGCGGTCGACGTGATCGCCGTGACCGCGTCGCGCGACGCCGAGACGATCCGCGCGGCGATGCGCGGCGGTGTCGTGCACTACCTGATCAAGCCGTTCACCCCCGAGGCGCTGTGGGAGCGGCTGACCCTCTACCGGCAGGCGCACCGGCGCCTGTCGAGCACCGTGCAGTTCGGCCAGTCCGACGTCGACCGGGTGTTCGGGGTGGGCCGCGGCACGGAGGCGCTGCCCAAGGGGCTCACCGCCCGCACCTGCCAGGTCATCGAGGAGATCCTGCGCGCGGCGGACGGCGAGCTGTCGGCGTCGCAGTGCGCCGCGGAGGTGGGCCTCTCCCGGGTGAGCGCCCGCCGCTACCTGGAGTACCTGGTGGACCGGGGCAAGGCCGAGGTGCGCCCCCGCTACGGCGCCACCGGCCGCCCGGAGCGCCTCTACCGCTGGACCCGCCCCGGACCCGGTCCCGCCGCCGCGGGCGGCTGACGCGCCGCGGGCGGCCCCGCCCGCGGCGGCGGGTCACCCGGCGTGCATGTCCCGGTGCTCGGCGGCGAGGATCCCGTTGATGTGGTCCTCGAGCCGCGTGATGCTCGCGGCGCTGGCCGCGGCGGTGTCGCGCCGCAGCGCCTCGGGGTCGTGCCCGAGGCCGCGCAGGCGATCGGCGTTGTCGAGGTGGGAGGCGCGGGAGTAGCGGGTGCGGCCGTCGGCGTCCTCCTCGAAGGCGTAGACGAGGTAGGCGTCGAGGTTCTCCTCGTGGAGCACGACGCGCGACGGCCGCACGTGCTCCACCACCCGCCAGCTGAGGGTGAAGTGCTGCCCGTTGACCTCGCCGGTCTCCTGGACGAGGTCGCCCAGCAGGTAGGGGCGCTCGGTGACGCCGCCGACACCGGTGCTGCTGACGTGCCACTCCTTCCACCAGCGCCCCTGGGTCAGCAGGTCGAAGACCTTGTCGGGCGGGCCGTCGAGGACGGCTCGGGTGACGTCGTCGGGCACGGTCTCGGGCACGGGCATTCCCACTCCATTCGCCGGCTGCGGCACACCCTACTCCGGCCGCGGAGCGCCCCCGGGTCCCGGCCCTGGCGCTTGGCCGGGGCGCGGGTGCGGGTGCGGCCCGCCGGGACCCGGCGGGCGGCGACGGGCGCCGTGCGCGGGGCCCGCCCCGCGGTGCGAAGGGTCAGCGGCGTGAGCGGACCCGGCGGAGCACCGCGAGCGCGGCGGCTCCGCCGAGCGCTCCGGCGAGGATCCGGCCGCGGTTGCGGCGGACGGCCTGCGCCGCCCGGACGACCTTCACCCAGACCGGTTGGGGGATGCGCTCTTCGGCCGCCCGCAGCGCCTGGCCGGTCTTGTCCTGGGTCTGGGCCTTGACCTGGGTGGCCGTCTCCTTCGCCTGCCCTTTCAGGGCGGTGGCCCGGTCCTGGACGCGGGACCGCACGTCCGCCTTTTCCGTGGCCGCCTCGGCGGCCCGTCCCACGTCCTTGCGTGCTCCCGCCGCGCGTTTGCGCAGCTCGGCGGGCTTTGGGGTGGTCCCGCTGGTCTTCGGTTCGTCGGTCATCTCTGTGCTTCCTGACTGTGCTTTCCGGCTGATCGCGGCCACGAGGGTCGTGGCGCGTGTCGGCGGCCCGCCGCGGCGCCCGGAGGGGGCGCCGTGCGGCCGGTCGCGGTTCCGCAGCCGACAGGGGCGCGGCGACGGAGGGGGCGGACGGCAAGGGCGCGTCTGCACACGCGATGCGTGCCCGGTTCCCCCGCGCTACCCGGGCGCGCGGCGTCCATGCGACGGCGTGCCGCGCGGCAGGTGGGCGGGCGTGGTCCCGGTCCGCCGTGCCGGAGAGCCGCCCCCGGGTCCCGTCCCGGGCGCCTGGACGGGCGGGGGAGTGGTGCGCCATCCTGGACCGTGCTGCTGCGCCAGTTGGAGTACCTGGTAGCGCTCGTCAGGGAGCGCCATTTCGCACGGGCCGCCGACGCGTGCCACGTGTCCCAGCCGTCCCTGTCGGCGGGCATCCGCAAGCTCGAACGGGAACTGGGCGTGCCCATCGTGCGGCGGGGCCGCCGCTTCGAGGGCCTCACCCCCGAAGGCGAGCGCGTCCTGCTGTGGGCGCACCGCATCCTCGCCGAGGCCGACGCCCTGCGCGCCGACCTCGCGGCCATGCGCGGCAGCCTGGCCGGTGTCCTGCGGGTCGGCGCCATCCCCACGGCGCTCACGGCCGCCTCGCTGCTCACGGCGCCGTTCTGCGAGCGCCACCCGCACGCCAGGGTGATGCTGGAGTCGCTGTCCTCACGCGAGATCTCCCGCCGCCTCGCCGAGTTCGAGCTCGACGCGGCCATGACCTACGTCGACGACGAGGAGCTGAGCGGCGTCCGGGCCACCCCGCTCTACGACGAGCGCTACCTGCTGCTCACGCCCAACGACGGGGCGCTGGCCCACCGCGCCTCCGTGGGCTGGGCCGAGGTCGCCGCGGTGCCGCTGTGCCTCCTCGCCCCGCACATGCGCAACCGCCGCATCCTCGACGGCTTCTTCGGCGCGGCCGGGGCGACGGTGGTCCCCGCCATCGAGACCGACACCGTGTCCGCGCTCTACGCCCACGTGGCCACGCGGCAGTGGTCGAGCGTCATCTCCCACGCCTGGCTGCACATGTTCGGCGTGCCCGCGGGGATGCGCGTGGTGCGCCTGGCGGACCCGCCCTGGTTCCCGCAGATCGGGCTGGTGATCTCCGACCGCAGGCCGGAGCCGATCCTCGCGGGCGCGCTGCTCTCGGTGGCCGGAGAGGTCGACGTGCGCGGCGAGCTGGAGCGCCTGCTGTACGGCTACCTGGCGCGCCCCGGCGAGAACGGGCCCCGATAGGTGCCGGCTATCGCGCCATAGGAGCTTTCGCTTTGACGCCCGGCTCCGCCGCGGAGGAGTCTCAAGTCACATCACCCACCCGAACTGGGAGTCCTGTCATGGCGAAGGTCCTGTGTGTGCTCTATGACGACCCGATCGGCGGCCACCCCGCGTCCTACCCCCGCGACACCATCCCGACGATCAGCGGCTACCCGGGCGGCCAGACCGCCCCCACGCCGCAGGGCATCGACTTCACCCCCGGCGAGATGCTCGGCAGCGTCTCCGGCGAGCTGGGGCTCCGCCGGTTCCTGGAGGAGCGCGGCCATACCCTCGTGGTGACCTCCGACAAGGAGGGCCCCGACTCCGTGTTCGACCGGGAGCTGCCCGACGCGGACATCGTGATCTCGCAGCCGTTCTGGCCCGCCTACCTCACAGCGGAGCGCATGGAGCGCGCCGCGAACCTCAAGCTCGTGGTCACCGCCGGGATCGGATCGGACCACACCGACCTGTCGGCCGCCATCGGCAAGGGCGTCTCGGTCGCCGAGGTGACCTACTCCAACAGCATCAGCGTCGCCGAGCACGTCGTCATGATGATCCTGTCGCTGGTGCGCAACTACCTTCCGTCCAACCAGGTGGCGCGCGAGGGCGGCTGGGCCATCGCCGACTGCTCCCAGCGCGCCTACGACGTCGAGGGGATGCAGGTCGGCACGGTCGCGGCCGGCCGGATCGGGCTCGCCGTCCTGCGCCGCATGCACCCCTTCGACGTCGGGCTGCACTACTTCGACCGGCACCGGCTGCCCGCCGAGGTCGAGCGGGAGCTCAACCTCACCTTCCACGGGAGCGTGGCGTCGATGGTCGGGGTGTGCGACGTCGTGACCATCAACTGCCCGCTGCACCCCGAGACGGAGAACCTGTTCGACGAGCGGCTGATCGCGTCGATGAAGCGCGGCGCCTACATCGTCAACACCGCGCGCGGCAAGATCGTGGACCGCGACGCGATCGTGCGGGCGCTGGAGAGCGGCCATCTGGCGGGGTACGCGGGCGACGTCTGGTACCCGCAGCCGGCACCGGCCGACCACCCGTGGCGCACCATGCCGAACCACGGCATGACCCCGCACACGTCCGGGACGACGCTGTCGGCGCAGGCGCGCTACGCGGCGGGGACCAGGGAGATCCTGGAGGCGTTCTTCGACGGGACGCCGATCCGCGAGGAGTACCTGATCGTGGACGGCGGCAAGCTCGCCGGAGCAGGGGCCCACTCCTACAGCGCGAAGTAGCCGCCGGGTGGGGGAGCCGCCCCCCACCGGGCCCGCGAAGGCCGCCCGCGACTCCCGCGGGCGGCCTTCGCCATGCCGTGCCGTGTAGTACCACCGTGCCGCGCCGAGCCGTCGGTGGGACGCGCGGCGCCCCCGTCCGGTCGGCGGCCGCTCGGGGGACTCGGAGGCGGTGGCGGCGGATCCGGCCGCCGTGCCCCGCTGCGGTGCCGCGGTCTTCGGACGGGCCATGGAACTTGTTTGCGTTACCGATTGTTTATTTTTAACTACACAGGGTTATGAGTGGGGTCGACGTCCCCCGGACGTCCGCCGAGAGCGTCCGAGCGCCATCGGTGCTGATCACGACGACAAGTGATGAGGAATTCATGCGCACTGCCGCGAAGATCGCCGCGACCGCCGCCATCGCCGCCACCCTGTTCGGACTCGGGCAGGGCTCCGCCTCCGCGACCGACGACGAGGCCTTCCAGGCCTGTGTCAACGAACAGGGCGGTCTGATCAACCTGGACCTGGACCTGCTCAGCCAGTGCCTTGCGAACAACAACGGCTGACATCGCCTGATCCCGCGCCGACGCCCCGGACCGGCTCAGCCCGGCCGGGGCGCCGGCGCGTTCCGATCAGGAGCGGCCGTAGGGGAAGACCGGGGTCCTGCGCTCGACGAAGGCGGCGATGCCCTCGGCGCTCTCGCCGGAGGAGGCCGACAGGGACTGCCAGTGGCGCGCCCGCTCGTCAAGGGGGGCGTCCCGCGCCGCCAGGTCGACGAGCTCCTTCGACGCCTCGACGGTCAGCCGGGAGCGCGCGGCGATCGTCGCGGTGAGGGATTCGACGCGGTCGCGGGCGTTCGGGACGACCTCGTCCACCAGGCGCAATTCCCGGGCCCGGTCGGCGCCGACGATCTCCCCGGAGAACAGCAGGAGCTTCGCCGCCGAGGCGCCGACGACCTCGGTGAGCCGGCGCACGCTCGACTGCGGGTAGACGATGCCGAGTTTCGCGGGCGTGATGCCGAACAGGGCCGCGGGCGTGGCGATGCGGATGTCGCAGGCCGCGGCGAGCTGGCAGCCCCCGCCGACGCAGTGGCCGTCGATCAGCGCGATCGTCGGCAGCGGGCAGCTCAGCAGCGCGTGCTCCGCTGCGACCGACGCGTCCTCGCCGGATCCGTTGCCGCTGATGGCGCCCAGTTCGGTGATGTCGGCCCCGGCGCAGAAGGTCGTGCCGGCCCCGGTGAGCACCACGGAGCGGACGGCGCCTGCCGCGTCGATCCCGTCCAGCACCTCGGGGATCCGCCGCCACATGGCGGCGCCCATCGCGTTGCGCTTCCGGGGGTTGTCGATCGTGATCCAGGCCGTGTGACCGACGATCGCCACACCGATCCGCCCGGCGCCGCCGTCGTCCGCCATCAGGTTCCCCCTTCGTCGCCGACCCGTGCGCGGATCAGGGTATCCGGGCGCCTCGCCGCCGAGGCGCCCGCGGCCCCACCCCGCCCGTGCCGGGGCACGGCGGCGACGGCGGCCGCGGCGCGGGGACGGCCGAGCGGACCCGCCGCCGCGGGTCGACGGCGGGCGGCCTGGCCAACGCGGGGTACCGGTATAAGGTCGGCGGGTCACATCGGCAGCACGTCGGGAAGCCGCATAATTGATCATCGCGCAGGAGACGTCATTCGACGAGGCCGAGCTGTCCGCGCTGTACGGCTCGGTGGGCTGGGAGGTCTGGACGCGCGACACCACCAGGGTCCGCCGCGCCCTGGCCAACTCGCACACCGTCCTCACCGCGAGGGACGACAACGGACGGCTCCTCGGCCTGGGGCGGACCGTGTCCGATGACGAGTTCGTCTGCTACGTCCAGGAACTGCTGGTCACCGCCGACGCCCAGGGCCAGGGGATCGGCCGCCGCCTGCTCGACCGGCTCAAGGACCGCTACGCCCACTGCCGGTACTTCATCCTGAGCACGGACCACCCGTCCACACCGGACGGGGCGGCGAACCACGCGTTCTACCGGAGGCTCGGCCTGATCGAGCACCACGAGCAGGGATTGTCGGCCTTCGGGCGCCCGATCCCCGGCCCCTGATCCCCGGCCCCTGATCCCTGGCGCCCCTGTCCGATCGGCCGTCCGGCGCGTGGCGGTCCGGTCGTCGGGGCGGGGGCGTGCGGACAATCGGTGTGTGCATCTGACGCTGATTCTGGTTTCGGGCGTGGTCAGCCTGGTGGTGGTCGCGGCCTTCGCCGAGCGGCTGGGGTTGGCCGCGCCACTGCTCCTGGTGGTGGTGGGCGCAGGGATGGGCTTCGTCCCCGGCATGCCCGCCGTCCAGGTCGACCCGGAATGGATCCTCGCCGGGATCCTTCCGCCGCTGCTGTACGCCACGGCGATCACCATGCCCGCGAACGACTTCCGCCGGAACATCAGGGCGATCAGCGGGCTCGCCGTACTGCTGGTCGTGGCTACCACCCTCATCAGCGGGCTACTCCTGCACACCCTCGTGCCAGGGCTGGACTGGCCGGTGGCGTTCGCCGTGGGCGCGGTCATCAGCCCCACCGACGCGGTCGCGGCGACCTCGGTCGGCCGCCGCCTGGGCCTGCCGTCGCGGCTGCTGACGCTGCTGGAGGGCGAAGGGCTCGTCAACGACGCCTCGGCGCTGGTGCTGCTGCGCGCGGCGATCGCCGCCATGGCCGCGAGCGTGTCGATCTGGGACATCACGCTGGAGTTCGTGTACTCGGTGGTCCTGGCGTCAGTGATCGGCGCGGTCCTCGGCCAGGTGAACGTGCGCCTGCGGGCCCTGCTCGACGACCCCGTCCTGAATACCGCGATCGCGCTGGTGGTCCCCTTCATGGCCTACCTGCCCGCCGAGGAGCTGGGCGCATCCGGGGTCCTGGCCGTGGTGGTCACCGGGGTGCTGACCGGGCACCACGGGCCGCGGTTCCTCGGCGCCGCCGACCGCCTCGCCGAGTCGACCAACTGGCGGACGCTCGCGTTCCTGCTGGAGGGCACGGTCTTCCTGACCATGGGGTTAGCGCTCAAACCGCTCATCGACCAGGTCGAGGCCGAACACCTGAGCCTCGGAGACAGCCTGCTGATCGGCTTGGCGGCCGCGGTCCTCGTCGTCGTGGTCCGTATCGCGTTCACCGCACCCCTGGTCGCGATGCTGCACCTCGGCGAGCGGCGCGCCGCCGGGGCGCGGCCCCGGCTGCACCGGCTCCAGGAAGGGCTGGACAACGGGGCCTTCGACGAGCGGTTGTCCGATCACCGGAAGCAGCGCGTCCAGCAGCGCCTGACGCGGGCGGCGGCCGACGTGCAGTTCCAGGTCTCCCAGGGCCTGGGCTGGCGCAGCGGCGCGGTGCTGGCGTGGGCGGGGATGCGCGGCGCGATCACCGTCGCGGCGGCGCAGACCCTGCCGGACGACACCCCCTACCGGCCCCAACTCATCCTGATCGCGTTCGTCGTCGCCGCGACGACCCTGCTGGTGCAGGGCCTGACACTGCCCACCGTCATCGCCGCGGCAAAGGTCCCCGGGGACGACGCCGCCCGGCTGCGCCGCGACTACGAGCGGCTGCTGACCGAGATGTCGCGCAGCGGGCAGGACGCGCTGACATCGGAGACGCGCAACGCGGCGGACGAGGGGCGCCCGGTGGACGACGGCGTCCTGGAGCGGGTCCGCGCCGACAGTTCGATCCGCGACCGCACGATATCCGCGGAGTCGGCGGACGACCTTCCCGAGGAGGAGACCGCCTCGGCCGACGCGCGCGAGCAGTACCGGTCACTGCGCCTGCGGGTCATCGACGCCCAGCGCGGCACACTGTGGGCCGCCCGATCGGACGGCACCTACGACTCCGCCATCCTGGAACGGGTCCAGCACGCACTCGACCGTGAGGAACTCTCCCTGCAACCGCTCGGCGGCGACCTCGACCGCGACTGACAGCGACTGACAGCGACTGGCCGCTGAAACGGTGGTCCACCGGCGTGGACGAGCCTCGGCCATCGGGGGCGGAGCTCAGGTGGGGGCGGCGGTCAGGGTGGCGGTCAGCCGGGCTTGCGCGCCCTGACAGCGAGCACGGCCGGGGTGGGGCTGTCGCCTTCGCCGAACCGTTCGAGCGCCAGACCGGCGGCCGTGAAGGCGTTCAGCAGTTCGGGCAGCGGCCGGTGCGTGGAGCCGATCTTCGCGCGCACGCCCTTGTCGGTCCAGGACGACTTCGTCCAGTGGCCGTCGAGGTACCCGGGGCGGATGACCACCGCCTCGCGGTCGGAACGGTCGGCGAAGCCGCCGCAGAAGCACGGGTGCACGCCGATGTGCACCAGCACCCCGCCGGGCCGGAGGACGCGCGCCGCCTCGGCCACCACCGCGGGGTAGTCGGGCATGTCGGTGTGGACCATCATCGCGAGAACGGCGGGGACGGAGCCGGTGCGGATCGGCAGCCGCACCGCGTCGGCCTGCGCGGCGGTCAGCCGCCCCCGGGCGTGCCGCAGCATCTCACCGGAGAGTTCCACACCGAGGGGGTACCAGCCCTGCGTGCGGACCTGGGCGGCGTGGAAGCCGGTGCCGCAGCCGACCTCCAGGCACACGCCGCTTCCCTCGCCGAGCATGGTGCGCAGGAGCCCGCGGAGGTCCAAGGGGTCGCCGTCCGGGGTACCGGATTTCAAGCCGGCGAGCAGCTCCTCCTCGTACCAGTCGGCGATCGCGTCGTACGCCGCATTCGTCGCCATGGGCCCGACCCACCCCTCATTACCGCTCGACCCGCCCCGGCCGGGGACCGCCGTGCCCAGGATCTCCCCGGTTCCGCGCCGGCCGACCCCGTTTTCACCCTGGGCGCAACCCGCTCCGCGGATCCGGCGCCGCAAGGAGCCGACAGCCCGCCGGCGACCGGGAGGGTCCGGTCCCGCACGATCGCCGCGGGACGCCGCGGGACGCGGGCACCGCGAGCGGACCCGGTCGCCGAACGGACCGGAAAGGGCACCACCGGCCGAGTCGCCGGCGTGGCGCGCCGTTCGGGGTCCGCGCGGAGCGGCCGTGGTCGCAGGCCGTTCACGTACCGTGGGCGCGCTGTATCCGATGGTTGCGGAGTTCCCTATACTCTGCCGAATGCGGAGCCAGACAGGCGGGGCCGAGTCCCCGTCCGACAGCGGTTTCACCGGCTTCCGGCCGCGGTTGCGGCACGATGCGCTGTTCGCCGACAACGGCGACGGCGCACTGCTGCACCACCCCGAAGGGCGCTTCCTCATCAAGGGCGCCGGGGCGTACGGGCTGGTGCGCGCGATCGCCCCGTACCTCGACGGCAGCGCCACCGTCGGGGAGCTCTGCGCCGAGCTGCCCGAGGCGCAGCGGGCGTCCGTCATGCGCGTCCTCGCGTCACTGGCCGACCGCGGCTTCGTGCGCGACTCCCGTCCCGGACCCGACACCGCGCTGCCCGACGCCGTCAGGCGGCGCTTCGCCGACCAGATCGGCTACATCGAGCATTACGCCGACGGCGGCGCGGCCCGGTTCGCGCGCTTCCGTTCCGCGCGGGTCCTCGTGGCGGGGTCCGGCGAGGTCGACCGCGCGGTCGCGCTGGGCCTGCTCCGCAACGGCATCGCGGCCGTGCACGTGGCCGACACCGGCCCGTCCGGCACCGCGTGGGCCGCAGCGGACGCCGAGGCCGCCGAACTGCGCTCCGCCGGGTGCCCCGCCGAGGTCCGCCGGGTCGACCTCACCGCCCCCGATGCGCTGGCCGGAGTCCTCTCCGGCGGCCCGCCCCGGCCCGCCGCGCCGACCGCCCCGCCCTCGGACCACGGGGTGGACGGTGTGCCGCCTGTTCCGCCCACGGGCCATGAGGCGGAGGGCGCGCCCGCCCCGCCCACTGCGGACTGGGACTTCGTCGTGCTCTCACCTGGCGAAGGACGTACGGCCGCCCTCTGGCGCCACCTGGCCGGTCGCCGCGCCGACGACGGCCCGGTGGCGATCCCGATGGCGGTGATCGGCGGCCAAGCGGTCGTCGGGCCGATGACCGGTCCTGGTCGGCGGCCGTGCTGGTGCTGCGCAGTGCTCCGGATCGGCGCCGGGGCGGATCTCGGGGCAGGGGCGGCGCTCTGGCGCGAACTGGCCCTCCCGAGCGTCCCCGCGGCGGCGGCCCCACTGGATCCGAACGTCGCCGCCATGCTCGGCACGATGGTGGCCTTCGACGTCTTCCGCGAGCGCACGGGCGCCCTCGCGGCCGAGACCGACGGCGCCGTCGTGTGCCAAGACCTCGGCACGCTGGAGAGCACCCGGGAACCCCTGCTCCCGCACCCGCTGTGCCCGAGCTGCGGAACCCCGGCCGGGGGAGTCCCGGCGCCGCCGGTCACCGGTGCACCTGTTGCCACCGCCCCGCCGGTCGGCGCCGCCGCGGACCGGGTCGCCGACGGCGCCCGCCCGGCGGCGGAACCGCCGCAGGACCCTGCGCTCATGCCGCCGGACACCGCGGTCGCGTCACCGGACCCCGCGGCGGAACCGCAGGTCGCGGCGGCGGATCACGGTGCCCTGTTCGGCCCGCGCCTCGGGGTGTTCACCGGCTACGCCGACGCCGCGATGGCGCAGTCCCCGCTGAAGGCGGGCGCGGTGCGGATGCCGCTGCCCGTCCGCACTGGGCGGCAGCGCGTCATCACGGCGTTCGACGTCTCCACCGTTGCGGCCGCCCGCGGCCGCGCCGTCGGCGCCGCCGCCCTCTGCTACGCGGACGAGGTCGTGCGCACCCGCGACGCCGTGGCCGCCCGTTCACCCGCACCCCCGGTCGACGTCGTCCGCGTCGCCCCCGACCGGCTCGCGACGTGGAGCGGGCTGCCCGTCGACGCCGCCGACGCCGCCGAACAGCACTGGTTGCCGTCGACATCGATGGTGGACGGGGGTGTCCGCTGGCTGCCCGCCGCCGCCGTCCTCCCGTTCTCGGACTGCAACGACGCGGCGCTGTTCGAGCGGAGCGCCGCCGGTGCGGGCTCCGGCCCCGATCCCGCGCAGGCGGCGGCCGAGGGCCTGCTTTCGGCATTCGGCTACGAGGCGCTCCGCGCGGCGCTGCACCGCACCGCGCGGGTCGCCGAGATCCCCGCCGCCGCGCTCGGCGCCGCGGACGAGACCGTCTTCCTGCTGCGTACCGCCGAGAACCTGGGGTGCGCGCCGCTGCTGCTCGACCTGGCCGGAGGCGCTCCGGCCCACGTGGTCCTCGCGGTCGACCTCGCGGGCGACGGGCCGCCGCTGTGGACCTCCGGTGCCGGCCTGGACCGCCGCGCCGCCGCGACGGGTGCCCTGCGCGACCTGCTCGGGATCCGCCAGCTCGGCGGTGTCTCCGCCGCAACGGCGCACGAGGACGCAGCGGACGCAGCGGAGGGGGTCGACCTCGGCGGCCCGCTGCTGCCCGGCCTCGACCCGCGGGCCCTGCTCGCCGACGCCGATGGCCCGGCCCCGGAACGGCCCGCCACCGATCACGCCGCGCTGATCGCCGACCTGCGTGCACGGGGCGGCGACGCGTTCGCCGCCGACGTCACCCCCGTTGACCTCGGCGCCTGCGGCCTGCGCACCGTTCGCGTGGTCCGCACCCGATGACGGGCACCCCCGAACCGGGGACCGCACCCGGCGGTGCGGACGCGCCGCTCGACGGTGGCGCGCCGGGCCGGACGCCGCGCGGCGGCCCGGTGCCGGGCCGCGCGGGCGACCGCGCGCGCGTCGCCGAGCACCTGCGGGAACGCGCCGAGCGCGACCCGGCGTTCGCGGGTTTCCGGCTGGAGGTGGCCGTGCTCGGTGCAGCGGACGCGTTGGCGGCGGCCCCGGACGCGTCGGTCCCGACGCGGTGTCCGACTCCGACCCTGACGGCGACTGCGGCGTCGACTCCGCCCCCGACCCCGGCGCCCTCGGACGACGGGACGGGGCCCGGGCGCCGCGCGGTCCTGTCGGTGCACCTCGGCGAGCGCTCCGCCGTCGCGGCGGTGTTCCCCGACGCCGTGTGCCCCGAGGCGGAGTTCTCCGCCTCCGCATCCTCCGGGTCCGCGTCCCCTGCGTCCCCCGCAGACTCCGGTGCGCCGTGCCCCCACTGCCTCGCCGTGCGGTGGCAGAAGCTGCGGCCGAACCACCAGCGGACCGCCATGGAGCAAGGCGGCGGCCTGCACGCGATCGCCGCCGACCCGCTGCTCACCCCGTTCGCGCTCGACACCCTCGCCGACCTCGCCGCCGTCCTGGCGCGGCGTGCCGCGGCGTACCCGCGGGGCGGCGCGCTCCGTCCCGGGACACTCGCCGTCCACGAGCTGCGCACGGACACGCTGCGGGTCCGCGCCCACACGCTCATGGCCGACCCCGACTGCCCCCGCTGCGGCGCCGTCTCGGCCGCCGCCCCGCAGGATCCCGCCGACGGGGTCGCGTCCGTTCCCCGGCCCGCGCCGAAACCGCACCCCGACGTGTACCGCGCCCTCCCGGTGGCGGAGATGGCGTTGCCGCTGGACGCGCTCACCGGCCCACTGTGCGGCGTCCTCGGCACCGACGCCGACCCCGTCCTCGACAGCACCACCACGGCACCCGTCACCGGGCGCATCGCCGTGCGCGACGGCCCGGCGCTGCTCGACGTGCACTGGAGCGGGCACTCCGCCGTCCACGCGCACAGCACCCTGCTGGCCGTGTGCGAAGGGCTGGAGCGCTGCGCGGGCCTGCGGCACGCACCGGACCGTGTTGTCGCCTCCCACGCCGAACTCTCCGCACGCGGGACGCCCGCCGTCGATCCCGCTGTGTGCGGCGTCCTCGACGCCGCCGCACCGGCCCTTGCAGCGGGCTTCGCCGCCTACTCCCCGGCGGCGCGCATGCCGTGGGTCACCGGCCGCTCCCTGCGCGACCGCTCCCCGGTGCTGGTCCCCGAGCAGTTCGTGTCCTACACCGTGAACGACGGCTGGCCCCGCTTCGCGGCCGAGTCGTCGAGCGGCAGCGCCGCCGGCCGGACCCTGACCGAGGCCGTGCTGCACGCCCTCCTCGAACGGGTCGAGCGCGACGCGTTCCTGATCGCCTGGCACGCCCGCGCCCGGCTGCCCGAGATCGACGCCGCTGGGTGCGCCGACCCGGCGACCCGGCACATGATCGCGCGCCTCGGCCTCATCGGCTACGACGTGCGGTTCTTCGACACCCGCATCGACCTGCCCATCCCCGTGGTGACAGCGGTGGCCGTCCGCCGCGACGGCAGCGGCGACGGACTCGGGGCCGCGCTGGTCTCCGCCGGGGCGAGCCTCGACCCCCGGCAGGCGCTGCACACCGCACTGTTGGAAGTGGCCTCCAACCTGCCCGGCTTCGCCCGGCGCACCGCAGAGCGGCTGGCCGAGCTGCGCGCCATGGCGGCCGACTTCACCCGGGTGCGGGAGATGCGCGACCACTCGGCGCTGTTCGGCCTGCCGGAGATGGCGCCGCACCTCGAACCGCTCCTCGGCGCGCACCGCGCCGTGCCGATGGCGGAGCTGTACGGGCAGTGGGAACGCGACCGCCCGCGCGGCCTCGACCTCGCCGACGACCTGGGCTTCTGCCGCGATCTCCTCGCAGACCGCGGGTTCGACACGGTCGCCGTCGACCAGACGAGCCCCGAGCAGCGCCGCGTCGGCCTGCGCACCGCGAGAGTCCTGGTCCCGGGGATGGTGCCGATCGACTTCGGCTGGGACCGGCAGCGGGTCCTCGACATGCCGCGCACCCGCACCGCACTGTCCGACGCCGGGCGGCGCCACGCCCCCCTCGCCCGGTCCGACCTGCACCACGTTCCGCACCCGTTCATGTGAAGGGCGACGAGCCGATGAGCACCGTGGACGACTACCTGCGCGCGCTGGAGCACCGCGCGCGCGAACCGCTCGGCCCGCCCGGGTTCACGCCCGACTGGCGGGACCAGCCCCTGCGGCACAAGGTGTACCCGGGGATCGGCGCGCTCCCGTTCCCCCACGCCGACCCTCATCCCGAATCCCACACCGACCGGGACACCGGCCCCCGCACTGAATCCCGCACCGGCCCTCACGCCGACCCGGATGCCGACCCGAATGCCGCCGCGCCCGGGGCCGCCCGCGCACCGGCGGCCGACTTCGGCGCGGCCGTGTTCGGCCCGCCGCCCCCGCCCGGGGCCGCGCTCCCGCCGCACGGGCTCGCCGCGATGCTGTACCACTCGCACGGCCTACTGGACCGGCGGCTGCGGGTGACGCCCAACGCCGCCGCCGAGGGGATGGCGCGCTACGACGCCGCGGTGTGGTCGCGCGGCACGGCATCGGGCGGCGGGCTCTACCCGTGCGAGGTGTACTGGACGCCGGGCCCGGGCGGCCCCATGCTCCCCGGTGTCTACCACTACTCCGCGCCGCGCGCCGCGTTCCACCGGCTGCTCGCGGGCGACGTCACCGACCGGGTGCGGGCCGCGCTCCCCGACGCCGACGCCGGCGCGGACGCCGCCGGGTTCCTGCTGGTCACCGTCAAGTTCTGGAAGAACACCTACAAGTACGCCGACTTCGGCTACCACGTGGTGACCATGGACGTCGGCTGCCTGCTGGAGACGTGGCGGTTGTGGCTGCGCGCGCACGGCGCGGAATCGGCCCCCTCGCTGTGGTTCGACGAGGAGGCGCTGAACCGGCTGCTCGGCCTGGCCACGCGGGAGGAGTCCGTCATGGCGGTCCTCCCGCTCGGCTCCGGCGACGCCGCGGGCACCCCGCTCGGCGGGCGCCCGCCGAACGGGGCGGCTCGTCCGGCGGGCCCGCGGCCCCCCGCGCCCGCCGTGGCGGCGGCCGAGCACGAGCGGTCCCGGACGGTGACCCGGTTCGACACGGTCGAGCGCGTCCACGAGGCGACCCTCGCGGGTGCGCGGGTCCCCCCGGGGCCCGAGGCGTACGCCGCGGCGGCGGCGCGCACCGCCGGGCCCGCGGGGGACGGCGGCGGCAGCGTCGCCCTGCCCCCGGTGCAGCGCGACCGGCTCGGAGCGGCGCTGCCCGGGCTCCTGCGGACGCGGCGGTCCGCGTTCGGGACGTTCGCCGCGGCGCCGCCGGTCCCCGCCGCGGCGCTGGGCACCGTGCTGGCCTGCGCCGCCCGCGCCAGGGGCGCGGCCGAGGCGGCGCCGGACGGCGCCGCGGGGCCCGGCCTGGTCCGCCTCGCCGTCCTCGCCCAGCACGTGTCCGACGTCGCGCCCGGCGTCTACGACTACGCGGACCGTGCCGACCTTGCCAGCAGTGCCGACCGCGCCGGCCGCACCGACCACGCGCTGCACCCCGCAGCGCCCGCGCGCGGCGTCCAGGACCTCTACACGCTCGACAATTACGACCTGGACCGGGCCGCCGCGGTGATCGCGGTCGTGGCGCGGCCCCGCGCCGCAGCGGCGGCGCTCGGCCCGCGCGGCTACCGGCTGGTCAACGCAGAAGCGGGGATGGCGGCGCAGAACTGCTACCTGGCGGCCGCGGCACTCGGCCTCGGCTGCGGCGCGGCGCTCGCCTTCGACCCTCTCGGGCTGGCCGACCGGTTCGGCCTGGGGCCCGACGAGTCGCCACTGCTGCTGCTCATGGTCGGCAACGAGCGCCGCGACCGCGCCGACGTCGCAAGCGGACTCCGATGAGCCGCGCGCACCGAAACGGGGCAACGGAAGGCCGACCGCGCCGAGACGGGCGGCGCGGCGAGCCGGGCCCGACGAGTGGAACGAGGTGGAGATCGAGGTGGGTGTGGAATCCATGAGCGAGGCGGCAGCGGTGCCGACCGCGTCGGCCGACGGCATGCGGTGGACGTTGTCACCGTTCTTCCTGGTCCGGGTCGGCGGGTTGGCCGAAGAGGACGTGGCACCGCTGCGCAGCCCCCTGCTGGCGGACTGGGCCGGACGGGTCCTGGACCTGGAGGGCGACCTGGACGCGCTGGCCGGACCGGTGTGCGACGCGCTCGCCGACGCGGTCGGCGGCACCGACGACCCCGCCCGCAGGCGGGCACTGCTGAAGATCCGCCGCGACGTGCACAACCGGCGCCTGCCGGGGGCGGCGATGCCGCCGTCCACCCCGGACGGCGTCGCCCGCTGGGTCGCGCTGCGGCGCGACTACCAGGACGCGCTGGACGAGGGCGGCGGGCTGCTCGACGCGGCACTGGAGCACTGCCGCGCACGGCTGCGGCAGGTCGCGGGGGGCGAGACGCTGCGGCGCGGCCTCCAGGTCGGCTCGCCGGTGCTGGAGCGGGAGCTCGACCGCTACCTCTCCGCCGCAGGCAACGGCGGGAAGAAGGCGCGCAAGGTCGAACGCTCCCTGCTCGCCTACATCCTGCGCACCGCCTACAAGACCAGCCCGTTCAGCAGCCTCACCACGGTGGCGCTGGGCCGGTTCGACGCGGCCGCCGACGGCGGCGCGCCCGGCGCCGTCCACCACGACAACGGGGACGGCACGCGCGGCACGGCGCGGTTCAACCTGGCCGCGTTCCCGCCGCTCGCCGCCGCCATCGAAGGGGCGCCGGCGCTGCGCCGCGACCTGCCGGTGGAGCTGAGCGCCGGGTGCCGGACCGAGGAGCGCCGCGTCCGCTACGTCCGGCGCACCTACCAGCCGCCGGAGAACAGGTGGCAGACAGTAGCCGGCTACCTGGACGAGAACGTGTTCACGCTGCCGCGCACCCCACTGCTGGACGAGGTGGTCGCCGAGGCCGTCGCGCACGGCCCGCTGCCGCTGTCGGACCTCGCCGCCCGGATCCACGCCGCCGACCCGGCCGCGCGCCCCGCGGACCAGGTCGAGGAGTACCTGGGGCGGCTCCTGGTCCTCGGCCTGCTCACGGCGCCCGTGCTGCGCGTCGACCCGCACCACGGCGACCCCTTCGCCGACCTCGCCGCCCGGATCGCCGCACTGGACGCCCCGTGGACCGCGGAGTTCGCGGGGCACCTCGACCGGATCGCCGAACGCGCCGCCGCGCTGCCCGCCGCGGCGACCGGCGACCGTCGCGCGATCCTGGCCGGGGTGCGCTCCGGGGTGGACGACGCGGCGCGCCACATCGGGCTCGCTGACCCCGACCCGCCGAACGCCCTGGTCTACGAGGACGTGGCGCACACCGGTGGGCCCCGCGCCGCTCCCGGCGCGTGGGAGGACGCGCTGATGCCCGACCTGTGCGCGCTCGCGGGCATCATGCCGCTGTTCGACGACCTGCTGCCCGAACGCCTGGCCACCCGCACCTACCTGCGGCACCGGCGCGGACCCGGCGGCACCCACGACGACGTGGTGCGGTTCGCGCACGAGTTCAACGAGGACTACCTGCACCTGTTCCTGGCCACCGGCGGCGGCGCCGCGGCCCTCGCCGAGGACTCCGGCGGCGGCGACCGGTTCCGCCCGCCGGAGTTCGACGCGCTCCGCGCGGCCCGCGCCGAACTGAGCGCCCGCGTGCAGGCCGCGTACGACCGGCTGCCGCCCGGAGCGCCGGAGCTCGCCCTCGACGGCGACACACTGGCGGACGTCGCGTCCCTGCTGCCCCCGCACCTGGTTGAGCGGACCTCGGTGTCGCTGTTCCTCCAGCACGCGCCCTCGGCCGGCGGGCACGTGCTGAACACCGCGCACACCGGGTGGGGCGGGCAGATCGCCCGGTTCGCCCACGACTTCGCGCCCGAGGAGGCCGAGGAGCTGCGCGCCGGGATGGCGGCGCACCTGGCGTCCATGGCGCCCGAAGGCACCGTGTTCGCGTCGCTGTCCAACGGCTACGACGCCTCGAACCTGAGCCTGTACCCGGCGCTGACACCCTACGAACTGGTCTGCCCCGGCGACGTGGGGTTCCGCGAACCGGATGCCCAGATCCCGGTCGGCGACCTGCGGATCGTCGACGACGAGGCGAGCGGCCGGCTCCGGCTGGTCTCGCGGCGGCTCGGCGCGACCGTGGTCCCGGTGTACTCCGGCGCGCTGATCCCCAAGTCGCTGTCGCGGGTCAAGCGGGTGCTGCTCGCGTTCTCCGACACCTGCATGGGGACCCCGGACCTGTGGTCGGGGGTGCGCGGCGAGCGCCCCGCGGGGGACATGGCGCACCGCCCCCGGCTCCGGCACGGGGGCGTCGTCCTGCACCGCGCGCGCTGGCGCACCGGCGCCGACGGCCTGCCGCACCGGGCGGACTCCGCCGATGACGTCGACTTCCACCTGCGGTGGCGGCGCATGGCGGCCAACGCGGGGCTGCCGCGGCGGATGTTCGTCCGCCAGGAGAACGCCGGTGCCACGCACGCCGCCCGCAAGCCCCGCTACATCGACCTCGACAACCCGCTGTCCCTCGCGGCGGCCGACGACGCGCTCACACCGGGGCGCACCCAGGTGCTGACGGAGATGCTGCCCGACACCGGCGACATGGGGTGGACCTCGCACGCGGGGCGGCACGTCAGCGAGACCGTCGTGGAGATCAACGGAACCCGCACGACAGAGGGGAGCCCGCAGTGAACCCGGACCCCGCAGTGAATCCGGACCCAGTGAAACCGGAGCCCGCAGTGACCCCTGACCCAGCGCACCAGGACCCGGTGACGCCCGCCCCAACGAACCCGGACCCGGTGGCGGACGCGATCGTGCCGCTCAACGCCGACCCGGTCGACACGGCCACCCTCCGGGAGGGCGACTGGCTGGCCGCGCACATCTACTACACGGGGGAGCGCACCCCGATCCTGCAACACTGCACCGGCCCGGTGGTGCGCGACCTGCGGGAACGAGGGCTGATCAGCGACTGGTACTTCCTGCGGCACTGGCTGGAGGGCAAGCACCTGCGGCTGCGGGTCAGGCCGACGTCCCTCGCGGCGCTGCCGCAGGTCCAGGACGCGCTGGAGACCGCCGTGGCGGCGTTCCTCACCGAGCGGCCCTCCGTGTACGAGGAGCGGTTCGACATCGCCGAGGAGCGCTACCGGGAGCGGTTCCTGCTGGAGTTCTCCGAGGAGCAGTGGCGTGCGCGCTACGGCGCGGCCGAGCGGATGCCGCGCCGCGAGAACAACACCGTGGAGTTCATGGAGTACGTGCCCGAGGCGCGGCGCTACGGCGGCCCGGAGGGCGTGCGCATCGCCGAGGAGCACTTCGTGTTCAGCAGCGACACGGTGCAGGAACTCGCCGACACCCAGAACCTGCACGTCCGCACGGTCATGCTCGGGGCGCTCACCCAGCTCATGGCCGTAACGGCGCTGGCCTTCTTCGACCGGCCGGACCGGTGCGCGGCGTTCTTCGACGACTACGTGCGCCATTGGGACTCGTGGTTCGTCGGCCGCCACAACGACTACGAGGACGCCTACGCGCGGATGTCGGACTCGCTGCGCGACCGGGTGCGGCTGCTGCACGGCGCGGTCCGCGACGGCGGGGCGCACCGGCTGCCGGGGTATGTGGGCGCCTGGCTGGACCACTGCGTGGCGCTGCGCGCCCGGTTGACGGGCGCGCTAGAGCGCGGCGAACTGGACTTCGCGGTGGGCCCGCTCGGCCCGGCCGACGCGGAGGGTGTGTTCGCCACGCTGCTGCGGTCCTACCTGCACCTGACGGCGAACCGGCTGGGGGCGTCGGTCGACAGCGAGGTGTACCTGAGTTATGTGCTGGGCAAGGCGCTGCGCGAAGAGCTGGTCACCGCGCCGTGAACCGGTCGTTTGTCGGAAACCCCCGCGGGGCCGTAATACTGCGGACAAATTTAACGGGAACATTATGTCGTCGGCCGAGTGCTTTTTGTTAATGTGACCCGGTCCGATCAGAGCCATCCCCCCGCTAGGAGGCCGCAATGCGCCTACAGGAACTGGACATGCTCGCGACCAGCACCTTTGAGATCGTCGACATCGAGGAGCCGGAAAAGGTGATCGCGAGCTGCACGGCGAGCGGCCCGAGCTGCCTCGGAAACTGCCCGCAGGATGACCCCGGCGCTTTCTGAGCAGGCCTGTGAACTGCGGCCCGCCGCCCCCTTCCCGTGGGCGGCGGGCCGTCCGCATTTCCGGGCCGTCCGCGTTCCCGGGATACCGGGGCGGCCGCCTCTCTGCTCGCCGGCACCGGGGCGTCGGTTCAGTGCGCCGCTCAGTTCCCCGCGACGGCGCGGGCGAGGCCGCCCAGCGTCGTGAAGTGCAGGTCGGGGGAGCGGACCGCCGCGGGTGCGGGGGTGGCGCCGGTCCCGGCCAGCCCGCTGCGGCGCTCGATCCAGCAGGTGCGGTAGCCGAGGCGGGCGGCGACCCCGATGTCGTGGTACTGGCTCTGCGCCACGTGCAGGGTGTCGGCCAGGCCGTGGCCGTGGACGCTCTGGCGGCCGCGGCAGTACGCGAACATCTGCGGATCGGGCTTGTTGACCCCGACGTCCTCGGCCGTGACCATGTCGTCGAACGGGTTGTCGGAGGGGCCGCCGAGCGTGGCGGCCATGTGCGCGGCGGCCCAGCGGTCGGCGTTGGTCAGGGCGACCAGGCGGAAGCGCCGCCCGAGCGCCGCCAGCGCCTCGGCGGAGTCGGGGAACGCCGGCCAGCGCGGGATCGACGCGCGTAGGGCGGCGGCCTCCCCGTTGCCGGACGGCAGGCCGAGTTCCGTGGCCATGCGCAGGTAGACGGGCTCCAGCATCTGGGTGAACGGCAGGTGCGGGGTGCGGCGCTGCTGGACGCCCTCCGCCCGGCCGAACGCGTCGAGGAGGGCCGCGTCGCCGACGTCGGCCATTGCCGTGGGGGCGATCGTGCGGACGGCGTCGCCGATGCCGCGCTCGAAGTCGATCAGGGTGCCGACGACGTCGAAGGTCAGCAACCGGATGCCGGTGACGTCCATGGGTGCCTTTCGCTCGCTGCGGGAGGGCCGTGCGGTCCGGCACGGGCTCGCGAGTTCAAGTATACCAACCAGTATGGTTACATTTGGGGTGGGGCGGCTCCGAAGTGCGGTGTCCGCGCCCTCCCCGGTCCCGCCGCGGCGCATCCGCCCGGCGGAGGACGGCGCCCCCACCCCTGAGCGCTACGCCGCGTACGCCGCTATGGCGACGACTCGCGCGGCGCGCGCCGAAAGGATCGGGCAATGACCTCGCAACCCCCCGCCTGGGCCGTCGTGCTGGACCACACGGCCACCAGGACGGCGACGGCCGTCCTCCTCACCTTCCTCTGCACGGGCGCCATGATCCTGGCCGGGCAGCCGCTCGGCGTCGCCGCCGTGCTGCTGCTCGTCTACCTCTGGCGCCGCGTCGCGCGGCGCCCCTGGTCCGGTCTCGGGCTGCGGGTCACGTGGGCCGCCGTCGCCCACGGGCTGCTCGGTGTCGCCGCCGCGGTCGCCGCGACCCTCGCCGCCAACGCCGCCGCGGTCGCGCTGGGCGCGGCCCGGTGGGTGCCGTGGGAACCGGACGGCCTCGCGTACCTCCCCGTGGCGATCGCGATGATCGTCGTCGTGCAGGCGTTCCCCGAGGAACTGCTATGGCGGGGCAACCTCCACGACATCCTCGCGGACCGGCTGCCGCCCCTGGCCGTCATGGTGCTCACCTCGGTGGCCTTCGGCTCGCTGCACGTCCTCTCCCAGAGCGAGGCGGACGGCGCCGCCGAAGTCGCCCTCTACGCGGTCGGGGCCGCGGCGCTGGGCTTCGCCTGCGCCGCGAGCCGCGAGCGGACAGGAACCCTGTGGGCCGCCATCGGCATCCACAGCGGGTTCTACTTCGCCAACGGGTTCGTTCCGACCGAGCCCGCCGCCTACGGTGTCCAGCTCACCGCGCAGGCCGCCGTCCTGACGGCGGTCGGCATGCTGTTCCTCGTCCGACCCCGGCCCCGCGTGCCGATCGCGTAAGCCGCATCAGGGCGCACGGGGGAGCGGTGCGGGCGCGATCGAAAAGTCCGGCCGCCGCGGGTGCGGATGGCTATCATCCCTAGGTGTCCGCAGGACTCGACCCCCCGAGGAGTCTCGATGCACCTTTCGTCCCTGTTGGACTTCGACGTCATCCCGCTGGAGGCCGACGACGCCGTGACCGTCCTGCTCGACGTCACGGCGCCGGAGCAGGAGGTCGACGCGCAGCGCCCGCCCGCGACCCTCCAGGTGGTCCTCGACCGCAGCGGGTCGATGGGCGGCGCCCGGTTGGAGGGGGCCGTCCGGGCGCTGCTGTCACTGGTCGACCGGCTCGCGCCCGGCGACAACTTCGGCCTGGTCAGCTTCGACAACTCGGCGCGCGTCGAGGTCCCGGCCGGGCCCCTCACCGACAAGGACGCGGTCCGCGCTCGCATCGCCGCACTCCGCCCCGGCGGGTCGACCGACCTGTCCAGCGGCCTGATGCGCGGCATCCAGGAGGCCCGCCGCGTCGCGGGGCAGCAGGGCGCGACCCTGCTGCTCATCTCCGACGGGCACGCCAACCAGGGCATCACCGACCACGACTCGCTCAACCGCTACGCCCGCGGTGCCTACGGGCACGGCGTCACCACCACCACGCTCGGCTACGGGCTCGGCTACGACGAAGCGCTGCTGGGTGCCGTCGCCGACGGCGGCGCGGGCAGCGCCCTGTTCGCCGAGGACCCCGACACCGCCGGGGACCTCATCGCCCGCGAAGCCGACTACCTGCTCAGCAAGACCGCCCAGGCGGTGTCGCTGACCGTGCGCACCGGCCCCTTGGTCGGCGGCGTGGGGATCATCGGCGAGATGCCCGCGGTACTGCTGCCGGAGGGCGCCGTCTCCGTCGACCTCGGCGACTTCTACTCCGGCGAGCAGCGCCGCCTGCTGTTCCGGTTCGACGTCCCCGGCGCCGCGCAACTCGGTCCCCTCGCCGTCGCGGAACTGGAGTGCGCCTACGTCGACCCCGTGTCACTGGACTCCCACACCGCGACCCTGCCCATCACCGTCAACGTCGTCCCCGGCGACGCCGCCGCCGACCGGGTCCCCGCCCCCGAGGTGCGGACCGAGCAGGCCTTCCAGCGCGCGCAGACCGCCAAGCGCGAGGCCAGCGAGGCGCTGCGCGACGGCGACAGGGAGCAGGCGGCCCAGCGGCTGTCCCAGGCGCGGCAGGAGCTGACCGACCACCTCCCCTCGGCGACCGCCGCGCAGGCCGACGAGGTCAGCGCCCAGATCGCCGAACTCGACCAGCTCGCCCGGCGGGCGCGCTCCGACGACGCCGGCCGGACCGCGAAGGCCGCGTACGCCAGCCAGTCCGGGTACAGCCGTAAACGCTCCCGCATGGCCGAGAACACGGCGGAGTTCCTCGCCCAGGGCCCGCACGACGGTGCCCAGGGCGGCGCGCAGGGCGGCACGTCGGCCGTCGCCGGCGGGCCGCGCGAGAGGGCGCTGGCCTCGCTCGACGGCCTCTCGGTCGGCGACGCGTTCGGCATGCTGTTCTTCGGCCCCAAGGAGTCGCGGCCGGGTCACGGCGCCGTCCCGCCGCCGCCGTGGCGGTGGACCGGCGGCACCGAGACGGCGTGCTCGGTCGTCGCCGCCCTCGACGGCGGGATCGACCAGGACGCCCTCGCGCGCCTGCTGGCCGAGCGCTGGGACCCCGACCGGGGCTACGGCCACGGCACGTCGGCGGTCCTGGGCCGGATCCGCTCGGGGGTCCCGTGGCGCGAGGCCGCCGCGCGGCAGACCGGCGGAACCGGGTCCTTCGGCAACGGCGCCGCCATGCGCTCCGCGCCGATCGGCGCCTACCACGCGGACGACCCGGCGCGGGCCGCCGCAGAGGCCGCGCTGGCGGCCGAGGTCACCCACGCCCACCCGGACGGCATCGCGGGCGCGTCCGCCGTGGCCGCGGTCGCGGCGGCGGCAGCGGGCGACCCCGCCCTCGACGGCGCCGGGCTGATCGAGGCCGCGCGCGCCCACAGCGGGACGGGCCCGGTGCGCACCGGGCTGGACCGCGCGGCGGGGCTGCTCGACGCCACCGTCGAGCACGCCGCCAGGGAACTCGGCCACGGCGCCCGCGCAACGGCCCCCGACACCGTGCCCTTCGCGCTGTGGGCTGCGGCCGTCCACCGGGACGACTTCGCCGCCGCGCTGTGGACGTGCGTCCGGGCGCGCGGCGACATGAACACCACGGCGGCCATCGCGGGCGGCGTGATCACCGCCCGCCTCGGCACGGCCGCGGTCCCCGCCGCCTGGCACTCCGCCCGCGAACCCCTCCCGCACTGGCTCCGCCGACGCCCCGCCTGAGCCCGCCCGCCGGCCACGCCGACAGCCCCGACCACGTCGATCACCCCGACTACCCCGACTACCCCGACTACCCCGACCACACCGACAGCGCCGACGACACCGACAGCCCTCGGGCGGACCATCCCCGCCCGAGGGCCCGGCGGTGTCACGCGTCGCGGCGCGCCGACACGGTCAGGGCGATGGCGACGAACACCGCCAGCCACACGACGATGACCAGCCCCGCGGCCATCGTCGGCAGGTAGCCCGGCGTGCCGGGGACGGCGATCCCCGCGACGCTCTCCGCGGCGGCGCCTGCCATGTGGCGGGGGATCGTCTCGCCCCACCACCGCCCCAGGAACTGCGCGCCCACCACCGGCAGCGCGCCCAGCAGGACCACGAACGCGAACGCCCCCGGCGCCGTGCGCAGCACCACCGCGGCGCACGCCGTCAGCAGCGACTGCACCACCATCGACAGCGGGATGTACACCAGCGCGGCGCGCAGCATCCCCGGGTCGGAGAGGCTGACGGTGGACTCGCCCGCCGCGCCGAGCGCCGCCTGGGTGATGGCGAAGTTCACCAGCGATACGACGTGCCCGGCGACGAAGGCGGCCGCGGCGATGACGACCAGCTTCGCGGTGACCGGCCGCCACCGGCGCGGTGTGGCGGTGAACGTCATGGCGATCGTCCCCTGCCGGTACTCGGCCGCCACCACGTTCGCCGCCAGGGCGGAGAACGCCCACACGCCGAGCGTGGCGCCGAAGAAGATCACGGCGTAGCGGCCGTCGTTCTGCTCCCGCGCCATCGCGGCGGTGTCGCCGAACACGGTCATCACGACGGTGATCCCGACGGTCAGTGCGAGCGCGGCCCCGATGATCGCCCGGTTCGACGGCAAGGCGCGGAACTTGCGCCACTCCGATCGCAGGGCGGCGCCGAACCCGGGCGGCGGGTGTCCGGCCGGTGTGCGGGCGGCGGTGTCGGCCGCGGGTGCCGTGGTCATCGCGGTCCCCTTCCAGCGGTGCTCTGCCGCTGCTCCGACGGTGCGCCGCCGGTCGCGGCGAACGCGTGCTCGGTGCTGTCGCGGGTCAGGTCCATGAAGACGTCCTCCAGGCTGGGCCGCTCCTGGACGAGTTCGTGCAGGGTGATGCCGTAATGCGCGGCGAGCCCGCCGACCTCGGCGGGTTCGGCCCCGCTGACCAGCAACGCCGCGCCGCCGGGCGCCCATTCGACGGCGAACCCCGCGTCGCCGAGCACCGCGGCCAGCGGTGCGGGGGTCGGGCCGGCCACGCGCACCCGGCCGCCCGCGCCGTGCCGAGTCAGCTCGTCGATGCCGGTCTCGGCGATGAGCCGGCCGCGGCCGATCACGACCACCCGGTCGGCCGTCTCCGCCATCTCGCTCATCAGATGGCTGGAGACCAGCACGGTGCGGCCCTCGGCGGCGAGGCCGCGCATGAGGGTCCGGATCCACCGCACGCCCTCGGGGTCCAGTCCGTTCACCGGCTCGTCCAGGATGAGGGTCCCCGGGTCGCCCAGCAGTGCGGCGGCGATCCCCAGCCGCTGCCGCATCCCCAGGGAGAGCTGCCGGACCTTGCGGCGCGCCACGGCGCCCAGCCCGACCGCGTCGAGCGACGCGCGGACCCGCCCCTTGGGGAGCCCGCCCGCCAGCGCCAGCCACTCCAGGTGGGCGCGCGCCGTCATCCCCGGCGGGACCGCCTCGGTGTCGAGGAGCGCGCCCACCTCCCGCATGGGCGCCGCGAAGTCCCGGTAGCGGCGCCCGCCGATTCGCGCCGTGCCGCGCGTGGGGCGGTCCAGGCCCAGGATCATCCGCATCGTGCTGGATTTGCCCGCGCCATTCGGACCGAGGAACCCGGTCACGGCACCGGCGGGGACCGTGAACGACAGCCCGTCCACCGCCCGCGTCCCGCCGTAGTCCTTGGTCAGCCCTGCTACTTCGATCACGTCAGCCCCCGTCGCTCTCGTGGATGCGGCGCCCCGGCCGGGCGCCGCATCCAGGTAACCGCCGGGGGCGCCGATGCCGCGAGCGCACGAAGCGGTCGCGGCGATCGACGAAAGTTGTCGGTTCGCGGCACTTGATGTCGATGCCGCCGGAGACGGCGGCCGAGGCCCTAGCTTTGGGGGCATGGACGACAACGGTCCCACCGGCCTGCGGGAGGTCGCCCCGTTCACCCCGCGGGCGGCGCGGGTGGCGGCGGGCGCGCTCGTGCTGCTCGCCGCCGCCAACGGGCTGTTCTGCGCGGCGATCATCCCCGGCGCGGACGCGGCGACGGCCGCCGTGGGCGCCGCGCTCATGGCGGCGGCCTCCCTGGTGGTCCTGGTGGGGGCGCGGCTGCCGCTCACCGCGGCCGCCGTGGTCGTGGCCGTGGTCGTCCTGCTGTTCACCGCCGCCTCGCCGTGGCACGAGCTGGCCCGCGCCGGGGGCCTCATCTGGAGCCCGATCGCCCTGGCCTGGGCGGGCGCCAACCTGGCCCGCTGGGCGCGCACCCCTGTCCAGTACACGGCGGGCAGCGCGGTCTTCCTCTGCTACGTCGCGGTGGCGGGCACCGCGACCACACCGCCCGGCGCGTCGCTGCTGTTCGGCCTCCTCAGCGCCGCGGCCCCCGTCCTCGGCGGCGCGACCATGAGCCTGGCGGTGCGCCTCGTCCGCGCCAGGAACGACCGGCAGCGGCAGGCCGAGCGCGAGCGCGAACTCCTCGCGGAGCAGGCCCGCACCGAGGAGCGGCGGCACCTCGCCGCCGAAATGCACGATGTCGTGTCCCACCAGGTCAGCCTCATGGTGCTGCACGCCGGTGCGCTCGGCGCGGCGACCGCCGACCCGGACGTGCGGGCGGCCGCCGACGAGATCCGCTCGGCGGGCAGCAGGGCGATCGAGGAGCTGCGCGGGATCATCGGCGTCCTGCACGACCCCGGCTCGGCCGCACCGGCGGAGCACGCCGCCGAACCCCCTGCGGGCCGGCCCGGTCTCACCCGTGACCCGGCTCCCGACCCGGCTCCCGACCCTGCTCCCGACCCTGCTCCCGATCCGGCGACACTGGTCGCCGAAGCGCGGGCGGCGGGCCAGCGGGCGGAGCTCACGGTCGCCGGCGCGCCCTCCGGCGTCGCCCCGCACGTCGCCCGCGCGGTGTTCCGGATCGTCCAGGAAGGGCTGACCAACGCGCGCAAGCACGCGCCCGGCGCGCCGACCGAGGCGGCGCTGCGCTACCGGGCCGACGCCGTCATGGTCGACGTGGTGAACGGCGCATCCGAGACCGCACCCGACCCCGCCCTCGCGGGGGGCGGCTCCGGCACGGGACTGGAGGGCCTGCGCCAGCGCGTCGAACTGCTCGGCGGCACGCTGCACGCCGCCCCGACCGGCGACGGCGGGTTCCGGATCGGTGCGATAATCCCCCTCGGCACCGGCACGGAAGGGGCACGCTCGTGATCCGGGTCCTCGTCGTCGACGACGAACCGATGGTCTGCGCCCACCTGCGCACCATCCTCGACGCCGCCGAGGACATCGACGTCGTGGGCGAGGCGAACGACGGCGCCGAAGCCGTCGAGGCCGTCCTGCGCCTGCGCCCCCGCGTGGTCATCATGGACCTGCGGATGCCGGGCGTCGACGGCATCGCCGCGACCGAGCGCATCACCGCCATGGGCGAGCCGCCCGTCGTGGTGGCGCTGACCACCTTCGACGACGACACCCACGTCCTGCGCGCGCTGCGCGCGGGCGCCATCGGCTTCCTGGTCAAGACGACCCCCGCCGAGGACCTCGTCAACCTGGTGCGCGTCGCCGCCGACGGCCACACCGTCCTGTCGCCCGACACCACCCGCCGCCTCCTCGGCGCGTCCCAGGGCGACCGCCGCGACGCCGTCGCCGCCCGCGCCCGCATCGCGTCGTTGAGCGAGCGCGAACGCGACATCCTCGGCTGCCTCGGCGAGGGCATGTCCAACGCGGCGATCGCCGCCCGCCTCTTCCTCGCCGAGACCACCGTGAAGAGCTACGTCTCGCGGATGCTCACCAAGCTCGACTGCGCCAACCGCACCCAGGCCGGGCTGATCGCGCACCGGTCGGACATCGCGGCGCCGCCCGACCGGCGGCCCGGCTGAACAGGGTCCCCGCCGAACCAGGTCCCCGCTGAACAAGGGCGCTGCTGTACAAGGGCGCTGCTGACCAAGGCCCATGCTGAACTAGGCCCACGATGAACAGGGTCCCCGCCCCAAGGGTCCCGGCCGACGGGGATCCGGCTCAGCGGTACGGGCCGTTCGGCGGCGGGCCGTAGGGAGGGGAGTGCGGGCCGGGCGGCGGGTACGGGGCGTCGCCCGGCCCGGACCGGCGCCGCCGCACGAGCACGAACACCGCGGCCCCGGCGAGGGCGAGCCCGAGGACCAGCAGCGGCACCCCGATGTAGCCGAAGATCCGGAACGCGCCCTCCTCGGTGCTCGCGACGGTCACGATCTCCCCGGGCTCCCCTGGCGGGTACGCCACCTGGACCCGGTCGCCCTCCTGGTGGTCGTCCGGGTTCAGCCCGTTGAGCGTCACATGCTCGAACGTGCGGCCCTCCGCCTGGTAGTCGACGTAGACCGTGATGTCGACGTCGTCGTCGCGCCGCTGCCTGCTCGTGCCCGTGTCCGTGTCGGACTCGACGCGCCGCTCGACCACGGTCGCGTCGGCGCGGCCCGTGTACTCGCGGTAGTCGAGGGTCCCCACGAAGCTGAAGATCCCCCCGATCAGGGTCAGCACGAACGCGAACCCCGCGAGGACCAGCACACCGAGGATGCGCCCTCCGCCCCTGATGTGCGTCCTTCTCGTGCGCCTGGACCTCATGGCCGCCCATCCTCATGTGTCGTCGCGGATACCGCCGTGCATGGGACGCGGGAACCGCCCGCCGCGTTCCCTTTGCGGCAGCGAGGCGGCCGGGAGTCCCCGGCGGTCCCGCCACCAGCGGCGCCGCCGACCGCGCGGCCGGGAGCGGCCGCCCTGCGACGGGCGGGCCCGGGGTATCAGTCCGCCGCGAGCGGCCGCGCCGGGCCGTCCGACTCCTGCGTGGCGGCCCAGGACGCCAGCAGGCGCGGCCCCTCCTCCGAAGCGGAGCCCGGCTCGGCGGCGTGGACGGTGAGCGTCAGCCCCGGCTCAGCGGCCATCTCCAAGCCCTCGTAGGCGAGGGTGGGATCGCCCACGACCGGGTGGTGGAAGCGCTTGGTGCCGGTGCCGTGGTGGCGGACGTCGTGCGCGCCCCAGCGGCGCCGCGGCCGGGCCAGGGTGTCGGAGCCGTCGGCGGCCTGGGCCAGGTGCAGCAGATTGGCGCGCTCGGCGTCGTCGAGCCGCAGCGCGCGGGCGAGCGCCTGGAGCACGGCGGGGGAAAACCCCGGCGAGGCTGCCGCGTTCGAGCTTGGCGTAGTACTCGACGCTGACGTCGGCCAGCGCCGCGACCTCGCTCCTGCGCAGCCCCGGGACCCGGCGCCGGGACCCGGACGGCGGCCCGGCCTGCTCCGGGGCGATCTTGGCGCGCCGCGAGCGGAGGAACTCGCGGACTTCGTCACGGTTGCCCACCCTTCGACCGTACGCGGCGTGCCCGGCCCGAGCGGTGTACTGCCGGTACACCCTTTTACGGAAACTTCTCCATCGCCCCGGGCCGCGCTTTGCTGGTCCGTGACGCCGCCCCTGCAAGCCTGGAACCGCGGGCGCCCGCACCCAGCGGAGCGGCAGCGTGCCGGCGCGGACCGGCCTCGCACCGGAGCGGGCGGGGCGGCGGCCGCCCGGCGGGGAGCCGGACGGAGATCCGGTCCGAGAGCCGGGCCGGGAACCGGCCGGATAGCCGGTACGAGAGCCGGTACGAACGCAAGCAAGGAAGAAGGATCATCATGCGCGCTGCGGTGCTGCACGCCCCGGGGGACGTCCGGGTGGAGGACGTCGCCGAACCCGCGATCACCGCGCCCACGGACGCGGTCATCCGACTCGCGGCGACCTGCGTCTGCGGCTCCGACCTGTGGCCCTACCGCGGGGTCGAGCCGGTCGCCGGACCGACGCAGATGGGCCACGAGTACGTCGGCGTCGTGGATGAGGTCGGCAGCGCGGTCGCGAGCGTCGAACCCGGCCAGTTCGTCGTGGGCTCATTCGTCGCCTCCGACGGCACCTGCGAGATCTGCCGCTCCGGCTACCCCTCGTCCTGCGTCGACCGCGTGTTCATGGCACAGGTCGGCACCCAGTCCGAGCGCGCCAGGATCCCGCACGCCGACGGCACCCTCGTCGCCACCCCCGGCACGCCCGACCCCGACCTGATCCCCAGCCTGCTCGCCGCATCCGACGTGCTGGGCACCGGCTGGTTCGGCGCGGTCGCCGCCGATGCCGGCCCGGGCAGGACCGCCGCCGTCGTCGGCGACGGCGCCGTGGGCCTCATGGCGGTGCTGGCGGCCCGCCAACTGGGAGCGGAGCGCATCATCGCGATGAGCCGCCACGAGCCGCGGCAGCGGCTGGCCCGCGAGTTCGGCGCCACCGACATCGTCACCGAACGCGGCGACGACGGCGTCGCCAAGGTCAAGGAGCTCACCGGCGGCCTGGGCGCCCACTCGGTCATCGAGGCGGTCGGCACCCAGGAATCGATGCGCCAGGCCATCGGCTCCGCGCGCCCCGGCGGCCACGTCGGCTTCGTGGGCGTCAACCATGACGTCGCGCTCAGCGGCGAGGAGCTGTTCTTCTCCCAGGTCCACCTGCACGGCGGCCCGGCGCCGGTGCGCCGCTTCCTGCCCGGGTTGATCGACCTGATCTGGCGGCGCGAAATCGACCCGGGGAAGGTCTTCGACCGCACCCTCCCGCTCGACCAGGCGGCTGAGGCCTACCAGGCGATGGACGAGCGCCGCGCCGTCAAGACACTGCTCACCGTCTGAGTGACCGGCACCCCAATAGCCACTGCGCCGCCCACGCGCCACGGGCCCCACCGGTCTACCCCGCGATATTCAGGGGAAGGGAACGATCATGCAGATCACGCGAAGCTCGATCGCCACTACAAAGGGCCCCGCCGACTGGTTCACCGGTGACGTCTACATCGACGCCGTCGCCGCGGCGCCCGCCCCCTCCCGGGTCAGCGCCAACCTGGTGCATTTCATGCCAGGGGCGCGGACCCACTGGCACCGCCACCCGCTGGGCCAGACCGTCTTCGTCACCGAAGGGATCGGCCTGTGCCAGCGCCGGGGCGGGCCGGTCGAGGTCATCCGGCCCGGTGACCGCGTGCTGTTCGAGGCCGACGAGGAGCACTGGCACGGCGCCGCACCGAACCGGCTCATGGTCCATCTGGCCATCAACGAGGGCGACGCCGACCACGACGCCGTGCACTGGCTGACCCCCGTCACCGACCAGGAGTACGCCGCCGCCCCGGCCACCACCTGATCCCGCTCCCGCGGGCTCGGCGCCACTCACCACTGCGGGCCCGGGTACATCCCCGGCGGCGGCGCGGCCCGCCACACCTGGGCGGGGACGCGCGCCAGGGTGCCGGCGAGGTAGTCGGCGGTGACCAGCCCGGCATCGGGATCGGAGCGGGAACCGGACGTGTGCCGCGAACTGACCAGGCGGCGGCCGGTGAAGGAGATGCCGGAGTCCAGGTACTCCATGGCCGTCATGAGCCAGGAGCGCATGTCGGGCGTGAGCACCGCCATGGCGAACCCGGCGTCGGAGGTCTCGACCCGGTAGGTCTCATCGAATACGGGGTCGCCGACCCGGAGGTCGTGGACGCCGAGGAATTCGAGGACGCGCGAGCCGAAACCCTCGCGGCTGAGGGACAGGGTGGGGGTCGGCGACGGGAGGTCGAGCGCGACCACCTGGTAGTTGCGCGTTCGGGCGGAGTCGCCATGACCGGTGCGCACGCTCAGCTCGTAGATCAGCGTGGAGTAGCCGTGCCGGTTCCCCGAGAGGACGTGGCGCACGGACCGGCGGCCGGACGACGCCGCGTGCTCGGAAACGAGGTCGGGGCGGTCCCCCTCGTAGCGGAACCCGTTCCGCTGCGCCCACGCCTGCAACTCGGCGACGCGGCGCGCGTGCGCGGCGCGGGCGGCCAGCACGATCGCCACGACGGCGGCGGCGACCACCAGCAGGATCAGCGCGATGATGAGGCCGACAGGGGGCACGCGGTCCTCCTCAGCTGCCGGGGGTGGTGGGGCCGTGCGCCGGTTCCCGGTCCCGGCGCCGCCGATGTCATTCTTGCGTGCGCGGGGCCCGGTGGGAACGGCCGCCGGGGACCCTTGTCGCAACGAACGCGCAGCAATGGAGGTGGCGAGATGACTCCTGCCCCCGAGGCGGCCCCACGTGCCACAGGGGTGCGGGTGCCGTCGCCCGCCGAGGACGCACGGTGACCCCCGCGGCGGCCGCGGACCGACTGGTGGCCGGGTGCGGCGCCGGCGCGGAGCACGGGCCGCTCGGCGCGGTCGTCGGACTGCGGGCGGGCGGCGCACGCGAGATCGCCGCGGCCGGTAACCGCGTGCCCGCCGTCGGCGCGGTGGCGGCCGAACCGGCGACGACCGACACGCGCTTCGACGTCGCGTCGGTGACGAAGGCCGTCGCCACGACGACCGCCCTGATCCGGCTCGTCTCCGACCGGTCGGTGGGCCTCGACGACCGGGCGGCGCACTACCTGCCGGGGTTCGCCGGCGGCGGCAAGGACCGCATCACGCTGCGCCACCTGCTGCTGCACCGGGCCGGATTGTGGGAATGGCAGCCGCTGTACGCCGCCGCGCCGGGCGACCCCGCCGCGGCGGCGGCCCTCGCCGAGTCGCTCCCGCTGCGCCACCCGCCCGACACCGGCCGCCACTACTCGGACCTGGGCTTCATGCTCCTGGGACGGGTCATCGAGGCCGTGACAGGGGCCGACCTGAACGACGCCGTGTCCGGCCTGGTCACGGGCCCTCTCAGCCTGCACGCCACCGGCTTCCGGCCGCCTCCCGGCGCGCCGGTGGCGGCGAGCGCGTTCGGCGACGCCGCGGAGCGGCGGATGGTCGCGACGGGCGACCCCTACCCGGTCGTGGTCGGCACCGGCGGCTTCGACGGGTGGCGCGACGCGCTCGTCGTCGGGGACGCCAACGACGGCAAAGCGTTCCACGCCTTCGCGGGGGTCAGCGGGCACGCCGGCCTGTTCTCGACGGTCGGGGACATGCTGACCTGGGCCTCGGTGCTCGCCGACGCCTCGGCCCACGATGACCTGTGGGATCCCCGCATCGTCGCGGAGTTCACCGCGCCCGGACCGGACGCGGGCCAGGCGCTGGGCTTCCGGCGCTACGCGCGGGTCATCGACGGGACGCCGGAGGTCGTTGTGGGCCACCCCGGCTTCACCGGTTGCGCGGTCGGCTTCGTCCCCGACCGCGGGGTCGCCCTGGCTTTGGGCACCAACCGCCTCGTCACCCGGGCGGCGCCCGTTGCGACCGACGCCCTCTGGTCCGAGGTGCTCACCGCAGCGGACACTGTCCCGGTGCATGGCCGGCCCGCACGCGGCTGACCTGGTGCGAACTGCGCGCAACGCCGCTGGGTCGCGTGGCCGCCCGGATCAGGCGGGCCCGGAGAGCACGCGCGGATCCACCGGTCCGCCGGTGCCGGGCGCGCCCGCCGTCGTGACGTCGGCAGGCCGGGGGTGAACGAGGCGCAGACGTCGGTGGGGTTGTCGGCGCCGCCGCTGGTGGTGCGCGGGAAGACGGACACGAACGTCGACCCCGCGGCGAGGGAGCCGTCCGGCCGCACCATGGCCTTCGCGCGCTGGGTGGCCGCGCCCCAGCCCGGGTCGTAGACCGTGCGGGCCTTCTCCGAGGTCGCGTCGGCGTCGGTGGTGCGGGAGAGGTACAGAGGCCCGGAGAAGGCGTCAGAGCGGTGAACCCTCCGCGCCGGTCAGGTGGCCCGCTGCGGCCAGTCCGGCGGTCGCCGCCTCGCTGAACACGTCGATCATGGGGTGGCGCCGGCGCGGCGCCCACACGGTCGACGTCTGCCAGGACAAGGGGGTGTCGGCCAGCGGGCGCCAGCACAGCCCTTCGGGCGGCCCGCTGTGCGGGCGCTCGTTGAGGTGGACGCCGCGCCCGGCCAGCACCAGTCCGTTGCTGAAGTGGGGGTTGCGCGCGTGCCGGATGGCACCGGGGCGGAACCCGGCGGACCCGCACACCGACAGGACGTGGTCGTAGAGCCGCGGCGCCATGGCGCGGGGGAAGATCACCAGCGGCTGGCCGTTGAGGTCGCGCAGGTCGACCGTCCCGGCCCCGGCCTGTTCGTGGTCAACGGGCAGTACGACGCCGAGCGCGCGGCGGGCGATCGGCCCGCACTCCAGCCCCGCGGTGTCGCAGGGGTGGCGCACCATGCCCGCGTCGAGCAGGCCCTCGCGCAGCGCGGCGAGCTGCTCGTCGGTGGTCATCTCCTGGAGGTCGATCAGCGCGTCGGGCGCCTCCCGGGTGAACTCCGCGACCAGGGTCCGCAGCGTGGCGGGGACGGTGTCGGGCGGCACGCCCGCGCGCAGCACACCGCTCTCGCCGGGGCGGATTCGGCGCATCGCCTCGTGCGCGGCCTCCGCGCTCTGGAGGACGGGGCGCGCGTGCTCCAGCAGGAGCGCACCGGCCTCGGTCAGCCGGACCTTGTGGCGGGTGCGGTCGAACAGCCGGACCCCGAGCTCGCGTTCGAGGTCGCGGATCCGCTGGGACAGCGGGGGCTGCGCCATGTGCAGGCGCGCCGCGGCATGACCGAAATGCAGTTCCTCGGCCAGAACCGTGAAATAGCGCAGATGCCGCAGTTCCATGGCCGCGATCATATCGACTCGATATCACCATGAGTCGCTAACGGTGTTGGACGGTGGTGTGGATCACCTGTTTGCATGACGTTCAGCGGCTCGCCACCGAGGTGAGGCGCCCACCGAACCGAAAAGCGACCGGCATCGACACCGTCACCGGTTGTGCATTTGTGAAGGGAAGTTCATGGCGACATCGGCAACCGGCGGGACCGAGGACGCGGTCCTGCTGCGCTACGAGGAGGCCGGGCCCGGAACGGTCGCGGTCGTCACCCTGAACCGCCCCGAGAAGCTGAACGCCTGGACGCACGCCATGCGCACCCGCCTGGTCGAGGCGTTCGCCGAGGCAGGGCGGGACGAGCGCTGCCGCGCCGTCGTCATCACCGGCGCCGGGCGCGCGTTCTGCGCCGGCCAGGACCTCGCCGAGACCGCCTCCTTCGACCCCGACGACCACGCGGCCGCCGAGGGCTGGATCGACGACTTCGCCACCCTCTACCGCGCCATCCGCGGGCTCGACAAGCCGACGGTCGCCGCCGTCAACGGCGTCGCAGCCGGATCCGGATTCCAGTTCAGCCTGCTCGCCGACCTGCGCATCGGCCACGACGGCGTGCGCATGGGCCAGCCGGAGGTCCGGTCGGGGATCCCCAGCATCACCGGGATCTGGGCGATGTGGGACATCCTCGGCAAGGCGAAGACGATCGAGTTCACCCTGACCGGTGAACTGGTCGACGGCGCCGAAGCCCACCGCCTCGGGCTGCTCACCGCGCTCGTCCCCGCCGACGCGGTCCTCGAAGAGGCGGTCGCCCTCGCCGGGCGCCTCGCCGAACTCCCGCCCGGGGCCGTCGCCCTCACCAAGTCCCGGCTGCGCGCCATCGACGACGCGGCGCTCGAGGAGTCGATCGACGCGGCGAAGGAGGTCCACCGGGCCGCCTACGCCACCGGGGAGCCGCAGCGCGAGATGCGCCGCTTCCTCGAAAAGCGCCGCTGACCCGCACCCGGCCCCGCACGCGGCCTCGAACCCGACTCTGTATCCGACTCCGGGCGCCCGGACCCACCACGGGCGCCCTCCTCCAACACCCGCCTTCAACACAGGAGCAGCACGCAGTGAGCACGACGGACACCACCCCCGGACCGGCAGGGCCGAGCGCGGCCGAGCTGGCAGCGGGCGACGCCCACTACCGGCGGCTCTGCGCGGAGCACCGGTGGGAGGTCCCCGAGCACTACAACATGGCCGCCGACGTGGCCGACCACCACCCGGGCGAGTGGACGGCCCTCGTCTTCCAGGACCACACCGGGCACAGCGAGGAGGTGTCCTGGGCGCAGGTCCGGGACCGCTCCAACCGGGTCGCCGCCCACCTGCACGCCCTCGGCGTGCGCAAGGGCGACCGGGTGGCCGTCCTGCTGCCGCAGCGCCCCGACACCCCGGCCACCTACCTGGGGGTGCTCCGCACCGGCGCCGTCCTGGTCACCATGTCGCTGCTGTGGGCCGACGAGCCGATCGCCTATCGGCTCGCCGACTCCGGCGCCCGCGTCCTGGTCACCGAATCGGCGGCGCTGGAGCGCGCCACGGCTATTGCCGGAGAGGGGACCGCGGGGGAGGGGATCGCGGTCCTCGACGTCGACGACCCCGCCGTTGGCGCCCACCCGCCGGAGTTCACCACCGCCGACACCAGGGCGGACGACCCGGCGCTCATCTTCTACACCTCCGGGACGACCGGCCCGGCCAAGGGGATCGTGCACGCGCACCGCACCCTCCTCGGCCACAACGAGTTCACGTACTGCCACGGCCTGGGCCCCGGCGACGTGTTCTACGGCGCCGGCGACTGGGCGTGGTCGATGGCGAAGCTCATGGGCCCGCTGCGGGCCGGAGCCACCCACCTGGTCTACCGCCCGGCCGCCGGGTTCGACCCCGAAGGTCTGCTCGCCGCCATGGCCCGCGCCAAGGTGACCACGGCCCTGGTGAACCCCACCTTCCTGCGCAAACTGCGCGCCGACGTCCCCGACGCGGGGACGCGCCACCCCCAGGCCCTGCACACGGTGTGCTCCGCCAACGAGCCCCTCACCGGTGACCTGATCTCCTGGTTCCGGGAGCAGTTCGGCGTGACCCTGCTCGACTACTACGGGTCGACCGAGTCCTACCCGCTGCTCGGCAACTTCCCCGGCGTCCCCGTCAAACCGGGCTCCATGGGACGCCCGCTGCCCGGCTGGGACGTGGCGCTCCTCGACGCGCACGACCGCCCGGTCGACCAGGGGACCCCCGGCGAGGTGTGCCTGCGCGCCCGCAGCAACCCCCAGTTCCCGCTGGGCTACTGGAACCGCCCCGAGGCGACAGAGGAGAGCTTCGGCGGCACCTGGTACCGCACCAAGGACCAGGCCGTCATGGACGCCGACGGGTACTACTGGTTCCTCGGCCGCACCGACGACGTGATCAAGACGTCCGGCTACCGGGTGGGCCCCTACGAGGTGGAGGCGGCCCTGCGCGAGCACCCCGCCGTCGCCGACGCGGGCGTCGTGGGCCTGCCCGACCCGCTGCGCGGACACCTGGTCAAGGCGTGGATCGAACTGGCGGAGGGGTACACCGCCGGCGCCGAACTGGCCGCGGAGATCTCCCGGTTCGCCAAGGACTCCTACTCCCGCTTCGCCTACCCGAGGGAGGTCGCCTTCGTCGACCGCCTGCCGCGGTCCGCCACCGGCAAGGTCCAGCGGGCGCAGCTGCGCGCCCGCGACGCCGCGCCGGGGGACTGACCCGGCTCCGCCACCCGCCGCGACCACCGGCAGTCACGAGCAACCACCCGCGACCACCCGCAATCACTCGTAACGACCGATACGCCCGCACCCGCCCTCGGGCTCGGGCGGCCGCGGGCCCGCCCCGCACCGCGTTCGCGCACCGACCTCCGAGGAGTCCAGCATGCTGAGAGACGACCAGCCGCCCCCGGCCGAGCCGGGCGGCAACCCGGCCGCCGAGCCCGCCAAAGAACCTGCCACCGACCCCGCCACCGACCCCGCCGCGCTGGCGCGGGTCCGCCGCAAGGTCACCGTCGCCACGGCCATCGGCAACTTCGTGGAATGGTTCGACTCCGGCGCCTACGCCGTCATGTCGGCGACCATCGCCGTGCTGTTCTTCCCCCAGTTCGACCCCGCCGCCGCACTGCTGGCGACCTGGGCGATCTTCGCGGCGGGGTTCATCGCGCGCCCGCTCGGAGCGCTGTTCTTCGGCCACTACGGCGACCGGATCGGCCGCAACCGGGCCCTCGCCCTGAGCGTCCTCTGCATGAGCGGTTCGACCTTCGCGATCGGGCTGCTGCCCGGGTACGCCACCATCGGCCTGGCGGCGCCCGTCCTGCTGCTGCTGATGCGCACCGTGCAGGGGTTCTCCACCGGCGGCGAGTACACGGGGGCCTCCTCCTTCATCATGGAGTACGCCCCCGCCGACCGCCGGGCGCGCTACGCGAGCGCGGTCCCGCTCACCGTCGGCGTCGCGGCGGTCGCCGGCTCACTGGTCGGCGTGGTGCTCACCGGGTCGCTGAGCGAGGAGGCGCTGTACTCCTGGGGGTGGCGGGTGCCGTTCCTGATCGCCGGGCCCCTCGGCGTCATCGGTCTCTACCTGCGCTCGCGCCTGGACGACACCCCGGTGTTCCGGGAGATGCAGCGCTCCGAGGAGGTCCGCAGCAGTCCGCTGCGCGACGCGTTCCGGCTGTCGGGGCGGCAGATCCTCACCCTCTTCGGGTACAGCATCACCAACGCCATCGGCTACTACTTCATGAGCAGCTACATGATCTCCTACATGTCGGAGTCGCTGCACTTCAGCAAGACCGAGGCGCTGCTCACCAGCGTCGTGTCGATGCTCGCCTACTCGCTGCTGTGCCCGTTCGCGGCGATGGCGAGCGACCGGTTCGGCCGCCGCCCGATGCTCCTCACGGCGTGCCTGGGCTTCGTGCTGCTCACCGTGCCCGCCTTCGCCCTGATGGGGACGGGACTGGCGGGCGCGATGCTCGGCACGTCGGTCCTCGCGATGCTCGTCGCGGTGATCGGCACCTCCAACGTCCCCGCGATGGTGGAGATGTTCCCCGCCCAGCTCCGCGCGAGCGGCTCGGCCGTCGGCTACACCGCCGCCTACGTCCTGTTCGGCGGGACCGCGCCGTTCGTCGCGACCTGGCTGGTCACCACCTCCGGCAGCCCGGTCAGCCCCGCCTACTACCTCATGGGCGCCGCCGCGGTGGGCGCGGTCGTGATCATCGCGGCGTTCCGGGAGACGAAGGACCTGCCCCTGACGCGCACGACCGTCCGCTGACCCGCCGCCGACTCGACACTGACCCGCCGCCCAGGACCGTCCGCGGCCGCGCATGGCAGGGCACCGTACCCCGCCGCCTTCGGGCGGCGGGGTACGGTGCCTACCGGCGGCGCGCAGCGGCGCCCGCGGACGAGGACGCCCCGAAGAGGTGACGATGACCGCAGCCGACGCGGACCCCGGTTCCGGCCCCGGCGCAGGCCCCGACCGGGATTCGGACCGGGATCCGGCCACGGCCCCGGCCACGGATCCGGTCTATCCCCACTGGACGGAGATCCCCACGCGCTGGGCCGACAACGACGTCTACGGCCACGTCAACAACACCGTCCACTACGCCTTCATGGACACCGCCATCAACACGTGGCTCGTGGAGCGCGGCGGCCTCGACTTCCGGGACGGCCCCGTCGTCGGCCTGTGCGTCGAGTCCTCCTGCGTCTACACCGCGGAGTTCGCCTTCCCCGACGTCCTCGCCGCCGGGATCCGGGTCGGCCACCTCGGCAACTCCTCGGTCCGCTACGAGATCGGCCTGTACCGGAGCGACCGCAGCACCCTCGTCGCCGAGGGCCGGTTCGCCCACGTCTTCTGCGACCGGCGCACCCGGCGGCCGGTCCGCATCGACGGGAAACTGCGCGCGGCGCTGGAAGAACTGCGGAGGAAGCCATGACACCGGCACCCGACACCTCGGCCCCCGACACACCGGCCGTGCGCGCCGCCGTTCTGGAGCGGATCGGCGACCCCGGCCCATACGCCGAGACCCGGCCCATCCGCATCCGCGAACTCGGACTCCGCCCGCCCGGGCCGGGGGAGCTGCGCGTGCGCGTGCGCGCCGCCGGGCTGTGCCACTCCGACCTCTCGGTCGTCAACGGCGACAGGCCCCGGCCGGTGCCGATGGTCCTGGGCCACGAGGCGGCCGGCGAGGTGGCGGCGCTCGGCGCGGGCACCGAGGGGCGGTTCGCGGTGGGCGACCACGTCGTGCTCTGCTTCGTCGCGTCCTGCGGGACCTGCGCCCGCTGCCTGGACGGCAGCCCTGCGCTGTGCGAGCGCGGCGCCGCCGCCAACGGCGCGGGCGACCTGGTCGGCGGCGGCCGGCGCTGGTACGCCGAGGACGGCTCGGCCCCGGCGCACCACCTCGGCGTGTCCGCGTTCGCCGAGTCCATCGTGGTCTCCGCCGACTCCGCCGTGCGCGTCGACGCCGACCTGCACTTCGAGGTCGCCGCGCTGTTCGGCTGCGCCGTCCTCACCGGTGTCGGCGCCGCGCTGAGGGCCGCCGACGTGCGCCCGGGGGAGCGGGTCGCGGTGTTCGGGCTCGGGGGCGTGGGCCTGTCCGCCGTCCTCGGCGTGCGGGTGGCGGGCGCGGAGCGGCTCGTCGGGGTCGACCCGGTGGCGGCAAAGCGCGACCTCGCCGGGCGCCTCGGCGCCACCGACCGGCTGCCCGGCGGCGCGGACGCGGTCGCGGCGGTGCGCGACCTGACCGGGGGCGGCGCCGACAAGGTCATCGACACCACCGGCAGCGCCGACGTCCTCGCCCAGGCGTACCTCGCCACCCGCCCCGGCGGCACCACCGTCACGGTCGGTCTGCCGCACCCCGACCGGCTGCTGTCGATCCCCGCGGTCACCCTCGCCGCCCAGGAGCGCACGCTGCGCGGCAGCTACCTCGGCTCCGGTGTGCCCGCCCGCGACATCCCCGCCTACATCTCCCTCTACAAACGCGGGCTGCTGCCCGTCACCGAACTGCTGTCCGGCCGCCTGAGCCTGGACGAGGTGAACGAGGGCTTCGACCGCCTCGCGTCGGGCGAGGCGGTCCGCCAGGTCGTCCTGATGTGAGGAGCATGTGAGGAGCGCGGACGCGCAGCGGGTGGGGGACTCCGCGCCGAGAAAACGGCAAAAAGGCCGATCAAACGCCAATCCCGGCATTCGACCCCTTTTCGCGCCAGGGGCGCCGATATCCATCGCGGGAATTCACGAATACGTCCTGAGCAGCCGGGATTTAGGGTTATCGGACTCCGGGCCCGATAAGGCGGATATAGGATGCGGACGACGCTTCCCCCGGACGCTTCCCCGTGCTGAATGAGGTGCCATGAGCGGACAGTTCCCGCCAGCAGAACTCGACATGGGTGTGCCCACCGTCGCCCGCATCTACGATGCGGCCCTCGGCGGCAAGGACAATTTCGAGGCCGATCGGCAGGCATTGGCGTCGTTGATGGAGCACACCCCCGAAACCATCGAGGTGTGCAAGGAGAACCGCGCCTGGCTCGGCCGCAGCGTCGAATACCTCGCGCGCGAGCACGGCGTCCGCCAGTTCATCGACCTCGGCTCGGGGCTGCCGACCGTCGACAACGTCCACCAGGTCGCGCAGCGCCACCAGCCGGGCGCCGCCGTCGTCTACGTCGACAACGACCCCATCGTCCTCGCCCACGGCAGGGCCATCCTCGCCGACAACGACGACACCGCCGTCATCACGGCCGACGTCCGCACGCCGTCGGACATCCTCGACGCCGCCGAGGTGCGCCGGCTGATCGACTTCGACCGGCCCGTCGCCCTGATGCTCATCTCGCTGCTGCACTGCATCCCCGACGAGGACGACCCGTTCGGCCTCGTGCGGACCCTGCTCGGCGCGCTCCCGTCCGGCTCATGGATGGCGGCCTCGCACGTGGTGAGCCACATCCCGGAGGAGGGGGCGCGGTTCACCCGCGAGATGAAGGCGTCGGGCGCCGAGTGGGGGCGTGCGCGCACACCCGAGGAGGCCGCCCGGATGTTCGACGGCCTGGAGATCGTCGAACCCGGCCTGGTCGAGGTCTCCACCTGGCGCAACGGCGAGCCGGCGCGCCTGCCCCGCAACCAAGCGAAGACCGTCTGGGAATACGGCGGCGTCGCGCGCAAACCCTGACCCGGGCCTGATCCGGCGAACCGCGACAGCGCCACCACTGCGCTGCAACAGCGCCGCGACCGCGCCCGGTCGGGCGCGGTCGCGGTTGTGGTGGCGGCGCGTGCGGTCCACCGCACGCGCCGCGGTCAGGAACTCACGGTGAGCGCGATGACCTGGCTCTTCTCCTCGGCGGAGAAGTTGTCGTCCACGACCATCACGAGGGTGCGGTCGCCGTTGGGCAGCCGCGGCCCCCACGTCATGCCCTCGGCGTTGTACACCGGGTCTACCCCCATCTGGCCGAGGTCGGCGACCAGCTCCTTGCGCAGCGGGCGGGTCGGCGGCTCGGTCGCGAGCGAGTCGATCCTGCGGACGTCCTGCGCCTTGGCGGTGTCGACCTCGTAGATGCGGATCCGGTACCCGTTGCCGTCGGAGTAGGCGCGCTCCAGCACCAGGTAGCGCCCCTTGTCGTCGACCGGCAGGATCGCGGGGACCCCGTTGTCCATGTAGGGCTGGTCCTTGGGCGCCGCGAAGACCGGGTCGAGCGGGTAGGCGTACTGCGCGGCGATCTCGCCCGACCGCGTGTGCTCGCTGATCCTGGTCAGCGCGCCCTTCTCCGGTGTGGGCGCCGGGCCGTCCTGGATCATGGGCCCTTCGAGGGCCGTGACGATGCGCTTGCCCTTGTCGGTGAACGCGAACGCCTCCAGGGAGAGGTTGCCGCGCGGGCCGCGCCGCTCGGCGCGGTCGAACCGGAAGTCGCGGGGCAGCGGCAGCTCCTGGACCGTGCGGCCCTTGCTGGACGCGCGCAGGGCCGGGTTGAGCACCGTCGGGGACTTGTTGGTCCCCTCGGTGCTCCACCAGACCTTCTTGGTGACCGGGTCCACCCGCAGCTCTTCGGGGTCGACGGCGCCGTCGCGGTCGCAGGCGCGCTGCGGGCCGGTGCACGGCGAGTCGATGGACTGCTTGTAGGACGGGTAGGCGCCCCCGTCGGGCTTCGTCAGCTCGGTCGCCGAGGTGATCTTGACGTCCTCGACCCCGGAGGCCCGCACGTCGATGTCCGCGGTGTAGTAGCGGGCCGGGCCGACGGTCGAGCGGTCGTCGCTGATCATCAGGTATTCGCCGGTGCGCGGGTCGCGGTCGATGCCGGAGAGCCCGCCGACCGTCGTGCTGTCGACCTTGAGGCCGCGGTCGAGGTCGCGGTATCCGAGCAGCCGGGCCTCTGTCGTGTCCGCCGCCGCGGGCGCGGCGGCGAGCGGTCCCGCTGCGAGCAGCGCCGAGGCGAGCAGCCCGGCGGCGCCAAATGTGATCGTACGGTGACGCAACGTGGTGTTGATCATGGCGGCATAGTTGCACAGCGGACCCGCCATCGAGGCGCGAAACGGCATTCGACACGTTCGCCACGGCGTTTCGCCGGATTTCGGACACGACATCGGCACCGGCACGGCGCGGCCGTTACCGGCCGCCGCCCCCGCCGGTCCACTGCGCCGGAACGCCGTGCCGGGGACGTGCCGGGGAGCTGTGCCGGAGCGCCGGGACGAGGCGGCGTCGGGCCGACCGGAGCGGCCCGGCGCCGCCGAACCGACCCGGTGCGCCGCCGGGCGGGGTCACTCCCCGGCGCGTGTGCGGCGCCTGCGCGCGAGCCACCAGGCCGCGCCGCCCGCGCCCGCAAGTGCCAGCGCCGCGAGCACGAAGCCCGCCAAAGGCGCGCCGGTCAACGGCAGGTAGACGGACTTGTCGGCGACCGGCCGCGCCTTGGGCGCCGCCGGAGCCGGTGCCGACGCCGCGTCCTCGATGCCGGCGACCGCGTCGGCACCCGCCCTGAGCCAGGACCCGTCGGCGAAGTACCAGTAGTGGCCGCCGTGCGACCAGTACCAGATGTCCTGGTAGAAGTACCACGAACCCGCGTGGTACCAGCCGTAGTCGCCGTCGAGGCAGACGCAGACGACGCCGCCGGAGGTGTCGCCCTCGGTCGACTCTCCGCACTCCGTGCCCGGAGCCTCGTCGTCGGGCACCTCCTCGGGCACCGACGCAGGGGGCTCCGCCGATTCGCCCGCCCCGGGCTGCGCGCCGTTGCACGCCTCATCCCAGGCGGCCTGCTCCGCCGGGAGGACGGGCGCCCCGTCGTCGCCGACCGCGCGGTACACGTGCCCGGTGGTCTCGCACTCCTCGGTGAGGACCGGGGCGCAGACCCACGCGCCGGGCTCCCCGGGAGCGTCGGCCCCCTCCTCGCACGGCGTGCCGTCGAGGTCGGCCCCCGGTTCGTCGTCGGGAGGCGGCTCCGCGGGCTCCGGCTCGGGCGCAGGGGGCTCCTCGGAGGCGCCGGTGTCGCCGGGCGCCTCCTCGGAGCCGACGAGCGCCCACGCGCCGTCGGCGCCGCATGCCAGGTCGCGCCCATCGGCGTCGACCGCGTACTCCATGTCGACGGCGGGATCGCACGGGTCCCCGGCGGCCGGCACCCCGCCCGGCCCACTCTCCTGGGCCGTCGCGGCGCCGGGGAGTGCGAGGACCAGGCCGGTGATCGCGGCGGTGATCAGCAGTCGCAGTGACATGGTCGCCTCCTGGCGCCAGGGGGTTGGTGACCGCCGCCGGGGGCACGGGCGCGGGAGAACCACGTACCTGTCAGACCCGTTGCGGATGGGTTTGGTGCGCACGTACGCGCAGGCAATTGGCGTTATTTCACGCCAAGTGACCATCGTCGGCCGAAGGTTTCCGCCTCCCGCGCCCGCCCCGTTCCCGGCCCCTCGCGCCCCCGGGCCCGCCCCGGTCCACCCTCGCCCCGCCTCCTACCCCCGGCCCGCCCCCGCCCCGCCCCCGTGCCTGCAACGCACACCCTCATGCGCATTCGGCCGGGTGTGCCCCTGGCGCGCCCGGATCCCTGCTTTTCACCACCCCGGCGCACACTCTGTGCGCATAGTGGGTGACGCCTTGTTCTGATCCGGAGGCGGGTGCCGCCCCTGGACCCACAGCCCTCAAGGGGGACTCGATGACCGATACGGCCACCGTCACATCCGACGACCAGCGGATCTGGCAGATCCAGGCCCACCAGACCCTGGGCGAACTGCTCAAGTCCGCCGACACGGCCGAACTGCCGCCACTGACCTGGTGCGTGGCCACCAACCGCATCCTGGTCGGCACGACGAGCAGCTCCGCGCCCGCCGTCGTGCAACGGGCGGCGATCGCCGACTGGGCCGCGCACCTCGGTGCGGCCAGGCACCCGGAGTACGAGCCGATCGCCGGACTCACCCGCAGCGTGCGGGCCACCGCCACGCTCGGCACCGACCACCCGGTGGAGGTCCGGCTGATCGCCGACCTGCGGCTCGACGGCAACGGAAACGAGGACTGAACCCGGGTGCGCGCCGGTCGGCGCGCACCCGGGACGGGGCGGCGGCTCAGCGGGTCAGCGGGTCAGTTCAACCGCGACCTCCGTGCTCTCGCCGTTGACCGCGACCCCGAGGGTGATCCGGCCGGTGCGCAGCGCCCTGAGGGTCCCCGACCGCGGATCGAACACCGCGATCGCCTCACGCGGGTGGGTTCCGTCCACCCGCCCGATGTGCACGTTGCCGCTCGCCGTCCAGTCGGCCGACACGGGGTAGGCGACCGGCACCGTACGGTCGCCCTGGTCGAGCCGCGCGGCGACGTCGGCCTTCTTGCCGATGCGCAGCGTTTCCGGCGCCGACATCCGCAGCGCGTCGACGTGCGGCCGGATCTCGGCGCTGATCCAGTCGGGCCCGCCCAGGTGGGGACGCTTCGCGGCGTCGTCCTGCGCCTCATCCGGGATGCGGTCGGCGCCGAACAGCGTCCACCCGCTGAAACCGCCCTCCTCGGCGCCGCCCGCGGGGGTCTTCGCGGAGTTGCCGTTGACGACGTAGGGCACGCCGTCGACCCCCGCCGCGCTGAACGCCCCCACGTGCCCGCCGACGAACACGGCGCCCTTGCCGGTGTCGTGCTGGAAGTCGCCCAGCAGCTCCTCGATGAGCGCCGCCTCCTTGCGGTCGGCGAGCTGGCTGTTCTTCGCCGGCAGCGGGTCGCGCGGCGGGTGGTGCTGGATGAGCGCGACGGAGTCCACGGCGGGGTCCTTGCGCGCCGCGGCCAACTGCCGGTCCAGGTAGCCGATCTGCCCGGGTGTGCTGCCCCGCAGGGTCCCCGACGAGGAGTCGAGCGTGATGAACCGGGTGCCCTTGTGGTCGAACGCCCGGTGCGTCTTCCCGAAGTGCGCCACGAAGTTGTCGATCGACGAGCCCATGACCTCGTGGTTGCCCGGCACGTAGTAGTACGGCAGGTCGCCGTCGAGCTCCTCGTCCAGGATCCTCTTCGCGAGCTCGAAGTCCGCGTCCGACGCCTCGTCCACGAGGTCCCCCGCGATCACCAGGAAGTCGGGCCGCTGGCCCTTGATCTCGCGCAGCGTCCGGCGGGCCCCTTCGACCAGCGGCGAGTCGGGGTCGCGGGCGACGAACTGCGCGTCGGACATCACGGCGAACCGCCAGTCCGAGTCGGCGACGTCGCCGTCGGTGACCACGACGTCGTCGCGGACCGGGTCGTCCGGGGGCACGTCGAGCGCCGGTGCCGCGTTGACGTACATGTCGTCCAGGACCACCTCGCCCGTATAGGAGCGGGCCGCCGAGGTCTCGACCGTGTAGAACCGGCTCACCGTCACCGGCTGCGGCAGCGCCTCGGGAACGGGCACCTCGATCTCCTTCCACCCCTCCCACGTGACATAGGGGCCGTAGACGGAGTGCGCCTTACCGGTGGCGTCGACCACGGTGAACGCGGTCCACTCGCCCTTGCCCGCCCCGAAGACGGACGCCCCGACCGCGCGCGTGTGCCCTTCGACGCCCAGCGGGGCCGGCGGGATCGCGTAGGCGGTGCGAGTGCCCGTGGACTGGCTGAAGTCGTAGGACAGCCGCAGGCCGGCGCCGTTGCGCCCATCGGCGGGCGCGACCTCCGCGGTGCCGCGCGCCGACCCGGCCGTCCAATCGGCCGCGTCGTCGAACGACGCCACCTCGTGGCGTTCGACGCCGATCGTCACCCCGATGGACGTGGTCAAGCCGCCAACGGTGGCCGTGACGACCGCGCCGCCGGAGTCGGCCCGCGGCTTCGCGGTGAACCGCCCGTTCTCGCCGACGGAGATGTCGAGCAGGCCGGTGTCGTAGTCGAGTTCGACGTCGGCCGGTTCGACCGGCGCCGAATTGCCGTGCTCGTCATAGCCGACGATGCCGAACGCCCCGGTGCCGTCGGCGCCGGGGATGTTCACCGACGGGTCGTCGGCCCCGATGCGCGCGGCCGGGCCGAGCACCTGGAGTTCCACCGAGCCGTCGGCGCGGCCCGAGCGCGCCGTGACCTTGGCCGTGCCGGGTTTCTTCGCGCGGAACACCCCGTCGTCGACCGTGCCCTTCGACGCCGACCACGACGGGGCGGGCGCGTCGGCCACCGGTCCGTACGCCTCGTCGTGGGCGACGGCGGTGAGCGTGCGCGTCAGCCCGCTGAACACGCGGTCGGGGCGGCCGCCCGGAATGGGGGCGGTCGTGGGTGCCTGGGCGGGGTCGATGGCGGTGTCCACGCGGTAGGCGTCGATCTCGCCGCTGGACTCGGGCTTGTAGACCGCGAGCCCGTTGGGGACCTGCCGCTCGTGGCCGTCGTTGGGGGTGTTGCGCACCTCGACCGACGAGTCCCCCGCCGAACGGCTCACCAGGGTCGACGACCCGCCGCCGTCGAGTTCCATGCCGATCTCGGCGCCTTCGGCGACGAGCCGGTCGCCCATCTCGCGCAGCGTCGCGGCCCTGCTGCCGACGTTCGTGCCGTCGGCGGTCACGATGCTCACCGTGCGCCCGTCGGCGGAGAAGCCGATGGCGGAGCGCGCGGCGCGGGAGGTGTCGGGCGGGTCGAGCGCCGCGCCACCGGAGACCAGCAGATGGCGCCCGCCGATGGCGGTGTCGAGGTCGGAGCCGGTCTCTGCCCCGGCTTCTGCCCTGGCGTCCGCCCCGTTGTCCTTTTCGGTCGCCGCTTCAAGGGACACCTCCACCGGGTCGCCCTTGTCGAGCGCCGCGAGGGTCCGCGCGCCCTTCTCCCTGCCGAGGAGGACGGTGGCGCCGGCGGGGACCTCGCCTTCGCCCGCCGAGTCCGAGACGGACTCGACCACGTCGTCGACAACGATCACCTCGGTGACGTCGGCCGCGCCGCCTACGGCGTGGGAGCGCGCGTACCCGCCCCACAAGCGTGTGTAGCCGCCGATCTCGTCCGTGCCGAGGGACGGTGAGTTCAGCTGGGCCAGCTCTGCCGTCCCCGACGGCAGGGTCGCGGACCCGGTGAACAGCAGGTCCTGGATCCCGCCGAGCCCCTCGGAGTCGAAGGTGACCGAGCGCTTGCGGTCCGCCCGGGGCGACTTGACGAGCGCCCCGTCGTCAACGGCGCCGCCGAGCGGGGCGTTGGAGTTGTTGATGTCGAAGTAGTCGCCGTTGACGGCCGCCGCGGCGCCGGCCTCGTCCGCCATGGCGGAGATGGTCGAGGTCGAGGTCACCCGCCCGGCGTCCAGATAGCCGAACCGCGACCCCTCGGCGAGGTCGACGGTGAGGACGTTGGAGCGCTGCCACCCGGCGGCGTCGACGGTGCGCACCGTCTCCACCTCCACACCGGGGGCGACGGGCTCGCTGTGCTCGGAGACCGTGACGGTGTCGTCCGCTGCGGGCTCGGCGGGGTCGGGGAGCGGGGCGCTGAGCGGCGGATGCGAGGACGCGTCCAGCGCCGCCCGTGCGACATCGGCGGCGGGGTCGCCGTTGACACCGGGCGCGCGGGGTTCGGCGACCGCGGGGCCGGGTGACATCAGGACGAGAAGGGGGACGAGGAGTAACAGCAGGGATCGCGTGCCGGCCGGAACGGCGCGGGCGCGTGACTGGGGGGACAGTGCGGCCTCCTGCGAGCGGATGTGCGGGGAGCACACGGAGTTGACGGACGTGCCGGTGTTGACGGACGTGGGTGAGTTGCAGTGCTGCCAGTGATGCCAGTGATGCCAGTGATGCCAGTGCTGACGGTGTTGCCAGTTCTGGCGGTGTTGCCGGTGCTGCCGGCGCTGCCAGTGCTGGCGGTGTGTCGTCGGAGTCGAGTCAACACACCGAACCCCCGCGGCGACAGACCCCTTGCACATATTCTCCGCGATACTCCGGCGAACCGGAGGTAATCAACGTGGCGGCGCGCCCGTCCGGTGGAAGGGCCGGGCCGGGTGCGGACGGCGGCGCGCAGCTCGTGCGCGGGCCGGGCCATCGGCGCCTCTCACGGCCGACGCGCCCTGCCGCCACCGGCGGCAGGGCGCGGACGGCGGACATGACTGAGCGGGGCCCGCCCGCAAAGGGCGGGCCCCGCTGCCGGACACGACGGTCAGCCGGTGTAGTTCGGCTCCCCCTCGATCGGGGTGGCGGGGGAGGGCTCCGGCGTCGGCTCCTGCTTCTCGGGCGGGGTTCTGCTGGGCTCCGGCGCGCTGGGTGCCTGGCTCGGTTCCGGCTCTTCGGGGGGAGCCTGGCTGGGCTGCGGCGCGCCAGGATCCCGGCTGGGCTCCGGTGTTTCGGGGGCCTTCGGGCTGGGCTGCGGGGCCTCCTGCGCCGGCCGGTCCGCGGGGCCTTGATCGGCGAGCACGGGTCCGGCACCGAGGAGGGCGGCCGCCGCTGCCCCGGTGATGAGGAGGACGGGCTTCAGTCGCATGAATGGCCTTTCGTCGTTGTTCGTCGTCGTTGTGCGTCCGCGTTGTTCGTCCGCGGGATTCTCGGGGCGGTGCGCCCCGGACCGGTGCGGCGGCCGGTGCGCCGTGCGCGGCTCAAAGGCGGCACGGCGCGGCCGTCACCCGGCGATTTCGACGGGTGTGCCGAGCGGCAGCTTCTCGGCCATCCAGGTGATGTCCTTGTCGGAGACGCGGATGCACCCGTGGCTGACCTCGCGGCCGAGGTCGCCGTTGTCGTTGGTGCCGTGCACGGCGAGCTGGCCGGGGCCGCCCGCGAACGTCTCCAGCGTTTCGGAGAAGCCGCTCAACCCGAAGGCGTAGGCGCCGTAGTCGCCGCCGGGGTCCGGCGGTTCGAGCAGTTCGGTGAGGAAGTACCGGCCCGGTGGTGTCGGCGTCTTGCCCGTCCCGGTGCCGATCTTGCCGCTGCGGATCTCCTTCGCGCCGTCGTGCACGGCGAAGGTGAAGGCGTCCGGGTCGATCTCCACGCGCAAGGTGGTGGTCGACAGCTTCACCTGGTCGGCCTTGACCCATCCGGTGCTGCCGTTCGGCCGGACGGGGAGCAGGACCTTCAGCCAGTCGCCGTCGTTGCGTTCGACCAGGAACGTGCGGTCGGCGCCCAGCTCATTGGGGCTGCCGAGCGTCGAGTCCGCCTTCGCTCCCGCCTTCTCGGCGAAGACGTCGACCTCGTCGCCTGTCGCGGTCGCGATCTCGGCGGCGGGAACGCTTTGCGGCGTCTCCGTGTCCCCGGTGCCGGCGCCGGTCGGGGCGGACTGGCAGGCGGCCAGAGCGGTCAGGACGGCGGCCGCCGCCAGCGTTGTGCGCGCCGCATGGCTCAGGCGCGCGGTCAAGGGGGGTCGGTGCATGGGGTCCATCCGGTTTCGCGGCGGGCTGCGCCCGGCGGCTTCGGCGGTTTCGGGCCTCCGGCGCGGTGCTCCCGGCCGGACACCCCGCAGACTGGCCGACGGATGTGAAGGACCTGTGTGGCCGGCGTGTGCGTCCTGTGTGGGTCCGGCCCGCGGCGCCCGCACCAGGGCGGCGACGCATACGATCGGTCCTTGGCGGCGCACGGGAGCCGCCGGTTCGGACGTGGCGAAGGAGGGGAACCGACGGATGTGCGCCCATGTTCTGGTCGCCGAAGACGACGTGAACCAGGCCGACCTGATCCGCCGGTACCTCCAACACGAAGGGCACGCGGTGCACGTCGTGCACGACGGCGCCGCGGCGGTCGAGGAGCACCGCCGCAGCAGCCCCGACCTCGTCGTCCTCGACGTGATGATGCCGATCATGAGCGGGCTGGACGCCTGCCGAGCGCTGCGCGTGGAGTCCGACGTCGCGGTGCTCATGCTGACCGCCCGCTCCACCGAAGACGACCTGCTGACAGGGCTCGACCTCGGCGCCGACGACTACATCACCAAGCCCTACAGCCCCCGCGAACTCATGGCGCGCGTGCGGACCCTGCTGCGCCGGACGCGCGCGGCAGGCCGCGAACCCGAACGTCCGCTGCGCGCCGGGCCCATCACCGTCGACCCGTCGCGGCACGCCGTGCACCTCGACGGCGACCCCGTCGAATGCACACCTGCCGAGTTCCAGCTGCTCGTCGCGCTGGTGGGCCGCCCCGGCGTCGTGTTCAGCCGCGCCCAGCTGCTGGAGCGCATCCACGGCATCGACCGCTTCATCACCGAGCGGACCATCGACGTCCACGTGAAGAACCTGCGCAAGAAGCTCGAACCCGACCCCCGTTCTCCCGTGCGGCTGATCACCGTCTTCGGGGTCGGGTACAAACTGAGCGGGGACGCCGATGGCGCGCCTCCGGCGTAGGGGCGCGCTCCGCCACAGCCTGCTCGCCCGCCTGCTGGCGAGTTCGGTACTCGTGGCCGTCTGCTCCATCATCGCGACCGCGTGGCTGGCCGTGCAGGGCACATCCGACTCGATCAGCGTGGAGCAGGGCGAGACCCTCGCCGTCGACACCCGCATCCACGACACCCTCGTCGGGTACGCCGCGGAGCACCCCCAATGGGACGGCGTGCAGGGGACTGTGGACGACCTCGCCGCCGACACCGGCCGGCGGATCGTCCTGACCACCGAGAACCGCCGCCCCATCGCCGACTCCGGCGACGGCGCCCCGGCGCTGCCCATGAGCACCACCTCGGTCGTCGACCCGCTCGCCGTGGACGTCACATTCGCCCCCGAGGACGCCGACCGCATCGACGCCCGCGCGGTGGGGCCCTTCAAGCTCGGCAAGGCCGACCGGTCCCGACTCCGCACGATCGCGGACGACGGCGTGGCCTGCATGGACGAGACCTACGGCGAGACCGTCGAGGTGACCGTGACGCCCAGCGGGCGCCCCTTCGTGGCGGCACCCGACTCGGCCGGCGACCCCGAGCTGTCGTCCATGTGCGGGCTCGACGCGTTGGACCGGCCCACCAAGAGCGAACGGAAGGCGCTCGCCGAGCTGAACCGCCTCATGGACGCCTGCCGGAAACGCGGCGAGCCCGGCGCCGAGTTCCAGATCGACGGCGCAACGGGAGAGGAGGTGCCCGTCCCCGCTCCCGACACCGACCCCGGCGCCCCCTCCGCGTCCACGGATCCCGACAACGCCCAAGCCCCCCAGCCCCAGCCCTCCAGCGGGCAGGACCCCGCTGAGCCGCCACCGGCCCCCGAACCGTCCTCCGCACCGCGACCCGAACCGGAGCCCGAAGCCTCCCCACCGGCCCCGGAACCGCCCGAGCAGACCGCTCCGCCCGAGGCGCCGGAGCACTCTGCCCCGCCCGAGCCGACCTCCGCGCCGTACGACCTCCCGGGACCGGAACAGAAGCTCGACCCCCGGACGGCGGCGTGCGTCGACTCCAGTCGCCGGGAACAGCTCGACCCCTACGTCGCCCCCGCGGCGCTGCTGTTCATCGACGACCCCGACACCCAGTCGGCGACCGGTCTCAGTCTGTCCCGCGACGGCCTGCTCCGGGTGTCCGGAGTGGTCCTGGCGGTGCTCGTCCTAACCGTGGTCGTGAGCGTCGTGGTGTCGACCCGGCTCGTCCGCCCCGTCCACGCGCTCACCGACGCGGTCCAGCGCATGCGCGCGGGCGAGGGCGCGGCGCGGGTGGCGGTGCGCGACTCCGGCGAGATCGGCCGGCTCGCCACCGCTTTCAACGAGATGTCGGCGCACCTGGAACGGATGGAGGCGCAGCGCAAGGCCATGGTCAGCGACGTCTCGCACGAGCTGCGCACACCGCTGAGCAACCTCCGCGGCTGGCTTGAGGCGGCGCAGGACGGTGTCGCCGCGATGGACCCGAAGCGCATGGCGATGCTGGTCGAGGAGACCCTGGTCCTCCAGCGCATCATCGACGACCTCCAGGACCTCGCACTCGCGGACGCCGGGAAACTCCGGCTCACCCCGGAGCCCGTCGGCATCGCCGAGGTCGTCGAGCAGGCCGCCGCGAGCTACCGGCTGCGTGCCCGCGACGCGGGTCTGCGGCTCACCACCGAGGCGTCCGACGGCACCGCGGTGGTCGCGGACCGCACCCGCCTGTTGCAGGCGGTCGGCAACCTGCTGAGCAACGCCCTGCGGCACACCCCGGCCCCCGGCGCCATCACGGTGCGCGCCTACGCGGCGGACGGCGACGCCGTGATCGAGGTCGCCGATACCGGGACCGGGATCGCGCCGGAGCACCTGCCGCACGTCTTCAGCCGGTTCTGGCGGGAGGAGCGGTCGCGCAGCCGCCGGACCGGGGGCAGCGGGCTGGGCCTCGCGATCGTGCGCAACCTGGTGGAACTGCACGGCGGAAGCGCCTCGGTCGCCAGCACACCGGGGGAGGGGTCGACGTTCACCCTCCGCATCCCGCTCGACGGCGGACCGCTCGACGGCAGACCGGGCGACGCCCACGACGACGCCTGAGAAACCCGCCGGGCACGCGCCGGAGCGGCGGGAGTGGGGCGATCACCGTCACTTCCGGCCGGGTGCGCTCCGCCCTCCCGTGGCGAGGGCGTCCTGGAGGAGGACGTGGGCCGCGCGCCGGGCGCGGGTCACGGCGTCGGTGATGTCGGTGGTGGAGTGCATGACGCAGGCCCCCTCATGGAGGCAGAGGAGCTCCGCGGCAAGCGCGTCGGCGCTGCGCACACCGGCGTCATGCGCCAGATCCCGGAACGTGTCGTGGAGCCATTGCTTCTGCCCATTGATGACCCGGTGCGCGGGGTGCTCGGGCGTGTCCAGCAGTTGGGCGTGGGCGTGGACGAAGGCGCAGCCCTTCGGGCCGCGGGCGGTCATCCACGCGTCGAGGGCATCGAAGACCGCGAGCACCGGCGGTGTCTCCGGATGCTCGGCGATCCAAGACTCCACCCAGCCGCGGTACCTGCTGTCGCGTTCGCTCAAATAGGCGCACACCAGGGCGGACTTGGACTTGAAGCGGTCGTAGACCGTCTTCTTCGTCACTCCGGCCGCCTCGGCGACGGACTCGACCGCGACCGCGGTGATGCCCCGTTCGTAGAACAACCGCCCGGCGGCGTCGAGCGCGGCACGAGCGCCGGGTGTCAGCCGCGGAACTTCCCATGATGAGGACTCTCGTTCCTTAGTTGCCATACCGATGAGTATAGTAGTAACTAGTCCAGTGAGTATACCTAGGAGGGCCGATGCCGAGCAGCACATACGCGAACACGGCGGAGGTCGATGCGACCCCGGCAACGGAAGCTCGTCCGGCAAAGGGATCTCGCCCGGCAACGGGCACGGTGGGCGCGGGCGCACTGGCGGTGGGATTCGTCCTCATGTGGAGCTCGGGCTTCATCGGCGGACGACTCGGCACCGAGACGGCCGGCACCCTGAGCCTGATGGCGTGGCGCTTCCTGCTGCTGGTGCCGCTGCTCGCCGTGGTCCTCGGGCTGGTCCACCTCGTCGGCTGGCGCCCGGTACGCCTTTCGGGCGCCCTGCTGCGGCGGCACGTACTGCTCGGGCTGCTGAGCCAGGTCTGCTACCTCGGCGGCACCGTCGGCGCGATCGAGTACGGCGTCGGCACGGGCACGGCCGCGATCATCGCCGCGCTCCAGCCCCTCCTCGCCGGGTCCGCGGCAGGCCCGATCCTCGGCAAACGTGTCAGCGGCAGACAATGGGCCGGACTCGCCTTCGGCTTCGTGGGTGTCGCCGTCGTCGTCGGCGGCGACCTCACCGCGGGCGACGCACCGGCATGGGCCTACGCACTGCCCTTCGCCGGAATGCTCGCCTTGGTGAGCGCGACCCTGGTCGAAGCGCGTCGGCCCATGCGGGCATCGATCGTCGAGAGCCTCGGCATCCAATGCGCCACCAGCGCGGTCGCCTTCAGCGTCATGGCGTACGCGGCCGGCGACCTCTACGGACCCCACCTGACCGATTCGGCGTTCTGGACGTCCGTCGTCTGGTTCGTCCTCCTGTCGACACTCGGCGGCTACGGGCTCTACTGGCTGGCGCTGCGCCGCCTCGGCGCCATGGAGGTCAGCAGCCTGATCTACCTCACGCCGCCCGCCACCGCCGTGTGGGCATGGGCCATGTTCGGCGACCCGATCCCCGCGACCGGCGTCCTGGGCTTCGCGATCTGCGCCTTCGGCGTCGGCGTCGTCTTCCTGCGCGCATCGGCCCGCCCCGTCGGCAGGATCTGAGCACCGGCGCCGGGTTCCTTTCCGGCTGGAGCCCGGCGCCGGTACGCCAGTGGCGTGTAAGTACCGGAGCGGTGCCGGAGCGGTGCCGGAGCGGTGCCGGTCAACGTTTCCTGATCAGTGGTTTCCGGTCAGTGGGTACGGGCCGGTGGGTGCGGGCCGGTGGTTCCCGGTCAGTGGCCGTCAGCGCCGGGTCAGTGGTGGAAGGACAAGTCGGTGATCTGGGCCGCGTGGTCGGAGTAGAACGCGTGCTGGTCGGCGTGCCGCGGGAGCTTGGCGTCGACAATGTCGGCGCCGCGCACATCCACACCGCGCCCCTTCACAAAGGTGAAGTCGATCCGCCGCGGCACCCGCAACCGCTCGATGGGGGTCCACGTCGCACCGGGGTGCTCGGCGACATCGGGGTGCAGGCTGCGGTAGGTGTCGGTCCAGCCGTCGTCCTCGACGGCGCGGGTCACCGGCCAGTCGATGACCATGCCGCGGTGGCCGGGCGCGTCGGCGAACTCCGCCGTCCAGTCCAGGTGCGACGACGCGTTGAGGTCCCCGGCGAGCACCGCGGGGACGTCCGACCCCGCCTCGCCCACGTAGCCGGGGATGGCGTCGTCCAGTACCGCCTGCATCTGCTGCATCCGGCTCTCGGGTTCGGGGACCGTCGTGACTTTGCCGTCCGGGTAGTACCGGATGGTGCTGAGGTCCGACGAGGCCAGCGACTCGTCGCCGTACGGGCGCTCCCGCCCTTCATCGATGGCCTGCGCCTCGCGCTCCATGACGTACTCGGGGTCGGAAATCCAGTTCAGCCAGGTGTCGAATACGTCGACCGAGCGCCCGGAGTCCAGGGTGAGGCGCAGTCCGCCGAAGTTGAAACTGTCGATGCCGGGCGCCTCGACGGGCGGGTACACCTTCTCGATCCCGTAGCGGCTGAAGATCCACAGGTTGTCGCCGCCCTGGCCCGGCTCGCGCTGGGTGATCTTGGTACCGGTGTACTCGACCCCGGCGGGCGCCACCTCGTTGAGCGCGTCGAGAATGCGGTCACCGGAGCCGTAGGTCTCCACGGTCGCCAGGACGTCAGGGCGCCGGGTCTGCACGAACTCCAGCAGCTGAGCGAGGTTGACCTCCCCGCCGAGCCCCTCGTTCCGGCCACCGTGGAAGATGTTCCACTGCATGACCCGGACGGGTTCGGCGAGTTCTGCGGGTTGGACCGCCACAGCGGAGGTCGCACTCGCCTCCTCGTCATAACGGGCGGTGCGATAGCGGACACCGGTGATCGCCAGGTGGTCCTTCGCGGCATCGATGATGGTGCGCCGCAGTTCGCACGTGCCGTCAGTGCCCGTCACGCAGGAGACGCGGCGCTCGCCGCCGTTGTCCGAGGCGCCGGGTGTGGGCGCCCAAACGGCCCGCACGACGGCGCCGCGCACCGGGTTCCCCGCGCCGTCGGTCACCAGGACATCGGCGCGGGCGCGCCACGACGTCTCGGCGGGGCCTCCGATGGCCTCGGAACCCGCGGTCAGCTCGGCGACCTTGACGACCGCCTCATCAGCGGCGGCGGAGGGCACGAATACGGCGGCGAGCAGCGGACTCACCGCTGCGGCTGTGAACAGGCGTAGTGCGGAGGGCATACGGCCTCGTCTCACTCGGTGGGTGGGGGAGCAGGGGAGTGGGGGATGTCGGCGGAGGCGGCGATGGGTGGAGACGGGGGATGGGGATAGGGCTGTTCGCCCTACACCCGTCGCGGCGCTCGAAGCCGGACGTGAAGCCGCCGGCGGAATCCGGTCGGCCGCGCCATTCTGCGCCCAATCCGCCACCGAAACCAGCCCCGCAGCGTGAAGGAGCCGGCCCTCCCGAGGGCCGCGCAGTGGGCGCCCCCGCACACGAGGCCATCGGCACAGCCGGTCGACCCACCCAACACCGCCCGAGCCTCCGCCCATCCGCCCGCCCGCCCATCCGCCCGTCCGTCCGACTGGCCGTGCGACCACCCGTCCGACCAACTTCCTGTCCGCCCGACTGGCCGTGCGACCGCCTGCCTGTCCGCCCGTCTGCCTGCCTGTCTGTCCGCCCGACCGCCCGTCCGTCCGTCCGTCCGCTCATCGACACCCGGAGCCGCAGCGCCGGGCCGCTGAGCGAGCCGCGGCCGGAACCGCAGGCCATATGGCCTGCGTCGACCCACAGCGGCGCGGCGGCTGCCGTCGCGGGCCCCCGCTGCGCGATAATCCGCGAAGCGGGCGCAGTAGGGGAGTGCGAAGCACCCGGCGGCGCGAAGCACCACGCCGCCGCGTCCCCGCCAGTCCCGGACCCACAGCGCAGGGCCCGAGCCCCAGACCGCGCCCGAGTCCGAGTGCTTCCCACGGGCGCGGAAAACCGGTTGGGTCTGATCACCGCGTATGCCAGGATCCGCGGCATGGCCATCGATACTGCGCGTCGCGTCCAGTCCCTGTACGTGCCGGTCGGTGACGGCGTGCGGCTCGCCGTCGACGTGTGGCTCCCGGTCGAGCGGCTCGCGGCGGACGGTGCGGTGGCCACCGTCGTCCGGGCCACTCGCTACCACCGCGCCGAAGCCCCATCGGGGCCGGAGCCGGAGGCGGACTCCAACAGCGCAGAGGGCGACCTCTGGACCAGTGCCGGATTCGCGCTGGTCCTGGTGGACGCCCGCGGTACCGGGGCGTCGTTCGGCACCCGGACGATCGAGCTCGGACCGCGCGAGGTCGCGGACTACGGCGACGTCATCGACTGGGTGGCCGCGCAGCCCTGGTCCACCGGCCGGGTCGGCGTCTACGGCACCTCGTACGAGGGGCAGGCGGCCGAACTCGTGGTGGGACTCGGCAACCCCCACGTCGTCGCCGCGGCCGCGTTGTTCAGTCCGCTCGATGCCTACCGCCAACTCTTCTACCCGGGCGGGAGCGCCACATCGGGCAGGTTCGCCCGTTGGATGTGCGAGAGCCGGATCAAGGACGGCGTCGCCGGGGCGCGGGAGCGGCTCGCCGAGATCACGGGCCTGCCGCCCGAGTCCCTTCCGCACCAGCCACCGGTGAAGCCGGTGGACGGGCCCGAGGGGCCGGCCCTGCTCGAAGCGGCCGTCAAGGAACATCAGGCCAACGTCGACGTCGACGGGCTCATGGAACAGGTGCCCTTCCGCGACGACCGACTGCCGGGGCTCGACTGGGAGGACACCGCACCGGTCGCGGCGCGCGAGGCGATCGAGTCCTCGGGTGTCCCGATGCTGGTCCGTGCGGGCTGGATCGACGGCGGTTTCGCGGCCGGGGCACTGGCGCGGTTCGCGACGTTCGCCAACCACCAGGAGGTCGAGATCGGGCCCTGGGGCCACGGCGGACGGACCTACGCCGACACTCTGAATCCCGATGGCTCGCTCGGCGCCGACGCGTTCGGGACCGAGGGCCAGGACCGCCGCCTGGTCGACTTCTTCGCGCGTTACCTCCAGCGCGGCGAGCGGCCTGCGGGGACGGGGACACTGACTTTCAGCACCCTCGGCACCGGCCGCCGGCAGACGGTCACATCGTGGCCGCCGAAGGGTCTCGCCGCGCGGCGCTGGTACCCGAACGTGGCGGGCGAACTGGCAGCGGAGCCGGTGGACGGCGCGGGTCCGGTGGCGACCGTGCCGTACCGCGTCGACCCCACCGCGTCGTCGGGACCGATCAACCGGTGGCTGGCAGGCGAGATCGGCCGCGGCGCCGCGTACCCCGACCGCAGGGCCGCCGAAGAATCACTCATGACCTTCACCTCGGCGCCGGTCCCCGCCGACCTGCACGTGGTCGGCTTTCCCGTTGCGACGCTGCGCCTCGCCACGTCGGGCGGCGACGGCGCCGTCTACGTCTACTTGGCGGATATCGGACCGGACGGCGAGGTGGCGTACCTGACGGAGGGCTGCCTCCGGTTCCAGCACCGCGCGACGACCGGCCCGGCCGAGCCGGCGGGGACGGGAGTGCCGCGGAGCTTCGCGCGGGCCGACAGCCTGCCGGTCGTCCCCGGCCAGGACCTCGACTTGGCCGTCGAACTCCAACCCGTCGCCGCCCTCGTCCGCGCCGGGCACCGGATCCGGCTTGCGTTGGCGGGCCACGACGCCTCGTGCTTCGCGCGCTACGGCCCGCCGGACGAGACCTTCACCCTCTCCCTCGGCGCGGTCCCCCACCTCGACCTTCCGGTACTCGGTCCGGAACCCGGTTCCGAGTGAGGGGCGAAAGGGGAGCGGGACGGGTCGCGTTCCGCGACCGTCCTCTGTGTGGGCCATTGTGCGGGCCTTTGCGAGGGCCCCTGCGAGGGCGGACGTCCGCGCGAGGTCTCGGTGCCGGGAATGATCCCGCGCTGGCTCAGCACCGAAGGGGCGGTGGGAGCGAGCACGACCCCCGGCCCGACGACCGGCCCGACGACCGGCACGACATCCAGCCCGACGACCGGCACGGTGACCGGCCAGGGTCGCCCTGCCTCCGCCCGCGATCGGGCCGTTCCGGCGGTCCTTCTACGCCTCCTGCTTCCGGCGCACCATCTCGTTGATCCAGATGGGCGCGAACGGTGAGGTGCAGCCCGGAGACGTCGGGTAGTCCTTGAGTACCTCCAGGCGCTCACCGATGCCGGTGGCGCGGGCACGGTGCTCGGCGTGCTCGATCCCGATCTGAGCCAGGCAGTGGTTCATCTCCCATTGCAGACGCTCCGGGGCGCCCGCCATTTCCGCCTCGATGACGTCGAGCAGCCCTACGAGGTCGAGGCTTTCGGGCCGCTTGGTCACGCGTTCGGCCGTCAGCGCCCAACCGGCACTCGCGACCACCGGATCCGGATCGGCAGTCCAGGCCAGGCGCAGCTCTTCGGCGTGCGGGCTCTTCTTCACCACGTAGTTCACGAGCCAGCCGTGCACCTTGGGGGTTCGCGCCTCGCGCAGCATGGCGTCCAGCTCCGCTCGCTCGAACGCCTTCGGGCGGCAGATCAGCATCGCCAGCAGCCTTGCCGCGGTGTCGCCCGTCTCCCAGAGTCGGTAGGCGAGCTCTTGCTGGGTCTTCAGCCGCTTCGCGAGCGCGCGCAACTTGCCGAGGTTCACACCGTGGTCATCACCGTGCTTCTCGTTCACCTCGCGGACCTTGGGGTCCTCCAGCGCGGCCAGCTCGGCCATCACTTCGCCCACCGTCACCTCGCTCACTGTCATCTCGCCCACCTCGCCCTCACATCCATGACGTGCGGATTTCAGCCTACGGTTTCGCCGGGTCTGCTGTGCGGCCTTGTCCGCGAGGCGGCACGCTGTCGATCTGGTGGAAAAGGCAGCACCTAAGGCGGGTGGTGGGCCGTGCCGCCGGTCGCCCTGCGGGAGTACGGAGAGCTGGGACCCCGCCGGGTCGGGCACCGCTGGTGCGGGCCGCTTGGTCGGACGAGCGGGCCGCGCCGTTGCGGGCACACCGCCCGGCGACGCCCAACCCCTGACCTGCGTCAACACGGAAACGTTCGCCGAGCACCGCATCACGACCGAATCCATCGCCCCCACCCATGGCACAACGACCAACGAAACACCACCAGATCAGCCGAACCATACCTGGTCGACGCAGGCAATACCGCATATACTGGAAACATGTTCGAACACGGAACACCCCACGAGCCACCCCCCGACAGGGGACTGGCCGGGGTGCGCCGCACCCTCGCCTCGGCCGCCGCGCACGCGGCCGCGTGCGCGGATGC
>NZ_PYGA01000001.1 GCF_003014485.1 Murinocardiopsis flavida | reverse complement strand
GTGAGAAGGGCGTCCAGGTTCTTGTTCACACCTCGATCATGGGCGCCCTTCGCCGTGTCTAGACCGGGCTCCGCAATAACCCATCAACGATCTAGTGCAGCAGTGTCGAGATCTCGCTGATGGTCGGGCACGGCCAGCGCAGCATGCAGCAGTTGCAGCGGTGGACGCCCGCGGCGCCCGAGCCGACGCCGCCGCTGTCGCGCGGGCGGTGCAGGGTGATCAGGTTCAGGCAGAGGTCGGCGAACACGGCGACCTCGGTGCGGGCGTTGGCGTAGAACGCGACGTCGTTGATGTGCAGGAGCGCGTCGTCGGTCGCTTGGGCCGGGATCCCGACGGTGTCGGGCCCCCATGGCACGGCTTGGGCCGCGCGCTCGCGGACGCCTTCGACGAAGAGTATGAGCCGCTGGTGGTTGTTCAGTTGCCGTGGCGCCGGCGCGGACATGTCGATGGGCATGGTGGCACTTCCCCCCTGGCCGGAGTGGCCGCCCCGACCGCATCACTCTCAGTGATGCAATGTTACAGAGTGTTGTGAGATGTGCGGGGTACGCCACGGGGGACGCGCCGATGCCGCAGGAGGCGGGCAGGCGCGGCGCGCGGACGAGAGGGCGGCGGGACGCCGCGGGAAGGGGTCCGGGCGCCCGCCGCCGTGCGGAGCGCCGGTGGGGGACGCGCGGGTCGCCCCGGGGGGCGTGGAACGACCCGCGCTGGTCCTCTCCGGAAATGCCCCGTCCGCAAGATCACCAATCGTTCCCCGCGCGGCGGGAATCGGCGGCCCGCCGATCCGGACCTCAGGCGAAGAAGCCGGTCGCAGCCGTAGGCGTGCGCACCATTCTGTACAGCCAGATCTGCCCGAGGAGCGCGACCGGAACCGCGGGCAGCAGCATCACCAGGACCAGGGTCAGCGTCGGCCCCGGCGGCGTGCCCAGCGGCAGCTCGACGGCCGTGGCGACGAGGAGGACCGGCGCCGCGATCGCCAGCGCCGAGGTGTGCCGCGACCAGCGCGGCCCCGACAGCCCCACCGTCGCCGTCAGCGCCGCCGCCAGCACCACCGCCACGACCGCCGCGGGGACGATCCGGTCCAGTGCCGGGCCGCCCGGGAGGGGGAGCGCCGCCAGGGTGACCACCACACCGGCGAGCGCGGACCGCGACAGCAGCCGGGTCGCCCGCCCGGCGACATCGGCGCTCTCCGCGAGGGCCGGCGCGCTCGGCGCGGGCGCGGCGACCCGCACCGCGCCGCCGCCACCGGCCGGGACGGCGGCGGGGGCGTCCTGGACCGATTCGTGGACGGGCACGAGCCGCTCGGCGCCGAACGCCGCGCCCCGCAGGGCGAACAGCAGCACGACCGTCGCCGCGCACGCCAGGGCGAACGGGCTTTGCAGCGTGCCGCCCGCGAGGGTGCCGCCGATCGCCAGCCCCCAGCCCACGGCGAGCGTCCAACTGCCGCCGACGATCGCGGTGTCGCAGGCCCGCCGCCACCAGTCGGTGTCGACCCGCGCCCGGAACCACAGCCCGGCGTCGCGCCACAGCCACCCGGCGAGGATCGCGAGGAACACCCCCCACAGCGGGTTGAGGACGGCGGTCTTCAGCTCGGGGAACACGCCGGCGGTCAGGCCGACGGCCGCGACCAGCCACACCTCGGTGCCGAGGAAGTAGGGGGCGATGGCGGCGGTCGCCCGCCGGCGGTCCTGCGGGCCGCGGGTCAGGTAGGGCATGAGCATGCCCAGGCCGATATCGCAGCCGGCGAGCACGAGGTAGCCCACCAATAGGCCGACCAGGATGAGTGCGGCGATGAGTTCCACGGGGTTCTCCTCAACGGACAGACAAGGCGTCGGGGGCCGGCGGCTAGAAGCGGTGCACGGGTGCGGGCGGTTCGGCCGCGGGAACCTGCTGCGGGGCGAGCGGCGAGCCGTCGGGGCCGCGCCGGGCGAAACGGACGATCAGGAACCACGTGACCGTCGCCAGGACCGCGAACGACACGGTGAACAGCACGAAGGAGAGGGCCGCCTGCCCGTTCGTCATCGGCGTCACCGCGTCGGCGGTGGTCAGGTGGTACTGCACGGCCCACGGCTGGCGGCCGACCTCGCGCTCGACCCACCCGCCGATCGTGGCGCCGAACGGCAGGAACGGGGCGAACACCAGCACCCAGTGCAGCCAGCGCCACCGGTCGATGCGGCGGACCAGCCACGCCAGCAGCATCAGCACCGCCAGCACGGAGATGAACAGCCACGCGAACGTCATGACCGCGGATCCGAGACCGGCCACGACTTCCGTGCCTGCGCCCCGGCTCCGCTCCACCGCCTCGATCTCCGCGGCGCTGAGCGTCATCCCCTTGGTGGGGTTCTCCATGCCGCGGACCATGTACTGCATGCCGCCGAAGGTGACCGTCGGGAACGCCCCGATGGCGGTGAGCAGGGCGCCCGTGCGGATACCGCGGCCGAACATCCCGTCGGGGTCGTACCCGCGCACCAGGTGGTAGGCGCTGACCGCAGCCACGATCAGGCCGCCGACCAGCAGCGAACCGGCGATGATGTGCGCGAAGGCGAGGAGCGTCGAGGGGTTGGCGGCCAGCGCCCCGATGTCGGTCAGGACGGCCACGCCGTCGCGGATCTCGAAGCCGACGGGGAACCGCATGAAGCCGTTGGCGACCAGCACCCAGTACGCCGAGAGGTAGGCGGTGAGGGTGACCACCAGGAAGCAGGACCAGTGCGCCCAGCGACCCATGCGGTCCCAGCCGAAGATCCACAGGCCCAGGAACGTCGACTCGATGAAGAAGGCGACCATCGTCTCCACGGCCAGCGGAGCGGCGAACGCGTAGCCGAACATCTCGTTCAGCCCGCTCCAGTTCAACGCGAGCTGGAGCTCCATCACCAGCCCCGACAGGATGCCCATCCCGTAGTTCACCAGGTAGAGGCCGCCCCAGAACCGGACCGCCCGCATCCGCGCCTCGTCGCGCCTGCGCGCGGCGTTGAGTTGGGCGAACAGGATGACGGGCGCCATGCCCAGGGTGAACGCCACGAACAGGTAGTGGGTCCCCGCGGTCAAGGCGAACTGCAACCGCGCCCACATCAGGGGGTCGTCGAACACGGGGCACTCCTCGGGGCGGAACGGATCTCGGTGCACTGGCGCCGCGCCGAGCAGGGCGCGGAAGCAGTGCAATAATCCGCTCCGCGGGGGTGTGCGGGCATCGGCCGCCGGGAGGCACTTCGGCCTACCACCACGGGAGTGCGTCGTCGGACCCCCTACAGCGCCGGGGGTACGGAATGACCCTGAGACCGCCCTGACGCGGGTGCCCGGGACACCGGGGTCAGCGGCTCCCGCCGGGCGTGATCAGTCCGCTCTCGTAGGCCACGACGACGAGCTGCGCGCGGTCGCGCACCCGCAGTTTGATCATGGCGCGGCTGACATGGGTCTTCGACGTCGCCGGGCTGACCACCAGCTGCGCGGCGATCTCGTCGTTGGTCAACCCCCCGCCGACCAGCGCCACCACCTCGCGCTCGCGTTCGGTGAGCTGCGCGAGGTCGTGGCCCGGCGCGGAGGGCCGGGGGCGCGCGGCGTAGTCGGCGATGAGCCGCCGGGTGACCGTGGGCGACAGCAGGGCGTCGCCCCTGGCGACCACCCTGACCCCCTGGATCAGCTCCTCGGGTTCGGTGTCCTTCACCAGGAAGCCGCTGGCGCCCATGCGCAGCGCCTCGAAGATGTACTCGTCCAGGTCGAACGTCGTGAGGATGACGATGCGGAGCGTGTCGTCGGCCCCGTCGGCGAGGATGCGCTCGGTGGCGGCCAGGCCGTCCATCCCGGGCATGCGGATGTCCATCAGGACGACATCGGGCCGCTCGGCCGCAGCCAGCCGCACCGCCTCGGCGCCGTCGGCCGCCTCCGCGACGACGCTGATATCGGGGGCGCTGTTGAGCAGGGCGCGAAACCCCGCACGGACCAGCCCTTGGTCGTCGACCAGCATGACCCGGATCACCCGAGGTTCCTCCTCTGCTCGCTGCCGTCCGCTGCCGCCGCGTCCCTGCCGCCGGCGGCGTAGGGCACTGAGCGGGGCAGCCGGGCGTGGACGCGGAAGCCGCCGCCGTCGCCGGGCCCCGCGTCGAGCGCGCCGCCGAGGGCGGCCGCCCGCTCCCGCATCCCGCGGATGCCGTTGCCCGCGGCGAAGCCTTGGGGGGCGCCGCGCCCGTCGTCGGACACACCCACGGTCAGGTCGTCGCCGTCGAAGGCGACGCGCACATCGATGCGCCCGGCACGGGAATGCCGGACGGCGTTGGTCACCGACTCCTGCACGATCCGGTAGGCCGCGGCGCGCACGTTCGCGGGCAGGACGGACGTGTCGCCCTCGGTGTCGAAGCCGATCGCGATCCCCGACGTGCGGCTGCGCTCCAGCAGCTCCGGCAGGTCGGCCAGGTCGGGGGTCGGCGCGCGCGGCGCCTCCTCGTCGACCGCGCGCAGCACGCCGAGCGTCGCCCGCAGCTCCTTCAGGGTGTCGCGGCTGGTCGATTTGATCGTGGACAGCGCCTCGCGCGCACGTCCCGGCTCGGCGTCGATGAGATACAGGGCGGTCCCCGCCTGCACGTTGATCAGGGAGATGTTGTGCGCGACGACGTCATGCACCTCGCGCGCCAACCGCAGCCGCTCATCGGAGGCGGACCGGCGCAGCGCCTCCTCGTGGACCCGCTGCGCCTCGGCGGCCTGCTCCTTGCGCGCGTCCGTGGCCTCGTTCTGCTTGCGGACCACCTCGCCGCTGATCAGGAACAGCAGCACCCACGACAGGTTGCCGAGCGCGTGCGCCGCGAACGGCTGGTCCAGGAAGAAGACCTCGATGCCGTGGAACGCGGAGTAGAACCCCAGCCCGAACGCCCACGCCTGCCAGCGCATCCCCCGGACGACCACGCTCACCAGCGCGAGCATCGCGGGCAGGATCACCAGGCCGTCGGGGAACGCGTTGACGTAGTAGAGCATGGCCGTCGAGGAGGCGACCGCCAGGACCGTCACCGGGAACCGGCGCCGCCAGTACAGGCTGCCGCAGGCGATCAGGATCAGCACCAGGCCCCACGGCACCACCGCGCGGGCGCCGGGGTCGGCGAAGAAGCTGCTCGCGAGGACGATCCCGGTCAGCAGCAGGACGACGGTGAGGTCGTCCTGTTCGAGGCGGCGGAGGAAGTCGCGCATGGTGAGAATGACAGTAGCCGCAAGGAGGGGCCTCCCCGCGTCCCCCTTGGGGAGGCACTGCCGCGGGCCGCGGCTACTCCCGGGGGCGTAGCGCGCCCCGCCCCGGTCGGGCCGGGCATCGGCGCCTTGGTCAGGCCGGTGCGGGGGCGCCTCGGTCAGGTCGCGCGCCGCCGCCCCGGCAGCAGGTAGTCCGCCGCCATCGCGACGAGCAGCAGGACACCGCCCAGCATGCCCAACACGGTCATCTCCTCGCCGAGCAGCACCATGGACAGCACCGCCGCGGTGAGCGGCTCGGTGACCGTCGCCATCGCCACCGCGGAGTCGGAGGCCGTGCGCAGCCCGGCGAAATAGGCGACGTAGGCGATCGCCGTCGGCACGAGCGCGAGGAACGCCAGCAGCCCGATGCTCTCCGCGTCGGCGGGCACCGCCATCCCCGCCCACAGCCCTGCGGGGAGCAGCAGCACGCCGCCGATGAGGCCGCCCACCCCGATGTTGACCAGCGGGTCGATCCCCGCCCCCGGCCCGCGGTTGAGCAGGGTCATCACCGAGAACACCAGACCCGCACCCAAGGCGCACGCCACGCCGCCGGCCAGCCGCCAACCGCCGCCGTCGGGCCCGGGGAACCCCGTGAGGAGCACGAGTCCGGCGACGGCGATCAGCACCGCCGCCGCCAGGCGCGGCGCCGGCGCCCGGCGGGCCGCCAGGCACAGCCCCGCAGTGACGAACACCGGGACGCTGCCGATCTTCACCAGCGTCGCGAAACCGACGGGGACGAGCGCCAGCGAACCGAAGTACAGGCCCTGGAACACGGCGTGCAGGACGCCGTTGACGAGCAGCGCGCGCACCGGGGGACGCCCCCGCAGCCGCCCCGTCGCGACGAGCAGGACGGTGATGAGGCCGCCGCCGAGGAGGAGCCGGTAGGCGGCGACCGACAGCGGCGCCAGCCCGGCGTCCGCCTGGAGCAGGTGCCCCGAGATGCCGCCGGTGCCCCAAAGAAGGCCGGCGGTGAGAAGCAGGACGAAACCCCGGTGGGCGGACGCGGGCACGGGGTCGGGCGAGGCTGCACAGGACCGCGGGGTGGAACGTGACACGGAAGGACTCCAGCGACGGCGGGCGGGCGAGCGGCGTCGGCGCGGGGCGTTTTCCCAGGACGGACGGAGGCCGGTGCGGTGGCAGGGGCCGCGCGGCGCGCGGCGGCCACGATCACGGGTCCCGGATCACCGGTGCCGCGGACGCGCAGGCGCGCCGCACCGGCGGGTCGGCCCGTGGGCGGGTCCGACCGCGGAATGCGTTCGTCTCAGTGGTGGCCGGCACTGCCGGCCGACGCCCCGATCAGGAGTTCGGAGGGGGTGTCGCGAACGTCCCGTGTGTGTGGTCCATGCGGGCGAGGCTACCCGGTCCGATCCAGTGCACGCGGCGGGACCCCACCCGGTCCGGCCAGGTGTGCGCGCGACGACATCAGCCGGTCCGAGCGGGTGCGCGCACGAGGGCCCCACCGTGTCCGGTCCGGTGCCGCGGCGGGGCATCACCGGGTCCGGTCCGGTGGGCGTCGGCCGGGCACCGCCCGGCCCGGTGCCGTGCGCGCAAGGGGCGTCACCTGGTCCGACACCGCCGCGCGCACCGGTGCGCCGGTGCCGCGGCCCGCTCCGCGGTGCGCGCGGCGGTGTCGGAACGCCATCATGGGGAGATACGTCGAAGGCGTGCGCGCCCCAACGGGGGACACCGGCCGTGGTGCGCACGCCGTCAAGGAGTAGCGCCGTACCAATGCACGCCCCACAGTTCGGGCCCCCCGGCGGGCCCGGCCCCGACATCCGCATCCGACTGCTGGGCGAACCCTTCCACGCCGCGGCGCCGTTCCTGCGGGTGCTCGTCCTGCCGAACTCCGCGGGCCTCGGGCCGTCGCCGCTCGCGTACTCGATCAGCAAGGAGCTCTCCGCCGTCCTCTGCTACCGGCCGAACCCGCACACCTACGACGCCGTCGTCCTGGACGCCGCGTTCACCCAGGTGTGGGGCCTCAGCAAGCAGGACCTGTGGTTCACGGCGCTCGCGAACATGCGCTACGAGTCGTTCGAGCCCCAGGTGTTCCAGACCACGGCCGATACCGAGGTCACCGTCGTGCACGGAATGACCTGGCCGGGGACCGCGCACGTGATGCGGCTCGTCGACCTCATCCACGGCCCGGCGCCGTTCGGGGCGGTGGTCATGCTGCCCAACAGCAACACCATGATGTTCGCGGTCCTGCGCAGCAAGCGTTCCCTGCCGATCATCCCCTTCATCTTCCAGACCTTCCAGTCCCTCGCCGCCGACGCACCGCCGCTCACCGACCACCTCATCTGGTGGCGGGACGGCTCGGTGCGCGCCATGGGCACCCGGGTCGGCCAGGGCGGCAGCGTCGAGATCGCCCAGTCCACCGAGTTCTCGTTCCTGCTGGACCACGAACTCCCCGACTGACCGGCGCCCGGCCCGCCGGTCCCGTCCCGTGAGGCCCGCCGGCTCCGACACCTGGTGCGCTCCGGTCCTCGACCGCACGGGTGTTCCGGCCCGGCGGATCGGTTGCGGGGCGCGCTTCGGCGGTCGCTGCTGCGCAGCAGCGACCGCCGAAGTACACCCTGATGGCCGAAAGCCGGACCGGTCCGACGCGGTCCTCGCGTCCCGGCGGCCCTCGCGGCGCCGCGTGGATGTCCGGGGCGCCTGGCGGCCTACCGCGCGAACAGGTCGCGGGCCGGGGCGGGGGAGTCCTCGGCGTCGGCGTCGCCGACCGGTGCCGCAGTGGCGCAGAACCGCGTCAGCGCCGACCCTTCGAGCAGCCGTGCCATGTCGGGGTCGCGGTGGGCCCGGCGGGACAGTTCGTCGGTCGGCAGGGCCGCGTCCGAGGCCGCGAGCACCAGGTTGCCGAACCGGCGCCCGCGCAGCACCGACGGCTCGGCGATCAACGCCACGTGCGCGAACACCGAGCGCGCCGTCGCCACCTGGCGGCGGGCGTGCCGCAGTGCGTGGCCATCGCCGATGTTCGCGGCGAAGGTCCCGCCCGGCCGCAGGACGCGGGCGGCGTCGGCCATGAACTCGGCGGACGTCAGGTGCGCGGGCGTGCGCGCGCCCGCGAAGACGTCGCACACCACCAGGTCGGCTGATGCGTCGTGGCGCTCGGCGAGCCACGCACGGGCGTCGCCGGTGCCGACCCTGATCGCCGCGCGCTTGTCCCACGGCAGTTCCCGGCGCACCAGGTCGATCAGCTCGGCGTCGACGTCGACGGCGCGCTGACGGGAGCCGGGCCGGGTCGCGGCGATGTAGCGCGCGAGGGTGAGCGCACCGGCGCCAAGGTGCAGGGCGTCGACCGGCCGCCCCTGCGGGGCTGCGAGGTCGGCGACGTGCCCGAGCCGCCGCACGTACTCGAAGTCGAGGTGCGCGGGGTCGTCGAGGTCGACGTGCGACTGCGGGGTGCCGTCCACCATGAGCAGCCAGGACCCCGGCCGGTCGGCGTCGCGCAGTAACTCGGTGCGCGGTGCGCCGGGTTCGGTGGCCTCTCGGTCGCGCGCGCCCATGGTCTCCCTCGTCCGTTGCCGATCCGACCGCTCCACGGTACGGCCCCCCGCGACGGCAGCCTTCGACGTCGCCGGGGTCATGGGGCGTGATGCGGGGGTCTGGGGGGCTGCGTGGGGCCTTCCCTTGTGGGCTGCTGCGGATGCCCATGAGGGCCGCTAGCCTGGGAGCCCCCGCGAATCCGGTGCAGAACCCCTCGGATCCGTGTCCTGTGTTCCCGATGATCTCTCCTGGGAGTGGCCGTGCTGCTGCGGATGTCGACCCTGTTCCTGCGCACCCTGCGTGAGGACCCGGCGGACGCTGAGGTGCCGAGCCACAAACTGCTCGTGCGCGGCGGGTTCGTGCGGCGCGCCGCTCCCGGCGTCTACACCTGGCTGCCCCTGGGCAAGCTCGTGCTCGACAACATCGCCGACCTCGTCCGCGAAGAGATGAACGGCATCGGCGGCCAGGAGGTGCTGCTGCCGGCCCTGCTGCCCCGCGAGTACTACGAGGCCAGCAACCGCTGGACCGAGTACGGCGATACCGTGTTCCGCCTCCAGGACCGCAAAGGCGCCGACTACATGCTCGGCCCCACCCACGAGGAGCTGTTCACCCTCCTGGTCAAGGGGGAGTTCACCTCCTACAAGGACTTCCCCGTGGTGCTGTACCAGATCCAGGAGAAGTTCCGCGACGAGGCGCGGCCCCGCGCGGGCATCCTGCGCGGCCGCGAGTTCCACATGAAGGACGCCTACTCCTTCGACATCGACGACGCCGGCCTGCAACGCTCCTACGACCTGCACCGCGGCGCCTATGTCCGCATCTTCGACCGGCTCGGCCTGAAGTACGTGATCGTCTCGGCGATGTCGGGCTCCATGGGCGGCTCCGCCTCCGAGGAGTTCCTCGCCGAGACCGAGTACGGCGAGGACACCTTCGTCCGCAGCACCGGTTCGGACTACGCGGCGAACGTCGAGGCCGTGCGGACCCCCGCACCGCCGCACCTGCCCGTCGAGGGGCTGCCCGAGGCGGTCGTGCACCACACGCCCGACACCCCCACCATCCAGACCCTGGTCGACTTCCTCAACGGCGCCGCCCTCGGCCGGGAGTTCACCGCCGCCGACACCCTGAAGAACGTCCTCGTGAAGACCCGCCGCCCGGGCGAGGCCGCGTGGGAGATCCTCGGCATCGGCCTGCCCGGCGACCGCGAGGTCGACATGAAGCGCCTGGAGGCCGCGGTGTACCCGGCCGAGGTCGCGCTGCTCGACGAGGCCGACTTCGCCGCGCACCCCTATCTCGTCAAGGGCTACGTGGGCCCCAACGCGCTGCTCGCCAACAAGCTGCGCTACCTCGTCGACCCCCGCATCGTCGAGGGCACCGTGTGGACCACGGGCGCCGACCAGCACGACCACCACGTCGTGGACCTGGTGTGCGGGCGCGACTTCACCCCCGACGGCACCATCGAGGCCGCCGAGGTCCGCGAGGGCGACCCGTCGCCCGACGGCACCGGCACCCTCTACACCGCCCGCGGCATCGAGATCGGCCACATCTTCCAGCTCGGCCGCAAGTTCACCGACACCTTCGGGCTCGACGCCCTCGGCCCCGACGGCAAGCCCAAGCGCGTCACCATGGGCTCCTACGGCATCGGGGTGTCGCGCCTGGTCGCGGCGGTAGTCGAGCAGTCGCACGACGACAAGGGCATCGTCTGGCCGCGCTCCGTCGCGCCCGCAGACGTCCACGTGGTCGGCACCGGCAAGGGCGAGCAGATCGAGGTCGCGGTGCGCCTCGCCGAGGAGCTCGCCGCCCAGGGCGTGCGGGTGCTCGTGGACGACCGCAAGGGGGTCTCGCCGGGGGTGAAGTTCACCGACTCCGAACTGCTCGGCATCCCCACCACGGTCGTCGTCGGCAAGAAGCTCGCCGAGGGCCTGGTCGAACTGCGCGACCGGGCCGGGGGCGGGCACAGCGAGATCGCCCTGGACGCCACGGTCGCGACGGTGGCGGCGCTCGTCAAGGACGCCTGAGCAGCGCGCCGAGGGCCCGGTCGGACCGCGCGCCCCGGGCCTCCGGCGCGCGGCGGGGCCGCCCCCGTCGCGGACGGCCGAAAGGCCCCGCCGCCCGCGGGCGGCAGAGGGTCAGAGCCGCCCGCCGGGGAACCCGGGGAACGCAGCGAGGTCGGCGCCCCATTCGAGGGCCCGGACGACGGTCATCTGGAGCGACCGCCCGGCGAGTTCGCGCAGGGCGCGGTCCGACGCCCCGGCGAGTTGCAGGTACGCCTGCGCGGCCGTCTCCTCCAGCGAACCGGCGTAGTCGGCGAGGCCCTGCTCGGACGTGTCGTCGGGGATGGCGTACGCCGCCTTCGACACGGCCGGTTCGGCCCCCCGGTTGATCAGTTCGGTGCGCAGCGTCTCGCGGTGGTTGCGGTGGTCGTCGAGGAAGGCGCGGCACCGTTCGCGCGTCGCGCCGGTGGTCTTGGCGCCGATGAAGCCGTAGCCGTAGACCGCGGCGTGCTCGGCGCGCAGCGCCTTCTGCAACGCCGCGGTGTCGCTGCCCGGCTCCGGGGCCTCCGACGCTTCGTTCGTACTGCTCACAGTGGTCCTTCCTGCGCCGGGCCCCACTGCCCGGCGGACGTCGCCGGGGTCACGCCTGGGAGAGCAGGTGCGCGTGGCCCACTTCGCACGCGCCCACGCTGACGAGCAGCTGCGCGAGGGAGCGGTCGGCGACCTTCGCCGCGTCGCGCCCGCGCATGCCGGCCGCCGTCTCCTCGGCGACCTGGAGCGCCGCGACGGACAGCGGGTCGTCGGAGACCGGTTCGGGACTGGGCCCGGTGGTCGAGGTGGGCGCGGGGTCGCGCCCGCCGCTGTCCTCGGGAAGCCGGTCGCGCAGCGCCTTGAGGTGCTCCTCGTGGTGGCCGAGCAGCTTGGCGAGCAGGTCGCCGGGCGCGTCGCCGCCCTCGATGGCGGCCTCGTATCGGGCGATCAGCCGCTGCTTCTCGGTGATGGCACCGCGCAGCACGTACTCGTCGGGGCTGATCTCGGCGGGGTACCACCCCGCCCCCTGGCATCCGGCGAGCACGGCGGCGGACACCGCCGCCGCCCCGCCGGCGAGCAGCGCGCGGCGGCTCACGCCCGACCCGGTCGAACGGCGCACGCGCCACCTCTTCCTCTCGGCCGCCGGCGGGCACGCGCGCCGGACGGCTCTTCTGTTGACCCCCGGTACGCGCGGCACACCGGGCGGTGAAACCAAGCGGGCATAACCCTGCGACTGGATACCCCATCTTTTCACGCCGCGGGGCCCTGCGGCGCGCCGACGGACCGACTGGCGGGCATCGCGCGGCGCCGCGCGCCGCGCCCGCCCGGACCGCGCGGCCCCGGCCCGGGAAGTGCTGGACAGAGGCGCACTGCGGATACTCTTGGTGCAAACCGCCGTCGGTCGCGACGCGCGGATCACGCATGTGCAGAGCTGGACCGCCCCGTCGCCCTCAGGGCCGCGGGCGGAATTCGCCGAGGAGGGCATCGGATTTATGGGCGCGCAGGCTCGCCAGGAGAGGCTCACTGAGCTGCTGGAGCCCGTCCTGGCCGAGGTGGGGCTCGATCTGGAGACGATCGAGGTCACCCCCGCGGGCAAGCGCCGCCTGCTGCGGATCGTCGTCGACTCCGACAACGGTGTCGACCTCGACGCCGTCGGAGACGTCAGCCAGGTCATCTCCGACACGCTCGACACCTCCGAGGCCATGGGCAAGGCGCCCTACGTCCTCGAGGTGACCTCCCCAGGCGTGGACCGGCCGCTCACCGAACCCCGGCACTGGCGCCGCGCGAAAGGGCGGCTGGTGCGCGCCCTCCTCGCTGAGGGCGGCGAGGTCGAAGGGCGCGTGCTGGACGCCGACGACTCCGGGGTCACCCTGGAGACCGACGGCGGCAGCCGCTCCTTCGGCCACGACGACCTGGTTCGCGGCAAGGTCCAAGTGGAATTCCGCCGTGATGACGCGGACGCCGACACCGACGCGGCGGACTAGTAGGGGGAGTCGTGGATATCGATATGAGTGTCCTTCGCAGCCTTGAGCGCGAGAAGGACATCTCGGTGGACCTCGTCGTCAAGGCGATCGAGGACGCGCTGCTGATCGCCTACCACCGGCAGGAGGGGACCGACATCGACGCCCGGGTCGAGCTGAACCGCTCCACCGGGCACGTGACCGTGTGGGCGGTCGAAGCCGATGCCGACGGTTCCGCTGTCGGCGAGTACGACGCCACCCCCTCGGGTTTCGGGCGGATCGCCACCTCGACGGCCAAGCAGGTCATCTTGCAGCGGCTGCGCGACGCCGAGGACGAGCTCACGCTGGGCGAGTTCGCGGGGCGCGAGTCCGAGGTCGTGTCCGGCATCATCCAGCAGGGCAAGGACCCGCGGAACGTGCTGGTCGACCTCGGCAAGATCGAGGCGATCCTGCCCCCGCAGGAGCAGGTGCCCGGCGAGGAGTACGTCCACGGCGAGCGGCTGCGCGCCTACGTGGTCCAGGTGCGCAAGGGCCACCGCGGCCCCTCCGTCACGCTGTCGCGGACCCACCCCAACCTGGTGCGCAAGCTGTTCCAGTTGGAGGTCCCCGAGATCGCCGACGGCACCGTTGAGATCGCCGCAATCGCGCGCGAGGCGGGCCACCGCACCAAGATGGCCGTGAAGTCGAACAAGTCCGGTGTCAACGCCAAGGGCGCCTGCATCGGCCCGCTCGGCAGCCGGGTGCGCAACGTCATGGCCGAGCTGCACGGCGAGAAGATCGACATCGTCGACTACTCCGAGGACCCCGGCGAGTTCGTCGGGAATGCGCTCTCCCCGGCCCGCGTTTCGCTGGTAGAGGTCCTCGACCCCGTTGCGCGGGTGGCGCGGGTGACCGTCCCCGACTACCAGCAGTCGCTCGCCATCGGCAAGGAGGGGCAGAACGCCCGCCTGGCCGCGCGCCTGACCGGGTGGCGGATCGACATCCGGTCCGACGCCGAGCCGGCCGAGGGCGCCTCGGAGGCCGAAGGCGAGCAGCCGCCGGGCCCCGCCGATGCCTCGGCGCGATAGACTGGAAGCGGTCGACCGAGCGGCCCCCGTGCGGATGTGCGTGGGCTGCCGGTCCCGCGCAGCACAAGACGACCTGCTGCGCCTGGTGGCCGAAGGCGGGGTCCTCCTGCCCGATTCCGCCAGGCGGATGCCGGGCCGGGGCGCCTACCTGCACCGCGATCCGCGGTGCTGGGCGCAGGCCGAGCGGCGGCGCGTGTGGCGAAGGGCCCTGCGGGCCGATGGCGCCATCGACACCTCGCGTGTCGGTGCGCTCTTCGCCGACGCCCCGTGCGTTGGAGTCGGTCCGGGATCCGGATAGGGTTGTCATGACCACGTCGGTTTCGCCGCAGCGAAAAGCGGCGGACGGCGGTTCTTGTCATGTCGTACGAGACGCACGTGGTCGCCCCATTGTTGTGTAACGACGATTCGGAAGCGGGTCGAGATTGCGATGAGCACTCGATGAGTACGCAGCGATGAGTACGTCAAGCTAGCGACGGTCCGGCACGAGCTCATGTCCCGGACCGATGTAGAGGAGAGCAGTGGCAAAGGTCCGGGTATACGAGCTCGCCAAAGAGTTCGGAGTCGAGAGCAAGGCCGTCCTGGCCAAGCTCACCGAGATGGGCGAATTCGTCCGTTCGGCGTCCTCGACGATAGAGGCGCCGGTGGTCCGTCGGCTCAAGGAAGCGTTCAACAACGGCTCCGCTGAGAAGAAGGGCGGCGGCGGCAAGCCCGCTGCGCGCCCCTCGGAGCCCAAGCCCCGCCCCAGCGGCGAGGCACAGCCCGCGTCCCCGCGTCCCGCGGGGCCCAAGCCGGGTCCGAAACCGAGTGCGCGTCCCAGCGCGCCCGCCGCAGGCGGCACCGACAACGGCGCGCCCGCTACCGGTGCGCCCGCCACTGGTGCGAAGCCGGGGCCCCGCCCCGGCCCCGCGAAGCCGACCGACCAGCCGTTCCAGCCGCCGGTGCAGCAGCCCGCGGCGCCCGAGCAGCCGGCGGTCGAGCAGCCCACTGCGGCCGAACCGGCGGCAGAGCGCCCCGACGCCGAGCAGCAGCCCGCGGCACGCCCCGAGCGCGGCCCGCGCCCCGGCGGCGACCGCCCGGGCCCCCGCCCCGGCGGTGAGCGCCCCGAGCGCGGTCCGCGTCCCGGCGGTGAGCGCCCTGAGCGCGGCGGCAGCGAGCGCGGCGGCGGCCGTTCCGAAGGCGGTGGCGGCAGGGGCCCGCGTCCGGGTCCCCGTACCGGCACCCCGCGCCCGGGGAACAACCCGTTCGCGTCCACCGCGACCGGCATGGGCTCCAAGCCCGCGCCGCGCCCGGGCCCGCGTCCCAGCGGCCCCGCGGGCGGCCAGGGCGCCCCGCGCCCCGGCGGTGCCGGTGAGCGCGGCGGCAGCGAGCGCGGCGGTGCGCCGCGTCCCGGCGCCGGTGGGCCCCCGCGCCCGCAGGCGCCCCGTCCGGGCGGCCCCGGCGCAGGTGCCCCGCGTCCCGGCGGTGCCGGCGGCCCGCGTCCCGGCGGTGCGGGCGGTCCGCGCCCCGGTGGCGGTGCGCCCGGTGGTCCGCGCCCCAGCCCGATGAACATGCCGTCCTCCCGTCCCGCCCCTGGTGGCGGCGGCGGTGGCCGCGGGGCCCCCGGTGGCCGCGGCGGTGGCGGCGGCCGTCCCGGCGGCGGTGGCCGTCCCGGTGCCGGCGCGGGTGCCGGTCCGCGCCCCGGTAGCGGCGGTGGCGGCGGCGGTCCGCGCCCCGGCGGCTTCGGCGGCCGTCCCGGTGCCGGCGGCCGCGGTCGCGGCGGCGGCACGGCCGGCGCGTTCGGGCGCCCCGGTGGCCGTCCCGGCCGCCAGCGCAAGTCGAAGAAGCAGCGGCGTGCGGAGTTCAACGAGCTCGGCGCACCGTCGTTCGGCGGCGTCAAGATCCCGCGCGGCAACGGCCAGTCCGTCCGGCTGTCCCGCGGCGCGTCGCTGTCGGACTTCGGCGACAAGATCGAGGTCAACCCGGCGTCGCTGGTGCAGGTCATGATGCACCTGGGCGAGATGGTCACGGCCACCCAGTCGCTGACCGACGAAACCCTGCAACTGCTGGGCGAGGAGCTCAACTACACGATCGAGGTCGTGTCGCCCGAGGACGAAGACCGCGAGCTGCTCGAATCGTTCTCCATCGAGTTCGGTGAGGACGAAGGCGGCGAAGAGGCGCTGGTCGCGCGGCCCCCGGTGGTCACGGTCATGGGCCACGTCGACCACGGCAAGACCCGCCTGCTCGACGCCATCCGCAACACCAACGTGGTGAGCGGCGAGGCCGGCGGCATCACCCAGCACATCGGTGCCTACCAGGTCGCGACCGAGGTCGACGGTGAAGAGCGCAGGATCACCTTCATCGACACCCCGGGCCACGAGGCGTTCACCGCCATGCGTGCCCGCGGTGCGCAGGCCACCGACGTCGCCGTGCTCGTGGTGGCGGCCGACGACGGCGTGAAGCCGCAGACGGCCGAGGCCATCGACCACGCGAAGGCCGCTGATGTGCCGATCGTGGTGGCGGTCAACAAGATCGACGTCGAGGGCGCCGACCCGCAGAAGGTGCGGTCGCAGCTCACCGAGTACGGCCTGGTCGCGGAGGAGTTCGGCGGCGACGTCCAGTTCGTCGACATCTCCGCCCGGCAGGGCGTCAACATCGACGGCCTGCTCGAATCGGTGGTGCTGACCTCCGACGCCGCGTTGGACCTGCGGGCCAACCCCAAGCAGTCGGCCCAGGGCATCGCCATCGAGGCCTACCTCGACCGCGGCCGCGGCTCCATGGCGACCGTCCTGGTCCAGCGCGGCACCCTGCACGTGGGCGACTCCATCGTCTGCGGCGACGCCTACGGGCGCGTCAGGGCGATGCTCGACGAGAACGGCTCCCAGGTCGCCGAGGCCGACCCGTCGCGCCCGGTGCAGGTGCTGGGGCTGACCAACGTCCCGAGCGCCGGCGACAACTTCCTCGTCGTCAAGGACGACCGGGTGGCCCGCCAGATCGCCAACCAGCGCGAGGCGCGCGAGCGCTTCGCGCAGCAGGCGAAGGCGAGCCGCCGCGTCACCCTGGAGAACTGGCAGCGGACCCTCGAAGAGGGTGCGCGCAGCGAACTGCTGCTGCTCATCAAGGGCGACATGTCGGGCTCCGTCGAGGCGCTGGAGGAGTCGCTGCTCAAGATCGACGCGGGCGGCGACGAAGTCGACATCCGCGTCATCGGGCGGGGCGTCGGCGCCATCACCCAGAACGACATCAACCTGGCCTCGACGTCGGACGCCATCATCATCGGCTTCAACGTCCGGCCCGAGGGCAAGAACAGCGAGCTCGCCGACCGCCTCGGCGTCGACATCCGCTACTACTCGGTCATCTACCAGGCGATCGACGAAGTGGAAGCCGCGGTCAAGGGCCTGCTCAAGCCCATCTACGAAGAGGTCACGCTGGGCTCGGCGGAGATCCGCGAGGTCTTCAAGGTGCCGAAGATCGGCAACATCGCCGGTTCGATCGTCCGCAGCGGGATCATCAGGCGCAACGCCAAGGCGCGCCTGATCCGCGAGGGCGTGGTCGTCTCCAGCAACCTCAACGTCGACTCGCTGCGCCGGTTCAAGGACGACGCCACCGAGGTCCGCGAGGGCTACGAGTGCGGTATCGGTGTCGGCTACAACGACCTGCGCGAAGGCGACACCATCGAGGTGTACGAGATGAAGGAGAAGCCGCGCGACTAGTCGCATTAGTCGCAGGCCCTCCCGTGGCGGTCCCCCGGGCCCCGGCCGTGTGCCGGGGCCCGGGGTCCGTCGCCACAAGACGACCCCCGAGGTGAGTGTGTGTTCGTTGGTGCTCTGACACTCGACGTGCTGCTGGGCGACGTCCATTCGCTGAAGCAGAAGCGCTCAGTGGTCCGCCCGATCGTGGCGGAGATCAATCGCAAGTTCGAGGTGTCGGTCGCCGAGACCGGCGAGCAGGACCTGCACCGGCGCGCCGAGATCGGCGTCGCCGTGGTGTCGGGGACCGCGGCGCACTGCGCCGAGGTCCTCACCGCCTGCGAGCGGCTGGTCGCCGGGCACCCCGAGATCGAGCTGCTGTCCGCGCGGCAGCGGCTCTTCAACCAAGAGGAAGACTGAGCAAGGACCATGGTTGACGCCGCACGTGCGCGCAAGCTCGCCGACCGGATCCAGCGGATCGTGGCGGAGATGCTGGAGCGCCGGATCAAGGACCCGCGTCTGGGGTTCGTCACGGTGACCGACGCGCGGCTCACCAACGACCTCCGCGACGCCACGGTGTTCTACACCGTGTTCGGCACCGATGAGGAGAAGGCGGGCACCGCCGTGGCGCTCGACAGCGCCAAGGGCGTCATCCGCACCGAGGTCGGCCGCCAGACCGGGCTGCGCCACACCCCGAGCCTCGCGTTCGAGCTGGACGGTGTGCAGGAGAACGCCGCGCACATCGAGGACCTGCTCGCGAAGGCCAGGCAGGCCGACGCCGAGGTCGCACGCGCCGCCTCGGGGGCGTCGCCGGCCGGCGACGCCGACCCGTACAAGGCCCCGCGCGAACCCGACGAGGACGAGTAGCCGCGGCCATGGCAACCAGCGGGGTAGTGATCGTCGACAAGCCCGCCGACTGGACGTCGCACGACGTCGTCGCCCGGGTGCGCCGGCTCGCCGGCACGCGCCGGGTCGGCCACGCCGGGACGCTCGACCCCATGGCGACCGGGGTCCTGGTGCTCGGTATCGACAAGGGCACCAAGCTGCTCGGACACCTCACACTGACCGAGAAGGTGTACGCGGCGACCATCCGGCTGGGCCGCAGCACCAGCACCGACGACGCCGAGGGCGAGGTGACGGCCGAGGCGGACGCCTCCGGCGTCGCCGACGACGCGGTGCACACCGGGGTCGCCGCGCTCACCGGCCCCATCGAGCAGATCCCGCCGCAGGTCAGCGCGATCAAGGTGAACGGCCAGCGCGCGTACAAGCTCGCCCGGTCCGGCACCGAGGTCGCGCTCAAGGCGCGGCCGGTGACCGTGTCGGAGTTCTCCGTCGAAGAGGTCCGGCGCACCGGCGGGTTCGTCGACGTCGACGCCCGTGTCCGCTGCTCCAGCGGCACCTACATCCGCTCCCTCGCCCGCGACCTCGGCGACTCCCTCGGTGTCGGCGGGCACCTGACCGCGCTGCGCCGGACCCGGGTCGGCCCCTACACCGCCGAGCAGGCGCACACCCTCGACGCCCTCGCCGCGGAGTTCACCACGGTGCCGCTGGCGCAGGCGGTCGCCGCGTCGTTCCCGGTCCGGGTGCTCAGCGCCGAGGAGGCCGCCCGCATCTCGCACGGCAACCGCATCGCGCCCGGCACCCTGGGGCCGGGGCCCATCGGCCTGTTCGCGCCGGGCGGCGAGGTCGTCGCCCTCGCCGAGGAGCGGCCCGGGCACACCAAGCCGATCGTGGTGTTCGAACCCGCGTAGGCCGCTGCGCGGCAGGAGGGAGCCGAGGTGCTGCACTGGCGCGGGCCGGACGACGTTCCGGCCGACTGGGGCCGTTCCGTTGTCGCCGTCGGGGTCTTCGACGGCGTCCACCGCGGCCACCAGGCCGTCCTCGCCGCGGCTGCGGGGCGTGCCGCCGCCGAGGGACTGCCCATGGTGGTCGTCGCGTTCGATCCGCACCCCGATGCCGTGCTCCGCGGGGCGGCGCCCGCGGTGCTGACCCCGCCGGAGCGGCGCGACGCCCTGCTCGCCGCGCACGGCGCCGACGCGGTGTGCGTGCTGGACTTCACGCCGGGGTTCGCCGCGACGCCAGCCGAGGACTTCGTCCGGCAGGTGCTGGTCGACCTGCTGCACGCCGAGGCCGCCGTGGTCGGCGCGGACTTCCGCTTCGGCGCGGCAGCGGCCGGCGACGTCGGCCTGCTGCGCACGCTCGGCGACAAGGCGGGGTTGGCCGTCGACGCCGTCCCGCTCGTCGCCGACGGCCCCGCCGCCACCGCCGTCTCCGCCACCCTCATCCGCGAGCGGGTCGCGGCCGGCGACGTCGAGGCCGCCGCCGCGCTGCTCGGGCGCCCGCACCGGGTCGGCGGCGTGGTCGTGCGGGGCTTCGCGCGCGGCCGCGACCTCCTCGGCTTCCCCACCGCGAACCTCGACCTGCCGCCGGGCCTCGCCGTCCCGGCCGACGGCGTCTACGCGGGGCGGCTGCTGCACACCGGCCCCGCCCCCGGCGCGGAGGACCAGTGGCCGTGCGCGATCTCCGTTGGGACCAACCCCACGTTCGACGGCCCCGACCGGACCGTCGAGGCGTACGCGCTCGACCGCGACGACCTGGAGCTGTACGGGGCGCCGATGGCGGTCGACTTCGTCCGCCGCATCCGCGGGCAGGAGCGGTTCGACAGCGTCGAGGAGCTGATCACCGCCATGGACCGCGACGTCGCGACCGCCCGGCGGATGCTGGCGGGCGGGTCCCCGGGCTGACGGGGCGGCCCCGCCGCGCGAGGTGTCCGAGGACATCGCGGCATGGCATAGGATCGGTAGGTCGGTCGTGCCCAGGAGTATTCGTGGGCACAGCGTCCGCTGCGTTCGACCGCACAGGTCCGCATCGCGGCGCGGGACGACAACCATCCGGAGACTGTGGGCTCGCATGGTCGCCGGCCTGCGCGCCGCCGTCGCACGGCGGGGCGCGGGAACGCTCAACCACCCGCGTGCCATGAATCAAGAAGGAGCGCCGTGTCGATCGACACCGCCACGAAGAACAAGATCATCGCCGACTACGCCACCGTCGAGGGCGACACCGGTTCCCCCGACGTGCAGGTCGCGCTGCTCACGCACCGCATCACCGAGCTCACCGAGCACCTGAAGTCCCACAAGCACGACCACCACAGCCGGCGCGGCCTGCTGCTGATGGTCGGCCGCCGCCGCCGCCTCCTTCAGTACATCGAGAAGAAGGACATCAACCGGTACCGCGCGCTGATCAAGCGCCTCGGGCTGCGCCGCTGAGCACGGCGTAGGCCGATACCGTCCAGGGAGCGGCCCCGGCCGCTCCCTTTCTTAGTAGTGTGGTGTGCGGCGCCACCGCCGCGGTGGTGGCGTTGTGACCTTGCCAGGTACCGGCATGGCACCGATAATCGAATGACGATCTTCCCGCGGCCCGATGTCCCGGTCGCCGCGTCGAGGCCGGTCCTCGGTAGTGGTCTTCGGCTCGCCCCCACGGGGTCGCGCCGAGGGCTTCGATCGAAGGCCGGCCGCCAGAATGACCCCGGTCGCAGCGCCGCCCGCGTATGCGCGGCACTGCCCGGTGTCCCAGTGGCGACGACTCGACGGCTCCATCTCCGGGCACGAGCATGCGGGATCGACCCATATCCCGAGACCGTGTAGGAGGACGCCCATGGAGGGCGCGTATTCCGCAGTAGCCGAGATCGACAACGGTCGTTTCGGCACCCGCAAGATCCGCTTCGAGACCGGCCGGGTCGCCCGGCAGGCCGCCGGGTCCGCCGTCGCCTATCTGGACGACGAGACCATGGTCCTGTCCGCGACCACCGCGTCGAAGCGGCCGAAGGACAACCTCGACTTCTTCCCGCTGACCGTGGACGTCGAGGAGCGCATGTACGCCGCGGGCCGGATCCCCGGCTCGTTCTTCCGGCGCGAGGGCCGCCCGTCCGAGGACGCCATCCTCACCTGCCGGCTCATCGACCGGCCGCTGCGCCCCTCGTTCACCAAGGGCCTGCGCAACGAGATCCAGGTCGTCGAGACCATCATGGCGCTGAACCCCGACCACCTCTACGACGTGGTCGCCATCAACGCCGCGTCGATGTCCACCCAGATCGCCGGGCTGCCGTTCTCCGGCCCCATCGGCGGGGTGCGCGTCGCTCTCATCGAGGGCCAGTGGGTGGCGTTCCCGACCCACTCGGAGCTGGAGAACGCGACGTTCGACATGGTCGTCGCCGGCCGGGTGCTGGCCGACGGCGACGTCGCCATCATGATGGTCGAGGCCGAGTCCACGCCGCGCACCCTGAACCTGGTCGCCGGCGGTGCGGTCGGCCCCAACGAGCAGACCGTCGCCGAGGGCCTCGAGGCGTCCAAGCCGTTCATCAAGGTGCTCTGCAAGGCGCAGTCGGCGCTCGCCGAGCAGGCGTCCAAGGAGACCGGCGAGTTCCCGATCTTCCTCGACTACGAGGACGACGCCTACGCCGCCGTCGAGGGCGCCGTGCGCACCGAACTCGCGCAGGCGCTGACCATCGCCGACAAGCAGGACCGCGAGGCCGAGCTCGACCGGGTCAAGGCGCTCGCCACCGAGAAGCTCGCCGAGGACTTCGAGGGGCGCGAGAAGGAGGTCGGCGCGGCGTTCAAGTCGCTCACCAAGCAGCTCATGCGCGAGCGGGTCCTCAACGAGAAGGTCCGCATCGACGGCCGCGGCCCCAAGGACATCCGCCAGCTCTCCGCCGAGGTCGGCGTGATCCCGCGGGTGCACGGCTCGGCGCTGTTCGAGCGCGGCGAGACCCAGATCCTGGGTGTCAGCACGCTGAACATGCTGCGCATGGAGCAGATGGTCGACACGCTCAACCCCGAGCGGACCAAGCGCTACATGCACAACTACAACTTCCCGCCGTACTCCACCGGCGAGACCGGCCGCGTGGGCTCGCCCAAGCGGCGCGAGATCGGGCACGGCGCGCTCGCCGAGCGGGCCCTCGTCCCGGTCCTGCCGACCCGCGAGGAGTTCCCCTACGCCATCCGCCAGGTGTCGGAGGCGCTGGGCTCCAACGGCTCCACGTCCATGGGGTCGGTGTGCGCGTCCACGATGTCCCTCATGTCGGCCGGTGTGCCGCTGAAGGAGATGGTGGCCGGCATCGCCATGGGCCTGATCAGCGAGGGCGACCAGTACGTCACGCTGACCGACATCCTCGGCGCCGAGGACGCGTTCGGCGACATGGACTTCAAGGTCGCCGGCACCCGGGAGCTCATCACCGCGCTCCAGCTCGACACCAAGCTCGACGGCATCCCCGCCTCGCAGCTCGCCCAGGCGCTCCAGCAGGCCCGGGGGGCGCGGCTCGCCATCCTCGACGTCATGTCCGAGGCCATCGAGCGTCCGGCCGAGATGAGCCCGCACGCGCCGCGCATCCTCACGGTGAAGGTGCCCGTCGACAAGATCGGCGAGGTCATCGGCCCCAAGGGCAAGATGATCAACTCGATCCAGGACGACACCGGCGCCGAGATCACCATCGAGGACGACGGCACCATCTACATCGGTGCCACCGACGGCCCGTCCGCCGAGGCGGCGCGCGACACCATCAACAGCATCGCCAACCCGACCATGCCGGAGGTCGGCGACCGCTACCTGGGCACGGTCGTCAAGACCACCGCCTTCGGCGCGTTCGTCTCCCTGCTGCCCGGCAAGGACGGCCTGCTGCACGTGTCGCAGATCCGCAAGCTGCACGGCGGCAAACGGATCGAGAACCTCGACGACGTCATCAGCATCGGCGAGAAGATCCAGGTCGAGATCCGCGAGATCGACGACCGCGGCAAGCTCTCGCTGATCCCGGTCGAGGTGGTCGAGGCCGAGGCCGTCGCCAAGCCGGCGGCCGAGCCGGCCGCGGCCGAGGAGTCCGCCGACAAGCCCGAGAAGGGCGAGTCCGCGGGTGAGGACGGCGACCGCCGTCGCCGCCGCACCCGCGGCGGGCGCGGCGAGAACACCTGATCAGCGCAATAGTCGGGCAGGGGCGGCCGCACCACGGGTGCGGCCGCCCCTGCGGTATCCGCAGCAGCCGCGTATTCGAGAAGGACTCATGAGCTCTCACCCCATCGCCGCCGAGCAGCGGCCCGACACAACGGTCACCTTGCAGGAGCCGGGCGAGGGCTCGGGCCTGGTGCGGCGGACGGTGCTACCGGGCGGGCTGCGCGTCGTCACCGAGGCCATGCCGGGTGTGCGGTCGGCGGCGTTCGGCATCACCGCGACCACCGGTTCGCGCGACGAGGACGCCGCGCACGCCGGGTCGGCGCACTTCCTCGAACACCTGCTGTTCAAAGGCACCGGGACCCGATCGCCCCTGGAGATCTCCGCGCTGCTCGACGGTGTGGGCGCCGACCACAACGCCTACACCACCAAGGAGCAGACCAGCTACTACGCCAAGGTGCTCGACCGGGACCTGCCGCTCGCGATCGACGTGGTGAGCGACATGGTCGCGAACTCGGTCCTGGACCCCCGCGAGGTCGAGACCGAGCGGGGGGTCATCCTCGAAGAGATCGCGATGTACGAGGACGAGCCGAGCGACCTGGTGGACGACGTGTTCGCCGAGTACTTCCACGCCGACTCGCCGCTCGGGCGGCCGGTGCTGGGCACCAACGACACCATCGCGGGGCTGTCGCGCGACCGCATCTTCGAGCAGTACCGCGAGAGCTACGTCCCCTCGCGGCTGGTCGTGGCGGCGGCCGGCAACCTCGAACACGAGGCGGTCGTCGCCCAGGTCGCCGAGGCGTTCGCGGCGCAGTCGGCGGCGGCGGGCGACGCCCGCCCGGCCGCCCCGCGCATCGGCGGCCCGCGGGTGCCGGTGCACGCGGGGCAGACCCTGCTCTCGCGCGAGACCGAGCAGGCCCACGTGATCCTCGGTGTGGACGGCGTCGCCCGCACGGACCCGCGCTGGTACGCGCTGAAGGTGCTCAGCGCGGAGCTGGGCGGCGGGATGAGCTCCCGGCTGTTCCAGGAGGTGCGGGAGCGGCGCGGGCTGGCGTACGCGGTGCACGCCTACACCGCGTCCTACGCCGACTGCGGCAGCTTCCAGGTGTATGTGGGCTGCCTGCCCGGCAAGATCGACGAAGTGCTGTCGGTGTGCCGGGCGGAGCTGGCGCGCGCGGCCGCCGACGGGCTCACCGACGACGAGCTGGTGCGCGCCAAGGGCCAGATCCGCGGGTCGTGGGTGCTGGGCACCGAGGGGACGAACTCCCGCATGGGCCGTCTCACGCAGCACGAGCTGGCGTTCCCCCGCCACTACTCGGTGGAGGACGACCTCGCCCTGTTCGACGCGGTCACCGCCGACGACGTCCGCGCCGTGGCGGCCGACATCCTCAACGGGGAGCAGACGCTCGCCGTCATCGGCCCCTACGAGGAGGGCCGCGAGTTCTGACCCGGAGCGCCGTTCGCGCGGCCCCCGGTGCACCGACGGCTCGGTGCGCCGGGGGCCGCGTCGTGCCCGGGGAGCCGATCGGCGCCGTGCGCGGTGGAAACCGCACCCATTCGTCAATAATCTACGTAGTGCAAGAAGTCGAGGTAGGAAAATCCCGCACGTTCCCGGGTGCTTTGCGCCGGGGAGCGTCGTCGCCTCGCGCCACGACCACCGCAGAGGAACACCACGGGATGCCCCACGACGAATTGCGCGCACAGTTGGAGACGCTGGCGACCGAGGCCAACCGGCCCGAGCACGCCGACATCGACCGGCTGCCCACCGTCGAGCTCGCACGGGCGATGAACACCGCCGACGCCGGGGTCCCCGCGGCCATCGCCGCGCAGCTCCCTGCCATCGCCGCCGCCATCGACGCCATCGCCGCCAGGATGCGGGGCGGCGGCCGGCTGATCTACGCGGGGGCCGGCACCGCCGGGCGCATGGGCGTGCTCGACGCCAGCGAGTGCCCTCCCACGTTCAACACGGCGCCGGGCCAGGTCGTCGGGTTGATCGCCGGGGGCGAGGCGGCGATCCGCTCCGCCGTCGAGGGCGCCGAGGACGACCGGGGTCGGGCAGGCGCCGACCTGGACGCGCTCGGCATCGGCCCCGCCGACGTCGTGGTCGGGATCTCCGCGTCCGGCCGCACGCCCTACGCCGTGACGGCGGTCGTCCACGCCCGCGCCGCCGGGGCGCTGACCGTGGGGCTGGCGTGCAACAGCGGGTCCCCGCTGGGCGGCGCCGCCGAGCACGCGCTGGAGGTCGTGGCGGGGCCCGAGCTCGTCACCGGGTCCACCCGCCTCAAGGCGGGGACGGTGCAGAAACTGGTCCTCAACATGATCTCCACGATCACGATGATCCGCCTCGGCAAGACCTACGGGAACCTCATGGTCGACCTGCGCAGCACGAACGCGAAGCTGCGGGCCCGCTCCCGGCGGATCGTCGCCCTCGCGACGGGAGCCTCAGACCTGCGGATCGAGGAGGCGCTCGCGTCGGCGGGCGGCGAGGTGAAGAACGCGATCCTGATGATCCTCGCCGGGGTGGGCCCCGACGCCGCCGCTCGGATGCTCACCGACACCGACGGCCACCTCCGCGCCGCCCTCGACACCACCCTGCCCCCCACACCCGCCTGACCCAACGACGACCGCGGCCGACGGCAGCCCACCCCCTCGCCCGAGGCCAGCAGAGCCGTGAGAACACCCTCGCACCCGTTGGTTCAACGACATTGGCGCTAGTCTTCGGTGGCTTCCTTGGTGTCGGCGGCGCCGCCGTCGAGGGCGGCGAGGCGCTGCTCGACGTCCTTGACGCGGTCGGCGAGGCCGTGGAGCAGGGTCTCGATCCGGGCGAGCTGCTGGGCGGTCTCAGTGGGCTGCCCGAACGGCCCGCCGGCCGCTTCGCCGCCGAAGCCCCCGACGGGGCGCCGTTTCCGGCGGTCTCGAATCTCGGCACCTGGAGGACCGGAAAGGAACTGGCGGCTGGCGTCGCGCACCGCCTGCGTTTGCACTCCCGCGCCCTCCAGCGCCCGCGCGCCGATGCCGCCGCCCTCGCGCAGCAGGCCGAGCAGCAGGTGCGCGGTGCTGATGTCGTAGTGCCGCATGGCGATGGCCTCGCGCAGCGAGTGTTCGAGCACCTTCTTGGCGCGCCGCGTGAACGGGATGTTGCCCTCGGGTGCCTGCTCGCCGGGTTCGACCTGGGCGAGCACCCGCTCGCGGATGGCGCCGGGGCTGATGCCCAGCACCCCCAGCACCGCCATCGCGGACCCGTCCTCCTCGCGGACCAGCCCCAGCACCAGGTGCTCGGTGCCGATGTAGGCGTGGTCGAGGGCGCGCGCCTCCTCCTGGGCGAAGACGATCACCTGCCGGGCGCGCCGGCTGAACCGCTCGAACATGTCCGCTCCTCTGTGTGCGGATCGGGGGATGGGGCGGGGTGCCTCGCTGGGCACTTACCCACCCGGCGCGCCGGTCAAGACCACCGGCGGGTCGCCGCCTCCGGTACGGTGAGGCCCGTGATCAAGGTAGGAGTATTCGGCGCCGATGGGCGCATGGGGTCAGAAGTCGTCAAGGCCGTCGGCGGCGCCGCCGACACCGAACTGGTGGCGGGGATCGACACCGCGGGGGAGCGCGACCGGGTCCTCGGGGCCGACGTCGTCGTCGACTTCACCCACCCCGACGCCGTCATGGACAACCTCCGCTGGCTCGCGGCGAACGGCATCCACGCTGTCGTCGGCACCAGCGGGTTCGACGACGCCCGGCTCGCCGAGCTGCGCGGCGTGCTCGCCGAGCACCCCGGCGCCAACGCGCTCGTCGCGCCCAACTTCGGCATCGCCGCGGTGCTGATGATGCACTTCGCGGCGAAGGCCGCGCCCTACTTCGACTCCGCCGAGATCATCGAGCTGCACCACACCAAGAAGGCCGACGCTCCCAGCGGCACCGCGCAGCACACCGCCGAGCTCATCGCGCGGGCGCGCGACAACGCCGGTGCCGCGCCCATGCCCGACGCCACCACCGCCGAAGTGCCGGGCGCCCGCGGGGCCGACATCGAGGGGGTGCGCGTGCACGCGCTGCGCATCCAGGGGCTCATCGCGCACCAGGAGGTCGTCCTCGGCACCGACGGCGAGACCCTCACCATCCGGCACGACTCCATGAACCGCGAGTCCTTCATGCCGGGCGTGCTCCTCGGCGTGCGCAGCGTCGCGGGCCTGCCCGACCAGCTCACCGTCGGCCTGGAGCCGCTGCTCGACCTCGGCTGAGTCCCCGGAGCGCCCGAGGAGGCCCGGGGCGGTGGAGCGCGGCCCCCTCCGCCCGGTGCGCACCGGTCAGCGCGGGAAGCGGATCTCCACCCGGCGGTTCTTCTCCCGCCCCTTGGGGTTGTCCTCGCCGTCGACCTCGTTGGGGGCGACCGGGTCGGCCGAGCCCTTGCCCGCTGTGCGGAACTTCACCTCCGTGCCGCTGACGAGCGGCTCCAGCTCCGCCCGGACGGTCTCGGCGCGGTCCTCGGAGAGCTTGGTGTTGTAGGCGTCGTCGCCCTTGGCGTCGGTGTAGCCGACGATGTCGACGGTCTTCCCGCCGGCGTGCTCCTCGAGGATCCCGGCGGCCTCCGCCAGCGCCGTCTCGGCCTTGCCGCTGAGGGTGGCCTTGTCGAAGTCGAACAGGACGTCGGCGGCGAGTGTGACGGTGCGCTCTTTGGCGTTCTCCGCGTCGGTGAGAGAGCCGTCCTCGTTCTCGGTGGCGTAGGTGAGGTCCTCAACGGGCGCGCTGATGCCGTTCACCGGTAGGGAGAGGTCGAGGATCGGGGCCTCCGCCACCGGGCCGGGTTCGGCATCGGCCGCAGCGGGGACGGGCGCGAGCAGCAGGACCGCTGCCGCCGCCGCGGCCAGGCCCACGACGTCAGCTGAGCGGGACATCGTTCAGGGTTCCCGCCTTGGGGATGCTGACGTTCATCTCCTCGACGTCCTTCGGCGGGGCGCCGTAGGTGCCGCTCATGAGGATGCTGTCGCCGCCTTCGAGGGGCTCCCCGTACTTGGGGCCGGTGCACACGCACCGCTTCTGGGAATCGCGCGCGACCAGGTGGACCTTGCCGTTGCCCGGGTCGATGAGCTTCACTCCGGCGATCGTGCCGCGGTCGTCGCTGAGGACGTTGCCGTCGATGAAGGCGGTGCCGAGTTCGATCTCCTTCTTGCCGGTGTTGCTGACGGAGAAGGTCAGCTCGACGGTCTTGCCGCGCCGGGCGAGGTCGTGGACCGCGAAGTGCAGGTCGGCGCCCTGCACGGTGACGTCCTGGCTGGCGATCGTCTTGCGGGGCTTGGACTTGCCCGCCTCGACCTTGCCGCCGTTGACGGGATCGCCGCCGGCCCCCTCGGGGGACGACTCGCCGCCGCCGCTCAGTACGCCGCACCCGGTGAGGGTGAGGGCCGCAATGGCTCCGCAGGCCAGGAGGTATCTCATGGGCGATTTCATGCGCCGAAGCCTAGGGCATGAGCTGGGCTTCCATCCCGAGAGGGTGCGGCCGGCGGGCCGTGCGCCGTTCACGCGGTCAGGAGCGTGAGGGCGAACAGCGCCCCGAACACCAGTTGCAGCCGCCCCGTCTCGCCCAGCGCGAGGACCAGGTCGGTGCCGACCTGCCCGGACGCGACCCTGCGTCCCGGCGGGACGGCGAACGGCGCCGCGACGAGCACCAGCAGCACCCACCAGCTCACCGCCGCCACAGCGAGCGCCGTTGCGAACGCGACGGCGATGCAGCCGAGGTAGAGCCGCCGGGTCCCGGCGTCGCCCAGCACCACGGCCAGCGTCCGCTTGCCGGTGGCGGTGTCGGTGGGGATGTCGCGGAGGTTGTTGACCACCAGCACCGAGCACGACAGCAGCCCGACGGGCACCGCCGCGGCCCACGCGTACCACGGCACCGATCCGACCTGCACGAACACGGTGCCGACCACGGCCACCAGGCCGAAGAACACGAACACCGACACCTCGCCGAGCGCGTGGTACCCGTAGGGGGTGCTGCCGCCCGTGTAGAACCAGGCCGCCACGATCGCCGCGGCCCCGACCAGCAGCAGCCACCACGACGACGTCGCGGCCAGGACCAGCCCGGCGACGGCCGCGATCGCGAAAGAGAGCATCGCGGCGGTGCGGACCTGCGCGGGTTCGGCGAGGCGGGTGGCCGTCAGCCGCAGCGGGCCCACCCGGTCGGCGTCGGTGCCGCGGATGCCGTCGCTGTAGTCGTTGGCGTAGTTCACCCCGACCTGGAGCGCCAGCGAGACGATCAGGGCCAGCAGCGCCTTCCACCACACGAAGCCGTCGGCCGCGAACGCGGCGCCGGTGCCCACCGCGACGGGCACGATCGAATTCGGCAAGGTGCGCGGGCGCGCGCCCGCCACCCATTCGCTCACCGAGGCCACGCGCTGGTCCCTCTTCTCGCTCGAATCGACAGCGGCGCCGGAGGCGTGCACCGGCGTCCGCACAACGTTAGCGCCGCCCGCGGCGCGGCGGGGTCAGGGCCCGATCGCGGCGTGCAGCCGGACCATGGGCACGAGGACGCCCATGTCGATCTCCCTGCGGGCGCCGTCGGGCTGCCAGTTGCTCGCCTCCAGGAACGACCGCAGCGGGTTGGCGGCCTCAAGGGTCCACGCGTACACCGCGCGAATGCCGTCCTCGATGAGGTGGTCCACCGCGGCGTTCAGCAGCCGGCTGCCGTGGCCCTGGCCGGTCGCCGCCGGGTCGACGTGCAGCGCGAGGATTTCGCCGTCGGTGCCCGGCCAGCGGTCCGGGTCCTCCGAGGGCGCGACCGAGACGAACCCCACCACCTCGCGGTCGTGCGTGCCCACCAGGAGGCGGTGCTTGGACGTCGGCGGGTTCCGCACGGCGGCGCGCCACTGCTCGGCGAACGCCGACGCGGCCTCCGCCCCGGTGAGCTCGGCGAGGACCGGTTCGGGCAGCAGCGGGCCGTACATCGTCCGCCACGCCGCGACCTGCACCTCGACGACGGTGTCGATGTCGGCGACCCGCGCTGCGCGGACGAAGTCTTGAGTGGACACGGTCGGCGACCTCATCTGGGTAGGGGCGGGGTGCTTCCGGAATGCTCCCAGGCCGGGTACCGGCGCGCACAACCGGACCCGCCCGGCCGCGCGGTCCTGTTGCGGAGGCGCGGGAGGGCGGCCCGGTCGCCGAGGCGCGGGAGTGCGGGTCCGGTCGCCGAGACGCGGGTGGGCGGTCCGGTTACGGAGGCGGGGGTGGGGGACGACCCCGGCTTTTCCCCCAACTCCGCGCCCGTGCATGCATATCCGCCGATCGGCGTGGCAGCATCGGAGACGTGAGCATCATCATTAGAATCATCGTGAACGCACTCGCCCTGTGGGCGGCGGTGCTGCTGGTCCCCGGAATCGCCGTCGGCGCCCAGGACACCGGCAGCCAGATCGCCACCTACCTCGCGGTGGGTGCCATCTTCGGTGTGGTCAACGCGGTCATCAAACCCATCGTCAAGACGGTGGGCTGCGCGTTCTACATCCTGACGCTGGGCCTCATCGCCCTGATCGTGAACGCGTTCCTGCTGCTGCTCACCGAGTGGCTGGGCGGCTTGTTCAACCTGCCGTTCACGGTCGACGGTTTCACATCCGCGTTCTTCGGCGCGATCGTCGTCGCGGTTGTGAGCTGGGCGTTGAGCGTGTTCCTGCCCGACCGCGACGAGCGGTAGGCGGTACAGGGCCCATGATCCGGGGGCGGTCCGCGCGCAGCGGGACGCCCCCGCTCTCTGGGCGGCATCGGCGCAGATGCCGGAATAATCCATGTCGTCCGGGTGGCATGGCGCCGGTCGGCTCCTACTCGCGATACCGTTTTCCCTATGGTAGGCAGCACTACGCCGCACGCGCCCTTCGGCCGGATGTTGACCGCGATGGTCACTCCGATGCACGCCGACGGCTCCGTCGACTACGACGGCGCCGCACGTCTGGCCACATATCTGGTCGAAGAGCAGCGAAACGACGGCTTGATCATCAGCGGTACCACCGGCGAGTCGCCCACGACGGACGACGACGAGAAAGACCGGCTGCTCCGTGCCGTCCTCGAAGCCGTCGGCGATCGCGCCTCCATCGTGGCCGGCGTGGGCACCAACGACACCCGGTGCAGCATCGAGCGCGCCAAGGCGGCCGAGGCGGCGGGGGCGCACGGGGTCCTCGCGGTGGCGCCTTACTACAACAAGCCGCCGCAGGAAGGCATCATCCGGCACTTCACGGCCATCGCCGACGCCTCCGGGCTGCCCATGATGCTCTACGACATCCCCGGCCGCACCGGCGTCCCGATCGCCTCGGAGTCGCTCGTCCGGCTGGCCGAGCACCCGCGCATCGTCGCCAACAAGGACGCAAAGGACGACCTCGGCGCGAGCACCTGGGTCATGGCCCGCACCGACCTCCCGTACTACTGCGGCTCCGACATGCTCAACCTGCCGCAGCTGTCCATCGGCGCCTCGGGCTTCGTCAGCGTCGTCGGCCACATCGTCGGCGCCGACCTGCACGACATGATCGACGCCTTCTTCGACGGCGACGTCGTCCGGGCCCTTGCCATCCACCGGCGGCTCACCCCCGTCTACACCGGGCTGTTCCGCACCCAGGGGGTCATCACGACCAAGGCGGTGCTGAACATGTTCGGCCTGCCGGGCGGCGTGGTGCGCACCCCGCTGGCCGACGCGTCGGTCGAATTGCAGGCACTGCTGCGCGAGGACCTCGCGGCGGCAGGGGTCAAGGGGCCCATCGGGCTCGCCCCGCACCAGGCCGTGCCCGCCAGTGCCGTGGGAGTGGAACGCTTGACGGAAGGATCTGCATGAGCCACCCGCATCCCGAACTCGGGCCGCCTCCGCCGCTCGCCAAGCAGACGCTGAGGGTCGTACCCCTCGGCGGGCTGGGCGAGATCGGCCGGAACATGACCGTCTTCGAGTACGGCGGCAAGCTGCTGATCGTCGACTGCGGTGTGCTGTTCCCCGAGGAGGAGCAGCCGGGCGTCGACCTGATCCTGCCGGACTTCGACTACATCCGCGGCCGCCTCGACGACGTCGTCGCGATCGTCCTCACCCATGGCCACGAGGACCACATCGGGGCGGTGCCGTTCCTGTTGCGCGAGCGGGCCGACATCCCGCTGGTGGGCTCCCGGCTCACCCTCGCGTTCATCTCGGCGAAGCTGGGCGAGCACCGCATCAAGCCCGAGGTGGTGCAGGTCGCCGAGGGCGAGCGCCGCTCGTTCGGAGCGTTCGACCTGGAGTTCTTCTCGGTCAACCACTCCATCCCCGACGCGCTCGCCGTCGGCATCCGCACGCCCGCCGGGTCGCTGCTGCACACCGGCGACTTCAAGATGGACCAGCTGCCGCTCGACGGCCGGCTCACCGACCTCGCCGGGTTCGCCCGGTTCGGTGCCGAGGGCGTCGACCTGCTGCTGTCCGACTCCACCAACGCCGAGGTGCCGGGGTTCGTCACCAGCGAGCGCGACATCGCCGGGGTCATCGACAACGTCTTCGACAAGGCCGACAAGCGCATCATCCTGGCGTGCTTCGCGTCGCACATCCACCGGGTGCAGCAGGTCCTCGACTCCGCCGAGGCCCACGGCCGCAAGGTCGCGTTTGTCGGCCGGTCCATGGTCCGCAACATGAACATCGCGCGCGACCTCGGCTACCTCACCATCCCGGCCGGGCTGCTGGTCGACGTCAAGGAGTTGGAGGACCTGCGGCCCGAGCAGGTGCTGCTGGTCTGCACCGGCTCCCAGGGCGAGCCCATGGCGGCGCTGAGTCGTATGGCAAACCGCGACCACCAGATCCGCATCGAGCGGGGCGACACCGTGGTGCTCGCGTCCTCGCTCATCCCCGGCAACGAGAACGCGGTCAACCGCAACATCAACGGGCTCACCCGCTGGGGCGCCAACGTCGTCCACAAGGGCAACGCCCTGGTGCACGTGTCCGGGCACTCCTCCGCGGGCGAGCTGATGTACGTCCTGAACATGGTGAAGCCGCGCAACTTCATGCCGGTGCACGGCGAGTGGCGGCACCTGCGCGCGCACGCCAAGCTCGCCGCGCTCACCGGCGTGCCCGAGCAGGGCATCGTCATCGCCGAGGACGGCGTGGTGGTCGACCTGCACAAGGGCAAGGCGCGCATCGTGGGCGCGGTCCCGGCCGGCTACGTCTACGTCGACGGCACCTCGGTGGGCGACGTCACCGAGTCGGCGCTGAAGGACCGCCGCATCCTCGGCGACGAGGGGTTCATCTCGGTGGTGATCGCGGTCGACTCCCAGTCCGGCAAGCTGGTCGGCGAGCCCCAGATCCACACCCGGGGCTCCGGGATCGACGTCGAGGCCTACGACGAGGTCATCCCCAAGATCCAGGACTCACTGGAGAAGGCCGCGGCCGACGGCATCACCGACCCGTCGCAGCTCCGCCAGCTCGTGCGGCGCAACCTCGGCCGGTGGGTCAACGACACCTACCGCCGCCGCCCGATGATCGTCCCGGTCGTCGTCGAAGTCTGACCCCGTCACCACCCGCAGCGCGCCCCGGCCGGAACCCCGCCCGGGGCGCTCCCATGCCCACCCAGCGCCCGGGCGTCCATGTCCACCGACCTCCAGCGCACGGCGGGGGAAACCGTGGGTGGAATCTGACACCATGTCCGATTTCAGAGACCAGTCTGTTACCATTCTTCCCGTGCATCTCTATTTCCTCTGATCCGAACCCGAGCGCCCGCCTCCACGTACAGCGTGGCCGCGGGTACCTGACGTCTGCACCGGCCCGCTCTGGGCCTTCCGTCAGCTCGGTGAGCTCCCATCCCCTTCGCTGCCATGGCGCCGGGCGGAGCTCTGTTCGGAGGAAGAATGGCTACCCTCAGCCCGTCATTCGGGCTGCCTGCTGGGGAGCGGGCACAACTGACCGCCGCAGGAATCCACATCGACCGCGGCGGCCGAACGGTCCTCTCTGACGTCGACATCACGGTCGCGCCGCGATCTCGGTTGGGGATCGTGGGCGAGAACGGCCGCGGCAAGTCCACGCTGCTGCACATCCTCGCCGGCCTGCTCGAACCGGACGCCGGGACCGTGCGGCGCATCGGCACGATCGGCGTCGCGGAGCAGGAGATGCGGGCGACCGACGGCCGCACCGTCGGCGACCTGATCGACATCGAGCTCGCCGCCGAGCGCACGGCCTTGGCCGCGTTCGACGAAAGCGCCGCGGGCCTCGCCCATTCGGCACCCGGAGCGGCCGAGGCGTACGCGGCGGCCCTGGACGCCGCCGAAACACTGGACGCATGGGACGCCGACCGGCGCGTCGATCTCGCGCTGGAGAACCTGGGCGCCGTCACCGACCGGTCGCGCCCGCTGGCGGAGCTGTCGGTCGGGCAGCGCTACCGGGTCAGGCTCGCCTGCCTGCTGGGCGCCTCGCACGACTTCCTCCTGCTGGACGAGCCCACGAACCACCTCGACGCCGCCGGGCTCGACTACCTGACCACCCATCTGCGCAGCCGTGGGCAGGGGGTGGTGCTCGTCAGCCACGACCGGGCGCTGCTGTCGGACGTGGCCACGACGATGCTCGACCTCGATCCGAGCCGCGACGGCAGGCCCCGCGTCTACGGTGGCGGGTTCGCGGGCTACCAGGAGGGGCGGCGCGCCGAGCGGGAACGCTGGGCCGCCGAGTACGAGCAGCAGCAGGCCGAACACGCGCGACTCACCCAGGGCCTCTCCGAGGCGCAGAACCGGCTGGTCACAGGGTGGCGTCCGGACAAGGGCACCGGCAAGCACCAGCGGGCGACCCGGGCGCCCGGACTCGTCCGTTCCGTCCACCGACGGCGCGACGACCTGGAGGCGCACGCGGTCTCCATGCCTTCGCCGCCGCTTCGGTTCCGCATGCCGGAGCTGCCCGCGCGGGCCGGGGCGAGCCTGCTCAGTGCGGAGGAGGTCACCGTTGCCGGACGCCTGGACCGGCCGGTCTCGGTCGCCCTCGATTCCGGGTCGCGGCTCGCGGTCACCGGTGTCAACGGGTCGGGCAAGTCGACGCTGCTGGCGGTGCTCGCCGGCCGGATCGAGCCGAGCAGCGGCGCTGTGCGCACCGCGCGCACCGTCCGGGTGCAGGTGCTGACGCAGGAGTCGCCGCAGGCGGGCCCGCAGCGCGCCCGCGACGTGTTCCTCGCGCACCAGAACAGGCTCATCAGGGCCGGTGTCCTCACGGAGGGCGAAGCGGTCTCCCTCGCCTCCCTCGGGCTGCTCTCCTCAGCGGACGTCAACAAGCCGATGCACGAGCTGTCCATGGGGCAGCAACGCCGGCTCGACCTCGCAATGGCGCTCGCGTCGCGCCCGCACGTCCTGTTGCTCGACGAGCCGACCAACCACCTCTCGATCGCGCTCGTGGACGAGCTGACCGAAGGGCTCGACGCCACCGACGCGGCAGTGGTGCTCGCCACCCACGACCGGCAGCTCCGGCGCGACATCGAACCCTGGGACCGGCTCGCGCTGGAAACCGGGTCCCTTGCTCGGTCCGCGTCGACGAGCACTGGAGTGCCAGGCCGCGTACTCCAGTGCCCCGCGCACGCGGGGTGAACCTGGGGGCGGGGCCGCGTGCCGTAGGGGTAGTAGGACAGTGATTGACCTAGATGGACCCTAGCGTGTGGCCCATGAGTTCTGAGATCACGCCTTTCTCCATTGATGTCGCGGAGTCGGACCTGGCCGACCTGGCCCGCCGGCTGGATGCCGCCAGGTGGCCCGACGAACTGCCTTCGGCCGGGTGGGACTACGGCGTCGCATCCGACTACCTCGCGGCGCTGGCCGAATACTGGCGCACCGGTTACGACTGGCGTGCGCACGAGCGGCGGCTCAACGCGTTTCCGCAGTTCACAACTGAGATCGACGGGCAGACCGTGCACTTCGTCCATGCGCGGTCGCCCCAGCCGGGCGCCACTCCGCTGCTGCTGACGCACGGCTGGCCGAGTACACCGGCCGACCTGGCCGGGCTGATCGGGCCCTTGACCGACCCGGCGGGCCACGGCGCCGCGGGAGCACCGGCGTTCGACGTCGTCGTGCCGTCACTCCCGGGGTTCGCGTTCTCGGGGCCGACCCGCGAGCGGGGGTGGGGCATCGAGCGGACGGCGCGGGCGTGGGCCGAACTCATGCGCCGACTCGGATACGGCCGCTACGTGGCCCAGGGCGGGGACTTCGGGTCGCTGGTGTCGTCGGAGCTCGCCCGCACCGATCCCGAACACGTCGTGGGGGTGCACCTCAACGCGATGGTCAGCGGTTCCATGGTCGACTGGACCAGCGCGGATCCGCTGGCGGGCCTGTCGGAGAAGGAAGTCGCCGCGCTCCAGGCGGCCGGTGCGGACTGGGAGGAGCGCGCCGGATACGCCACCGTCCAGTCCACCCGGCCGCAGACCCTCGCCTACGCCGTGACCGACTCGCCGCTCGGCCTGCTCGCCTGGAATCTGGAGTGGTTCGTCGACTATGACCCCGCGCGCACCGTGCAGACCCCCGTCGACCGCGACGCCGTCCTGACCAACGTCACGATCTACTGGCTCACCCGCACAGCGGGGTCGGCGGCGCGGCTCTACAAGGAGGCGGGCGAGGCGTTCTCCGGCGGGCCGTGGAGCGCCGTCCCCACCGCCGTCGCCGTGTTCCCCGGTGACGGCACGATCCGCACGATCGCGGAACGGCAGCACAATGTGGTCCGGTGGACGGAGTACGACCGCGGCGGCCACTTTGCATCGCTCCAGGCACCGGACCTGCTCATCGAGGATGTCCGCGCGTTCGGGCGGGAGCTCGGTCCCATCGGGTGAGGGCCGCCCGGTCAGGGTGGGCGGACCGGTCGTGCCCGCCGGCGGGCGTCGGCGGTTCGGACCTGCCGCGCGCGAGTGCCGCGATCCGCTGCCGCCGGGGACGGCCACCGCTCTCCCGCACTCGCTGTGGTGGGTGCCGGGGGCGGCCCGACTGGTGGGGGTGCTGGTGGGGGCCGGCTGGGGGTGGTCGTACTGTCCCGTTATGGGGACGGGGCGTGGCGGCGGGACGGTGATCGGGGCTTTCCGAGTCGACCTGGTCGCTGCCGTTGTGCTCGCGCCGCTCGCTGTGCTCAACCGGGTGGCGGACACCCCGTGGTGGCTGCCGGCCGGGGCGGTGCCGGTCCTGGTCCTCGTCGTGGTGGCCGGCCGGCGGTACCCGCGGGCCGCCGTCCTCGTGGCGTGCGCGTTCGCTGTGTGGAGCCCCGGGGCGCAGCTCATCGTCGCGCTGCTCGGGTTCCGTGCCGGGCAGCGCGGGGTCCGGGCCTGTCCGCTGCCGGTCGCGGCCGGGGCGCTGCTGGGCGGTGCGGGGTTCGCCCTCTCCTGGGGCGTGTCGACGGTGTCACCCGATTCGATCCTGTTCACTGCACTGTCCGTCGCGCTGCCATGGGCCGTCGGCCACTACCGGCGGCGGGCGGGGGAGCTCCGGGTGCGGGAGCGGAACGGGCTCCTGGAACGGGAGCGGCGGCGCGAACGCGAACGCATCACCCAGGACATCCACGACTCGCTTGGCCACGAGATCGGGCTCATCGCCCTCCGCGCCGGTGCGCTGGAGGTGGCGCCGCGCCTGGAGGAGCGCGCGGTGCGCGAGGCAGCGGGGGAGCTGCGCGCCGGCGCCGCGGCAGCCGCCGACCGGCTGCGGGAGGTCGTCTGCGTACTGCGGCCGGAGCCGCACGAGGCGGACTCCGCTGCCGTCGCGAGCGTGTCCCGGCTCGTTGAGCGTGCGACGGACGCCGGTATGGCGGTGGCGCTCCGGCGCACCGGAGCGGACGCCGCGGTGCCGGACGTGGTCGAGCGGACCGTCCGCCGCGTCGTCCAGGAGTCGTTGACCAACGCCGCCAAGCACGCCCCGGGGAGGCCGGTAGAGATCCGGATCCTGCACTCGGCCGCCGACACGGCCGTGACCGTCGTCAGTGCCGGGCCGTCCGGATCCGGGCGGCCGGAACGCCCCGGCGGCGGCCTGGGGCTGGTCGCGCTGCGGGAGCGGGTCCGCCTGGCCGGGGGGACGTTCTCGGCCGCGCCGCGGGGCGGCGCCTTCGAGGTCGCCGCCCGGCTGCCGCACGAACCAGGGGACCGGCGGCCCATAGAGGCCGCCGCGCCGGTCTGCGACGATCCGTTGCCGCCGCACCTCGCGGGGGAGGAGCGGCGTCGGCTGCGCCGAGACGCCGCCCGCACTCTCGTCACGTTGGCGGCGTGCGGCATGGCGGCGGCCGCTCTCCTCGCGGTTTACGGGTGGTGAGGCGGCGCCGCCCGCACTCTCGGCACCTTGGCGGCGTGCGGGGTGGCCGCGGCCGTCCTCACTGCGGTCTATGCGTGGTGAGGCGGCGCCGCCCGCCGCGGTCGGAGCCGCCGCAGGGCGCGGACGCGCACGGCGACCGTCGCCAGGTTCGACACCACCGCCGCAAGCGCCCAGACGCCCAGCGCGGGCCACACGAACCACAGCCCGAGGAATCTCGCGTCCGCCCCGCTCGCAACGACCAGCGCGACGAACCCGCAGCCGAGGGCGAAGGGCAGCAGCCGGGGGGACAGCCGCGCCGCGAGGCGCGGGGTGGACCGGCCGCCGAGGCGCTCGGCCCACGCGGGGGCGCGTACGATCCTGCGGACGCCGAGCGCGGCGGTGAGCGCGGTCAGCGCCGCGAGCACGTAGTCGCAAATGGCGTTGACGGCGACGGGGACCTCCGGACCCGCACCCTCATCCGTCCCCGCACCCTCGGCGATGTCGATGACCCCTTCCGCGATGGGGTACGCGGTCTCCAACGGCAGCGTGAACGTGTTGCTCAACACGGCCACCGCGTAGCCGCTCTCGCGGTAGATCCCCTGGTAGGCGCTTGAGGTCAGCGCGTTTCCGTCATGGGACATCCGGGGCCTGGCGTCGCCTTCCGGCGTGCCGTCGCGCCATCCCAGCGCGTATTCGCCTGCGGGATCGGAGGGGGTGAGCATCGCGTCGACCGTCGCGGCCGAGACGAACGGTTCCCCATCGGCGGTGCGCCCGCCGGAGGTGTAGGGCGCGAGCCAGCGGGCCATGTCGGCGGCCGTCGAGACGACGCCGCCGGAGCCCGTTGCGAAGTCCGGGGGTTCCCGCCGCGCGACAGAGGTCCCGTACGCCGATGTGTGACCCCCTGCCGTGCCCGAGGCCGCCGCGATCGCCGCCCCAGGGTCCTCGAACGCCGCGCTGGCGTCCATGCCGAGCGGGGCGAAGACGGCCTTGTCGAGGTACGTGCGGAACGGCGCGCCGGAGACCTTTTCGACCATCCGCGCCAGCAGCCAGTAGTTGCCGTTGAAGTACGCGTGTCGCGTCCCGGGCTCGGCGGTCGTGGCCATGGACGACAGGATCGCCACGGCTTCCCGCAGCGACCCCTTCGCCCGCCGGTCTGGGCTGAGCAGCCCCGAGGAGAGCCCCGATGTGTGGTCGAGGAGCTGGCGGACTGTGATCCGCTCGGCGCGCGGGTCGGCGGGGTCGAACTCCGGCACATAGTCCCGGACCGGGGTGTCGAGTTCGACCTCGCCCGCCTCCACGAGGCGCATGACCGCCATCGCCGTCATCGACTTGGACAGTGAGGCGATCATCATGGGCGTCTCCGCGGTGACCGGGCCGCCGCCGGGGCCGCGCCCGTACCCCCGCGTGTGCAGGATCCGGCCGTCGCGGACTAGCGCGACCGACACCCCGGCGAGCCCTTGCGCCTCGACGGTGTCCGCGACGAAGCGGTCGATCCGCGCCGTGTCCACGGGACGGTCCCCGGTATCGGCCGAGGCGGCCGGTCCCACCCCCACCGCGGCGCTCACCAGCACGGACGCAGTGAGCAGGCCGGCGCCCGCTCTGAGTACCCATCGCATCATGGCGAGGACGCTACGGGCTGCGGCGGCGACGGGGCATCGGCCGATCGCGGTGCCCGGAACCCGACTTTCGGACCGGTCAGGGGCACTGCGCGCGCGATAGCGTCGTGGCGGGAGCGCACGGAAACGGGGGCCGCGACAGATGATCCGACTCGTTCTGGCCGACGACGAGGCCGTCGTTCGGGCCGGCGTTCGCGCCATCGTCACCGCTCGCGGCGGTGTCGACGTGGTCGGTGAGGCCGCTGACGGCAGCGAGGCGGTCGCGCTGGTGGCGGAGCACCGCCCTGACGTCGTCCTGCTCGACGTCCGGATGCCGCGCTGCGACGGGCTCGCCGCGGCCGCGATCCTCCGCCGCGATTTCCCGGCGACCGCGGTGGTCATGCTCACGATGTTCGACGAGGACGCCTATGTCGCGTCGGCGCTCGACGACGGCGTGAGCGGGTTCCTGCTCAAGACCGGCGCCCCCGGCGAACTGCTCCTGGGGGTGCACGCCGCCGCCACGGGCGGGGCGTTCCTGTCGCCGCGGGTGGCGCGGCGCCTCGTCGACCGGTACAGCGGTGTTGCGGCAGGACACGCCGCCGCCCGGGATGCGGTCGCGTCGCTGAGCCGCCGCGAGCGCGACGTCCTCACGCTGCTCGCCGAGGGCCTGACCAACAGGGAGATCGCCGACCGGTTGGGGCTGGCGGAAAGCACGGTCAAGACGCACGTCTCCGGGGTGCATACGCGGCTGGGCGTGCCCAACCGGGTGCGGGCGGCCCTCCTCGCCCACGAGGCGGGCATCGTCTCCGGCGGCCGGTGACGTCTCGCCCGGGGGTGCCGTGAAGCCGGTCGGTGCGGCGTGGCCGCACGCGTGCACGCGTGTCTGCGAGGCGGACTTCGTGGTCCCGGACCGCGGGACCGCCGACTGTGCGCAAGGCCGACCCATGGGCCGGGGCCGCAGGCGCGGTCTCGGCCGCCGGGCCGCGGCCGCGCGGGTTCCGGCCGGGTCGTTCCGGACCGGGTGCGGGGGCGTCCCCGGATAGAATCCCGTAACCGCTGGAGGTGGCGACTATCAGTCCGGTACTGCTCGTTCTTTCGGTATTTGCCGTGGTGCTCCTCGGTCTGATCATTTTCACGGTGGTCAACGCAGCCCAGCGCGCAACGCGGGAGGGCAGGGTGCCGGACGGACGAGAGGGTGCCGGAGCCCAAGGGGTGGCCGATGCGGGGCCGATCGGACTTATGCGCCAGGACTTGCGCCGCCAGACCGCGCTCACCCGGGAGGCGGTGGAGCGCGCCGACGCCGCCGACACCCCTATCGGCGAACTCCGGCAGCAGGTGGCCGAACTCGCACGCCACGCCGACCGGATCGATGCGCAGCTCGGTTCCATCGACCGGCTCGGGGCGCTCCATGAGCCTGAGGCGCTGGCCTCCTTGCGCACCCGCGTCGACACCCTTTCTGCGACCTTCATCGGCGTCCGCGCCCACCTTGCCCAAGAGGAGGCGACGCGGTCCGACGCCGAGTTGGCCGAGACCGTCGAGCGTGTCCGCATCGAGACCGAGGCGCTGAAGTCGATCCGCGGTGCCGACCCGCTGCCGGACACCGACCCGCGCCACGGCGGCGCGGGGGAGCAGAACACCGGCGAACCACCGCGCGGCCCAAAGGGAACCGGGTAGTCGCCGATCCATCGATCGCCGGGGTCGGTACGGGTTCCTGCCACCGGCGTGCGCCCCCCTGCGGCTCGCGATCAGGGAAGCTCCTCCAAACAGGCGATGTGGTTCCAGGCCTGGACCGCGCGGCCGGTTTCGGGATCCCAACCGTCCACCTCCGCGCAGGTGGCACGCTCATCGCCCGGCCGCGGTGCGTCCGAGTTCCAATGGTGCTCGGCGAAGACCCCGTACTCGGCTTCGGGGTCTCCGCAGGACACCTCGGTCAGTGAGCCGTCGATCTCCGCGGCGCAGTCGCGCAGTTCGAGGTTTGCCGTGCCGCCGATCAGCCATCGGTCCGCCCAGGAGGCGAACGGGGGGTGACCGGCGTACAGCATGAGGACGGCGGTGGCGGCGACCAGGAGCGCGAGGCCCGCCCGGAGCCATCGCCCCTTCTTCTCCCCTGGCCGGGGAATGGGGCGGGCCACGACCCGTCCGGGTGTGCTCTTCGTCGCCGGACGGTCCGGGGCCGCCGGACGAACGGGCGGCGTGACCAGCGTCGACACGCGTGTCTTGTACATCGTGATGACTTCGGTGACGGCATCGGGCAGCCACCGCCCCTGAGCGTGGCCGTTGCCGGGGACCGCCGACCCGGCGAGCCGTTCGAGGACCTGCTCCGGTGCCGGCCGAGCAGCGGGGTCCTTGGCCAGGCAGTCCGCCACAAGGTCGGCGAAGGGGGCGGGGAGGCCGGTCAGGTCGGGGTCGGCGTGGACGACCCGGTAGGCCACCGCGTGGCCGGGGCCCTCCCCGAACGGGCTGCGGCCGGTTGCGGCGAAGGCCAGGACGCAGCCCAGTGAGAACACGTCGCCGGGGTACCCGACCGCGCTCCCGGCGGCCTGTTCGGGCGACATGAACGCCGCGGTTCCCAGCACGGTGGAGGTCTGGGTGTAGGAGGTCGCGTCCATGGCGCGGGCGATGCCGAAGTCGATCAGCCGTGGGCCGTCGTCGGCGAGGAGGACGTTGGCGGGCTTGAGGTCGCGGTGGACCACTCCGCACCCGTGGACCGCCGCAAGCCCTTCGGCCAGCCCGGCCCCGAGCGCCGCCACCGACGCCGGTGGCAGCGGGCCGTGCTCGGCCACGGCGGCGTGCAGGCTGGGCCCGGGGATGTAGGCGGTGGCCAGCCACGGCGGGTCGCCGCCGGGGTCGGCGTCCACGACCTGGGCGGCGAAGATCCCGCCCACCGTGCGCGCGGCGGCGACCTCGGCGGCGAAACGGCGCCGGAAGTGCGCGTCGTCCGCGAGTTCGGGGCGGACGACCTTCACCGCGACCGTGTGGCCGCCGCGCGAGTGGCCGAGGTACACGCGGCCCATTCCGCCAGAGCCGATCCGTCCGTGCAGCCGGTAGGTGCCGACCTGGGTGGGGTCGCCCTCGCGTAAGGAGTCTGGCATGGCACCGCTTCCGCCCGGAGGTTGTTCGCCCGATCGCCTCAGATGATCCCAGAATCCCGCATGGGCGGGAATTCCCGATCGTGTCCCTGCGCCGGTGGTCGTGGCGGGGCGGTCGCATCCCCCGGGCGGCCGCCGGCGCGGTACCGGGGGCCGCCGGGGGCCGGGCATCGGTCTCCCGTCGGAAGGTGGGACGACTGGGCATCGGGATCTCGGTCTCTTTCTGAGCCCCGATATGAGGCACTAGTCCCTTCTTGTCCGATGTAAAGACCGGAATACTTCCCTCGGTCCGGCAACCCCGATCGCGGACCTCGGATCCGCCGTTGCAGCACCCCGCCCGCGACACCGGACGTGAACGCAGATCGCCGCGGCGGTGACACGGGTCGTGTCACCGCCCGACCGTTCCCTGAGGTGAGTGCACATGGCGAGACGATCGCGAAGCAGCGGGCGCAGGGCCGAGAGGGGCGCCTCCGTCACCGAGTACGGCGCCGCCGTCGTCCTCGCCGCCGTGATCCTCGGCGGCCTCGCCGCAACGGACATCCCCGGCAACGTGGCGCGAGCCTGCCAGGACGCCCTCTGCCGTCTCACCGGCGGTACGGACTGCGCCAAGGCCGGCCCCGCCGTGGCGCCCAAGGTCTACCCGCCGGACTACGACCGCGACCCCGACAAGAGCGAGCGCCCGAAGCCGGTCCGGCCGCCGATCACCCCGCCGGCCTGCGCCGACCCCGACGCCGACATCGCATGGGCGGAGGGGCTGCACGCCCACAACGACTACCAGAACGGCGACCCGCTCGACGACGCGCTGAAGCACGGCGCGACCGGCGTGGAGACCGATGTCAAGTACGACCCGGACACCGGTCACCTCCGCAACACCCACATCGACTACGTGAGCCCGCCGAGCGGCAGCCTGCGGAGCGAGTACGTCGAGCCGCTGAAGGAGCGGGCCGAGAAGAACGGCGGCAAGATCTACCCGGGCCGCGACGAGAAGTTCCAGCTCGTGGTCGAGAACAAGGGCAAAGGCAGCGAGGAGGAGCGGCGGGAGGCATACGACCAGATCCTGGAGCAGACCAAGGACCTGCCCGAGGACGTGGAACTCGTCATCAGCGGAGGGCGCCCCAAGGACGAGTACACCGTCGGCAACCACCCGGAGAACGTCACGTTCGACAAGGCCCCCGACGAGGGCTGCCAGCTCCCGGACAAGATCAACATCGACAGCCCGAAGTACGACCCGGAGTACGCCAAGAGCTTCAGCACGCTCAACGGCGAGTGGGGCAAGGGCAAGTGCGGTGACCCGGACGGCGACAACAAGATCAGCGACGAGGAGCAGGCCGAACTCGACCGGCTGGTCGACCAGGCACACCGCTCCGGCGTCAAGGTCCGCTTCTGGGGCGGCCCCGACGAGCAGTACCGCTCGGAGGTCGGCGACGGCCACTTCGTCCCGTGCCAGGGCTGGGCGGCGCCCGGTCGGCAGGAATGCGAGAAGGCGGCCCGCAAGGACGCCTGGAAGGCCCAGCAGAAGGCCGGCGTCGACTTCGTCAACACCAACCACCTCGGCAACGGCGAACGCTGGGTCCGCAGCTGCGGCGAGGAGATGTGACCGGCGGCCCGGCGTCCGGCCGGTGATCCCCGGCCGCTGATTCCCGCACGGCCCCACCGCTCGCCGCTGCGACCGCCTGCCTGCGGCCGAAGCGCCCGCGCGCGGGGCGCTACGTCAGGTCGACGACCGCCCCGCCGTCCAGGGACAGGAAGTCGTGCAACTCGACGGAGTCGGGTTGCACCCCTTCGGGCACGTCGAAGATCAGCTTCCCGTCGACCTTGTTGCCGGGGTTGATGTCGTTGACCCACGAATCGGCGCCCTCGGTGAGCTGGGCCTCGGCGTCGGTGGAGTACTCCTTTCCGTCGGCGTCGTGGAGCTTCTGCGCGGTGGAGTCGAAGATGCCGGACTCGTCGCCGACGTTCTCCACGGTCACAGACACGACGACGTAGGAGCCGTCGGCCTTTGTGGTGATGTACCCGGTGTCGTCCTGGACGGATGCGACGCCGGTCTCGACATCGGTGACCGTGAAGGCGAACGCGCCCGACTCGACACTGTCGCCGATCTTCGCCGCGGGCTTCTCGTCGTCCCCCGCAGCGGGCGCCTCGGCGACGGGGGACTCCGCGGGAGGCGGGGTGTCGGTGCCGGAGCCGAGGAAGGCGACGCATCCGGCGCCGAGGACGAGGACGAACGCGGCCGCTCCACCGCACCCGAGGCATCCGTAGAGCCAAGCGCGGTTCTTCCGCTGGGGAGGCGGTGGCGGCGGCGGGAACCCGTAGCCACCGGTGGGATTCTGGTACATGGCAGCCCTTCGTGTGAGGGGACCGTGAGCGGGGCGGCCAGGGATGCTGATGTTATGCCCGGAGGGTGACGGTTCGGCGGGTTCTTCAGATGAAATTTCACTCTGTGTGAGAGTGGGCGAATGCAGGAAAGCTCCGGCGGGGCGGGGTACCCGGTCGGCGGGCTCGCCGGTGAACGACGGCTTGTATCCGAACAGTGCAACCGAACGACAGTTCGTGCCGGAACCGTCCAACCTTGAACAGTGTCGGTCGGTGCCGGTTAAGCTGTGAACCGTGAACCGACCAGGGGAAAGCGCGTCCGTTGGCTACGGCATCGTGAGTGCGGCAGCGGGGGAGGACGTCCACGCGCTCGACGACGAGGGCTTCGACGCGTGGCTCGGCATGTGGAAATCGCAGGCCATCGTCGCTCGCGAGCTGGAGCGCGCCCTGAAACGGGTCGGCGCGCCATCCCTGGCCTCCTGCGAAGTGCTCTCCCGGCTCGCCGCAGCACCCGGGCGGCGCATGCGGATCCAGGAGCTGGCGCGCCGGTGCTTCGTCAGCAAGAGCGGCATCAGCCAACTCGTCACCCAGCTCTCGAAGAGCGGGCTGGTCGAGCGCCAGGGCGACCCCGGCAACCTGCGGGTGACCTACGCCGTCCTGACCCCGGAGGGCACGGAGACCCTCCACAACTGCGCGCCCGCGTTCCTGCGCGCCGTCCGCGACCACTTCTCCCGCCACCTCGACGACGCGGACGTCGACCACGTCACGCGGATCGCCGGAAAGCTGATCACCGCCCACAACGAGACCGTGGAAGCCCCCGACCAGCCGAGCTGACCCCCGTGCGGTGGAACTCCGCTTGGTCATCGCATGACCGCGGGCGGGTTCCAACGCTCCAACCACACCGGGTTACGGACGCGGCAGGCGTGGCAGCGAACCCTGAACCCGCGGATCAAAAGTCCGCTGCTCTGCCGGTCGGTCCCGCGGGCGGTGGGTGCGGTGGGGACGCGACCGGACACGCGAAGGCGCGGCGCCCGGCGCAGGTAGCGTAAGCGTGTGCGGGAGACGATTACGTATCTGGAGATGTCCGCCTTCGACGAACTGCGCCCCGGCCGGGTCGTGGCCGAAGTCGCGCTCGAACCCCTTACCCCCGAATCGCCGCTGATCAAATCCATGCAGGAGCGCATCGGCACGCCGTACGCCTGGCCGAGCGCGCGGCGGACCGACGCCGAATGGGCGGCGGTGCTCGCGCGGCCGCTGCGCCGCTTCCTGCTCATCACCTACCAGGGTGAGCCCGCCGGGTTCGTCGACTTCGAGTTCGACGCTGACGGCGGGGTCGAGATCACCACGTTCGGGCTCGTCCCCGAGTACGTCGGCCGGGGCCTGGGCGGCCACGCGCTGACCCTCGCCGTCCGGGCGGCGTGGGCTGCCGCACCCGCGGGCGCCGAGCAGGTCCGGCGGGTCTGGCTGCACACCTCCTCCCTCGACCATCCCAACGCGCTGCCGAACTACCGAAGCCGTGGGTTCCGTCCCTTCCGCACCCGCGTCAACGAGCGCCCCGACGAACCGTGACACCCGGTGCCGGCGGTCAGAAGAGCCCGATCTGGCCGTCGCCCCGCGGCCGCGAGCGGGGCCGCACACCGAGCCCGCCGGTCGGCCCTTCCGCCGGGGCGACGAGCCACCCGGCCAGCAGCCGGACGTCGATGAGCAGCCCCGATCCGCGCTCCGCGTCGTCGGCGAGCAGGACCCGGCCCGGCACAGCGCGGATCCGCACCGCGAGGTCGGCGGGGTCGTCCAGGCCGGTGAGGACGTCGTAGGAATCGGGAACCGGGCGGTCGAGCGCGAACCGCGCGACGTTGTCGTGGACCTGGCGGTCGAGGACCTCGGCGTTGGCGAGCAGCCCCGCGTCCTCGATGGACCGCCGCAACTCGCGCACCGCTGACCTGCGCTCTTCGGCGGGGTCGAGCCGCCACCAGGCCGCGGTCTTGGTGGGGAGGCGCAGCCGCTCCTTTGCGAAACCGCCCGCGGCGACCGCCCGCTCCGCCGCGCGGATGACGGACAGCGGACCGCGGGCGAGCAGGGTGTAGGTCAGCGCGCCCTGCTCCAGGAGGCGCAGCACACCGCGCGCGGCCGCGGTGAGCCCGACCTTGAACAGGCCGGGGCCGAAGTAGGCGAGGTAGAGGACGTAGTCGCGGTCGTCGGTGTGGGCGTCGCGGGCCAGCGCGCGCCCGAGGTCGCGCGCGGCGCAGCGGGCGCACTGCGCGTCGGTGCCCTCAGGGGCCACCGATGCGGGACAGGCGACGCGGCGGTCGCTCGCGGGGTCCCACACGCCGACGCAGCCGCGCGGGCCGCTCAGCCGGATCCGCAGGTCCGTGCCCGGGGCCAGGTCAAGGCTGCGCTCGTCGCCCCCGCGGGTCGCGACGAGCGCGGGGCCGCCGCCGTCCCAGGACAGCCCGATGAGCGTCCACCCGGCAGGGGGCGGGTCCGTTGTCGTCATGGGCAACAGTCAAGACGGCGGGGCCGACAGTTCGGGGCCCGGGGCGGGGTCGCCCCGGGCCCCGCCGGCTCCCTCGTGCGGGGGAGAGGGTCGCTCTCCGGAGGGAGGTGCGGACCGGGGGCGGTGCCGGAGGCTTGCAGCATGATCAAGAAACGATCGACAGTCGGCGCCGGCTGCTCGCTGGCGGCGATCGGCGTCCTGCACACGGCGGCGTTCCTGCCGCACCCCTACTGGGGCGAGTGGCTCACGGGAGGGCTGCGCTCGGGAACGGGCGGCGAGGAGTCGCTGACGGTGTTCTGGGCGCTTCCCGGGGGCTTCGTCGTCCCCCTCGTTCTGCTCGGGCTGCTGGTGGCGCGGATGGGGTGGCGGGGCGAGCGCGCGCCCGCGTACGTCGGCTGGGCCGTGGGCGGCTGGGCGGCGGCATGCGCGCTGCTCATCGGGCCCAGCGGCTTCCTGCTGGGATTCGTCCCCGCCGTGCTGCTCGTCGCCGAGGACCTGCTGGCGCGCTTCAGGGGGGACGGGCGGACCGCGACCGGGCCGGCAGCGGAGCCGGAGCGTGCCGCGGTGCCGCGGCGCTGAGCCGCCGGCCTTGCGCGATTTCCAAAGGTTCGAGGTGCACCGGCACGCGGCGGACCCGCGTCACTCGGTGGTGCGGTGGAACCGGTACCACTTCGGTGAGGACCGGTTCATCGGCCATCCCAGGCCGGTGGTGACCGCGTCCTCGACCGCGGCGAGCCGCCAGTCCGGAAACGCGGCCTCGACCTCCGCCTGGGAGACGCCCTCGACCAGCCGCTGGTACCGCGACGGCCCGAAGGCGAGCATCAGCAGTGTGGCGTCCGGCTCGGCGAGCGCCGTCACACCCCGCCCCTCTGCTGCCCGCTGATCCGTGTCGAGCCCCTGGAAGCAGCCGATGTCGACGAAGAGGTCGAAGGTGCCCAGGCCGGCCGACTCAAGGTCGGTCACGTCGCCCACGGTGTAGGTGATCTCTGTCGGCCCGTTGCGCCGGGCGGCCTCGACCGCCGCAGGCACGATGTCGACGCCCACCGCCTTCCACCCGCGCCGGGCCAGTTCGGGGGTGAACTGCCCGCGCCCGCACCCGACGTCCAACGCCCGCCCGGCGCCGGTCGGGCGCCCTTCCGCGACGCGGTCGAGCAGGGTACCGAGTTGCGCCCCACCCGCGGCGCCATAGCGCTCCCACGGCGTGACGCCGAGACGGTACATCCACGCGTATTTCGTCATGGGCCAAAGGTAAGTCGGCGTTTCAGCGCGGGCCGTTCACCCCCCGCGTATCGCCGCCGCCGCAGTTCAGCGGCACGTCGCGCGGTCGGCACGGTTGCGGAGCGGCCGGGTGTCGGGTTGCGGCGGGGCGCCGCCGCCCCGCGCTGGGGCGCGCGGTGCGGGGGCGCCTGGTTTCCGAAAGGTCGCGTTCGGGGGTTGTGTGCCGAAAGGCGACTATGTATTTTTTCTTCCACTTCACCATGCCCGTTGTAGGAATTCGACCTGGAGGAAAGGGCCAGCCCGAACCGCCCCCCGTCAGCACCTGACATGGACCTTTGCGCAGGGAAACGCAGCGGTGTCCCCCTGCCGACGTCCGAAATCGCGAGTGCAGCGCCGATCTCCCGGTGAAGCCGAGATCGGCCCGCATGGTTGCGAGGTCGGACCGACCGGTCCGCTCCTCTCTCCGCCTGCGCTCGCCGATGGCGAACCGCCGGCCGCGCGCCGCCCCCGGGTGGCGCCGGCCGTCCTCTCGAACCCGCTCAGAGAGAGGCACACAGAGATGGAAACGATGAACACCGGCGCGGCACCGCGCCGCACCCACCGAAGACTCCCGACACCGTTGAGCGCGCTGTGCGCCGTCCTCGCCTCAGCCGCGCTCGTCGTGACGGCACCGCAGGCCGGCGCGGACACCGGTGGCGGAAGCCCGTCCCCCGCGAAGGACGGCACGGACCCCGCTGTCGTCCAGCAGAAGATCGAGAACGCGCCGGTGGACGCCGGTCCGCTGGCCTTCGGCGCCGAACCGCTCAAGGCCGTGCAGGACGCCGCGGGCGCCGCCGCCTCCGACGCCGCATGCGCGATCTCGGCGGCCGACGCGACGGCCCTCACCTTGGCGCCCACCTGGCCCGAGGTGGCGTCCGGCTCACCGGAAGCGCCTTCGCCGATGACCCTGTCCCGCTACGACAACCAGCAGGGCCTGTACGACCCCCAAGGCCGCGAAGGCCTGTTCTTCAACCCGGGTGTGGGCCTCTGGCAGCTCGACTCCGCCGGGCTCGGCGCGAACAACGGGGCGGACGGCGCCATCGACGCCCAGGACGCGGCGGGGATGGTCGCCCCGTACATCGTCGGCAAGTTCTGCGACGCGGTGAACGGCGGCGCCGCGCCGGCCGCCGCGCGCGCCACGTCCTGGACCGACTGGCACGCCTGCGACGAAGGCGCGTGCGAGGACACCTACCTCCGCGCATTGGAGGGTGTCCAGGCCGATGACGGCGTGGGCCGCTACGGCGGCGCCGAAGTCCGCACCTGCACCTTCGAAGGCGCCGAGTACGAGTGCCTGCACGTCGACACCGCGAAGGCCCAAGGAGAGAACTGGTGGGCCGACCCGGGCGGCGGCCGGTCGCCCGTCCCCAAGCCGTTCTACGTGTTCACACGCGACGTGGGCGGCACCACCCACGAGGTGCGGAGCTGGCTCGCCGAGGACTCCGGGGCCGGTACCCACGTGACCGTCTCCCGCCCCTTCGGCGGCAACGCCCGCGACTCCCTCACCTGGAACGACGGCCCAGGCGTCTGCGACACCACCGCCGACCGGGGCGACTGCTGACCCGGTAGCCGCCCGGCCGCCGTCCCCGGGCCCGCCCTCCACCCCGGCGGGCCCGGGGACGGCAATCTGCACGCAACCCGCACAAAAAGGGGTTCCGTGCATTTGATGTCTGGACGTCCGAATTTCGAGAAGTTGTCGAAATCGGGACTTTGGCGCGATATCGTCGCTGGTCATCAAGAGTGCTCCCCGCCCGCGCGGGGATGGACCCGTCTCCGACCGACCCCGCGTGCGCCGCGGTTTGTGCTCCCCATCGCCCTGTTCCGCAGCGGATCTGGGCCAGACTGCCCGGCAGCCTGGCCCGGGCACCTTGGAGCGAGGACGCTCTCTCCCCGGGAATGCCGCCTGTGGGGGTGTTCCCGCCTTGGCTGTCTTCGGGGTGCACGGGGATTCGTGTGCGGAGGTGGAAAGGGATGTGGGACGTGGTGCGTTCCTCGGCTCGACGGCGTTGCGCCAGGGAGGAGGAGCACACCGAGGTACAGCCGCTGTCCCCGCGCGCGGGATGGACCGCGCTATGGGCTCGCTTGCTCAGGAACTTCTCGGACTTGATCTGCGCGAGCGGCCGGTCGCTGGTCCGGGTCTGCTTCGGGCGGCGTGAACTGGATCACGGGCGGCGATGCAGTGTCGCCACGAGCCGGGGCATCGCGGTAGATGGGTTGCGTCCGCGCTCCCACAGGCGTGCTGCGTCCCCTGCACGACGCTACGCTTCTTCGTAGGCACCGTATGGAAACGTGTTGGGAATCTGCTTCTCTGTGTGTCTGTGCTTAGTAAGACACTCGATCGCTGCGCTGGTGGTTTGGTGTGCCCTGCAATCCTCGTAGTGCCAGATCAGCCAGATCTCGAAGCATGGATTGGACACCACGATCGGAATATCGGCCTGGCGCCCCTTCTGAAGAGCCTCGTCCAAAGTAGCGTGGTCGTCCACGTCCACGACAACCCAGACTTCATCATATCCATCTGTATCTCTGCTGTTGAAATCAATTGCGGCCTTAAGAACCCGCATTGGATCTTTTCCGATGCCTTTTGATCTTACGCCGCGTATTGCCGTCCCAGAAGCGCGCAGGAATTGCACAAGTCCTTCGAAGTATTGGACCTCGGTCTTAAGTCCTTCTGTGACGATGAGCATGCGACTTCGTTCTACACGTGGTCGACGTCTCGAATTGAAGCCTTGCGCACGCTTCACCATCAGACTAGTTCGCGATCTTGTTCATTGGAATTATTGGAACTGGCAAGCGCGGCCAGAAACGAAGGTGCGACCGAAGGAACTGCGCCGTACCTACCCTGCAAGTACCGTCGTGAAAGGTTCTGGTCCTTCCGCGTCTGGAAATCAGATAGCCGATACAAGTCACTGATTCCATTTCTCTCTTTTTCAACGAACCAGACCTCTTCTGGCGAGAGTCGGGAATTAGAGGAGGGCGATATGAAGTAGGTGTCGTGCGTCGTGAAGATCAGTTGTGCCCCGGTCGTGTTGACCGAGTCATCACGGAACATTTGAATCATGACCTGCGCAAGCTGCGGATGTAGGCTGGCGTCGAGTTCGTCTACCGCCAGCACGCCGCCGCGGCGGATCGTTCCTATCGCAGGTGCCGCCAAAGATAGCCACGTGAGCGTTCCAGTGCTCTGAGCTGAGGAAGCAAGGGAGTAGATTTGGTCATTCTTTCCTACGTGCTTGAATTTTAGGCTCCTCGCCAGTGTCGTGAATATCTCCTCGACCTGTTCGTCTGACGGGATATCATTGTCATCGACTTCCTCATCGCCAACATCCAGCTCGACTTCTAATAGGGCTCGGAACAGTCTAAGAACTCTTGGATCCGTCTCGCCTTCTGCGACTTCGGCCCCGATTATTCCTATGTCCGCAACCCGCAGCATCGTTCGCAAGTCATCCAGAGACAGTGATCCATCACTAACATCTTGAATTACTGAACGGAGGCGATTCTTTCGGTCCGATTCACCGAACTGTGCAATGTCAATTCCATTTACAATGCAGTCATGAATTGGCTCAAGGAAATGATGTCGAGTCAGAGCTGCTCGCGACAGTAGGAGCTCTCTTTCGGTGGTCGTTCTGCGCAAATCGGATCCGCCGCCGCCCAGTTCTCGACCGAAACTCATCCCGTTAGCGCCGGGTTCCCTCTCGAATACAACTCTCTTTCGGCCTGTCGGGAATGTATAGAGCCATTCTTCTTCGACGCGGGTCGATGAAATGGAGAATCCATATTCGTGTCGAACGGAATTCAGTACGAAATCCAAGGCGAAGCTAGATGGGCGGTCCCTTGAATTCTCGTCCAGGGCGAAATGGGTGCGCGGAAACCTTCCCCTCTTCGCCCAGGTCGGCGACGACGCAACGCACGCCTTCATGTAGCGCAGTGCGTCCACGATGCCCGACTTGCCCGAGGCGTTCGGTCCATAGATCGCAGCCACCCTGGTCGTCCAGTCGATCCAGGATCCGTTGGTTGGATGGTTGGTGCGCATCGACGGCAGCACCATCGTTAGGTCAACCTCAGCGCCGAAGCTCATGTGGTTCTCGAACCTGAAGCGCAAGATGTACATGACACCATCATGCGGCTCCAAGCCGAACTGTGTCTACTTTCGACACAGTAGGCAATGAAACTACATGTAGCGTTCAGTTACGTACGAGTCGCCACGACTAGCGTAAGCCGGCTCACGCATGGGCTTCAGCGTGTCGCGTGGGGCTCCACTCCGCTTCCCACCGTTCCATGCGCAACCTGGGTGCTTCCGGACGCCGAATCTGGGGCACGCAAGTCTCCGTGCGGGGTGTCGGGTTTACTTGGAAAGCCGCTTTTGTAGTGGCCGCTTGAGGTCAGCGGAAGTTCCACGGTTTGGCATCGCTTCAACGGGCGCGTGGGCTTGACTCACCGCATGACAGGTAACGGTGGGCGAACCGTTTGGGGTGACGGGCTTTCCGGTGCCGCGCGGGCCGTGTGGGCGAAGTCGGACTTCGACGCGGACGGGTGGTTGCCGCTGTGGCGGCACATGGGCGACAGTGCCGCCGTCGCCGGGAAGCTCTGGGACGAGTGGCTGCCCGCGCAGGTGCGGACGCTCATCGCCGACGCGCTGCCCGGCGGCGCCGAGGACGCTCGGCGGCTCGCCGTCTGGGCGGCGGCCACGCACGACATCGGCAAGGCGACTCCGGCCTTCGCGTGCCAGGTCGACAGCCTGGCCGACGCGATGCGCGCCGAAGGGCTCGGCATGGCGTCGAAGCCCCGCATGGCCGACCGCTCCCTCGCCCCCCATGCGTTGGCCGGGCAGGAGCTGATCCAGCAGTGGCTGATGGGCCGGCACGGCTGGCCGCGGCCGGCGACGACGCAGTTCGCGATCATCGCCGGCGGACACCACGGTGTCCCGCCCAGCCAGTCGGGGATCAAGGCCCTGGTTGACCACCGGGCCCTGCTGGCGAGCCGCGACTGCAAGGAGCGGTGGCGGGCGGTGCAGACCGAGCTGCTCGACCGGGCGGCCCACCTCTGCGCGGCGTCGGAGCGGTTCGACGCCTGGTCGCGGGTGAAACTGCCGCAACCTGTTCAAGTCCTCCTCACCGGCCTGGTGATCGTCGCCGACTGGATCGCCAGCAACCCCGACCTGTTCCCGTACTTCCCCGGCGGGCCGAGCGGGGACCGCGAGCGGATCGATGCGGCATGGCGCGGCCTCGACCTGCCCCCGCCGTGGGTCGCGGTGGAACCGGAAGAGGGGCCCGACGACGTCTTCGCGGCCCGGTTCGACCTCCCCGAGGGCGCCCGCGTGCGCCCGGTCCAGCGCGACGCGGTGGCCGTCGCCAGGGACATGGCACGCCCGGGACTGATGATCATCGAAGCCCCCATGGGAGAGGGCAAGACCGAGGCGGCCCTTGCGGTCGCCGAGATCTACGCGGCCCGGTCCGGAGCGGGCGGCTGCTACGTCGCGCTCCCCACCATGGCCACCGGCAACGCGATGTTCCCCCGCCTGCTCGAATGGCTCCGGCACCTGACCGACGCGCCCGAAGGCTCCGGCGCGCACTCCGTGTTCCTCGCCCACTCCAAGGCCGCCCTGAACAAGGACTTCGCCGGACTCAAGCGGGCAGGGCGGGCTACGGCGGCCGACGTCGACCGGGACGGCCCGGACCGCGCCGCCGATCACCGCGCGGACGAGCGGGCCACCGCCACCACGCTGGTCGCCCACCAGTGGCTGCGGGGCCGGAAGAAGGGGATGCTGGCGTCCTTCGCAGCGGGCACCATCGACCAGCTCCTGTTCGCCGGGCTGAAGAGCCGCCACCTCGCGATGCGCCACCTCGCCATAGCGGGCAAGGTCGTGGTCATCGACGAGGCGCATGCCTACGACACCTACATGAACTCCTACCTCGACCGGGTGCTGACCTGGCTCGGGCGCTACGGCGTGCCCGTTGTGGTCCTCTCCGCGACCCTGCCCGCGGAGCGGCGGCGCGAACTGGTCGACGCCTACGCGGGGGAGTCGGAGCAGTCGGCCGCGGTGGCGGCCGCCCGCGGCTACCCCGTGATCACCGCCGCTGCCACGGACGAGGCGCCGCGGACGGCCTTCCCCGCTGCTTCCGGACGCGGCGCGAGCGTCCAGGTCGAGCGTTTCGACGACGACCTCGGCGCACTCGCCGACCGGCTGGCGGAGGACCTTGCCGACGGCGGCTGCGCCCTGGTGGTCCGCAACACCGTGCGCCGCGTCCACGAGACCGCCCAGTACCTCCGCGGGCGCTTGGGCGGCGACGCCGTGACGGTCGCCCACGCCCGCTTCCTCGACCTCGACCGCGCCGACAACGACGCCGCCCTGCTGAGGGCGTTCGGCCCGCCCGAGAAGGTTCCCCACGGGCAGCGTCCGCGCCGCCGGGTGGTGGTGGCCGGCCAGGTCGTCGAGCAGTCCCTGGACGTCGACTTCGACCTGCTGGTGACCGACCTCGCACCCATCGACCTGCTGCTCCAGCGGATGGGCCGGCTGCACCGCCACGCGCGCGGCGACGGCCAGTCCGACCGCCCTGAGCGGCTGCGCGCCGCCCGCTGCCTGATCACCGGGGCCGACTGGGACACGGTGCCCCCAACGCCGGTGAAAGGATCGCAGCTCGTCTACCGGCCGCACGCCCTCTTGCGCAGCGCGGCGGTGCTCGCCCCCCACTTCGACGGCACGGCCGAGTCCGGGACCGCGGTGCTGCTGCCCGACGCCATCAGCCCGCTGGTGCAGACCGCGTACGGCGACGTCCCGGTGGGTCCGGACACCTGGCGGGACGCCATGGCGGCGGCCGCCCGCGCCCATGAGAAGGAGCAGGCGGAGTCCCGGGAGAAGGCCGAGGCGTTCCTCCTCGGGAAGACGGCGCGCGACGGCCGCGCGCTCATCGGCTGGGTCGACGCCGGGGTCGGCGACGCCGACGAGACCCGCGGCGGCAGCGCCCAGGTCCGCGACACCAGGGAGAGCCTGGAAGTCCTGGTCGTGCAGCGGCGCGCCGACGGGGCCGTGACCACCATGCCGGACCTCAGCGAGGAGCGCGGCGGGTTGGAGCTGCCGACGGAGGCCGCGCCGCCGAACCGGCTCGCGACCATCGTCGCGTCATCGGGGCTGCGGCTTCCCCCGCAGCTCACCTACAACCCCGCCGTGCTCGACACGGTCATCAAGGAACTCGAAGCCGAGTGCTTCGACGCATGGCAGACCAAGGAGTCGCCCTGGCTCGCGGGGCAGCTCGTCCTCGTGCTCGACGAGGACTGCCGCACCCGCCTGGCGGGTTTCGACGTCCACTACACCCGGTCCGACGGACTGAAGGTACACAATGCCGAATGACCCCCCTTCCGCAATCCCGGTGCCCTCCTGAGCTCGTTCGCCGAACTGCTCCCCGGCGGCGACGCGCAGCGGGTGCTGTGGCGGGTGGACGACAACGCCAAGTCCGAGGTCTTCCTCTACCTGGTCAGCCCGGCGGCCCCCGACCTGACCCACCTGGAGGAGCAGGCGGGGTGGCCGACCACGCCGACGTGGCGCACCTTCGAGTACGACACCTTCCTGTCGAAGTTGGCGAAAGGCGATGTCTGGGGGTTCCGGCTCACGGCGAACCCGGTGCACAGCATCCGGCGCAAGGACGGCGAGCCCACGAAGGTCACCGCCCACATCACCCCCCGCCACCAGATGGGGTGGCTGCTCCAGCGGCAGGACGCCGCGGGCTTCAGGATCGTGGAGAAGCCGCACGGGCAGCGGCGGCTGCCCGATGGCGACGACCTGGAGCTGATCGTTCGCGACCGGCGCGACCGCGCCTTCGAGAAGACCGACAAGGCCGACAGGTCCGACGGGAGCGAGGGGAGCGACAGGCCCGACGGGTCCGCCCGGACGGCCGAGACCGGCGGGGCCCGCGGCCGCAAGAACCGGGTCACCCTGGTCACCGCAACGTTCGATGGACGGTTGGAGGTCACCGACCCCGCGGCGCTGCGCCGTACCCTCACCGCAGGACTCGGCCGGGCCAAGGCGTACGGCTGCGGCCTGATGACCCTCGCCCCGGTGGAGTGAGCGGTGCCCACCGCAGGAGGGCTGCTCCCCGCGCGTGTGCGGCTGGAATGGGGGGTTGGGGGTCTTGCGTGGGGCCTACTGGGTGCCCTGGTTGGGGGGTCCGCGGAGGATTTCGGTGACAGCGGAGATTTCCTGGTCGCCGTAACCCTGGTCGGAGGCTTGGCGTAGGCGGTCCCAGATGGGTTTCTGCCAGGTGACGTCGACCCCGGACTCCTGGCCGAGGTCGTGTTCGGCCTGTTCGAGGGTGCGGAAGAGGTCGATCGTGCTGGATGGTTCGCGGTAGTCGCGGCGGTCGATCTGGTCGGCGAACCCCGGGAGGCCAGCCTTGATCATGTCGAGCCCTTTCTCGGCGTGCGGCACGATGCCGGCCGCTGTGTACCCGCGGCTCTGGATCGCGGCTGCGCCCTGGAAGAAGCCCAGCAGCGCGGGCAGCATCAGTCCGCCGACCGCCATCTCGTAGAACGCCGCCAGGTCCGGTTCGTCACCGAGGTGCACGGTGTCGCCACCGAGGACGCGAAGGGTGCGGACGTGCTCGTCGAAGACCTCGCGGTCGCCGCTGTAGCACAGGTGCGTCTCGGGGCCGCCGATGGCGTCGGGGACGTCTTTGACCGAGCCGGCCAGGAACCGGGCCCCGTGTCCTACCGCCCAGGTCGCGGTCTCCCGTGCGCCGATGGGTGCGCCGGAGTTGAGGGTGACCAGGTCCTTGCCGACGAGTGCGGATCCCGCGGGTTCGAGGGCGGCGCGGGTCTCGTCGAAGCCGGTCAGGCAGGTGACGACCAACGGTCCGGCCGCGACCGCCTCCGCCACCGAATCGGCGGCGTGGGCACCCGCGGCGACCAGCGGCCCGGTCTTGGCGGCCGTGCGGTTCCACACCGTTGTCGGATGACCGGCGGCCGCGAATGCCCGGGCCAGCGCCGACCCCATCGACCCGAGTCCGAGTACGGCGACCGGCTTGACGGACGTGTCCTTCATGAAGCGGAGTCCCTCCACCCAGATGATGTTCTGCGGCCTCTATCGTCGCCACGGCACATACGGTTAGGGAAGAACCCACTAATTACTGCGGTACATACCTTCGAGTAAGTGACCGGGAGGAGCGCAATGGCCAAGGCGCCGCGCAACGGCCCCTACGTCTGCGGTATCGACGCCGCGCTCGACGTGGTGAGCGGCAAATGGAAAGGGCTCATCCTCAGGGAGTTGGCTGAGCACGGCATCCGGCGGTTCTCCGAGCTGCGCCGCGCCCTGCCCGGCGTAAGCGAGAAGATGCTCACCCAGCACCTGCGGGAACTCGAAGTCGACACGCTCGTGCACCGCCGGGTCTACGCCGAGGTGCCGCCGCGTGTGGAGTACTCCCTCACCGAGCACGGTCGGACCCTCAACCGCGCCCTCGTGCCCCTCGGTGACTGGGGGTGCGAGCGGATCGTGCGGGAGCGCTCGGAGCTGGTCGAGAAGAGCGACGCGGAGCCGCTGCCCCGGCCGTGAACGGCGCGGGTGCTCCGCGGGGGCCGGGGCGCGGTTCTTCGCCTGGTGTGGCGGGGCGGTCGGGGGCGCTGGAGGGGGTGACGGGATTCCTCTCGGGGCTTCGCTGATTGTCCGCCCACCGCCATCTCGGTCGGCGGCGGCGTGAAATACAGGGTTCTTATCCTGCGGTCGTGGAATCGTCTTCGGCGGATTCTTTCAGTGGGATTCTGTATGCGGATGGTGCCGGTGAGTGTGCTGTCCGGAGTCTGCTGTGGGCGCCGGGAATTGCTTTTATCCGGGGGTTTTCCGGTCTGGTCACCCGCGCGGTGCGGGAGTATTTTTGTGGCCACAGCCTGGAGGAGTCATGGGGCCTGATCGTTCGCCGTCCACAGGGGGAGACGCCCCGCAGGACGAGCAGCTGGAGTTGCTGCGTGAAACCGGGAACGGCAGTACCGATCCCAACGAGGAATTGCTGCTCCGCGAGGAGTTCGGACCGCCCGACGCCAATGGCGTCTTCGGTGCCGTAAAGGGTGAGCCCTGATGCCCGGCGTCAAGGCGATGATCCACGAGGCCGAGAAGTCACTCGGCATTCACGGCCGCCCGAATGACATCACCAAGGATTACGCCGCCCGGAACGGTTCCGGCTTCCGGCGGCAGCCCTGGTGCAACATGGCCATCACCGAATGGGCGCGGCGCTCGGGAAACCACAAGGCCGTCTGCTTCTCGACCGACTACGCGTACACCGTGTGGCACGCCGAGCGGTTCAAGCGGGCCGGCCGGTGGACCGCCGACGTCAGGGGCGTCCGCCGCGGCGACATCGTGTTCTTCGACTGGAACGGGTCCAACCGCGTCGCGGCCATCGACCACATCGGCATCGTCACCAAGGTCGCCAACGGTGTCGTCTACACCATCGAGGGCAACACGTCCGACCGGTGCGCGCGCCGCACCCGGTCCGCCGCCACGATCGTCGGCTACGGCCGCCCGAACTACGCGGGCGGCGGCGGTTCCACCGGCGGGGGCGGTGCGCAGGCGTGGGGCGGCCTGACGACGGTCCGTTCGGTGCGCTCGCAGCAGCAGGCCGTGAACTACCTCCGCTGGCTGTCGGACCTGCCGGTCAGCGGCCACGTCGCCGAGGACGGCGAGGGCGGCCCCGAGACGCTGAGGGGCGTCAGGTGGGTGCAGGGCACCGTGAAGACCGAGGTCGACGGCCAGTGGGGGGCGAAGACGGAGTCCGCGTTCACCGAGTACCTCAAGGGCAACGCCAAGCACCAGATGCACATCGCCGCGAAGGTCAAGGCGCCGTCGGGGTCCCCGGCGCTGCGCCTGGGCTCGGTGGGGACGCGGGTCGCGCGCCTCCAGCGGGCGCTGATGAAGGCGGGGCACCGGCTGCCGCGCTTCGGCGCCGACGGGGAGATGGGCGCCGAGACCGTCAGCGCATTGAAAGCCTTCCAGAGGGCGGCCGACCTGGTCGCCGACGGCGAGTACGACGCCGAGTCGGCTGCCGCGCTGAAGAAGGTCGTGGGTTGAGGACGCGGGCACCGCCCGCCATACCGAGACCCCCCGTTCCCGGGCCGCCGCGCCGGCCGCGAGAGCACCCCCATTCCGACGATCCGAGTTCTCGAGGTAACCGGCCGCAAGGGGGCTGCGGCCGCCCATCCGCCCGCGGGAGCGCAGGGCGCCTGCGTTCCCGCCGCCATCCAGGAGCACACTGTCAGGAGCCCACCGTGAAGATCTTCGGGCACGAGCCCGCCCTGATCATCGCCGTCGTTTCGGCCAGTCTGTCGCTGCTCGTCGTGTTCGGTGTCCCCGGCGTCACCGACGCCACCGCCCCACTGATCGTGGCCGTCGTGACCGCGGTATTCGCGGTCGCCACGGCCTTCACCACCCGCCCGATCGCCCCCGCAGCGTTCACCGGTCTCATCACCGCCGTCGCCGCGCTCCTCGCCGGATACGGCCTGGAGTTCACGGGCGAGCAGGTCGCCGCGGTGAACGCCATGGTCCTGGCCGTCCTGACCCTGATCGCGCGCCAGCAGATCACGCCGCAGGTCAGGACGAAGACCAAAGCGAAGCCCAAGGGGGCGAAGTCCTGAGGGGAGGTCCTGGGGGCACGCTCCGGCCCTCGCCGGACTGGCCTGCCCCGGTGACCCGCCCCGGCGGCCCGCCCCGGGGTCGGCCGCGCCCGGGCGGGTCCTCCGGTCAACTCCGCGGGAGGTGCCGGTGGGCGAGGCCGTCGAGGATGACCTCGATGCCCAGTTCGAAGATGTCGTCCCCGCCGAGCCCCGCGTAGTAGGGCGCCACGCGCCGCAGGTGCTCATGGCCGGCGAGGTGTTCATCGTGGAACGGCGGTGCGGCGTCGGGGGCGGTGTCGTCGGCAGGCCGGACGGCGGTGTGCTCCTCGACCGAGGAGAGGACGTGGGCCGCCAGTAGCCGGGAGACCCCCGCAGCCTCACGCTCGGTGAAGCCGGCGTCGAGCAGGATGCGCACCGTTGTGTCGACGTGGGCGAGCCGGTGCGGGCCGCGGGGCGGTCTCCTCGCGGCGCTGCGGTGGGTGGTCCACGAGGCCCGCCTCTCCGCGCACGCGGGCGGTCCACAAAGCAGGGGCCGACCACTCGTCCAACTGGCCCCGCCTCTCCGCGCACGCGGGCGGTCCCGGGATCACACCGCCGTGCGTGCTCGTGTAGACCCGCCGCTCCGCGCACGCGGGGCGGTCTCCCTGTTGTCTGTAATATTTGTGTTGTCTTCGTGCGTATCTCTTCGAACACGGGGACGGTTCCGTACTGACAGGCATTGGAGGGCGAGATGGGCGCTCAGCCCGTTCCTGATTGGATGGTCCCGCCGCCAGAGGGGTTCCGACCCGCTGATCTTGATCGCCTTTCCGAACTGCCTCCGCATACCGAACTCATCGACGGGAGCCTCATCCTCGTGAGTCCGCAGAGCGTCCTGCACTCACTGGTGATCGACCTCCTGGTCGCCGCACTCAGGGCGCACCTCGTACCCGGTTACCGCGTCCGGCGGGAGATTTCGGTGGTTCTCGACGAGTGGCAGCGCCCTGAGCCCGACGTGATCGTCGTCCGCGATGGAGCCGAGACACAAGGCAGCCGTACGGCCTACCCGGTTGAAACGGTGACTCTGGCAGTCGAAGTCGTCTCGCCCGAGTCGGAGAAGCGGGACCGGGAGCGCAAGCCTCAGCTTTACGCGCACGCGGGGATCGAGCACTTCTGGCGGGTCGAGCTGAAAGAGCAGCGGCCGGTCGTTTATGTCTACGAATTGGACGAGGCAACGCGGTCGTTCGGACTCACAGGTATTCACCACGACCGGTTGACGGTCGGTGTCCCCTTCGCGATCGATGTCGACCTGACCGCTGTCGGCGACATGTGACGACCGAGCCCCCGGAGCACAGACGTGTCGGTGGGGCGCGCGGCGACCACCGCAAGGGCTGGCGTGCGCGGCGGCGGTGACCGTGCTGCGGGTGGCCGGTTTCGCTGTCAGCAGTACGCGCTTGTGCGCGGCCCCCGGTGCGTCCAGGCTGTCCGCATGACCGCCTCCATCGCCCACATCAGCGATCCGCACCTCACCACCGGCGCGCTCGCCGCCGGGCCGGCCTCGGGACTGGGCCGCGCGCTCGCCAGGGTCCTCGCGCTGGACCCCCTCCCCGACTGCGTCGTCATCACCGGCGACCTGGCCGACCACGGCCGCCCCGACGAGTACGCGCAGCTCGCCGAGTTGACCGACGGGTTCCCCCTCCCGCTGCACCTGGTCACCGGCAACCACGACGACCGCGGCGCCCTGCTGGACGCCTTCGGCGGCACCGACCGCCTCGGCGGCGGCGGCGAGGCGCACTACGCGGTCGAGCACCCCGAGGCGACGGTCGTCGTGCTCGACTCCCTGATCCCGGGCGAGGGCTCGGGGCGGCTCGGCGCCGACCAGCTCGACTTCCTCGACAAGGCCCTGGCGGGCCGCCCCGACGTCCCGGCGTTCGTGTGCCTGCACCACCCGCCGATCCCCGTGGGGATCCCCTTCCTCGACGGGATGCGGCTCATCGACGGCGACGCACTGGGCGAGGTGGTCGCCCGCCACCCGCACGTCGCCCGCGTCCTGGGCGGGCACATCCACCGGCCCATCACCGCGGCGTTCGCGGGGAGCACCCTCGCGCTCGCGCCGAGCACCTACCGGCAGAGCGAACTGCGCATGCGCCCCGACCAGATGGTGGGCTACCTGGCGGAGCCGACGGCGTTCCTGCTGCACGTCCTGACCGGCTCCGGCTGCGTCACCCACACAGTGCCGGTCAGCCACGCCGGGGGGCTGCTCGGCGGGTTCTGACACCGGGGCCCCGACCTCAGGACCCGGCCCTCAGGACCCCGACACCAGATCCCCAACCTCAGGTCCCCCACACCGGGTCCCCGGCCCGCCGGGTCCGCGACACGCCGGGCGCGGTCGCTGATTCGGCGGGCCGGTCCTTAGTAGGGTGCCCATCATGGCCACCCGTGCGCCCAAGACCCCTCAGCGATCAGGTGGCGGCGGAGGGGCGGGCAAGAAGAGCTCCACCGCCCCGCGCCGAACCCAGGGCTCCTCGGCACGCACGCGCAAGGCGCCGCCGAAGAAGCCCGTCCCCAACGCCTCGGACGGCCCGGTCGCGTTCCTCTTCCTGTGGTTCGGCAAGTGCCTGCTGCTGCTGTGGAAACTGCTCGCGCACACCGTGGGCGGCCTGGCGCGCGCTGTGGGCCGCAGCGCGCGCGACCTCGATCCCGACCTCCGCCGCGACGGCGCGGGCCTGGTGCTGCTCGCCCTGGGCCTGCTCATCGCCGCCGCCGTGTGGTGGGAGACCGACGGCGAACTCCTCGAAGTGACCCGCATGGTCGTGGTGGGCGCCTTCGGGACGTTCTCCCCGGTGCTCCCGCTGCTGTTCCTGCCGTTCGCGTGGCGGCTCATGCGCACCCCCGGCACCGGCGAGACCGACGTCGGGCGGCTGTTCATCGGCGCCACCGCGCTGCTGGTGGGCCTCCTCGGGCTCATCCACATCGGGCAGGGCATCCCGTGGCCGTCCGACGGCCAGCTCGCCATCCGCCGCGCGGGCGGCATGATCGGGTTCGCGGCGTCCGGCCCGCTCTCGCAGGTCCTCACCCCGTGGGTGACCGGGATCCTGCTCGTGATGCTGATGCTGTTCGGGCTGCTGGTGGTCACGGCGACCCCCATCTACCGCATTCCCGACCGCCTGCGCGACCTCTTCGGCCCCATGATGGCGCGCGACGACTCGCCCGACTCCGGGGTGGGGATCCTCGACGGGGAGTCGCCGCCCCGCCCCCGCGCGAAGAAGAAGCGGGCCGCGCCCGCCGACGAGGTCGAGACGGTCGCCGGCGACAACGAGCGCCCCTACGACACACCCGTCGTCGACACGGCGCCCGAGACCAAACCCAAGCCGCGCCCCGCACCGGAGCCCTCGCCGCCGCCCGCGGCGGTGGAGCAGCTGTCGATCCCCTCCCGGGTGGTCGACGGCGACTACGAGCTGCCTGCCCCGATGCTGCTCAAGCCGGGCAGCCCGGTGAAGGCCCGCACCAAGGCGAACGACGTCGTCGTGGAGGCCCTCACCGGGGTCATGGAGCAGTTCAACATCGACGCCGAGGTCACCGGCTTCACCCGCGGCCCGACGGTGACCCGCTACGAGATCGAGCTCGGCCCCGCCGTGAAGGTGGAGAAGGTCACCGCGCTCACCCGCAACATCTCGCTGTCGGTCAAGAGCGCCGACGTGCGGATCCTCTCGCCCATCCCCGGCAAGTCCGCCATCGGCGTGGAGATCCCCAACACCGACAAGGACATCGTCAGCCTCGGCGACGTCATGACCTCCACTGCCGCCACCTCCGACGACCACCCGATGCTGGTGGGGCTCGGCAAGGACGTCGAGGGGGCCAACGTGGTGGCGAACCTGGCGAAGATGCCGCACGTCCTGGTCGCGGGCGCCACCGGTGCCGGCAAGTCCACCTGCATCAACGGGCTCATCACCTCGATCATGATGCGGGCGACGCCCGACGAGGTGCGGCTCATCCTGGTCGACCCCAAGCGGGTCGAACTCACCATGTACGAGGGCATCCCGCACCTCATCACGCCCATCATCACCAGCCCCAAGAAGGCCGCCGACGCGTTGCAGTGGGTCGTGGGGGAGATGGACCGCCGCTACGACGACCTCGCCGCGTCGGGGTACCGCCACGTCGACGACTTCAACGCCGCCGTGCGCAAGGGCGAACTGGTCGCCCCGCCGGGGAGCGAGCGCGAGTACCGGCCCTACCCCTACATGCTGGTGATCGTGGACGAGCTGGCCGACCTGATGATGGTCGCCCCGCGCGACGTCGAGGACTCCGTCGTGCGCATCACCCAGCTCGCCCGCGCCGCGGGCATCCACCTGGTGCTCGCCACCCAGCGGCCCAGCGTCGACGTCGTGACCGGCCTCATCAAGGCGAACGTCCCCTCGCGGCTGGCCTTCGCCACGTCCAGCCTCTCGGACAGCCGGGTCATCCTCGACCAGCCGGGCGCCGAGAAGCTCGTCGGCAAGGGCGACGCGCTGTTCCTGCCCATGGGCTCCTCCAAGCCCATCCGCTTGCAGAACGCCTGGGTGTCGGAGAAGGAGATCCGGGCGATCGTCGACCACTGCAAGAAGCAGGCCGAACCCAGCTACCGCGAGGACGTCGGCGCCGCCGAGGCCCAGAAGAAGGAGATCGACGAGGAGGTCGGCGACGACCTCGACCTGCTGGTCCAGGCCGTGGAGCTCGTCGTGACCACCCAGTTCGGCTCGACGTCGATGCTCCAGCGCAAGCTGCGGGTCGGCTTCGCGAAGGCCGGGCGGCTCATGGACCTGATGGAGAGCAGGGACATCGTGGGGCCCAGCGAGGGGTCCAAGGCGCGCGACGTCCTCGTCCAGCCCGATGACCTTCCGGGCACACTCGCCCTGCTGCGGGGGGATTGATGCCGTGCGTCACCCCATGACCGTTTCTTGACTCCGGCACCGGGCGTGTCAGCGTCTCCGCGCGCACCGTTCGTCTCACAGTGGGTAGTGACGTAGTAGCGGTTCGCGCGGGGGTGCCGGGGGAGGCCGCAGGGGGTGCGCAACCCCCACTCCGCAGCGGGTCGGCTCCAGTGGGGCTCTCCGGGCGCTCGCACCCGGGGACCAGGGGAGGGAGCGGACATTTGAGCACGATCGGCCGGACCCTTGCGGCGATCCGAGAACAGGCCGGATACACGGTCGCCGGGTTGAGCGGACGCACCTGCATCCGCGAGCAGGTCCTCGAAGCCATGGAGGCGGACGACTTCGCGCCCTGCGGCGGCGACTTCTACGCCCGCGGCCACATCCGCTCGCTGTGCCGCGAACTCGGCGTCGACGCCGCCCCCCTCATCGAGCGTTTCGACCGCGAGCACGCCGGCCGCCCCGAGACGGCCGCCAGCCCGGAGGAGCTGTTCGCCGCCGCGCCGCAGCCCGGCTTCGAGCAGGCGCAGCGCCGCAAGTGGCCGATCTTCGTCGCGGCCGCCCTCGCCACGGCGGGGATCCTCGCCGCGGCGCACGCCTGGCCGAAGGGCGGCCAGGAGGAGCACGCCGGGTCCGAGGCCGTGGCGCGCGGCGTCTCCGGCAGCGCCGACGAGCGGCCGCAGCCCCCCGGCGGCACCGGCGCAGCGGAGCGCCGCGAGCAGGAGCGCGCCGCGCAGCAGCGGCGGGAGGAGGCGCAACGGGAACGCGAGAAGGCGCAGCGCGCCGCGGAGCAGATCACTCTCAGGCTCAGCGCCGACCAGCGGACCTGGGTGCGGGTCGACTCCGCCGACGGCGAGGACCTGTTCACCGGCACGCTCACGCCGGGGCAGAGCCGGGACGTGCGCGGCGAGAAGCTGCTGCGGCTCAGCCTCGGCAACGCGGGCGGGGTGCGCCTCACGGTCAACGGCGCGGACCACGGGCCGGCCGGCCCCAAGGGCAAGGTGACCCGGGTCACCGTCGGCCCCGACGGTCCGACGTCCTGACCTGCGGTTCCGGGCTTCGGGGCTGGGGGTCGGACCGGCGCGTGCGTGAGCGCGGTCGCGGACGGCCTACCCTGGAGGACGCGGCAGCAGCGCCGCCCCCACCGGACTCCCGTACCCTTGGAAGCTATGTCATCGCGCCGCACGGTCTCGCTCGTCACCCTCGGGTGCGCGCGCAATGAGGTCGACTCCGAAGAACTCGCCGGGCGGCTGTCCGCCGGCGGCTGGGACCTTGTCGACGCCGAAGGGCAGGACGCCGACGTCGTCGTCGTCAACACCTGCGGCTTCATCGACGCCGCCAAGCAGGACTCAATCGACGCCCTGCTGAACGCCGCCGAAGACGGCACCAAGGTGGTCGCTGCCGGCTGCATGGCCGAGCGCTACGGCTCGGAGCTCGCCGAGGCCCTGCCCGAGGCGCAGGTCATCGGCTTCGACGACTACGCGCAGATCGGCGACCGCCTGGACGACGTCGTCGCCGGGCGGCCCCTGGCGCCGCACAGTCCGCGCGATCGCCGCACCCTGCTTCCCATTTCGCCGGTGGAGCGCGGCGCGCACGACGCCTACGTCCCCGGGCACACCGGGCTCGACCCCTTGCCCGACGGCGTCGCGCCGGCCTCGGGCCCCTACATCCCGCGGCGCCGCCTCACGGGCGGCCCGGTCGCCAACCTGAAGATCGCGTCGGGCTGCGACCGCCGCTGCACGTTCTGCGCCATCCCCGCGTTCCGCGGCGCCTACATCTCCCGCACCCCCGACGACGTCGTCCGCGAGGCCGAATGGCTGGCCGGCGAGGGCGTCCGCGAACTCTTCCTGGTCAGCGAGAACTCCACGTCCTACGGGAAGGACCTCGGCGACCTCCGCGCGCTCGAGACACTGCTCCCGCGCCTCGCCGCGGTCGACGGGATCGAGCGGGTCAGGGTCTCCTACCTCCAGCCCGCCGAGGTGCGCCCCGGCCTGATCGACGTCCTCACCTCGACCCCCGGTGTCGTCCCCTACTTCGACCTGTCCTTCCAGCACGCCAGCGGCACCCTGCTGCGGCGCATGCGCCGGTTCGGCGACCGGGAGCGTTTCCTCGACCTGCTCGCGACCGCCCGCAAGAACGCCCCCGAGGCCGGCGCCCGCTCCAACTTCATCGTCGGCTTCCCCGGCGAGACAGAGGAAGAGTTCGCCGAGCTGTACTCCTTCCTCGAAGAGGCGCGGCTCGACGCCATCGGGGTGTTCGGGTACTCCGACGAGGACGGCACCGAGGCCGCCGGGCACGACGCCAAACTCGACGACGACGTCATCGCCGAGCGCGTCGACCGCCTCAACCGGCTCGCCGAGGAGCTCATGGCGCAGCGGGCCGAGGAGCGCATCGGCTCCGAGGTGCGGGTGCTCATCGAGGCGCAACTGGACGACGGCGTCTACGAGGGCCGCTCCGACCACCAGGCGCCCGAGGTCGACGGCAGTACCATTGTGTACGGCGACGGACTGGAGATCGGTTCGATCGTGAGCGCAACCGTTCTCCAGGCCGCGGGGGCCGACCTCATCGCCGAGACCGACGACCCGGTGGATGCACGATGAACAGCCACGATTCCGCAGCGGCGTCGGCGCCCCAGGCGCCGGTGGTCAACATCGCCAACGCCTTGACCGTCATTCGCCTGGTCATGGTGCCGCTGTTCGTCGTGTTCATGTTCCTCGATCACCCCGGCTGGCGCTATGCGGCGTTCGTGGTGTTCGTGCTCGCCGCCATCACCGACCACATCGACGGCGAGATCGCCCGGCGGCGCAACCTCGTCACCGATTTCGGCAAGATCGCCGACCCCATCGCCGACAAGGCGCTCACCGGCGGCGCCCTCGTGGTGCTGTCGATGCTGGGCGAGCTGTGGTGGTGGGTGACCATCTGCATCCTGGTGCGCGAGCTGGGCGTCACCGCGCTGCGCTTCGTCGTCATCCGGTACGGCGTCATCGCGGCGAGCCCGGGCGGGAAGCTCAAGACGGTGTTGCAGATCGTCGCCATCAGCGTCTACGTCTGCCCCCTGCCCGAACCGCTCCACTTCGTCGCGCACATCATCATGGGCGCCGCCCTGCTGGTCACCCTGTGGACCGGCGGCGACTACGTCGTCAAGGCGCTGAAGCTGCGGCATTCGGCGAAGGCCCGTGGCGCCGGTTCCTGAGCGGCCCCGTCCGGATCAGCCCGGCGAGGGGCCGCGCGGCGCCGCCGCCCGGCTGCACCGGATGCTGGTCGAGCGGGGCCTGACCCTCGCCGCCGCCGAGTCCCTGACCGGCGGCCTCATCGGCGCGACCATCACCGCCGTGCCGGGCGTCTCGGCCAGCTACCTGGGCGGGGTCATCAGCTACGACAACCAGGTGAAGACCGGCGTGCTCGGCGTTCCCGCCGACCTGCTGGAACGGTGCGGCGCCGTGCACCCCGAGGTGGCGACCGCCATGGCGCTGGGGGTGCGCCGGCTCGTCCCGGCCACATTCGGCCTCGCCGTCACCGGGGTCGCCGGGCCCGACCCCCAGGACGGCCGGCCGCCCGGCACCGTTTTCGCCGCCGTCGCCGGCCCCGGCGGGAGCGTCCGGAGCGCTGAGTTCGCTCTCAGCGGAGACCGGGCGCTCATCAGGAACGACACGGTTCTGCACGGTTTGGAGCTGGTCGCGGCGATGGTGGCCGAGATCAAGCCGAAATAACGGGCTCCCCCCTGTTCAAGCCGGGCAAACGCGGGAACAAACCGGCATCAGGATCGTGTTACCCCTCCAGCGAACAGATGGCCGTGAGGTGCGACGATCAGGCTTCGGGCAGGTACGGTGTTTTGTATGAAGGTCGCTACCGGTGGGAGGGAGCACGAATGATGGTCCTGCTTCGTCACCTACTGGGTGACGTGCTACGGCAGATGCGCCAGCGGCAGGGCCGGACCCTCCGCGAGGTCTCGGCCGACGCCAGGGTTTCGCTCGGCTACCTCTCGGAGGTCGAGCGGGGGCAGAAAGAGGCGTCGTCGGAGCTCCTCTCCTCCATCTGCGGCGCCCTCGGTGTCCCGCTGTCGCAGGTACTCCGCGACGTCGCCGACCAGTTGGCGCTCGCCGAACTCCAGGAGGCGGCGCTGCTCGGCGGTTCCGTGCAGTCCGATTCCGTCGGCTCTCCCCGTTCCCTGGGCATCGACTCGGTGCCCGACCGCGTCCCCGATGTGGTCGACATGGTCGGCGTCTAGGGGCCGCCCCAGTCCATGCCCATCCCCTAGTCGGTCGCAGCGCGGCGGCCGACGTAGTTTTGCCCGGAACTCCCCGGGCAGTGGTCGGGTTGCCTCGGCAACAGTAGGAGACCAGGGGGGATGATCCGGCATGCCGAAGATCCACGGTTCACTGTCCGATGATGCGAAGTCCGTCACCGGCGAGGCCCTTCAGGGCTGTGTTGTGGACCTCATCGACCTTTCACTGCTGGCGAAGCAGGCGCACTGGAACGTCATCGGGCGGAACTTCCGCTCCGTGCACCTCCAGCTCGACGCCCTCGTCGAAGCGGCACGCGAGCACACCGACGTCCTCGCCGAGCGCTCGGTCGCCATCGGGGTGTCGCCCGACGGGCGGTCCACGACCGTCTCCCGCGACACCAAGCTCGTCCAGCCCGAATCGGGCCTGCTCTCCGACGACAAGGTCATCGGCCTCATCGTCGACTCGCTGAGCGTGGTCGTGAAGCGGTTCCGCGACCGGATCGCCGCCACCGAGGAGGCCGACCCGGTCAGCCAGGACCTCGTCATCGCCGCGTCGCAGGACCTGGAGCAGCAGCACTGGATGTTCGAGGCGATGCGCTGACCCGCGCACGGCGCGCATGGCACGCACAGGGCCGGTGGCGGCCCTCTCAGGGGGCCGCCACCGGCCCTTCGCACGTGTGCGGGCCCGCGGCGCTAGCTCGCCCAGGCGCCGGGGTCCTCAGCGAGTGTGCGCACCGACTCCGGCAGGCTGCCCGTTGCGACGTCGTTGAGTGTGACGGTCTCCAGGATGGCGCGCTCGCTGGCGCGCAGCGCGATCCACACCTGCTGGAGGCTGCGCGCCGCACCGTCGTAGTCGACGTGTTCGGGGCGTTCACCGCGGACGTTGGCGAGCGGTCCGTCGACCGCGCGGATGATGTCGGCCAGGGAGATCTCCCCGGCCGGGCGGGCCAGCCAGTAGCCGCCCACCGGACCCCGCTGGCTGCGCACCAGGCCGGCGCGGCGCAGCTGGGTGAGGATGTTCTCCAGGAATTTACCGGGGATGGCCTGGGCGCGCGCGAGTTGTTCGGCCGTCACCGGACCGCCACTGGCGGCAGCGAGTTCGGCCGCGGCGCGCAACGCGTAATCGACCCGGGCAGAAAGGCGCATGCTGCGATTATGCCGTGAAGATCGGGCGGTTCGGGTCAATCGGGCGGCCGCATGGCGGAGTGGGCTTGCTGGTGACGCGCATTTCGACTTCTCCTACCGGTCAGGCCGGGTGTCGCGGAACGGGTGAACGGCGGCGCGGGACGCGCCGGAGCGGCCCGCACCGCCTTCAGCGTATCGACGCGGGGGCCGGTGAGCCCAGCACCTCGGCGGCGCTCTGCCCGTTGACGCGCGCCGCGCCATGCGTGGTGACGAACGCGCGGCTGTCGGGCCGCCACATGGGCAGGCCCATCTCGACGACGACGACGTCGTCGCGCTGCCGGCACAGCTCCTCGACAACTGCGCGGGTGCGCGGGTACCGGTGCGCGTCGCGCACGACCACGACCAGGGTCCGCCCCTCGGCGCCGCGCAGCACCTCGGCCGCCGTGGTGTGCTCGGGGTCGACCCGCAGCGCGCCCGGGTACCAGGGCGCCAGCCCCCACGGGACCTCGCCCACGGCGATACCGAGCGGCGCGTCGAGCTCCACGACAACGGGGTCCGCCATCGGCGGCAGGGTGCCGCTCACGCGCACCGCCCGGCGGGCGGCGTCGAGTCCCACGTAGGCGCGCGGCGGCTCCCCCGTGGGCTCGGCGGTCCAGGAGCGCAGCGCCGTGATGCGCTCGGCGGCCTGCTCCAGCCGGTCGGCGCTGAGGCGGCCGGTGCGGGCCGCCTCGACGATCGCCGCGCGGATCTGCGCGACCTGGTCGGCGTAGACGAAGCGGCCCAGGCAGAGCAGGTCGCAGCCTGCCGCGAGGGCGCGGACCGCCGCCTCGGGGATGCCGATCTCGCCGCTCACGCCCTGCATGTCGAGCGCGTCGGTGACGACGACCCCGTCGAACCCGAGCCGGCCGCGCAGCAGCCCGGTGATGATCTCGGGCGTCAGCGTGGCCGGGGCGGTCAGGCCCAGGGCCGGGAGCTGGATGTGGGCGGTCAGCACGCTCTTGACCCCCGCGGCGACGGCCGCTCGGAAGGGGCGCAGTTCGCGGCGTTCGAGGAGGTCGACGTCTGCGTCGATGACCGGGAGCTCGTGGTGGGAGTCCTGGTGGGTGGAGCCGTGGCCGGGGAAGTGCTTGGCGCAGGCCGCGACCCCGCCCTGCTGGAGCCCTGTGACGGCCGCGGCCGCGTGCCGGACCACCAGTGCGGGGTCCGCGCCGAAGGAGCGGGTGCCGATGACCGGGTTGTCGGCGGCGGTGTTGACGTCCACCGACGGGGCGAGGTCGAGGGTGAAGCCCAGGCCGCGCAGCTCGGCGCCCAGCGCCCGGTGCACCTCGCGGGTCAGCGCGGGGTCGTCGATGGCGCCCAGTGCCGCGTTGCCGGGGTACTCGCTGCCGGCGGCCTGCCCGATGCGGGTGACGTCGCCGCCCTCTTCGTCCAGCGACACCAGTGGGTGGTCGGCCGCCTCCGCCAGCCTGCGGTTCAACGCGGTGACCTGCTCGGCGCCGCTGATGTTGTTGTGGAACAGGCACACTCCGGCCAGGCCCTCGCCGAGGCCGTCGAGTACCCACCGCGGTGCGGTGTGCGACTCGAAGGGGACCAGCAGGGTGGAGTTTGCGAGGCGTTCCAGGCTCCGATCCGCGGGCATCGCGGGCTCCGATCGTGTTTGCGGCGCCCTTGCGGGCATGGGTGAGGCGGGGGCGTGCGGGTGCGCGCCACTGGTGGTGCGGGGGAGCGGGGTGTCAGCCCTTGACGGCCCCCATGGTGAGGCCGGAGACCATGCGCCGCTGCACGAACAGGAAGAAGATCATCACCGGGACCGTGAGCAGGGTGGACGCCGCCATGATGGCACCCCACTCGGTGCCGAAGCGGCCGAAGTAGTACGACAGCGTGAGCGGCAGGGTGAAGTTCTCGCTGCTGCGGCCCAGGAACGTCAGGGCGATGATGAACTCGTTCCAGGCGGTGATGAACGCGAAGATGCTCGCCGCCACCAGGCCGGGGGCGACCAGCGGCATCAGGATCCGCCAGAAGACGGTCATGTGGCCGGCGCCGTCGATGGCGGCGGCCTCCTCCAGTTCCTTGGGCACGGCCTGGACGAAACCGCGCAGCATCATGATGGTGATGGGCAGCGACACCGCGGTGTAGGCGACGAGGATCCCGCTGAGGGAGCCGAGCATCTCGATCCCGGTGCCGTCCTGGATCTTCCGGAAGTTGATGAAGATCGAGATGATGAGCGCCTCGACCGGGACCATCTGGATGACCATGAGGGTCACGATGAACGCGGTGCGCAGCCGGAACCGGAACCGCGCCACCGCCACCGCTGCGAGCAGCGCCAGCACCGCGCCGGCCGACACCGCGCCGAGCGTCACCAGCAGGCTGTTGGTGAGGAACGTCCAGAAGCTCACCCCGGGCACGACGTTGCCGTTGACGACCTGGTCGAAGTTGCCGAGGGTCGGGTCCTGCGGCAGGAAGGTGGGGTCGGAGGTGAACTGCTCACTGCGCGGTTTCAGCGAGGTCGCGATCATCCAGTACACGGGGAACACCGAGAACAGGAAGACCGCGACCCCGGCCAGGTAGAGGCCCGCGCGGCCGAGCCGCCTGGCGGCCCGCGGCCCGTTCCACCCGGCGGGCGCCGCCTTGGTCGTCCTGGCGGGTGCGGCGACGCTCATCGGGTCTCCCCCTGACGGATCATGATGCGCAGGTAGTACACGGTGATGACCAGCACGAGCACGGTCATGACCACGGCGATCGCCGATCCCATGCCGAAGTTCGCCGGGCTGGCGCTGAACCCCTGCTGGTAGATGTAGTACGAGAGCAGGTAGGCGTTCTCGTTGGCGAAGCTGCTGCCGCTGAGCACGTAGAGCTGGGTGAACACCCGCAGGTCCCAGATGACCTGGAGGACCACCAGCAGCGAGAACAGCGGGCGCAGCATCGGGAAGGTCACCGCCCGGAAGGAGCGCCACGCGCCCGCGCCGTCGACCCGCGCCGCCTCGTACAGTTCGTGCGGGATGCTCTTCAGCCCGGCGAGGACCGACATGGCGACGAACGGGAAGCCCTGCCACACGATGATGACGATGAGCAGCGTGAAGATGGGGAACGGTTCGAGGAACCAGTCGAACTCGCGCCAGCCCGAGCCCACCAGCCAGTCGGGCAGCCGGTCGAGCAGCACGTTGGCGTAGCCGCGCTCGGCGGTGAACAGCCAGCGGAACACCAGCGACGCACTGATGGCGGGGGTGGCCCAGGCCAGCATCATGCCGAACGCGACGACGGTGGAGAACGCGCGGGGGAGCTTGTGCAGCAGCTGCCCGACCAGCGTGCCCAGGACCAGGGTCAGCCCGACCATGAGCGCGCAGACGAGGACGGTCTTGCCGAAGACCGACCAGAAGTACGGGTCGCCGAGCAGGGTGCGGTAGTGCTCGAAGTCGTTCCACTCGGGCTGGGGCCCGTTGGGGCTGAGGTGCCGGATCGTGTAGGTGTGCAGCGAGTTCCACACCATTTGCACGATCGGCCACAGCAGGATCCCCGCGAGCAGCAGCAGTGCGGGTGCGATGAGCGCGTAGGGCGGCAGGCTCCGGAGCAGCCTGCGGCCGATCGGGGCGCTTCCCGGTCGGCGGGGGCGGCGGGGTTCCGCCCCGTCCGGTGCCGGCGGCCGGTTCGTGGCCGCCTCGGTGGTGGATGCCATAGGTGTGTCTCAATCCGGTCGAGCCCCCGGGCGGGCCGGCGGTCGCACCGGCCCGCCCGGGTTGAGGACGCGATTCGTCGGGGTGTCCTCGGCCGACTACTCGACCTTCTCGTTGAGCGTCTTGGTCAGCTCGTCGTTGGCGTCCTTGAGGACCTTGTCGGCGTCCTCCCCCTTGGCGATGGACAGCACGGCCTTGGGCAGGATCTTCTGGTCCAGGTCGGCCTTGTTCCACTTCGGCGTGGCAGGGAAGAACTTGGTGTTCTTGGCCTGCTCGGCGCTCGCCTTGGCGTCACCGGTCTTGGTGTACTTCTCGTCGTCCAGCATCTCCGGGTAGGCCGGGAAGAAGCCGGCGGCCTCGGCGTACTTGTCGCCCCACTCCTTGTTGCCGAGCAGCAGCATCAGCTCGGTCGCGGCCTCGGTGGACTCGCCGTCGGCGAACACCGCCAGGTCGGAGCCGCCGGCCATGGCCGGCGCGATCCCGTCGGCGCCGGGCATCGGCACGGTCGCGATCTCGTCGACGACCTTCTTGTCCTCGGCGGTCTCCTCCATCGCCCCGCGGGCCCAGCTCCCGTCGATGTACATGCCGAGCTTGCCGTTGGCCATCTCGGGCAGGCACGCGTCCAGCTCGTTCGCGTTCATCGCGCCCTTGGGGGAGACCTTCTCCTTGCTGTTGAGGCCCGCGTAGAACTCGATGGCCTCCTTGGTCTTGGCGTCGGTGAGGCGGCCCTCCCACTTGTCGCCGTCCTGCACCGCGATCTCGCCGCCGTTGCTCCAGATGAAGCTGGCGATGCCGTTGGTGAAGTCGGTCGGCGCGCAGAAGCCGGGGACGTCCTTCTCGTCCTGGATCTTCTTGGCGACGTCGACCAGGCTCTTCCAGTCGGTGGGCGCTTCGAGGCCGAGGTCCTTCAGCCAGTCGGCGCGGTAGTAGAGCGTGCGCACACCGGAGAACCACGGGACGCCGTACTGGACGCCGTCGAACCGGCCGTACTCCAGCGCGGCCTGGTCCATGTCCTTGGCGTCGCCCCACTCCTCGGTGGGCTTGGTGATGTCGAGGAGGGCGCCCTGGGAGGCCCAGTTGGATACCTGGTCGTTGCCGACCTCGAGGACGTCGGGGGCGTCGCCGCCGGCGAGCGCGGTGGTCAGCGTCTTCTGCACGTCGGCCCAGGGGATGAACTCGGCCTTGACGCTGCTCTCCGGGTGCTTCTCCTTCCAGGCCGCGTCGACCTCCTTGAAGTAGTCGACCAGCTTGGGTTGGGAGTCGCCCATCACCCAGACCGTGAGCTCCTTGGGCACGTCACCGGAGCCGGACTCCTCGCCGCCTCCGCCGCATGCGCCTGCGAGCAGCAGCACCGCCGCCGACGCGGCTGCGACCTTCGCGAATCTCATCAGATTTCTCCCTTCACGCGTCGCCTCGCGCGCTGGAGCGGATCCGAGATGGCGACCCCCGACTGCATCGGGACGCGCTCAGACGCTGTGCGGGCTTCGTCGTCGGTGCGGGGTGTGCTGGGATAGCACTCGATGTGTGGTGTGGCTCGGCCCCGGGAGGTTCTGTGGTGCGGTTTTGCGACCCGGGGAGTGACCACTCTGCGGTTGGTCGATAAACTAACAGGAAACTTTCCTATCAAATAGAGAAGGGGTGTCACGGTTATGTCTCGACGTCCGGGGACTCCTCGGCTGCTCCGCCAACTCAACGACCGTGCGGCCCTGGACCTGCTCGTCACGTCGGGCCCGCTGACACGCACCCAGATCGGGGAGGCGACGGGGCTGTCCAAGGTGACGGCCTCGCAACTGCTGGCCCGGCTGGAAGAACGCGAGTTCGTGCACGTCGTCGGGACCCAGGCGGGCGGGCGGGGGCCCAACGCCGCGCTGTACGCCGTCGTTCCGTCCAGCGCCTACGTCGCGGCGCTCGACATCAGCATCGCCGTCGTCACCGCCGTCATCGCCGACATCACGGGCGAGATCGTCGCCGAGGTCAGCTTCGACCCCATGGCGTCGCCCGACCCGGTGGCCGTCGTCCACAAGACCGTCATGAGCCTGGTCGAACGCGCCGCCGTCCCCCTCGACCGGCTCGAAGCGTGCGTCATCGGCACACCCGGCGTCGTGGACCCCCGCACCGGCGACGTCCGGTTCTCCTTCGACTTCGACTCCTGGCACGAAGGCGTCCTCGGCGCGCTCCGCACCGACCTGCGGCGGGCCGTCATCATCGAGAACGACGTCAACCTGGCGGCCGTCGCCGAACACGCCGAAGGCGCCGCAAAGGGCACCCCCGACTTCGCGCTGCTGTGGTTCGGCGAAGGCGGCGGCGTCGGCATGGCCGTCATGCTCGGCGACCGCATCCACCGCGGACGCTCCGGAGGCGCCGGCGAGATCGGCTACCTCCCCGTGCCCGGCGCACCACTGCCCGGCGACGTCGGACTGCACGGCGGCTACCAGTCCCTGCGCAGCGCACACGGCATCCCCAGGCTCGCCCACGGCTTCCAGGCGCTGGTGGGCGCCAAGGAGATCGTGGCACTGGGGATCCGGCACGGCCTCAACGGCACCGACGCCCCCGACATGCTCACCGCGGCACGGGCCGCCGGCATGGTCACCGCGGCCCGGTCCGCCGGCGAGCGCGGCACGGCGTTCCTCGACGAGCTCGCCGAGCGCATCGCGCGCGGCGTCGCAGCGGTGTGCGTGGTCCTCGACCCAGGCGTCGTCGTCCTCGGCGGGCTCGTGCCCCGCGCCGGCGGCACCGACCTCTCCCAACGGGTCGCCGACGCCACCCGCAGCATCGGCCCCAACGCACCCGAAGTGGAGGTCAGCAGCGTCGACGGCAACCCCGTCCTGCGGGGCGCCGTCCTCGCGGCCCTGAAACGCGCCCGCGACGACGTGTTCGCCTCGACCGTCGACTAGCCGCCCCGCGGGTCCGGGCGCCCACGCCCGGACCCGGGAAAGACTACGGTGGGCGGTGACAGACGCACAACGGTGATGCGGGGCCGGCCGCCCCGGGTCCCCGGCATCCCCTGATCACGCGGTGGAGACCCCCCGATGGAAACCGACGGCGCCCGCCTGGCCCCCCTGGCCCTGGACGACCCAACGGAGATCGGCGCGTTCCGGCTCATCGGCCGCCTCGGGTCGGGCGGCATGGGCGTCGTCTACTTCGGCCGCGACACCTCCGGATACCCGGCGGCGATCAAGATGGTCCGCGCCGAATACGCCTCCGACCCCGGGTACCGGTCGCGCTTCGCACGCGAGGTCGACCTCGCGCGCCGCGTCCACGGCCGCTGCATCGCCCCGCTGCTCGCCGCCGGGCCCGACGACGACCGCCCCTGGCTCGCCGCGGCCTACGTCCCCGGCCCCACCCTCCGCTCCTACCTCGCCGAGCACGGGCCGCTGCGCGGCACCGACCTCACCGCGTTCGCCACCGGAATGGCCGAGGCCCTCGCCGTCGTGCACTGCGAAGGCATCGTGCACCGCGACCTCAAACCCGAGAACGTCATCCTCTCGCCCGAGGGCCCCAAGGTCCTCGACTTCGGCATCGCCCAAGCCCTCGACGAAGTGTCCATGACCCGCGCCGACATGGTCGTGGGCACACCGGGCTGGATCAGCCCCGAACGCTACGACGGCCACCGCGCCGGCCCCGCCTCCGACATGTTCTGCTGGGGCGGGCTCGTCGCCAGTGCCGCCAGCGGGCGCCAGCCCTACGGCACCGGCCCCGTCGAGGTGCTGCGCTACCGCACCGTCAACGAGGACCCCGACACCGCGGCCGAGGAACTCCCCGACGCGCTGCACGACGTCGTCCGGCGCGCACTCGACCGCGAACCCGAGCGCCGCCCCACCGCGGCCGAGGCGTTCGCCGCCATCACCGGCGAGAGCGTGCCCGACACCGGCGCGGCGGCCAACGACCACCTCACCCGGGTCGCTACCCGCATGATCGACGCCAACTGGACCGTCGCCGTCGACGACGCCAGCGCCGACTTCCCCGCCGAACCCCTGCGCGCCACCACCGCCCGGCGCCCCATCACCTTCGCGGGCGCCAGCGTCCACCAGCCCGCCGAACTCGCCGAACTGCTCCGCGAACACGACCGGCGCGCCGAGAGCTGGCTCATCGGCGACGGCGCCGCGAAACTCCGCGACTGGCTCGACGACATCGGCGACACCGCCTACGACCGCGACTACCTCGGCCGCATCGCATCGGTCGAGCAGGCCGCCGTCGCCATCACCGCGTTCACCACCCGCTACCTCCCCGCGTCCCGGCCCGTCTACCGCGGCAGCGAGGTCGGCATCGAGGGGCTGCGCCGCCTCGCCGCGGGCACCCCCCAAGAGCACCAGCTCCTCAGCGAGGCAGTCCTCAACGAGATCCCCCTCATCGCAGCGTCCCACCAGTGCGGACACCCCGGCTGCACCCGCCGCTGCGCCCGCCTCGAACGCGTCGGCACGCAGACCCGCTCGGTGGTCGACGCCGCCCTGACCGCCGCCGGGCGCATCGGGCTCCGCCCGGCCCCCACCGAACGCGACCGCGCGGTCGCCATCACCGTCGAGACCATCGACGAGTCCACCCGCAACGACGCGCTGCGGGCCGTGCTGAGCGCCTGGTCGGCGCTTCCCGTGCCATGGTGGCGCCCCGTCGCGGGGCGCGCCCTGCGCGCCGGCCCCGCCACCGGGCCCGGCCGCAGCGACCTCGTCCTCGCCCGGCTCGCCGCACCCTACGCGCGCGCCGCGGCGCCGCACGCCTGGCGGCGGCTGGCCCGCCCGAGCACCTGGGTCGGGCAGGGCGCGCCCCGCGTGTTCGTGCTCGCCCTGGTCCTGTGGTGTACCGCGGCGCTGGCCTGGTCCGGGATGCTCACGGCAGGGGGCCTCCCCGCCGATCAGCACCCCGGCCACCCGGACGCGAGCCGCTACGGCACCATGATCGCCGCGCAGGTCGACCTGTGGCCGCTCTTCCTGCTCATGGCGCTCGGCCTGGCCGTCCTCCCGGCCCGGCGCAGGGCGGGTGCCGTCCTGTACGGCTCGCTGCTCGCGCTGCTGTACGGCTGGCTGGCGAACCTGGCGCCACTCGGCCCGGTCCCCGCCCCCGCACTGCTCCGCACCCCGATCGTCGACGCCGTCAGCGCCATGGGCGACTCGGGCTGGGCGCCCGCGCTGGTCGCGGGCATCGCCGCACCGATCTGCTTCATCTGGCTGATGAGCTCCCTCCCGCGCGACCCGGCCCCCTACCGGTGCGCCCCGCCGCTGCTGCCCGAGAGCAGCGCCGTGGCACGGGCCGTCGTCGCGATCGCACTGCTCGGCATCGTCATCTGGCTGCCCTTCCTCGCCTGGCTGCTGCTGGTCACGACCCTCGGCCCCGAGGCCGACACCGTCCTGAGCCGGGCGGAGATCGCCGAGGGCTTCGGGGTCTTCATCGGGGTCATGCTCCCCATCTCGCTGGCAATGGGCGCGCTCGCCTATTTGCTGTGGCGCCGCATCGGCGGGCACGCCCTCTACCTCGCCGTCGTCATCCAGGTGGTGTTCCTCTCCGGCGTGCTCGACAGGGTCGCGCCGAAGGACTTCGCCGCGCTCGGCGGCCCGGGCGCGGACTTCGTGCGCGACCACTCCGAGGCGGCGGTCATGTTCGCGGCGGTGCTGGTCCTGCCCGGCTGCTACGGCCTCGGCGTGTGGCTGAGCGAACGCCTGCGCTACCGCCGCCCTCCGCCGAAAGCCCCGGCGGGGTACCCGCAGCCCGGCTACGTGCCCCCGGCACCCGGCTACCGGTTCCCCGGCCCGGGCCACCCGTCGCCCATGCCCGCACACGCGCCCCCCGCACCACCGCTGGCGGCCCCCGGCCACCGGTACCCGGTACCCCACCCGCCGCCCTACCCTGGCACCGCCCACCCGTCCTGGCCCAACCCCGGTACGGCGCACCCGTCCTGGCCCAACCCCGGTACGGCGCACCCGGCTCCGCCCCCCGGACCGCAGGGAACGCCCTACGGCCACCCGGCGCCCGGCCACCCCTCCCCGGGCCGCCCGCAGCCGCACACCGGCCCCGCCGCACCGCGGCCCGCACCCGGCGGACCGCCGCCGACCCGTGTCGAGCCCCGCGGCGACCGTTCGGAGGGGACCATCGCCGAAACCCGGCTCGGCCCCGACCCCGGCGCCTGAAAGACCGGGGCAGCCCTTTACCTGCGCAGGCGCAGCGCCTTCGGGGTGGGGTGGAAGCCCGACGCGAGCAGCGCGTCCGCCAAAGCGCCGCCGAACACCGGCGCGCCGTCGCAGCGCTCCACCGCCAACGCGCCCACCGCACCCGCGCGCACCCGCTCCGCCAGCGCGGTCACCGAGCGGGCCAGCGACTCCGCCGACGCGCCGAACGTCAGCACCGACCTGCCGCCGCGCTCCACGTACAGCACCAGCGCACCCTCGTCGAGCACCACCAGCGCGCCCGCCTTGCGGCCCGGACGCAGCCCCGCGGCGGACGGCGGCCACGCGAGCGCCGCGCCGTACACGTTGGCGGGGTCGGCCGCCGCCAGCACCACCGGACCGGGGTCGGCGCGGCGCACGGCGCGCAAGCGGTCGACCGCGCCCGGCAGCGCGAACTGCGCCGCGCCCAAGCCCTCCACGAAATAGCCGCGCCGGGCCCGCCCCGACTCCTCGAACGCGCGCAGCACCGGGTAGACCGCGCTGAACCCGCCCTGCGGGCCCCCGCCGCGCCCGGCGCCCTTCGCGGAATCGCGCCCGGACCGGACCCGGTCCTGCTCCGCCGCCACCGGGCCCCGCGTCACCACCCCATAGCGGTCCAGCAGGGCGGCGACCCCCGCGTGCGCCCTGCGCGTCGGGTCGGCATCGCGCTCGGGCAGCCGCCACCACCGGCCGCCCCCGGTCGGCGGTCCCGTGCGCGACGGCAGCACCGGACCGCGGCGGCGCGACCGGTGCGCCGTGCCCCCCGCACCCAGCAGCGCGCGCAGCGGCGCCAGCGAGTCGTTGCCGACCAGGCCGGCCCACACCAGGTCCCACAGGACCGCCACGACCTCCTGGTCCGACGCAGCCCCCGCCCCCACGGCGCGTGCCACCCGGTCGGCGACACCGCGGAAGAACAGCGCGCCGCCGTCGTCCAAAGCATCGAGCACCGCCCGATGCGCCGGAGAATCCGGCACCGGCGACGGCTCGGGCAGCACCAGCGCGGCCTCGCCGGCCGGCGCCAGGCACACCCAGCCGTCGTTGCCCGCCAGGGTCCCGGCCCCCGCCCACACCACCTCGCCCGACGTGGTCAGCGCGTCGAGCAGCGCCGGTTCGTAATCGGCGACCCGCGCCCCCAGCACCAGCGGCTCCAGCGCCGACGCCGGAACAGGAGCCCCCCGCAGCGACTCCACCGCGGCGAACACCGCATCGGGCCCCCGCAGCGGCTCGCCGCCCGCCTGCTGCCACGCCGGGACGAACCGCGCCAGCGCCTCCTGCGCGACCGGCTCGACCTCCTTGCGCAACCGGCTGATGGACCGCCTGCGCAGCACCCGCAGCACCTCGGCGTCGCACCACGCCCCCGACACGTCGTCGCCCGACCCCAACCGCACCAGCCGGCCCTGCGCGGCGAACCGGCCCAACACCCCGGCCACCACCGCGGGGCCCAAACCGAACCGCGCCGCGGCGTCGCCGGTACCGAACGGGCCGTGCGTCCGCGCGAACCGCGACAGCAGATCGCCCAACGGGTCGTCCACCGGAGCGGCGAACGCCTCGGCGGCCGAAGCGAACCCGGTTCCGGATCCGTCCCCGGCACCGGAACCGCCCCCGGCGCCCAGCCAGTCCGGCAGTGCCGCACCCAGCGCGTCGCGCAACCGCGCGGCGTCGGCCGCCGCCGCCCACCGCGACCCGCCCCCGACGACCACCTCCACCGCGCGCCGCCGCCGCCCCAACTCCGCCAACCACTCCGGCCGCGCCCCCCGCAGCCCCGCCTCCTCCACCGACAACGGGCCCAGCTCGCGCAGCAGGTCGGCGGTGTCCTCCACCCCGTGATCCGGGCGGACTCCCGTGCCGGGGGCGAGCCGCTGCAACCGGGCCTCCTCCTCGGCGACCACACCGGGGTCGAGCAGGTCGCGCACATCGGTCTCGCCCAGCAGTTCGGCGAGCAGCGCCGAATCGAGCGTGAGGGCCTGGGCGCGCGCCTCGGCCAACGGGACGTCGTCCTCGTACAGGAACGCCGCCGTGTACCCCATCATCAGCGACTGCGCGAACGCCGACGCCCGCTCCGTGCGCACCTCGACGAACCGCACCCGGCGCGCCTCGACATCGGCCATGAGCGACCGCAGCCCCGGCACGTCGAACACGTCGCGCAGGCACTCCCGCACCGCTTCGAGCGTGATCGGGAACGACCCGAACCGGCCCGCCACCGCCAGCAGCTGCGCCGAACGCTGCCGCTGCTGCCACAACGGCATCCGGCGGTCGGGCCGGCGGCGCGGCAGCAGCAGCGCACGCGCCGCGCACTCGCGGAACCGCGCCGCGAACAGCGCGGAACCGCCGACCTGCTCCGTGACCGCCCGCTCGACCTCATCGGGGTCGATGGCGAACAACTCGGCGAGGGACGCCGGGCCGTCCTCGTCGCCCGCGTCGGGCAGCCGCAGCACGATCCCGTCGTCGCCATGCACCACCTGCGCGTCCATGCCGAACCGCGCCCGCAGCCGCGCCCCGATGACCATGGCCCACGGCGCGTGCACCCGCCCGCCCAGCGGCGAATGCAGCACCACCCGCCAGTCGCCCAACTCGTCGCGGAACCGCTCGACCACCACCGTGCGGTCATCGGGCGCCTGCCCCGTGGCCTCGCGCTGCTCCGCCAGATAGTCCAGCAGATTGTCGGCCGCCCACGCGTCGAGACCGGCACCGGCCGCGCGGCGCACCGCATCGGGCCGCGGCAGAGCCGACAACTCCCTGGTGAGCGCGCCGATAGCGCGGCCCAGCTCCATGGGGCGCCCCACCGGGTCGGCCTTCCAGAACGGCAACCGGCCCGGCCGCCCCGGCGCGGGCGACACCAGCACGCGGTCGGCCGTGATCTCATCGATCCGCCACGAACTCGACCCCAGCACGAAGACGTCGCCCACCCGCGACTCGTACACCATCTCCTCGTCGAGCTCGCCCACCCGCGACGGCCCCGCGCCCCCTGGCAGGTGCACCGCATACGTGCCCCGATCGGGGATGGTGCCCCCGCTGGTCACCGCCAGCCGCTGCGCACCCGGCCGACCCGTCAGCGACTGTGCCTCCCGGTCCCACACCACCCGCGGCCGCAGCTCGGCGAACTCGTCCGACGGGTACCGGCCCGACAGCATGTCCAGCACCGACGCCAGCACGGCGTCCGGCAGCGACGCGAACGGCGCCGCGCGGCGCACCAGCGCCGCCAGCCCGGGCACCGACCACTCCTCGACCGCCACCATCGCCACGATCTGCTGCGCCAGCACATCGAGCGGGTTGCGCGGCCCCCGCAGCTCCTCGATGGCGCCCGCGCGCATGCGCTCCACCACAACGGTCGTCGCCAGCAGGTCGCCGCGGAACTTCGGGAAGAACTCCCCCCGCGACACCTCGCCCACGTGGTGCCCTGCCCGGCCCACGCGCTGGAGTCCGCCCGCCACCGACGGCGGCGACTCCACCTGCACCACCAGATCGACGGCGCCCATGTCGATGCCGAGCTCCAGGCTGGAGGTCGCCACGACGCACCGCAGCCGGCCCGCCTTCAGGTCGGCCTCGATCGCCGCACGCTCGCCCTTCGACACCGAACCGTGGTGCGCCCGCGCGACCACCCGCCCCGCGCCCATGCCCCGATCGGCCTGGCCCATCAACTCCGCCGGAACGGAGTCGGTGTCGAGCACCTGCCCTGCGCGCTGCGCCGCCAACTCGTTCAACCGCGCGCACAACCGCTCGGCGAGCCGCCGCGAATTGGCGAACACGATCGATGACGCGTGCCGCTCGACCAGGTCGAGCACCTTCTCCTCCACATGCGGCCAGATGGAGCGGCGCGCTACTGCGGAACGGTCGTCGGTGCGCTCCGGCGTCATACCGGCGCCGAACCGCGCCATGTCCTCCACCGGCACCCGCACGGCCAAGTCGAGCGCCGGGGTGCCGGGCGGGTGGACCACCCGCGCCGGGCGCGGGCCGCCCAGGAACGCGGCGACCTCCGCCACGGGCCGCACCGTCGCAGACAGCCCGATGCGCTGCGCCGGACGCTCCAGCAGGGCGTCCAACCGCTCCAGGCTCACCGCGAGGTGCGCGCCCCGCTTCGTGCCCGCAACGGAGTGGACCTCGTCCACGATGACCGTCTCGACACCCGCCAGCCCCGCCCTGGCGTTGGAGGTCAGCACGAGGAACAGCGACTCGGGCGTGGTGATGAGGATGTCGGGCGGCCGCACCGCGAAGGACCGCCGCTGCCCGGCAGGGGTGTCGCCGGTGCGCATGCCGACCGTGAGCGCGGGGACCTCGGCGCCGGAGTCCGCGGCGGCCGCCTCGATCCCCGCCAACGGGGCACGCAGGTTGCGCTCGATGTCGGCGGCCAGCGCCTTCAGCGGCGACACGTACAGCACCCGGCAGCGCCGGGTGCGCTCGGCCGGCACCGGGGCTGCGGTCAGCCGGTCGAGCGCCCACAGGAACGCGGCGAGCGTCTTGCCCGACCCGGTGGGCGCCACCACCAGGGTGTTCTCCCCGGCGGCGATGGACTCCCACGCGCCGGCCTGCGCGGGAGTGGCGCCACCGGGGAACGCCGACGCGAACCAGGCGCGGGTGGCGGCGGAGAAGCGCGCGGTGGCGGGCCCGCCGTCCGGAACAGAAGCCATGCCGTCCAGTGTGCCCAAGGACGACGACGATTCCGGGGAGCGGCCGGCCGACGCCGCGCGCCGGACCGGTCCATACTGGACGCGATGAGACTCTCGTACTTCTGGCAGAACATGGCCGCCCACTTCGGCGAGGCGTACGCCGAGAGCCTTGCGCGCGACTACGTGATCGAGCAATTGGGCTCCCGCACGGTCCAGCAGGCCCTCGCCGACGGCGTCGCCGTGAAAGAGGTGTGGGCCGCGGTCTGCGACACCTTCGGCATCCCGGCGAAGTCGCGGTGAAACCGACACACCCGGCTGCGCCCGACATCGAACAGTCGAACAGAAGTTCGGGTAGGCTGACGCCCGTATGCTGGACGGCCTGATCCGCTAAGCCGTCCCCACCAGGGCGAACCGGCCGGTCCGGTCGTCCACAGGGTGCGCGAAGGACGTCGCGAAATGTCACCGCGTCCGCGTAGCGTCACCTCCGAGATGAAGAAGAAGACACCGACCCAACAGGGGTTCCCCGTGGCTGCTGCCGACCGAGACAAGGCTCTCGAAACCGCGCTCGCGCAGATCGAGCGCCAGTTCGGGAAGGGGTCCGTCATGCGCCTCGGCGATGAAGACCGCCCCCCGATCGAATCCATCCCCACCGGCGCGATCTCCCTCGACGCCGCCCTCGGCATCGGCGGCATCCCCCGCGGCCGCATCGTAGAGATCTACGGCCCAGAGTCTTCTGGAAAGTGCGTCGTGGCCGACACGAATATCTGGACCGACTATGGTCTCGAAACGGTCGCCGAGGTTTTTGAGCGAGCCAACGTTGACCTTGACGGCGATCAGGACGTGGTGGACATTCGTCCACTGGGTATTCGTGTAGTCAACGAAAACGGAGACTTGGAGCGCGTGGACGCGCTCACTAAAAATGGTCTACGAATGGTAAATAGGATTGCGCTTCGTTCTGGGCGTTCGATCTCGACTACCCTGAACCATCCGCTTCGTGTAATGAGTTCAGGCGGTCATATCGTCTGGCGGGATGCGGGAGAGCTGGAGACGGGTGACTACCTGGTCTCCGCTCGGTTTGGGGCGACCGAAGCAGCCTCAGGGGGCGGGATCAGTGAGGATGAAGCTGTCTTCTTGGGGTATCTAACTGCCGAAGGAAGCCTTGGATTCAAGGGTGGAATTTGCTTTACAAACGGCAACCCTGAAGTCGGTGCGGAATTTTCTGCAATCGTCTCATCCCTTTTTGATTCTGAGGTCCGCGTTAAGGATAAAAAGGGTGGTTCTGACTACCTTGTGTATGACACTAAGCTTCGAAAGTCGATCCAAGAACAGTTCGGTCTGGACTATGTGAAATCGGCTCAGAAGCGCGTTCCGCGCTGCGTCCGCACCGCAGGCGACAAGATGCAGCGGGCGTTCCTCTCCGCGCTCTTCGAGGGCGACGGCTGGATCGACACCAGCTCCAGCGTCGGCCTCGGCACCGCCTCCGAGCGGCTCGCCCGCGACGTCCAGTTGCTGCTCTACGGCCTCGGCATCCCCGCCTCCGTCTACCGCAAGTACAACGCGGAGTACGAGCGGCACTACTGGAGCGTCATCGTCAACCCCTCGGTGGCACACCGGTTCCTCAACGAGGTCGGGTTCCGTTCACAGCGGCGCGCCGCGCAGGTCGAGGCGAACTTCCGGCTCTCCGTGCGCAGCTCCCAGTTCGAGAACATTCCGCACATCTCCGGCCAGATCCGCGACCTCCGCGACGCCATCGGCGCCGACCGCGCCTTCGACGACATCGCGGGCGATCTCCTCCGCAGCGACGTCACGCTGGCGTGCAGCAGGGACCGGCTGCACCGCATCATCGAGTGGGCCGAGAACCGGCAGCACGCCATCTCCCGCTCGGCGCAGTCCATCCTCGGCCACCTCAAGGGCCTGGCAGCGGAGCAGTTCACCTATGAAGAGATCACCGATATCGAGGACGCCGGGCTTCAGCCGACCTTCGACATCATGGTCCCCGAAACCCACAGCTTCATCGCCAACGGCGTCCTCTCGCACAACACCACCGTCGCGCTGCATGCGGTGGCCAGTGCGCAGGCGGCCGGGGGGATCGCGGCGTTCGTCGACGCCGAGCACGCGCTCGACCCCGTCTACGCGGGGAAGATCGGGGTGAACACCGACGACCTGCTGCTCTCCCAACCCGATACCGGTGAGCAGGCCCTGGAGATCACCGACATGCTCATCCGCTCGGGTGCGGTCTCCATCATCGTCATCGACTCCGTGGCCGCCCTCGTGCCGCGCGCCGAGATCGAGGGCGAGATGGGCGACAGCCACGTCGGCCTCCAGGCCCGCCTGATGTCCCAGGCCCTCCGCAAGATCGCGGGCGCCCTCCACACCACCGGCACCACCGCGGTCTTCATCAACCAGCTCCGCGAGAAGGTCGGCGTCATGTTCGGATCACCAGAAACGACGACCGGCGGGAAGGCGTTGAAGTTCTATTCGTCGGTGCGGCTGGACGTCCGGCGGATCGAGACGCTGAAGGACGGCACCGACGCCGTCGCCAACCGCACGCGGGTGAAGGTGGTCAAGAACAAGGTGGCGCCGCCGTTCAAGCAGGCGGAGTTCGACATTGTCTACGGGGTCGGCATCAGCCGCGAGGGCGGGCTGATCGACATCGGGGTGGAGCAGGGCATCGTGCGCAAGTCCGGCGCCTGGTACACCTACGAGGGCACCCAGCTCGGGCAGGGCAAGGAGAACGCCCGGACCTTCCTGCGGGAGAACGTCGACCTCTCCAACGAGATCGAGAAGAAGATCAAGGAGAAGATGGGCGTGCCCATGAAGGGCGACGACTCCGCGGGCTCCACCGCCGGGTCCGGCACTCCCATGGCGAAGCCGACTCCGACCAAGAAGAGCGCCAAGGGCAGGGCGGCGGCTGCGGCCGCGGCACCCGCGCCCGATGAGCCCGCGCCGGCGCCGCAGGCCGCGGCGGCGCCCGCACCGGAGTCCGCGCCCGAGAAGTGATCGCGGTGCGGGCCCCGTGCGGGGCCCGCACCCCGTGAGGATGGACCCCATGTCGGACGGCGAACCGATCGACGCCGGTCCTCCGGCCGCCCAAGGGCGGTCGGGGGACGACCCCGAGGCCAAGGCGCGCGGAATCTGCCTGCGGCTGCTCACCATGGCCCCGCGCACGCGGGCGCAGCTGGCGCAGGCGCTGGACAAGCGCGACATCGCCCCCGAGGTCGCCGAGTCCGTACTGGGCCGGTTCAGCGAGGCCGGCATCATCGACGACGCCGCCTTCGCCGCGGCGTGGGTCGACTCCCGGCACGCCGGGCGCGGGCTGGGGCGGCGGGCGCTCGCCGCCGAGCTGCGTCGGCGCGGCGTCGCCGAGGACACCGTCCGCGACGCCGTCGAGGAGCTCGGCCCGGAGCAGGAGGAGGCCACCGCCCGGCGGCTGGCGCGCCGCAAGCTCGACGCCACCCGCGGCAAGGAGCCCGCGACCCGGATCCGGCGGGCCATGGGCGTGCTCGCGCGCAAGGGGTACTCCGCCGGGTTGGCGCACCGCCTGGTGCGCGAGGAGATCGAGGCCGAGGGGCTCGACATCGAGATCCCGGCGCCCGACCCCGAGTAGCGTCCCGAGGCCGTCGGCCGAGTGGCCGTGCCCCGGCCTCCGGCCGGGCCACGCGGCACAGGTGCGCGACGGTCCACTGTTGTGCGGCGGCGGCCCTGCCCCTCGTGCCCCGGTAGGTCTGCGCGGCCGCCGCGCGACGACGGCGTGCGCGGATCCACCGGCGGCACCCACCGCTCGCCGCTTCGGGCGGACCCCCATGCGCGGGCCGGGCCGCCCGCGTCCGAACCGGGCTCCGGCCGTGCCGCCGCGAGGGGAAGGCGGCGGGTGCCCGCGAGGCATCAATTCGTCACGCGGAGGGTAGCCCTACCACAAGCGGAGCGGCACGCATTGGTGTGCGCAGGCCGGTGGGTCCCCGCGGCACGCAGGTTCGTCGCCCGGACGCCCGGCGCGGTCGGCGCGTGCCACCCGGCGGGCGGCGATCGCGGGTTCGGGGGGAAGAGGCCATGAACGAGCTCGGCCTGGTCGCGGCGCTCATTCTGGCGCTCGCGGTATGCGCGGTGGCAGGTGCGGCGGCGGTGTTGGCGTGGCGCCGGTCCGCGGCCGCGTCGGAGCGCGGCGCCGAGGCGGCCCGCCGCGACGCCGAGCGCATCCGGTCCGCGGCCGAGGAGCACGCGTCGCGGACCCTGCGCGACGCCGAGCGGCGGCTCGCCGCGCGCGACGACGAGGTGGAGCGCCGCGAGGCGCGGGTCGCCGAGCGCGAGCGGCGGCTCGACGCCGACGCCCGCCGTTCGGAGGCGGAGCGTGCGCGGGCCGACTCCCGGAGCGCGGAGCTCGCCGAGTGGGAGGCGCGCCTTTCGGGCGTGGCGGACGAGCGGCGGGCGGTGCTGGAGTCGGCGGCGTCGTTGACGGCGGCGGACGCCCGCCGCGAGCTGGTCGCCGCGGTCGAGGAGCAGGCCAAGCGCGAGGCGGCGCTGCTCGTCCGCGACCTGGAGCGCGAGGCCCGCGCCGAGGGTGAGGAGCGGGCCCGCCGCATCATCACGCTCGCCGTCCAGCGGTTGGCGAGCGCGCAGACCTCGGAGTCGGTGGTGTCGGTGGTGCAGCTGCCGAACGACGAGATGAAGGGCCGCATCATCGGCCGCGAGGGCCGCAACATCCGGGCGTTCGAGATGGCCACGGGCGTCGACCTGATCGTCGATGACACACCGGGGGCGGTGCTGCTGTCGTGTTTTGATCCGGTGCGCCGCGAGGTCGGCCGGATCGCCCTGGAGAAGCTGGTGCTCGACGGCCGGATCCAGCCGCAGCGCATCGAGGAGTTCCACGAGTCCGCCCGGGCGGAGGTCGACCGGACGTGCGTGCGCGCGGGCGAGGACGCCCTGGTCGAGACCGGTGTCACCGACATGCACCCGGAGCTGCTGACGCTGCTCGGCCGGTTGCGGTTCCGTACGTCCTATGGCCAGAACGTGCTCGCGCACCTGGTGGAGTCGGCGCACCTGGCCGGGATGATGGCCAGTGAGCTGGGCGTGGAACCGGGGCTGGTGAAGCGCTGCGCGCTGCTGCACGACATCGGGAAGGCGCTGACCCATGAGGTGGCGGGCAGCCACGCGCTGATCGGCGCGGAGATCGCCCGGCGCTACGGGGAGTCCGACGACGTGGTGCACGCCATCGAGGCGCACCACAACGAGGTGGAGGTCCGCACGGTCGAGGCGGTCCTCACCCAGGCCGCCGATGCCATCAGCGGGGGGCGGCCGGGCGCGCGGCGGGAGTCGTTGGACGCCTACGTCGAGCGCTTGCAGCGCCTTGAGCGGATCGCCCTGGACCACCGGGGCGTCCGCAAGGTGTTCGCCATGCAGGCGGGCCGGGAGGTGCGGGTGATGGTGGAACCCGACACTGTGGACGACGTGCAGGCGCAGGTCATCGCGCGCGACATCGCCAAGCGGGTCGAGGAGGAGCTGACCTACCCTGGGCGGATCCGTATCACGGTCATCCGCGAGTCGAGGGCGACGGAGACCGCGAGGTAGGGGACCCTGCTGATTCTTCCGGTTTTTCACGGCGACGACGGTGACGCCGCGCTAGCGTGTTTCCATGCAACAAGACCATCTTGAGGATGTGCTCGGAGCTGAGCGCTACGAGCGTGTGGTCACTCTCGCGAACGAGCGTCACGTCACCGTTGACGACATTGTTCGCGAGGCGATCGACCGCGGTCTGCCCGCCTCGGCGTCCCGGCGGAGGGCAGCGGCCGAGGCCATTCTCGCGGCTGAGCCGATGCCGGTAGGTAGCGTCGATGAGCTGCTCGAAGAGTTGGACCGGTCGAGGGGGCGCTGGGCGTGATCGTCCTCGACACCACCGTGCTCGTCTTCGCTGTAGGGACCGAGCATCCTCTGCGCTCGCCGTGCCGCCGACTGATCGAAGCCGTCATGAACGACCGCATCGAAGCGACCACGACGGTCGAGGTCATCCAGGAGTTCGCGCACATCCGGTCGAAGCGCCGATCTCGCGCAGATGCTGCGGTACATGCCGCCAACTATCTCGACATGCTCTCACCGCTCCTCATGGTGGAGGAGGGTGTGCTCCGCGCCGGGCTGAGTGTTTTCGCCGGGCATGAACGCTTGGGCTCGTTCGACTCGGTGCTCGCCGCTGCCGCGCGCTCGAACGGCGCAGCGGCACTGGTCTCCGCTGACCGGGCGTTCTCCACCTGCACCGATGTCGCCCACGTGTTCCCTGATGACGCCGGGGTTAAGGGGCTCATCGGAGCGTGACGGTCTCGCCGAGGTCGTCGGCGGGGGTGAAGCCGAAGGTCTCGGCGTAGAACGCGAGTTCGGCTTCGAGGGCGCGGCGGCGGGCCTCGGCCGAGCGGAGGCCGTGGCCTTCGCCGGGGAACTCGATGTAGGCGTGCGGGGTGCCGCGCTGTTTGAGTTCGTCGACCAGGGCGGTGGCCTGGCTCGGGGGGACGACGGGGTCGTCGGCGCCCTGGAGCACCAGGACGGGGGCCGTGATGTCGGCGGCGCGCACGACGGGGGAGCGTTCGCGGTAGGCGGCGCGGTACCCCGGCAGGGTGCCGATGAGCGTGTCGAGGACGTGCGACTCGTAGTCGTGGCTGGCCTCGGCGAGCGCGAGCAGGTCGGTGACCCCGCACAGGGACACGCCGCAGGCGAAGGTGTCGCCGGTGAGGGCGAGGAGGGTGGTCAGGCCGCCGGCGCTGCCGCCGCGGACGGCGATGCGGCGGGGGTCGGCGGTGCCGTCGTCGATGAGGGCGCGGGCGGCGGCCGTGACGTCCTCGACGTCGATGACGCCCCACTGCCGGTGGAGGCGTTCGCGGTGGGAGCGCCCGTAGCCGGTGGACCCGCCGTAGTTGACGTCGAGGACGCCGATTCCGCGGCTGGTGAAGTAGGCGCGTTCGAGGTGCAGCGCTGTCGTCGCGCGGCTGACGGGGCCGCCGTGGACCCACACCACGTAGGGCGCCGGGCCGCCGGGGTCGGCGTCGGGGTGGGTCGGCGGGTGGACGATCGCGGGGACGGTGCCGCCGAACCGCCCGGGCAGTGTGACGGTACGCGGTTCGGGCAGGTAGCCGGGCGGCGGCGGGGTGTCGGCCGCCTCGCGGAGGATCTCGGTGCGGCCGGTGCCGGGGTGGACGCGGAGCAGGCGCTGCGGGGTGTCGGCCGCGGCGGCGACGCCGATGACGTGCTCGCCGTCGGTGGTGATGGTCTCCCAGGTGGCGGCGGCGGGGCCGAGGGGGGTGAGTTCCGCGGTGCGCGGGTCGTAGCGGGACAGCGCGCGGTCGGCGTGGCCGTGCAGCGCGGCGACGGCGCCGTCGGCGAGGACGCAGTAGGAGCGGCTGCCGAGGGTGCCGCCGCCGTCGCTGAACTCCTCTTCGGCGGGGTAGAGCGCCATGGCGGGGCCGGTGAGCCCGATCTCGTACAGGTTCCACCAGCCGGGCCAGTCGGAGACGAAGTAGAGGGCGTCGGTGTCGCGCCAGGCGGGGGTGAGGACGGACTCGGTGGCGCCGCCCTTGAGGGTGTAGGCCGACTCGACGGGCCCGGCGTCGGTAAGGGTGCCGACGCGGAGTTCGGTGCCGTCCCAGGGCATGCGCGGGTGGTTCCAGGAGACCCAGGCGAGGCGGCCGCCGTCGGGCGAGGGGGCGGGGGACGCGTAGAAGTCGGCGCCGGTGACGAGTTCGCGTACCGCCTCGGGGTTCTCGGCGGCGCGCCCCGAGAGGGGGACGGAGACGATGGCGCGGCCGACGCCGCCGTCGCCGTCGTGGCTTTCGCGGACGCAGATGACGTGCTTGGTGTCGGGGGAGAGCACGGGGTCGGCGTAGCGAAGCGCGCCGGGGGCCGCGGGTTCCGGTGTGAGGGGCCGCGGCTCCGCGGATGAGCGTTCGAGCAGGTAGAGCCGTTGATCGGCGAAGTCGGTGAAGACGATGCCGTTGCGGGCGATGGCCTTGTCGTCGCGCCGGGGGACGGGCAGGTAGGAGCGCCCGCCGTATTCGTGGACGCGGGTGCGGGCGTCCCACGGGGCGGGGAGGAGTTCGGCGGTGGTGCCGTCGGGGTCGCGGCGCATGACCGTGGTGCGGCCGTCCTCACCGGGGCGGGCCTCCTGCCACCACACCTCGCCCCCGATGGCGGCGGGGAAGCCGAGCCGGCGTTCGCCGCCTGCGACCTCGGCCGCCCGGATCGGCGACGGCCAGGCGCCGTGGGGTGCGGTGCGGGAATCGGTCATGAGGGGAGCCTTGGCGGGTGTGGGCGTCGAGGGGGCACGGTCGACCTTAGTAGGATTCGCGCCCTTGTTACGAGGGTGGGAGGCGGCCGTGGCGATGTTGTGACAACACGCCGGGCCGGTCTCGCGCGTACGTGCGCGAGACCGGCCCGGTGCGCGGGCCTCAGCCGCGGTCGGCGGGGCCGGTGCCCGGCTCGTCCGGGCCCTCGGCTCCGTCGCCGGGTTCGCCGGGTCCGTCGTCCGGTTCGCCGCGCAGCGTGGGTTCCGGTGTGGTCCCTGCCGGAGCAGCGGTCGCGGCGGGGGCCGCGCCGGGCTCGCCGGCGGCGCCCAGGGCGCCGACGGAGGCGGGGTCCATCCCGGGGGCGCCGACGACCGTGGCCGACGCCTTGCCGCGCCGCGCGTTGCGGCGTTCGAGCCAGATGGCGAACCGGCTCAGCGCCATGTTGATGGCGATGTAGATGGCGGCGCAGACGATCGCCGCCGGGATGATGTTGTTGTGTTCGGTGCTGATGAACCGGAAGTTCCGCAGCAGCTCCGGGTAGGCCACGATGTAGCCGAGCGCGGTGTCCTTCAGCAGCACCACGAGCTGGGCGACGATGGCCGGCATCATGCTGGCGACCGCCTGCGGGAGCAGGATCAACGTCATGACCTGCGTTTTTCCCATGCCCAGGGAGTAGGCGGCCTCCGACTGCCCCTTCGGTACGGCCTGGATCCCGGCGCGGAACACCTCGGCGAGTACGGAGCCGTTGTAGAGGGTGAGTCCGACCACGACGGCGGTCAGCGTGTCGACGGTGATGTCGACGTCGGCGAGGCCGATGGCCGCCAGGGCGGGGACCGCCTCGGCGAGCTGGGCGAGGACCAGGGGGAACGCCACGGTGAAGAAGATCAGCATGAGGAGCGGGATGCCGCGGAAGAACTCCACCACGACGGCGCACGGCCAGCTGATCCACTTGTGGTCCGACATCCGGCCGACACCGAACAGCATGCCGAACACGACGGCGGCGACCGCGGCCTGCCCGGCGGCCATGAGGGTGTTGATCAGGCCGGGGATGATGTAGTGCTGCCATGAGGCGGCGGTGAACAGCGGGGTCCACTTCTGCGCGGTCCACTCGCCCTCGGGGTTGAACGGCCGCATGGTGGAGCCGTTGAGGACGTAGCCGACGTAGCCGAGTAGCGCCACCAGGACCAGCAGGGTCACCACGGTGTAGACGCGGTGCCGCGCGCGGGCGCGGGGCCCGGGCACGTCGAACAGGAGCATCTGCGCCTGACCTGCGCTCATCGTGCCACCGCCATTCGCCGGGCCAGCCAACTGAAGAAGAAGCCCATGGGCAGGGTGAGGACGAGGAATCCGATGGCGAATCCGATGAACGTCGGGATGACCGGTGCGATGCCCTTGTCGAACATCTGCTTCATCTGGGCGGACGCCTCGATGACGCCGAGACCGGCCGCGGATGCGATGGTCGTGTTCTTGGTGAGGGCGATGAGGACGCTGCCGAGCGGGCCGATGACGGCGCGCAGCGCCTGCGGCAGCAGGATGAGCTGGAGGTTCTGGCCGAACGTCAGGCCGATGGAGCGTGCCGCCTCGATCTGGCCGAGCGGGATGGTGTTGATGCCGGAGCGCAGCGACTCGGACACGAAGCACGCGGTGTAGGCCGACAGTCCGATGACCGCGAACCAGAAGACGTCCCACTCGACGTTCTCGGTGAACGTGAAGCCCAGCGCGCTGCTGAGGCCGAGGCCGCAGAACAGCAGGACGAGGGTGAGGGGAGTGTTGCGGACGGTCTCGACGTAGGTGGTCGCGATCCCCCGCATCAGCGGTACGGGGGAGACCCGCATCGCGGTGAGGACCAGGCCGAGCAGGAACGAGCCCAGGGCGCTGAGCAGGGTGAGGCGCACGGTCCAGGAGAAACCGTTGATGACGAGATCGAAGTTGGCGAAGAAGGCTTCCATGGCACCTAGCCGGTCGGGGAGTGTTTCTCGGCTGCGTCGGGGTCAGCGGGCGGCGTCGGGGTGCCTGCGCCGCGGGGCGCGCGGCGGGGACGCCGGGCCGTCGGGGTCCTGGCGGCGCGGCCGAGCCCGCCGGCGGCGGGCGGGCGGCCCGCCGCCGGCGACGCGACTACCGCTTACTCGCAGCCGTCGAGTTCGGGCTGCTTCTTGTCGTACTCCAGACCGGCCGGGCCGAAGTGCTTCTCCAGCATCTTCTCGGCTTCGCCGCTCTCCCACATCTTGGTGATGGCCTCGTCGATCTTCTCGCACTTGTCGCTGTTCTTCGGCAGGCCGACGCCGTAGCGCTCCTCCTGGAACGGGTTGTTCAGCAGCCGGAACTTGCCCTCCTGCTGGGCGGAGAACCCGGCGAGGATGGTGTTGTCGGTGGTGACGGCGTCGATGGTGCCGTCGTCGAGGAGCTGCATGCACTCGGAGTAGTTGCCGGCCTTGCGGGTCTGCGCGTCGATCTTGAGGGTCTCGGTGATGGTGTCGGCGGAGCGGGACCCGGCCGCGGCGCAGAGGGTCTTGCCCTTCATGTCCTCGGGCTTCTTGCTGTCCTTGTCCTCGGCGGGGACGAGGATGTCCTGCTGGGCGACGTAGTAGGGCCCGGCGAAGGAGACGACCTGCTTGCGCTCGTCGGTGATCGAGTAGGTGGCGAGGACCATGTCGACGGTCTTCTGCTGGAGGAAGCCCTCGCGGTTGTCCGAGATGGTCTCCTTCCACTCGATCTGGTTCTCCTCGTAGCCGAGCTCCTTGGCGACGTATTTGGCGACGTCGACGTCGAAGCCCTCGGGCTTGCCCTCTTTTTCGAGGCCGAGGCCGGGCTGGTCGTACTTGGTGCCGATGACGAGCTTGTCTCCGTCGCCGCCACCGCCGCCTGAGTCGCCTCCGCTCCCGGCGGGTGCGCCGCAGGCGGTCACCGCAAGCGCCAACGCGGCTGCTCCGGCGAGGGCGGATCCAATGCGATGAGCTCGCATGTCGGTTACCTCTTCTTCTTGTTGCGTCGGGTGCCGGGGGTCAAGAGAGTGCTGCGGGGTGGGTCAGTGGCTCAGGATCTTCGAGAGGAAGTCCTTTGCGCGCTGCTTCTGCGGGTTGGTGAAGAACTCGTCGGGGGTGGCCTCCTCGACGATCTCGCCGTCGGCCATGAACACGACGCGGTGCGCCGCGCGCCGCGCGAACCCCATTTCGTGGGTGACCACGACCATGGTCATGCCCTCGGTGGCGAGGTCGATCATGACGTCGAGGACCTCTTGCACCATCTCGGGGTCGAGGGCGGAGGTGGGCTCGTCGAACATGAGCACTTTGGGGTTCATCGCCAGTGCGCGGGCGATGGCGACCCGCTGCTGCTGCCCGCCGGACAGTTGGGCGGGGTACTTGTTCGCCTGGTCGGCGATTTGAACGCGGTCGAGCAGTTCCATGCCGCGCTTCTCGGCCTCGGCCCTGCCCTTCTTGAGGACCTTGATGGGGCCGAGGGTGACGTTCTGGAGCACGGTCTTGTGCGAGAAGAGGTTGAAGGACTGGAACACCATGCCGACGTCGCTGCGCAGCTTGGCGAGACCGCGCCCCTCGGCGGGCAGCTCCTTGCCGTCCAGCATGATGCGGCCGTTGTCGATGGTCTCCAGCCGGTTGATCGTGCGGCACAGCGTCGACTTGCCGGACCCCGACGGGCCGATCACGACGACGACCTCGCCGCTCTGCACGGAGAGTTGGATGTCCTTGAGCACGTGAAGCTGGCCAAAGTGCTTGTTCACGTCCTCAAGTACGACAAGAGGAGTTGCGGTCATGTGCCGGAAACTAGCCTTAACGGTGCGTGCTTGTCACCACAGTTGGCGGTGTCCGGCCAGGGAGTGGCTGACTTGTTACGGCTGAATCGGTACAAACGTTATGGAATGCGAAGATTAGGGCGCTGTTTTGCGCAGTGATGTGCGCAGGCCCTAATGTGGGACCTTTTGCCAGCTCCGGGCGGTCGGCGCGGCTCCCGTTCGGGTGGGGCGCGGCCAGCCCCTAGCATGGAGCGGTGAGCCACAGTCCCAGCTACGAAGTGCGGACCTACGGCTGCCAGATGAACGTCCACGACTCCGAGCGCCTGTCGGGCCTGCTGGAGGACGCGGGGTACCACCGGGCAGCCGAGGACGCAACGCCCGACGTCGTCGTCTTCAACACCTGCGCCGTGCGCGAGAACGCCGACAACCGCCTCTACGGCAACCTCGGCCGCCTGCGCCCGGTGAAGGACGCCAACCCCGGCATGCGGATCGCCGTGGGCGGCTGCCTGGCGCAGAAGGACCGCGGCGAGATCGTGCGCCGCGCACCGTGGGTCGACGTCGTGTTCGGCACCCACAACATCCACACGCTGCCCGCCCTGCTGGAGCGCGCCAGGGTGCACGACGAGGCGCAGGTCGAGATCGAGGAGTCGCTGGCGACCTTCCCCTCGACCCTGCCCACGCGGCGCGAGTCCGCCTACGCGGCGTGGGTCGCGATCTCGGTCGGCTGCAACAACACCTGCACGTTCTGCATCGTCCCCGCGCTGCGCGGCAAGGAGAAGGACCGCAGGCCGGGCGACATCCTCGGCGAGGTGCGCGCGCTGGTCGCCGAGGGCGCCATCGAGGTCACCCTGCTCGGGCAGAACGTCAACGCCTACGGCAGCGAGTTCGGCGACCGCCGGGCGTTCTCCAAGCTGCTGCGCGCCTGCGGCGAGGTCGAGGGCCTGGAGCGGGTGCGGTTCACGTCGCCGCATCCGCGCGACTTCACCGACGACGTCATCGCCGCCATGGCCGAGACCCCCAACGTCATGCCGCAGCTGCACATGCCGCTGCAATCGGGGTCGAGCCGGGTCCTCAAGGCCATGCGCCGCTCCTACCGCCAGGAGCGGTTCCTCGGCATCGTCGAGAAGGTGCGCGCGGCGATGCCCGACGCCGCCATCACGACCGACATCATCGTCGGCTTCCCCGGCGAGTCCGAGGCGGACTTCGAGGAGACCCTGAAGGTGGTGCGCGAGGCGCGGTTCGCCCAGGCGTTCACCTTCCAGTACTCCAAGCGCCCCGGCACACCGGCCGCCGACATGGACGGCCAGCTTCCCAAGGAGGTGGTCCAGGAGCGCTACGAGCGCCTCGTGGAACTACAGGACTCCGTGTCGTGGGCCGAGAACACCGCGCTCGTCGGCACCGAGGTCGAGGTGCTGGTCGCCGAGGGCGAGGGCCGCAAGGACGAAGCGCGGCGCCGCCTCTCGGGCCGCGCACCCGACAACCGGCTCGTGCACTTCGACGTCGAGGGCGCCGAAGGGCTGCGCCCGGGCGACCTCGCCCGGGTCGGGATCACCTACGCCGCACCGCACCACCTGGTCGCCGACTCCGGTGTGCTCGGTGTCCGCCGCACCCGCGCGGGCGACGCGTGGGCGGCCCGCAACGGCGCCGCCCCCGAGCCGCCGGGCGTACTGCTGGGCATGCCCACGGTAGGCGCCCCCGCGCCGCAGCCCGCGGGCGCGGCCGGCGGCTGCGGCGCCTGACCCGAACGTGCGCGGGCCCGCCGCCGTCCGCTGTCAGAGCCTCACGGGCAGCGCTTCGAGCCGCCATGATCCCGGGAGCGCGGCGCGCCGCAGCTCCTCCGGCGCGACCGCGAGGCGCAGGTCGGGGAAGCGCCGCAGCAGCGCGCCGAACGCCACCTCGGCCTCCTGGCGCGCTAGCGCGGCGCCGAGGCAGTAGTGGGCGCCGTGGCTGAACCCGACGTGGGGTTCGCCGCGCCCGGCGGGGGTGCGGGTGAGGTCGAGCCGGTCGGGGTCGGGGAACTGCCGGGGGTCGCGGTTGGCGGCGACGAGCACGGTCTGCACCGCGTCGCCCTTGGCGAAGGGCATTCCGTCGAGGTCGAGGTCCTCGGCCGCGTAGCGCACCCGGGTGATCTGCACCGGCCCGCACCAGCGCATCAGCTCGTGGACCGCCTGGGGCAGCAGCCCGGGGTCGCCGCGCAGCAGCGCGCGCTGGTCGGGGTGCGTGAGCAGTGCCTCGGTGCCGTTGCCGATGAGGTGCGCGGTGGTCTCGTGTCCGGCGACGACCAGGGTGAGGATCATGGACACCAGTTCGGTGTCGGTGAGCCGGTCGCCGTCGTCGTCATGGGTGCGGATGAGCCCCGACAGCAGGTCGTCGGTGGGATCGGCGCGCCGGCGCCGGATGAGGTCGTGGATGTGGTCGACCATGTCCCGCAGTGTCGTGCCGAACCGCCCGGGGTGCAGCGCCACCAGCTCCCGGCCCCATTCGCGCCACTGCGGGCGGTCGGCCTCGGGGATGCCGACGAGTTCGCAGATGACGGCGATGGGCAGCGGGTAGGTGAAGTGCTCGATGAGGTCCACCGCGCCGTCCTCGGCGTGGTCGGGCAGCGCGTCGAGGAGGTCCGCGGTGATCTGCTCGACCCGCGGCCGCAGCTCGGCGATTCGGCGGACGGTGAACGTGCGCGAGACGAGCTTGCGCAGTCGGGTGTGGTCGGGCGGGTCGGTGTCGAGGATGGTGCCCGCGAAGTACGCGGCGAGCTCGGGCGCGACGCCCAGCATCTCGAACAGCCTGTCGCGGGAGTTGTCGGTGTCGATACCGGGGACAGACGCGGCGTGGTTGACGAACCGGGTGTCGCCGAGCACGGCGCGGACGTCGTCGAAGCGGGTGACGATCCACAGCGGGCTGCCGTCGAGGTACCGGCCGCGGACGGCGCGCCCCTGTTCGCGGATGCGCCCGTAGCCGGTGAACGGGTCGGCGGCCAGTGCGGGGTCGGCGATGTTGGGCTCGTCGGGGTGCTCGCCGACGTGCTGCTGGAGCGGGGTGGCGGACTGGGTCATCGCTGGCCTTCCTTTGGTGGGACGCCGGGCGCTACCGGCGGAGCTGGCGGGTGATCTCCTCTTGGCACAGCGCCTCAAGGCGCTCGTACACGGCGATGACGGCGGGCGCGGTCGACTCGGCACCGGAGCCGGTCTCCAGCGCGGCGCGCACGGTGTGGGCGAGCGCGTCGGCGCCGGCGAGGACGCCGGGGGCCGCCGGGGGGTCGAGCGGGGAGGGGTCGCCGGCGCCGGGTTCGGGGGCGAGGGGGGTGTCCAGCGTGTGCATGGTCACGAAGCCGAGCGCGGTGGCGAGGTAGCTGTAGGTCTGCGTGCGCAGCGGCAGGTCGGTGCGCAGGGCGCCGGCGTCGCGCAGGAGCCGGAAGTGCTCCTCCAGCCCGCGCGCGCCCTCCTCGCTGAAGGAGCGGAGTTCGCGGGCGCTGACCTCGCCGAGGCGGCCCAGGGTCTCGCTGTCGCCCAGGTACATGGCCCGTGCGACGGGGTCGGCGCCGAGTTCGAGGTACATGGAGCGCAGCATCCGGCTGGGCAGGACCTCGCGCGGGTCGGCGCGCATGCGCCGCACGTAGGTCGCGAACGAGGAGGACTTCGCGCGCAGCAGGACGACGAGGAACAGCGCCTCCTTGGTCTTCCAGTGCAGGTAGACGGTGCCCTTGCCGACACCGGCGCGGCGCGCCACCTCGTCGATGGTGACCCTGCGGTAGCCCCAGGCCACCAGGAGCTCCGCCGCGGCGTCGAGGATGCGCCGGGCGCGTTCGGCGCGCTCGGTGTCGGCGGTCTCCTCGGGGGTGGTCGTGGGCAGGGTCACGGGTGCTCCTCGTCCGGTTCGCCGGGGGCGCGGCCGCCGGATCGTGCGGCCGCCCGGCTCGACTGCGGTCTGACTGTGTGACCGAATTTCAAATCTGGTCACGAGGTCAAGCTTAGGCCAGTGCGGCGCGCCGGACAAGGGGATCGCGCGTCAATAAGGCGTCATGACCGGCCGGTAGCATCGGCGTGTGCTGATCGCCGCTGCCGTGTGCCCGCAACCGCCGATCCTCGTCCCGCAGGTCGCCGGGGCCGCGGCCGCCGAACTCGACCCGCTGCGCGCCGCCTGCGACGAGGCGGTCGGCCGCCTGGTCGCGGCGCGGCCCGACATCGTCGTCGTCATCGGCGCGGGTCCGCGCACCGCGGACCACCCGGCCGCGGCGGCCGGCAGCCTCGCCGCCTACGGCGTCGACCTCTCCGTCGGCCCGGGCCCCGCCGTCCTCCCGCTCTCCTTGACCCTGGGGCGGTGGCTGGCCGAGCGGTCCGGCGCCGCCCCGGCCGGGTTCACCGAGATCGCCGCCGACGCCGCACCCGAGGAGTGCCTGCGCAGCGGCGCCGCGCTCGCCGCCTCGGCCCCCAGGGTCGCCGCGCTGGTCATGGGCGACGGCAGCGCCCGGCGCGACGAGTCGTCACCGGGGCGCTTCGACGAGCGCGCCGCGGGCTACGACGCCGCGGTCGCCGACGCGCTCGGTACGGCCGACGTGTCGGCGCTGGCTGCGCTGCGCCCCGACCTCGCCGACGCCCTGCTGGTCGGCGGGCGCGCCGCGTGGCAGGTCCTCGCCGGAGCGGCGAAGGACGCCGCGCCGACCGGGCGGCTGCTCGCCGCCGAGGCGCCCTACGGCGTGGGCTACTTCGTCGCGCTGTGGTCCGCTGACTCCGCGCCGGAACGGGCGAGCCGCTCGGCCTGACCGGCGAGGTCGGGCGCGTCGTAGGCGAGCCAGTGCACGCGGGGGTCGCGGCGGAACCACGACTCCTGGCGGCGGGCGAAGCGGCGGGTGGCCCGCACGGTCTCGTCCTTCGCGGTGTCCTCGTCGTACTCCCCGGCGAGGAACCGCAGCACCTGGGCGTAGCCGAGCGCGCGCGAGGCGGTGCGGCCCTCGCGCAGCCCCCGCTCCGCCAGCGCGCGCACCTCGGCGACGAACCCGTCGCGCCACATGCGGTCGACCCGCGCGGCGATGCGGTCGTCGAGTTCGGGGCGGGGTACGCCGAGCCCGATCTGCACGCCCGGGTAGTGGGACTCGTGGCCCGGTAGGGTTGCGGTGAACGGGCGCCCGGTGATCTCGATGACCTCCAGGGCGCGCACGACCCGCCGCGCGTTGCCCGGCAGGATCGCCGCCGCCGCGGCGGGGTCGGACCGGGCCAGCCGGGCGTGCAGCCCGGCGGCGCCCACCACGGGCAGTTCGGCCTCCAGTCGGGCGCGCACCTCGGGGTCGGTGCCGGGGAACTCCAGATGGTCGATCGCCGCCCGGATGTATAGCCCCGACCCGCCGACCAGGATCGGCGCGCGTCCCGCCGCCAGCAGGCGGTCGATGTGCGCACGCGCGTCGCGCTGGTAGCCGGCGGCGTTGGCGGGCTCGGTGACGTCGAGGACGTCGAGCAGGTGGTGCGGCACCCCCCGCCGCTCCGCGGCGGTGATCTTGGCCGTTCCGATGTCCATGCCCCGGTACAGCTGCATGGAGTCGGCGTTGACGACCTCGCCGCCGAGGCGCAGCGCGAGTTCCACGCCGAGGTCGGACTTTCCCGAGGCGGTCGCTCCGACGACCGCGATGACACCACTCACCCCACCAGTGTGTCAGCGCCGGCGGGGACCTGGTCCGTGCAGGCCACCGCGCCGGCGGAACACGTCCTAGGATGAGCGTCATGCGATTCGCCAAGGGCCACGGAACCGAGAACGACTTCGTGATCCTGCCCGACCCCGATGGGGCGCTCGACCTCACCCCCGCGCTGGTCCGGTGGTTGTGCGACCGCCGGGCGGGCATCGGCGGCGACGGCGTCCTGCGGGTGGTGCGCACCGAGGCGCTCGGCGCGCCCCTCCCCGAGTCCGCGCGCTCGGCGGCGGCCTGCGCCTGGTTCATGGACTACCGCAACGCCGACGGCAGCGTCGCCGAGATGTGCGGCAACGGCGTGCGGGTGTTCGCCCGCTACCTGATCGACTCCGGGCTCGCCGAAGGTCCCGTGATCGACATCGGCACCCGCGCCGGGGCGCGCCGGGCCACCGTCGGGGCCGACGGCGACGTCGCGGTCGCCATGGGCGAGGTCCGCACCCTCGGCAAGGGCGGCGCCGTACTCGCAGGGGAGGACCTCCGCGGCGCGCGCATCTCGGTGGGCAACCCGCACCTCGCCGTGGCGGTGGACCGCCCGGTGGCGGAGTTCGACCTCCGAGACGCCCCGCTGCTCGACCCCGCGCAGTACCCCGAGGGCGCGAACCTGGAGCTGTTCCGCGAGGTCGAACCGGGCGTGCTGGAGATGCGCGTGTACGAGCGGGGGTCCGGCGAGACCCGCTCATGCGGCACCGGCATCGTCGCCGCGGCCGCGGCCGCGGCGGCCGCCGGGGGAGGAGGGTCGGCCTGGACGGTGCGGGTCCCCGGCGGCACGTGCGCGGTCACCCTCGACCCCGGCGGCGGCGCGCTGCTGCGCGGCCCGGCGGTGATCGTCGCCGAAGGCGAGACCCGCTAGGAGGGGACGCGGGTCCGGAATGATCCACCGAACACGGCCCGGCGCTCGTGTGGCCGGATCCGGCGAATCGCCGCGCGAAGGCCCCCTTCGGTGATGGGATTCCGGACGGCCCCGTCCGGCGCGCGATCCGCGGTCGCCGGGCGGGCCACGACGACGGACGGGCGAGGGGGCTCCGGGTGGCGCGGTTCCTGGTACGCAGGCTGGCGGGGCACGCCGTCCTGGTACTGGTCGCGTCGAGCCTCGCCTACCTGCTCGCCGCGGCGGTGCTCGACCCCCGAGGCAACTACGAGGGGCGGCAGCCGCCCCCGCCGCCGGAGGTCGTGGACGCCGTCCTCACCGAGTCCAACCTGAACGACGACGCCCCCCTGGCGCAGCGCTACGCGGTGTGGGCCTCCGGTGTCCTGTGCGGCGACCTCGGCCGGACCTGGGACGGGCGGGAGGTCGGCGCGGAGATGGCCCGGCGTGTGGGGGTGAACCTGCGGCTGATGTCCATCGGCCTGGTCGCGGGCAGCGTGGCGGGCGTCGCGCTGGGCGCCTGGGCGGGGCTGCGCCGCGGCCGGGGGGCCGACCGGCTGCTGACGCTGTGGTCGTACACGGTGATCTCGGTGCCGACCGTCGTGCTCGCCGCCGCCCTCCAGGCGTGCGCGCTGTGGCTGAACAGCGCGGCAGGGGCCGACCTGCTGCGCGCCACCGGCGAGTACACCCCGGGGCTCGACGCGGGCATGTGGGGTTCCGCCGCCGACCGCGCCCGGCACCTGCTGCTGCCGTCGCTGGCGCTGGCGCTGCCGCAGATCGCCGTGCACAGCCGCTACCAGCGGGAGCTGATCGCCGAGGCGGCGGGCGCCGACTTCGTCCGGACCGCCCGCGCCAAAGGGCTGACGCTGCGCGCCGCGCTGCGCCGCCACGCGCTGCGCACCACACTGGGGCCGTCGGTCACCCTGTTCGGCTACTCGTTCGCCGCCCTGTTCACCGGGACGGTGTTCGTGGAGCAGGTGTTCGGCTGGCACGGGGTCGGCGGCCTGCTCATCGACGCGATCGCGGAAGGGGACGTCAACGTCGTGGCGGCCGTGTGCACCTTCGGCGCGCTGTGCGTGTCGGTGGCGGGGCTCCTCGCGGACACGGCGCGCGGCCTGCTGGACCCGCGTGTCCGGACCTGACCCGCGCGGTGGAAATGGCCACCAAATGTCCCATTGCCTTTCTTCTGTCGAAAAGGGAGGATCCCGTTACTCTTGGGGCCATGCCGACACTCGGGGGACGACCCGTGACAGGGCGGGTGGTGCGCCGAAGCAGGGAGCACCGCTCCCGCCGCCGCGCCGGCCGCGCGGGAGGGCAGGGTCTCCGCTGCACCGCGGCGGTGGCGCTGCTGCTCGCGGTCGTCCTCACCGCCTGCCAGTCCTCCAGCGGCAATGCGCAGGACAAGAAGCTGCCGGCCGCCTCGGTCAACCAGGTCGACCCCGCCACCCTCGCCGACGGCGGCACCCTGCGCTGGGGCATCAACGAGCTGCCGGCCCAGTGGAACCCGCACCACGCCAACGGCAACCTCGCCACTGTGCAGACGGTCATGGGGGCGCTGCTGCCCAGCCCGTGGCGCACCGGCAGCGACGCCGACAGCGCACCCGACCCCGACTACGTCGAGGACGTCGACGTCCGCACCGACCCCCGCCAGGTCGTCACCCTCCGGCTCAACCCCAAGGCCCGGTGGTCCAACGGCGACCCCATCACCTGGCGCGACTACGCCGCCATGGCCGAGGCCCTGTCCGGCCGCGACCCCGAGTTCCAGGTCGCGGGCCAGACCGGCTACGACCGGATCTCGTCGGTGCGCGCCGGCCGCGACCGGTTCGAGGTCGTCGTCGCCTTCTCCAAGCCCTTCGCCGACTACGCGTCGCTGTTCCGGCTGCTGCTGCCCGCCGCCTACACCGAGGACGCGGAGCGCTTCAACTCCGGCTACCTCGACCGGATCCCCGTGACCGCCGGGCCCTTCGGCTCGGCGAAGTTCGACCGCACCGCGAAGTCCATCGCGGTCGCGCGCTCCGCCGACTGGTGGGGCGACCGGGCCCGCCTCGACCGCATCGTGTTCCGCGCCATGGCGCCCGAAGCGCTGGAGGCCGCGTTCCTCGACGGCGGGGTCGACCTCGCCCCGCTGCCGGTCGACTCCGCGGCGGCGAAGCGCGTCGACAAGGCCGCCGACGGCGAGGTCCGCGCCGCCCGGGCCCCCGACTTCCGGCACCTCACCCTGAACGGTGAGAGCCCCCTGCTCTCCGACGTCGACGTCCGGCACGCGGTGTTCCTCGGGGTGAACCGCCGGGCCGTCGCCGAGTCGGCGTTCAGCGGCCTCGACTGGCGGCCCGAACCCACCGACCACCACTTCCTGCTGCCCGGCCAGGACGGCTACACCGACAACAGCGGGAAATGGGGCGCCTACGACCCCGAGAAGGCCCGCGAGGTGCTGGAGGGCGCCGGGTGGCGGGCCGCCGGCGACGGCGAGCCGCGCCGCAAGGGCGGCAAGGAGCTGCGGCTGCGGTTCACGATCCCCCAGGGGTTCGCGCCCGCGCAGTCCGAGGCGGAGCTCGTGCAGTCGATGCTCGCCGAGATCGGGGTGGCGGTGCGGATCGACAGCGTGCCGCGCGACGCCCTGTTCGCCGACCACATCCTCCCCGGCGACTACGACATGGTGGCGCTGGTCAGCAACGGGTCCGGGTTCCCCGTCTCGCAGTTCCTCCAGCAGTGGTCGACCCCTCTCAAGGCGGAGAACGGCGACGAGCAGTGGCGCGCCAACGTCGGCCGCATCGGCTCGCCGGCGATCGACGCGGCCATGGACGAGGCGCTGGGCAGCCTCGACCCCGAGGCCGCCCTCGCCAGCATCAACGACGCCGACCGCCTGCTGTGGGACACCGGGCACACGCTCCCGCTGTACCAGCGCCCCGAGCTCGTCGCGACCCGCACCGGCCTCGCCAACGTCGGCGCGCCCGGCTTCGCCGACATCGACTACGCCGCCATCGGCTACCCGCGCGGCGGCTGAGCGCCCCGCCACCTGCCCCGCTACGCCTCCAGGAGCGCCGCCGGGCCCAGGCCGCGGATGGACGCGTCGAGGACCTGCGCGGTGTGCGCGACCGCGATGGAGCCGCCCTCGCGTTCGAGGGCCGCGGCGATCTGCAATGAGCACCCGGGGTTGCCCGCGACCAGCAGCCGGGCGTCCGTCGACGCGACGTCGGCGGCCTTCCTGCCGCCCAACTCCCGTGCCGCCTGCGGCTGGAGGATGTTGTAGACCCCCGCCGACCCGCAGCAGATGTCGGCGTTGGGCAGGTCGGCGAGGTCCAGTTCGGGGATGGCCTTGAGGAGGTCTCGCGGCTGCGCGGTGATCCCCTGGCCGTGGGACAGGTGGCAGGCGTCGTGGTAGGCGGCCCGCAGCGGCAGCGGGTGGCGCTCGGCGCGCGGCCCGATCCCGGTGAGGAACTCCGTGAGGTCGACCGTCGCCGCGGCGAGCGCATCGGCGCGCGCCCGCCACCCGGCCCCCGCACCGTCCTCGGCGAGGACCTGCGCGTACTGCTTCATCGTGCTGCCGCACCCGGCGGAGTTCACGACGACGGCGTCGACCCCGGCGCGCTCGAAGGTCTCGATGGTCGCGCGGGCGAAGCGCGCCGCCTCGGGGGCGCGCCCGGCGTGCGCGGAGAGCGCCCCGCAGCAGCCCTGGGACGGGGGGATGACGACGTCGGCCCCCTCGCTCGCCAGCACTCGCGCGGTGGCGTTGTTGACCTGCGGGAAGAACGCCCCTTGGACGCAGCCGGTGAGCATGCCGACGACGGCCCGCCGCCTGCCGCGGGCCGGGACCCGCTCGGGGAGCGGGGCGGCCGTGCGCAGCGGGGGAGCGACGCGCTCCATCGTCGCCAGCGACGGCGCGACCCGGTCGAGCACCCCCGAGCGGCGGACCAGCGACGACAGGCCGCTGCGCTGGTAGGCGCGCAGCGGGCCGCGCATCAGGTCCAGGCGGCGCCGGTAGGGGAACAGCGCGAAGATCGCGGCGCGCAGCGCGCGCTCGCCGCGGCCGCGCGGCTTCTCCCGTTCGACCCGCGCGCGCGTGGTCTCGATGAGGGAGTCGTAGCGCACGCCGGACGGGCACGACGTGACGCAGGCCAGGCAGCCCAGGCAGGCGTCGAAGTGCTGGACGGCCGCGGCGCTGAGCACGTCCTCGTCGGCGTGCTGCGCCATGAGGTGGATCCGGCCGCGGGGGGAGTCCATCTCCTCGCCCCACAGCACGTACGTCGGGCAGGAGGGCAGGCAGAAGCCGCAGTGCACGCAGTCGTTCAGCAGGTCGTCGAAGGAGCGGTGCGCGGTGCCCTCGGCGTCCCCCTCGCCCGGGGCAGGCAGCGGCGTGCCGACCTCCCCGGAGGCGACATGGGCCAGGCCGCCGTCGTGGGGCCGCCCGGTTGCGTCGGTCCGGTGGTCCATGGGTTCACTCCGCCTCACGCGTCGGGGTCGTGGTGACACTGCTGCCGCGCCCGGCCGGCCCTGGGCCCGCCGGGCCGCGCCCGCTCACAGCCCGCCCGCGAAGCGGCCGGGGGACAACCGGTGGTCGGGGTCGCAGCCGGACTTCACCGCGCGCATGAGCGCAAGGCCGGGGACCTCGCCCCACACCTCCAGGCCGGCGGCGTGCAGGTCGGGGTGTGCCCTGCGGACCGTCGCCGACCCGGCCGCCATGCCGTCGCGGAGCAGCAGGAGCAGGCGCTGCACGGCGTCGGGCGCCGTGCCGGCCGGCACGGCTGCGTACAGCACGCCGCAGCCCGCGGAGCCCTTGACCGCGACGGACGCCCCCGCTGCGGCACCGGCATCGTGCAGCCGCGCCGCGGTCGGCAGCACCTCGGCGAGGGGGACCGCGAACTCCAGCAGGGTGTCGTCGGGGCCACCGGGGGGCCGCGCCCAGTCGGCGGGGACGGCGTCCTCGGTCTTCGCGCCGTCCAGGACCGCGGCGACGGCGTCGGCGCGCTCGGCGACGCCCTGACCGGTGCCTTCGAGGAGGACCCGCAGCGACAGCGGGCCGCCGCCGGGCCAGTCGAGCTCGACCGCCGTCGGCATGACCTGGGACCGCCGGAGGGCCGCCGCCCACGCGCCGACGGCGCCCGGATCGTCGGACTCGGCGCGCACCACGCGCAGCGCGGGCGGGACCGGGTGCAGCCGGAACGTCACCGACGCGATGAGGCCCAGCGTGCCCAGCGCCCCGGCCTGCACCTTCGCGAGGTCGTAGCCCGCGACGTTCTTCACGACCCTGCCGCCCGAGGACGCCGCCACCCCGTCGTGGCCGAGCACCGTCATGCCGATGACCAGGTCGCGGACCGGGCCGTGCTGCATGCGGCGCGGACCGGACACGCCCGTGGCGACCACGCCGCCGACCGTCGACCCGGGCACCACCTCGTCGACGGACAGCCGCTGCCCGGCGTCGGCCAGCACCCGGCGCAGCTCGGCGAACGGCGTGCCGGCCCCGGCGCGCACCACCAGGTCGCCGGCCGCGTGGTCGATGCCCGACAACGCGGCGGTGTCGATGATGAGGTCGCAGCTCCGCGGCGGCGCACCCCAGTCGATCTTGGTGCCGTTGCCGCGCGGCAGCACCGACAGTCGCAGCCGGGCGGCCTCGCCCAGCAGCGCCGACGCCGCCGCGGCGTCGGCCGGGGCCGCGACGAGGCGGGCGGCGGTGCCGGCCGCGGTGTCGGCCGCGGTCGCCGCGCGCACGGGGGCGTGGGCCGCCAGGGCGGCCTGCTCGGTCGACTCGGACGGGTACGCCATCTAGAACAGCTCCGCTTCTCCCGATGCCACCAGTGGGTGGACGCCCTTGCGCGCGCCCGGGCGTTCGCCGCAGAGCCGGGGCGTCGGCAGCAGCTTCTCCGGGTTGGCGATGCCCTGCGGGTCGAACGCGCGGCGGAACCGGTCCATCGCCGCGAGGTCGTCGGGCCCGAACATGTCGGGCATGTGGCACACCTTGTCGACACCGACCCCGTGCTCGCCGGTGATGGACCCCCCGGCCTCGATGCACAGGTCGAGGATTGCCGCGGACACCGCCTCGGCGCGGTCGCCCGCGCCGGGCTCGGCGTCGTCGAACAGCACCAGCGGGTGCAGGTTGCCGTCGCCGGCGTGGAAGACGTTGGCGACGCGGATGCCCGACTCGGCGGACAGCGCGGCGATGCGCCCGAGGACCTCGCCGAGTGCGGTGCGCGGCACGACGCCGTCCTGGACGATGTAGGCCGGGCTGATCCGGCCGACGGCGGCGAACGCCGACTTGCGGCCCTTCCAGATGGTGGTGCGTTCGGCGGGGTCGTCGGCCGAACGCAGCTCGAACGCCCCTTCGTCCCGGCACAACCGGGTGACCTGCTCGAACTGGGAGTCGACCTCGGCCGCCGGGCCGTCGAGCTCCACGATGAGCACCGCCCCGGCGCCCTCGGGGTAGCGGCAGGCGACCGCTGCCTCGGCGGCCTCGATGGCGAGGGCGTCCATCATCTCGATGGCGGCGGGCAGCACCCCCGCGCCGATGACCGCCGACACCGCCCGGCCCCCCGCGTCCATGCCGTCGAACGCGGCGAGCAGGGTCCGCACCTTCTGGGGGGAGCGCAGCAGCCGCACCGTGATGCGGGTGGCGATCCCCAGGGTGCCCTCGGAGCCGATGAACGCGCCGATGAGGTCGTAGCCGGGCGCGTCGGCGGCCTTGCCGCCGAGCTCCACGAGCTCGCCCTGGGGGGTGACGATCTGCAAGCCGGTGACGTGGTTGACGGTGAACCCGTACTTGAGGCAGTGGGCGCCGCCGGAGTTCTCGGCGATGTTCCCGCCCACCGAGCACACCTGCTGGCTTGAGGGGTCGGGCGCGTAGTAGTAGCCGTGGGGCGCAGCGGCGCGGGTGACGTCCAGGTTGAAGACGCCGGGTTCGACGACGGCCCGTTCGTTGGGGATGTCGATCTCGATGATGCGGCGCATGCGCGAGGTGACGATGAGGACGCCGTCGGCGCGCGGCAGCGCGCCCGCCGACAGGCCGGTGCCGGAGCCGCGGGGTACGAACGGCACACCGTGCTCCGCGCACAGCCGGACCACGCCGGCCACCTGCTCGGGCGTGGTGGGCAGCACCACGACGCCGGGCAGTTCGGCGTGGTAGGTGATGCCGTCGCTCTCGTAGGTGCGGCGCTGCGCGGTGTCGGTGAGGACGCCGTCGTCGCCGCAGATGGCGCGCAGGTCGGGGACCAGCGCGTGGAGGGTGTCCGACTGCGACATTGGGGCTTCGCCTTCCCCGTTGCTGGTGCACGGCCGACGCTCGGGTGTGGGAGCGTTCTTCCCCGGGCGCGGCCGGTGCTAACGGCCGCGCGGCGGCCCCTGTGCCGGACCGGTGGCGGTCCGGCACAGGGGCGGCGGGGTCAGGGCATCTGCTCGTAGGCGGGGATGGTCAGGAACTCGGCGTAGTCGTCGGCGAGGGCGACGGCCCGGAACAGTTCGACGGCCCGCGTGTACAGCTCGGTGTCGAACGCGTCCCCCGCGGCGGCGCGGATCTTCGCCAGCTCCTCCTCGATGATGCGGTCGACCAGGTCGGCGGTGACCTTCGGGCCGTCGTCGAGGACGACGTCGTTGTGCAGCCACTGCCAGACCTGCGAGCGGGAGATCTCCGCCGTTGCGGCGTCCTCCATCAGGTTGTGGATGGCGACGGCGCCGTTGCCGCCGATCCACGCGGCGAGGTACTGGAGGGCGACGTTGACGTTGGCGCGCAGGCCGGTCTCGGTGATGCCGCCCTGGGCGGTGCCGACGGCGAGCAGGTCGGCCGCCGTGACGTCGACGTCGTCGCGCCGCTTGTCGATCTGGTTGGGCCGGTCGCCGAGGACCCCGTCGAAGATCTCCATGGCGACCGGGACCAGGCCGGGGTGCGCCACCCAGGACCCGTCGAAGCCGTCGCCGGACTCGCGCGACTTGTCGTCGCGCACCTTGGCGAACGCGGTCGTGTTGACCTCGGGGTCGCGCCGGCTGGGGATGAACGCCGCCATGCCGCCGATGGCGTGGGCGCCGCGCCGGTGGCAGGTCGCGACCAGCAGTTCGGTGTAGGCGCGCATGAACGGGGCGGTCATGGTGATGGCGTTGCGCTCGGGCAGCAGGAAGCCGCGGCCGCGGGTGCGGTGCGTCTTGATGATGCTGAACAGGTAGTCCCAGCGGCCGGCGTTCAGCCCGGCGGAGTGCTCGCGCAGCTCGTAGAGGATCTCCTCCATCTCGAACGCCGCGGGGATCGTCTCGATCAGCACGGTGGCGCGGACGGTGCCGCGCGGGATCCCCACCGCCTCCTGGGCGTGCACGAAGACGTCGTTCCACAGGCGGGCCTCGAGGTGGCCCTGCACCTTCGGCAGGTAGAAGTAGGGGCCCTTGCCCTTGTCGAGCTGGCGCCGGGCGCAGTGGAACAGGTACAGCGCGAAGTCCACGATGCCGCCGGAGACGCGCTCGCCGTCGACGAGGATGTGCTTCTCGTCCAGGTGCCAGCCGCGCGGGCGGACCACGATGGTGGCGAGTTCGGCGTCGTCCTTGAGGACGTAGTCCTTGCCCTCGGGGGAGGTGAAGTCGATGGTGCGGTCGAGGGCGTCGCGCAGGTTGAGCTGGCCGCCGATCATGTTCTCCCACAGCGGGGTGTTGGCGTCCTCGAAGTCGGCGAGCCACACCTTCGCGCCGGAGTTGAGCGCGTTGAGGGTCATCTTGCGGTCGGTCGGCCCGGTGATCTCCACCCGGCGGTCGGTGATGCCGGGGGCCGGCGGGGCGACCGTCCACGACGGGTCCTCGCGGATCGCACGGGTCTCGGGGAGGAAGTCGAGGTCGGCTCCCGCGGAGATCTGCTCTTGGCGCCGTTCGCGGAGGGCCAGCAGCTCCCTGCGGCGGGGTTCGAATCGTCGGTGCAGATCGGCGAGGAGGGTGAGGGCCTCCTCGCTCAGGATCTCGTCGTACCGGTCGTGGAGGGGGCCGGTGATCTCGACCCCTGATGTGGCGCCCATGGAATCCCAATCTTCCGCAATGCGATAATTGCTTCTGTTATGCGGAATTAGACGCTACTCGGTCCTCTGCGCCCTGGTCAACGCGGTGTACGTCGCACAGCACCGACCAGCTTCCGCGTGTGTGAAGAAGTACGGTTGTTTCGCGGCGGGACCGCCGCCGCGGCGGCCTGAGTCCCGCACGGGCCCGGCGGCCCCGGGGCAAAATGGGGTGACCGCGGCGATGACACGTGACAGGCTCTGAAGGGAACAAACAGCGGGGATCCCGCGTTGACCCTGGACGGATATGACTACAGCCTTCAATCACCCGTACACCGACGAGTCGGCTCCTGCCACCGCGGTGTCAGAGGACGCCATCGTCGTCGACGACTCCGGCCTCGACCCCGACCTCGCCTCGCAGGACGGGTTCGGTGATGACCTTCCCGATCAGGGCGACCTCGAACTCGCCGAACGCCACGCACTGCGCCGCGTCGCCGGGCTCTCCACTGAACTCGACGACGTCACCGAAGTCGAGTACCGACGGCTCCGGCTCGAACGCGTCGTCCTCATCGGCGTCTGGACCAAGGGCACCCAGGACGACGCCGACAACTCGCTGATCGAGCTCAAACAGCTCGCCGAGACCGCGGGGGCCGTCGTCCTCGAAGGCGCCACCCAGCGCCGCTCCAAGCCCGACCCCGCCACCTACGTCGGCAGCGGCAAGGCGGCCGAACTCCGCGACATCGTCGACGGCACCGGCGCCGACACCGTTATCTGCGACGGCGAACTCACCCCCGGCCAGCTCCGCCAGCTCGAAGACGTCGTCAAGGTCAAGGTCATCGACCGCACGGCGCTCATCCTCGACATCTTCGCCCAGCACGCCCGCAGCAGGGAGGGCAAGGCGCAGGTCGAACTCGCCCAGCTCACCTACCTGCTGCCGCGGCTGCGCGGCTGGGGCGCCTCGCTGTCCCGCCAGGGCGGCGGCGCCGGGGGCGGCGGCAACGGCGGCGTGGGCCTGCGCGGCCCCGGTGAGACCAAGATCGAGACCGACCGCCGCCGCATCAACAGCCGCATGGCGAAACTGCGCCGGCACCTCGCCCAGATGGAGACGGCGCGCGACGTCAAGCGCGACCGCCGCCGCACCCGCCAGGTCCCCGCCGTCGCGATCGCGGGGTACACCAACGCCGGAAAGTCGAGCCTCCTCAACCGGCTCACCGGCGCCGGAGTCCTGGTCGAGAACGCGCTCTTCGCGACGCTCGACCCCACCGTTCGCCACGCGCGAACACCCGACGGCAGAAGCTTCACTCTGAGTGACACCGTGGGGTTCGTCCGGCACCTGCCCCACCAGCTCGTCGAGGCGTTCCGCTCGACACTCGAAGAGGTCGCCGACGCCGACCTCATCCTGCACGTCGTCGACGGCTCGCACCCCGACCCCGAGCAGCAGCTCGGCTCGGTGCGCGAGGTGTTCGGCGAGATCGACGCGCAGGACGTCCCCGAGTTGCTCGTCATCAACAAGACCGACGCCGCCGACCCGGTGCGGCTCAAGCAGCTCCGCACCCGCTACCCCGACGCCGTGGAGGTCTCGGCGCGCACCGGCGAAGGGGTCGAGCGGCTCATCGACGCGCTCTCGGCGGCGCTGCCGCTCCTCGACCGCGAAATGCGCGTGGTGGTGCCCTACGAGCGCGGCGACCTGGTCTCGCGGGTCTACGACGAAGGCCGGATCGTCGCGGAGGACCACACCGAGGCGGGTACCGTGCTGCACGCCTGGGTGCCCGAGCTGCTCGCCGGCCAACTGGCGGAATTCACGACAGCAGCCGACAGATCGTAGCAGAATGTGAACGGCGGAACACCGAGAGGTGCTCCGCCGTTCTTCGTTCGTGACCCGAGAGCTATACATCGAGTCGCTCCATCAACTACGGTTTCCGCACCGGTACGTGATCGTGCATCGCTGGCGCCCCTTGCCATCCCCGGGGCAGGCCCCTCCGGCCAGAGCATTCGAATGCGAGGTCCTCCATGAGCGCTGACACGTCCCGAGGCGCCGGGACCACACCGCCCGGCCCATCCTTCGCGACCCTGCGGGGCGATCGGTGACACGATGACGATCCGACTGCTGACGAACATCGGCCGCCTGTGGACCGGCACCGACCTCATCAGCAACGCCGCGATGATCCTGCATCACGACCGGGTCGCCTGGGTCGGGCCGGCCTCGGAGCTCCCGCAGCGCATCCCCGGCGTGCTGGACGACATCGTCGACGTCGACGAAGTCGACAACCTCGGCGGCGGCCTGGTCACCCCCGGCCTCGTCGACGCCCACTCCCACCCGGTGTACGCGGGCAACCGCTACGCCGAGGTCGCCATGCGCGCCAGCGGCGCTTCGCCCGCGGAGATCAGCGGCGCCGGCGGCGGGGTCGCGTCCACGGTCACCGTCACCAGGGGGACCGACCCCTGGACCCTCTGCAACGGAGTACGCGAGCGCCTGCGGCACTGGCTGCTCTCGGGCACCACCACGGTCGAGGCGAAGACCGGCTACCACCTGACCCGCGACGGCGAACTCGCCGACGTCCGGCTGCTGCGGTCGCTGGAGGAGGAGCCCGGGCTGCCGCGGCTGCACGTCACGTTCTTCGCGGCGCACGCCGTCCCGCCCGAGTACTTCGGCCGCCCCCGCGACTACGTCGAGGCGGTCGGCGGCTGGCTGAGCGACGCCGCCCAGGCCGGGGCCGACGGCGTCGACGTCTACTGCGACAACCAGCAGTTCACCGCCGAGGACGCCCACTGGCTGCTGTCGCAGGGCAGGGCCGCCGGCTTGCAGACCCACCTGCACGCCTGCGCCAAACCCCGCCACGGGGTGGTCCGCATGGCGGCCGATCTCCAGTGCTCGTCGGTCGACCTGCTGCACGAGACCGACGAGGACGACGTCCTCGCGCTGGCGAAGTCCAGCACGCCCGTCGTCGTGTGCCCCACGACCTCCCTGCACGAGCGCCGGACCCCGCCCGTGCGCGCCCTGCTCGACCACGGGGTCCCGGTGGCGCTCGGCACCGACCACAACCCGTCGCAGTCGGGGTCGACGTCCCTGTCGCTCTCGGTGGGCATGGCCATCGCCATGTTCAACATGAGCGTCATCGAGGCGCTGCGCGCGGCGACGGTCGGCGGGGCGACCGCGCTGGGCACCGCCGACCGCGGGTCCCTCACACCCGGCTGCTACGCCGACATCGTGCAGTGGGACGCCGACCACGAGGGCGCGTTCGCGTGGGCCTACGGCCTGCGCGCACTGCGGGTGTGGCGCGGCGGCGAAGCCATCCGCTGACCCCACACCGCACAGCCGCCGGGTCGCGCCGGTGGTCGGCGCCTGCGGCCACGGCTCGCCTGCTGCGCGGGCGTTCGCGGCCGTGAATCGGGCTCTGCGGGACGGGCACGGTGTTCCGCGACCCCGCCAGGCCACCGGTGGGTTCCCGCCGGGCACAGCGGCCTCTGGGGCGCCGCCCGGGGGCAGTGGGGCGGCGCGGGGCGGACGGCCGATGGGCGGAGGCGGCTACTCGCCGCCGATGTGCCGCTTCCAGGGGCCGTTCTCGACAAGCCAGCGGGGGACCAGTTTTACCGGGAACGGGAGGTCGGTCTCGAAGACCTCCTCGCCGAACGCTTGTCCGACCTCGCGGTAGGAGCCCTGGTCGAGACGGAGTTCGACGATGCCGGGCTTGTCGGTGTACGGGCTGATGATCCAGTAGGACTCGATGCCGAACTCGGCGTACTCGCGCTTCTTCGTGTGGTGGTCGCGGAACACGCTCTCGGGGGAAACGACCTCGACCGCGAGCAATGGAGGACTGGTGAGGTAAGGGCTCTCACCGTTGTCCTCTTGGGCGACTGCGAGGTCGGGGATGCGGTGGTGGGTGCGGTCGGCATTGAAGTTGATCCCTGGACCGGGTAGAACCTCAAGACCCTCCGGGGCAAGGCCGACCAGATGGTATTGAAGCCGCCCTTCGATGCGGGTATGCCATCGGACTGGCGCGGGTGACACGTCAAGCCGCCCGTCGATCAGCTCGTAGCGCCTGCCGTCGTCGGGCATGCGAGCCAGGTCGTCGACGGTGAGCGGGCGCTGCTGCGGCTCCGTCTTCCCGATGCTCATAACAGCCATACTGCCTCCTTGGGTGCATGAGGACCAGTATTCCGACCGGGGGTCGGCTGCGGACGGTTTTCGGGGGTTGTCCACCGGGTGGTTTTTCAGCCGCCGCGGGCGTTCCGTGCCGTCGCGATCTCGATGACGGCGCGTTCGAGGGCGTAGGCCGGGTCGCGGCCCGCGCCCTTGATCAGGGCGTCGGTCTCGGCGACCACCTGCATGGCGTGCGCCAGCCCTTGCGGGGTCCAGCCGCGCGCCTGCTGGCGCAGCGTCCGCAGCTTCCACGGGGGGACCTTGGCGCGCTTGGCGAGTTCGGCCTCAGGCATGCCGCGCGGCGGTTGGGCCGCGACCGCGAGGCCGCGGACCGCGGCCGCGAGCGCGCTGTTGATCAGGACGGGGGCGGTGCCGACGGACAGCGACCAGCGGAGCTGCTCCAGCGCCTCGGGGAGCCTGCCCTCAACGGCGCGGTCGGCGACGGTGAAGCCCGTGGCCTCGGCCTTGCCCGTGTGGTAGCGGGCGACGGCGGCGGTGTCGATCCTGCCGTCGGTGTCGGCGGCGAGCTGGGTGCAGGCCGCCGCGATCTCGCGCAGGTCGTTGCCGACCGCGTCGAGGAGCGCTTGGGCGGCGTCGGGGGCGATCTGGCGGCCCGCACGGGAGAACTCGCCCTTGATGAACTGGATCCGCTCGGGGGCCTTGGTGGGCTTCGCGCAGGAGACCCGCGCGGCGCCCGCCTTCACGGCGGCGTCGAGCAGGGCCTTTCCCTTGGCGCCGCCGGCGTGCACGAGCACCAGCATGACGTCCTCGGGCCCGTCCTTGAGGTAGCCGGTGACCTCGGTGGCGATGTCCTTGAGGAGGTCATGGGCCGAGCGCAGCACCACGATCCGCCGCTCGCCGAACAGTGACGGCGACGTGGCCTCGACCAGCCGGGCCGATGTGACCTGGGCGGGCAGGAGGTCGTGGACGTCGATGTCGGGGTCGTCGGCGCGGGCCGCGGCGACGATCTCGGCCACGGCGCGGTCGACCAGCAGTTCCTCGTCGCCCACCACCACGGTGAGCGGTGCAACGGCACTGGGGCTCATGGATACACAGCTTGCCATGCCCGCGGGTCCGCAGGCCCCGAGAGCCCGGTGTGCGGCACGGGTGGCGGACCGCTGCGCGGTGCGTTGCGCAGGAGCCGAGCCGATCGGACGTGAGCGAACATTCGCCGCATAGCGGATTCCCCGTCCATAGTGGAGCGAGTGAGCCCTTTTCACCCCGCCCGGTTGCCGACAGTAGACAAGGGCGTCGGAGCGGTCAGCGGTCGCGTGCCGCGGGCGGGCGGTGGGTGACCGCGGGGCCGCCGCGCCCCGGCAGGACGGCGATGTCGCCGTGGCGGTCGGTGCGGTAGTTCGCCGTGGTGAGGGATTCGAGGTGGCGCCAGGTCCGCGGCGCCGGGTGCCCGTAGGTGTTGTCGGCGCCGACGGAGGTCAGGGTGACGCGGGGCCGGGTCGCGGCGAGGAACGCCGGCTCCTGGGTCTTCGCACCGTGGTGCGGGACCTTGAGGACGTCGACCTCGGTGATCGCGGGATCGCCCAGCAGGGAGCGCTGCGCGCTCTCCTCGATGTCGCCCGTCAGCAGGACGGTGACGTCGGAATCGGGGGAGCCGTCGGGCGGCGACCAGCGGGCGAGCAGGACGACACTCGCGTCGTTGGACGACGCGGCGGGGCGGTCGCCGGGCCAGAGCACGGTGAACGACCACCCGCCCAACGCGAACCGGTGCCCGGCGGCGACGGCGCGCAGCGGTACACGGGCCCGCTCCAGGGCGCGCCGCGAGCGGCCGTGGTCGAAACCGGGCGGGGCGGCCGCGGCCGCCACCCTGCGGCCGTCGAGGACTCCGCTGGTGCCGCCCACGTGGTCGGCGTCGCCGTGGGTGAGCACCAGCAGGCTCACCTCGTCGACCCCCAGGTCGTCGAGGCAGCGGTCGACCTGCGCGGGGTCGAGCCCGGTGTCGACGACGGCCGCGCCGCCCCCGCCGGTGGCGAGCGCGATGGCGTCGCCCTGGCCGACGTCGCACGCGACGGCCAGCCATCCGTTCGGCGGCCAGGACGGTGCGGCGCACTGGGCCGCGAACACGCCCGTGGCGACGGCCGTGCCCGCCGCAGCGGCGACCCTGCGGACGCGACCGCGCAGACTCAGCGCCAGCACCAGCAGCAGCGCCAGGACGCACGCGCCCAGGAGGTCGCCGCGCCACGGGACGGCGCCGCCGCGGATCCCGGCGCAGTACTCGGCGATGACGCGCGCCCACAGAACGGGCACCGCCGGAACCCAGACCGCCACGGCCGCCGCGCCCGGCCACACCAGGGCGAGCACGGCGACGGCGAAGCCGCCGACGGTGGCGATGGGCATCAGCGGGCCGGTGAGGGCGTTCGCGGGGATGGCGACCCAGGAGACCTCGGCCGACAGGAGCACCAGGACGGGGGCGCAGGCCACGTGCGCCGCCAAGGGGACGGCGAGCGCCTCGGCCGCCCATTCGGGCATGCGCGCCGCCCAGCGGTCGCGCCAGCGCGGCGCCAGCACCATGATCCCGCCGCTGGCGAGGACCGACAGCGCGAAACCGTAGGAGTGTGCCAAGCCGGGGTCGAACAGCAGCAGCCCGATGACGGTGGCGGACAGCGCGGCCATGCCCGCGCGCCGGCGGCCCAGAGCGAGGGCGAGCAGCGCGACGGCACCCATGAAGGCGGCCCGCAGCACACTGGGCTCGGGCCGCGCCACGAGGATGAAGACGCCGATCATCAGGGCACCCGCGGCGACGGTGACCCCCGTGGGCCAGCGCGACCAGCGCGCCAGCGCCAGCACGGCACCGGTCAGGATCGCGAGATTCGCGCCGGAGACGGTCAGCAGGTGCGTCATGCCGCTCGCGCGGAAGTCCTCGGCGGTGCGCTCGGGGAGCCGCGAGGTGTCGCCCACCACGAACGCCGGGACCAGGCCTCGCTCGGGCTGCGGCAGCACGGTGCAGGCCGCGCGGAGCCGGGCGCGGACCTCGGCCGCCGCGGTGTGCGCGGGGGTGGGGGCCGTGGTGTGGGACGGCGGCCCCCGGACGGCGACCAGCGCGGCGGTCAGCGGATCGTCCCCGGCGGGGAGCAGGCGGCCCGAGAACCGGACCCGCTGACTGGGCACGAGCGTGCGCCACTGCGCCCCGGACACCAGCAGCACCACGGGCACACGGGTCGCGGTGCGCTCGCCGTGGACGTCGATCCGGCTGGTGCGGGCCTCGACGACCAGCTCGGGGCGGCCCGGCTGCGGCGGCCCGGCCCTGGACCGGGGATCGCCGGTGATGACGGCGTCGAGCTCGGCGTGGCCCCGCTCGGCCGCACGCGCGGTGACGGGCGACCCGGCGACCGCGGCGCCCCGCCCCGCGGCGGCGAGCGACGCGGCGGCCGCGCACAGCAGCGCGGCGACCAGCAGCCCGGCGACCGCCCCGCCGCGCGGGGAGCGCAGCAGCGGCACGGCGGCCGCCGCCGCGCCGAAGAGGAGCGCGGACATGGCCGCACCGGCGCCGGGGCCGGCGGCCGTCGCGGCGAGCGACGCGAGCCAGGTGGCAACGGCCGGACCGAGCAGGCGGAGGTCGTGCGGCCGGGCGGGGCCGGGGGCGTCGAGACCGAGGGGGTTCATGGTCGGACAGGGCGGGAGCGCCGCGGCGCGGCGGACGCCCCGCGGAGACGGTGCGGCCGGACCGGCGCCCGCGGGCGGGGGCGCCTCACGGCGCACCGGCGACGCTGACGAGGTCGCGGAGGTCGGCGAAGCGCTTCTCGCCGATGCCGGAGACGTCCTGCAACTGCTCGATCGAGCGGAACCCGCCGTTCTCGGTGCGGAAGTCGAGGATGCGCTCGGCGAGCACCGGGCCGACACCGGGCAGTGTGTCGAGCTGTTCGAGGGTCGCGGTGTTGAGGTCGATGAGCGGGCTGGGTGCCGCCCCCGGGACCGGTGCGCCGCTCGGCGCGGGCGCGGCACCGCCCGGGGCGCCCGGGGCACCCGGGGCGGGTGACGGGGTGGCGCCCACCAGGATCTGCTCGCCGTCGACGACCGGCCGCGCGAGGTTGAGCAGGCCGGGGTCGGCGTCGGGCAGGAGCCCCCCGGCGGCCTTGATGGCGTCGCTGACCCGCGACCCCGCGGGGAGGGTGACGATGCCGGGCGACTCGACGTCGCCGCCGACGTGCACCACGACCTTCCCGCTCGGCCGCTGCTGAGGCGGCCCGCTGGGGGAGGCGCCGGGCACGGGAGGGGGCGCGCTGCCCGCCCGGGGCTCCGGCGCGGCGTGCGGCTCGGGCCGCGATTGCAGCAGGAACCAGCCGGTGGCGAGGGCGGCGATGACGCACACCCCGAGCAGCGCGCCGAGCCCGGCACGTCCGATCCTGGGCTGCTCGGCGGATTCGGGCAGCACGCGGGCGAACCATTCGGCGAGGCGGGAGCCCGGGGGAGGGGCGTCCTCGGCCACCTCGACGTAGCCCGGCGGCGGGCCCGCGCGGGCGGGGACCGGACGCTCGCCGGGGTCGGCGGGAGGGCCGGGGTGGTGGGGCGGTGCGGCAGGACCCCGTTCGGCTGCGGCGGCCCGGTGCCGCGCGCGGCGGCCGCCGGGGTGATCGGCGGCGCCGAGGGCATAGGGCGGGCTGGGCAGCGATCCGACCGCGGGGAGCGCCGGGTCCGTGGCGTCGTCGGGCAACGGGCCGGCGGGTTCGGCGTCGTCGTGCGGGTGTTCGTGCGGGTGGTCGAGCGGAGCGGTGTGCGGGCCGGCCGGGCCAGTGCGGGGGCGGGGGCGGGCGAGCGGATCGGCGTCGTCGGGGCCGGGCCGTGCGGTGCCGGGGTGCCGGCGGCCGGGCGCGGCCGGTGCGCGGCTCCCGGGCGATGCGGCGTCGTCGTGCACGGGGGTGCCGGTGAGCGCACGCAGCCGCTGCCGGGCATACCCGTCCTCGGGAGGGTCGGGGGAGCGATGCGAGGGCGACATGCGATTCACGCTAGGAACGCGCGCCCCGCCGCGTCACCGCGGATCCGGGCCCCTGTGGACAACCCCGCCCGCCCGTCTCTGCGGGTCGGTTTCCTCGCGCTCGTGGTGTTGATCTGACCTTTGTCCGCATCTGAGCGGCCGGTGGAGGAACGGCGTGCCCGGTGGTTCCGGGACCGACCTTGTCTGCTGGGCGGCCTTGCCGCCGGTCGAGTGGGGGTGGTCTCGGGGAAAGACGGCGCCAACGGCGGGTGGGGGGCGGGGATGGGCGGTCGCGTTCACGCCCATTTTCTCCCGCTGATCCTGACGACAGGGTTCCCTCGATCAGGGGTGGACTTTCGGCTCTTCAGGGTCGGTCCGTCCGCGGGGCGGCCTTGCCGCCGGGCCGCGTGCGGGTGGTCTGCGGGAACAAGCAGCACCAAGGGCGTCGAGTGGCCCCGGTCGGCGGTGACCTGCACGGTGTGTTGTGCGGACAAGCAGCACCAGAGGTGGCGGGTGGGCGGCGTGGTGAGGCGCCGCGTTCGTTGAGACCGCACGGTGTGTGCGGTATCGATACCGGGACACGGCCGCGATGTCCGTTTCAGGTGGACTGTCGGGTTTCTCGGAAGCCTCCGTGAAGTATTTCCCACTTCACGGCGCCCGCAGCGGAAACTACTTCACGGAGGCCGGGCGCCGGGGCCCGGCTCCCCACCGCCCTTGGTGCTGCTGTTCACCGCAGACCACCCGCACGCGGCCCGGCGACAAGGCCGCCCGCGGACGGACCGACCCGAGAAGCAGCAACTGCACCAGACGCTGAGGGAACCCTGTCGTCAAGATCAGCGGGAAGTCCGAGGGTATCGGGCCGTCCCGTGGGCCGCGTGCTTCGTGCCGGAACCCCGCCCCGGCCGGGGGACGAGCCTTGCCAATACCGGAGGAATCGCGCCGTTCGCCCATTGATTCCGGCGTGGAGGCGTCAGACGGGGGCCGCGCGGAAATCAGTGGCGTCAGGACGGCGCGGCCATCCCCCCATCGCGTCGCGGAAGGTGCGTGTGCTCGTGCTGCGGATCATCTTCGCCCTTGCCATCGCCGGGCTGCTGGTCACGTTCTGCTGCCGGATCCCGGAGGTGCCCGACGCCGGAACCGCGGCGGCCGCGCGCGCAGTCGAGCCGCGGCGGCGGTGTGAGCGGTGTGAGCGGTGCGGCGGGCCGCCGGTGCGGTGGCGGCCCGAGCGGGGCGTTCACCGGGGGTCGGCGCCGTCCCGTCCGGCGAGGTGCAGCAGCCATTGGGCGACCTGCACGGCCTGCTCCGGCCGGCACCGCTCGACAAGAGCGGGGAACGTCCGCGACCACGCCAGCGCCCTGCCGAGCGCGGCGAGCCGCACAGCGAGGCGGGCGGCCTCGGTGAGCAGGGTGCGCGGGTGCTCCGCCGTCCACGGCTCCAGGTAGGCGTCGCGCAGCCGGGCGAGGTCGCCCTCCGCCGCACCGGAGACCTGCGCGGCGAACCGCAGCGGGATGTGCAGCGTGGCGAAAGGGTGCGCGACCGAGGCGTCGCCCCAGTCGAAGAGCACGTGGCGGCCGTCCCGCAGGAACACGCTGCCGGGGTGCGGGTCGCCGTGGTCGAGGGAGGGGGCGATCCCGATCTCGGCGAGGCGCGCACACTGCGCGTCGAACCGCTCGCGCCGGCGCCGCACCGCCTCGACCCCGTCCGCGCCCAGTGCGCCGCGCACCGCCGGGTCGGCGAGGAACGCGTCGAGTAGGCCGCCGAGCGCTTCGGGCCGCAGGTCCGGCACCCCGAGACCGAGGAGGTCGGGTACGCGGCCGCTCAGGTCGCGCTGCATGCCGGAGAGGACGGCCAGCAGCTCCGCCCACACCGGGAGGCCCACGGGCGCGGGCCGGAGGGACCGCAGCTGCGGTCCGCCGTCGGGCAGCAGCAGCCACCCCCGCGACCGGTCGACGCCGATGGGGGTGAGGACCAGGTCGGGACGCCACGCCGCCAGCGCCTCAGCGAGAGCGGGCTCGAACCGCGCGGCGGGCGGGGTCGCCTTGAACCACACCGGGCCGATGGACGACTCGAAGCGCGCCGCCGTCGAGTACGGGCGGACGCGGATCCGCGGGGGAGCGGGCCCGCGGCGGGCGCCGCGCGCCGCGAGGCGGGCGTCGACCCAGCCGAGCACCTCGCCGCGGAGCGCGGGGTCGTCCCACAGGGGCAGCCGGAGGCCGTCGACGTCCATCAGCAGATGGTAGGCGGGGACCGCATGCGGCCAGGGGAGCCGAGGGCGGGCCCCATGCCCAGGGCAGCGCCCCGCGTCCTCCTGGGAGAACGCGCGAGGGGCGGCCGCACCGTTGTGCTGCCGCCCCATAGGCGTCGGCGTCGCAGTGGACGCGCGGGATGCCGCCTTAGGCCTTGCCGACCGCCTCGGCGCGCTTGGCGATCGCGCTCTTGCGGTTCGCGGCCTGGTTCTTGTGGATGACGCCCTTGCTCGCAGCCTTGTCGAGCTGGCGCGCCGCCGCCTGCTGGAGGACCGCGGCCTTCTCGGTGTCGCCGGCCTCGGCGGCCTCGCGGAACTTGCGGATGGCCGTCTTCAGGGACGACTTGACCGACCGGTTGCGCAGCCGGGCCTTCTCGTTCTGCCGGTTGCGCTTCTTCTGCGACTTGATGTTCGCCATGCGAAAACGTGCTCCAGTGAATTCAGATCAACGTGCCGAACGCGTGGGCCTCCCCCAGGAGCAGCCGTTTCCTACAGAGGGGCTGGCACGCGTCGGCGCAGGGTGTGTGTTGCGGGTCCGCCGGAGAGCGGGACGCAGGACAAACGTGGAACGTCCGAGACACGGACTTCAATTATGCATCCGGCCGGGCAGTGCTCCGAACAGAACGCAGTGCTCCGAACGGAACAAAGGGGACGCGTGCGGGTCACCCGCCGGGGCGCATCCACCCCCGAGAGTACGCGGCCCAATCCGTGTTGTCGGCCTCGTCGAGGACGTACAGGGCCATGCCGAAGTCGTCGCGCCGCTTCCCGTGCTCGGTCAGCCCGATCCGCACCGCCTCGGCCGCCGTCTCCACGGTCTCCGTCGCCGACTCCTCCCCCCAGCGGGCGTGCTGGAACGACGGCGCCCCGACGCGCACCGACACGTCCTGGGGCACCGCGTCGAGCAGCAGCTTCGTCTGCCGCACGAGGAAGCCGCCGTACAGCGAGGTCATCGGCATCCCCGTGTCGTGCCCGCGCACGACGATGGAGTCCGCCTCCTCCGCGATCCGCTGCACGTAGCCCTTCGACCAGTACAGCTCCTCCTGGTTCACGAGGAACACCGGCAGGCGCATGCCGACCAGCAGCTCCAGCGGCTGCGCGTCCACCGAGATCAGCCGGTCCTTCCCCACCTCCGCGCGGGTGCGCTCCAGCAGGTCCGGCAGCGACGGGTCGCCGCTGGTGACCGGCGAGACCGCGTAGTGGACCCCGTCGAATCCGGCGTCGACGACCTCGCCCGACGCCGCCGCGACGCGTTTGCGCGCCGCCTTGTCGAACCGGTCCTCGACCAGGGAGGAGCCCGACGCCCGGTGGCTCAGCCAGCCGAGCACCCGGACCTCGGGGCGCTCCCGCTCCACCCAGCCGAGGAACGCCTTCGCCGCGCCGAGGTCCTCGACGTCCACGCCTCCCTCGGGGCCGATCGCGCCGACGTGCACGTACAACTCGGTGAAACCGCCCTTCTTCAACCGGGGCAGCAACTCGGCGAAGTCGGCGCGGTCACGCTCGCCGTTGACCCACGCCCCGCCCAGCCACGCCGCGTTGTGCCCGGTCGACCCCGCCCACGACGCGGGTTTGCCGGAGAACTGCATCCCCAGCAGGGCGCCGGCGCCCACCGCGACCACCAGAAGCGCCGCCAGACCTGCGAAGACCCGTTTGGCCAGCCATTTCACCGGAACTCCCACCGCTCTGCGCGAGCGCCGTCCGCGCCGCGCGCCTGCCGCTTACCCGTTCGGCCCGCCGGATATCCCGCGGGCCGGACCAACCCATGTGCTTCGTACCCGTCGCCCGCCGGTGTGCGCGACCCCCGGGGAGGCGTGCGGCAATCACCGCCGGCCGGACCGTCACATAACCTTTGGACGACGTGCCATGCGTCCCGCCACCCGGTGCTGCCCTGGCGCCACCGGTGACATGGGATCATTGAAGGCACCACCTGCCGCCGGGCACACGTGCCGCTGCGCTTCGCCCATGCCCGAACTCTTCGAGGAATGTGAACTGACCACGGTGCCACAGCCACAACGGACCGATCCCGCGCTGATCCGCAACTTCTGCATCATCGCGCACATCGACCATGGCAAGTCGACTCTGGCCGACCGCATCTTGCAGCTCACCGGGGTCGTCGAGGACCGCCAGATGCGCGCCCAGTACCTCGACCGCATGGACATCGAACGCGAGCGCGGGATCACCATCAAGTCGCAGGCGGTCCGGCTGCCCTACAAGGCGGTCGACGACGCGACCTACGTCCTCAACCTCATCGACACCCCCGGACACGTCGACTTCAGCTACGAGGTGTCGCGCTCGCTCGCCGCCTGCGAAGGCGCCGTCCTGCTGGTCGACGCCGCGCAGGGCATCGAGGCGCAGACCCTCGCGAACCTGTACATGGCGATCGAGAACGACCTCGCCATCATCCCGGTCCTCAACAAGATCGACCTGCCCGCCGCGCAACCCGAGAAGTACGCGGCGGAACTCGCGGGCATCATCGGCTGCGACCCCTCCGACGTGCTGAAGGTCAGCGCGAAGACCGGGATCGGCGTCGACGACCTGCTCAACGAGATCGTCGCGAAGATCCCGCACCCCGTGGGCGACCCCGACGCCCCCGCCCGCGCCATGATCTTCGACTCCGTCTACGACACCTACCGCGGCGTGGTCACCTACGTGCGGGTCGTCGACGGCGAGCTCACCACCCGCGAGCGCATCCAGATGATGTCGAGCAAGGCCACCCACGAGATGCTGGAGATCGGGGTGAGCTCCCCCGAGCCCACGAAGGTCGCCGGGCTGGGCGTGGGCGAGGTCGGCTACCTCATCACCGGTGTGAAGGACGTCCGCCAGTCCAGGGTCGGCGACACCGTGACCTCGGCGGCGAAGCCCGCAGCCGAGATCCTCTCCGGGTACCGCGACCCCAAGCCCATGGTGTTCTCCGGGCTGTACCCCATGGACGGCACCGACTACCCCGTGCTGCGCGACGCCCTGGAGAAACTCCAGCTCAACGACGCCGCGCTGGTGTTCGAGCCGGAGACCTCGGTGGCGCTGGGGTTCGGCTTCCGCTGCGGCTTCCTCGGCCTGCTGCACCTGGAGATCACCCGCGCGCGCCTGGAGCGCGAGTTCAACCTCGACCTCATCTCCACCGCGCCCAACGTGGTGTACCAGGTCGTCATGGAGGACGGCACCGAGTACACGGTGACCAACCCCAGCGAGTACCCCGAAGGCAAGATCGAAGAGGTGCGCGAGCCCATCGTGCGCGGCACTGTGCTCTCGCCCGCCGAGTTCGTGGGCCCCATCATGGAGCTGTGCCAGGGGCGGCGCGGCACCCTCCTCGGTATGGACTACCTGTCGGAGGACCGCGTCGAGATGCGGTACACGCTGCCGCTCGCCGAGATCGTGTTCGACTTCTTCGACCAGCTCAAGTCGCGCACCAGGGGTTACGCCTCGCTCGACTACGAACCCCAAGGCGAGCAGGTCGCCGACCTGGTCAAGGTCGACATCCTCCTCCAAGGCGAGGCCGTCGACGCGTTCTCCGCGATCGTGCACAAGGAGAAGTCCTACGCCTACGGCGTGGAAATGACCAAGAAGCTGCGCGAGCTCATCCCGCGGCAGCAGTACGAGGTGCCCGTCCAGGCCGCCATCGGGGCGCGCGTCATCGCCCGCGAGAACATCCGCGCCATCCGCAAGGACGTCCTCTCCAAGTGCTACGGCGGCGACATCAGCCGCAAGCGCAAGCTGCTGGAGAAGCAGAAGGAGGGCAAGAAGAAGATGAAGATGGTCGGCCGTGTCGAGGTTCCGCAGGAGGCGTTCATCTCCGCGCTGTCCGCTGACGCCGGGGGCGAGAAGGACAAGGACAAGAAGAAGTAGGCGCGGGCCGGTCGGTGGTCGGGCAGGAAGAAGATGCTGTGTTCTCTTGCCCGCGTGGTCGGCCGTGTCGAGGTTCCGCAGGAGGCGTTCATCTCCGCGCTGTCCGCTGACGCCGGGGGCGAGAAGGACAAGGACAAGAAGAAGTAGGCGCGGGCCGGTCGGTGGTCGGGCAGGAAGAAGATGCTGTGTTCTCTTGCCCGCGTGGTCGGCCGTGTCGAGGTTCCGCAGGAGGCGTTCATCTCCGCGCTGTCCGCTGATGCGGGGGGCGAGAAGGACAAGGACAAGAAGAGGTAGGCGCGGGCCGGTCGGTGGTCGGGCAGGAAGAAGATGCTGTGTTCTCTTGCCCGCGTGGTCGGCCGTGTCGAGGTCCCGCAGGAGGCGTTCATCTCCGCGCTGTCCGCTGATGCGGGGGGCGAGAAGGACAAGGACAAGAAGAGGTAGGCCCGGGCGGTCGGTGGTCGGGCAGGAAGAAGTAGGCCCGGGCGCGGGGCGGTACCGCGCACGGGCCTTTCCGGGTCAGGCGCGCAGCCACACGGCGGTGTCGCCGGGCAGCCGGACGACGCCGCCGGCCGCCTCGACCGGCGCGCTCGACAGCAGCACCTCGCCGGGCAGCGCGAGTTCGACGACGTCCCCGCCCAGGTTGACCGCGCACACGAACCCGGCACCGCGGTGCACCACGAGCACGTCCTCAGGGGCCGCGCCCCAGCTCAGGGTGTCGGCGGCGGTGAGCTCCCGCCGCAGTCGCAGCGCCTCGCGGTACAGGGAGAGCGTGGAACCGGGGTCGGCCTCCTGCGCGCCGCGCGCAAGCGCACCCCACGCCGGCGGGACGGGCAGCCACGGCATGCTGTCCGCCGCGCCGAACCCGAACGGGGCCGTGCCGGCCGACCACGGCAGCGGGACGCGGCAGCCGTCCCTGCCGCGCTCGGTGCGCCCGGAACGGAGCCAGGTGGGGTCCTGGAGGGCCTCCTCGGGCAGGTCGGTGACCTCGGGCAGGCCCAGTTCCTCGCCCTGGTACAGGTAGGCCGACCCGGGCAGCGCCAGCATCAGCAGCGCCGCGGCCCTGGCGCGGCGCAGCCCCTGCGCCCCGCCGCCGTACCGGGTGACGTGCCGGACGGTGTCGTGGTTCGACAGCACCCAGGTCGACGGCGCGCCCACGGCGCCGTTGGCGGCGAGGGAGGAGTCGATGACCGCGCGCAGGGCTGCGGCGTCCCACGGCGCGGTCAGGTACTCGAAGTTGAACGACTGGTGCAGCTCGTCGGGGCGCAGGTAGCGGGCGACCCGCTCGGCGTCCAGGATCCACGCCTCCGCCACCATCGCGCGGTTGCCGCTGTACTCGTCGGTGATCGCCCGCCATTCCCGGTAGATGTCGTGGACGCCGTCCTGGTCGAAGTAGGGCAGCTCGACGGTCGCGTCGATCAGCTCGGTCGGCAGGCCCTCGGCGACATCGGGCAGCGCGGGGTCCTTGACCATGCCGTGCGCCACGTCGATGCGGAACCCGTCGACCCCGCGGTCCAGCCAGAACCGCAGGACGTCGGCGAACTCGGCCCGCACCTCCGGGTGGTTCCAGTCGAGGTCGGGCTGCTCGGAGTCGAACAGGTGCAGGTACCACTCCTCCGGGGTGCCGTCGGGGCGCTTGAGCCGGGTCCAGGCGGACCCGCCGAAGAGGGACCGCCAGTTGTTGGGCGGCTCGTCGCCGCCGGGTCCCGTGCCGGGACGGAAGATGTAGCGGGCGCGCTCCGGCGAGCCCGGCGCCGCTGCCGCCGCCGCGCGGAACCACGCGTGTGCCGAGGAGGTGTGGTTGGGGACGATGTCGATGATGACGCGCAGCCCGAGTTCGTGGGCGCGTTCCCGCATGGCGTCGAAGTCGGCGAGGGTGCCGAACCGGGGGTCGACGTCGCGGTAGTCGGCGACGTCGTAGCCGCCGTCGGCGAGAGGGGACACATAGAACGGGGTCAGCCAGATCGCGTCCACGCCGAGGGACGCCAGATCGGGGAGCCGCCCGGCGATCCCGGCGAGGTCGCCGTCACCGTCGTCGTTGGAGTCCGCGAAGCTGCGGACGTAGACCTGGTAGATGACGGCGTCGCGCCACCATTCGCCGCCGGTGGCGGGCGACTCTGCGGGGGTCGGCTGCATGCGGGTTCTCCTCAGGTCCTGCATCGAGCGGATGTCCGGAAATCCGTGCGGAAGACTGCCTGGTTCTGCCTGGTTCTCTGGTGGATCGGCCTCTGGTGGCGTTGACACGCGTCCATGGCGCCGCGGCCGGTCCGTCGGCATGGGTCCGGCGCGCGGGCGCAGGCGTTGCGACGATCTCACGCGTGCCGAACGGCACATCCGGGGTGGGTGCCGATATCCGGGGGGCCTTGTCCGCGGCCCCGCAGGGCCGGGCGCGCCCGCGTCGCGCGTACGGGCGCTCCGCCGCGGCGGCGCGGGACGGCCGCGGCGGGGCACCGGCCGACCGGGACCGGCCGCGGCTGTACTACCGTGCACACCATGGGGATGGCGCTCGTGGGCTCGGTCAACGTCGGTACCGCTGTCGACGCCGACTGGGCCGGACGGCTCAAACGCACGGCGATCGACAAGCGGCCGGCACCCGGCCGGGTCGCGGTGCACACGCTCGGCCTCGACGGCGACGAGCAGGCCGACCTCGCCAACCACGGAGGGCCCGACCAGGCCGTCTACGCCTACGCCCGCGAAGAGCTCGACCTGTGGTCCGAACGCCTCGGCCGGCCGCTCCGCGACGGCGTGTTCGGGGAGAACCTCACCACGACCGGCCTTGAGGTCAGCCGCGCCCGCATCGGCGAGCGCTGGCGCATCGGCAGCGCGCTCCTCGAGGTCACCGTGCCCCGCACCCCGTGCTCCGTCTTCAAGGCGTGGCTCGACGACGAACCGGGCTGGGTGAAGCGGTTCAGCGAGGAGGCGCGCACCGGCGCCTACCTGCGGGTGGTCGAGGAGGGCGAGGTCGCAGCGGGCGACCCCGTCATCACCGAGTACCGCCCCGACCACGGCATCGACCTCACCACGGCGTTCCGGGCCGGCCGCGACAACGACCTCGACCTGCTGGAGCGCGTCCTCGCGATCCCCGGCCGCTCCGACAAATGGCGGCCCGTCGCAGACCAGGTGCGCCGCCGGCGCGCAGCGGGCCCCTCCTGAGTCGGCGCGGCCGCTGGTCACCATCACCGACACTGGACACATGCCTTCCGTACCGCTCGACGGCGAGCCCGTCCCCGACGACGGCCGGCTCCCGGCGGGGAGCCTCGCCGGCCTGGGCACCCGCCCGTTCGGCCTCTACGTGCACGTCCCGTTCTGCGTCACCCGCTGCGGCTACTGCGACTTCAACACCTACACCGCCACCGAACTCCGCTCCGCCGACGGCACCGCGGCCTCCTCCCGCGAGACCTACGCCGACCAGGCCGTCGCGGAGATCCGGCAGGCACGCAGGGTCCTCGGCGCGGCCGAACTCCCCGTCGAGACGGTGTTCGTCGGCGGCGGCACACCCACCCTCCTCAGCCCCGCGGACCTCGGCCGGGTGCTCGCCGCCGTCGACGCCGAGTTCGGCCTGGCGCCCGGCGCCGAGGTCAGCACCGAGGCCAACCCCGAGACGGTCGACCGCGACTCACTCGCCGCCCTGCGCGACGCCGGGTTCACCCGCGTCTCCTTCGGCATGCAGAGCGTCAGCCCGCACGTGCTGGACGTCCTCGACCGCACCCACACGCCCGGCCGCCCGCAGCAGTGCGTCACCTGGGCCCGCGAGGCCGGATTCGACCACGTCAACCTGGACCTGATCTACGGCACCCCCGGCGAGAGCGACGCCGACTGGAAGGAGTCGCTCCAGGCCGCCGTCGCAGCGGGGCCCGACCACGTCTCCGCGTACTCGCTGATCGTCGAGGACGGCACCCGGCTCGCCGCGCGCGTCAGGCGCGGCGAGCTCGCCGCGCCCGACGACGACACCATGGCCGACCGCTACCTGATGGCCGACGACCTGCTGTCCGCGGCCGGATACCACTGGTACGAGGTGTCGAACTGGGCGACGACCGAGGCGGGGCGCAGCCGCCACAACCGGCTGTACTGGACCGGCGGCGACTGGTGGGGCGTCGGCCCCGGGGCGCACTCCCACGTCGGTGGCACGCGCTGGTGGAACGTCAAGCACCCCGCGGCCTACGCCGCGCGGCTCGCCGCGGGGCGCAGCCCCGGCCAGGCGCGCGAGACCCTGGACGCCGCCGACCGCAGGTTCGAACGCATCCTGCTGGAGCTGCGCATCGTCGAGGGGTGCCCCTTGGACCTGCTGGAGCCCGACGGCCTGCGCGCCGCCGCGCGCGCGGCGGCAGACGGCCTGCTCGACCCCGCCGCGTACGACGACGGCCGCGCCGTGCTGACACGGCGCGGCCGGTTGCTGGCCGACGCGGTGGTCCGCGACCTCACGTGACGCGAAGGTCCGGCGGCGGCGCGCAGGTCACTTGACGAAGCGGATCGTCGCCGGATAGCGGAACCACTTCCCCTTGGTGGTCTGGAACGCGGCGATGACGCCCGCGACGATCGCGAGCCCCCACACCACGATGATCAGCCCGGAGCCGATGCGCGAATAGTCGGGGGCGAACACCGCCAGCCCGAGGAACAGCGCCCAGGAGATCACGTAGGGGATGAGCAGTGTGAGCTGGAAGTTCAGCGCCTCGCTGGTGTGGTGCTTGAGGAAGGCCGAGCGCTGCTTCTTGACCATGTGGATGATCATCGTCGGCAGCCAGCCCACGCACGACATGATCATCCCGGCCAGGTGCGCGATCATCGACCAGGTGACGTCGTCGGACCCGGCGCCGCCCGCCGCGCCCTGCTGCTGCGCGCCGTAGCCCTGCGCGTAGGCGGGGTCCTGCGCGTAGGCGGGGTCCTGCGGGTAGCCCTGCTGGGGGTCGGCGTAGCCGGGCTGCGCGCCGGTGGGCTGCGCCTGCGGGTACCCCTGCTGGGCGCCGCCGGAGTACTGCTGCTGCTCCTGGCCGTAGCCCGGCTGCCCGTACCCCTGCTGGGCCTCGCCCGGGTACTGCTGCTGGCCGTACCCGGGCTGGCCGCCGGATTGGGCCTGCGGGTACCCCTGCTGCCCGTAGCCCTGCTGGCCGCCGGAGTACTGCTGCTCCTGGCCGTAGCCCGGTTGGGCGCCGCCGGGCTGGGCCTGCGGGTAGCCCTGCTGGCCCTGCTGCCCGTAGCCGGGCTGCCCGCCGCTGGGGTACTGCTCCTGGCCGTACCCGGGTTGGCCGCCGGGCTGGGCCTGCGGGTACCCCTGCTGGCCGTAACCCTGCTGGCCGTAGCCCTGCTGGGCGCCGCTGGAGTACTGCTGGCCGTAGCCGGGCTGCGCTCCCGAGGGGTAGCCCTGCTGGCCCTGCTGCCCGTAGCCGGACTGGCCGCCGCTGGGGTACTGCTCCTGGCCGTACCCCGGTTGGGCGCCGCCGGGTTGGGCCTGCGGGTAGCCCTGCCGGCCCTGCTGTCCATAGCCGGGCTGCCCGCCGCTCGGGTACTGCTGCTCCTGGCCGTAGCCCTGCTGCTCTCCCGACGGGTGCTGCCCGTACTGACCGTAGCCGGGCTGACCGCCGGTACCCGCCTGCCCGGACGGATTGGGGCCATGGGCCTGCTGGCCGCCCGATGCGGGATCGTGGGGCGGTGGGGAATGGGGCGGTGTCTCGCTCATGGTGTCCCTTGGCTCTTGCCTATTGTGCCGGGCCGAATCGCGGGGTTCCGGTCGCATTGGTACGGGCGCGTCCGGAGACGCGCGACGCGCGGTCCTCGGAACGAGCCTAGCCCCCGCTGGAGTCGGCGGCGGTGACGAAGTCGATGAGTTCTTCGACGCGTCCGAGCAGTTCGGGTTCCAGATCGGCGAAGGTGCGGACCGACCCGAGGATGCGCCGCCAGGCGTCCGGCGGCTCCTCACGCCACCCCAGCCGCTCCAGCACGCCCTCCTTCCACGGGATACCCCGCGGGACCTCCGGCCACGCCGGGATCCCCACGGCGGACGGTTTCACCGCGGCCCAGACGTCGACGAACGGGTGCCCGGCGACCAGGACGTGCGGCGAGGTGACCTCGGCGGCGATCCGGCTCTCCTTGGAGCCCTTGACCAGGTGGTCGACCAGCACGCCGAGGTGCCGGCCCGGGCCCGGGCCGAACTCCGCCACGATCTCGGGCAGGTGGTCGATCCCCTCCAGGTACTCCACCACCACGCCCTCGACGCGCAGGTCATGGCCCCAGATCCGCTCGACCAACTCGGCGTCGTGCACGCCCTCGACGTAGATCCGGCTCTCCTTCGCGACCTGCGACCGCAGGTCGCGCACCGCGACGGAGCCCGACGCGCTGCGCAGCGCAGCCGGCCGGGCGGCGGCGGTGGGCCGGACGAGGGTCACCGGCACGCCGTCGATGAGGAAGGCCGCGGGGGCGAGGTCGAACACGCGGCGCCGCCCGTTGCGGTCCTCCAGCGTGACGGTCTGCTTGTCGCAGGCGACCACGGCGCCGCAGAACCCTTCGTCGCCGGACTCCGCCACGAGCCCCTGCTCAGCCGGGACCTCCTTGACGATGCCCTTGCGGGGCCGCCGCCAGTCGCCGGCGAGGACGTCGGCCGGGTACCGGGATGAGGGCTTCTCGGGATTCCTGCGCACGGCCGGGATTCTAGTGGCCCGCCCGAGGGCGGCGGCAGTGCGGGCGCGGCGTGTCCGCGGTCCGCCGCGCGCGGCCTGGCGGGTCACCCGCCGTACCCGGGCCCGCCGTACCCGGGGCCCCACGCGTCCGGCCGGGCCCCGCTCATGAGCCTGCGGCGGTGGCTGCGGCGCCGGACGGCCGTCACGATGAGGATCGGCACGCCGATGACCAGCCCGAGCGCCGGCAGCAGGAAGAACGACGCGAGCCCGCCCGCGAGCCCGGTGGCGAACCTCACCCCGTTGTCGCCGTACCCGACGCCGAACTCGGCACCGCTGTCCGCCGCGCATGCGATGGTGTAAGTGCCCGGTTCGCTGATGTCGATGGCGGCGGCGAGGACCCACGTCTGGTCGCCGGACGTCGTCTCCTGGCTGAAGTTCGCCATGTCGAAGGCCGCGTCCGGGTCGGGGCCGTCGATCGTGCAGGAGTCGTCGACCTCGGAGGACGTCATCGGGCGGTCGGCGTAGAGGAGCCAGGTGCGCGTATCGTCGTTGGCGCGCCCGGCCTGGAGGACGGCCTCCTCGCCGGCGTGGAACCTCGTTTCGAGTTCGGGCATGCCGAGGGCGCTCACCAGGCCGATGGCGAATCCGGTGATGCCCGCCACGAACCCGGCCAGGATCACCAGGCCGCCGGCCCAGTACCACCATCGGCGCGGTCGGAGCTCCGCGGGTTTCGGCTGGGGCGCGTGGAACATGGCCTCATACTCGCACTGTCGCCCGGACCGGGCCACGGCGTGCGGCGGGCCGGTGACGTGGCGGTTCACGGCCCGTTGACCGGCGCGCGGAGCGCGAGGGCGGCTCCCGCCCCTGCGGAGCGGTCGGCGGGCGCATAGAATTAGCACTGAGGACCACGGAGTGCCAGGAGGTGGGGTTGTGCTCAACGAGCGCAAACTCGCCGTGCTGCGTGCCATCGTCGAGGACCACGTGTCCACGAATGAACCCGTGGGCTCCAAGGGCATCGCCGACCGGCACACACTCGGCGTCTCGCCGGCGACCATCCGCAACGACATGGTGGCCTTGGAGGAAGAGGGCTACATCGCCCAGCCGCACACGAGTGCGGGCCGGGTGCCCACCGACAAGGGGTACCGCCTTTTCGTCGACCGGCTGTCCAACGTCAAGCCGCTGTCGCAGGCGGAGCGCCGCGCCATCGAGACCTTCCTCACCGGCGCGGTCGACCTCGACGAGATCGTCGCCCGCACGGTGCGGCTGCTCGCGCAGCTGACCCGCCAGGTCGCGATCGTGCAGTACCCGTCGCTGACCCGCTCATCGGTGCAGCACATCGAGCTCGTCCCGCTGGGCGGCCAGCGCGTCATGATGGTGCTCATCCTCAACACCGGCCGCGTCGAGCAGCGGGTCATCGAGGGCATGGGGCAGGTCACCGAGGACGCCGTGGAGAACCTCCGCGGGCGCCTGAACCGGGCGCTGGTCGGCACGTGGCTCACCGATGTGCCCACGTCCGTCTCCGACCTCCCCGCGCAGATGCCCCCCGAGGAGCGCCCCATGGCGGCGCTGGTCCTGTCGGTGCTGCTGGAGAGCCTCGTGGAGCGGCACGAGGAGAAGATCATGCTCGCGGGGACCGCGAATCTCGCGGCGGTCGATTTCTCGGCTAGCCTGCGTGAGGTTCTCGAGGCATTGGAAGAAAACGTCGTCCTCATACGTTTGCTCGGTGAGGTGGGCGACCCGTCCATGCTCTCGGTGCGCATCGGAGCCGAGAACTCCCACGAGGGCCTGCGATCCACGTCGATCGTCTCTGCCGGCTACGGCATCGGCGACCAGTCGCTGGCCAAACTCGGGGTTGTGGGCCCGACCCGAATGGACTACCCGGGAACGATGGGAGCGGTACGCGCAGTGGCACGTTACGTCGGAACGATCTTGGCGGGGCAGTAAGTGGCCAGGGATTACTACGAGATCCTCGGAGTGCGGCGCGAGGCGTCCAAGGACGAGATCAAGAAGGCATACCGGCGGCTCGCGCGGGAACTCCACCCCGACGTCAACCCCGACCCCGCCACCCAGGAGCGCTTCAAGGAAGTGACCCAGGCCTACGAGGTCCTCTCTGACGAGAGCAAGCGCCGCATGTTCGACATGGGCGCCGACCCGTTCGCGCAGTCCGGTGCCGGCGGCGGGTTCGGCGGCGGCGCCGCGGGGTTCCCCTTCGACGACATCATGAACGCCTTCTTCGGCGGGGGCGGCGGTGGCGGGCGCGGACCGCGCGACCGCGCGCGGCGCGGCCGCAGCATCAAGGTGCGGGTCGAGCTCGACCTCTCCGAGACCGCGTTCGGCGTCACCAAGGACGTCACGTTCCCCACCGCGGTGCTGTGCGACACCTGCCACGGCGAGGGCACCGCCAACGGCACCCAGCGCCACACCTGCGACATGTGCCAGGGGCGCGGCGAGGTGTCTCAGGTCACCCGCTCCTTCCTGGGTCAGGTCATGACCACCCGGCCGTGCCCGCAGTGCGCCGGGCAGGGCACCGTCATCACCGACCCCTGCCCCGACTGCGCGGGCGAGGGCCGGGTCCGCGAGCGGGTCACCCGCAAGGTGCAGATCCCCGCCGGTGTCGAGGACGGCACCCAGATCCAGCTCGCGGGCGAAGGCGAGATCGGCCCCAACGGCGGGCCCCGCGGCGACATCTTCCTGGAGATCGTGCAGAAGCCGCACCCGATCTTCGAGCGGCGCGGCGACGACCTGCACTGCACCGTCACCGTTCCCATGACCGCCGCCGCGCTCGGCGCGTCCCTCACAATCGAGACCCTCGACGGCGAGGAGGAGGTCGACGTCCGGCCGGGCACCAACTCCGACCACGTCATCACCCTCGACGGCCGCGGCTGCCGGCACCTGAACGACCCCGGCCGCGGCGACCTCATGATCCGGGTGAACGTCGAGACCCCGAACAAGCTCGACGAGGAGCAGGAGGCGCTGCTGCGCAAGTTCGCGGAACTGCGCGGCGAGAACCACCCTCCGGGCAAGTTCAGCCCGGGGCACGGCAACTTCTTCTCCCGCCTGCGCGACGCGTTCGGCACCCGCTGACCGGCGGGCGGCGCCCGCCTCTCCGGGGGCGGGCGCCGCTTCCGGTGCGCGCCGGCGCGCTGTTCGACCCCTGGCCGGGGCCCTCATCCGAGGGGCCCGGCCGCTGTGCTGCACCGCCCGGGGCGCGGCGCCCGCCGGGCCGATCGAGAGGACGGGACCGTGACCGCACCGGTGTTCGTGACCGAGCCGGGCGCCCTCGCCCTCGACCGCGTCGTCCTCACCGGTCCTGAGGGCCGCCACGCCGCCGCGGTGCGGCGGCTGCGCGAGGGCGAGACCGTCGACCTGGTCGACGGGGCGGGCGTCCGCGCGCGCTGCGTCGTCGCCTCCACCGGCAAGGACACCATCACCTGCGACGTCGTCGACCGCGCCGAAGAACCGCCGCCGCGCCCCCGCATCACCGTCGTGCAGGCGCTGCCGAAGGGCGACCGCGGCGAACTCGCCGTGGAACTCATGACCGAGGCCGGTGTGGACGCCATCGTGCCGTGGGCCGCCGAGCGCTGCGTCACCCGGTGGAAGCCCGACCGTGCGGCGAAGGCACTGGCGAAATGGCGGTCCGCGGCCCGCGAAGCGGCGAAGCAGGCGCGGCGCAGCAGGGTGCCGGAGGTGTCCGAGCCGACCGCCACCGCCGCGGCCGCCGCGGCGGTGGGCGCCGCCACCGCGGCGATCGTGCTGCACGAAGAGGCCGACACCCGGCTGGCGGCGCTGCCGCTGCCGGAGCCGTCGGAGGACGCGCACATCGTGCTGGTGGTGGGCCCCGAGGGCGGCCTCACCGACACCGAACTGGCGGCGTTCGACGCCGCGGGCGGTGTGCGCGCGCTCCTGGGCCCCACGGTGCTGCGCACCTCGACGGCGGGGGTCGCCGCGCTCTCGGTCCTCCAGGCGCGCACCGGGCGCTGGTAGCAGTCCCCGGCGGCATGCCCGCGGTCTGGTTCTCGGCCACCGACGCGCGTCCTGTTCAGTACCCGCCGGGCCGGTACCCGGCACCCGCTACGGCTGGACTTCGGGCTGCGGGCTCGGCTCGGGCTGGCCGGTGTTGGGCGGCGGGCTCTCGCCGGGGACCTCGCCGCCGGGTGTGGGACCGGGCTCCGCGGGGCCCTCTGTGGGACGGCACTCCTCGGCGGCGTCCTCTTCGGCGCCGGACCGGGCGGCCGGGGGCTCGGCCGGCGGCTCGGAGCAGTTCGAGGAGATGCGCGGCTGCTCCTCGGGGTCCTCGTGCGGCGGGGGGTTCTCCGGGGTCGGCTGCGGTGCGGGCTCGCCGCCACCCGGGCCGGGCGGCTCGTCGCCGTCCGGCGGCTCGGAGGGCTCACCGTGCGGGCGGCCCTCGCCGGTCTCGGTGTCGGGCGAGTGCGAGGACTCGGCCGAGGTGACGGGGCCGGGCATGAACTGCTCGCGGATCTGCGGTGTGCCGATGAGGACCGAGCCGACGATCGCCGCCGCGGCGGCGACCGCAGTGGCGGGCCGCAGCCAAGACAGGCCGAGCCAGGAGGCGAAAGGGCGGTGCTGGGTGCGGGAGCGGATGCGCTCCAGCGCGTCGGCTGAAGGCGCGACGGAGTCGGCCTCGGCACGCAGGATCGCGCGGAGCCGGTCGTCCGTCTCGTCGTTGAACGGTTCGGTCATGTCGTCTGCTCCAGAACAGAGCGCAGTGCGGCAATACCTCGGGCGGTGTGACTCTTCACGGCGCCCTTGCTGATCCCCATGGCGTCGGCGATCTGCGCTTCGGAGAAGTCGCCGTAGTAGCGGAGCACGATGGCCTCGCGCTGCCGGGTGGGCAGTCCCCGGAGCGCTTCGATGACCGCGGCGCGTTCGAGGAGCCCGAGCGCGCCGTGCTCGGCGCTGGGCTCATCGGGCAGCGCCTTGGGCGCGTGCTTGTCGACCACCGCGCGGTGCCGCAGCACCGACCTTGCCTTGTTCACGACCGACTGGCGCAGGTAGGCGACCGCCTTGTTGGGGTCGCGCAGCCGCCGCCAGGCGCCGTGCATGGCCACGAAGGCGTCCTGCACGACCTCCTCGGCGGTCGCGAAGTCGCGCACGAGCAGGGTCGCGAGCCGCACCAGCGGGCGGTAATGGGCGCTGTAGAGCTGAGTCACCGCTTGGTCGGCGTCCCATTCCGCGGCTTCTGCGGTGATGGCCGCCGCGGACGACGCCGCCACCATTGTCTCCGTCACGTTGTTAGGACGCGTGTCGGCCTCGTCGGGTTTACGACGGAGTGGCGCCGATTCGCCTCGTTCGGTAGCGGCGGTCTCGCGCGGTTCCGGGGCGGGGCGCCCGCGCGCGGCGAACCACCGGGGGACGGCCTTCACCGAACACTCACCTTCGCCTTGCTCCGCCCGACAGTTCTGGTGGCCCGCTTCGGCAACTCCTTGCGGAATCCACGCGAACGACCAGAATAACCCGCGTTCTCCGCCGCGTTTCCGGCCAGGAAAGGCCAATCACGTCGGTTTGGCGCGGGCCCAGCGCGCGCTTGTGGGAGCGGACCGCGCGTCCCACCGTAGGAGATCGCGCGCAGTGCTGCGGCGGAATCGGCCAACAGGCCGGGCCGGGAACGGTGCGCGCGGCCCGCGGACGACACCACCCCGCACTCGGGCATCATTGGTGCCGTACAGCGGGCCCGACCGGGCGGCACGGCCGAGCGGAACCGGCCCGAACAGCGACGATCCAAACAGCGACGATCCAAAAGGGGGACCTCCGGTGGCGGCGACCGACCCGGACTGCCTGTTCTGCAAGATCGTGGCGGGCGACGTGCCCGCCGAGATCGTCCGGAGAGGGGAGCGCACCCTCGCATTCCGCGACATCAACCCCCAGGCGCCGACGCATGTGCTGGTCATTCCGCACGAGCACTTCGCGGACGCCGCGGCGGCAGCGGCCGCGGGAACCGGCCTCACCGACGAGATGGTGCGCGAAGCGCACGAGGTCGCGGTCGCCGACGGGGTCGCGGAGAGCGGCTACCGAGTGGTGTTCAACACGGGCTCGGGAGCGGGGCAGACCGTCTTCCACGTCCACGCCCACGTCCTGGGCGGGCGCGGCCTCCAATGGCCCCCCGGGTAACCGGCGGAAATCCACTCGGGGACGACCGGTCGGCGTTGGTAGAATCACAGATGTCACAGGGCCGGACCGCAGCTCCCGCGACCATCCGCGGAAGACCGGGCCCGACCTCAACGGATGCGAAGGGTAGGGGCGAGACGGCCACCAGGCCACACCATGGTCGATTCAACGCAACAGCACCGCAATCAGGTCAAGATCGTCGTACCGGCCGAGCACCTGATGGTCCGACTGCTGGGGTCCGGCGACGAACTGCTGAGGACCGTCGAGCGCTCCTTTGCCAGCGACATCCACGTCCGCGGCAACGAGATCACCGTCAGTGGCACCCCCGAGGAGACCTCGATGGTGGTGCGCCTCATCGAGGAACTCCTCGAACTCGTCAAGGGCGGCGCCCAGATCAGCCCCGATGACATCGACCGCACACTGGGCATGCTGCGCAGCCAGGGCACCGGCTCCGAGCGTCCCGCCGACGTCCTCACCCTGGACATCCTCTCGGCGCGCGGGCGCACCATCAGGCCGAAGACCCTGAACCAGAAGCACTACGTCGACGCCATCGACAAGCACACCGTCGTGTTCGGCATCGGCCCGGCCGGCACCGGCAAGACCTACCTCGCCATGGCGAAGGCCGTGAAGGCGTTGCAGGCCAAGCAGGTCAACCGGATCATCCTGACCCGCCCGGCCGTCGAGGCCGGCGAGCGCCTCGGGTTCCTGCCCGGCACCCTGTACGAGAAGATCGACCCCTACCTGCGGCCGCTGTACGACGCCCTGCACGACATGCTCGACCCGGAGTCCATCCCCAAGCTCATGGCGGCCGGGACCATCGAGGTGGCGCCGCTCGCCTACATGCGCGGCCGCACCCTCAACGACTCCTTCATCATCCTCGACGAGGCGCAGAACACCTCGCCCGAGCAGATGAAGATGTTCCTGACCCGCCTGGGGTTCGGCTCCAAGGTCGTCGTCACCGGCGACGTCACCCAGGTCGACCTGCCCGGCGGGCACGCCAGCGGCCTGGGCACCATCGAGCACATCCTCGAAGGCATCCGCGACATCGGCTTCTGCCGGCTGAACAGCAACGACGTGGTCCGCCACAAGCTGGTCAGCGAGATCGTCGACGCCTACGGACGCTACGACCTCGAACAGAACGTCCAGCACAACGGCGCGCGCACGCACGCCGGGCGGTCCCGTTCCGGCACATCGCCGAACGGCGCCAGGTGATCTCCCTCCCGCGGGGCCGCGGCCCCGCGGGAGGCTTTCTCATGACTAACGAAGGCACGGCACATGACCATTGACGTCGCGAACGAGTCCGGCGTCCCCGGCGACGAAGCCCGGCTCGCTCAGCTCGCCCGGTTCGTCCTCGACCAGATGCGCGTCCACCCGCTCGCCGAGCTGTCCGTCAACCTCGTGGACGAAGAGGTCATGACCGACCTGCACGTGCGGTGGATGGACGAGCCCGGTCCCACCGATGTGCTGTCGTTCCCCATCGACGAGCTGCGCCCCGGCGGCCCCGGCCGCACCTCGGCACCCGGCGTCCTGGGCCAGGTCGCCATCTGCCCGCAGGTGGCCCAGCGCCAGGCCGAACGGGGCGGGCACAGCGAGCAGGCAGAGGTCGACCTGCTGCTCACGCACGGCATCCTGCACCTCCTCGGCTACGACCACGCCGAGCCCGAGGACCACAAGGAGATGTTCGGCCTCCAGGCCGAACTGGTCGAAGGGTGGCTCACGAGCCGCGGCGAGGACACCGCCACCGCGGCCAAGCCGGCGCCCGACTCCGTCCGATGATCGATGCCGTCACCGGGCGCGAAGCGCTGGAGCTGAGCGCCGCGTTCGGATTCGCCGTCCTGCTGTCCCTGCTGGCGGCGTTCTTCGTGAGCGCGGAGGTCGCGCTGGCCCGCGCCTCGCGCATGGGCGTGTCCGAACTCGTCGGGTCCGACCGCCGCGGCGTCCGGCAGCTGGAGATCATCGCGGCCGACCCCGCCCGGCACCTCAACATGGTGCTGCTGCTGCGGGTGGTCTGCGAGGTCCTGGCGACGCTGGCGCTCGCCGTCGGGTTCATCGACTGGCTCGGACTCGGCTGGGTCGCGGTCACCGCGTCGGCCGTGCTGATGGTCCTGGTGAACTACGTGCTGATCGGGGTCACACCGCGCATCCTCGGCCGCCAGTTCCCCGCTGCGGTCGCGCTGGTCGGGGCGAGCGTGGTCCACCCCATCACCCTGGTGCTCGGGCCGCTCGCCCAGCTGCTGGTGTGGCTGGGGCGCGCCTTCACCCCGCGGGGCATCGGCGACAGGGAAGGGCCGTTCGCCAGTGAGGACGAGCTCCGCCACATGGTCGACCTCGCGGAGCGCGGGCATGTCATCGACGCCGAGGAACGGCAGATGATCCACTCCGTCTTCAAGCTCGACGACACCTCGGTGCGCGAGGTCATGGTGCCTCGCCCCGACATCGTGTTCATCGACCACGACGACGACGTCGACGGCGCGCTCGCGCTGGCGCTGCGCAGCGGGTTCTCCCGCATCCCCGTGGCGGGCGAGAACGAGGACGACGTCGTGGGGATCGTCTACCTCAAGGACGTCGTCGCCCGGCTGCGCGACACCTGGGCCGGGCGCAGTGAGGCCGAGAGCGAGGGGGCCGCGGCCGACGGGAGCCGCACCGTGCGCGACATCATGCGCGACGCCACCTACGTCCCCGACTCCAAGCCGATCGACGAGCTGCTGCGCGAGATGCAGCAGCAGCGCATCCACGTGGCCGTTGTCATCGACGAGTACGGCGGCACCGCCGGGTTGGTGACCATCGAGGACATCGTCGAGGAGATCGTGGGCGAGATCACCGACGAGTACGACGACGAGGTGCCCCCCATCGAGCGCCTGGGCGAGGACAAGGCGCGCGTCACCGCGCGGCTGCCGCTCGGCGAACTCGCCGAGCTGTTCGACGTGGAACTCGACGCCGACGACGTCGAGACGGTCGGCGGCCTGCTCGCCTACGTCCTCGGCCGGGTGCCGCTCACCGGCTCGGAGGTCGAGTTCTCCGGCCTGCGGCTCACAGCGGAGGACCCGTCGGGCCGCCGCAACCAGACGGCCACCGTCCTGGTGGAGCGCATGCCGGCCGGTGACCCGCCCGGCGCGGCGGAGCAACCGTGAAGCAACTGTGAAGCAACCGTGAGGAGTGCCACCCGATGAACGCCCCCGGGCCGCAGGGCCCCGAGGAGCTGGCGGCCGAGGACGCCAAACTGCTGACACTGGCGCGGTCCTCCCGCGCGCGCAACGGCGCGGCCGAGGGCGCGGCGGTGCGCGACGAGACCGGCCGCACCTACGCCGCGACGACCGTGGCACTGGCGTCGTTGGCGGTCACGGCGCTCCAGGCCGCGGTGGCGGCGGCGGTGTCGAGCGGGGCGGAGTCCCTGGAGGCGGCCGTCGTGGTCTCCGCGGCCGGCGCCCCGGCGGACGCCGACCTCGCTGTCGCGGCGGAGCTCTCCGCCGCGGTGGTGGTCCTCGCCGCGCCCGACGGCACCGTGCGGGCCGTGCACCGGCCCTGAACCGCGCACCAGCGGTACGGCCGACAGTACGGCCGACAGGCGGTGCCGCAGACCGGCGGTACCGCAGACGGCGGGCGCCGCGATGGTTCCGCCCGCTCCGAACGCCAGCGAGACTGGACACATGGACGACCTCGACCTCGAACGACTCCGGGTGCCGCTGCCGATGCCCGCCGCCCCGGAGGGCTTCCGCAGCGGCTTCGCCTGCTTCGTCGGCCGCCCCAACGTGGGCAAGTCGACATTGATGAACGCGCTGGTGGGGCAGAAGGTGGCGATCACGAGCAGCCGCCCGCAGACCACCCGGCGCACGGTGCGCGGCATCGTGCACCGCGACGACGCCCAGCTGATCGTGGTCGACACCCCCGGCCTGCACAAGCCGCGGACCCTCCTGGGCGAGCGGCTCGACAGCCTGGTGCGCTCGACACTGGTCGAGGTCGACGTCATCGGTTTCTGCGTGCCGGCGAACGAGCCCATCGGGCGCGGCGACACCTATATCGCCCGCGAGCTCGCCGAGCAGCACAACACCCCGGTGGTGGCGCTGGTCACCAAGACCGACACCGCCGACCGCTCCCAGATCACCGAGCAGCTCCTCGCGGTGTCGCAACTGGGCGCGTGGGCCGATGTCGTCCCGGTGTCGGCCGAAAGCGGCTACCAGGTCGACACAGTGACCGACGTCCTCTGCGGCCACCTGCCGGAAGGGCCGCCGCTCTACCCCGAGGGCGACCTCACCGACGAACCCGACGCCATGCTGGTCGCCGAGCTCGTGCGCGAGGCATCGCTCGAAGGGGTCCGCGACGAGCTGCCGCACTCCATCGCCGTCGTCGTGGACGAGATGAGCGAGCGGCGCGACCGCGAGCCGGGGAACGAGCTCATCGACATCTACGCCTCGCTGTACGTCGAGCGCTCCAGCCAGAAGGCGATCGTCATCGGGTCGAAGGGGGCCCGCCTGCGCGACGTCGGATCCAGGGCGCGCGCGCAGATCGAGGCGCTGCTGGGCGCCAAGGTCTTCCTCGACCTGCGGGTGCGGGTCGCGAAGGACTGGCAGCGCGACCCCAAGCAGCTCCGCCGGCTCGGATTCGACCAGCAGACCTGACCCGGTCCAGGCCCGGGCCAGGGCCAGGGCCAGGGTCGGAGCCTGGGCCGGGCCGCGGGCCGCAGCTAGCTCTGGTTGTTGAGGTCCACGGCGAGGCTCGCCGCGCTGCGCTGCACGATGGGTGCCGCCCGCTCCACGAAGTCCCAGCTCACCCGGGCTTCGGGGCCGGAGATGGAGACCGCCATCATGGCGGGTCCGCCGCGAACGGGCACCGCCAGGCAGCGCACCCCGATCTCCTGTTCGCCGTCGTCGATGGCGTAGCCGCGCTCGCGGATGCGGTCGAGCTCGGTGGCGAACTCGTCGTGGGTGGTGATCGTGCGGTCGGTGGCGGCCGGCATCCCCGTGCGGCGCACGGTCGCCAGCGCCTCGTTCTCGGGGAGCTGCGCCAGCAGGGCCTTGCCGACCCCGGCGGAGTGGGGCAGCACACGGCGGCCGACCTCGGTGAACATTCGCATCGCGTGCGGCGACGGCACCTGCGCGACGTAGACGACCTTGTCGCCGTCGAGCATGGCGAGGTTGGCGGTCTCGCCGAGTTGCTCGACCAGTTCGGCGAGGTGCGGCCGGGCCCAGGTGCCGAGCATGCGCGACGCGCTCTCGCCGAGGCCGATGAGGCGCGGCCCGAGGGCGTACCGGCGCGAGGGGAGCTGGCGGACGTAGCCGTTCCCGACCAGCGTGCGGATGATCCGGTGGATGGTGGGCAACGGCAGGCCGGAGGAGCCGGCGAGCTGGCTGAGGGAGATCTCACCACCGGCGTCGGCCATGATCTCCAGCAGGGCGAACGCGCGGTCGAGGGACTGGACCCCGCCGGACCGGTTGCGGACCTCGCTGTCTGCGGTTGTCTGTGGCGTTGCCAACGGTGGTGCTCCCATCACGTGCCGCCCCGGCGGTTCGGCTCCGTCGACACTGTATTCGGACTTCGCTTTCTGCGATACGAAAATCCGGCGCCGGATGTTCGGAGGCGGTCCCCGGCCGGGCACCGGACCCGCGATGTTCGTTCCGAATTGCAGAAGTTATTGTCCGCGATATAGAAGTATGGCACGGTGGATCGGCGGACACCGGGACCATGCGGGACGACTGCGGGGCGAACCGGGCCGCGTGAGCGGAAAGGGGACGGCGGACGTGGGTGTGCAGCAGGCCGGGCAGGACAGGCAGCAGGCCGGAGCCGAGGGATGGGACCGGCTCGGCGACGCGCTCGACGAGCGGCTCGCCGAATCCGACGCGCTCCTCGCGTCGCGGTTCCCCGGCGAGACGGGCCGCCGCCAACCCGTGCACACGGTGTACGTCCCCGCCGACCGCATCAGCCGCGGCATCGCGCGCGACTGGGGTGAGCAGGCGGCCCGCTCGGTCGAGACGTTCGCGCCCGACACCGCCGCCCTCGCCGACGCGACGGGGATCGACCGGCAGGCCGTCGAGGAGTGCCTGCCGCGCGTCCTCGCGAAGCTGCGCGACGAACCGGTCGAGGACCTGCGCATCGACCTGGAGGACGGCTACGGCGCGCGCCCCGACGCCGAGGAGGACGCGCACCTGCTCGCGGCGGCCGAGGCGCTCGCCGCCGACCAGGCGGCCGGGGCCGCGCCGCCGTACTGGGGCATCCGGTTCAAGGGTATGGAGGCCGCCGGACGCCGCCGCGGCCTGCGCAGCCTGGGCATGTTCGTCCAGGCCGTGCTGGAGCACGCGGGGGAGCTGCCCGACGGATTCACGCTGACACTGCCCAAGATCACCTCGGTCGACCAGGTCGAGGCCATGGTGTGGGTGGCCGAACGGCTCGAGGAGCGGTTCGGGCTGACAGCAGGGCGCCTCGGGTTCGAGCTCCAGATCGAGACCCCGCAGTCGGTCATGGACCCCGACGGGGCCGCGGCGGTGGCGCGCATGCTGCACGTGGGAGATGGCCGGGTCACCGCCCTGCACTACGGCACCTACGACTACAGCGCGGCGTGCGGGGTGACCGCGGCGTTCCAGAGCATGGCGCACCCCGTCGCCGACCACGCGAAGGCCGTCATGCAGCTCGCGGCGGCAGGGACCGGGGTCTGGCTCTCCGACGGCGCCACCAATATCGTCCCCGTGGGCACCCCCGCCGAGGTGCACGCCGCGTGGCGGCTGCACGCCGGACTCGTCCGCCGGTCCCTGGAACGCGCCTACTACCAGGGCTGGGACATGCACCCGCACCAACTCGTAACCCGCTACCTCGCCACCTACGCGTTCTACCGCGAGGCGTTCGCCCCGGCGGCGGCCCGGCTGCGCGCTTACCTCGGCGCCGTCGAAGGCGGCGTCATGGACGAGCCGGCAACGGCGCAGGCACTCGCCGCCGTGCTGGCCCGCGGTGTCCAATGCGGCGCGCTCGGCGCGGACGAGGTCGCCGAGGCCACCGGCGCGAGCACCGAGGAGATCACCGGATTCGCGCACCGCAGGGTCGGCCAGGACGGCTGAGCGGTACTGGAGAGCCGGGACGCCGGTCCGGTGGGTGACCGGGTGGGGAATCCGGGCAGGCCGGGACGCCGGACCGGCCGGGACGGCCGAGGGCGGCCCGCACGGGCGCGGTGCCCGGAAACGCGATAGGGGGAAGACATGTCCGAGGACTACGACCTGGTGATCCGGGCCCGCAGCGCCGTCACCCCTGAAGGCGAGCGGCCCGCCGCCGTGGCGGTGCGCGACGGCCGGATCGCCGCGGTGGCGGAGTACGCCGCGCCGCTGCGCGCCCGCAGCGACGTCGAACTCGACGGCGCCGAGGTACTGCTGCCCGGTCTTGTCGACAGCCACGTCCACGTCAACGAGCCCGGCCGCACCGACTGGGAGGGCTTCGCCAGCGCGACGCGTGCCGCGGCGGCCGGCGGCGTCACCACCATCGTGGACATGCCGCTGAACAGCATTCCCCCCACCACGACCGCCGCAGGGCTGGCGGCGAAGCGGTCGGCCGCCGAGGGGCAGGTCAGCGTCGACGTCGGGTTCTGGGGCGGTGCGGTGCCCGAGAACACGGCCCCCGGAGGCGTCGCCGAACTGAAGAAGCTGCACGACCAGGGTGTCTACGGTTTCAAGTCGTTCCTGTCGCCTTCGGGAGTCGATGAGTTCGGCCACCTCACCGCCGCGGAGTTCCGGTCGGCGGCCGAGGCGATCGGGACGTTCGGCGGCCTGCTCATCGTGCACGCCGAGGATCCAGGGGTGCTCGACGCCGCCCCGGACGCGGCAGGGCGCGACTACGCCTCCTTCCTGGCGTCGCGCCCCGATGAGGCCGAGCACGACGCCATCGCCCTGGTCATCGAGACCGCACGCGCCACCGGAACGCGATCCCACATCCTGCACCTGTCGAGCGCGACGGCCCTGCCGATGATCAGGCGTGCGAAGGACGACGGCGTTCCGATCACCGTGGAGACCTGCCCGCACTACCTCACCATCGCCGCCGAACAGGTGCCCGCGGGGGCGACCCAGTTCAAGTGCTGCCCGCCCATCCGCGGCGCCGCCAACCGCGACGCGCTGTGGCAGGCCCTCGGCGAGGGGCTCATCGACTGCATCGTCAGCGACCACTCGCCGAGCACGCCCGACCTCAAGGACCTCGCGACCGGTGACTTCGGCACCGCATGGGGCGGGGTGTCGGGGCTCCAGGTGGGGTTCTCCGCTGTCTGGACGGAGGCGCAGCGGCGCGGGTTCGCACTGGGCGACGTGGTGCGCTGGATGGCCGCGGCACCGGCCCGGATCGCGGGCACCGCGGGCAAAGGGCGGATCGCGGTCGGGTCCGACGCCGACTTCGCGGTGGTCGCCCCGGCCGCGGAGTCGACCGTCGACGCGCGGACCCTCCAGCACAAGAACCCGTTGAGCGCCTACGACGGCGCGCTGCTCCGCGGCGTCGTGCGCGCCACGTGGCTGCGCGGAACGCCGGTGGACCCGGACGCCCCGCGCGGTCGCCTCCTCACCCGGGGATGACCGGGGGCCTGTTCCGGGGGATGCCCCAGGGCCGTCCCAGAGGATGACCGGGGCCGTCCGAGTACCGCGTCGACCTGTTCGGCGGCCTGCCCCTGGGCGGGAGTTCGGCGGCCTGCCCCTGGGCGGGAGTGGAGTGTCCCCCTGCGGTGAGCGGCACTGAGAGTGCCGCTCGGGCCGGTTTTTTGGGGTCGGTCCGGCTGCGGGGCGGCCTTGTCGCCGGGCCGCATGCGGGTATGCGGTGGGCAACAGCAGCACCAAGGGCGGCGAGGGCCTGGGGCGGCGGTCATCCAGCAGCACCAAAGGCGCAGGGTTCCGGGGGTGGCGGTCGTCCGCGCGGGGCGTGGACTTTCGGCTTTTCCAGCAGCCTCCGTGCTGTTTTCTCCTCTTCGGGCGCCCTGAAGTGGAAGAGACAGCACGGAGGCCGGTCGCCGGGGGTGGGTGGACGCGGCCCGCTGACACGCTGCGGAGGACCACCGGGCCCGGGCCCCGCCGTCGCTGCCGCCTTTTCATCACCGGCCACCCGCAGGCGGCCCGGCGGCAAGGTCGTCCCGCAGGCGGTCCGGGTCGGGAGGACACCGCCCGGTCCTGGGCGGGGCCGGGGCCGGGCAGCCTCGCCCGGTGCCCGAGGGCCGTCGTGATCACCCGCCCCGAGACGGGCGGGTGGGCGCGGGCCTGACCTGGGGTTTTGCGGAAACGGTCGTGGCGGCCCGATCCACGCCCGTTTCACTACCCCACCGCCATGGCGCCCCGCCGGAGGATCCGTACGAAAACCGCCCGGAAACAGCCGAATGAAACCTCGTAATCGCAGGTGTAAGTAGGTAAAATGAACTTATGGACGAGCAGATGACACCTCCGGCGCCGGGCCCCGCGGCCCGCGCGCTGGAGCTGCTCGACGCCGCCATCACCCAGCTCACCACCCCCACCGCTACGACTGTGCCGCCGGGTGCCGGATCCGCGGTCGCCGAGGACGCACTGTCCCTGCTCGGCGCCACCGGCCGCCTCCAGACCGCGATCGCAGGCCTGCTCGCCGCGGCCGAGACCGCTGGCGGCACCCGCCGCGCGGGCCACCGCGGCCTCGCCGACTTCGCGGCCTGCAAGGCCGGGCTGCCCCGCGACCAGGGCCGCTTCTACGCCGCCTTGGCCCACCCCGCCCCCGGCCTTGAAGCCACCATGGCCGCCGTCGCCGACGGCACCCTGTCCGCGGGCAAGGCCTCCCGCATCCTGCACTGGGTGGAGAAGTGCCTGCCGCGCCGCTGCCGCAGCACGTACCCCGAACCGGCCGACTTCGCCGCCGCCGCCCAGGAGCACCTCCTCACCCACGCGCTGAACCCCGTCACCACCTGCCGCGACCTCGACATCCTCGGGGCCCGGCTGAACGCCGTGCTCGATCCCGAGCGCCACGACGACCAGGAGCACGACCGCCACCTCGGCCGCACCGCGTCCATGGCGCAGTCGGCCGAGGGCGGGTTCTCCTTCTCAATGGGAGGCGACTCGGCGACCGGTGATGAGTGGCGCGCCGCGCTGGAGGCGTTCATGGCCCCGCCCGCCGAGGGCGATGAGCGGCGGGCCGACCAGCGGATGTTCGACGCGGCGTTGGACATGGCCCGGTTCGCGCTGTCCCACGCCGGGCACGCCCCCGGGACCGCGGCCCCGCAGCTGCGCCTGACCGTGCCGCTGGCCACCCTCCAGGGCGAGCCGGGCTCCCCACCCGCGGTGAGTGATTACGGCACGGTGTGGCCGGTCTCGGCGGTGCGAGCGCTGGCCTCCGATTGCCGGCTGCGCCGCCTGGTCACCGACCCCATCACCGGCGCGCCGCTGGATGTGGGTCGGGCCGAGCGGATCTGCCCGCCACATCTGCGCGCGGCGGTGTTGGCCCGGTTCCAGAGCTGTCAGTGGGAGCACGGCTGCGACCGCCCCGCGGCGTGGTGCGAGATGGACCACATCAAGGCGTGGTGGGAGGGCGGGGCGACCTCGCTTTACAACCTCCAGCCGCTGTGCCGGCGCCACAACGTGGCCAAGGAACGCGCCCGGGCCGCCGCTGCGCGCCGGTCGGGTGGCCGCCCGGCCACGGGGGTCGTGCCGCCGGGGCCGCTGGTACCACCGCCGGGATCCGCTCCGCCGCCCGCGCCCCCGGCATCCCCGCCGCCTCCGGGGCCCGCCCCGCCGGGCTCCCCGCCGCCTCCGGGTTCTGCCCCGGGCGGGCCGGGCGGTGATCCGCCGCCCGATACCGGACCGGCCCCGCCCCAGGCGGCCTGAGCCCGGCCCCCACCTCTTGTCCACCCGACCCGTCGGGGCATCCGCCCCGACGGGCCACACCCATGCCCACGAGCCGGTGATGCCGAAGGCCGCCCCCACCACGGCCCGGCCGGTGGCGCCCACGCCTGCCTCGGCGGGCCGCACCCGCAGACCGGTCGGTGGCGGTGGTTGCGGTGGCTGTCCTGCGCGGAGCACCGTGGTGCCGCCGGGTGCTTCGCAGCCGCGGCGGCAGCCCACCCCCGTCGCCCGAGGCATCCGAGGCGTCGGCACCAGCGTCCTCGTGCCTGTCGCGTCAGCGGTGTCGGGGCGGCGCGGAGCGCTGCGGACCGGACGGGGGCACCCACGCCCGCACGCCCACGCTTACACCCGGTTGGGTGTGGCGCGCGATTGTGCCGGGGGGCGGCCTCACATTCCGGCGGCCCGTAGCGTTGACCCATTGTGACGCTGAAACCGTTCGAAGAGGTCGTGGCCGAGTACGGGCCGGCCGTCCTGCGAGTGTGCCGGGCCGTACTCGGTCCCGACGACGCGGAGGACGCCTGGTCCGAGACATTCCTGTCCGCGATGCGCGCCTACCCTGACCTGCGACCCGACAGCAATGTCGAGGCGTGGCTGGTCACCATCGCGCACCGCAGGGCGCTGGACCAGTACCGTGCGCGGCGGCGCGCGCCCGTCCCCGCGGACGAGCCGCCCGAGGTGCCGGTGCGCGATCCCGCCCCGGACGATCGCGACCCCGAGCTGTGGGCCGCCCTCGCCGCGCTGACCCTCCGGCAGCGCCAGGCGATCGCCTACCACCACCTGGCGGGGATGCCCTACACCGAGGTCGCGCGCCTCGTCGGCGGCAGCGCCGCCGCAGCGAGGCGGGCGGCGGCCGACGGCATCAAGGCGCTGCGCACCACTTACCCGAGAGGAGCGGACCGATGAACACCTCCAACACCTCCGGACCCGCACCGCACGACGACGTGCTCGCCGCGGTGCCCGAAGCCGACGCGTCGGCGATCGGCCGGCTGCACGAGCGCCTGGCGGCGGCCGCGCGAGCGGAGGGGCTGCTCGACGTCGCCTACCGCACGCTCGACACCCCCGTGGGCTCGCTGCTGCTGGCGGCGACCGAGGAGGGCCTGGTCCGCGTCGCCTACGAACGCGAGGACCACGACGCCGTCCTCGCCCGGATCGCCGCCGAGATCAGTCCGCGCATCCTCGCGGCCCCGGCGCGGCTGGACGCGGCGGCGCGCGAGATGGACGAGTACTTCGCGCACCGGCGGGAGGCCTTCGACCTGCCGCTGGACTTCCGGCTCGCGCGGGGGTTCCGGCGCGACGTGCTGATGCGCCTGCCCGCCATCGGCTACGGCGCGACGGCGAGCTACGCGGCGGTCGCGGCGGCGGCCGGCAGTCCCAAGGCGGTCCGCGCGGCGGGCACAGCGTGCGCGACGAACCCGCTGCCGGTCGTGGTCCCGTGCCACCGGGTGGTGCGCAGCGACGGGTCGGTCGGCCAGTACGTGGGCGGTGTCGACGCCAAACGCGCCCTGCTCGCCCTGGAGGCCGCCTGACGGGTGCGCCGCCGCCACCCGCACGGGCAGCGGCGGCGCCCATTCTCCGCGGCCCGAACCGTTGACAGGAGCGGCGGATCCGGGGCTTGCTTGAGAGCGGACCGAACCGGGGCCCGCGCCCGATCCCCTGACCCCAGGCGCTCGCCGGGCCCGGCAGTAGTGGCCGGAACGAGCAGTGTTGGCTGGAAGAAAGTGGAGGGACTGCCTTGGGTGCTCCGTTGAACGTCGGTGTCGCGGGAGCGGGCAAGATCAGCGGCGCCTACCTGGAGACGCTGGGGCTGTTGCCCGGCGTCCGGGTCAGCGCCGTCGCCGACATCGACCCCGCCCGTGCGCGTGCCGCGCTCGCCCTCGCCCCGGGGGCGGCGGCCGTTGCGGGCGCGGGGGAGCTCGTCGCGCGCGAGGACGTCGATGCGGTGCTCAACCTCACGGTGCCGGCCCTGCACGCCGAGGTGGCGCTGGCCGCCGTCACCGCGGGCAAGCACGTGTACGGGGAGAAGCCCTTGGCGACCACCCGCGGCGACGCCGAGTCGGTGCTCGCCGCCGCGCGGGGCGCGGGGGTGCGGGTCGGGTGCGCGCCCGACACCGTATTGGGGGCCGGCACGCAGACGGCGCGGCGCGCGGTGGAGTCGGGGGTCCTGGGGGAGCCGGTGTCGGCCACGGCGTTCATGGTGGGTTCGGGGCCCGAGGTGTGGCATCCGGACCCGGAGTTCTACTACCTCGCGGGCGGCGGCCCGCTGCTCGACATGGGGCCGTACTACCTGACGGCGCTGGTGCACCTGCTCGGCCCGGTCGCCCGGGTGACCGGCGCCGGTTCGCGGGTGCGCACGGAGAGGACCATCGGCTCCGGGCGCAAGGAGGGGGTGCGGTTCCCGGTCGAGGTCGACTCCCACGTCACCGGGCTCATCGAGCACGAGAGCGGTGCCCTGACCACCTTGGTGATGAGCTTCGACGTGCACGCGGCCCGGGTGCCCCGAATCGAGGTGCACGGGACCGAGGGCTCGTTGTCGGTGCCCGACCCCAACTACTTCGACGGGGCGGTGGAGCTGCACCCCGCGGGCGGGGAGTGGCGGACGCTCGCGCCCTCGGCCGGCTACCGCGGCGCCGCGCGGGGGTACGGGGTGGCCGACATGGCGCGGGCCATCGCCACGGGTCGGCCGCACCGCGCCTCGGCAGAGGTCGCGATGCACGTCCTGGACGTCATGCTGACCCTGGTCGAGGCCTCGGAGCAGCGGGTGTGGCTGCCGGTGGCGACCACCTGCGAGCGGCCCGAAGGTGTGCCGTGGGCGGCGGCTCCCGGCGACCTGTGACGCCGGGAGCGGCGGCGCGGTGGGATCCGCCGCGCCGCCGTCACCGCGCTCCGTTCGCCGGAGCGGCCATGTCGATGCGGTGGTCGAAGATCCAGGAGTGCTTCTTGCGCCAGGAGATCATCGCGAAGACCACGGGCAGGGTCAGGTCGCGCAGGAACACCTGGACGGTCCCGGTGGTCAGCTTGTTGTTGCCGCGCCGCCGCCCCTCGGCGACGATGCTCTCGACGCGGGGCCGCCGCGCCTCCTGGTAGGCGTGCAGCGCCTTGACCGGGTCATCGATGTCGCGCAGGTGCTTCGCGAGGGTCACGGCGTCCTCCATGGCGAGCGACGCGCCCTGCCCGCTGGAGGACGACACCGCGTGGGCGGCGTCGCCGAGCAGGCCCACGCGCCCGCGCGACCAGTGCGGCAGTGAGGCGATGTCGTACACCCCGAAGGTCTGGAAGTTCTCCACCGGGCTCGCTTCGAGGATCCGCGTGATGAACGCGCTGTCGTCGGAGAAGAGGTCGATGATGTGGCGGCGCCACTCGGCCGGGTCCTGCGCGGCGAGCTCGGCGCGGCCGGGTTCGCGGTACGGGAAGTTGACGAACCAGTACACGGAGCCGTCCGGGGCGACCTGGTAGCCGAAGAAGGCGCGGCTGCCGAAGATCATGCGCATGGTGCTCTCGGGGGTGCCGGGGGCGTCGACAGGGGGCGCGACGCCGCCGCAGTTGAGCAGGCCGGTGTACTCGGGCTTGGGGGCGGCCGGGTCGAGGATGGACCGGGTCCGCGAGTGGATCCCGTCGGCGCCGATGAGGACGTCGCCGTGGTCGGTGGTGCCGTCGTCGAACTCGACGGTCACCCCGTTCTCGGTCTCGGTGTAGCCGACCATGCGCTTGCCGAACTCGATGCGCGCGCCCTGCGCGGTGGCGGCTTCGGCGAGCGAGTCCTGGAGCGCGCCCCGCATGATGGTGATGGTGCTCAGGTCCGCACCGAGCTGTTCCGAGTTGTCGGGGATGACGCCCAGGCTGCGGCCGGAGCCGTTCTGGAACTGGATGGCGGTGGTGGGGAGTTCGGCCTGGGCGCGGATGGGGTCGAGCAGGTCCAGTGCGCGCAGGACGGCGAGGCCGTTGGGGGCGAGGGAGAGGAAGGAGCCGAGGGCGGCGGCGGTGCTCTGGTGCGCCTCGTAGACGACGGAGTCGATGCCGACACGCTTGAATGCCGCGGCGGCAACGGGGCCGCCGACGCCGGAACCGATGATCAGCGCTTTCATGGTCTCTCCTGGGGATCTGAAGCGGGGTGCTATTATTTCTTTCGATCGAAAGAAATTTAAATCGAAGGAGGAAGCCGTGTCAAGCGATGACGGGCCGGCGGTCGGACCGCGGCGGGCCGAGCTGCTCGGGCGGCTCGGGGACGCCGGCCGCCGCATGAGCAACGCGGCGGTCATGTTCCACACGGTCCTCAGCGAGAAGCTGGGGATGAGCTCGACGGACTGGAAGACGCTCGACCTGCTCGACCGGCACGGCCCGCTCACGGCGGGGGAACTCGTGCGGCACAGCGGGCTGGCGCCGGCCTCGATCACCGGGGTCATCGACCGGCTGGAGCGGTCCGGCCACGTCAGCCGCTCACGCGACGAGAACGACCGCCGCCGCGTCGTCGTGTCCCTCGACAAGAGCCGCCTCGCCGAGGTCGGGTCGTCCTTCGAGGGGCTGACCGGCGAACTCGCCAAGCTGTACGGCGAGTACGACGACGACCAGTTGGCGCTCATCCTCGACTTCGTCGAGCGCTCGACCGAGATCCAGAGCCGGGCAACGGTCGAACTGCGCACACAGGGCGGCTGACCGCACCGGGCGTGCTCGCCGGGCGTACTGTCACAGCCGGGGCGCACAATCGGAGTATGCGCATCGCGGTGGTCCCCGGCGACGAGGGCAGCGGTCGGCTGTGCGTCCTCGACGCCGACGACCGCCCGTCCGGCGAGGTGCGCCACGTCGCCGACCTCACCGCTGCCGTCGGGGCCGTCGAGGACGCCGCCGCCGAACCGCCGCGGTGGGTCTGGGCCGATACCGGCGAGGTCTACCCCGCGCTGGTCGAGCGCTCGGTGCGGCTGGGCCGGTGCCACGACATCACCCTGGTCGAGAGCCTGCTGCTCGGTCACGCGGGGCGGTTCGGCGAGGCCCACAGCCTCGGCGCGGCCTGGGCCCGGCTGCACGGGCACGTGGTCCCGCCCGACCCCGTGCGCTCCGCGGGCACCGGCGCCGAGACGCCCCCGGCGCTCTTCGAACCCGACCTCTCCACCCTCCCGCCGGGGGTCGACCCCCTCACAGCGGTCATCGAGGTCCACGCCGACCAGCGCCGCCGCATCGCCGCGATCGCGCACCCCGGCCGGTTCGCGCTGCTCGGGGCGGTCGAGTCCGCCGGCGCCATGACCGCCGTGGAGATGGGGCACGACGGCGTGCCGTGGCGGCCCGACCTCCATGACCAGGTGCTCAGCGAGCAGCTCGGCAAGCGGCCCGCGCGCGGCGACCGCCCGCCCGTCCTCGCCGAGCTCGCCGCCCGCATCAGCGCCGAGTTCGGCCGCACCGTCAACCCCGACTCCCCGGTCCAGCTGCTGAAGGCGTTCGGCGCCATCGGCCACCCGGTGCCGTCGACCCGCTCCTGGGTGCTCAAGGAGGTCGATCACCCCGTCATCCCGCACCTGCTGCGCTACAAGGAGCTGGCGCGGCTGCACTCCGCCCACGGCTGGTCCTGGCTCGACTCCTGGGTGCGCGGTGGCCGGTTCCGGCCCGATTACGTCGTCGGCGGCGTTGTCTCGGGCCGCTGGGCCACCCGGGGCGGGGGCGCGTTGCAGATCCCCAAGATCGTGCGGCGCGCGGTCATGGCCGACCCCGACCGCACCCTCGTCACCGTCGACGCCGGGCAGCTCGAACCCCGCATCCTCGCCGCGGTGTCCGGCGACTCCGCCCTCGCAGCCGCGGCGGGCAGCGAGGATCTCTACACCCGGCTCGCCGGGGAGTTCGGCGGCGACCGCGAGCGCGCCAAGATCGGCGTGCTCGCCGCCATGTACGGCCAGACCGGCGGCGACGCCGCCCCGCTGCTCGCCGTCATGCGCCGCACCTTCCCGCGCGCCATGGACTACGTCGACGGCGCCGCCGGCCTGGGGGAGCGCGGCCGCCTCGTCCGGTCGTGGCTGGGCCGCACCTGCCCGCCGCCGTCGCCCTCCTGGCGGCGGGTGGCGGGCGACAGCGGCGACGGCGCCCGCGCGGCGCGCGAGCGCGGCCGCTTCACCCGCAACTTCGTCATCCAGGCCACCGCGGCCGAGTGGGCCCTCGTCCTCATGGCGGCGGTCCGGCGCGGGCTCACCCGGCTCGACCCCGCCCCCGGAACGGCCCAGCTCGTGTTCTTCCAACACGACGAACTCGTGCTGCACGTCCCCCGCGCGCTCGCCGGGCCGGTCGTGGAGCTGCTGCACGACGCCGAGGAGCAGACCCGCGCGCTGCTCTTCGGGCCGACTCCGGTCAGGTTCCCCTTGGACATCTCCGTGGTCGACTGCTATGCCGACGCATGAACCGCTCGCCGACTCCCGGCGTGGCACAAAGGTTCACCACGCGGTCGCTTGAATTGCGCGCCCGATGGTTCCATTCTTGGTTGGACCGAGAACGCGCACGGCCGACCGGGTCCCCCGCGGCGGCCCGAGGCGCGGAGACGACTGGGAGTTGGTGCGGAGTGCGGCGTCGTTGGGCGGAGTGTGCTGGCACGACGGTGGCGTTCGCAGTGGTCCTCGGGGGGTTCGCGCCGCCCGCATGGGCCGACCCCGTCCCCAACGTCCAGGACCGCCCCCCTGTCGACGCCCAGACCACCGAGCCGCGCGCCGCGGCATCGGGCGAGGGGGCGCAGCGCGGCACGAAGGACGCCCCTCCCGTCGCCGACACCCGCGACCTCAAGCGCGACGTCGACGTCGCGGAGTTCGACAAGGCGCGCTCGCGCCAGTACTTCGCGGCGGCGGCCGACACCCTGAGCGACGCCCAGATCGAGAAGGTGCGCGGCCTCAAGGGCGTCAAGGCCGTCGAGGTCGTCGACGCCGCGCGGGTCCAGGTCGAGGGCGAGGCCACCTCGGTGCTCGGCGTCGACCCGTCCACGTTCCGCAACTTCGCGCCGAAGCCCTCGGCGAAGTCCGACGAGGTGTGGCAGGGCATCGCCGAGGGCCGCATCGCGCTGTCCAACGACGCGGGGAAGCAGCGCGGCCTGAAGGTGGGCTCCGACGTCACCGTCGCGGGCGGCAAGGGCGAGGTCCGCAAGGAGGTGTGGACCCACGCCACGTCGGGTGTCGCCGGTATCGACGCGCTGGTCTCCCGCGAGTCGGCGGCAGCGATGGGCTTCCCCGAGGGCAACGCGCTGGTGGTCTCCGCGCCAAAGGCCGACCTGTGGAAGCTCAAGGACGACCTCACCGAGGCGCTGGGCGAGGACGTCGCCCTGCAACTGCTCGCCGAGAACCCCGAGCCCCGGCCGTCCGACGCCAAGGGCGACGCCGTCGGCGGCGACGTCGTGGAGTCCATGATCTCGGCCGCCGAGTCCCAGAAGGGCGTGCCGTACGTGTGGGGCGGCGAGACCCCCGATGGCGGGTTCGACTGCTCCGGCCTGGTGCAGTGGGCGTTCGCGAAGTCCGGTGTGGCGGTGCCCCGCGTGACCCACGACCAGTGGTACGCGGGCGAGCACGTCGAGCTGGCCGACGCCGAGCGCGGCGACCTGATCTTCTGGCGCAGCGACCCCACCGCGCCCGACTACATCTCGCACGTCGCGATCTACCTCGGCGACGGGAAGATGCTGGAGGCGCCGCGCACCGGCGACGTCGTGAAGGAGACCGACGTCCGCACCGCCAAGCTCGCCGGGGTGGTCCGGGTCCACACCTGAGGGGTGGCCCGGCCCCGCCGGGGAGCGGCGGGCGGCACGGCAGGCGCAGGGCAGGCACTGGGAAGGCACAGCGCCGGAGCGGCGCAGCGGCGGCAGAGAGCGGCACAGGGCGGCACAGGGCGAGAGAGCGGCACAGGGCGGCACAGAGAATGGGGCCGTGCCCGTGGGCACGGCCCCATTGGCCTCATGGGCTGAGTACGGCCGGGAGGGGAGTGGCCGGACTCAGCCCAAGAGGGGAGGCAGGGGGCAACTGAGGGAGGGGGTTCAGTAGTACCGACCCTGCGGGACGTATTTCGTTAATCGAACAAGGCGATTCTTTATTCGAACAACGTTGTGTTCCGGGTCAAGGAAAGCAGTGAACGGGCGATTTGGCAAGAGTGGGAGAGCGATGACCGCAAGGGCGGAAAACCGCCCGGATCGCCGCCCCGCGGCGGCGACCAGCGCCTTCCCCGGATGCGCCCCCGCGGCCCGCTCGGAGCGGGCACGCCGGGGCGCTACCCCTGACCGGCCGTGATCTCCTTGGCGGCCGCCCGGACGCGCTCGCCGAGCACCCGGCGCTCCTCGGGGTCGCCCTCGGGCGGTTCGAGGAAGATCAGCGCCACCGACGCCGGTGCGGGCGCCGAGGGGATCGGCGCGGCGACGGCCGACATCCCCGTCAGCACCTCGCTGCGCGAGTACGCCCAGCCGGACTCGCGGACCCGCGCCACCTCGGAGCGCTCACCGGCGCGCTCGGGGCGGGCGGCCAGCAGCGCGAGGCCCGGCGCACCCCGGTCGAGCGGGTGGCGCACGCCCGGCGCGTAGGCGATGTGCGCGTCCGATTGGCGCGGTTCGACGGTGAGCAGGGTGACGGCCTCATCGCCGCTCGGCACGACGACGAACGCGGTCATCCCGGTCTCGTCGGCCAGCCCGGACAGGACCGGCAGCGCGGCCGACTGCAACGGCCGGGAGACGCCGCGCGCCAGCGCGGGCAGCCCGGGGCCGAGCTCGTAGCCGCCGTCGGCGGTGCGGGCCACCAGCCGGTGGTCCTCCAATGTGCGCAGGATCCGGTAGATGATCGACCGGTGGACCTCCAGCGACCGGGCGAGGTCGATGATGGTCATGGGGCGGCCGCGGTCGCGCAGGGTCTCCAGCACCCGGACGCCGCGGTCGAGCGTCTGGGACCTGCTGCCCGACGGCTCGGTGCCGTGGTTCCGTGGGGTTGCGCCGTCGGCCATGCGCACTCCTATCGCGGGAGGTCGTCCATCGTTTCACAAGGGAGCCGGTACGGCGCCGGTACGGCGCCGGTGCAGAGCCGGTACGGCGCCGGGGGCGCCGTACCGGAGTGCTACCGTCCGGCCGCGTAGCCCTGCGCCCCGCGGGGGTTCGCCGCGGCCCGCAACTCCCCGGTGCCGGGGTCGCGTGCGACGGCGCTCAGCCGGCCGAGCGACCAGGGGTCGGCCACGACCACCCGGTGCCCCCGCCGCCGTAGGTCCGCGATCGCGTCGGCGCCCAGCCTCGATTCGACGAGGACCTCGCCCGCCGCCGTCTCGCGCGGGTGGAACGACGAGGGGAACGCGTTGGTGTGGAACATCGGGGCGTCGATCCCGGCCTGGAGGTCCATGCCGCCGTGCATGAGCCGCAGGAAGTACGTGAACGACCACTGGTCCTGCTGGTCGCCGCCCGGGGTGCCGAACGCCATGACCGGGTCGCCGCCGCGGGTGACCAGGGTCGGGCTGAGTGTGCTGCGCGGGCGCCTGCGGGGCGCGATCGCGCTCGGCGACCGCGGGTCTAGCCAGAACATCTGGCCGCGGGTGCCGAGCGGGAATCCCAGGTCGCCGATGACGGGTGAGCCGGTCAGCCAGCCGCCGCTCGGGGTCGCGGCGATCATGTTCCCCGCGGCGTCGACCACGTCCAGGTGGCAGGTGTCGCCCCGCTGCACGGCGCCGTCGAGTGTGGGCTCGCCCGTGGTGGCGAAGCCGGGGCCGTAGGTCCCGGCGGGGACCGGGTCGACGACGAACGGCTCGCGGCCGGCGACGGTGCCGGGGCGCAGGTCCAGGGACGCGTCGTCGGCGACCAGCGCCGCGCGGGCGGCGGCGTAGCGGGGGTCGAGGAGGGCGTCCAGCGGCACATCGGTGTGGTCGGGGTCGCCGTACCACGCCTCCCTGTCGGCGAACGCGAGCTTGGCGGCCTCCACGACGCGGTGGACGAACTCGGCCGACCCGGTGTCGAGCTCCCCGGTGCCGAGCTCCTCCGCGAGCCGGAGCTGCTGGAGGAAGACCGGCCCCTGGCCCCATGGCCCGGTCTTGTGCACGGTCAGTCCCGCGTAGTCGACGTGCGCGGTCGGTTCGTACCGGGCGCGCCATTGGGCGAGGTCGTCGGCCGTGAGCAGCGCGTCGTGGTGGGCGCCGCTGCCGTCGGGCCGCGGCTGGGCGAGGAACGCGGCGATCGACTCGGCGATGAAGCCTTCGCGCCATACCCGGCGGGCGGCGTCGATGCGGCCCTCGCGGGTGCGGGCGGCGCCGCCGGACTCGGCGAGGATCCGCTTGAAGGTGCCGGCCAGCACCTCGTTGTGCAGGGACGAGCCTTCGCGGGGCAGGGACCCGCCGGGCAGGTACAGCTCGGCGGAGGTCGGCCACCAGCGGGAGAACACCGGGGCGACGTCGGCGAGCTTGGCGCGGATCTGCGGCAGCAGCGGGAAGCCGCCGGCCGCGTAGCCGATGGCGTACTCCAGGACGTCGCGGAGTTCGAAGGTGCCGTGGTCGCGGAGCAGCAGCAGCCAGGCGTCGAAGGCGCCGGGCACGCACGCCGGCAGCACCCCGCTGCCGGGGACGCGGTCCATCCCCGCGAACGCCGCGATGTCCGCTGCGGCGGGGGCGGGCCCTTGGCCGTTCAGGACGGTCGGTTCGCCGCCCACCGCCTGGAAGATGATCGGGACCTCGCCGCCGGGGCCGTTCAGGTGCGGTTCGACGACCTGGAGGGCGAAGCCGGTGGCGACGGCGGCGTCGAAGGCGTTGCCGCCGCGTTCGAGTACCGACATCCCTGCCGCGCTCGCCAACCAGTGCGTCGAAGCCACCATGCCGAAACCGCCGCGCAGTTCGGGCCGGGTGGTGAAGTCGGGCATCGCGGGTGTGCCTTTCCGTGGGGGAGGTCCGGCGGGGCCGCCGGACCTGCGCCGCGGCGGTGTTGCCGTTTCCGGGTGCCGCGGCCGGGGGACGTCGGTAGTCGGGGGGTAACAGTTTGCGGGTTGGCGGTTCGAGGATTACCAGTCGGGCGGCAACGGATTCGGGGGCTTGTGGGTGGGGCGGGTCACACTTACCATCACTCGTACCGCGAATCTCTAATAACGAACCATAAATTCGATAATCGAACAAGAATCGAACAAGGAGTGCGTCCCGAATGGGCAAGCCCTTCGCGAGCTCCACGGACCTCGATGAGAAGCAGCAGACCCTTGAGGTCCTCGCCGACGGCGTGTACGCGCTGACCGCCGAAGGCGACCCCAACGTCGGCGCCATCGAGGGCGAGGACTTCGTCGTCTGCTTCGAGGCGCTGGCCACACCGGTCGCCGCGCGCGACTGGCTGGCCCTGCTCCGGCAGCACACCGACAAACCGGTGCGCTACCTGGTGCTCTCGCACTACCACGCGGTGCGGGTCCTCGGCGCGAGCGCGTTCGATGCCGACGTCGTCGTCGCCCATGAGCAGACCCGCGCCCTGATCGCCGAGCGCGGCAGGCAGGACTGGGACAGCGAGTACGGGCGCATGCCGCGGCTGTTCCGCGACCCGTCGTCCATCCCGGGGCTGACCTGGCCGACCGCCACGTTCAACGACCGCTTCACGATAGACCTCGGCGGCGACCGCGGCGAACTCGTCCTCGCCCACTGCGGGCGCGGCCACACCGAGGGCGACATCGTCGCCTGGCTGCCGCGGCACCGCATCCTGTTCGCGGGCGACCTCGTCGAGGCCCAGGCCGCCCTCTACACCGGCGACGCCTTCCACCACGAATGGGCCACCACCACCCTCGACCGCGTGGCCGCCTTCGGCGCCGAGGCGCTCGTGGGCGGGCGCGGCGCCGTCGCCCGCGGGGCCGAGGCCTGCGCGGCGGCCGTCGACCAGACCCGCGGCTTCCTCGACGTCATGCGCGCCGAGGTCGGAGCGGTGCACCGCGGCGGCGGCACCCTCAAGGACGCGTTCCAGGCCGCGCACACCGCGCTGGCGCCGACGTTCGGCCGGTGGCCCATCTTCGAGCACTGCCTGCCCTTCGACGTCGCCCGGCTCTGGGAGGAGTACGACGGCGTCGAGCGCCCAACGGTGTGGACGGCCGAGCGCGACCGCGAGATCTGGGCCCGATTGCAGGACTGACCACCGCCGGGGGCAGCGAGCAGGGAGCACGGGAGCACGGGAACCGACAGGAGTGACCATGGCGCCGATCGTTCCGCCCCCGGCCGCGGCGGCCGACGACCGTCCGCCGCCCGCCGCGGCACCGGACGCCCCTCCGGTGCTCATCGCGGGCGCCGGGCCGGTGGGGCTGTGCACGGCGCTGACCCTCGCGCGGTTCGGCGTGCCGTCGGTGGTCCTGGAGGCGCAGGCCGAGCGCGACGCCGCCTACTTCCGGACCACCGGGTCCAAGGCCATCTGCTTCCAGCGCGACGTCCTGGACGTCTTCGACCGGCTCGGCGCCGCCGAGCGGCTCCTCGCCGAAGGCACCACCTGGACGACGGCCCGCACCTTTTACCGCGAGCACGAGATCCGCACGGTCACCTTCGCCGGGCGGGCCCCGGCGTTCACCGGTGAGCTCCCGCCCTGGATCAACATCTCCCAGGCGCGGGTCGAGCAGGAGCTGATGCGCGCCGCGGCCGCCGAACCGCTCGTCGCCCTGCGCTTCGACAGCCCCGTCACCGGGCTCGCGCAGGACGCCGGGGGCGTGACCGTGCGCACCGGGGGCGCCGCCGAGGGGACCCACCGCGGCACGCATCTGGTGGGCGCCGACGGCGCGCGCAGCGCGGTCCGCGGCCTCCTGGGGATCGGCTTCCCCGGGGAGTCCTACGCCGACCGCTTCCTCATCTGCGACATCCGGGCCGACCTGCCGTTCCCCAAGGAGCGCCGGTTCTACTTCGACCCGGCGTGGAACCCGGGCCGCCAGGTGCTCGTCCACCAGTGCCCCGACTCCACCTGGCGGATCGACTGGCAGGTCCCCGACGATTACGACCCCGAGGCCGAAGCGGGCAGCGGCGCGCTGGAGGAGCGCATCCGGCGCATCGTGGGCGACCGGCCCTACGAGGTCGTCTGGTCGTCGGTGTACCGCTTCCACGAGAGGTGCGCCGACCGGCTGCGCGCCGGACGCGTGTTCCTGGCCGGCGACGCCGCGCACCTGTACGCGCCGTTCGGCGCGCGCGGCCTCAACTCCGGGGTCCAGGACGCCGAGAACATCGGCTGGAAGCTGGCTGTCGCGCGGCGCCTGGCGGGGGAGCGCGAAAGCGAGGCGCTGCTCGACAGCTACGCGAGCGAACGCCGCTCCGCCGCGTTGGAGAACCTCGCCGTCACCGGCGCCACCATGCGCTTCCTCGTGCCGCAGGACGAAGCGCAGTGGGAGGTGCGCCGGTCCACCCTCGAACGCGCCATCACCGACCCGGCGGCGCGCGAGAGCATCGACTCCGGCCGGCTCGCGGTGCCCCACGTCTACGCCGATTCGCCGCTGACCAGCCCGGCACGGCCGGGCGTCGGCGGGCCCGTGCCCGGCGCCATCTGCCCCGACGGCCCGTGCCGCGGCCCCGGCGGTACCGGGGCCACACGGTTCCGCCGGCTCCTCGGCGCCGGGTTCACCGTGCTCGCTCCCGACGCAGCGGGCGCAGCGGCCGCCGCGTCGGCCGTCGCCGGTCTCCCGGTCCCCGTGCGGGTCCACGCGCTCGACGCCATCGACCCCGACGGGCGGCTCACCGCGCTCCTCGGCGGCGTGCCGGGCGCTGTGTACGTCCTGCGGCCCGACGCCCACCTGTGCGCCGTGCTCCCGGACGCCGACCCGCGGGAGGTCCGGGCGGCCGTCCAGCGCGCCAGCGGGCGCCGCGACCCCGCCGAACCCGGAGTGGCGGAGCGGGCCCCCGCCCCGGCGCCCTGACGTCCCGCCGCCGAGTGCGGGGCGGGTTCTCGGGTCGGCGGGCGCCCAGACGGTGGGGCGTGCGCCGCGCAACGGACGTGCAGGGCCTAAGGTTCGGGGTGGATCAGGTGGCGCCCGCAACGGCGGGGACCGCCTGATCCTGAACGAGCGGTGCCCGGCGGTCGGTTCCGGGCACCTGGCGGTCCGGCGGCAGTGGGGTGTGGGTGTGATGGGCAAGACCGCGGTGGTCACCGGGGCGAGCAGCGGAATCGGGGCGGCCTGCGCGCGCGGCCTCGCCGCAGCGGGCTACGAGGTGGTGCTGCTGGCGCGGCGGGCCGAGCGGCTCGACGCGCTGGCGGCGGAACTGGGCGGGCGCGCGTTCCCCGTCGACATCACCGACCGTGCCGCGGTCGACGCCGCCGTCGGCGGGCTGGAGCGCTGCGACGTCCTGGTGAACAACGCGGGCGGCGCCCTCGGCACCGAGACCGTCGCCGCGGGCGACCCCGCCGACTGGGCGCGCATGTACGAGGTGAACGTGCTCGGCAGCATGCACGTCACCCAGGCCCTGCTGCCGCTGCTGCGGGCGCCGCGCGACGAGTGCGGGACCATCGTCACGATCACCTCGACGGCGGCTCTCGGCGTCTACGAGGGCGGCGGCGGGTACACGGCGGCCAAACACGCCGAGCGCGCGTTCACCGAGACGCTGCGCCTGGAGCTGTGCGGCGAACCCGTGCGCGTCATCGACATCGCCCCCGGGATGGTGCACACGGGCGAGTTCGCGCTGAACCGGTACCGGGGCGACGCCGACCGCGCCGACGCGGTCTACGCCGACGTCGACCGCCCGCTCACGCCCGAGGACGTCGCGGGCTGCGTCACCTGGGTGATCGCCCAGCCGGCGCACGTCAACATCGACCGGTTGGTCGTCCGCCCCCTGGCGCAGGCGGCCCAGCACCGCCTGCACCGCGGTCCGCTGTTCGCCGAGAAGTAGCGCACCGCGCACGCCAACGCGGTCCGGCCGGTCGAGCCCGGTCGGTGCGGTCCGGCCAGTGTGGTCCAGTCAGCAGTGCGGTCCAGTCAGCAGTGCGGTCCGGTCAGTGCGGTCCGACCAGTGCAGTCCGGCCAGTGCGGTCCAGTCAGTTCAGTCCGGCCAGTGCAGTCCGGTCAATAAGGAGAACCGTGTCGACCACCTGGGTCCCCGGAGCCGACGACTCCGGCTTCGGCGCCGACAACCTGCCCTACGGAGTGTTCGTCCGGGGCGGCGCCGCCCCCCGGGTGGGTGTGCGCATCGGCGACCACATCCTCGACCTCGCGGGCGCGCTGGGCGAGCCCGAGTTCTTCGCCGATTCGCTCAACCCGTTCATGGCGCGGGGGTCGACCGCCTGGCGGTCGACCCGTTCCAAGGCCGCCGGGATGCTCGCGGCCGACGCCGCCCGCCCGCAGGCCGAACCGCACCTGGTGCCGCTCGCGGAGACCCGGCTGCTGCCGCCGTTCACCGTGGGCGACTACGTGGACTTCTACAGCTCGCTGGAGCACGCGACCAACGTCGGCCGGATGTTCCGGCCCGGCGAGGAGCCGTTGAATCCCAACTGGCGGCACCTGCCGGTGGCGTACCACGGCCGCGCGGGCACCGTGGTGCCGTCGGGCACCGATATCGTGCGGCCGTGCGGGCAGCGCAGGGGCGACACCGGCGAACCGGTGTTCGGCCCCAGCACCCGGCTCGACATCGAGGCGGAGCTGGGGTTCGTGGTCGGTACCGGCACGTCGCTCGGCCGTTCGGTGCCGACCGACGCCTTCGCCGAGCACGTGTTCGGCGTGGTGGTCGTGAACGACTGGTCGGCGCGCGACATCCAGGCATGGGAGTACGTGCCGCTCGGCCCGTTCCAGGGCAAGTCGTTCGCCACGTCGGTCTCGCCGTGGGTGGTCCCCCTCGACGCGCTTGGCGCCGCCCGGTTCGCGGGGCGGGAGCAGGTCCCCGCTCCGCTGCCGTACCTGCACCGCGGCGCCGATTGGGGGCTCGACCTCGCCATGGAGGTCCGCGTCAACAATGAGCTCGTCTCCCGGCCGCCGTACGCGGCGATGTACTGGACGCCCGACCAGATGCTCGCGCACCTTACCTGCAACGGGGCATCGTTGCGCACGGGGGACCTCTACGCCTCGGGCACGGTGTCCGGGGCCCGCCCCGACCAGCGCGGGTCGCTGCTGGAACTCACGTGGAACGGGGCCGAGCCGCTGGAGCTGGACTTCGGCCGCCGCGGTTTCCTGCTGGACGGCGACACCGTCGCCATCTCCGCCACCGCGCGCGGCATGGGCGGCGGCACCATCAGCCTGGGAGAGGTGCGCGGAACCGTCGTCCCGGGGAACTGCTGAGAACACCGAACCTCATGCCGTCAACATTCATTGACTTCGAACGTTCGTCAATGTAAATTGACGAACGTAGATGTCGATGGCAGTCGGCGGCAATGGAGGTCGGGATCATGTTCGAGCGGTTCACCGAAGAGGCACGTGCGGCCGTGACCGGGGCGCAGGCGCAGGCGGTGCGCCTCGGCCACCAGCGGGTCAGGGCGGGGCACCTGCTCCTCGCCCTCATCGACGACGACGCGGGGGCCGGGGCCCGAGCGCTGCGGTCGGCGGGCGCGGACCCCGGCCCGCTCCGCAGCAGCGCCGAGGAGGTCCTCGGTGCCGTCGACGAGCGGCGCAGGGAGGGCCGCGGCCTGCTCGAAAAGCTCCGCGGGGGGCACATCCCGTTCGGGGGCGACACCAAGACGGCCCTGAAGGGTGCCCTCAGCGCCGCGGTGCAGCGGGGCCAGGGCGACATCGGGGCCGCCCACCTGTTCCTGGGCGTGCTCACCGACGAGACGGGCACCGCCGTCCACGCCCTGGAAGAAGCCGGGGTCGACGTCCCCGCCCTCCACGCCGCAGCGGAATCAGCCGCCGACGGCGGCTGATTCCGCTGCGGCGCGGGCATCGAGGTGCGCTAGGTTCGGCCCCGCGCCGTTCGCCGACCACGCGGAGGTCCCCCATGCTGCACCACGTGCTCCTCGCCTGCCCGCCCGGTTCCGAGGACCGCTCGCGCCGCTTCTACGAGGGTGTGCTCGGTCTGGCCGAGATCCCGAAACCGGCCTCGCTCGAAGGGCGCGGCGGCTGCTGGTTCCGGGGCTTCGGCATCGAACTCCACCTGGGTGTCGAGGAGGACTTCCGGCCGGCCCGCAAGGCCCACCCGGGGCTGCTGGTCGGCGACATCGACGCGTGGGCGCGCCGCCTTTCGGCGGCCGGGTCCCCGGTCGTGTGGGACGACGGGTTCCCCGGGATGCGCCGCTTCTACACCGACGATCCGCATGGCAACCGCTTGGAGGTCCTCGAACTGGTCGAGTGAGGCCGGCTCCGTCGATGATATAAAATGAAAATCATTTTCATTCGAGTCGGGGTCAGGCCCGGCTCGGGCGCGGGGGTTCTCCGCGTTGTATCGGTATCGAGGAGCGCTATGGACCGCCCTGCTGCGCGCGGCCGCGACGGCCGTCCCGGGTTCGTCACGGTGACGTGCGGGTGCAGCACCTGCCCGCACGCACCCGGCAGGGACGCGATGGACCGGCTGCGCAGGACCGTCCGGTCCACACCGCACGGCATCCTCCTGTCGGCCCACTGCCTGATCGGGCTGTGCGCCGACCGGCGGAGCGCGTCGCCGCGGCCCGGGTTCAGCGCGGTCGTGCAGCCCGCTGAGAGCGGCACGACGCCCACCGGACCGCCCTACCTCGTGGGCCCCATCGGCACGCCCGGGGAACTGGCGCGGCTGTGCGGCTGGCTCGCCGCGCCCCGGCCCTGCACGGGCGGCCCTCCGGGCGGGCTGGCGTCGCGCGTGCACCGCACCGAGGCCCCGCGCCGGGACTGACCACCGGGACCCGGCCGCTCGGACGGGTCGCGTGGGCGGGCCGCTGGGCGCCGCACGCAGGCGCGGCGGCAGGTCAGGTCAGGTCAGCGCAGCTCCAGCACCTCGTCCACGAGGTAATCGGCGATCGCCAGCGACGAGGTCGCGGCGGGCGACGGGGCGTTGCGGACCGAGCTGACGCGCCCGCTCGTGTCGACCGCGAAGTCGTCGAGCAGCCGCCCGGCGCGGTCGAGCGCCTGCGCCCGCACCCCCGCCGGGGCGGGGCGCAGGTCGGCGGCGCGCACCTCGGGAACCAGGCGCCGCGCCTCGCGCGCGAATGCGGCCCGCGACGCCGCGACCGCCATCTCGCGCGCGCCCACCGTCCAGTTCCGGCGGGCCAGCCGCCACATGCCCGGCCAGCGCAGGGTGTCGGCGAGGTCGCGCGCCGCGAAGTCGCGAAAGCGGTAGCCCTCCCGCGCGGTCGCGAGGACGGCGTTGGGCCCCGCTTTCACCTCGCCGTGGACATGCCGGGTCAGGTGGACGCCCAGGAACGGGTAGCGGGGGTCGGGCACCGGGTAGACCAGGCCGCGGACGAGGTGCCGCCGGTGCGGCGCGAGTTCGAGGTACTGGCCGCGGAAGGGCATGATCGCCGGCTCGCGCGGCGCCCCTGCCATCTGCGCCAACCGGTCGCTGTGCAGCCCGGCGCAGATGACGAGGCTGTCGAAGTCCCAGCGGAGCCGCCGCCCGGAGGCGCCGGTCAGGACCGATGCGGAGTCGGTGGTCTGCCGGACGCCGACCACCGGCGCGCCGGTGACGACCCGCCCGCCGGTCAGCCGGACGTCCTCCGCCATGGCGGCGGCGACCGCGGCGAAGTCGGTCACCGCGGTGTGCGGGGAGTGCAGCCCGGAGACGCCGGCGACGTGGGGTTCGAGGTCGCGCAGTCCGCCGGGGCCGACCCGCCGGACGCCGGGGACGCCGTTCTCCCCGGCGCGCACCTCGATCCCGTCGAGCCGCGCGGCGTCCTCGGCGTTCGCGGCGACCAGGATCTTGCCCAGTTCCTGGTAGGGGATGCCGTGCTCCGCGCAGTAGTCGCGCAGCCGCACCGCGCCGCTGCGGCACAGGCGGGCCTTCAGCGAGCCCGGCCGGTAGTACAGGCCGGCGTGCACGACCCCGCTGTTGCGGCCGGTCTGGTGCGCCGCGACCCGGTCCTCCTTCTCCAGGACGGTCACCTGCGCGCCGTCGCGGCTCAGCCGCCGCGCCAGCGCCAGTCCGACGATCCCGGCCCCGATGATCCCGATCCGGTTTCCCGCCATGTCCCGGCCCCCTCCGTGTCCGTCGGCAGCGCCCTGTGGGACGGACCCTATCCAGTGGCGGCGGTCCGGTCCGCGGGCGGGATCCGGTGCGGTGCGGCGCGCGCCGGGTTGGCGGCGCCGGGTCCGGTGGGCCACAGTGGGGGCGTCATCGACGGACTCAGTGGTGCGACGTGGAGGATGCGCATGGGCGGGACCGCGCTGGTCACCGGCGGTACGGGCGGACTCGGGACCGCGGTGGTGCGGGCGATGCTGGCCGCGGGCCGGCGCGTCGTCGTGCCGTGGATCGTGCCGGAGGAGCGGGCGCTCTGGACCCCGGAACCAGGGCTCGAACTGGTCCGCGCCGACCTGTTCGACGCCGACGACGCGGCGGAGTGCGTGCGTGTCGCGGCGGCGGACCCGGAGCGCCCGCTCAATGCGGTCGTGAACCTGGTCGGCGGTTTCGCCATGGGCGCTCGCGTGCACGAGACGAGCGAGGCGGACTTCCGGCGGCAGATCGAGCTGAACGTGCTGCCGACGTTCCTGGTGTCGCGGGCGGCGCTGCCGTACCTCGTCGACGGCGGGGGCGGGTCGATCGTGTGCGTGTCGAGCCGTGCGGCGGTGCGCCCGTTCCCCGGCGCCGTCGGGTACATCACCGCGAAGTCCGCCGTCCTGGGGCTGGTGGGCGCGCTGGCGGCGGAGTACGGCAAGGACGGGATCCGCAGCAACGCCCTGCTGCCGGGGATCATCGACACCCCGGCGAACCGGGACGCCCAACCGGACTCGGACCGTGCGGGGTGGGTGCCGCCCGAGCGGATCGCGGAGACCGTGGTGTTCCTCTGCGGGGAGGGGTCGAGCGCCGTCAACGGCGCCCACCTGACCGTGTGAGCGCCCGGCGCGCCACGGCCGCTCCGACCCGTTTCCGCGGGGTAGGGCAAAACGGAATTCGCGGTGATATGCGTCAAATCGGGCTTTTGTCATGTTATGTGGGCAAGAGTGGCTGGTGGTTTTTCGGGTGAGTAAGATCGCTGCGATAAGTCCTGAAAAGGGATGTGGTCCCAGCCCTTTCGGGTGATGTACACAAGAGAAGGCGTCTGCGCGAGTGCGCCGCAGCGGGCGTGGTCGAGCCGGGCCCCGACCCGCCGCGTCCCCGCCTCGCCCGCGCCCACGAGCGCGACGTCCCGCATGGACTGGAGCACCTGACGATGCTGGGCAACGACGACGACGGCGACAAGCCCGACTCCGACGTGCGCTCCTGGGTCGACCGCCAAGCCGCGCAGGCGGCGGCGTTCGACGACATCGGCGAACGCTACGACGAGGCGTTCCCCGCCAAGGAGGGCCAGCTCGCCGCCGTCGAGCCGCTGATCTGCGGGCTGCCGCCGGGGAGCAGCGTGCTCGACATCGGCTGCGGCACCGGCGTGCCGACCATGCGCCGCCTGACCGAGGCGGGCCTCCGGGTCACCGGAACCGACATCTCCCCGGTCATGCTCGAACTCGCACGGAGCAACGCGCCGAAAGCCGAGCTGGTCGAGGCCGATATGGTCGACCTCGACCCCGATACGGGGCAGTACGATGCTGTCGTCGCGTTCTTCTCGGTGCTCATGCTGCCGCGCGACCGCATTCCGGAGACGCTCGCCCGCATCCGCAGGGCGCTGGTGCCAGGAGGGATGTTCTGCGTATCGATGGTCGAGGCCGACGTCGACGACACCCCGATTCCGTTCCTCGGCAACGACATTCACGTCACCGGCTATCTGCGCGACGAATTGCGCACCTTACTGACCAGTGCCGGATTCAGCATCGAGGTCGAGAACGCCGTTGTCTACGCACCCAATTCCACCCAGGCATACCCGGAGGTGCAGTTGTTCGTCACCTGTCGGCGCGTCGACTGACCCGCCCTTCCCACACGAAGGCATGAAGCCGGAGCGCGGCCCGAGCCGCCGAACCGACCCAGTGCAGGGGGACGCGCTGATGGACCAGCAGACGGGCGCGCAGCGCCCGCCGCACGATACCGCCGCGGAGCGGACGGCCGGTGGCGATCCCGTCACCCCGCCCGGCGGCGCCAACGTGCTGCCCACCCGCGACGCGCAGCGTGCCGTGCTGCGCGACCGCCTGCACTTCCTGAACGACGCCACCCGGCTCATCGGGACGACGCTCGACATGGAGCACACCGTCCGCGAACTCGCCGCGGTCCTGGTTCCCGAACTCGCCGACGTCGTCACCGTCCACCTCATCGAGGCGCTGCTCGACCAGCACCAGCTCGAACGCGACATCCCCATCGGGGCGCCTGCGCCCGACGTGCTGCTCCGCCGGGTGGCCGTGCTGCACACCGAGGACGAGGGAAGCTGGCTCGGCATCGCCCCCGAGGGCGGCGTGCACTCGCCGCGCGAGACCAGCCCCCTGCGGCGGGTCATGACCGAGGCGAAGCCGGTGCTCATCCCGCGGATCGACAGCGAGACCGCGCAGGTGCTGCGGACCCACCTCGACACCGACCCCGCGACGGCGGCCCTGCTCGACGAACGGTCCCTGCTCGCCGTGCCGCTGTACGTCCGGGGCCGGATCCTGGGCGCCGCCATCCTGCTGCGCGGCGGCGACCGCCCGGCGTTCGACGAGGTCGACACCCTGATCGTGCGCCAGCTCGCCGCGCAGGCCGGGCTCGGGGTCGACAACGCCCACCTGTACCGCACCGAGGCCACCGTCGCCGACGCGCTCCAGCGCAGCATGCTGCCCACGCTGCCGCGCCGCCTGGGCAGTGTGGAGCTCGCCGACCGCTACCTGAGCGCCAGCCAGACCAAGGTCGGCGGCGACTGGTTCGACGCCATCCGGCTGCCCGGCGGCCGGGTCGCCCTGGTCGTGGGCGACGTCATGGGGCACGGGCTGCGCTCGGCCGCCGTCATGGGCCAGTTCCGTACGGCCGTGAGCACGCTCGCGGCGCTCGACCTGCCGCCCGAACAGGTGCTGCGGCACCTCGACGACCTCGCCCAGCAGCTCGGCGCCAACCACCTCGCCACGTGCATCTACGCCGTCTACGACCCCGTGTCGCGGCGCTGCACGATCGCCAACGCCGGGCACATCCCGCCGCTGCTGCTGCGCCGCGACGGCCGGGCCGAGATCCTCGAACCGCCCACAGGGGCGCCCATCGGCGTCGGCGGGGTCGCGTTCGAGTCGGCCGACATCGCCGTGGCGGACGGCGACGTCCTGGTCCTGTGCACCGACGGACTCGTGGAGGTGCGCGGCGAGGAACTCGGCAAGGGCCTCTCCGCGCTCCGCGACGCCCTCAGCGGGCCGAACCGCTCGCTCGACGTGATCTGCGACGACCTGCTCGCCACACTCGACGGCCGCGAGCGCGAGGACGACATCGCCCTCCTGTCGGCGCGCATGCGCGGGGTCCCGCAGGGCAACGTCGCGAGCTGGTTCCTCCAGCCCCGCGAGACCACACCGGCCCGCGTCCGCCGCATCGTCCGCTCCACGCTCGAAGCGTGGGACCTGTCCGAGGTCAGCGACATCACCGAACTCCTCGCGACCGAACTCGTCACCAACGCCGTCCGGCACGCCACCAAGCCGATCCAGTTCCGGATGCTGCGCACCGACGCGCTGCTCTGCGAGGTCACCGACGACGACCACCGCCGTCCCGTCCTGCGCCACGCCGCCGACACCGACGAGGGCGGGCGCGGCCTGCAACTGGTCAGCAGGCTCGCCGAACGGTGGGGCAGCAGCGGCACCCCCAGCGGCAAGGTCGTCTGGTTCGAGCAGCACCTGCCGTCGTCCGACCCCCTGCTGTGAGCGACGCCCGCCGCGATGCGTTGACATCGGGGGGCGGGTTTCGGCCCGGTGCAGACCGGGTTTGCGGCCTCAGCTCCGCGCCGGGGTACAGGCCAAGAGCGCCCTTTCCCCAGCGGACCTGGGCGCCGTCTCCTGGGGTAAGGGACGCCCTCGCCTCCGGACGTCTGCGCTTGCTTCGCGCGGCGGCAGCTCTCCCCCCTCACCAGAGGGCACCAGGGTCGTGAAACGCCGTCACACTCGTGCGGTCATGGACCCGTGCCGGCCCGCGTCCGCTCCTCAGGTCCCATCGCGCGGCCGTGCTCGAAGGCGGCCGCGAACCCGGTGTCGCCGAGCACCTCGTTGACCGCCGCCGAGACGCGGTCGACGTCGCCGCGCTCCTCGACGGGCAGCGGCGCGCCCACCGACTCGCGTGCGGCCGCGGCGGCGCCCAGCAGACGCGCGGCCCGCTCGTACGCACCCGTCAGAGCGGCCACCCCGGCCGCCCCCTCCAAGCTGAGCGCGACCGCCCGCGGGTCGCCGCTCTCCTCGGCCACTGCGAGCCCCGCGGCGTGCCACCCCTCGGCGGCAGCGGCGTCGCCGCGCAGTTCGGCGACGAATCCCAGTTCGGTCAGTGTCAGGGCGACCCCTGGCTGGTACGCCGTGCGGCGGTTCCAGTCGAGGAGCCGCTGAAGATACTCCTCGGCGGCGTCGAACCGCCCCTGCCGCCGGGCGCTCAGCGCGAGGCCGGTCTCGGCGAACGCCGTACCTGAACCGTCCGCCTGCTCCGCCGCGAGCCGCCGCGCCTGCTCGTGGAGGTCGTCGGCGCTCTCGAAGTCCCCGGCGAGCAGGGCCAGCCGCCCCAGCTTGGCCAGCTGTTCGGAGACCGAGGGCCACAAGCGCAGCTCCTCGGCCATGGTGAGCGACCGCCGGTGCAGCTCCGCTGCCAACGCGTGGTCGCCGGTGATCTCCGCCAGCGTGGCGCGCGGCTTCGCCGCGTACACCTGGCCCCAACGGTCGCCCAGCGCCTGGAACAGCGACTCGCCCGCCTCGCTGTCACGGCCCGCGGTCGCGAGGTCGCCCTGAACGAGCGCGAGATCGGCCCGGGTGCTCAGCGCCGCCGCGATCCCCCACCGGTCCGAACGCGCCCTGAACACCGCGAGCGCCTCGTCCACCAGCCGCACCGTGCCCGAGAGGTCCCCGGAACCCGAGCGGCAGAACGCCAGCAGCCACAGCGCCCGCGCCCGGCCGTCCGGGTCGTCGAGCCCGTCGTAGCACTCCAGCGCCGCCTGGGCCTGCGGGACGGGATCGGACTCGTAGGTCATGAACGCGATACCCGCCGACCACGACATCGCCGCGGCGCGCGCGGAATCGGGCGCATCGCCGTCCCGGCCCAGCGCCGCGCACAGCGACCTGCGGGCCTCGCCAAGGCGCCCGCGCAGCAGCCAGTACCACGCGAGGGCGTTCACCAGCCGCAGCGCGAGCGGCACGGATCGGCGCCGCACCGCAGAGTCGATCGCCGCGCGCAGGTTCCCCTCCTCCGCGTCCAACCGCTCCAACCATTCGCGCTGCCCGTGGCCGCGAAGCAGCGGCTCCGCACGCTCGGCCAGCCGCGCGTAGAACTCCGCGTGCCGGGCCTGCACCGCGTCGGCCTCCCCGGCTTCGTCCAAGCGGCCCAGGCAGTACGCGGCGACGGATTCGAGGAGCCGGTAGCGCTTTCCCACCCGTCCACCCGCAACGGAGGCGCGAGGCGCTACGGCATCTTCTTCCCGTCGCCCGCCGCCCTCCCGTCGCCCGCCACCACCCTCAATGGGGGCGCGAGGCGCCGCGGAATTCTCTCCCGATCGCCCGCCGTCCTCGGCCGGCGGGGGCTCGGCGGTGTCGACGGCGATGACGAGTGAGCGGTCGATCAGCCGCGCGAGCAGGTCGAGGACGTCGGCGGCGGGGACTTCGCCGCCGGCGCAGACCTCCTCGGCCGCGGCGAGCGTGCAGCCGTCGGCGTGGACCGCGAGTCGGCGCAGGACCGCCTGTTCCTCGGGCGGCAGGAGTTCCCAGCTCCAGTCCATCATGGCCCGCAGCGTCTGCTGGCGGGCCGGAGCGTTGCGGTTTCCGGCGGTGAGCAGCTGGAACCGGTCGTCGAGCCGGGCCGCGAGGTCGTGGACTCCGATGGCCCGTACCCGGGTCGCGGCGAGCTCCAGCGCGAGCGGGATCCCGTCGAGCCGGCGGCAGATCGCCGCGACGGCGTGCGCGTTTCCCGGGTCGAGGGCGAACCCGGGGGCGGCCGCCGCCGCGCGCGCCGTGAACAGCCGGACGGCGGGCGTCCGCGCGAGCGCCTCGGGACCGGCGGCGGGATCGGGCAGGTCCAGGGGCTGCACCGGGTGGACGAGTTCGCCGGGCAGCCCCAGCGGCTCCTGGCTGGTGGCGAGGACGCGCACCTCGGGCGCCGAGCCGAGCAGCGACCCGGCGAGCGCGGCCGCGGCCTCGACCACGTGCTCGCAGTTGTCCAGGACCAGCAGGAGGCTCTTGGCGCGCAGCGCACCGGTCAGCCGGTCGACCGGCCCGATGTACTCGCCGCCGTGCGGGACGCCGAGCCCCGCGTCCTCGCGGATCCCCAGCACCGCCGACACCGCCCCGGCGAGGGTCTCGACCGTGGTGGCGCCATGGCGCCGCGACGCCAGCTCGACGAGCCACACACCGTCCGGGAAGTCGTCCGCGGCCTGGGCCGCGGTCTCGACGGCGAGGCGGGTCTTGCCCACGCCGCCCGGCCCGGACAGGGTGACCAGCCGCCCGGCGGCGAGCCGCGCGCGCACATCGGCCATGGCGCCTTCGCGGCCGACCAGGCCGCCGTGCGGCTCGGCGAGCAGCGGTGCCGGGAGGTTGGTCCGGGGGCGGGCGGCGGGAGCGGGCGCAGCCTGGAGTCCGGGGTCCTGCTCCAGGACCGCCTGGTGGAGCCGCATTAGCTCGGGGCCGGGGTCGACGCCCAGTTCGGCGCGCAGGTGGCCGCGCAGCCGGTCGAACTCCGCCAGCGCCTCGCTCTGCCGCCCGGACTGGTAGAGGGCGCGGATCTGGGCGGCGCGCAGCCGTTCCCGCAGCGGGTACCGCTCGATGAGCGCGCCGAGTTCGCCGGTGAGGAGCCGGTGCGCACCGAGTTCGAGCCGCGCCTCGGCGAGGTCCTCCACCGCCGTGATGCGCTGCTCCTCCCACCGGGTGACGGCGGCCCGCGCGAACTCCTCGTCGGCGAACTCGGCGCACACGGGCCCGCGGAAGAGCGCCAGCGCCTCGGCCAGGAGTGCCGCGCGCTCCGCGGGTTCGGCGCCGCCCGCCGCGGCGGTGAGCGCGGCGAACCGCCCGGTGTCGACCGCCTCGGCCGCGACGCGCAGCGCATAGCCCGCCGGCCGCGACTCGACCAGGGCGCGGCCGCCCGGCTCGATGCCGTCGAGGACCCGCCGGAGCTGCGAGACCTTCGCCTGGAGCGCGCCCGCGGGGTTGCCGGGGAGGTCGTCGCCCCAGAGGTCGTCGATGAGCCGGTCGGCGGGGACCGGCCGCCCCTCGTGCAGCAGGAGGTCGGCGAGGAGGGCGCGCACCTTGGCGCCCGGTACCCGGACCGGCGCTTCGTCAGGACCCCAGACGGCGAGTGGTCCGAGCACCCCGAATCGCATGCCGCCAACGCTAGCCGACCGCGGCCGGGTCGGCCGACCGTAAGCCGGCGGTCAGTGGGCGGTAAGCGCCGCGGGACACGGTGGAACCGGACCACGACAGCGAAAGGGAAGCGACACCATGGCCATCGAAGACACCAGGATCGCGGTCATCTACTACTCCTCCACCGGCAACATCCACCGGCTCGCCGAGGCGTTCGCCGATGGTGTCGCGGACATGGGGGCGGAGGTGCGGTTGCGCCGGGCGGCCGAGCTCGCGCCGGACGCCGCTGTGGACGCGAATCCGGCGTGGCGCGCCCATCTCGACGCCACCGCGCACATTCCCGCGGTCGCCCATGAGGACCTCACCTGGGCTAACGGGTACGCGTTCGGGACGCCGTCCCGGTTCGGCAACATGGCCTCGCAGCTCCGGCAGTTCCTGGACACGACGTCGGCGCTGTGGGAGGCGGGGGAGATGGCGGAGAAGGCCGTCACCGCGTTCACGGGCAGCTACGAGGTCCACGGCGGCCAGGAATCCACCCTGCTCTCGCTGTACAACACGATGTACCACTGGGGGTGCGTCGTGGTGCCCACCGGATACGTCGACTACGAGATCAGTAGCGCCGCAGGCGGCAACCCCTACGGGGTCAGCCAGACCGAGGGACTGGCCGCGGCGGACGCCGAGTACGCCAAGGCGGTGCTGGAGGCCGCCCGAACCCAGGGCGGCCGGCTCGCGCGGGCCGCCGCGGCGATGGCGGCCATGCGCGCCGCCCCCACCGGCTGAGCCCGCGCGCCGCGAAGGCGCCCCTCGCCGCACATCGGACCGCACCCGGTTCCGGCCCCACCCGGCCGACCCACACCCGTAGGAGCCAGCATGACCGCCACGACCACTATGACCGCCACGACCACTATGACCGCCACGACCACCGACCCCGGAGCAGACCCGGCGCACGGCGCCGACTACCGATGGGAGTCCGAACACCTCGACCTAAGCGCCTACCTGGCGCGCATCGGCTACAACGGGCCGCTGACCCCGGACCTGGAGACGCTGCGGGGCCTGAACCGGGCCCACGCCGCGGCGGTCCCGTTCGAGAACCTGGACATCATGCTCGGCGGCGCGATCGGGATCGACATCGGCAGCCTCCAGGCCAAGCTCGTCCGCGACCGCCGCGGCGGCTACTGCCACGAGCACAACACCCTCTTCGGCACCGTGCTCGACCGGATCGGGTTCCGCGTGACCGGGTTGAGCGCCCGGATGCTGTTCGGCGCGGAGCCGGAGGCGCTGCGGCCGGTCGGCCACACGATCCTGCGGATCGAGATCGACGGGGCCGACTGGATCGTCGACGTGGGCGTGGGCGGCAAAGGCCCGTTGGAGCCGGTGCCGCTCGCCGACGGCGCCGAGTCGCGCCAGGGCGGGTGGACGTACCGCGTCGACCGGTCGCCCGGCGGCTGGTGGATGCTGAGCGTGCGCGAGCCGGGCGGGTGGTTCACCCTGTACAAGTTCACCCTTGAGCGCTACTACCGCGCCGACTTCGCCGACCACAACTACATCGCCTCGACCCACCCCAGGTCGCCGTTCACCAGGATGGTCGTGGCCCAGCGCAACGGGCCCGACGTCCGCTACGGCCTCGCCGGCCGCACGCTGATCACGACCCCGGCCGACAGCGAGCAGCGGGAGCGCGAGATCGACCCCGAGGAGCTGCCGCACGTCCTCCGGTCGATCTTCGGCCTGCACCTGGCGGAGTGGCAGGAGCGCGAACTCGTCCGCGTCGTCGCCGAGGCACCCGACGGGCAGGAGTTGACGGGCGGCGATTGACGGGCGGCAGGTGATGGGCTGCTGGGGCCCGCCCGCGGGCGGGCCCCAGTGGCGTCAGCCGGTAGGCCCGCGTTCGGCGCCCGCGTACCGGCTCGCCTCGGCGAACTCGGCCATCCGGTCGTGGGCGCCCGCCTCGGGGCCGAACCAGACCGCCACGGAGTCGGCGCCCGCCTCGGCGAACGCGTGCACCTCGGCAACACGCTCCGCGAGTTCCGCCGCACCGCCCCGCCACGCGATCCGGGCGCCCACCCGAAGGGGGCGGTCGGTGAGCTCGCGGAGCCGGCCGACGTGCCGGGCGAACTCCGCGGGGGCGAGGCCGACACCCTGCCACTCGTCGGCGTGCTCCGCGGCCCGCCGCAGCGCGCGGTCGGACATCCCGCCGACCATGATCGGGACGCCGGACGCGGGGATCGGGGCGAAGGCCCCGGCGTCGTGGCCGTAGTACCGGCCGGTGAACGGGCCGCCGCCGCGGAACAGGTGCCGCAGCAGCGTGATCGCCTCGTCGGTGCGGGCGCCGCGCGTGGCGAAGTCGGACCCGACGGACGCGAACTCCGTGCGGTCCCACCCGACACCGACACCGAGCGTGAACCGCCCGCCGCTGAGGCGGTCGAGTGTTGCGGCCTGCTTCGCCACGACGAACGGGCTGCGCATCGGCAGCACGAGGACGGAGGTGCCGAGGCGCAGCGTGCTGGTCGCCGCGGCCAGGTAGGACAGGGTGACGAGCGGTTCGTACACCCCGCCGTAGGAGTCGTTGTACTCGACGGGCGGCAGGAGGTGGTCGGGCAGCCACGCGGCGGCGTATCCCAGCCGTTCGGCAGCGGTGCCGAGGCCGATCAGCGTCCCCGGGTCCATCGCAGGCGACTCGTCCGGGAGGACGACGTGGAGTTCCATGGCGATCCGTTCTACTGGCCCCGCTCGGTCGGAGCCGACGGTATGCCCTCACATTGGTGTGAGGGTCAACCCGGTGTGCGGACGATCACCCGGACCCGTGCGGCAGCCGCACACGGGATCGCACACGGAATGTGTTCTCGGCGCAGCGGCGGCAGCACCGCCGATCATGGGCGCCTCCCGCGGGCGGCCCGCCCGGTCGGGCGGGGCAGGCGGGCCGACGAGCGGCGGCTATACCAGTTCCTGCCCGATCCTTTACCGAACTGGCAGGTTTCCCACCGGCTGATCGGGCAGATCCACATTAGGCCCGCCCTGGCTCCGCGGACTGGGGGGAACGCGTTGAGCCGGGCGGCGCCTCAAACGCCATGGGCGCCGCATGCGAGTGCCATCGGCCGCCGGGTTTCGTGATCGCACGAACCCCGGCGGCCGAGCTGTGTCAGCGGTCCGCGACCGGAGGCGGTCCGGCCGCTCAGCGCCACCGATCCGGCGATGACCGGCACGGGCCCCGTCCGGCGGGCGAGCGCCGCCCCCGCCCCGGGGTTCCGCCATGCGGGAACCGGCCGGTCGGCGCGTGCCGCCGAAGGGTAGGCTGCTCCGGGCGCCGCCCCGCGCCGTACGGGCAGGGACGAAAGGACCGCGGTGGAGCACGCAGGACTGGTGGGGCGCGGTCCCGAGGCGGCGGCGATCCGCCGCTTCCTCGACGGTGTCCGGGACGGATCCGGCGGTGCCCTCGTGGTGCGCGGCGAGCCGGGTGTCGGCAAGACGGCGCTGCTCGACCTCGCAGCAGGCCTCGCCGGCCCCATGACCGTCCTGCGCGCGGCGGGTGCGGAGCAGGAGTCCGGTCTGGCGTTCGCCGGCCTGCACCAACTGCTGCGTCCCGTCGCGGGGGCCGTCGACGGGCTGCCCCCGGTGCAGCGCGACGCCGTCCGCGGCGCGCTGGGGCTCGGCGGGTCGGGCAGCGACGACCGCTTCCTGGTGTCGGCCGCCGTCCTCTCGCTGCTCGCCGACGCCGCTGCGGGGAGCGGCCTGCTGTGCCTCGTCGACGACTTCCAGTGGCTGGACCGGGCGTCGGCGGATGCCCTGCTGTTCGCGGCCCGCCGCTTGGGCGCGGACGGTGCCGGGCTGCTCATCGCGGTGCGCGACACACCGGCGGCGCGGCACACCCTTCGCGGCGTCCCCGAGATCCACGCGGACGGGCTGGGGCCGGCGGAGTCCGCCGGACTCTTCGCGGCGCGCGCGGCTGCACCGCCCGCCGACCCCGTTGCCGCGCGGGTCGCCGCCGCGACCGGCGGCAACCCGCTCGCCATCGGTGAGATCGCGCGGTTGCTGACCGCGGAGCAGGCGGCCGGCCGCGCCCCGCTGCCCGACCCGCTCCCCGCGGGGGATGCCATCGGCGCGCTCTTCGGCGACCGGATCCGGGACCTGCCGGCCGACACCCGCACACTGCTGCTCGCCGCCGCGCTGGACGGCCGCGGCGACTCCGCCGTGGTCCTCGACGCCGCCCGGCGGCTCGGTTCGGGCCCCGAGGCATTGGCCCCCGCCGAGGCCGTCGGACTCCTGTCGGTGGCGGACGGCGTGCTGCGGTTCCGCCATCCCCTGATCCGCGCGGCCGTGGCGGCGCAGGCAGACCCCGCCCGGCGGCGGCACGTCCACGGCGTCCTCGCCGACCTGCTGAGCGGGGCGGATGAGGACCGGAGCGCCCGGCACCGCGCCGCAGCGGCGGTGGCACCCGACGAGGCGACCGCCGGGGCCCTCGCGGCCTCGGCCGCGCGCGCCAGGGCCCGCGGCGGCTACGCCGACGCGGGCGAGGCGCTGGGTCGCGCGGCCGACCTGACCCCCGACCCCGGCGAACGCGCGCTCAGGCTCGTCGCCGCGGCCGAGGCGTCCTGGCTGGGCGGGCGCGTCGGACACGCCCAGAGCCGGCTCGCCGAGGCGCGCGAGACCGCGGCGGAGCCGGGCCTGGTGGCCGAGGCCGCCCAGCTCGGCGGCCGATTCGAGCTCATCTCGGGTGACGCCGCCGAGGCGCAGCGGGTCTTCCTCGATGCCGCGGTGCGCCTTGCGGACGCCCCGGCTGACACCGGCGGCGGCCCCCGTCCCGGGCGCGCCTCGCTGCTGGTCTCCCTGCTCAGCGATGCCGGTGAGGCGGCCTCGCAGGTGGGCGACCTGGCCACGTTCGCCGCCATCGGCGGGTACGCGGCGGCACTCCCGGACGAGGACGAGGACACCGGAGGGGCGGGGGCCGGCAGGGTCGCCGATCCCCGCTTCCTGCGCACGGTCCTGGTGGGGGTCGGCGAGATGCACAGCGGCGCGGCCGCCCGCGGCGCCGGGCGGCTGCGGACGGCGCTCGCCAGGATCCGGGAGAGCGGTGACCCTCCCGGCGGAACCGGCACCGCACCGGTCGGCGCGACGGAGCTGCTGTGGGCGGCGGCTGCGGCGAGCCTGCTCGGCGAGTTCGACAGCGCGGCGCGGTTCGCCGCACGGGCCGGCCGGGTGGCGCGCGTCTCCGGGATGACCGGCACACTGCCGGCGGTCCTGGAGTACGCCGCCACGGGGGAGCGGATGAACAGCGGGTTCGCGCTGAGCGCCGCCATCTCCGCGGAGGGGCTGGCGCTGGCGCGCGAGTCCGGGGCCGCCAACTCAGCGGCGGCGCACCTGGCGAACCTCGCGGTGGTCGCCGCGCTGCGCGGCAGGGAGGACGAGTGCCGCGCGGCCGCCGACGAAGCGCTCGCCATCGCCATACCGCACCGGGTCGGCCTGCGGGTCGGCGCGGCGTCCTACGCGCTGGGCCTGCTCGACCTGGGCGCGGGCCGGTTCGCGCGCGCCCATGAGCGCCTGGCCGCACTCGCCGAGGCAGGGCCCGGCACGGGCCACCCCGTCATCGCGTGGACGGCGGCCGGCGACCGGGTCGAGGCCGCGGCCGCGGCCGGTGACCCCGCCGCGGCCCGCGAGGCGACCGGGTTCCTCCAGCGCTGGTCAGCGGGCACGGCCGCCCCGCGGTCGCGTGCCCTCCTGCTCCGATGCCGCGCCATCTGCGCCGACGACCCCGCTGCCGTCCCGCTCTTCGAGGAGGCGCTCGCGCTCCTGGCGGGCGAGAGCGGCGCCGAATACGAGCGCGCCCGTACGGCGCTGCTGCTCGGTGAGCGGCTGCGCCGCGCCCGCCGGACCGGCGCCGCCCGGACGCACCTGCGCTCCGCAGCGGAGGCGTTCGGCCGGATCGGCGCGCGACCGTGGGAGCAGCGGGCCCGCAACGAGCTGCGGGCGGCCGGCGGGTCAGCGGACCCGGGCGGCGCCGCGGCGGCGGACGGCGCCGCCGCGCTCGACGCGCTGAGCCCGCAGGAGCTGCGAATCGCCCGGCTGGTCGCGGACGGCGCGTCGAACCGCGATGTCGCGGCGCGGTTGTTCCTCAGCCCGCGCACCGTCGAGTACCACCTGTACAAGGTGTATCCCAAGCTCGGTGTGGCCTCCCGTACCGAACTGTCCCTGCTGCTGGCGCGCCTGGGCGCTGCGGGCGCGTGAGGCGGGGCGCACCGGTGTCCGACGCCAGTGGTCCTACGGATGGCGGCCCCGGCATCCGCTGCCAAGGTCGTCCCATGAGGACGAACGGGAACACCGCAGCAGGTACGGCAGGTACGGCGGCACGGGAGGACGCGGACATGGCGGTGCAGGAGCGGTTGGTCCGGACGCGGGGCATCGAACTGTGGACGGAGGAGTTCGGCGATCCGGCGCACCCGCCGCTGCTCCTCATCATGGGGTCCATGGCGCCGGGGCCGATGTGGCCGGACGGGCTGGTCGGGCGGATCGCCGCGGGCGGCCGCCGGGTGATCCGCTACGATCACCGCGACACCGGGCGGTCGACCGCGTGCGACTTCGCGGCGGCCCCCTACACCTGGGTGGACATCAAGGACGACGTCCTGGGCCTGCTGGACGCGCTCGGTATCGAGCGTGCCCACCTGGTCGGACATTCCGCCGGCGGCCTGCTCGCCCAATGGGTCGCGGCGGAGCGCCCCGAGCGGGTGGCGACACTGACCGCCATCGCCGCCTCGCCGCTGGGCCGAGGCGAGGGCGAGGTGCTCGTGCGCGCCCTCATGGGGGAGGAGCAGCCCTCCGGCAGCCTGCCGGCGCCCCTCCCCGCTTTCACCGAGCTGTTCGCCGGTGCAGCGGCGGCTCCGCAGCCCGCCACACGGGCCGAGCTGGTCGAACTCCAGGTCGAGGCGGCGCGGGTGCTGCACGGCACGGCCCTGCCCTTCGACGAGGAGGCGCAGCGGCGGGTGGAGGAGCGCCTGTTCGACCGAGCCCGCGACCCGTGGGCGTTCGGGAACCACCGCCGCGCCGCGGGCGCGGCCCCCGGTTGCGAGCCGGTGGGCGCGCTGGGTGCGGTGACCGCGCCGACCCTGGTCGTCGAGGGGTCGCACGAGCCGGTGAAGCCGGGGCATGGCGCCCGCATCGCAGCGGAGATCGCCGGGGCGCGGCTGCACATCGTCGAGGGGATGGGGCACACGCTGCCGGAGGAGGCGCACGCCGAACTCGCCGAACTGATCCTGGCGCACACCGCTGCCGGACCGCCGGCGTAGTACGGCCGAGGCCCGGCCACGCGCCCCCGGTCCGGCCCGAAGACGTCCGGGGGAGAGTGCCCCGCTCCCGAAGACCACGGCCCGGAACGGCACGTCCTCGGGCCGGGCGCGGGACTACAGGCGGTCGGCGTCGTTGATCTCCCCGGCCAGCCGGGTGACGACCCCCGCGTACCTGTCGTAGCTGTAGGGGGTCTCGACCTCCCATGCGCCGACCTGGTCGGCTTCGACCGCGGGCAGCTTGCGCCACGTGCCGATGTCGGCGAGTTCCGCGGGGGTCACCTTGCCGGGGCGGGAGTCCTGGAGCAGCAGGTCGGTCGGGTACTTGTCGGCCTCTTCCCAGCTGAGCTGCTCGAACGAGTCCTTCACCGGAGCGTCGGTCTCGGGGAAGCGCACACCGTGGCGGGTGAACAGGCCGAGTTCGGCGCTTGCCGCGGCGTTGCCGACGAAGAAGTCGGCCTCGTTCGCCGAGACCGCCGTGACGCGCAGGTCGGGGTTCGCGTCGACGGCGTCGTCGAGCCCCGCCAGGGCGTCCTCGAAGGAGTCGCGGGCGGCGACGATCTTCGGGCTCTCGGCGTCGACACCGAGTGCGACCGCGAGGTCGGCGGTCTTCTTCAGGGACTTCTCCGACTCGACGCCGGTGACCTGGATGGCCGCGATGGGCGCCACCGCCTCGATCTGCGCGGTCTTGTCCTCGGGCAGGTACCACAGCAGGTCGTCGTAGGCGTGGGTGACGATCAGGTCGGGTTCGACCTCGGCGAGGCGCTCGATGCCCAGTTCGCCGTAGGTCTCGCTGAGCACCTCGACCTTCTCGGTGTCGACGTCGCCGATCTGGGGTGCGCGGTCGTCGCCGGTCCCCTTCACCGGGCCGAACACGCCGACCACCTCGAAGCCGTAGTCCCACAGCGCCGCGGCGACCCCGGAGTAGGCCACCACGCGGGTCGGCCGCTCGGGCAGCTCCACGGCGACGTCGCCGTCACCGCTGTCGCCGAACCGCCAGTCGCCCGACCGGTCCTCCGGCGCGGGCGCCCCGCAGGCGGCGAGCAGGGTGCCGCACGCGGCGAGGGCGAGCAGGTCGCGTGCCGTGCGCCGGGTCGGTCTCGGTGCTGGCCTCATGGCCGCCTTCCGTCGGAGGGGGAGCGGGTACGGGAGCGGCGCCGGGCGCGGCGCCGCGGTCGCGTCGGCCGGTACCCGGCGGCAGGCCGTTGACCCCGCCCTCGATAATATGGTTAGCCTAACCTTGGCGTATTCCTCGGTCCGGTTCGACCCCGAGTTGGAGCACATGAGCACCGCAGCACCTCTCCAGCAGTCCCGCGACGCCGACCGCGCCATGGGTGCCACGGTCGTCGCCAACCGGGCGCTGAACGCCCACATGACCCGCGTCACCCTCACCAGCCCCGACCTCGACCGCTTCGCCTACCGCGGCCCCGACCAGCTCGTGCGGATCTTCCTGCCCCCGGAGCCCGGTGCGCCGCTCGAACTCCCCCGCGGCGAGCAGTGGTGGCCGGAGGTCAAGGCGCTGCCCGAGCACCGCCGCCCCGTCGTGCGCAACTACACGGTCCGCGGAATCGACTACGCCAGCCGCGAGCTCGACATCGACTTCGTCCTGCACGGCGACGCCGGGCCGGCGTCGCGGTGGGCGCTGCGCGCCCGGCCCGGCGACCGGTTGGGCCTGCTCAGCGACGGCGCCCGCTACCTCCCGCCCGGCGACACCGACTGGCAGCTGCTGGTCGGCGACGAGACCGCCCTCCCCGCCGTCGCCGCGGCGACCGAGGCGCTCGACCCCGGGGTGCGCGCGATCGTCGTCCTCGAAGTCGCCGACCGGTCGGCCGAGATCCCCATCGACGTCCCCGCGGGGGCCGACCTCACCTGGCTGCACCGGGGCGACCGCCCGTTCGGCGCGCCGGCGGTCGACTTCGTGCGCGGCACGGCCCTGCCCGGCGGTGTGCCCTACGTGTGGGCGGCGGGGGAGTCGTCACTCGCCACAGGGGTGCGGCGGCACCTCGTCAACGAGCGGGGATTCGCCAAGGACCGGATCTACTTCTGCGGGTACTGGCGCGCCCAGTAGCGCCCGCCCGCGGCAGGGGCCTGCTCAGGCGCGCTCGGCGATGTCCGACGCCGGGGCGCCCGACCTGGTCGCGCCGGCCTCGACGAACCACTCGCGCCCCAGCAGCAGCCCGAACAGCGGCACGGGCAGGCGCACCAGCACCCGCATGACCGGCGCGACCCGTCCGCTGCCGGTCACCTCGGACCGGTGCGCGGCGAGCGCGGCCTGCTTCTGCCGGGCGTACCCGCGCACCGCGATCCGGTGCGTGATGGCGGAGCCGGGGCTGTAAGCGGCGAGCAGCGCCTCAGTGTCGAAGCGGAACGGGATCCGCAGTGCGCGGATCAGCCGGACCAGGCGCGCCACGACGTCGCGCGGCATCGTCGCCTCCAGCACGCGTGAGACCCCGGCGAGCTCCGCGGCGCGCTTGCCGACCTCGTGCACCTTCACGTGGTCGGGGTGGCCGTAGCCGCCGTTGGGGTCGTAGCCGAGCAGCACCGCGGCGTCCTCCTCGCGGAGCACCTCGGCGAGCCGCCCGACCGCCTCCTCGGTGCCGGCGCGCACGAAGCGCGCCCGGTCCGGCGGGTCCGGGTAGAGCACCGGGCCGTGCCCGCTGGAGGCGTAGCCGAGGTGCACGACCCGTTCGACACCGAGGACCGCGGCGCTCGCGCGCAGTTCGCCCATGCGGGGGGTGTCCCCCTCGGGTGCCTCGTCCATGAGGCCGTCCGTGGCGACCACGATCACGGTCCGGTGCCCCTCGGCCGAGGCGCGGGCGAGTGTGCCCCCGGTCAGCAGGACTTCGTCATCGGGGTGGGCGTGGAACGCCACGATGGTCGCCATCGCAGCAGTATGGCGGGCCCCGCGGCCCGCCGCAGCCGCGCACGGCGGCCCCGCGCTGCGCGGGGCGCGGCCACATCCGGCGGTGTTGGGGTGTGACCGTATCCCCGGCGCGCGGCCGCGGACGCGCGGGGCCGCCCGACGCCCCCGGCGGCGCATCCGAAAGACGCCGGTCGAACACGCGTCCGATACCCCGAACGCGCCGAAACCCGCTGGCGGTCCCCGGCGCGAGCGGACATCATCGCTGCTCCGACGATGCCCGCGATGGGAGACCCATGCGCTTTGCGCCGCGCCGCAGGAAACGCGTACCCGCACCCGCCCCGACACCGCAACCGCAGATGACGGTGTCGAAGTACCTGCCGTTCCTCGACGAACTCACCTCGACCTCGATGTGGCGCATGGCCACCCGGCTGCCCCGCCTCATCGGACTCGCGCTCGGCTGGGCGTGGCGGGCCGACCGGTGGGACACCGCGGCGACGATCGGGTTGAACCTGGCCGCCGGGGTGTTCACCGCCGTGGGCCTGTTCGCCGTCACCGGCGTGCTGGAGCCGCTGTTCACCGGCGGCCCGACCCCTGAGCGCGTCCAGGCGGCGCTGCCGTCCCTCGCGCTGGTCGCGGCGGCCTACGCCGCCCGAGCGCTGCTCCAGGCGGGGGCGGGGTGGGCGCAGGCCCGGCTGCGCCCGCAGGTCGAGCGCCGCACCGAACTGCACCTGTTCGACCTCACCAGCCGGATCCGGCTGGAGGCGTTCGACGACTCCGCCTTTAACGACACGATGTACCGGGCGCGCGACCGGGGCCAGTTCGAGGTGTCCCGCGTCATCACCTCCGCCGTCGACGTGCTGACCGGGCTGGTGAGCATCGTCGCGGCGGCGGGAGTGCTCGCTGTGCTGCACCCCGTGCTGCTGCCGCTGCTGGTGCTGACCGTTGTGCCCGACGGGTGGGCGGCGGCCCGCGCCGCGCGCATGCGCTACGAGCGGATCCGCGAGCTCACCACCGGGCGGCGCCGCAAATGGGCGCTGGGCGACATGCTCGCGTCCCGCGACTCGGCCGCCGAACTGCGGGCGTTCACCATGCGCGGCTTCCTCATCGACGAGTACACCCGCATCTCCGACATCGAGCGCGCGGCGATGCTCACTGTGGCGCGCAGGCAGACGACGACGCGGCTCGTGGGCGAGGCCGCGGGCGGGGTCGCCACCGCGGCGACGTTCGCGGCACTGGGGGCGCTGCTGGTCACGGGCGCGATGCCGCTGGCCGTCGCGGGGACCGCGGTCTTCGCGATCCGCACCGCGCAGGCGTCGCTGGCCACCCTGCTGTTCTCGCTGTCGACCACCTATGAGTCCGGGCTGTACTTCTCCGACTTCCTGGAGTTCTCCCGCCAGGCCGGCGGCCGGCTGCCCCCCGCACCGGACACCGAACCCCCCGGTGCGCTGGTCGAGGTGCGGGCGCGCGGGGTGGTGTTCGCGTACCCGGGTGAGCAGGCGCCCGCGCTCGACGGGGTCGACGTCGACATCCGCCGAGGCGAGGTGGTGGCGCTCGTCGGGGAGAACGGGTCCGGCAAGTCCACGCTCGCCCGGCTGCTCGCCGGTCTCTACACGCCGCAGGCCGGCGCCATCCGCTGGAACGGGGCCGACACCGCCGGGATGGACCCCGACGCGCTGCGGGGGCGTATCGGTCTCATCAACCAGGAGTACGCCCAGTGGCCCCTGTCGGCGGCGCGCAACGTCGCCATGTCCGCCGCGGCCGACGACGCCCGGCTGGGTGCGGCGGCCCGGCTCAGCGGCGCCGACGAGGTCGTCGCCGAGCTCGTGCACGGCTGGGACACCGTCCTGGACAAGCGGTTCGTGAACGGTGCGGACCTGTCGGGCGGGCAGTGGCAGCGCATCGCCTCGGCGCGCGGCCTGTACCGCGACGCCGACCTGCTGATCGCCGACGAGCCGACGGCGGCCCTCGACGCCCGCGCGGAGAAGCGGCTGTTCGAGAGCCTGCACGCGCACGCCCAGGGGCGCACGGTCCTGCTGATCACGCACCGGCTCGCGTCGGTCCGCATGGCCGACCGGATCTATGTGCTGGACAAGGGCCGGGTGGTCGAGCACGGCGACCACGCGCGGCTGATGGCGTGCGGCGGGCTGTACGCCGAGCTGTTCCGCATGCAGGCCGACGCCTACACGCACACCGGGGCGGCGCCGGCCGAGCCGCCGGAGGCGGTGGTGGCCGAGCCGCCGCGGCGGTGACGGCCCCGCCGGGCAGGGTCAGGACGCCCCGGCGAAGCGGCGCGACCCGGCGAGCGCGTCCTGGAGCTGGTCGCGGGTCATCGTGGAGCGGCCGGGGATCCCGGCCTTCGACGCCTCGCCCATCAGCTCCCGCTTCGTCATCGATTCGAGGTCCGCCGCCGAGGACTTCGTCCGCCCCGACCGCGTGCGCTTCGCGCCGGCCCCCGCCCCGGCCTTCGACCCCGCCTTCGACCCCGCCTTCGACCTCGGCTCCGAGGACTTGCCCGCCGTCTTCTTCCCCTTGGTGCCCTTGGCGGGGCGGTCGCCCTTGCGGTCGTCCTTCAGGCTGGCGCGCAGGGCGTCGGTCAGCTCCACGACCTTGTTCTCGCGCGGCGCGGGCCGCGAGGGGTGGTGCATCCGCCGTCCCGACGCCTTGGCCTGGATCAGCTCCTCCAGCCGCTCCTGGTAGCCGTCGGTGTACTCCTCGGGCCGCCAGGGTTCGGCCATGGCGTCGACGAGCTGCCCCGCCAGGTCGAGGTCGCGGTCGGCCACCGACACGTCGGGGAACGAGGGGACGATCTCGGCGGGGTCGCGGATCTCGTCGGGCCACCACAGTGTGCTGAGGGTCAGGACGCCGCTCTGCGGGCCGATGAGCACCAGGTGCTGGCGGTCGCGCAGCACCAGCGTCGACAGCGCCAGGCGCTCCTGCCGCTCCAGCACGGAGCACAGCAGCGTGTACGGCTTCGCGGCGGCCTTGGAGTCGGGCACGAGGTAGTAGGCGCCGTCGAAGTAGCGCGCCTCCACCGCCCCCGCGGGGACGAACCGCTCGACCTCCATGGCCTTGGACCGCCCCGGCGCGATCTCCTCCAGCTCCTCGCTCTCCAGGACCACGTACTCGTCCTCGTCGTCGATCGGCGCGCCCTTGACGATGTCGGCCGTCCGGACCTCCTCGCCGGTCTCCTCGTTGACCTTGCGGTACCGCACCCGGGCGTTGGTGTCGCGGACGAACTGGTGGAACTGGGGGCCGTGGCGCTGGTGCGCGTTGACGAGCCGCACGGGCAGCGAGACGAGCCCGAACGACAGCGTTCCCTTCCACACCGACCCAGCCGCCACGGCCGTCCTCCCCCCTCACGGTCCTCACCCCTTACTCGTGCCCTTCACCAGGTAAAACTCTCCTGTCAGCGGGTAAAGCCCCGGGTATGGAGACCCAGTGGACCGTCGGCGGCCGCACGGTGGCCGTGCACCGTCCCGGCAAGGAGATGTTCGGTCCCGGATCGGCGACAAAGGCCGACCTGGCCGGCTACTACGCCCGCGTCGCACCGTTGATGCTGCCGCTGGTGCGCGGCCGGCCGATGGCGGCGCAGCGCTTCCCGCACGGCATCGGCGGCGACGGGTTCTACGCCAAGCACCCGCACACACCGGAATGGGTGCGCACGGTGCTCGCCGGGGAGCGGACCATGGTGGTCTGCGACGACGCGGCCACCCTCGTCTGGTGGGCCGACCAGGCGGCGATCACGCTGCACACGTGGCTGTCGCGGACGCCCCGCCTCGGGTGCCCCGACCGCCTCGTCCTGGACCTCGACCCGCCCGGCGAGGGCGCGGCGGCGTTCGATGCGGCCCGCGCGGCGGCGCTGGACGTCCGCGCGGTACTGGACGACCTGGGGCTCGCGGCGTTCGCCATGATCACGGGTTCGCGCGGCGTCCACGTGGTCTCGCCGATCCGCCCGGAGCTCACCGACCGGTCGGCGCGCGACCTGGCCCGCATCATCGCCGAGCTCGCGGTGGCGCGGCGCCCGGCGGAGCTGACGACGCGGTTCCGCAAGCAGGCGCGGCGCGGCCGCGTGTTCGTCGACTTCCTGCGCAACGGGCGCGCCCAGCTCGCCGTGGCGCCCTATTCGGTGCGGGCGATCCCGGGCGCGCCGATCGCCGCGCCCGTGACCTGGGCCGAACTGGACGCGCTCACCACGGCGGGGGACTTCACCATCGCGTCGCGGCGCGAGCACTGCCCGTTCGCGGGCATGGCGCGCCACGCCCGCTCGCCACGCAAGGCCATCGACCGCCTACCCGGCTGAGCGGGCCCGGGGCGGGGGTCACGGCGCGGGGTCGGCCGCGGAGATCGTCTGCACGGAGTTCTGGAGGTGCCAGTCGATCTCGCGCAGGTAGTCGTCCAGGTCGCCGGCGCGCAGCAGGTCGGCCAGGCGCCGGTGGTGGTCGAGGATGATGTCGGGCGGGTCGTAGATGTTCTCGAACTTGTGGATGCACAGGAGGGTCTCGACGACCAGGGTGCCGAACATCTTGCTCATGCGCCGGCTGCCCGCGGCGTCGACGATGGTCTGGTGGAAGGTGAGGTCGGCGCGGGAGACGTCGGCCCACACGCGGTTGTCGAGCGCGACGCGCATGTCGCCGAGCACCCGCTCGAGGGCCGCCGCGAGCCGCACGTGGTCGCCGGTGAACACCACGCGCGCCGCCTCGCGCTCGACCGCCAGCCGGGCCCGGTAGACGTCGGCGATGTCCTCGATGCCGAGCTGGACGACGGAGGTCCCCCGGTTGCGCACCGAGGTGAGCAGCCCCTCCTGCACGAGCCGTTGGACCGCCTCGCGCACCGGCCCCCGGCTCATCTCCAGCCGCGCGGCCAGGTGTACCTCGTTGATCTGCTCTCCGGCGGCGAGGACGCCGTCGAGGATCCGCTCGCGCAGCAGATCGGCGATGAGGTCGGCGGTGCCTTGGGCTTTCATCGGTCCAACGGAGTCCAGCCCGCCCATCGTTGTTCTCCTCCCAGCGGTCGGCCGGGGCGTTCCGTCGTGGATCGCGTTCACACGACGAATCCCAGTTCCTTGCGGACGACGTTCAGCAGCGGCCTGCCGGACCTGAAGCGTGCGAAGTTGTCGAGAAAGACGCCGAGCAGGGAATCGCGCCAGCCGACGAAATCACCGGCCATATGCGGCGAGATAATAACATTCGGGCACCGCCACAATGGGTGCTCGGCGGGCAGCGGCTCGTCGTGGAAGACGTCGAGCGCCGCACCCGCGATGTCACCCCGGAGCAGCGCGGCGGTCAGGGCCTCCTCGTCGACGATGGGCCCCCGCGCGACGTTGATCAGCCGCGCGTCGGGCGCCATCGCGGCGATGGCGCCCGCGTCGAGCATGCCGCGGGTGCCGTCGGTGAGCGGTGCGGCCACGATCACATAGTGGTAGTCGCCGATGACGGCCCCCAGGTCGGCCTGGCCGTGCACCGCCGCGAACGTGGCGTCGCCGTCCCTGCGCGACCGGGCGACCGCGTCGACGCCCATTCCGACCCCGCCGAGCAGGGACCCGATGGCCCTGCCGATGGCGCCCGGGCCGACGACCAGCGCCCGCGCACCGCGGAGCCGCTCGGTCGGCCGGTGCTCCCACCGCCGCTCGCCTTGGCGGCGCAGCGTACCCGGCAGGTCCTTGGCGAACGCGAGCACCAGGCCGAGGACGTACTCGGCGATGGCGTCGTCGAGGACGCCGCGGACGTTGGTGACCACGACGTCGCTCGCGACGACCTGCGGGGTGAGGACGCGGTCGACACCGGCGCTGCTGACGTGCATCCACCGCAGCGCCGCGGCGCGCGGCCACGCGTCGGCGACCCCGCCCGCGGTGAAGGCCCACACGAGCAGCGCGTCGGCGCCGTCGATCGCGTCGGGCAGCTCCGCGGGGGTTGCGTACCGGATCGCCACGTCGGCGCCGGCGGCGATGGCGGAGAGGTCCGGCCGGGTGTCCTCGACCGCGACGGCGAGGGTCAGGGGTGCCATGCGGTCACCGGGCGTCGCCGAGGAGGGGCGGCAGCCCCGCCAGGTCGGGGATCTCGTCGTAGGGCTGGTAGGCGGCGCTGCCCGTGCGGTTGTAGCGGTTCACCCAGACCCGCCGGATCCCGTACTTCTTGGTCGGCATGATGTCGTACTCCCAGCCCTGGGCGGCGTGCGTGATCCGGTCCATGGACTGTGGCAGCACCGAGAACAGGTGCTGGAACGCCTGGTCGCGGGGCTTGTACGCGCCGGCCTGCTCCGCGGTGACCACGTAGTCGAACTCCACGCCGATGTTGGCCACGTGGTAGGGGATCAGGTCGTCGTCGCTGTTGGTGATGATGGCGATCTCGTAGCCGTTCTCCTTGAGCAGCCGGAGGGCGCCGGGCACCTCGGGGAACGCGGGGAACTCGCGGGCGCTCGCCATGAGCCGCTCGAAGTCCTCGTCGCGGAACACGACACCGTGCAGCAGCATGCACACTTCCAGGGACTCCCTGACGATATCGGCGTAGCGCCGGTAGGGCTGCGCGACACCCTGGAAGCGCATGACCCGCAGGTTGTCGAGGAACTCCGCGTGGTCGACGCCGACCTCGTCCAGCCGGTCGCGCACGATCGGCAGCGTGGCGCGGTTGAGGTCGAAGTCGACGAGGGTCCGGTAGCAGTCGAAGGTCACTACGGGCTTGTGGGCCATTGTCCTGATCTCCCCTAACCGAGAAAAGGTGGGTGCTGCGGTCACTGGTTCGCTGCCGCTGTCTCGCGGTGGTCCGGGACGACCACCGACTTCTCGGGGTCCCACGCGACGACCGCCTCGGCGCCGGGGCCGAGGGGGCCCTCGTCCACCGTTGTGGCGGTCCGCGCCGTCACCACCGTGCCGTCGGAGCACGCGAGCAGGCACTTCTTCGCGACTCCGAGGTAGATCCACTCCTCGACCGTGGCCCGGACCCGGTTGTGGCCCTCGGGCACGTCGCCCTCTGCCGACGCCGGGTACACGGCGACGTTCTCGGGGCGCAGGACGAGCGCCGCAGCGGTGCCGTCCGCCGGTGCGGTGCCCGCCGCGGCCGCGGTCAGCCGCGCGCCGCCGAACGCGAGCGCGCCGGCGGAGTAGGTGCCGTGCAGCACGGTCGACTCGCCGACGAAGTCGGCGACGAACAGGGAGGCGGGCCGCTCGTACAGCTCCTCGGCCGTGCCGAGCTGCTCGATCCGGCCGGCGTTGTAGATCGCGATCCGGTCGCTCATGGCCAGGGCCTCCTCCTGGTCGTGCGTCACGTAGATCACGGTGGCGCCGAGTTCCCGGCAGATCCGGGTGATCTCGATCTGCATGGCCTCGCGGAGCTTCTTGTCGAGCGCGCCCAGCGGCTCGTCCATCAGCAGCAGCCGCGGCCGGAACACGATGGCGCGGGCGAGCGCCACCCGCTGCTGCTGGCCGCCCGACAGCTGCGCCGGGGTGCGGTCGCCGTACTCGGCGAGGTGCACCAGGTCGAGGGCTTCGGCGACGAGCCGCCGCTGCTCCGCGCCTTTGACGCCGCGGACGCGCAGCGGGTACGCGATGTTCTGCGCCGCCGTCATGTGCGGGAACAGCGCGTACTGCTGGAAGACGACGCCGAGTTCGCGGCGGTGCGCGGGGATCCCGGCGAGCTCCCTGCCGTCGAGGGTGATGGACCCGGAGTCGGTGTCGAGGAACCCCGCGATGAGGTTCAGCGTGGTGGTCTTGCCCGACCCGGAGGGGCCGAGCATGGTGAGGAACTCGCCGGAGCGCACGTCGAGGCTCACGGAGTCGACGCCGCGCTGCCCGCCGTAGGACCTGCGGACATCGGTGAGGGACAGTTCTCCGCCGAGGGTCTTCTCGGTCACGGCTGCACAACCTTCCTGCGGGTGGCGACCCAGGCCGCCGCGGCGACGAGGACGATCGTCGTGACCATCACGAGCGTCGCGGCGACGGCGAGCGTCGGCGAGAGTTCCGTCTGGACCTGCTGCCACATGACGACGGGGAGTGTTTTGACGATCGGGCTGGACAGGAAGATCGACAGGATCAGCTCGTCCCAGCTCGTGGTGAACGCGAACAGGGCACCCGTGAGCACCCCCGGTGCGATCAGGGGCAGGGTGACGGTGCGGAACGCGTACCACCGGTTCGCCCCGAGGCTGGCGGCCGCCTGCTCCAGCGTCTGGTCCATGCCCTGGAGGCTCGTCGAGACCGCGATGTAGACGAGCGGGTAGGCGATCACGGTGTGGGCGAGGATCAGGCCACCGAGGGAGCCGAGGATTCGCCAGTCGCTGTAGACGAAGAACAGGCCGACGGCGAGCACGACGAGCGGCATGATCATGGGGCTCAGGACGAGCACCTGGAGGGCGCTCTTGCCGCGGAACCGGCCGCGGATCAGGCCGAGCGCCGTCATGATCCCCAGGACCACGGACAGCACGGTCGTGCATGCCGCGACCTGGAGGCTCTGGCCGACCGCCGCCATCCACACGGGGTCGGCGAAGAACTCGCGGTACCAGACCAGCGAGAGGCCCTTCGGCGGGAAGCTCAGGAACTCACTGGCGGAGAACGACATGGGGATGACGACGAGCGTCGGCAGGATCAGCAGCGTCCCGACGACGACCCCGTAGGCCCTGAGGCCGGGAGACGGTTTTCCGCGCATCAGCGGCCTCCTGTGACGATGTCCTTGAACCGGACGACGCGGGTGCCGAGGAAGAGGAACACGAGCGTCAGGGCGAGGAGGACGATGCCGATGGCCGACCCGATGCCGAACTCGACCTGCTGCTCGACCTGGTTGACGATGAGTTCGGAGAGCATCGCGTTGTTCGGCGAGCCCAGCAGGGCCGGTGTGACGTAGTAGCCCAGCGACATCACGAAGACGATGAGGCTGCCCGAGATGACGCCCGGGGCGGTCAGCGGCAGGAACACCGTGCGGAACGCGAACGCCCCCGTCGCGCCGAGGCTCCGCGCGGCGGGGACCAGCGCGGGGGAGATGCGCCGCATCGACGCGTAGATCGGGAAGACCATGAACGGCAGCAGCGAGTGCGTCATGCCGATCGCCACCCCGAGCAGGTTGCGCATCAGCGGCAGCGGCGCGTCGATGACCCCGAGGTCCAGCAGCGCGGAGTTGATGACGCCGGTCTGCTGGAGCCACACGGTCCACGCGTAGGTCCGCACCAGGAGGCTGGTGAAGAACGGCAGGATCACCAGGAGCGTGAGCACGCCCGCCATGACCGGCGTCGACCGGTACATCAGGTACGCGTAGGGGTAGGCGATCAGCAGCGCCGACACGGTGACCACGAGCGCGGTCAGGAAGGTCGTGACGAGCGAGCGGGCGTAGACCGGGTCGGTCCAGAAGATCGCGTAGTTCGCCGGGCCGGGGTCGGTCACCGAGCGCAGCGCCGTCTGGAAGAACGGCAGCAGGAACAGGACCGCGAGGAAGACCAGCGCGGGCCACACCAGGAGGTTCCACCCGGTGCCGCCGGGCCGCCGCCGGGCGGGGGCGGCCGCGGCGCCGGTGGTGGTGGCGGTGGCATTGGTGGCATTGGTGGCGCCGCTCATGTCGACCTCACCCAGTTCTGCCATTTGGAGTCGACCTCGGCGCGGTGCGCGTTCAGCCATTTGTTGTCGAAGTCGATGCCGATGTCGAGGTAGCTCGTCGGCAGGTGGTCGAGCATCGACTTCTCGACCAGTTTCAGCGACTCCAGGTTGGTGGGCCCGTACGGGATGTGCCGCGACAGCTTCGCGTTGTTCTCCGCCGAAAGGCAGTGCTTGGCGAGTGCCATCGCGTGCTCGACGTTGGAGCCGCGCGGGACGACCATCGAGTCGGCCTGGATGAAATGCTCGTTCCATTGGATCTCGATCGGGGCGCCCTCCTTTTGCAGGTTGAAGACCCGCCCGTTCCACACCTGGGTCATGCTGACCTCGCCGTCGGCGATGAGCTGGGCCGACTGCGCCCCCGTCGTCCAGAAGACGGTCTCGTGCCTGATGGTGTCGAGCTTGCGGAACGCGCGGTCGAAGTCGAGGGGGTAGAGGTCCCCGGGCGCGACGCCGTCGGCTGTCAGCGCGATCTCGAGGACGGCGCCCGACGGGAAGTTCCGGAGGCCGCGCTTGCCGGGGAACTTGTCGAGGTCGAAGAAGTCGGCCCAGCCTTCGGGCTTCTTCCCGCCGAGCTTGTCGGTGCGGTACGCCAGCACGTTGGAGAACATGGTGTGCCCGACGATCGACTCGTTGGTGTACTCGGGCATCAGCTCGTCGAGGGGCAGGCCGTGGCCCGCGAAGTCCTCCAGGAAGTCGCGGTCGCCGCCGTAGCCGAAGTCGCCGGTCGCGGTGACCAGGTCCCAGAGGACGTTGTCGCTGGCGACCATGGCCTGCAACTTGGCGTAGTTCTTCGGGACGTCCTCGGCGACCCGCAGGTCCGGGCGGAGTTCCTGGAACGGCGTGAGCCAGACGTCGCGCTCCGCCTGCTGGTACTCGCCGCCGTCGGAGACGAAGACGACCGAGTCGGCCCGCTGCGTGCCGAAGGCGGACGCGCAGCCGGCGAGCGAGAGCGCGCCGGTTCCGGCGAGGCCGGTCAGGCCGGCGAGCCGGAGGAGCTGTCGGCGGTCGAGCGTGCGACTCGGGGGTTCCACACGTCGGACCGGTGGATGGGGCATTGATCGATCACCTCGTTTCGTCAGGGTCGCCGCGGACGCCAGCGATCGGTGGGGAGGGGCGGGTTCAGCCGGAGCCGGGGTTGCGCAGGAAGCCGACGTCCAGTGCCGGCGCGCCGTCGATCGCCAGCTGGGCGCCTGCCTCGCCGATCGCGGGGCACATCTTGAAGCCGTGCCCGGAGAACCCGGCGAGGACGATCACATTCGGCATGTCCGGGTGCGCGCCGACCCATTCGCGGTGGTCGGGGGTGTAGGTCTCGATGTAGGTGTCGGTGCGCATCGGGTCGGGGTCGAGGCCGGGCAGGTAGCGCTCGACGATCCGCCGGAACGGCGCGAGTTCCGCGGGCCGGGCGACGCGCTCGACCTCGTCGGGGCGGTCGGCCGCCATGTGGTGGTCGTAGCCGAGGCCGATCTTCATCGCGGTGCGGTCGGGCACGGGGAGCCCGTAGCAGTAGTTCGGGACGGTGCGGATGAAGGGCGGGATGGTGTCGAGGTGCCCGGCCTCCTTGGCGAAGAACCAGGCGGAGATGAGTCGCCGCACGGTGAGCAGGTCGGCGAACCGGGGCAGCAGCTGGTTCGTCCAGCCGCCGGCGGCGACGACGACCCGGTCGAACTCGGACTCGCCCGAGTCGGTCGCCACGGTGACACCGCGCGAGGTCTCGCGGATCTCGCGCACCGGCGAGTGGCGGTGGATCGTCGCGCCGTTCCGCTCGGCGAGCCCGGCGGTCGCCGCGACCGTCAACTCGGGTTTGATCGTGCCGCCGATCGGCTCCCAGATGGCGATGTCGCCGGGGTCCGGCGCGTGCTGCGGGTGCCGCGCCCGCAGCTCGGCCTCGTCGTAGACCTCGTAGGGCCGCCCGGACCGCCGCGCGGACTCCAGTGCGGTCCGCATCTGCGGGTCCGCGGGCGACCCGAGGACGAGGGAGCCGTCCAGCACCCGGAGCTCCCGGCCGGTGGCCTCGTGCAGTTCGGCCCAGATCTCGTGTGCCCGGGTGACGATCGGGGCGTAGCGGAGGTCCTCGATCTCGATGGTGCGGAAGAGCCGGGTCTCGCCGCCCGCTGCGCCCCTGGGGTGCCCCGGCGCATGGGTCTCGAACCCGGTCGCGTCGACACCGCGCTTGCTGAGCTGCCACAGCACCTGCGCGCCCATGGTCCCGGTTCCGACGACGCCCACCCTGAGCCGCGGCATGACCGTTCCTTTCGAGGAGGAGTCCCGACGTGTGCGGTTCATGGCAGCAGAGTGCATTGTCTTCTGTCAACAGTTGACAGAGATCCTGCTCACATGCGTACAAAAGCCCGGCGGCGCGGCCGCGTGCCGCGCCACCGGGCTCGAAAGGGGTGTCAGCCGATGACTCCGGCGATCCAGTCGTCGTAGGACCCGGCGCTGGTGTAGATGTCGGGGGAGGCGCCGCAGACGCCGCCGACGCCGCGGCTGTCGACGCCGAGGAGCTCCCAGTCGTCGCCGTCGCGCCGGAGCAGGGGCGAACCGGAGTCGCCGCCGCAGGGGCCGAAGGTGCCACCGGGGTTGTCGGCGCACACGTCGCCGTCGCGGATGCCCCAGGAGTCGTCGCCGTCCTCGTCCACGCGGCACTTCTCGGTGGTGGGCGGGATGATGGCGGTGTCGAGCTGCCGGAGCCCCTTGGGCAGCTTGGTCGGGTCGCCCGCGTCGTCGTTGGAGGTGTAGCCCCAGCCGACCTCGCGCACCTCGGTGCCCGGTTCGGCGTCCTCGGACGCCGGGGTGATCGGCCGCTCCGCCAGCTCGGTGTCGAGCTTGAGCAGCGCGATGTCCTTGCCGAGCTCGCGGTCCTCCAGCCACTGGTAGCCGGGGTGGACCTCGATGCCGGCGAGCTCGGCGACGCTGCCGCCCGACGTCCGGTCGGTGGTCCCGACCCGGACGTGGAACAGTTCGGGGTCCTTCACGGTGAAGGGCGCGCCGTCCTTGCCCGCCTCGGTCACGCAGTGGGCGGCGGTGAGCACCCATTCCTTGTCGACGAGGGCGCCGCCGCAGGTGTGGGAGTTCGGGTCGCCGTCGCGCTCGTACTGGAGCGAGGCCATGAACGAGTACGTCTGGTCGGCCGGCTCACCACCGATGATCTTGGGGGTGGCGTCCGCGGGGGACGTGTCGGCGTGCGCGGTGCCGGCGCCGGCGAGGAGGCCGCCGGCGAGGACCGCCCCCAGGGCCGCGCGGGTCAGCGCCCGCCTCCAGGCGCCGGGGGAGGAGTGGAGATCCGTGGTCATTCTGTTGTTTCCGCCCAGTTCGTCTGCTGCCGCCCCGGAACGCCGGGGCGGCCCTGATGTTGAGCGCCGGTACGGCACCTCGGTGGTGCCGTTGCGTTACCGCGGTGCCACCGAGGTCTCCGGACGCGATGTCCGAAGCGCTCGATTCCGCGCGGAGGTTACCGTTTTTCGGATGAATTGCTAAGCCGTGTCGTGGCAATCCGGCCAATTGTCGTCCGGGCGTGCCGTCTGCCGCTGCGGAAGCGGGCGGTCAGGGGCTTTCGGTGTCCCGTCCGTTCCCGGGATGCCCGGCCCGCCGAAGAGGCCGCCGCTCTGGGGGCCCGGGGCCGGGACCGCCTGTGGCCCGCGGGAATCACGTTGGGTGCGGCACCGGCGGGACCCGACCGGGACTGTGGTCCCATATGTCCGAGATAAATAAGGACTACATAAGGGCGGATTGGGACTATTCAAGGGCGCGGCTCCATTGGAAGGCTGGGTTCGGCTCCCAACGCGTGAGACCCCATTCTTGAAAAGAGAGGCGCCCATGCAGCGGCCGCGTTCCCCCAACGACCGCGCAGCCTCGGCGATCGAGTACGGCGCCGTGGTGATCCTGGTGGCGGCGCTGCTCGGCGGGCTCGTCTTCGCATTGAACTCCGGTGGCGGCATGCTCGCCGGAGTCGACCGCGCGGTCTGCACGCTCACCGGCGGCGAGTGCGAGCCTCCGGAGTCCCAGGCGGGCGCCCCCGAAGACCCGGCGGATCCCGGGGACGAGGAAGGGCGCGACGAGCAGCCCAGGCCGGACGACAGCCCGGGCCCGACCCCCTCGGACCCGGGGGACCCGCCGGACCGCGACGACCGGGAGCCCTCGCCCAGCCCCGGCCCGCCGCCGTCCGCGCCGCCGGAGCCCGAAGACCCCGATCAGGAGGTCCGGGAGGAGACCGAGGCGATCCTCGAAGAGACCGAGATCGGCCGGGAGTACCTGGAGTACCTGGAAGACAGCGACCTCGACGTCACCTGGGAGGACGGCGAGGGAGGGTACTGGAACGGCGAGAAGATCCAGATCGACGGCTCATGGGATCCCGAGTTCCGGGCGTCCACGGTGATCCACGAGCTCACCCACGACCAGATGGGCCATATCGACCCCGAGGACTTCGACTCCCGCGAGGAGTACCGCGAGGCGATGGCCGACTTCGAGGTGCAGGCCCAGCTCAACGAGTTGGAGATGTTCGAGCAGTTGGAGGAGGCCCGCGGCGACGACTGGGTGAAGCCCCCGCGGCAGGCGCAGTACGAGCGCGTCTTCATGGCGCAGGCGGAAAAGGCGTCCAAGGCCGCATACGAGGAGGAGTACAACCGGGCGTTGGAGGAGCAGGTCGAGAGCGGCAATTACGGTGAGAACCGCGAGGGGGCCGTCGCGGCGGCCGAACGGACCGCCGAAAGGGCCGCTGACAGGGCCTTCGAGGACGCCAGGTACGACGCGATGATGGACCATTTCCTCGACGGCGACGCGGTGGGCTCCAACTCCGGGGAGGCGTACATCGATGTGTGGGACAGGCGGTACGACGAAGCGCATGGCGAGGGCGACTCAGGCGGCGGCTGCGGCGGGTTCCTCTGGCACGAGTGCTGGTGACAGGGACAAGGCGGACACCATGACACACCACCCCACTCCGACAGCGCCGGTCCGTGTGCTCCTGGCACTGGTCACCGCACTCCTGCTCGCCGCCACCGCCGCCTGCGGCGGTGGCGGCGCCCCCTCCACCGAACCCGGCATCGCCGACGAAAGCGGAGAACCGGTGACCGACGACACCGACATCGACCGGCTCGCCGGGCACCTCGCCGACCTCGGCCGCGACAACATCGCCGAGATCGTCGAGGACCGCGAGAACACCGACGTCACCGCACTGGAGGCCCCTTACCTCACCGATTGGACCCTCTACCGCATCGCGCACCGCGGCCCCGCCCAGGACCTCGAGTACATCGTCGGCGACGGCCCCGACGAAGCCCTGTTCCTGCGGGCCGACCCCGACTCCTTCGCCCGGATGCTCGCCGAGGACGGCGTCGAGATCGACAGCGGCACCACCGCCGAGACCATCGCCCGCGACTACCTCTACGCCACCCGTCCCACCGACTTCCACTCCTACGTGGTGGACGGCACCGACGACATCAAGCTGAGCAAGTCCGAGGAGGAGAAGGAGCGCCCCCGCATCGAGCGGGAGCACGGCGAGGACGTCCATCCCCCCAAGGCCGCCGAGGGCTCCTCCGGTGAGTACACCGTGACCGCCTACACCGTGTACGGCATGTCCCTGCAACGCCACACCATCGCCTTCGGCCCCGACGGCGCCGTCGACGACAACGTCGACACCCTCGCCGACGACCTCCCCACCCCCGTCTCCCTCTGAGCGGGGCGCGGCACGCGGCCGCCCCCGATGGAACGGGACCCCGCTGATTCCGGGGCCCCTGCCGGGTCCCGGCAGGGGCCGGGGATGATGGGGCCTGAGACGGCGCGCCGCACTCGCGCCACCCAGTCGCGCAGTGCCGTTCAGCGCAGTGCCCCCGGAAACCGGAGTGGTCAGGATGCCGTTCTTACCCCCTCGACACTTATCCCCTCGCCTCTCGCCCCCTCGACGCCCGCGGCGCCGGGCCGACCGCGGCGCCTCCATCGCCGAATACGCCGCTGTGGTCGTGCTCGTCGGCGCGGTGTTCGCCGGCTTGACCTTCACCGACATCCCCGGGCGGGTCCTCGCGGCGTGCGAGGAGGCGCTGTGCAGCCTCATGGGCGGCGCCGACTGCGCGAAGGGCGGCCCGCGGTCGGACGTCGAGGCGAAGGCCGTCCGCCCCGATCCGCTGGTGCCCCTGCCGCCGCGCGACCCGATCGAGAAGCCCGGCTGCGCCGACCCCGACGCCGAGTGGGCCGAGGGGCTGCACGCCCACAACGACTACGAGAACAAGAACCCGCTGGAGGACGCGCTCGGGCACGGCGCCACCAGCGTCGAGGCCGACGTGTGGCCCTACAGCGACGACGACACCTGGTTCGGCAAGGAGCACGACCCCTTGAGGTACGAGGAGGGGGACCTCGTGCTCAAGCACGACGCGACCGACCGGCCCCGCGGCTCCCTCAAGCAGACCTACGTCGACGCGCTGAAGGAGCGGGCGGCGGAGAACGGCGGCGAGATCTACCCCGGGCGCGAGGAGCCGTTCCAGCTCGTGGTCGAGATCAAGGGGCAGGACAGCGAGGAGGACAAGCGGCGCGCCTACGACGCGACGCTGGAGCAGATCGAGGACCTGCCGCCCGATGTGGAGGTCGTCTTCAGCGGCGGCCGGCCCAGCGACGACTACGTCCTGGCGAACAGGCCCGGCAACGTCAGCTTCGACATCGCCCCGGTGAACGGGTGCGAGCTGCCGCCCAAGGTGAACATCGACAGCCCCGAGTACGACCGCGAGTACGCCGCGAACTTCTCCATGCTCAACGGCGAATGGGGCAAGGGCCACTGCGGCGACCAGGGCAACAACAAGATCGACGACCGCGAGCAGCAGGAGCTGAACCGGCTCGTCGACCAGGCGCACCGGTCCGGGTTGAAGACGCGATTCTGGGGCGGCCCCGACGAGCAGTACCGCGACGGCTCCAACGGGGAGTTCATCCCCTGCCACGGCCAGATCACCCCCGGCCGCCAGGAGTGCGAGGGCGAGGCGCGCCGCGACTTCTGGGAGGCGCAGCAGGAGGCCGGCGTGGACTTCGTCAACACCAACCACCTCGGCAACGGCGAGCGCTGGATCAGGAGCTGCGGTTCGGAGACCTGACAGCGGGGGCGCGTGCCGCGGTCGCCCTCAGCCCCCGCCCCGTCCACCGCCGAGTGCGGCGCGGGCCCGGGGCGCACCTGCGGCGGTGTCGTGCGGCGGCGCCCGGTCCTCGGTTTGGTCTTTAGGTACTTCTTACGTTAGTACTACCTTTGTACCAATTCATCCTTTTTGGAGGACCATGTTCCCCGCGCGCACCGCCGCCGCGGCCGTGTCGCTGGTGCTCGCGCTCGCCGCCGTGACGACGCCCACTGCGGCGGCCGACGAGCGACCGCCCAAGGCCGAGCCAGAGCAGCGGATCACGCCCCCCGACCCGCGCGACAAGAGCATCGCCTTCTACGTCGGCAGCAACCTCACCGACGACGGCTCCGTCCTGCTCGGCGGATTCGGCCACGAACCGTCGAGCCACTGGCTGGAGGTCGTGCCCCGCCGGAAACACGCCGAGGACGCCGAGATCACGGTCGGCGCCACCGGCGAAGCCGACATCCCCGGCAAGCTCACGAAGATCCCCCAGGTCGAAGAGACCGCCAAGTACATCACGATGAACTACTCCGAGTTCGCGGGCTTCCCCGCCCCGCTGACCAACGGAGGGTTGAACGAGCACGGCGTCGCTGCCCGCGACGTCTGGCTCGACGGCCGCGACGAGCTCGTCCAGGACACCAAGACCCCGCAGACCGGGCCGCAGTACAGCGACCTGTCGAGGATCGCCATGGAGCGGGCGCACACCGCCGAGGAGGCCGTTGAGATCGTCGGCGGCCTGATCGACGAGTACGGGTACACCACCTACGGCGGCAACTCCCACCTCTTCGCCGACGGCAAGGAGGGCTGGGTCCTCACCGAGTACCCCGGCGGCGAGGGCCTCTGGGCCGCCGAACGGCTCGGCCCCGACGACGTGCGCGTCTCCTACCCCGGCTACATCGGGGAGTTCCCGACCGACTTCGAGGACGACCCCGACTACATGGGGTCGGCGAACATCGTCGACCACGCGGTCGAGAAGAAGTGGTGGGACCCCGACAGCGGCGAGCCGTTCAACCTGCACAAGGCCTACGCCCTGCCGTTCCCCGGCCAACCCGGCGACGACGACGAGGCGCCGTACCGGTACCCGCCGCGGCTGGAGAAGGAGCTCCGGCAGCTCGCACCGGTCAGCCTCGACGACATGAAGCGGCTGGTGCGCGACCCCCGCTGGTCCGACGACCGGTCGGGCTACGGCCAGGCCGCCGCTCTCGACAAGGACGTCGCGCACCCCGACCTGAACACGCTCTGGGTGGCGCCGACCGCGTCGGTCACCGCGCCGTACATCCCGTACCACATCGGCACCGAAGAGATCCCGCCGGAGTACAGCCAGCACCGGTACCTGACGTCGGGCGCCGCCGACTCCTACGTCGATCCCGAGTTCGCGCCGCAGGAGGCCACGCGCTATCCGGTGCGGACCTTCAAACGGCTCATGTACTACACCTGCGACCACCCGGAGGAGTTCCTCGGCGAGGTCACCGACGCCCTCGAAGGCTACGAGGCGCAGATCTCGGCGGACCTCGGTGACGTCGAGAAGCGGGCCCTCGACGCCTACGAGTCCGGCGACGACGAGAAGGGCCGCGAGATCCTCACCGAGTCCAGCAACACCTGGGCCATGGACGCACTCGACCTCGGCGACCACCTGGTCGACGACGTCGAGCAGCGGACCAAGGACACGTGGGGGATCCGCGCGCCGGAGCGCGAGGTCCCCTCGGGTACCACCGCGTCCGAGCGGAGCCAGGACATGGCGCTGCCCGAGGACGCCGTCAGCTCCAGGGACCGGGTCAACTGCGACATGGGCGGCGGCTGGGCCGAAGGCAGCACCCTGGACCGCAAGGGCCAGGTGGGAGACCCCGACAAGGTCCCCGACTTCCGTGCGGCCTCCGACGAGAGCGGGATGGCCGCGGTGCCGTGGATCCCCATCGCCGTCAGCGGTGCGGTCGGGCTCGCCATCGGTTTCCTGATCCGACGCAGGCGCACCGGCGAACCTGCCGGCGAGTCCGCCGGGGAGTCCGCGGAGAACTGACCCGGCGCGCGGCGGCCGACCGGTCGCCCTCAGTCGAGGGCGGCGAGGAAGGCGTGCAGGTCGGCCGCCAACGCGCGGGGCGCCTCCCATTCGGGGAAGTGGCCGGCGCCGGGCAGGACGCTGTACCGGGCGACCGGGTGGCGCCGCTCCCACCACTCGACGGGGGTCCGGTACTCCTCTTCGGCGGGTTGGCTGACGGCGAGCGGCACGGCCACCGGGTCGTGCGGCGCCGGGGAGATCCGCTCCTCCTGGTAGAGGCGGAGCGACGAGGTGACGGTGTTCGTGGCCCAGTAGACGGTGGCCGTGGTGAGCAGGTCGTCGGGCGAGAACACGGACAGCAGGTCGGCCGGGCGCGCGCACCACGTCCGGTGCTTCTCCACGATCCAGGCGAGCAGCCCGGCCGGCGAGTCGGCCAGGGCGTGGCCCAGTGTCTGCGGCTTGGTGGACTGGATGTCGATGTAGCCGCCCTCCTCGGCGTACCAGGCGCGGGCGGCGGCGACGAAGGTGCGCTCGGCGCCGGTGAGGTCGCCGGGCACCTCGTCGACGCGCAGGTGGGTGCCGCCGACGTGGACCCCCGCCACGTGGCGGGGGTAGAGCGCGCCGAGGCGCAGGGCGACGGCCAGCCCGAAGTCGCTGCCGCGCACCGCGTAGCGGTGATAGCCGAGTACCCCGGTCATCAGCCGGTGCATGGCGCGGGCGATGGCGTCGATGTTCCACCCCGGTTCGCCGGGGCGCGCGGAGAACCCGAACCCCGGCAGGGAGGGGACGACCACGTCCCTGGCCCGGCCCGCGCCGGGCCGGGGGGCGGTGAGCAGCGGGATGAGCCGGGTCATCTGGACGAACGTCGCCGGCCAGCCGTGCAGCGCCAGCACGGGCACGCCGTCGGCCGCGTCGGCGCGGCAGTGGACGAAGTGCACGTCGAGGCCGTCGACGGGGGCCAGGAAGTGCGGCAGGCGGTTGAGGTCGGCCTGGACCCGGTCCCAGCGGAACCCGTCGGCCCAGTGCGCGACGAGCGCGGCGAGCAGGTCGGAGTCCATGCCGCTGTGCCACGCCGGGCGCGGTGCGGGGTCCGGCCATCGGGTTCGCCGGAGGCGTGCGCGCAGGTCGGCCAGTGTGTCGGCGCTGATGTCGATGGTGAACGGCTGTGCCGCGGTCGTCGCGTCCATGCTGCGGTCCCTCAGCGGGTCGGGTGCGGTGGCCGCCCGTGCGCGGGGCGTCCCGGGTTCACCGTCGATCACTACACTGATCTGTGAACATCACTGAGCTTACCGGTCTGTGAACATGCCGCGGAGGAGACCCATGGCCGATGCCACCGCCGCCGGGGACGGCGGGCTCACCCCCGCCGCACGGCGCATCCTCGACGTCGCGTCGGAGCTGTTCTACCAGCGGGGTATCCGGGCGGTCGGCGTCGACACCATCGCCGCCGAGTCCGGGATCACTAAGCGCACGCTCTACGACCGGTTCGGTTCCAAGGAGGCCCTCGTCGCCGCCTACCTCGGCGCCCGCGACGAGCGGTGGCGGGCCTTCGTCGAATCCCGCATCGCCGCGGTGCCCGCCGGGTCGCCCGCCCGCGTGCTCGCGCCGTTCGACGCCCTCGCCGAGTGGACGGCGCCGCCGCCCAGCGCCCGGGGCTGCGCCTTCCTCAACGCCTTCGGCGAGCTCCCCGAACCGGACCATCCCGCGCGGGCCGTGGTGATCGGTGAGAAGACCTGGCTGCGCGACCGCTTCCGCGCCCTGCTCGCCGAGGCCGGCGCCGCGCGTCCGGACGGTCTCGCCGTGCAGCTCCTCAGCCTGCACGAGGGCGCCGTCGTCGCGTACTCCATGGCCGGCGAGCGCGGGGCGGCGGCCGAGGCCCGCGCCGCGGCGCGGGTCCTGCTGGACCGCGCCGTCGCGGGCGGCTGAACCGCGGGCGGCCGAACCGCGGCCGATACCTCGATTCTCGCTCTTCGTAGTTTTTGCATTACTCTTTGTGTCTGTCCGTGGCGGCCCGAGCCGCTGGCACCGAGCTACGGAGGACGCATGCAGCGCCTGCTCGCCACCGCCCTGATCGCGTGCGCCGCCGGGGCCCTGGCCCTGTCGGGGGTGCCGGCCGCGGCCGAGGACCCGCGCTGGGACTGGCCGGTCGACCAGGGCCTCGACGTCCGGACGGCGGACCACCCGCACCGCGGCAAGGACGTCACGGCGGACCAGTGCGCCGCTGGCGGCGGCGCGGTGCTCTCGCACTCGGGCACGGCCGTGTGCATCGGCGGGATCTACGACCTGAGCAGGGTCGACACCGCCCGCGAACGCCGCGCGGCCGACACCACCCGTGCGCCCGGGAGCCGGGTCACCGGGTACGTGCGCGGCTGACCCTGCCGCGCGCGGGTCAGGGGGTCAGGTAGCGGACGAGCAGCTCGCCGACCATTGACCGGTAGTGCCCGCGCCGCTCGGGGTCCAGCAGGTCGCGGGCGAAGATCGTGGCGAAGGTGTGCCGGTTGGCGACCGCGAACACGCAGTAGGAGCTGACGAGCATGTGCACGTCGACCGCGTCGGCGTCGGCGCGGATGGTGCCGTCGGCGCGGCCCTTCTCCAGGATCCCGGCGATGAGGTCGAGGACCGGCATCCGCAGGTTGCTGAGCGCCTCGGACTTGGCGAGGTGCTCGGCGCGGTGCGTGTTCTCGATGCTGACCAGCCGGATGAAGTCGGGATGCGCGACGTGGTGGTCGTAGGTCAGTTCGGCGAGCCGCCTGATCGCGTCGATGGGGCTGAGCCCGGCGACGTCGAGGGCCTGCTCGCGCTGGCGGATGCCGGAGTAGACGTGTTCGAGGACCGCGGTGTACAGGCCCTCTTTGCCGCCGAAGTAGTAGTAGATCATCCGCTTGGTGGTGCGGGTGCGCTCGGCGATGCGGTCGACGCGCGCCCCGGAGTAGCCCTGGTCGGCGAACTCGCGCACGGCGACCTCGATGATCTCCGCCTGGGTCCGGACCGGGTCCCGCGCACGGCCGCTGCCGTACGGGGCGGGGGGCGGCGGGTCCTGCATTCGGCTCCTCGGGTCACCGGGGGTGGACGCCCAGTTTAGCGGCGGCGCGGCGGTCGGCCCCGGCGCTTGCGTGGGTGCCGGTCCCGACGAAAGTGCCCCGCCGGGTCTTTACAGGAGGACGGTGATGTGGATTACTAACGTACTAGTTAGTACATAAGTGCCGTTAGTACATGAGCGCCTGCGTGCCCCCTGCGGCGCGCGGGCCCCCGGCAGCCCGACGTAGGGACCTGTATGCCACCTGACCGCCGCTCCTACCTCGTGGGGCTCATCGGCGCCGGAGTCGGCCCGTCCCTCACGCCCGAGCTGCACGAGCGCGAGGCCGATCGCCACGGGCTGCGCTACGTCTACCGGACCATCGACGTCGCGGCCGCCGGGCGCGGCCCGGACGATATCGGCGCGCTCATCGGTGCGGCCGCGCGCCTGGGGTTCGACGGGCTCAACATCACCCACCCGTGCAAGCGGACCGCGCCCCGCCACCTCGACCGGCTCTCCGCCGAGGCGTCCCTCCTCGGCGCCGTCAACACGGTGCTGTTCACCGGCGGGCAGGCCGTCGGCCACAACACCGACTGGTCCGGGTTCGCCCACTCCTTCACCCGCGGGCTGCCCGGCGCGCCCCTCGGCACGGTCGTCCTGATGGGCGCCGGCGGCGCCGGGGCCGCCGTCGCCTACGCCCTGCTCGGCCTCGGTGCCGAGCACATCGCGGTCGTCGACGCCGAACCCGCGCGGGCCCGCGGCCTCGCCGCCGCCCTCCGCGCGCACCCGGGCGGGGACCGCGTGGCGGGCGCCGACCGCGGCGCGCTCCCCGGCCTGCTCGCCCGCGCCGACGGACTCGTGAACACCACACCGGTGGGCATGGCCGCCGAGCCCGGCACCCCGGTGCCGCCCGGCCTGCTGGACCCCCGCACCTGGGTGGCCGACGTCGTCTACCGCCCGGCCCTGACCCCCCTGCTCGACCACGCGGCCGCGCTCGGCTGCCGGACCCTCGGCGGCACGGGCATGGCCGTGTTCCAGGCCGCCGACGCCTTCCGCCTCATCACCGGGGCCGAGCCCGACACCGAGCGGATGCTCGATGACATGGCCGCGCTCCTCGCCCCGTCCACCACCCCGTGAGCCGCAGCAGGAGGCCGACATGCGCACCTCAATCGCCACCGTGTCCATCAGCGGCCCGCTGACCCGCAAACTCGACGCCATCGCCGCCGCGGGCTTCGACGCGGTGGAGGTCTTCGAGAACGATCTGGTCGCCTCCACCGCGCCGCCGGAGGAGATCCGGGCCCGCGCCGCCGACCTCGGCCTCGACATCGCCCTATACCAGCCGTTCCGCGACTTCGAGGCGGCGCCGCCCGCCCGGCTCGACCAGAGCTTGCGCCGGGCCCGGCACAAGTTCGCGCTGATGCGGCGCCTCGGTGTCGACCAGGTCCTGGTGTGCTCCAACACCGCGGCGTGGTCCGTCGACGACGACGCGCTCGCCGCCGAGCAGCTCCACCGGCTCGCCGGGCTCGCCGCCGAGCACGGGATCCGCGTCGCCTACGAGGCGCTCGCCTGGGGGCGCAACGTCAGCGACTACTACCACGCCTGGCGCATCGTGCGCGCAGCCGACCACCCGGCGCTCGGCACCTGCCTCGACAGCTTCCACATCCTCTCGCGCGGGGCCGACCCCGCCGCCATCGAGTCCATCCCCGGCGACCGGATCTTCTTCCTGCAACTGGCCGACGCCCCGCTCCTGGCGATGGACGTCCTGCAATGGAGCCGGCACTACCGGTGCTTCCCCGGCCAGGGCGGGCTCGACGTGGCCGGGGTCCTCGCGGCGGCCCTGCGCGCCGGCTACACCGGGCCCGCGTCGCTGGAGGTCTTCAACGACGTGTACCGGCGCACCGAGCCCGAACGCGCCGCCGTCGACGCGATGCGGTCCCTCATCGCGCTCCAGGAGCAGACCGCCGGCCTGCCGTCCGCCGCGCCCCGCACGCGCGGCGCCGCCGCGCCGGTGGACCTGCGCGTCCCGCCCCCGCCGGTGCCCGCCACCGGGTTCGCGTTCGCGGAAGTGGCCGTCTCCCCGGTCGGCGGCGAGCGCGTCGCCGCGCTGCTCACCGCGCTGGGATTCGCCCGCACCGGGACCCACGCCTCCAAGCCGGTCGCCCTCTGGGAGCGGGGCCAGGCCCGCGTCCTCCTCAACGCGGCGGCAGGGGAGTCCGGCGCCGCTGCGGAGGTCACGGCCATCGGACTTGAGACCGCGGCGCCGACCGAGGCGGTCGCGCGCGCCGAAGCGCTGCTCGCCCCGGTCCTGCCCCGGGCGAAGGAGGCGGACGAGGCCCCGCTCGACGCCGTCGCGGCGCCCGACGGCACCCAGGTCTTCTTCTGCCGGACCGGGCACGCGGACGCGCCGTCCTGGACCGGCGACTTCGCCCCCGCCGACGCCCCGACAGCGGCGGGGCCGCTGCGGATCGACCACCTGGGCCTGACCCAGCCGCCGCACCACTACGACGAGGCGGCGCTGTTCTACCGCAGTGTCCTGGGCCTGCGCCCCAGCGAGAGCCTGGAGCTCGCGGACCCGTTCGGGCTCGTGCGCAGCCGCGCCATGGAGAGCGAGGACGGCGGCGTCCGCCTCGCGCTGAGCATCGAGAACGTCGGCGAGCACGCGGCAGGGCCGCACCTGCGGCTCCAGCACATCGCGCTGCGATCCGACGACATCGCCGCCGACGTGCGCAGCGCGCGCGAGAACGGCGCGGCCTTCCTGCCCATCCCCGACAACTACTACGACGACGCCGACGCACGCCACGACCTGCCGCCCGCGCTCAGCCGCGAGCTGCGCGACCTCGGCCTGCTCTACGACCGGGACGAGAACGGCGCGTTCCTGCACTGCTACACGCTCGCCGTGGGCCGCGTGTTCATCGAGCTCGTGCAGCGCATCGACCGCTACGCCGGTTTCGGGGCGGCGAACACACCGGTCCGCCGGGCCGCCCAGCAGGCGCACGACAGCACACCCTGACCCCGCGGGGTCCGCAGGCGCACCCGCCACCGCTTGGTCCCGAGGTGCCGCCCCGTCCGCCCATTCCCACCCCGGGAGCCCCCATGTCCACCACCGAGCGGCGAACAGCCCCGTTGACGCGCGACCTGCCGGAGCCCGTACCCCTGCGTTCGATGATCGGCCCCGGTGTCGTCGCCGCCGGGATCGGACTGGCAGCGGGCGAGATCATCCTCTGGCCCTACATCACCTCCATCGCCGGGTTCGGCCTCTTCTGGCTCGCCATCGTCACCGTGATGTTCCAATCCGTGATCAACATGGAGATCGAGCGGTACACGCTCGCCACCGGCCAGACGGTCGTCGCGGGGTTCTCCCGGTGGTGGAAGGGCTGGGGCATCCTCATCTGCGCGGCGGGGGCGTTCCAGTACGTCTGGCCGGGCTGGGCCAGCAGCGCGGCGACGGTCTTCACGTTCGCGATCGGCGGCGGGAACGTCCTGTGGATCACGATCGGCTCGCTGTTCGTGATCGGCATCCTGCTCACGGCGTCACCGGTCGTGTACCGGACGGTGGAGAAGGTCGAGCTGCTCAAGGTCGGGCTCACGCTCTTCTTCCTCGCCGTCATCGTCGTGGCCGTCATCACCTGGCAGTCGTGGTCGGCCGCAGGGACGCACACGGTCACCGACTTCGCGCAGGTCCCCGGGCAGGTGCCGTTCGTGCTCATGCTGAGCGCGATCGGCGCCGCCGGCGCCGGCGGCGTGCACAACCTGGTCCTCAGCAACTGGATCAGGGACAAGGGCTACGGCATGGGCGCCCACGTCCCGGTGCTGGTCTCGCCGATCACCGGGCGCACCGAGCCCACCGGTGCGGACCTGTACACCTTCCCGCAGGACGAGCGGAACCTCGCACGGTGGAAGGTGTGGTGGCGCCGGGCGAACCTTGAGCACTTCGTCTCGTTCTTCCTGGTCTGCATGGTCACCATCGGACTGATGTGCCTGCTGGCCTACGAGACGCTCTTCGGGCGCGACGACGTCGAGAACAGCCCCGAGTTCCTGCGCATCCAGGGCGACCTCCTCGGCGCGCGGGTGGGGGACTGGATGGAGATCCTGTTCTTCGCCGTCGCCACCGTCTCCCTGTGGGCGGCGGCCCTCGGCCTCCTCGACATCATCGGCCGGGTGATCAGCGACTTCGTCAAACGCAACTACCTGGAGGATTCGGCGTTCTGGACCGAGGGCAAGCTCTACCTCGCCGTCATCTGGGCCGAGGTGCTGCTGGGCTCGCTGATCCTGCTCTCGGGCATCGACCAGCCCGTCGAGCTGCTGCTCATCTCCACCTGCGCGGCCTCGATCGTCACCCTCACGTACGCGATCCTGCTCGTCCGGTTGAACCGCAGGGACGTGCCGACGGCCGTCCGGATGAAGGGCGTCCGGCTCGTCGGGATCCTGCTGGCGATCGGGTTCTACGGGTTCTTCGCCGTCGCCACGCTCGTCAGCCAGATCGGCGGCTACCTCTGACCGGTTGCCCGGCCCCGTTGTCCGGTCCCGCCCGCCGCGGCGGGCGGGACCGCGGCGGGTAGGCCGCCGCTACTGCTCGGCGGGTCGGCGTGCCGCGAGGCGTTCGACCGCGCCGGCCTTGGAGCGTTCGCGCCGTTCGACGGCGAACCCGTGCGCCCGCACCGTTGTCAGCGGCCGGCGCAGCAGCTGTTCGCCGTTGCCCGGATCGAGCCGGTTCATCAGCCACTGCACGGCGGTCAGTGCCCAGCGCACGGGTGCCACGCTCGGCCGCACGTGGTCCAGCAGCACCAGGCGGCCGCCGGGCCGCAGGACCCGCCGCATCTCGGCGACAGTGGCGTCGAGGTCGAGCACCGAGCACAGCGACAGCGTGCTGACCACGGTGTCGAAGTGCTCATCGGGGAAGGGGAGGTCCTGGGCGTCGGCTTCGCGGAGGTCCACCGCATGGCCGTCCCGGCGGGCGCGCTCCCGGGCGATGTCGAGCATCCGCGGGCTCAGGTCGATGCCGGTCAGCTCCACGTCCGGGGGATACAGCGGCAGGTTGCGGCCGGTGCCGACGGCGACCTCCAGGGTGCGCCCGGACGCCTGGGAGCACACCCAGCTCCGCCCGTCGGCGAAGACGAGCCGCTCCAGCCGGTCCATCGCCGCGTCGTAGCGCGCCGCCTGCCGGTCCCAATGCCGGCGGATCCGGTCGTTCGGGCCGCTGCTGGACCGGTCCATGGCGATGGCCTCCGATGCGGTCGGCAACGGCGGCCGCGCCGCGGCTCCCGCTGGTGGACAGCCGATACTACGCGCGCGCCGGACCGGCGGGGCGCGCGCCCTCAGGAGTGGCCGTCGAGCGCCTGGGCCAGCAGGCCGGTGGGCGACAGGACGTCGGTGACGTAGCCGAGGCCCGTGGTCCGGTCGTCTGCTGTGCTCCCGGGGTCGAGGACGACCGACGCGGGTTCGGCGACGTCCTCCAGCACGCGCACGCCCCGGTAGTAGCCGAGCAGGTCGCGGTCGATGTCGTGCGGGCCGTAGCCGTCGAGGAACCAGGCTTGCTGCTCGGGTGTCGCGGGCATGTCGGCGAGCACGCCGCCGCCGATGACGAACATCAGGTCGCGTTCGCGGGGTGCGATGACGGCGTCGTCGAAGTCGATCAGGACGAGGCCGCCCTCCGTGGCGCGGATGACGTTGCCGAGGTGCGGGTCGGCGTGGCACGGGACGAATCCGGGGAGGTCGGTCCGCGCGCGCAGGGCCTCGGCGCGGCCGGCCGTGTGTTCGCGCAGTGCGCGCAGGTCGGCGCGCCGCTCCCGCCATGCCTCGGCCAGCCGCCGCGCCGCGCCGTCGGCGGGCCGGTCGACCGCCGCGTCGACGCGGTCGAACAGGTCGACCCACCGGGACGGGTCGAAGCCTTCGCGGGGAACCGATCGGCGCAGTTCGCCGGTGACGGGGAGGGCGTGCAGCGCGGCGAGGAGCCGCCCCATTGCGGTCCAGCCGTCGCGGTCGAGCGCGGCGTCCATGGCGCCGGGGCCGGCGACCCACTCCAGCACCGACAGGCGCCGCCCGCCGGTGTCGACCCACAGCGCACCGGTCCGCGACGGCAGCGGGCGGGGGGTGCTCCCGGGGCGGACGGCACTCAGCGCGGCGGGCAGGACCAGGCCGGCCGGTGACCCGCCGCCGGTCCATTTGACCGCGAACCCCCGGCCGTCCCGATCGGTCGCCCGCCACAGCGAGGCCGCGAGGTCGGCACCGGCCGCGACCGGTTCGAGGTCGCGCACGTGCAGGTCGTAGTGCTCGTCGAGAACGGCGATGACGTCCGCCCGGGTCATGGAGCTCCTTTGCCGGCAGGTGGGCCGCTCCCGGCGGCCGCGCGATGCCGGGCCGGGACGGCGCACACGTCGTGGGCCCCGCGGCATGCGGGGCGGCCCGGATAATAGCGTGCGGCGTACGGTCGGCGCTTGGTAATTTCGCCGCCCTGGCGTCGTGGGGAGGGAGGGACCCGGTGGCTGCCGGTCTGGGGCGGCGGTTCTGGCGTTTCTGGGGTGCGTCGTTCACCTCGAACCTCTCCGACGGCATCGCGCTGATCGCCCTGCCGTGGATCGCGACCACGGTGACCGACGAGGCGTTCTGGGTCGGCGCGGTCGCTGCTGCGGGCCGGCTGCCGTGGCTGATCGCCGCGATCCCCGCCGGTGCCGTGATCGACCGCCACCCGCGCTTGCCGACGATGGCGGCGGCCGCGGTCGTCCGGGCGGTGCTGTGGGGCGGACTTGGGGCGCTGGCGCTCACCGGCGGCCTGCGCCTCGACGTGCTCCTCGCCGCCGCCTTCGCACTCGGGCTGGCGGAGGTGTGCTACGACACCGCCGCCGTCACCGCGATACCCGACCTGGTCCCGCGCGCACGCCTGGAGGCCGCCAACGGGCAGTTCCGCACGGCCGAGATCACCGCGCAGGAGTTCCTCGGGCGCCCCGTGGGCGGATTCGCGCTGACCGCCGGGATCGCCCCGGCCCTGTTCGGCAGCGCAGGGATCTGCGCGCTGGTCGCGGTCGTGCTGGCCCGCCTGCACAAGGGCGAGCGCCGGGAGCCGCCGGACCCCGGCGAGCGGCAGTCCGGGTGGCGCCGGGCCGGCGCCGGGGTCGCGGCGATCTGGGCCTCCCCACTGCTGCGGCGCCTGGTGGGGGTGACGATGGCCTTCAACGTCGCCTACGCGACGATCCTCGCGACCCAGGTGCTGTTCGCCCAGCAGACGCTGGGGTTGGACGCCGCGCAGTTCGGCCTGCTCATGCTCGCCGCCGCAGCGGGCGGTGTCGTCGGGGGGCAGGTCAGCGGCGTGCTCGCCGCGCGCCTGCCGGCCGGGTGGCTCCCCATGGCCAGCCTGTCCGCCACCGGGTGCTGCTTCCTCGTCATGGCGGCCGCGCCCGTGGTGCCGGTGGTCGCGGCCATGCTCTTCGTGTCCAGTGCGTGCGTGCTGGCCTACACCGTCTCGGCGTCCTCGCTGCGCCAGCGCGTCGTCCCGGCCCATCTGCTCGGCCGGGTCAACGCGGCGGCGGGCACGGCGTCGTGGGGCCTCGCGACCGTCGGGATGGGCGCCGGCGGCGCCCTTGTCAGCCTCGCCCAACGCCGGCTCGCCGAGAGCGACGCCCTCAGGCTGCCCTACGCCCTCACCGCGGCCGTCATCCTGGTACTCGTGTGCGTCGCGGGCCGCCCCATCACGCGTCTCAGCGCGAGCGCGGCCGACTGACGGCAGTGCCGTCGGTGCAGCGGCGGCGCGCGCCCGCAGCGAGACGCAGAAGGGGCCGACCTGCGGTCTAGTCGAGGACGGCGAACGCCTCGACCTCGACGAGCACGTCGGGCTCGAACAGGTAGTCGATGCCGATGAGCGACACCGGCGGCAAGGGCTGCGGGATGCCGAGTTCGCCGGTGACGCGTTCGATGCCGGCCATGAAGCCGGCCATCTTCTCGGGGCGCCAGCCCGTGACGAAGAACCTGAGGCGCACGACGTCGGAGAAGTCCGCCCCGGCGCCGGCCAGGCCGCGCGCGGTGTTGCGCAGGGCCTGCGCGACCTGCCCGGTGAGGTCGCCCGTTGCGACGGGGTTCCCTTCGGCGTCGCGCGCGATCTGGCCGGCCACGTGCACCTGGCGGGAGCCCGTGCCGATCGAGACGTGGTGGTAGGGGACGGGCTGGAACATGCCCTCGGGAGACAGCAGTTGCACGGTCACGGAGCGTCCTTTGCTTGTCGATGGACTGGTATCCGAGGTATACCTGGTATTGAAAGGGAACTTCAACGAGACCAGGTGTCATGCCGGAAACCGCCCCCGCCGACCGCTCCCAGATCACCGCTCCGCACCGCGAGCTGCTCGACCAGGTCCTCGACAAGTGGTCGCTTCAGGTGCTCGAAGAGCTGTGCGAGCGGCCCACCCGGTTCAACGAGCTGCGCCGGGCCATCCCCGGCGTGACGCAGAAGTCGCTCACGGCGGCGCTGCGGCGCCTGGAGCGCAACGGGATGGTCGAGCGCGTCGTCACGAGCACGCGGCCCGTCGCGGTCGAGTACCGCATCGCGCCGCTCGGAAAGACGCTCCAGGACCTCATCGACGCGCTGCTGGACTGGACCACCGCCACCATGCCCGACGTCGAGCGCGCACGGGCGCGGTTCGACGCCGAGGCATAGCAGGCGAGGGGGACCTGCGCCCCCGGCCCGCTCAGTCCCGCGCCTCGGGCCCCTGGGCGGGGGTGTCGGAGGCGGCGGCCGCCTCGTCCGACGCCTCCTCGGGCGCCGCCCCGGCGGTGGTCACCGGCCCGTCCGCGGCGGCGGGTTCCGGTTCGACGGCCCGTTCACGCGCGTAGCGCAGGACGGTCACCCCGGCGCCCGCGACCGGTACGGCGAGGAACGCCCCGACGATGCCGAAGACCGTGCCGCCGATGGTCACCGCGCCGAGGACGACGGCGGGGTGCAGCGAAAGCGCCCTGCCGACCAGGAACGGCTGGAGCAGGTTGCCCTCCAGTTGCTGGACGACCAGCACGATGGCCAGCACCGCCAGCGCGACCCAGACCCCCTGGTCCACGAGTGCGACCGCGACGGCGAGGACACCGGTCGCGATCGCGCCGATGATGGGGATGAACGAGGCGAAGAAGATCACCACGGCGAGCGGGAACGCGAACGGGACGTCGAGGACCCACAGCCCGATGCCGATGACCACCGCGTCGATCAGCGCGACCGCGGCCTGCGACCAGATGAAGCCGGTCAGCATCGCCCAGATCCGCCCGGCGAGGGCGTCGACGTGCGCACCGCCCTGGCTGGGCAGCCACCGGCGCAGCCACGGCACGAACTTGGGGCCATCCTTGAGCAGGAAGAACACCAGGAAGAGCACGAGCACGAAGTTCACGAGGAAGGTCCCGAGGGAGCTCACCCCGCTGAGCACACCGGTCGCGATGGCCTGCTGGTGCTGCTGGAGCTGGCCGAGCGCCCCGTCCATCATCTCCGCGAGCCGGTCCGCGTCGAGGTTCAGCGGGGGGCCGCTGAGGAGTTTGCGGAGGTCGTCGGCCGCCTTGTAGAGCTGGTCGACCAGGCCCTCGCCCTCCGCCGCGACCCGGGGGACCAGCAGCGAGACGATCGCGACGAGGAGCGCGACGAAGGCGAGCAGCACCGCGAACGCCGCGAAGCTCGGTGGCAGCGCGCGGCTCGCCAGCCGCATCAGCGGCCAGAGGATCGTCGACAGCAGCAGCGCGAGCACCAGCGGCAGCAGGAGCGACCACGTCTGCTGGATCAACCAGCCGGCGATGTAGAGCGCCGCGGCGATGACGATCACCCGGAACGCCCACGTGGCGACCACCCCGAGTGCGCCGTCGACCCTGGTCGCGGACGACGTCCGGGCGGAGCGCGCGGTCGGCGGCGGAGCGGGCGCGTCCCCCGCCGGTGGGGCGGTCCGTGGGTCGTCCGGGGACGATCCGCGCCCGCCTGTGCTGGACAGCAGCGACCGCAGCCGATCGAGCATGGGAAATGCACCTACCAGTGTCGTGAGTCGGGTCGGGTGCCCGGATGTGCGGCGCTCCAGGACCCCGTCCACGGTAGTGGTCCCCGGCGCAAAACCCGGTGCGCCTCCCGGCGCCCCGTGCGAGGATGCGCGGTTGTGACCGACTACGAAGTCCTGCTCATCGGCGGCTGCGCCGGGGTCGGCAAGTCCAGTGTGGCCTGGGAGGTCTCCGCCCAGCTCCAAGGCGAGGGCCGCGCCCACTGCCACATCGAGGGCGACACCATGGACCAGATCCACCCCGCCCCGCCCGGCGACCCCCACCGCTCGGCCATCACCGAACGCAACCTGGCCGCGGTCTGGGCCAACTACGCGGCGCTCGGCCGGCGGTTGCTGGTCTACCCCAACACGGCCGCCGTCCTGGACGCCGACCTGGTCGTCCGGGCGATGGGCGGCAGCGTGGCGGTGACCGCCGTGCTGCTCCAGGCCGACCCGGCGACCGTCCGCGCGCGCCTGGCCCGGCGCGAGATCGGCTCCCAGCTCGACCACCACGTCGAACGCAGCGCCTGGATGGCGGGCCACCTCGCCGAGAACGCCCCCCGAGGCACCGTGCGCATCCGCACCGACGGCCGCTCCGTCGCCGACATCGCCCACGAGGCCCGCCGCGCCGCCGCCTGGTGACCGCCTGGCGCCGGCACCGCCGCGCTCCGCTGAACCGACCATGGTGGGCGGTGGCGCCCGTGACCCTTCTCCGCGCTGGGGGAGGGTCACGGGCGCCGCGGGTGGGCCGGGCGGGTCAGTCGCGGCCGCCCTCGAACTCCACGACCTGCTGGTAGGTCGGCCGGTTCTGCCAGGCGATGGGCCACATGTTGATGCCGCCGAGGGGCCGCTGCTGCACGGTGTCGGCGCCGAGCTGGTCGCCGCCGGGGTAGACGTCCTCGGCCGGTGTGCCCGCCGCCTCGGCGAGGGTGTCGGTGAGCACCGTCCGGCAGGCGCCGGGGTCGCCGCCGCCGCAGTACTTCGCGCCGAGCCCGCCCTCGACGTCCTCGCCGAAGACGGAGCGGAGGTCCTTGTCGACGTAGGAGTACCAGCCGTACTGGAATGATGACCCCTTGTGCTCGCCGTCGCCGTAGGGCGTCTCGTCGATGGCGACCGAGCGGGTGATCTCGGTGAACAGGTCCTTGCCCAGGCCGGGTTCGAACTGGGCCGACACGAGCAGCGGCCACCAGGCGTCCATGATGCGGATCGCGTCGGCGTGGGCGTAGGTGCCGTCGCCCCGCTCGGCCTCGCGCCGCGGCGCACCGGCCTCCTGCCAGGCGGTGAGCGCCTCGACGGCCGCGGCGACATCGGGGTCGCCGGTGTCCGCGTCGGCCAGTGCGTCCAGCAGCACCGGCAGCACCTGCTCGCCGCGGAGGTCGGTGTGCCCGGCCTCCGCCATGACCTGGGTGAGCGAGGACTTGGTGAAGGAGTGCCCGTCGTCGATGAGCCCGGCGACGCGGCCGTCGAGCAGGTCGCCGCGGTGTACCGAGCCGTTGCCCCAGTCGCTGCTGTAGCTGCGGGCCACCTTGTTGTTCCAGTTGACGAGGTAGTCCTGGCCGACGGTGTTGGGGTGCTCGGCGGCCGGGGTGTAGTCGGCGCCGTTGTCCGCGGGGTCCCAGCCCTGCCAGCCGGCGTCGGAACCGGCGGAGATGGGCAGGTTCGGGTCGGTGCCGGCGCTGCGGACCGGGTTGGCGCCGGAGTTCTGGAACGCGATCGTGTCGGCGTCGGCGTAGTGCCAGTTGAACGCGTAGCCGATGTCGGCGGCGGCGTCCTGGAACGCCTTCGGAGAGGTGATGGCGGCCGGCTCGTTGAACTGCTGGAAGCCGATGATCGAGTCGACCTCGCGCTGGTAGGTCGACCGGCGCGACACGTAGGCGACGGGGTCGCCGCCGACGGTGGCGAAGGACTCCACCAGTCCGTAGGAGGAGCGCAGGGCCGTCAGCCGGTAGGAGCCGGCCGGGGTCTGGTCGGCGACGGTCGGCTTCCAGGCGTTCTTCACCGTGAGTTCGTCGAAGGCGGCGCAGGAGCCGTCGGTGTCGACGTAGCCGCGGGAGGAGGTGTCGGGCGCCGAGCCGTCCGGTTCGCACAGCTCGACGGCGAAGGTGTCGGTGATGTCCTGGCCCGCGGAGGTCGCGCTCCACGCGTAGTCGGGGCCGCGGCCCATCTGCACGTAGAAGCTGGTGCCGGGGAAGGACGCGCCGCGGGCGCTGATGCCGGGCCCCTGCAACTCCTGCACCATGAGCAGCTGCGGCGAGAAGTAGCCGGTCTGCGGGCCCATGACCGACACCGGGTGGCCGCTGGCGGTGTGCTCGCCGGAGACGAGCAGGGCGTTGGACATGCCGCGCGGCTCTGCGAGGTCGGCGGGCAGCACACCCTCGTTGAAGATCCCCTCGACCGCCGCCAGGTCGCCCTTCTCGGCGCGGTCCGCGAGGGCGGCGCGGTCGCCCTTGCCGAGGTCGGCGAGGGTCTTGTCGCCCTCGGAGGTGCTCGCCGCCGACGCCTTCGGCGCGGACTCGGCCCCGGCGTCGCCGGCGGCGGAGCCCTGCTCGTCGTGGACGATGTCGTACGGTTCGACCGACCCGGCGTCGGGCAGCGCGACGCCGGTGGCGACGTCGGGGCTGGCGCCGTAGGGGAAGTCGCCGTCGACCGTCACGGTGGCCTCGGGGTCGTTCTCCGTCCGCCAGGCGTCCCAGAGGCGGTCGCCCTTCTCTTCGCCGTACTGGTTCTGGAAGGACAGCCGGACGACGGCCGACTGGACCTCGCCGCCGCCCCCGCCGCCGAAGAGCGCGCCGACCAGCGAGGCGATGCCGACCACGTCGGTCCGGGTGAACGGCTCGATCTCGCCCTTCTGGGTGATGGCGTCCTTGTGGCCGGTCAGCACGTACTCGCCGGGGTAGTCCCGGTCGTCCTGGGACTCGTCGATGTAGGCGTTGATCCCCTCGATGTAGGAGCCGACGTCCTCCAGCGCCTGGGCGCCGCGTTCGCCGGACGCCGCGACCCGGTCGATCTGGGCCTGCTTGTCCTCTTCGGTGTAGGGGGCGGTCGACCACAGCATCTGCTCGAAGGCGCGGTTGCCCTCGGCGCCGCCGGCGAACGGGGTCACCTTGCCCCGGCCCAGGTTGCGCAGGACGTCCATGACGAACAGGCGGTCTTCGGCGACCGCGTACCCGGCGCCGAACATGGTGCCCGAGCGGGTCTCCCCGTAGACGTGCGGGACGCCGTAGGCGTCGTCGCGGACGATGGAGACGTCGTCGCGCGGGCTGTAGGGCTTGCCGTCGGGCGACCCGAACGAGGCGTCCTGTAAGTACTCGCCGAGCTTCGCGTCGTCGAGGTCCTCGTAGTCGTGCACGAGGTCGTCGTACATGTCGAGCTGGTCGGAGGAGTGCTTGGGGCGGGTGCCGAAGGCCTGGTTGCCGAGGATCTCGACGAGTGTGGCGTTTCCGTTCTGCCCGGGCGGGAGGATGTCGTGGCATCCGTTGTCGCCGCAGTAGTCCTCGACGGCGGCCATGAGCGCGGCGGCATCGGGTTCGTCGGCTGCCGCGGGGGTGCTCGCGGCGAGCGGGGCGGCGCAGGCGATCGCCACCAGGGCGGCCGCGGTACGGCGGAGTGTGTGGGGGGCCATGTGTCGCACCTCGATCGGGGGGACGCGAGGGGTGGGGGAGTGCGGGGAGTGCGGGGGTCGTGCACGGCGGGTCGTCGGCAGGTTACGCAGCCGGTCCGCTTTTGCGAAAGACTTTCACGTTCGACGGTTCGGCCTGCTCATGCGGCCCACGACGGCACTCCCGCCGCACGCGACACCCGGCCAGCGCGAATACCCGTGCCCGCGACCGCGCAAGAGCCGTGGCCGGTACCGGCCACGGCGGTCGGCGGGGCGGGCGCGCCATTCGCCGCCCCGCCCGGCGCGGCCACGCGGCGCGGCGGCATGATGCCACTGGAGGCGCACCCGTCCACCCGACTCACACTGGGAGCAGCGATGAAGATGCTCGACCTGCCGAACTCCAAACTGCGGGCGTCCAACGTCGTCCTCGGGCTCATGCGGATCGGCGCGATGCGCGACGAGGAGATCCGGGACCTCGTCGGGACCGCGCGCGACGCCGGAGTGAACGTCTTCGACCACGCCGACATCTACGGCCACGGGCGGCACCAGTGCGAGGCGCGCTTCGGCGAGGCGGTGTCGTTCACCCCCGCCGAGCGGGAGCGGGTGATCATCCAGAGCAAGGTGGGGATCAGGGAGGGGTTCTTCGACTTCTCCGCCGAGCACATCCTCCGCTCGGTGGACGAGTCGCTCGCCGCGCTGCGCACCGACTACCTCGACCTCCTGCTGCTGCACCGGCCCGACACCCTCGTCGAGCCCGAGGAGGTCGCCGCGGCGTTCGACGCGCTCGCGGCATCGGGCAAGGTGCGCGACTTCGGCGTCTCCAACCACACGCCCGGCCAGATCGAGCTGCTGAAGACCGCCGTGACCCAGCCGCTGGTCGCCAACCAGGTGCAGTTGAGCATCACCCACGCGCCGCTCATCGCCGCGGGGGTCGCGGCGAACATGGGCGGACTCGACCAGTCGGTCGACCGCGACAACGGGCTGCTGCCCTACTCGCGGGTCAACCGCATGACGCTCCAGGCGTGGTCGCCGTTCCAGAAGGGCTTCTTCGACGGCGTGTTCCTCGGCGACAGGGAGGAGTACGCGGAGCTCAACGACGTGATCGACGAGCTCGCCGCGGCATACGGCGTCACGCCGACCGGGATCGCCGTCGCCTGGATCACCCGGCACCCCGCGGACATGCAGGTGGTGCTCGGCACCACGAAGCCGGGCCGCGTCACGGAGTCGGCGGCGGGCTCGGAGGTGCCGCTCACGCGGGAGGAGTGGTACCGGCTGTTCCGCGCAGCGGGCCACACGCTGCCGTAGGAGCGGGAGCGGCGGCGCCGGGGGCCGGCACCGCCCGGCACGGCGCCGCCCCGCCCGCTCCCAGGCAGCCACCGCGGCGAGCGGCGCACGGCGCCCGCGCCGACGCGGCCGCCATTTCCGAAGGGCACGGCGACGAGGACGCGAGGACGCGACATGACCGCACCGCAGGGCACCGGCGCCGGGCACACCTTCGGCGCGTCGCGCTTCGCGACCCTCGACGACGGCCGCCGCCTGCACTACCGCATCCGCGGCACCGGCGCCCCGACCGTCGTGTTCGAGTCGGGCATGGGCCTCTCCGGTTCGATCTGGGGCCTCGTGCAACCGGCGGTCGCCGAACGGGCGACGACCGTCGTGTACGACAGGGCGGGCACGGGCGGCAGCGACGACGACGGCGCGCCGCGCACCCTGGCACGGATCGTCGCCGACCTCGCGCAGCTCCTGCGCGCGTTCCCCGGCCCGCTGGTGCTGGTCGGGGCGAGCTGGGGCGGGCCGATCATCCGCACCCTCGCCGCCACCGGCGAGTTCGCGGTCCGCGGGCTCGTGCTCGTTGACCAGTCGGACGAGAACGCGCCGGAGTTCTTCACCCCGGCCATGGAGAAGCGCACGGTGCAGGCCGCGTCGCTCACGCTGCTCCTGGCCCGCACCGGGCTGTACCGGCCGTTCTCCCGCGTGGGCCGCAGCCAACCGCCCGATGTCTACGCCGACCTCCGCCGCAACGACTTCGGCGTCCGGGGCGCGCGCACCATGGGGGCCGAGATGCGCGAGTTCCTCGCCGCGATGCGCACGCTCCGCGAACGGCGGCCGCGGCTGGACGGCATCGAGACCGCCGTCGTCAGCGGCACGAAGGCCGGCCTCCTGGAGAGGGCGCAGCGCCCCGCGATCAACCGCGCCCACCGGACCACCGCCGCCCACCTCGCCCAGGGCCGGTTCGTCGCGGCGCCCGGCTCCGGCCACTACGTCATGTTCAGTGAGCCCGAGATCGTCGTCCGCGAGATCACCCGCATGCTCCCGCCGCGCGGCGCCACGCGATGACCGCGCCGCCAGGGCGTGGCCGCGAGCCCGGAACGCTCCGCGAGGGCCGACCTGGGCCATACTGATGCGCGGCGAGGACGCGGGCGGTACGGGGCGGGCCGCTCCTCGGTCGTCCCGGGGCGTGCCGACCTCGGCCCGCCGGGACGCCGGCACACTCGGCACCGCGCGATAACGCGGGACCGGAACCCGCGACGGGACAGGAGTCGATGCGGTGACCGCCGAACCCGGTGGCGACGAGATAGCGGCCAACGGCAGGCGGCCGGGCGGCGGCGACGGGTGGCGCCCCCTTGCCGACACGTTCGCGCTCGTCGGCCGCCTCCGCCGCCCCCTGTACGGCTTCTCCTTCGCGGTGTCGGCATTGGCGGCCGGTGCCGTGGGCGCCATCGCGGCGCTGGGGTTCGCGTTGGCGTGGGACGCGTTCGGGACCCTCCGGGAGATCGTGGCGCGCAACAAGGCCGCGGAGGACCCCCCGTTCTCCGCCACGGGCGAGACCGAGCCCGCGTTCGGGCTGACCGCCGTCCTCGTCGTGGTCCTGCTGCTCCTGCTCCTCTCCCTGGTCCTCGCCCTGCAATACAGCGCGCACGCCGTCGCCGTCCGCACCGCCCTGGACGGCCGCGGACCGCCCGGTGCAGGCGGGCTGTGGCGGGGCATCCGCCCCTACCTCGCCCGCGTGCTCGGCATCCAGCTGCTGATGGTGCTGGGCGTCGCCATCACCCTGGTCGCGGGTGTCGACCTGTTCGAGGCACTGGCCCGCGACCTGCTGCCCGGGATCACCCGACCGCGCTCGCCCTTCACCGGCTTCAGCCCACTGGACTGGGTGGCGGGCCTGGGGCTGCCGCTCATCACGGCATGCGTCGGCCCCTTCGTCTTCATCCGCCTCTCCCTGGCCGGCGCGGCGGTGGTGTTCGAGGACTCCACCGCGGGCGATGCGCTGCGCCGCTCCTGGACGCTGACCCGCGGCTCCCCGGCCCGGGTGTTCCGCGCCTGGCTGCCGATCACCGCGGCGGTAGCCCTCGCCGCGGCCCTCCTCTGGTACGCGGCGACGCCCCTCGCCCGTCCGGCGGGTGCGGCCATGATGTGGCTGAGCGGCGGCAACGTCCACACCGCCGGAACACTGGCCCAGCACATCCCCGCCGCGGCGGCGGCCTGCGTGCTGCCGGTGGTGGTCATGCCGCCCGTGTGCGTCCTGCTCTGCGTCCTGTACACGGGTCTGGCCGCGCGCGAGGGGGAGCGGTCGCGGCCCACGCCCTGACGCGGCCGCACGGCGGCGACCGCGGCGCGGAGTACACGGTCGGCGGAGGGGGCGGAGCGGGGTGCGCGGGCGCGGGTGGCCGGATGCGGTTCGGCGGCTGGCCGCGGCCCCGCTGGTCCGGGTACTGTTCCAGCGCCCGACGGCGGATCGGCGGCCGAGCCGACCCGCCGGCGACCCCGGGTACCGATCCCACATGCCGCTGCACGTCCTTTCCGCCCCGCTCCGGCGAACGCTGCGCGGGGCCTGCGGCGCGGCCGCTCTCGCCGTGGTCGCCGCCACCGCCCTCGCGGGGCCGGCGTCCGCCCAGGCCGCCCCGTCCGCCCAGGCCGCCCAGGCCGCACCCGCCGCGGCCGAACCCGGCGTTGAGCGCATCACCTCCTACGATGTCGACGCCGAGGTCCGCCGCGACGGCTCCATGCGCGTCACGGAGCGCATCTCCTACGACTTCGCCGACGCCCCCGACCGGCACGGCCTGCTCCGGCTGCTGCTGCGCGAGCGCGGCGGCGGCACGTTCCAGCGCGAGTCGTTCGAGTACCGCGACATCGAGGTCGCCAGCCCCGACGCGCCCGACGGCGTCGAGACCGAGGACGACGGCCACCGCCTCACACTGCGCATCGGCGACCCCGGCACCGAGGTGAGCGGGCGGCGCGACTACGTCATCTCCTACGTCGTCACCGGCGCCCTGGCCCGTGCCGACAGCGGTGCCGGAACCGAGCTCGACTGGGACTTCATCGGCGACGGCTGGGAGGTGCCCATCGAACGCGTCGAGACCACCGTGCGCACACCGGTCCCCGCCGCCGGCCTGAGCTGCGGCACGGGGTCCGGCGGCGACTGCCGGGCCGACACGGACGGCCGCACCGCCACCGTGGTCGAGGGCGACACGGGCGAGTGGTCCGGCGCCCCGCTGCGGCTGCTGCTGCCCGAGGGCGCCGTCGACCCGGCGGGCGTGGGCACCCCCAGTCCGTACACCCCGACCGCATGGGGTGCCGCGGCCGCTGCGGCGCTGCTCCTGCCGCTCCCGTTCCTGCCGCTCCTCGGCAGGCCCCGGGCGCCGCGCGACGGCACCGCGGCGCCGTCGCTGGAGGACCTCCCGCCGGCCGTCGCGCTGATGGTGGACTCGCGCGGCGCACGGCGCCCCGACCAGTACCGCCGCCTCGTCGCGGCCACACTGGTGGACCTGCACGTACGCGGGTTCGTGCTGATCAAGCGCAGCGGGTCGGGGTGGCGCATCCGCCCCGGCGAGGACGCCACCGGGGAGCCGTCCGAGCGGGCGGCGACCTTCGAGCGGCCGCTGGTCGACCACATCGTGATGCGCAAGGACGGCAACGGCCAGACCCTCGGCGCGCTGTGCAGGTCCTGGTCGATCCCGCAGAAGACCGTCGCCGGGGCCCGCAAGGAGGCGGAGCGGCGCGGACTGCTCCGCGGCGAGCGCTCCCCGCTGCTCGGCTGGATCACCGCAGCCCAGGTCGCGGCCGTGCTGGGCACCGGCGCCTGCCTGCTCTCCATGCTGGGCGCCCAGCCGTGGTCGGTCCTGGACGGGACGGCCTACGCGTTCGGCGCGGCGCTGCTGACGAGCTTCGCGGCCCGCCCGGTGGCGAAACGCGCCCGCCTCAGCGCGCAGGGAGTCCTGCTGCGGACCCGCCTGCGCGCGCACCTCAAGCGGCTGGACGGCGACTCCGACACCGGCGTGCACGACCCCGGCCTGCGCGTGGCGTTCGGCGTCGACGACGGCCTCAACCCCGATCTCGCGGCCTTCACCTCGGCGGCCCGGAACATGATCCGCACCGGCCCGCCGAAACGGCGCGGCTCCGGCTCCGTCGGCGGGTTCATCGGCTTCTCCGGCGGCGGTTCAGGCGGCGGATCCTCGGGCGGCGGCTTCGGCGGCTCCAGCGGAGGCGGCGGCAGCTGGTGACCCGCCCCCGGTGCGATCGGACGGCGGGCTACGGGCCGAGGGGGAGGCCGATGCCGATCCAGATCAGGAAGAACACGATCCAGACGGCACCCGCGCAGAACGCCAGCGGGACGGTCATCGACGCCAGGGTGCCGATTCCGGCCTTCGGGAAGTACTTTTGCAGCATCGCCAGGGTCATCAGGAAGTACGGGTTCATCGGGTTGGTCGGATTGGTGATGCTGTCCCCGATGCGGTAGGCGGTCTGCGTCGTCTCCGGGGAGATCCCGACCGCGAACAGCATCGGGACGAGCACCAGCGCGACCAGGGAGTACATGGCGATCCCGCCCAGGGTGAGCAGGTCGAGCACCGAGACGGCCACGATGATGACCGCGATCAGCAGCAGGGTCGGCATGTCGAGGCTGCGCAGCAGTGTGGCGCCCTCGATCGAGATCACCTGGGCGAGGTTGGTCCATTCGAAGTACGCGACGAACTGCGCGATCACCAGGAACAGGACGATGACCGGTGCCATTTCGCGCACACCGTGGGCCATGAGTTCGGGCAGCTGGTGCTGGACCTTGGTGATCGTCCCGGTGACGACGCCGTAGACGGTGCCCGCTGCGATGAACATGATCGAGCTCAGCAGGCCGATCCCGAGGAACAGCGGGGCGCCGTCGAGCCCTCCGTCCGCAGCGCGCAGCGGCGATCCGCCCGGAGCCAGAGCGAGGGCAAGGAGCGCGACGTAGCCGACCATGATGGCGCCGGCCCAGATCAGACCCTTGCGCTGCGCCGGGCCGGGGCGCGCGCCCCGGGACGCCGAGGCGAGGAGCTCCTCGGGCAGCTGCGGCGGTTCGCCGAGCGCCCTGACCCGCCGGGCGATGAGAGTCTCGGCGATGACGGTCAGCGCCAGCGCCATCACGATCGACGAGGCCCCGGTGAAGAAGTACGTCGCCATCGGGCTGACGAAGTAGCCCTCGTCCACCGTCTGTGCGGCTTGAGTGGTGACACCGGAGAACAGCGCATCGGCCGGCGTGATCAAGGGGCTGGCGTTGTAGGCGGCGCCGGCGGAGACGTAGGCGAGCACCATCCCGAGAACCGGGCTGCGCCCGACCAGGTGGAAGGCGATCGCGCCGAGCGGAATCATGATCACATAGGCGGCGTCGGACGCGACGTGGGCCACCATGGCCATGTAGGCGACGGCAAAGGTGACGAGGCGCTTCGGTACGCGGGACACCGCGACCTTGATGAGCTCCTGGAGCAGCCCCGTCTGGGTGGCGACCGAGACGCCCATCATGATGACCAGGACGGTGCCGAACGGGCCGAAGCCCATGAAGTTCTCCACACCGGTGCTCAGCATCATCCGCGCGCCTGCCGTCGACAGGATGTTGCGGACCTCGACGCGTTCGCCGTCGGGCGCGGTGGTGCCGACGTCCAGCGCGCCGAGCAGTGCACTGGCGAGGGCGATGAACAGGGTCAGGCCGAGGAACAATGCAAAGGGGTGCGGGAGCTTGTTGCCGATCCGCTCGATCCATTGCAGGCTCCGCTGGAACCAGTCCGCCTCATGGGAGGCCGTGCGCGCGGTGTCCACGGCTCACCTCCGCTCGAAGCGGTCGGGCCGGAACCCGGCGAGTTCGCCGCGCTCTGCCCCGCCGATCTCGTCGGCGATCAGTTCGGCCAGGAACGGCGCCAGCGTGACACCGCTGTGCGTGACCACGAGGTAGGCGTTGGGGGCGCCGGGCAGGCGGCCGGCGACCGACAGCCCGTCGACCGGGAGGACGCGCTCGCCGACGCGCACCTGGGCAATGTGCGCGCCGTGCAGCTGCGGCAGCAGCCGCGCGGCCCGTTCCATCAGCAGCGCGGGCACGTCCCACAGCCGGGGGTCGGCGCGCGACCACTGCGCCGCCGTCGGGTTGTCGGTGAGGGTGAGGCCCCCGTTGGGGGCCGGGCGGAAGGAGATCCCGGGGGCGTGGACGACCGGCCGGGGAGCGTCCGCCACCGCGGTGGTCTCCACGACCATGCCGACGGTGGGGTGCGGCGCGCCGGGTCCGGTGCGAGGACCCGGGTGCCCGTCGCCGGACGTGAGCGGATCTGGGGCGCCCAGTTCGGAGAGCAGTGCCGACGCGCCGTTGCCCGCCGCGATGACGAACTCCGCGCCGGACACGGTGCCGCCCGACCGCAGGCGGACCGCTGCCACCCGGCCGTTCGCAGACCGTTCGATGCCGACCACGGGGTCGTGCGTGCGCAGCGCCGCACCCGCCTGGACCGCACGGTGCAGCAGGTCATGGGTCATGGCCGGGGCGTCGACCCAGCCCTCGTCCTGGAAGTGGAACACGCCGGCGCCGTCGGGGATTTGCAGCCCGGGTACGGCATCGCGGGCCTCGGCGCCGGCCATTCGGCGGACGGGGTAGCCGGCCGTTGCCAACTCCTCGCTGCGCGCCTCCAGCGCCGCGGTCGTCTCGCCTCTGCGGGTGAGCTCGATGTTGCCGACCGGGTGGAACCAGGAGGCGCCGGGCAGTGCGGCGCGCCAGGCGTGGTGGGCGGCGACGCCCTTCGCGTTGAGCCGGAAGTAGTCGGACGGCGTCTTGTGCGCCGCGTTGACCCAGGAGAATCCGGCGCCGCTGGCTCCGGTTGCCGGAGTGGCCCGGTCGATGACCGTTACGGGCGTCCCTGATGTGCTCAGGCGGTAGGCGAGTGCTGCCCCGATCACCCCCGCCCCGATGATGACGGTTTCGTGCTGTGCCGAGTCCATGCTGTCCTTCCTGCCGGGGGTTGCTGTGGGGCGATCGGTCGTCGGGGCCCGTGGGGGGTGCGTGTCCGCGGCGGATCGCAGGGAGTCGGGACGGTGGGAGCGGCCGCGAGGGCCGATGGGTGGGGAGTTCAGGCCGTGCGGGTCTCCTCCTCTGCGGCGCCCGGAGACCCGTGGAGGGCGGCCTCGTAGCCGCTCTCCTCGGCGACGGCGATCAGCCGGTCGTAGGCGCCGCGGCGCAGGGTGTCCAGGCGGTCGGGGTTCCACCGCAGTCCGCTGACGCATTTGTCGTTCAGGACGGCGATGGTGGCCTGGAGTTCGTCGAGCGCGGGGACGAGATTCGCCACGACAGCGGGGCCGTTGAGGTTGATGTCCGGCTCACCGGCCGAGACGGCCATCGACACCGCGTAGGCCGCGGCGCGGACGGAGAACCCGGTCTGGAGGACCATGTTCGGGATGACCGGGTTGTTCTTGCCCGGCATGATCGAGGACCCCGGCTGCAACTGGGGCAGCGCGACCTCGGCGAGTCCGCCATGGGGACCTGAGCTCAGAATCCGCAGGTCCTGGCAGATTTTGAACAGCACCGCGGCCGTGCGGGCGGCGGTGTCGGCGACGAGGGAGTAGGTGTCGCTGTGCGCGAAGGCGTCGGTGAGGTCCTCTGAGCGGCGCAGGTCCCGGCCGGTGAGCTCCCGGAGATGGCTCAGGGCCGATTCCGCGAACCCGTCCGGTGCGCCGGACCCGGTGCCCAGTACCGTGCCGCCGAGCGGGATCGCGTGCAGCTCCCGTTCGGCGTCGTCGAGCTGCCCGGCGAGGCGGCGCATCGCGTGGGCGTGGCCGCGGTGGGTCGCCGCGACGGGGACCGCCACCGCGTCCTGCCAGCCGGTGCGGCCGAGGCGCAGCAGCCCGGAGTGCTCGTGCGCCTGCCGGTCGAAGCCGCCGGCCAGCCGCCGCAGCTCCGCCGCCACGGCGCGAACCAGCGGGATCAGCGTCAGTTTCACCGCCGTCGGGTACACGTCGTTGGACGATTGCGAACGGTTGACGTGGTCGTTGGGGTGCACGTCGACGCGCCGCTCGGCCGAAGCCAGTTCCGTGGCCCGTGCGGCGACGACCTCATTGACGTTCATGTTCGTGGCGGTGCCGCCACCCGCCGCGATGACGCGGAGCGGAAAGTGCCGCATGTGCCGCCCGGCGGCGACCTCCGCTGCCGCGGCGACGATCGCGTCGGCGCGGTGCTCGTCCACGGTTGCGAGCCCGCGGTTCGCGCGTGCCGCGGCAATCTTGACCTGGGCGAATGCGGAGACAAGCGCAGGGACGTCCTGGAGTCCCATACCGGTCGCCGGGGAGTTGTCCAATGCCAAGGCTGTGACCTTGCCCCAAAGGGGTGCGGACGGGCGGTCGGGCACGGGCATGAACGCTCCAGGAGGGGCCGATCCGGATTCGCGCACGCTCGAAAGACCTGATGCCCAGGGCAAGCAGCGACCGCGAAGCGCAGATAGTGAGGCATCTGACAAATTTCGGGTCACGCTACGGGACCGGCGAACAGACTGTCTAGTTGTCAGACAGTTTGGTTCGGTCGGAATCGCGACTAGACTGTTCGCCAGGACAGCGAAGGGGAGCGATGCGCCTGAAACGGGTGAGCTTGGTCGACCAGGCAGTAGCCGACCTGCGCGCACGAATCGTCGACGGGCAACTCGAACCCGGAACTCCGCTGACCGAAGCGCTCGTCGGCGAGCAGCTCGGCATCGCACGCCCGACGACGCGCGAAGTCCTGCTCCGGCTGCACGGCGAGGGCCTCGTCCAGCGTGCCGAGCGCGGCATGGCGCTGGCCGTCACCCGCATCACGCGTGAGGAACTGCGCGACATCTACACCGCGCGACTGCACCTCGAACTCGCGGGAACCCGCAGCTTCGCCTCTGCTCCACGCGCGGCACGCGATGCGCTGGCGACCTCCCTGGCACATCTGGAGGACGCCGCCTCCTCACCCGACCGCTACACCCAGGTCCAGGCCGATGCCCGGTGCCACACGGCCGTGGTGGCGCTCACCGGGTCGCGCCGCCTCGTTGCGGCACACGAGCGGCTGATGACCGAAGCGCGGCTGGCGTCCACCGCCGCCCGTTCGGCGAAGTTCGGAGCGATCGACGCCGAAGGGCATCGCGCGTTTCAGTACCTGCTGGCCTCGGGCGATGTCGAAGGCGCCTGCACTCAGCTCACCGGGCGCCTCGACAGCGCCCGGCAGCGCCTCGCCGAACTGCTCCCCGAGGCATAGCGCGCGGGAGGCTCCGGGGCGAGCACCGGGTCGCAGCCGCGTCGCAGCCGAATCCTCGCTGCCGGGAAAGGCGCGGGAAAGGGCGGCGGAGTCGCGGCTTGACAAATTCGCGTATTGCGGTTTGAGTTCTTCCGTGCCATGCGGACCCACCGGTCTCGACCGGTTGCGGACGGGTGGCACCCGATTCCGAGGAGATGATGCCGCCATGACGCATTCCATGGGACTCATCTAGCGCCTCAGTGCCCGCGCGGCCGCCACGTATCAAGGCGTGTTCAGGCGTGTTCAGTTCCGCCGTTCCACGTCATCCGGCGCGCCCCGCACGGCCCGTTCCACTATCACCGCCATTCCCGCGGTTTTCCCATCGCGGTGCTCCGCCGTGCCCGCGAACGAATTCGGGCACCATTCGGACACCGTTGTCCCGGTCATTCAAATGACCATTCACGCTGTTCTCGCCATGCCGTTTTCCGCGCCGTCCCGCGCCCGAATTCCCGCATGCGCCGAGAAAGGCGCCGACCCGTCGGAACGGCGGCGCCGCGCGGCCCCGGCGCCCGCGCCGGGACGCGCCGACACCACCACGGACACCACCACGAACACCACTGCGCAGAGGAGCCGCACCATCGAGACCACCGGCAGCACCACCACCCGCATCCCCGTGTCCGGCGCCGAACGAACGGCGGTGCGGGACCTGCTCACATCGGGCGCCGTGTTCGCCCCGGCCGCGCTGCCCGACGGCGTCGGCACCGAAGCCCTCCTTCCCGGCACCGGCGGCGTCCCCTGCGAATGGGTCGACTCCGGCCGCACGGGCATCGGGCCGGGCGTGCTGGTCTACGTCCACGGAGGCGGGTTCGAGTACGCCGACCCCGCGACGGAGCGGGTCATGGCCTACCGGCTGTCGTGTGCAACGGGCCGCCCCGCGCTGCGCGTCGACTACCGGCTCGCCCCGCGGCACCCGTTCCCCGCGGCCGTCGAGGACGTGGTGGCCGTCTACCGGAGCCTGCTCGAGCAGGGCGTCCCCGCGTCGCGGATCCTCCTGGTGGGCGAGTCGGCCGGTGCCACCCTGCTGCTGTCGGCGCTGCTGGTGCTCAAGGACGCCGGGACCGAACTCCCCGCGGGGGCCGTCCCGGTCTCGGCGCTGACCGACCTCGCCATGTCCGGCCCCTCCCTCACCGAGAACGAGGGCAAGGACCTGATCGGCGGCGCGGCAGCCGGCCACATCGTGTCGCAGTACCTGGCCGGCGCCGCCCCGGACCGGGCGCCCCAGTCGCCGCTGTACGGCGACCTCCGCGGCCTGCCGCCGCTGCTCCTGCCCACCGGCGGCGACGAGGTGTTCCGCGACGACGCCGGTCGGTTCGCCGCGGCGGCGGCCGAAGCGGGCGTCGACGCCGCGCTCGACGTGTACGAGGGGATGCCGCACGCGTTCCACGCCGTGGTGCTGGTCGAGGACGTCCCACGTGTGGGGCGGACGTTCCTCGCGCGCCTCGCGGCGTGGGCCGACCGCCTCGGCTGACCCCGGGCGGGCGGCGGGCGCGAGCGGTGCGGCGGGGGCCCGGGTGTGCCGCCGCGCCGGGCTTGGGTAAGCTGCCCGCGTCAAATACGTAGAACGGGTATGGGGTATTCTAAGCCTTCGGCGGCCCCGCCCCCTCGGTCGAAAAGGCGGTGTCACATGAGCGGTGCAGATCGGCAGGGTGTCGACGCGAACACGCGGCTCACTCAGTTGGTGTTCGGAATCATGGCCGGGCACGCCGTGGGCGCGGCCGTCCGCCTCGGACTGCCCGACCTCCTCGGCGACCGCACCCGCTCCGGCGCGGAACTCGCCGCCGAGTGCGGCACCGACCCCGCCGCGCTGACCCGGCTGCTGCGGGCGCTGGCGGCGCACGACCTGCTCGCCGAGGGCCCGCGGGGCGAGTTCCGGCTGACCGAGGCGGGGACGCTGCTGCGCGCCGACGTCCCCGGGTCGGTGCGCGCCCGGGTCCAGATGTTCACCGACCCGGCGATGGTGCGGGCGTGGGAGCGGCTGGACACCAGCGTCACCACGGGCGAGCCCGCGTTCGACGCGGAGTTCGGTACCGACTTCTTCGATCACCTCAAAGGCCTGCCCGAGCTGTCGGCGACGTTCAACGCGGCCATGAGCTCCGGGACCCGGGCCGCCGCGGCGGCGCTGCCCGGCAGTTTCGACTTCTCGCCGTTCGACACCCTGGTCGACGTCGGCGGCGGCGACGGCACACTGCTCTGCGCCGTCCTGGCCGGCAACCCCGGGCTGAACGGGGTCGTCTTCGACTCCGCCGAAGGCGCGGCCGAGGCGCCCCCGCGGTTCAGGGACGCGGGGGTCGAGGGGCGGGCCACGGCGAGCGCGGGGGACTTCTTCGCCGCCGTGCCCGAAGGCGGCGACCTCTACCTGCTCAAGAGCATCCTGCACGACTGGAACGACGACCGGGCGGCCGCGATCCTCGGCAACATCCGCCGGGTGATCCCCGACCACGGGAGGCTGCTCGTCGTGGAGCCCGTCCTGCCCGACGTCGTCGACGGCTCCGCCCGGCCCACCCTCTACCTCAGCGACCTCAACATGCTGGTCAACCTCGGCGGGATGGAGCGCACCCGCGAGGACTTCGCCGCCCTCCTGCGCCGCTCCGGGTTCGCGCTGGACTCGGTGACCGCGACAACGCCCGACACGGGCTTCCGGCTGCTCGTGGGCGTGCCCTCCTGAGCCCGGCCCGGCCGGCCGCGACTCGCCGACCGCGAACCGGCCGGGTTCGCACTGGTCAGAGCGTCCCCCTGGCAGAATGCTCGGACCGACAGCCGAGCAAGGAGACGCGACCATGGCAGACGCGGCAGTCCCCGAACCGGTGGCGTCGTTCATCGACACCGTCAACAGCCATGACGAGAGCGGGTTCCTCGACGCGTTCACGCCGGACGGTGCGGTGGACGACTGGGGCCGCACGTTCACCGGCCGCCAGGCGATCAAGGCATGGAGCGACAACGAGTTCATCGGCGCCCGCGGCACCCTCACCCCGGAAGACGTCACCACCGAGGGCGACAGGGTCGTCGTGGTCGGCGACTGGCGCAGCGAGCATGCCAACGGGCTCAGCCGCTTCACGTTCGACATCGCGGGGGACAGGATCGCCATGATGACCATCCGCGAAGGCTGACTCTCGCACCCCGCCCCGCCGCCCCCGCTGGCGCGATCGGCGTCCGGACGCGGGGCGAGGGCGCCGCCCCGCCCCGATCCATAGACTGCGCCTATGCATTGGTGGGGACGCTGACGTGGACGCGCGGCAACTGTCCTATTTCCTGGCGGTCGTCGACCACGGCGGGTTCGGCCGCGCTGCCGAGCACCTGCACCTCGCCCAGCCCTCGCTGTCCCAGAGCATCGGCGGCCTGGAGCGGGAGCTGGGCGTGGACCTGTTCCACCGGGTGGGCCGGGGCGTGGTGCTCACCGACACCGGGGCCCGGCTGATCGAACCGGCCCGCCAGGTGGTGCGCGACCTGGAGGTGGTGCGCGACACCGCGCGCTCGGCCAACGGGCTCCGCAGGGGGCGGGTGGACCTGGTGTCGATGCCCTCTCCGGGGATCGAACCGCTCACGACGCTGATGGCCGCATTCGCCGGGGAGTACCCGCTGGTGACGGTCAACGCTGCGGGCGCGTTCACCCCCGAGGAGGTGGTCGGGCAGGTGCGTTCCGGGGCGGCGGAGATCGGGCTGCTGGGGTCGGCCGGGCACACCCGCACCGCGGACCTGAGGGTGCTGCCGCTGGAGGACCAGCCCCTGGTCCTGGTGTCCCCGCCCGGAACGGACGGCCCCGACCCCGACCGGATCGCCCGTGCCGACCTGGCCGGGCTGCGGCTGGTCGCCTCCCAGCGCGGGAGCCTCATGCGCCAGCTCGTGGACGACGTCCTGGCCGGCGGGGGCGACGTGCACCTCGCCGCCGAGGTCGACCACCGCACCTCGATCCTGCCCCTGGTGCTGTCAGGGCTGGGGCACGCCGTCCTGCCGTCGTCCTGGACGACCATGGCGACCCGCTTGGGCGCCCGGGTCCGCCTGATCGAACCGGTCTCCCACCTGCGCGTCGCCATCGTCAGCCGCGCCTCGCGGTTGACGCCCGCCGCGCGGGCCTTCGTCGGCGCCGCCGAACGCTACGCGCAGGAGCACGCGCAGGAGCACGGGCAGGGGGACGGGCACGGGGACGGGCAGGGCCACCAGGCATAGGCGGCGCCTATGGGTCCCATCGGGGACCGGTCTTGGACGCGGCCGGAACCGGCGCGCTTGACTTGCCCGGAGCCGGACCGACGGAGGAGCCATGTCCCAGACCCGCCACTTCCACATCGCGGCCATCCCCGGTGACGGCGTCGGAGGCGAGGTGGTCGAAGCCGGCCGCCACGTGCTCGACGCCCTGGCCGCGGCCTCGCACGGCACCCTCGCCTTCACGTGGCGGGAGTTCCCTTGGGGCTCGGACCACTACGCCCGCACCGGCAGGATGCTCGACGAGGACGGCCTCGACCAGGTCCGCGACTTCGACGCCCTCTACTTCGGCGCCGTGGGCTGGCCGACCGTCCCCGACCACGTCAGCCTGTGGGGGCTGCGCCTGCGCCTGTGCCAAGGCTTCGACCAGTGGGCCAATGTCCGGCCCGTGCGCTTCCCGCCCGGCGTGACCAGCCCGCTGCGCAGGGCCGACACCGCCGAACTCGACTGGGTCGTGGTGCGCGAGAACTCCGAGGGCGAGTACGGCGGGTTCGGCGGCCGCAACTTCGCCGCACGGGGCAGGGGCGGCGAGGTGGCCGTGCAGTCGGCGGTCTTCACCGAGGTCGGGTGCGAGCGCATCATCCGCTTCGCCTTCGACCTGGCCCGCACCCGGACCCGCCGCAAGGTCTCCAGCGTCACCAAGAGCAACGCGCAGCAGTACGGCATGGTGCTGTGGGACGAGGTGTTCACCCGTGTCGCCGCGGACTACCCCGACGTGGCGACCGAGAGCGTGCTGGTCGACGCGATGGCGGCCAAGTTCGTCCTGCGCCCGGAGGACCTCTCCGTTGTGGTGGCCTCCAACCTCAACGCCGACATCCTCTCCGACCTCGGCAGCGCCCTGGCGGGGAGCCTGGGCCTGGCCGCCAGCGCCAACCTCAACCCCGAGCGCCGCTACCCCAGCATGTTCGAGCCGGTCCACGGCTCGGCCCCCGACATCGCGGGGAAGGGGGTGTGCAACCCGATCGGCGCCGTCGGCAGCGCCGCCCTGATGCTGGAGCACTTCGGGTTGGCCGCGGAGGCCGAGCGGGTGCAGCGGGCCATCCGGACGACGTGCGCCCAGGGCGTGCTGACCGCGGACGTGGGCGGCGGCGCCACCACGAAGGACGTCACCGCGGCGCTGATCGACAACCTCGCCGACTGAGCCTTGGCACCCCGCCCGCATGCCGGCGTCTCGGCCGGGCATCGTGCCCGGCCGGGCATCGGTTCGGCCGGGGTGTGCGGCGGGTCAGAGGAACAGGATGGTGAGGCCCTGCCACAGCAGGAGCGCGCCGAACAGCAGCGCGACGGCGGTGCGGATGTGGTCGCCGTAGGTGACCAGCGTCTGCCGGGCGCGCTGGAGCACGGACGCGGAGTCGACGGTGGGCAGGGCGGCGGTGATCACCGGCACGGCGATCCCCACGCAGCACACGAGGGCGAAGACGGCGGCCGCCAGCAGGGTGTCGCCGACCCCGAGCGCGAAGCGGCCCAGTACCGCGGAGGCGGCGAGCAGCGCGATGATGTTCAAGGGGTTGGCGACGTTGAGCGGCGCGGGGGCCAGTGCAGCCTCCGGGCGTCCCAGCCAGTCGAGCGCCGAGAGCCACCGGGGCGGTTCGCGGACGCCCGCCTCGGGGTGGTGCAGCACCTTCGCCGCCACCGCCCCGCCGAGGACGACGAGAGCGGCGCCCATCAGCAGCAGCAGCCACCCGGTGACGGCGTGCCTGAGCCCGCCCCAGAACGGCTCGCCCAGCAGCGGGGACAGCAGCGCGGGGGCCAGCAGGCAGACGGCGAACCACCCCGCCAGGAACGTGAGCCCCTTGCGCATGCCGTCGGCGCCGGTGAGCAGCTGGATCATCGCGACGATGGGGACCGGTGAGACGATGATGGCGATCGCGTAGGGCAGTATCGCCGTGATCACGTAGCCCATGGCACCCTCCTGCGTCCGCCGGGTCCGCCCGGTGCGGACGGCCCGTGTGTGCGCCCGCCGGTGTCGTGTGCCGCCAGGCGTGCCTCGGTGCGGCTGCCCGGGCGGCGGCGGGTGAACCGCCGCATGGGTCGATGCCGAACGGGTTTTTGCCCCGGCTTGACGCGAAGGGGCGGGGCCCGCACCGGTCGACGGACCGGGGCGGCGCCGGAGGGGGCGGGGAGTGCCGGGGGAGCGCAGCAGGAGGGGCTCTGGCGGAGCGACGGGGGAGCGCCGCCGATCCGCGGGCGCCACTGTCGGAGGCGCCCGGGTCGCGGCGGCGCCCCGCCCGGTTCCGTGTCAATCCCGAGCGACGGCCTCGATCACCGAGTAGGGGTAGGTGGGCGACGGGATCGGCGTGTCCTTGACGCGCCGGAGCCCCGCCCGCTCCAGCAGGGTGTCGAACTCGGCGTGGTCGCGTTCCCGCCCCTGGGTCACCATCAGCATGTTCATGTCCATGAGCGCCGCGTCCAGACCGGGCGCCCCGGTCTCGCCGACGACCATCTCCACGACGCAGATGCGGCCGCCCGGGTTCATCGCACTGCGGCAGTTCCGCAGGATCCGCACGCCGCTCTCGTCGTCCCAGTCGTGCAGGATGAACTTGAGGAGGTACAGGTCGGCCGACGGCACGGACTCGAAGAAGTCGCCGCCGGTAACGGTCACCCGGTCCTGGAGACCGCCCCGTTCGGCCTCCTCCTGCGCTCCGGCCACGGTGGCTGGCAGGTCGAGGACCACACCGGCGACCCCGGGGTCGCGCCGCATGAGCTCGTGGACGAAGGCGCCGTTGGCGCCGCCGACATCGACGGCGACCCCCACCCCTGCCGTATCGATCACCGCGGCCGCCTCGGTGCCGATCGCCGCGGTGAGGTCGGTCATCGCGGCCGAGAACAGCGCGCCCTCTGCGCCGTTGCCCGAGAAGTAGTCGAAGAGCGGACTGCCCAGGACCTCGGCCGTGCGGCTGCTCCCCGCCCGAACCGCCTCGGTGGCCGCACCCCAGCTCTGCCAGTGACCGGGCGCAGCCTGGACCCTGGCCCAGTTCGCCAGGGTGCCGTCGGCGCTCCTACGCAGGGCGCCGAGCAGGCGCGTGGCCGCGAACCGGTCGGTCTCGGCGTCGTAGGACACCAGCTCCAAGGCCACACACGCCCGCATCAGCCGGAACACCGCGTGCGGGTCGGCCGACGCGGCTTCGGCGATCTCCCCGGCGGTCCGGGGCCCCTCCCGGAGGTGCTCGGGCACTGACAGATCCGCCACAGTGCGGACGACCTGACTGATCCACATGCCCTGGCTGTAGGACATCATCCGCTGGTAGTCGGCGCTGTGGATCTCTTCCATGGCAGTCATCTGCGTTTCCCTCCACGGGCCCGGGCGCCGGACGGCACCGCGGTTCCGCTCGCTCTCGATTCCGGCTTCCCTGTCCCGCACGGCGCCCACCCCGCCCGCCGAACGCCCCGGCCCATGAGATGTCCCGTCCCGCCGCAGGCCGCCCGGCCTTTGCGCGCCGCACGGGAAGCCATTGAAAACCATGCCGCAACGGCATGGTCAAGCCGCGTTCTCGGCAACAACTCGGCGCCACGGCCGCGACAATCGAGAACCCTCCCGCGGCGAGACTCCGGCGTGTATTCGGCGCCATTATCACGTGGGAAATGCATTCCGTTCTACCGGAATACATTTTCTTGGCGTAACCGTAAGCGACCGCCCGAATGCAATCCCCGACGCCTCTGACGTGAATGGGGCCGCGGTGGTTTACGCGTTGCCCCGTTTCGGCCATCCCCATACGCGCCGGTGACAACGGGTCTACGGTTCCACCCACCCCCGCCTTAAGGAGCCGTTGTGTCCTATTACCCACCCCCGCCCACACCGCCGCCACCCCCGCCATTCGCCCGCACCGCACAGCAGCGCAGCGGTCTCGCCATCGCAGGCTTCGCGATCGGCGCCGCCAACATCCTCTGTGTGTTCGCCCTGGTCATTCCGCCCTTCGTCGGTCTCATTCTCGGCATCCTTGGGCTCGCCCAGATTCGACGCGGCGAACGCTCTGGCACAGCACTGGCCGGTTGGGGTATCGGCCTCAATGCGTTCTTCAGCCTCATGGCCGTACTCGTGGTGATCGGCATGATCGTGTCCCCACCCGAGGAGCCGCGCGTCGCGCCGGAACCGTCCCCGTCCTCGTCGCCGACGCCGAGCCGGGCCCCGAAGACCGAGAAACCCACCGCGGAAGAGACCGAGAAGGAGAAATTGGAGCGCGAAATCCCCGAGGAGCCCGAGGAACCCGAGGAACCGACCCGGCCGACCACTCGGGGACCCGAACCGGAGCCAGAACCAGAACCCGAACCCGAACCGGCGCCGGAGGTCCACTTCGAGAATTGCGATGCCGCTCGCGCCGCCGGCGCCGCGCCTGTGCGCGCCGGGCAGCCTGGTTATGGTCGGCACCTCGACCGCGACGGCGACGGAGTCGGCTGCGACACGTAGTACGGAGACGGTAAGGGTGCAGCCGTCCTTCCCTCTACCGAAAAAGCCGCCAAAGGCATGTCGGGATTCCGCCGTATCTTGACGAGTATGACCATCAATGCCCGCCCTCTCATCCCCCGAGTCGAACGGCAGCACCGGTTGATCGAGGAGCTGCGCACCAGCGCTCCCCGGGCGCTGACGGCCGACCAGCTCAGCGCCCGGCTGCTGTTCACGGCCCGGACCGTCGAACGTGACGTCGCCGAGCTGGTCGAGGCCGGGGTGCCGATCACCGCCCGCCGCGGCCGCGGCGGGGGGTACTCGATCGACTCCCGCCGGGAGCTGCCGCCGCTGGTCTTCACCCCCGGTGAGGCGTCGGCGTTGATCGCTTCGCTCACGGTCATCGGGCCGTACGGCTCCGCCACGGCGAAGTCCGCCATGGCGAAGCTGCTCGGCGCGCTCTACGGAGAGGGCGGACGACCATGAGCGCGCCCGCCGTGGAACTGGATCACGTGGTCATGCGGTACCGCGACGCGACCGCGCTGGACCGCGTCGACCTGCGGGTGCCGCCCGGGACACTGACCAGCCTGCTGGGGCGCAACGGCGCGGGGAAGACGACCGCCGTCCGCGTCCTGACCACGCTCGAACGGCCGACCTCGGGCACGGCCCGCGTACTCGGTCACGACGTGCGGCGTTCGGCGGGCGCGGTGCGGCGGCTGATCAGCAGTGTCGGCCAGGCCACCACCGTCGAAGGGGCCCTGACCGGACGGGAGAACCTGCGGCTGATCGCGCGGCTCTGGGGCCACCGCCGGGCGTCCGCCGCCGACCGCGCCGCCGAGATGCTCGACCTGGTGGACCTGGCGGAGGCCGCCGACCGGCGGGTGCGCACCTACTCCGGCGGCATGCGGCGGCGGCTCGACCTCGCCGCGAGCTTCGTCGGTGCGCCGTCCGTGGTCTTCGCCGACGAGCCGACGGTCGGCCTCGACCCGGTCGGCCGGCGGCGGATCTGGCGGGTGATCACCGAACGTGTCGCGGCCGGGACGACCGTGCTGCTGACCACCCAGCAGTTGGACGAGGCCGAGGAGCTGAGCGACGAAGTCTGCCTGCTCGACTCCGGCCGCCTGGTCGCGGCGGGCAGCCCGGCCGAGCTGATCGCCGGACTGCCCGGCGACCGGGTCGAACTGGCGGTCGCCGACCCGGAGCAGCTCGGCGCGGTGGCCCGGACCGTGCGCCGCATCGCGGCCGCCGAACCGGTCGTCGAGCGCGGGAACGCGACGGTCGCGGTCACGGTCCGGCGGGGCGCTGTCCGAAGAGCTGCGGCGCGGCGTGGTGGACCGGTTCGCGACCATGCCCGCCGGCGTCGCCGCCCTCGTCCTGGGCCGGACGGCGGGGGACCTGATCCGGGCCGGGGCGGCGGTGGCGATCATGATCGGGCTCGGGGTGCTGCTCGGGCTGCGGTTCCCCGGCGGTGTGTCCGGCGCGGTCGTCGGCACCGGCCTGCTGCTCCTCGCGTGCTGGGTGTTCTGCTGGCTCGGGGCGATGACGGCGCTGCTCGTCCGCGGCACCGAGGGCGCCCAGTACGGCGTGTTCGTCGTGCTGTTCCCGCTGACGTTCATGAGCTCCGCCTACGTCCCCGCGGAGAGCATGCCCGGCCCGCTGCGCCTGCTCGCCGCGTACAACCCCATCACCGCCCTGGTCGACGCGGTCCGGGCCTGCTTCGACGCCGGAGCCGGGGCGAGCACACTGCTGCCCGCGGTGGTCTGGCTCCTCGCCCTGACCGCGGTGGCGCTCCCGCTGACACTGCGCCGCCTCCACCGCCGAACGCCGTCCTGAACACACCCGCCCGCCGCGCCCCGGCACACGACCGCGGCCGCGCACACCGGTGGCCAGGTGGCCGCCGATCAGGCTGGTCGGCGCAGCGGCGCCGTGGACGAGGGCAGCCCGGCGGCCCTCGTCCACCATCGGCCCGGGGCCGCGCCCCCCGTCCTGCCGCGGCCCGCCCACTGGGCGGGACAGATGCGGGGGCCGGAGGGACGGGGCTGGTCAGGCGAGGCCGAGGGCCGGGGCGAGTTCGCGCAGGGTCGGGAGCGGGTCGGCGGAGGGGTCGTCGCCGAGGACCTGGACGAGCACGTGGTCGGCGCCCGCGTCCAGGTGCCGCGTGAGGTGCGCGGCGATCGACTCGGCGTCGCCCATGGCGACCATGCCCTCAGCCAGCTTGTCCGAGCCGCCGTCGACCAGGTCGGACTCGGCGAATCCCTGGCGCAGCCAGGAGTTGCGGTAGTTCGGCAGTTGCGAGTAGACGTGCAGGTGCTGGTGCGCGCGCTCCAGGCCGGTCCGCCGGTCGCTGGTGAGAGCGACGGCCTGCTCGCTGACCAGCCACCTGTCGGGACCCAGCAGTTCGCGGGTGCTCGCGGTGTGCTCCGGGGTGACCAGGTAGGGGTGCGCCCCGTCTGCGGCGTCGGCCGACAATTCGATCATCTTCGGGCCCAGCGCTGCCAGCAGCCGGGCCGGGCGCCGGGCGCCCGGTTCGGCCTCGGGCGGGACGGCGTCCATGGTCGCCAGGTAATCCCGCATGGTGCTCAAGGGCTTGGAGTAGGAGCCGGCGTAGCTGTGCTCCACCAGTGGGGCGTGGCTGACGCCCAGCCCGAGCACGAACCGGCCCGGGTGAAGGGCGCCGAGCGTGCGGGCGCCGGCCTCGGCGGCCGGAGCGCTGCGGGCGTGGATATTGGCGATTCCGGTGCCGACCACCAGCCGCCCGGTGCCGCCCAGCAGCGCGGCGGCCTGCGTGAACGCCTCCTTGCCGCCGGCCTCGCCGTAGAACAGCGAGGCGTAGCCGAGCTGCTCGATCTCGTGGGCGCGGGAGATCACGTCGTTGATCGACCACCGGTCGCTGGTCCACCAGACACCGACGCGAGAGCTGAAGTTGATTTCGGCCATGCCGCAGAGGCTACCGGCGCCTCCCGAGCCGCACGGGACCGACACTGCGAAACAGCGCCCGAACCGGGATTTCTCGCTTGTGCGAAGTCGGCCGGGCGGGGCTCGAACCCGCGGACCCGAGGATCGCGAGGTCCGTGTTCCACCCGTCGTGGGGCGAGGGCTAATCTGGCTCGATGTGTTGATCACCGTGGTCCTCGCCGCGCTGGCCCTCGGCCCGGAATTGGCGGTGCCGGGGTGGGCGGCCACGGCCGCCTTCATCCTCCAGGTGGGCCTCTGCCACCCGAGGACCAGGTGGCTGCGCGGCCCGTGGACGCTGATGGCGCAGGCCGCCCTGTTCCCCTGGGCCGGGCTGCCCGGCTTCCTCGCGGGATCGGTGCTGCTCGTCGTGCCGGGACGGTCGCGGTGGGCGCTCTTCGCCTGCGTCGTCGCCGCGGCGGCGCTGTCGGACACCACGAGCGTCTACGCGTGCGCGAACGCGATCGGCAACACGATCTCCCAGGGTCTGGTGATCTTCCTGTTGACGCGGCTCGGCGAGGTCCGGGCCGAACTGCACGCCACCCGGGGCCTGCTGGCAGCGGAATCGGTGCGCGTCGAACGCGAACGCGTCGGCGACCAGTTGGAGACGTCGATCGGCGACGCGCTGACCGGGATCATCCGGTGCGCCGGGCGGCACGACATGGCCGGCGTCATCGCACTGGCCAGGCGGGCGGCGCGGTCGGCGCGCGAGAGCCCGCCGCCGACGGCGGTTCCCGAGGTCGCCCCGACCGACCTGACGCCGCGCCTGGTGCTGCCGATCATGGTCGCGGTCCACGCCGTCTACCTGGTCGTCGCCGCGCTCTTCGTGATCGGGCAGGAACCGGGCGGCCCGGCCCTGGCCGTCCACCTGCCCTTGCTGGCCGTCGTTGTCGGCCTGCACCTGCACCACTCGACACCGCGCCCGCCCGTGTCGCGGCCCCGCTTCGCCGCGTGGACCCTGACGGCGGAGGTCGCGTTGGCGTGCGTGCCGCTGTTCACCCCGGGCATGCCGTACTCGCAGCTCGTCGGGCTCGCCGCCGGTGCCGTACTGACGCTCGCGCGCGGCTGGTGGTCATGGCTGATCGCGGCCGCCGCGGTACTGGCCGTTCCGACCACCCTGGCGGCGCGCGGCGTCGCGACGGCGGACGTGCTGATCCTGACGTTGGACGTGGTCGCCATGACGGTGATCTTCTACGGCATCGCGATCACCACCCGGCTCGTCCACCAGGTGCACGAAACACGCCGGCAACTGGCGGAGATCGCGGTCCTCCGGGAACGGAACCGGATCGCGAAGGACGTGCACGACCTGCTCGGCTACGGCCTGTCGGCGATCCTGGTCACGGCGGAGCCGGCGGCGCGGACAGGGGCGCCCGGCGACCGCCGATTCGAGGAGATCGCAGGCATTGCGCGCCGCTCTCTGGGCGACCTGCGGGCCATCCCCGGCGGCAGCACCGAGATCTCACTGGACGGCGAGTTGCGGTCCGCCGGTGACGTGCTCTCGGCGGCGGGCACCACGCCCCGGCTGGACCTCGGCCACGGAACCCTGCCGCAACGCACGGACGAGGTCCTCGCCAGGGTCGTGCGGGAGGCGGTGAACAACGTGCTCCGGCACAGCCGTGCGCGCGCCTGCACGCTGGAGACGGGCCGCGGGGAGGGCACCGTATGGCTGCGGGTCGCCAACGATCGGGGCAACGACCGGGGCGAGGCGCTTCCCGCGACCGGCGGGCGCGGGCAGGGCATCCCCAATCTCACCGAACGCATCGGGGCCTGGGGCGGAACCGTGACCGCGGCACCCGCCGACGACGGGTTCGAGCTGCTGGTCCGGCTCCCCGCGGGAGCACCGGACCGGTGAACCGGCCGGTCGTCACAGCCAGTCGGCTTCGGCGGCGATCCGCACCGCGTCGAGCCGGTTGCGGGCGTCCAGCTTCGTGACGATGGTGCTCAGGTAGTTGCGCACGGTGCCCTTGCTCAGGTGCAGTCGTGCCGCGATCTCGGCGTGGTCGGCGCCGTCAGCGGCCTGGCGGAGCACCTCGATCTCCCGCGCGCTGAGCGGGTTGTCGCGCACCGCCAGCGCGGCGGCGGCGAGCGCCGGATCGAGGACGCGCCGGCCGGCCGCCACCGCGCGGATGGCGTCGGCGAGCTCGTCCGGCGGCGCGTCCTTGGCGAGGAACCCGTCCGCCTTCGCCGCCATGGCCCTGCGGACGACGGTCGGCCTGCTCAGCGCGGTCAGGATGAGCACCCGGCAATCGGGGAGTTCCGCACGCAGCCCGGCGGCCGCGGTGATCCCGTCGACACCGGGCATGTCGACGTCGAGCACTGCCACATCGGGGCGGTGGACGCGTGCAGCGGGGAGCACGGCGTCGCCGGTGGCGACCTCGGCCACGACGGAAAGGGCGGATTCCCGGGAGATCAGCGCGGCGAGCGCACCGCGGACGAGATGCATGTCCTCGGCCAGCAGCACCCTGATCGGATCGGACGCCATGGCGGCCTCCCCTCCTGGTGTGCACGCGCCGCAACGCACCGGCCGGAGCGCGGCGTACCGGACTCGACGCCGCCCGCGGGCGCCGGGCACCGATCCTAGCGGGCACGGCGCCCCGACCCGGAGCCCGCGGTGCCGGAGCGCGGCACGCGTCGGCCGCGAGTACCGGCCGCACGGATGTCCGGTTTGTGCATTCTGCATGCGGAGGCGCTGACCAGGGGCACTACCGGCCGGACCGCCGACGCGGAATGCTCGTGTCCGACACTGCGGACCTGCGCAGTGCCCGCGTTCCGACACCGCGTTCCGACACCGCAGTCCGGTGCTGCGCCCGCGGTCCGGAGTCCGGCCGACCTCCCCTCAGACGGGTCCCGGTGACCCGCGTCTACGCCCGGTGAACGGGATCCCGACCCGCGGGCGCGGGCGACCCGGACCCGGCGTCCGCACTACGAACCACCGCCACCCCGTAAGGAGCACGGCATGACACGCCTCGCAGCGTCCCCCGAACAGCGGGAGGCGCCTCCGGCCGCACCCCGGCGGGCGCGGTCGGTCTGGTGGGTCGTGCTCGCGGTCCTGCTCGTGTCGGGCACCACGACCGGCCTGCTGACAGCGACCGTGCAGCAGGTCGAGCCGCCCACCGCGGCGGAGAACGTCGACAAGCGGGCCGTCTCGTTCGTCGAGCGCCAACTCCAGGCCGCCAACGCGCCCGATGCCGCCTTCGCCGTCGTGCGCGACGGCGAGGTCACCGCCTCGGGTGCCACCGGCAGCGGGATCACCCCGGATTCGCCCATGCTGGTCGGTTCGCTGAGCAAACCGGTCACGTCGCTGGCCGTCATGCGGCTGGTGGACGCGGGCACGATCGACCTGGACGCGCCGGTGCGGGAGTACCTCCCCTGGTTCACCACAGCCGACTCCGCCGACATCCGCGTCCGGCACCTGCTGGAGCAGACGAGCGGCCTGCCCACCTCGGCCGGCCTGGGAGACCTGAACACCCCCGAGGTGTCGCTGGAGGAGCGCGTCCGCGCGGTGTCCGAGGTGGCGACGGTCAGTGAACCGGGCACGCGCTTCCACTACTGCAACAAGAACTTCGCGACCCTCGGGCTCATCGTGGAGGAGGTCACCGGCCGCGACTACGCCGACCACCTCCAGGACGAGGTCCTCGACCCACTGGAGATGGCCGACACCTACACCGACATGGACCGGGCCAGGGACAACGGCATGGTCGAGGGGGCGGCCGTCCTGTTCGGCGCCGGCCTCCCGCGGACCGCGCCGGCGTTCCCCGGCGCGCTGCCCGACGGCTTCCTGGTGACAACGGCCAACGACCTCGCCCACCTCGTCCAGGTGCAGTCGGACGGCACGTACGAGGGGAAGACCGTCGTGTCCGCCGCGTCGCTGAAGGCGATGCACGAGCCCGCCGTGGGCACCGGCGACGGCGTCTTCCCCATCACCGACCGCTATGCGCTGGGGTGGGGAACGGGCACGCTCGACGGCAACCCCGTCGTCGCACACGACGGCGACCACTTCGCCTACCACGCGGACGTGGGCATGCTTCCCGAGCAGAAGGCGGGTCTCATCGTCCTGACCGCCCGCAACGGGCAGCTGTACGACCCGGCCGAAGCCTACGAGGGCGGGATGGCCGTCCTCGCGGGACTGCCCGAGCCCCCCGTCGAGTACGCGTTCCTCTCCACCTACCTGACCATCAACACGATCGGCGCGATCACCGTTGTCATCCTCGCCGCGACGCTGGCGCGGATCCCGCTGCGGCTGCGCCGTGCGCGCGAACGCTCCGCCCGGGACGGCGCCTGGCGCGCGGTGCTGCTGCCCGGACTCGCGTGGCTCGCGGGAGGCGTCGCACTGTACGCCGGGGTCTTCTTCGGGCTGGGCATGACCATGGACTTCATCGGCCCGATGCCCGTGGCGACGGCGTTCGACTCGGCCCCCGACATCACGGTGCTCGTGCTCGCGGCCGTGGGAACGCTGGTCCTGCGCGGCCTGATCATCCTCGCGGCCGGCCCGTTCATGCTCTCCCGGTCGCGCGCCACCCGCCCCACGCCCACCCCGTGACCGCCCCGCGTCGACGCACCCCCGGAACGTGCAAGAGCCCCGCCGCGTGGAGCCCCTGCATTACCCGTCGGGTAATCGACCGGAGACCGGCCGGCTGCCATTGTCGCCGGACCGGTCGACGCGCGAGAGGACAGTTGCGGTGGCGAATACGACGAAGGTGCAGAGGGCGGCGCAATGGTGGATCGAGGAGGTGCTGGCGAAGTCGGGTCCCGCCAAGGCACTGGGCATCGAGTTGGTCTCTGTGGAGCCGGAGCGAGTCGAGATCCGGATCCCGTTCAACCGCGACCTTGTGACGCTGGGCGACACCACGCACGGCGGCGTCATCGCCACCCTCGTCGATGTGGCGGGGAGCGCGGGCTCGGCATCCGGCGTCGAGGGCGACGACGCCACCGGCGGTGCCACATCGCATCTGTCGGTCACGTACCTCCAAGCCGCCGAGGGCTCGGATCTCACTGCCGTCGCGAATGTCACCCACCGGACGTACACCAGAACACTCAGCGATGTCGACGTCCGTGACGCCGCTGGTGGCCTGGTCGCCAAGGGAGCGGTGATCAGCCGCATCTTCCGACGTGGCGGGAGTAGCAGTACGTCGCTGAGTGCCTGAAATCCTGGTGCCGGCCTGGCGCGATCATGGATCCGGCCGAGACCGAGAACGGCACGTCGATCGGCGCGCACTTCCGGCTCCTCAAGCGGTGGGTAGCATCCGTTCCGTGTGCATCTCGATGGACCGGGCGGAGTTCTCCAGCGAAACGCTGGGCGAGTCGGGCTCCCGGTGCTCAGGGCTCGCTGCGGGGGGCGGTGGGGGTGAGTGTCCAGGAGGTGAGGAGGTCGAGTGCATGGCGGGACGGGGAGCCGGCTTCCGTGCTGTAGAGGAAGACGGTCGCGTCGGAGTCTCCGGGGAGGGTGAGGGTTTCGTACTGCACGGTGACCTCGCCGACGAGCGGGTGAAGCAGCCGTTTGGACCCGTGGGTGCGCTGGTGGACGCGGTGCTGCTGCCACCAGCGGTCGAAGTCCGCGCTGCTCTCCCGCAACTCGGCGACAAGTTCCCGGGTGGACCGGTCGTCGGGGTCGCGGCCCACTTCGAGGCGGAGGGTCTCCACGGCCGCGCGGGCTTGGACGTCCCAGTCGACGAAGAGGGCGTGGGCTTCGGGCGCGAGGAGGAGCCAGCGTGTGTAGTTGCGGCGAGTCGGCGGCAGGGCGTCGAAGTCGGTGAAGAGCGCTTTGGCCGTCCGGTTGATGCCCAGCACGTCCGTACGGCGTCCCAGGACCAGGGCGGGGGTGCCTTCCATGGAATCCAGCAGTTGGTGGAGGCCGGAGCGCAGGCGCTGGACGGTCGGCGGGCGCCGGTGGCGGGGAGCCGCGGTGCCGATGAGGTCGTTGAGGTGGGCACGTCCGGCGGCGTCGAGCTCCAGCGCCTGGGCCAGCGCTTCGACCACCGCGGCTGAGGGGATGATGGTGCGTCCCTGTTCGAGGCGGGCGTAGTAGTCGGCGGAGACACCGGCCAGCCGCGCCACCTCTTCGCGTCGCAGGCCCGGTACGCGGCGTACGCGGGTGTCCGGCGGCAGCCCGGCGCGTGCCGGATCGCACTGGGCGCGAGCCCGGCGCAGGAAGTCGGCGAGTTCGCGGTTCGGGGCGGCCATGGCTCCAGTATCGCCGATTCGCTGCGGCCGCGCCTGCCTCACCAGGGACTGTCAGTCCTAGGTAGGGCGGACCGAGGCAGGTCAGGGCCGATGAGCACCGCCTCCGGGCGGCCGGGGCGGGTGACAGTGGAGACGGTGCCGGATCAACCGATCCGGCGGTCCCGGTCTCCACAGGTGACCGGCTGAAGGCGAGAAGCAGAGGCAGAACCCATGAGCCGCATTCTGATCGTGATGTCCGCAGCCGACGTATGGGAGCGCACCGACGGCTCGCAGTACCCCACGGGCTACTGGGCGGAGGAGCTGGCCGCGCCGCACGAGGCGTTCGTCGGCGCCGGCCACACCGTCGAATTCGCCTCCCCAGGAGGAGTGTTGCAGCCGCTGGACCGGCACAGCGCCGACCCGGCGATCGCCGGGCCGGACTGCGCCCGGCACGTGGCCCACGCCCGGAAGGCGCTCGGCGACTTCGGGCCGCTGCTGAAGCTGGCGGAGGTCTCGGCGGCCGATTACGACGCCGTGGTGCTGCCTGGCGGGCACGGCCCCGTGGTCGACCTCTTCCAGGACGCGAACCTGGGCCGGCTGCTGATCGAGGCAGACCGCGCCGGCAAGGTCATCGGCGCGGTCTGCCACGGGCCGGCCGCGCTGTTGTCCGCAGTCGACGAGCAGGGCGCGTGGATCTTCTCCGGGCGGCGGATGACCGCGTTCACCGACGAGGAGGAGCGCATGTTCGGCACCGCCGACAACGCTCCGTGGCTGCTGGCGAGCCGACTGCGCGAGAAGGGCGCCCGGCACGAGCAGGGAGCCCCGTACCAGGCGTTCACCGTTCAGGACGCCAACCTCGTCACCGGCCAGAACCCGGCCTCCAGCACCCCCATGGCCATCGCGATCAACACCGCGCTGGCAGCGGACTGACCCCCGCCCCCGGGAGCTGAGAACTTCGGCGTGTACCAGGCGTGGCCAGCCGCTGAAACCCACTGAGAGCAACCGTCAACCACCATCGCGGGATTCGCGATGACAGCGCTGCTGCCGCCGGGGATAGATCCGCAGTGCGGTTCGAGTCCCGCGGCGCGCGTCTGCCCGCTGGATCCGGATCCGGCGATCACGCACCTGTTCGACACCGCCTGGCCGCGGATCCCCGAACTCTGGGGAGGTATGACGTCTATCATCGCCATTAAGCGCCGCACTGCCTGATATTCTCGTCATAGATGAGAGGGGTCGTCATGGCGGGGTACAGGATCGACGGGCAGCTCACCGCGTTCGGCGAGCATGTGCGGGGCTGGCGCATGGTCCTGGGCCTCACCGCCCAGCAGGTCGCTGAGCGGGCCGACATCACGCGCGACACCCTGCGCAAGATCGAGACTGGGGACCCGGGCGTGAACTTCCGCAGCGTCGCCCAGGTGCTCCGCGCGCTCGGCGTGCTCGACCGAGTCGTCGACACGATCGATCCTTTGAACAGCGACATCGGGCGCCTGCGGGCCGGCAGCCTCACGAAGAAGCGGGCCCGATGACCGCCGTCGAGGTCTTCATGGACGAGGAGGGAAGTGCAAGGCTGGTCGGCCAGGCGCACTTCACCCGGACGCGTGGACAGATCTCCACGACCTTCCTGTACGACCCCGGCTACCTCGCTGGCGACGGCATGAGCATCGACCCCGCGCTCCCCCTCGTGTCCGGATCCCAGCACCAGGCCGGACTCGTGCGGGCCTTCGCCGACAGTGCACCGGACCGGTGGGGACGGAATCTGATCGAGAAGGCGGAGCGGACCCGCGCCCGCGAGGAAGGCCGAGTACCCCGCAGGCTCGACGACCTCGACTTCCTCCTCGGCGTCAGCGACGACACGCGCCAGGGCGCTCTGCGCTTCCGCCTGCCCGGCCGCGAAGAGTTCCTCGGCAAGCCCTCGAGCGTGCCCCGGCTCGTCTCGCTGCCGGAGCTGCTGCGGGCATCCGACGACCTCGCCTCCGACGAGGACCCGAGCCGGGCTGTCAAGCAGCTCCTGGACACGGGCACCACGGGCCTCGGCGGCGCACGCCCCAAGGCCTCCGTGCGCCTTGAGGACGGGTCCCTCGCCATCGCGAAGTTCCCGCACGGCAGCGACCAGTGGGACGTCATGGCCTGGGAGGCCACAGCGCTCGACCTGATGGAGAACGCGGACATCCGCACGCCCCGCAGGAGGCTCACCCGCGTGGGCGGGCGCAGCGTGCTGATCCTGCGCCGGTTCGACCGCACGGACACCGGGCGCAGGATCGGCTACATCAGCGCCATGGCGGCGCTGGGCTCGACCGACGGCGAGCACCGCGACTACGCCGACATCGCCGAAGCGATGCGCGACCTGTCGCGCTCTCCCCGACTGGACCACCACGAGCTCTTCGACCGCGTCGTCGCGAGCGTCGCGCTCGGCAACACGGACGACCACCTGCGCAACCACGGCTTCCTGACCAGCCGCGGCGCATGGACGCTGAGCCCGGTGTTCGACGTGAATCCGACCTCGGATCCGTGGCGGGCCCGCTCGACCTCGATCATGGGAGCCGACGCCCAGCCCGACGAGGCCGACGCTCTGCTGGCATTCGCGGAGGAGTGCAGCCTCACCGCGTCGCAGGCACGCGAACGGATGCACCGCGTCGCAGGAGCGCTGGCGACGTGGAGGGAGCAGGCGCGCACCAACGGCGTCCGCGAGCAGGAGATCACGATGATGGCCGAGTCGATTCAGCAGCGGCTGGAGGCCGTGCTCGCGGCAGCTTCGTCAGGAGCCGGACACCCATGAGCGTCGGCATCGGAGGCGGGCGAGGCCGCGGAGTTCGACACCCGAACCCCGCACTGGTTCGGATCCACCAAAGGGCTGCGCCGCGGCGAGGCGTGGGGCTCACCAGAGCGTGTTCCCCGAGGTCGCCGAGGCCGCCGCCGAGGCCACGGCCGCCCTGCTCACCTCCGCCGCGAAGCAGAAGGCCTGAGGCCGGTCCCCGAAGGGACACCCGCGGAACCGCTTCCCGGGCCAGGGGAACGGCACCGCTGCCTCGGTCGCCGGGAGCGACGGTCGGCGGCGGGTGCGTGGGCGCAGTGGCCTGCGTTGACGACCGGGTGCGAACTCAAGAGCACACGCGCGGCGCACATGGGCGCCTGTTCCTGGGATGCAGGTGGTGCTTGCAGGTCTTTGACCTTGGGTTTCTTGCGCACCCGGCAGGATTCGAACCTGCGGCCGTCGGATTAGAAGTCCGATGCTCTATCCACTGAGCTACGGGTGCCTGGTTGAGCGTCTGTGAGCAGGCAATATACCAACTTTGCTCGGTCTTGCCGTAGTAGCACACCGTTCGTCCGGCGTGGGATTGGGGGAGTCTCCGTGCTGGAGGGTGCGCCCGCTACCGCGGTCGAGGGACCCGCCGCGATGGAATCGCGGCGCATCGACCCGGGCGAAGGCGCGCCCGTGTGAGACCACCAACCGCTACGGAGACACAATAACCCCATTCGCCCGGTTTCAAGGGCGGCAGGGCCGAGCCGGGGACGCGGTGCCGATCGTGTCGGCGGGGCCGCGTCCTGGAGCGTCGGCGGTGTTCCCGGGCGCGGACCGCTGCGCTGTCGGCATCTATCCAAGCACTTTAGGGCGGGGTGGCGGCCGCACCCGGCCGGATGGCAGAGGGCGGCGTGTCCCGCGTACCGGGTCTGTGGGCGGGTGCCGCCATCGGACGGCGGGCCCGATAGATGGGCCGGATCCGGCCACCCCGGTCGTCCGTCTGAGGGGCCGCGTGTCCCGTCACCAGGTCCACCAGCCGCCGAACACGTCGAACACGTCGAAAACACCGATGACCGAGATGATCGCTGTGATGGTCGCGATGTCCATTGGACGACCTCCCTTCGCGCCGTGTGGCGGGGCGGGGAGGAACGCACCCGTGGGTCGAACGTAATCGCAGGTCGGAACGTGTTGCAACGGAGTGGGTGCGGATTTGGTCGGGCGGCGGTGCAAGCCTGACCCGGTCGTGTCGGTCGCCCGTTCACACCCAGATCCGCCTGCCCGGTCACCCGTTGCTCGGTTGCCCGTTACCCGTCATCGGGTCACGATCGCCCCGCCCGGTCGACCGTCCCCGGTCACGGGTCGCCCCGCCCGGTCACCCGTTGTCCGGTCACCGATCGCTCCGTCCGGTCGGCCGTCTCCGGTCGCCCGTTGTCGGGTCACTGATCGGCCCGTCCGGGCTCTCCGTCAGCCGGCTGCGGTGAAGGACTCCACGCAGGTGTCGCGGAGGTCGGCGAGGCGGTTCCACTCGTCCTCGGCGGTGGCCCAGGCCACGGTCGCGTGCCCGCCTGAGCTAAGGGTCATGCTGCGGGTGAGGAGGTGCCGCTTCTCGCCGTCGTCGTTCCAGGTGAACTCCCAGTCGGCGGCGGACTCGGCGCCGGGCGCCTGCCCGGATACGTCGTCGATGCGGATCCGCTCGTACCCCGGCAGCCGGCCCGTGGACTTGGTGCCGCGTTCGCTCTCGGTCACGTGCGCCACCTGGTCGTCCGTGGGGTGCGGACGCAGGTCGACTTGCAGGTAGGCGGGGCCGTCGGGGTCGTCGTAGTACACGCTGTCGCCTTCGGCCCGGCGCTGCCAGCCTTCGGGGACGCGGATCTCGAACCCGGCCGGGTCCGACCGCACCGTGGTCGGCGCCCCCTGGCCGTCCTTTGATGTGGGCTCCGCGCTGGCGGCGCCGTCCTGCTTGGTCACCGCTCCGCCCTTCGACGGGGCGGAGCCGGGCTGCTGCGAGGTGCCGACTCCGGTGGCGCCTTCGGACCCGGCCCTGTCGGGCGCCAGGACGAGGAACGCCGCCAGTGACGCGGCGATCAGGGCCACCCCCAGCACGGTGACGGCGATCGGCCACGCCAGCGAGCCCTTGCCGCGGCGGTCGGCCGGTGGTTCGGACGGCGGCAGCTGGGGCGAGTAGACCTGGGCCGGCTGCGGCGTGTGGGCGGTGGCCTGCGGGGCGGGCGTCGGGGTGTTCTGGGTGCCGTCCTGCCGACCGGACGCCGGTCCGAGCGCGGCCGCCGCCCCGAGTCCGGACGCCGATCCAGGGTCGGCCGCCGTCCCGAGGCCCGAAAAGGACGCCGAGCCCGCTGTCGCGGTCCCCTCCGAGGCGAGGGTGAGCAGCCGCCGCGCCTCCTCGGAGTCGATCCGGTCCTCGGGGGACTTGCGCAGCAGCCCTTCGAGCGCCATGGCCAGAGGGCCTTCGACGGGGAGGCGGGGGAGCGGCTCCATGCGGACGGCGCTGACGGTCTCGGCGATGTCGCCGCGCTGGAAAGGGGACGAGCCCGACGCGGCGAACCACAGTGTGGCGCCCAGCGACCACAGGTCGGTCTTCGCGCTCGCGGGGTGCAGGTCGAGGCGTTCGGGCGCGAGGTAGGCGGGCGAGCCCACGAGCCCCGAGGTGCGGGTCAAGGCCGCGCTGCCCTCGATCAGCGCGATCCCGAAGTCGGTCAGGACCGCGCGGTCGTCGTCGGTGACCATGATGTTCGCGGGTTTGACGTCGCGGTGCAGGATGCCGAGCCGGTGGGCGGTGTCGAGGGCGGCGAGGACGGAGAGGCCCCAGCGGGCCGTCCGGACGGCGTCGCGCGGGCCGTCGGCGCGGACCAGCCTGCTCAGCGAACGGCCCGACACCAGCTCCATGACGATCCAGGGCCGCCCGCCGTCCTCGACCACGTCGTGGACGGTGACGATCGAGGGGTGCGCACCCATGGCGGCGGCCTGGGCCTCGCGGCGCATCCGTTCGGCGAGGTGGCCGTGCTCGCTTTCGCCGAGGTCGTCGGGGAGCAGCAGCTCCTTGAGCGCCACCGCGCGGTTCAGACGTTCGTCGTGGGCGCGCCAGACGCGTCCCATGCCGCCTCGGCCGAGCTCGTCGACCAGCCGGTAGCGGCCGGCGACGGGCCGGTCTGCTCCGGAGGGCTGCTGACTCATAGTCGATCCGCCAGTCCTGTTGGGGGGCGCGTTGTCGGAGCGCCGGGAGGGACGGCGTCCTGGGGGCCGCGCTCGCCGTGGCGTACGGGATCGCGGTGTGCGTGGCTACGCACTCGCCCGATTGTGGCACTGATGCGGCCCGTGCGTCGTTTCCGGGCGGCCTGTGGCGGTCGTCCCGGGCTGTGTGCCGCGGCGCGGGAGCCTGTGGACAACCCGTATCGCGATGGTGCCGGCGTGGTCGGCCGGGTACCGTAGGTGCTGATCAAGCGGTCATGTGAACGCGGGTTCCACGGCGCGCCCCCATCGGTGCGGCGCCGTTCCGAAGATGCCGAGCGCCCCCGCAGCGACGACCACCGCTCCCGCCCGTCCGGGGCGGCGCCCGTGTTCGCCCCCTCCAGTTCTGGAGCCAGCATGTCCACTGCCATTGCCGATCCGGCCCAACCGCTGCCGCGGCGCGAGGTCACGCTCGTCCTCGATCCCGATACCCACGCCGAACTCCTCCGCGCGGCCGATGGTGCCGACCTCGCCGCCCACCTGCGCTCGCTGGCGGGCCGCTACGCGCGCTGGTGCGAGCTCCGCGACTGGCTGGTCCAGTTGGAGACCGCGTACGGCCCGCTGCCGCCCGAGGCGCTGGAGCGCATGCACCGCCAGATGCTCGGCCTGGCCCGCCGCGCGTCGTCCGCTCCCGCGACCCTCACGCTCGGGTTCGACCCCGAGGAGTTCGCCGCACTGGGGGCCGCGGCCCGCTGCCGCCCCCTTGCCGACTACGCGCGCGAGGTGCTCATCGAGCACCTCACCGCCGCCCCGGGGGCCGCGTCCGATGCGGCGTCGCCCGGTTCGCCGCCCGACTGATCCCGCGCCCGGCCGGTCCACCCCGGTGGACCGGCCGCAGGGCGATCACATCATCGACAGCGAGCGGATGTAGTTGAACTGCTGGTGCAGGTGCTGCACCTGGGGACGGCTGTGCGCCGGGATCTGGGTCGAGTGGAAGAAGTTGCCGTTGCGCACGGTCACCTGCACGCTGCCCGAGGCGCTCGTCTCCTTCACCAGCAGGAAGAACAGGCTGAAGACGCAGATGAAGAAGAATCCGAGGATGGCCACGATGAGGGCCCACGGCGCGATCTTCTCCTCGACGTGCGTCATGTCGTTGATGGACCAGGTGGCGCCGCGCAGCGGGCAGCTCCCCGCCGGCGTGATGATCTCGGTCTGGGTCACCGTGATATCGCCGATGGTCGCCACCGGGGGGCCGCCCTGGGGGACGGGCGCGTGGTCGGGCATCGCCTGCCAGCCGCCGGTCTGGGGCGCCTGGGCGGGGTTGTAGGGCGCCATCTCCCCGGAGGGGTAGCCGCCCGATTGCGGGTATCCGCCCGGCTGCGGGTAACCGCCCGACTGCGGGTAGCCGCCCGACGGATTGCCCCAGTCGGGGGCGCCCTGCGGTGGGTAGGGGGTGCCGCCGGGCTGCTGGCCGAAGTCGCCAGGTCCGGGCTGCGGTTCGGGGTAGTGGCTCATGGGCCGATTCTTGCAAACCCGGCGGGTCATGGGGTATGCCCGCACGCCATTTCGCCGCGCGGGGCCGCGGCGCCGCGCACCGAGCCGCGCCCACGCGGCGGTCAACTGTCCGGATCCGGCCAGCTCGGCGCGGGGGCGGGCCGATCGCGCGGGACGCCCGCGGCGGCGCCGGGCGTGGCACCGATCGCAAACCGTTGCCGGGCAGAGCGTGCCAGTCCGCTACACGCGGGTAGTTTAGGGGTACCCGCCAACGGACGGGAGGCCGGTATCCATGCCGTTGTGGATCATCTGGATGGTGGTGGCCGTCGCCCTGGGCGTCGCGGAGATCTTCACGCTGACGCTCTCCTTGGGGCTGCTGGCCATCGCAGCGCTTGCGGCAGGGGTTGTCGGAGCGTTGGACCTGGGTCTCGCGGCCCAGTTGCTGACGTTCGCGGCCACCTCGGCGGCAGGGCTGCTCGTCGTACGCCCGATCGCGCGCAGGCACCTGCGCACACCGCCCCTGTTACGGTCCGGGACCGCCGCGCTCGTCGGCCGCACCGGGCTGGTCGTCAAGGAGATCAGCGGCGAGCACGGCCGCATCAAGCTCTCCGGCGAGGAATGGTCGGCGCGGTGCCTCGACGAGACCCAGGTCATTCCCGAAGGTGCGAAGGTCGACGTCATGGAGATCGAGGGGGCCACCGCCGTGGTCTACCCGCGTGAGGCCCTGCCCTGACCGGTGCGACTCCGCGCACCCGCGCCACCCCGCCCAACGAATCCGACAGTGACTTGGCAGGCAGCAGATGTTCGGTTTTGAAGTGTTCCTCATCGTTATCGCGATTCTGGCGGTCCTCGCGGTCATGTCCACGGTCCGCATCGTCCCCCAGGCGCGCGCCTACAACATCGAGCGGTTCGGCCGCTTCCTCCGCACCCTGCAACCGGGGCTGAACTTCATCATTCCGGGCGTCGACCGGGTCAACACGAAGTTCGACCTGCGCGAGCAGGTGTTCTCCTCGCGGCCGCAGCCGGTCATCACCGAGGACAACCTCGTCGTCAACATCGACACGGTGCTCTACTACCAGATCACCGAGCCCAAGGCCGCGGCGTACGAGGTGGCGAACTACCTCCAGGCAATAGACCAGCTGACCGTCACCACGCTGCGCAACGTCATCGGCGGGATGGACCTGGAGCGCACGCTGACCTCCCGCGAGGAGATCAACACCCGGCTCCGGGGCGTCCTCGACGACGCCACCGGCAAGTGGGGCATCCGTGCGAACCGGGTCGAGATCAAGGCCATCGACCCGCCGCCCTCCATCAAGGAGGCCATGGAGAAGCAGATGCGCGCCGAGCGCGACAAGCGCGCGGTCGTGCTGCACGCCGAAGGCGAGCGGCAGTCGCGGATCCTCACCGCCGAGGGCGCCCGGCAGCAGGCCATCCTGGAGGCCCAGGGCCAGCAGCAGGCGGCCATCCTGCGCGCCGACGGCGAAGCCAAGGCCATCGAGCGCGTGTTCCAGGCGGTGCACCGCAACAACGCCGACTCCAAGCTGCTCGCCTACAAGTACCTGGAGACCCTGCCGTCGCTCGCCAACGGCGAGGGCAACACCTTCTGGGTGATCCCCGGCGAGCTGACCCAGGCCGTCCAGAGCGTGTCCAAGGCGTTCGGCGGCCCGGCAGCGTCCGACGGCGCAGCGGCCGCGGCGCCCCAGGAGGAGCCGGCGGCGTCCGAGGACACCGGGGAGTCGCCCACGCCCGAGCTCACCTCCGGCGACCCGGTCAGGGACGACGCCGTGAACGCGGCCACCAAGGCCGCGGAGAACGCCGCCGCCGCGGTCGCCGACGCCAAGGCCGAGGCCGAAGCGGCGGCGGGCACACCGGGCAAGGGCGGCGGTGCCTCGGCGGGCTCCGGCGGCTGAGCCGCGCTCGCACACAAGACCGGGGGGCGCCGTCGCAGACGGCGCCCCCCGGTTCGTCGGTGCCTCAGGTGAGCAGCAGCTTGCCGGTAGTGCGCCGCGCGGTGAGGTCCTCGTGGGCGCGCCCCGCGTCGGCGAGCGGGTAGCGCCCCCCGACCCTGACCTCCAGCCGCCCGTCCTGCACCAGCCCGAGCAGCGCGGCGGAGCGCTCCAGCAGTTCGGTGCGCTCGGCGACGTAGTGGGCGAGGGTCGGCCGGGTCAGGAACACCGACCCCGCGGTGTTGAGCCGCTGCGGGTCGACCGGCGGCACCGCGCCGCTGGACTGGCCGAACAGCGCGAGGACGCCGCGCGGGCGCAGGCTCGCCAGGCTGGCGTCGAAGGTGGCGGCCCCGACACCGTCGTAGACGGCGGCGACGCCCGTTCCGCCGGCGCGGTCCCTGACGGCGGCGGCGAGGCCCGCGGAGTCGCCCGCGAAGCCGTCGTAGCGGATGACGTCGTCGGCGCCCGCCTCGCGCGCGAGGCGCTCCTTCTCCTCGGTGGACACCGTCCCGATGACGCGTGCGCCGCGCAGCTTCGCGAGCTGGGTGATGAGCAGCCCCGTTCCACCCGCGGCGGCGTGCACGAGGACGGTGTCGCCCGCGCGCACGGCGTGGGTGGAGTGGGTGAGGTAGTGGGCGGTGAGCCCCTGCAACAGGACGGCCGCGGCCTGCTCGAAGCCGACTCCGTCGGGGAGCGGGACGGTGCGGTCGGCCGGTACGGCGGCCTGTTCGGCGTAGGCGCCGGGCCGCATGGCCCAGCCGACCCGCTGCCCCACCGCGAGGCCGGTGACGCCGTCGCCCACGGAGAGGACGGTCCCGGCCGCCTCGACCCCGGGCACGAACGGGGTGTCGACGGTGTAGGCGCCGCTGCGCTGGTACACGTCGATGAAGTTGACGCCGCGGGCCTCGATGCCGACGACCACCTCGCCGGGCCCGGGAACGGGGTCGGCGACCTCGCTCATGGTCAGGACCTCGGGCCCGCCCTGCTCTTTGATGACAATGGCACGCATAGGTGCGATCCCCCCGTTACTCGCTGCCGCTGATGTCGCCGATGCGGTAGTTGTCGAAGTGCGCGATGGCGTCGCCGCCGCTGCCGCTGTTCTCGCGCAGCGCCATGACCCCGGTGTGGCCCTTCTTGATCCGCTTGCTGCTGGTGTCCTCCGCTTCGAGGGCGAAGGTGCCGTTCACCCAGAGCCGGATCGTGGTGGTCTCGGTCTCGGAGTCGGGGACACAGGAGATCGCGAGCTCGTTCGCCTTCTTGCCCTTCGGGTCGACCTCGTAGCCGGCGACCTCGCCGCCCTCGGTCGTCGCGAGGTCGTCGCCGGCGGTGCCGTCGGAGCGGACGATCTTCGCCTCCGTGCCGTCCTTGCGCACCGTGACCTCGTACTGGTGGTAGACCGTCTCCAGGTCGACCTCTTCGGTGGTGCTGAGGCAGAAGAGGCCGGCGGTCGCGTAGCTGGGCCCGCTCTGGAAGGCCATGTCAGCGCTGACGCTCGCCTTCTCCGGGGTCTTCTCGATCTGGGCGTACGCCTGGACGGCCGGATCGTCCTCGGTGGCGCGGACCGAGAACCCGTCGTCGATGTGCCCGGAGGACGAGTCCTCCTCGAACTCGCCGGGGAAGTCGCCATCGCTCCAGCCGCTCTGCTCGCCCTTGGCGAAGTTCTCGACGTACACCTCGGTGCCCTGCGGGAACGACGGCCCGCCGAACAGGGTGTACCCGCCGAACGCCAGCGCTGCGACGATGACCAGCGCACCCGCCGCGGCGCCGTAGAGCTTGAGCCTGCTGCGGGGGGCACCGGGCTTTCCGTTGCCGGGGCCGCCCGGCGCCGCACCGGGGACGGGGTCGGGCCCGCCGGGACCGCCGTTGCCAGGCCCGCCGGGTCCGCCGGGACCCGCGTGGCCCGGCTGCCCGAACGGCGGCGAGTGGGTCCCCGGCTGGGGGGTGAAGGGGGCGCCCTGCTGCGGGCCCGGCGGCGGGCCGTAGCCGTAGGGCCCCGCGTGCGGCGTGCCGGGCTGCTGCGGCCCGGACGGCGGGCCGTAACCGTACTGCGTGGCGGGCTGCGGGCCGGAATGCGGCGCTGCGTAGCCGCCCTGGGGGCCGTACCCCGGCTGCTGCGGCCCCGAGGGGTGGCCGACCGGGCCGCCGGGCGCGCCGTAGGGGCCCTGGCCGGGACCCGTGGGCGGGCCTTGCGGCGCGGTCGGCGGGAACCCCTGCTGCGGGCCTGAGGGCGGGGTGACCGAGGGCGGTGTGTGCGCGTAGGGGGACTGCCCGACGGGCGGCGGGGCGTCCTGGCCGAAGGAATGGGTCGGCGGCTCGGGGGCGTCCTCGGGCGGCAGCGCGGCGGTCTGCTGCTCGGAGAGGTCGGCGGTCGGCCGGGTCGTGTGCGCGGTCTCGGCGTCGCCGCCGGCCATGGCCGCACCAGCGGCGGCCCCCGCCGCGGCGCCGAGGACGCCCCCGGCGGCAGCGGCGGCGGTGTCGTCGCCGGCGGGGCGCGCGGTGGAGGGCGGCGTCCACGACTTCACCAGGGTGCGGTCGACGACGGACGCGCTGGGGTCCTCCTGGCCGACGAGCTGGTTCAGCAGGCCCTGGGCCGTCGGCCGGTTGACGGGGTCCTTGTCGAGGGCCTGCACGACCAGTTCCGCCAGCCGCGGGTCGAGCCCTTCGAGGTTGGGCGGGGCGGAGCTGATCTGGTGCAGCACGGCGGGCACGGTGGGCGCGGAGAACGGGGCGGTCCCGGTGCCCGCGAAGGCCACCAGGCAGCCCCAGGAGAAGATGTCGGAGGCCGGCGTGATGCCCTGGCCGACGATGAGCTCCGGCGCGAGGTAGGCGGGGGTGCCCATGAGCTGGCTGGAGCGGGTGACGGCGGCGTCGTCGTCCATCGCCCGCGCGATGCCGAAGTCGATGACCTTGGGCCCCACGGCCGACAGCAGGACGTTCGCCGGTTTGAGGTCGCGGTGGATGACCCCGGCCCGGTGGATGGCGGTGAGCGCGGCGGCGACCCCCATGGCGAGGCTTTCGAGGGTGCCGCCGTCCATGGGGCCGTCGGCGTCGATGGCCTCGGCGAGGTTCGGGCCCGGCACGTACTCCGACACGATGAACAGGGGGTCGCCGTCGAGCTGGGCGTCGATGACCCCGGCCGTGGAGAAGCGGGCGACCTTGCGCGCGGCCTCGACCTCGCGGGCGAACCGGCGGCGGAAGTCGGTGTCGTCGCTGATGTCGGGGTGGATCAGCTTGACGGCGACATTGCGGTCGGCGGTGTCCTTCGCGAGGTAGACCGTTCCCATGCCGCCTCGGCCCAGGCGCCCCAGCAGGCGGTAGGCGCCCAGCTCGTGCGGGTCGCCAGTGCGGAGGGGTTTGGCGCGCTCGTGCCCGTTCGACGTCACAGTGTTGAGTCCCTTTATGGATCGCGTCATTCGCGCCTCATAGCGTACCGAGGCGTGGGCCCGCTCTCGCTTGGCCCGGGTTCGGGGGTCAGCCGAAGGGGGATCCGGTACCCGATCCGTGCATTAAGTGAACCATGCGTACGTCGCGGTTGTGGAGGTGCGTACCGCGACCGGCAGGACGATACGGGGGTTGTGCTGCCGATTCGGGTGTCCGGAGTGCTTCCGGCGGCCGTTCGCGCTTCGCTACAATGGGAACACGTGTTCGAATTCCGGCCTGCACTTCCCCGCGGGCCCCCGACTCCGGCGGCACCCGCGCATCGGGGCGCCGCCGGCGAAAGGCGGTAGTGGTGGGGCAGATGTACGGGGCACCTGTCACGGTGCGCGCGCACGAGGGGCGTCCGGAGCGATTCGTCTGGGAGGGCCGCGCCTACACCGTGCACAGGATCTTCGACCAGTGGGCGTCGGTGCGCTCCGACCACGCGCCGGTCCGCGGCGGCACGGTGCCCAAGCGGTGGTTCTGGCGGGTGGAGGCCGGTGCCGAGGGCGACCGCGGGGTGTACGAACTCACCCACGACCTCCCGTCCGGGCAGTGGACCCTGGTCAAGGTCTGACCCCGGCCAGGTCACCGCTTGCGCTGGGCGAGCCGGGCGAGCAGCCGCTCCTCGGAGTCCGGGCCCGCCGAGGTCACCGGCAGCCGCACCATGAACACCGCGCCGAGCAGCCACCACACGCCCACGATCAGCCACTCGGGCCACGACAGCGCCGCGGGCATGCCGGGCAGGTAGAGCGACCCGAGGCCGAGGCTGAGCACGAGGGCCAGCCCGCCGACCACCGCGCCGGCGGGGATGCGGAACGGGCGCTCCATGCCGGGTTCGCGCCTGCGCAGGGCGAGGAACGACATCGCGACCACGGCGTAGGCCACGACGATGTTGATGCCGCCGGCGTTGACCAGCCAGCTCAGCATCTGGTCGCCGAACAGCGGGGCCAGGACCGACAGTCCGCCGAGGAACAGCAGCGCGTTCGAGGGGGTCCGGTACTTGGGGTGGAGCCGGCCGAACCACGCGGGGACCATGCCCGAGACCGCCATCGCGTAGAGGAGCCGGCTCGCCCCGATGAGGAACGCGTTCCAGCTCGTCAGGATCCCGGCGATCCCGCCGATGATCAGCACGTTGCCCATGGCCTGGCTGCCCCACAGGGCCGCCATGCCGTCGGCGGACGCCAGCTGCGCCCCCTTCAGCCCTTCGCGCGACAGCGCCGAGGAGACCGTGAGCATGATCAGGATGTACCAGGCCGTCGCGCAGGCCACCGAGATCACCAGGATCCGGCCCACCTGCCGGTACGGGAGCTTGATCTCCTCGGCCGACTGCGGGATCACGTCGAACCCGACGAACAGGAACGGTGTCGCCACCAGGACCCCCACGAGCCCGCCCACGCCGCCGCTGAACAGCGGGCTCATGTTCGCCGCCGACCCGCCGACGAAGCTGCCGAGGAGCAGGGCCGCGCCCACGGCGACCAGGAACAGCACCGCGACCATCTGGAACACCGACGCCGGCCGGATCCCGATGTAGTTCAGCGCCGTGATGAGGACCGCCGAGACCGACCCGACCGCCGCCCAGGTGGCGTACACGTCGTAGCCGGCGATCGTCCACAGGTACCCGGCCTTCAGGTCGGGCACCAGGTAGAGGACTGTTTCGGGCAGCGCGACCGCCTCGAACGCCACCACCGTGAGGTAGCCGAGGACGATGCCCCACGAGGCGACGAAGCCGCCGTGCGCGCCGAGGCCGCGCAGCGCGTAGTTGTGCTCGCCCCCGGCCTTGGGCATGGCCGACACCAGCTCGGCGTAGGTGAGGCCGACGAGGCACACGATGCCGCCGCCGATGACGAACGCCAAGGCGGCGCCGAGGCTCCCCGCGCCGTTGAGAAACTCGCCGCTGAGGACCACCCAGCCGAACCCGATCATCGCGCCGAACGCGAGCGCGAGCACGTCGCCGCGGCCCAGTACGCGGAGGAAGTTCCCGTTCTGCTCCCCAGCAGGCCCTGCCATGGCGTCTCCCCGTCACTCGACCGCGCGGACCGGTGCCTCCGGGGCCGTGCCGCGCGCCCCGGACGCCCGTGCGCCCGGCGGCGCCTTACCCGGCGCGCCCCCCGGAACACCCGCCCAAGCGTGCATGCGGAGGGCCGCGGAACGGAAGGGCCGCGACGGAATCGATACCGCCGCCGTCACGCCAGGTCCGGCCGCCGCGCGCCGAACCGGGTGGCCTGCTCGAAGGCGTGGCCGACCCGCAGGACCCGGCGGTCGGCGCGGTGCGGGCCGACGATCTGCAAGCCGACGGGCAGGCCGCCGGGGGTGAACCCGCCGGGGACCGACAACGCGGGGCAGCCGGTGATCGAGATCGAGTACGCCGAGCGCATCCAGTCCAGGTAGGTCTCCTGCGGTTGCCCGTCGATGCTGTCCGGGTACTCCAGCGCGGCGTCGAACGGAGCGACCTGGGCGGTGGGCAGCAGCAGGACGTCGAACCGCTCGAAGAAGAGCCGCATCCGGTGGTGCAGTTCGGTGTGCAGGCGCTCGGCGCGGGCGAGGTCGGCGCCGCTGAGGAGGCGGCCCTGCTCGATGTTCCATCGCACGCTCGGCTTGAGGCGGTCGCTCCCGGCGTCGTACAGCTCGCCGTAGGCCGCGGCGAACTGCCAGGCCCGCAGGGTGCGGAACGCGTCGTCGGCCCCGCTGAGGTCGGGGGACGCCTCCTCGACCTCGCACCCCAGCGCGGTGAACACCTCGATGTCTGGCCGGAGGGCGTCGAGGACCGCGCGCTCGGACCTGAACGCGCCGCCCAGGTCGGGGGTCCAGGCGACGCGCAGCCCGCGCAGGCCGCCTTCGGCGTCGAGCGGTTCGGCGAACACCGCGCCGGGGTCGCCGAGCGCGATGGGACTGCGCGGGTCGGGGCCGGCGATGACGGACATCAGCAGAGCGGCGTCGGCCGTGTCGCGCGCCATGGGGCCCTGCACGGACAGGGTCGAGAACCCGAGCGCGGCGGGGTGGGCCGGTACCCGGCCGGGCGACGGGCGCAGCCCCACCACGTTGCAGAACGACGCGGGGTTGCGCAGTGAGCCGCCCATGTCCGAACCGTCGGCGATCGGGTGCAGCCCGGCGGCCAGCGCCGCCGCCGCGCCTCCGCTGCTGCCCCCCGCGGAACGGGTGGTGTCGTAGGGGTTGAGCGTGGTCCCGAACACCGGGTTGAACGTGTGCGAACCGGCGGCGAACTCCGGGACGTTCGTCTTGCCGATGGTGATGGCGCCCGCGCCGCGCATCCGCTCGACGATCAGCTCGTCGCGCTCGGGCACGTTCTCGGCGAAGATCGGCGAGCCGAACGTGGTGCGCACCTGGGCGGTCTCGTGCACGTCCTTGTGGGCGACGGGCAGCCCGTGCAGCGGGGGTGTGGGGGCGCCGGACGCCTGGCGCTCGTCCGCCGCGGCGGCCTCGGCCATGGCCCGCTCGGCGCACAGGGTGACGACGGCGTTGACGCGGGGGTTCACCGCCGCGATGCGGTCGAGGTGGGCCTGGACGGTCTCCCGCGCCGAGAGCTCGCCGGTGCGCATGAGCCGGGCGAGTTCGCGGGCGGGTCGGGTGGTGATCTCGTCGTGCATCGTCGGCGGCGCTCCTCGGCGGTCGTCGTCCTCGTCGCCACCAGCCTGACCGATACCGGCGCGGAGCGGCAGCGCGGGGCGCCGCCGAGCCGCCCGGGGCGCGAGCGCGCGAGCGCGGTCACCCGTCGGCGCGCGGCGGCCCGTACGCGGCGGGCCGCGCGAGATCCGCGGCGATGACGCTGTACACCGCGAGGTCGGTGCGGCCCGCGTGCAGCGGCATCGCGTTGCGTTCGGTGCCCTCGTAACTGAAGCCGGTCTTCTCGGCGACCCGGCGCGACGCGGTGTTCCCGACGGCGGCCTTGAGTTCGACACGTTCGAACCGCAGCTCCTCGATGGCCCAGCGCACGAGCGCGTAGACGGCCTCCGGGGCGAATCCGTTGCCGTGCCACCGGGGGTCCACCCAGTAGCCCACCTCGGTGGTTCCGGTGCGCCAGTCGGTGCGGGTCAGGCCGAACGACCCGGCGAACGCGCCGGTGTCCGTGCGGATGGCGCACCATTGCTGGCCGTCGCCGCTCACGCGCAGGTACGGGGCGCGGGACAGGCACCACTCCACGGCGTCAGCGCGGGTGTAGGCCTCGCCCGGCGAGGGGAGCGGGATCCACGCCTGGACCGAGGGGTGCGACGCGCCCCGGTGCACGTCGTCGATGTCGTTCTCGGTAAAGGCGCGCAGGGTGAGGCGGTCGGTCTGGAGGACGACCGCGGGGAGCAGGGGTGCCGTCGGGGTGTGCGTCATTCGGTGTGCTTTCACTGGTCCCGCTCCCCGCTGCCGGGGGCGAGTGCTGTCGGACCAGCAAGAATTCCATTGCCGACCACCGAAGGTCCACTCGGGGGTGGCGGGTTCTGCGGCGCGCATCCGGTGCGGCCGGCCGTGCGCCGAGGGCACCTCCGGGCCCGTGCGGCGCCCGGGCCGCCGGGGGACCGGAAGCCGCCGACCGGGCGTTTTGCTGCCAACGTGGCGGTCGGCCTCCCGAATCCCGCGAACTCTGGCAAAGTTGCCCCGTGACTCGCGCCTGGGGACGCTGGGGATCCTGGGGCCGGGTGGGACCGGCCGCCCGGGACGGCAGTGCGTCCGGGGCGCCGGCATCCGCGACATCGGCATGGACGCACCCGGGGGGAACTGGCGGCGTCCGTGCCCGCAGCGACCAAGGGGGAGAAGTGCCTGCATCGATCGAGAACGCGGTGGACTCCGCATGGTGGGGACCGCAGCCCGCCGCATTGCGCATCCAGGGAGGTTTGCCATGAGCCGCGACGACCAACGCAGCGGCCGGAACCGGCGGAACGGCGGCGACAACGGCCGGTGGGCCGCCGTCGAGGGCGGTGTCGGCACGTGGGCGCAGGGCGACGGCCTCCTTGACGACCTCCCCGAGGCCGGCAGGGGGACCGGAGCGCTGAAGCAGCCCGCCGCCGAGCCGGGCCGCGCGGCGGCGGGGGCCGACTCCGCGCGGCGCGGCACGCAGCCGAGGCCCAACCCGTTCCAGGCGGGCGGCCCGCACGGCAGGCAGCGGGCGCGGCGGGCGCCCGAGCCCGCGGCGCAGGAGCCCGCCGCAGAGGCACCGGAGTCCGCCGCCACCGGAGCGCAACCGCCCGCGGCCGCCGCCGAACCCGCGGCCCCCGCCGAGGAGCAGCGTCCGGAGCCCCGCGCGCCGGGGATCGACGCGCCGCGAGCGCCGTTCGGCACGCCCAACGTCATCCCGTTCCGCTCCACGTCGCTCGACCGGTTCGCCGCGCACGCCGCGCCGGCTCCCGCCGCGCCGCCCGCCGACCCGCCCACGGCGGCCGCGGTGAGCGCCACCGCTCCGGCCCCCGACGAGACCGCGGCCCCGCCCGCCGCAAAGGACGCGGCGGCGCCACTGGACGCCGCGCCCCCGGTCCCGGAGGAGGCCCCCGCGCCGCCCCAGGCGCCCGCACCCCCGGCGCCACCCGCTGCCGCCGCGGCCCCGGTGCCACCCGCTGCCGCCGCACCGCCGGAGGCGGCCGAACCCGCGGCACCCCAGGCACCCCAGACCCCGGCCTTCCAGACCCCGGCCCCCCTAACGCACGAGGAACCGCGCGACCACGCCTACTCCGCGGCCGAACGCGAGGCCGTCTACCGCGCCATCCGCGAACGGCGCGACGTCCGGGTCGGGTTCCGCCCCGACCCGGTGGCCGACCCCGTCCTCACCCGCGTACTGGAGGCGGCGCACCAGGCGCCGTCGGCAGGCTCGGCCCAGCCGTGGGACTTCGTGATCATCCACGACCCCGAGGTGCGCGCCCAGGTGCACCGCTTCGTGCAGGAGCAGCGCGACGCCCATGCGCGGGCGCTGCCCGGCGCGCGCGCCCGCGCCTTCTCCGGCCTGAAGGCGGAGGCGGTGCTCGACGCCCCGGTGAACATCGTGGTGACCGTCGATCCCACGCGCGGCGGCGGGCACGCCCTCGGCAGGCAGGCCGATCCGCGGTCGGCCGGCCATTCGGCGGCACTCGCCGTGGAGAACCTGTGGCTGGCCGCTCGGGCCGAGGGCCTCGGGGTCGGCTGGGTGAACTGCTACGCCGAACGCGACCTCGCCCGCGAGCTCGACCTGCCCCCGCACCTCGAGGTGGTCGCCTACCTGTGCGTCGGGTACGTGGACGACTTCCCGACCGAACCCGAGCTCGCGCTCGGCGGCTGGGCGCAGCAGCGCCCACTGTCCTGGGCGGTGCACCGCGACCACTACGGGCGCCGCGGCCTGCCCGGCGAGGAGCCCACGAGCCTGCTCGACGAGACCATCGCCGCCATCCGCCCGCAGTCCCAACGGGCGATGGAGGAGGTACGCGGGCACCAGCGGCGGTTCAACGACGGGACCGCCTCCCTCGGGGCGCTGGAAGAGGTCCAGGTCCGGCTCGCCGGGCTGGCCGGCGAGGCCGTTCCGCCGGTCCCCGAGCCCGCCGCCGTCGCGGTGTTCTCCGGCGACCACGGCGTCCACGCGCAGGGCGCGTCGGCGTGGCCGCAGGACACCACGCAGCGGCTGGTGCGCAACCTCCTGAGCGGGGGCGCCGTCGCCAACGCCTTCGCCGACCAGGTGGGCGCCGAGGTCACCGTCGTCGACGTCGGACTCGTCGGAGACCTCCCCGACACCCCCGGCCTTCTGCCCCGGAAGATCGCACGGGGGACCGCCGACGGTTCGGCGGGTGCGGCCATGAGCGGGGTCCAGGTCGGTTACGCCGTCGAGGCGGGCATCGAGGTCGCGCGCGACCTCGTCGCCGCGGGGAACCGCTGCCTGGTCACCGGCGACATCGGGATCGCCAACACCATCGGCTCGGCGGCCCTGGTCGCCGCGTTCACCGGCAGCGACCCGGCCGAGGTCACCGAGGGCGAACCGGGGGCCGACCGCGCGGCGCGTGAGCACGCGGTCGGGCTGGTCCGCCGCAGCCTGGACGCGAACGGGATCGCGTCGGGCACCGCGGCCGGCGACCCGCTGCGCGCGCTGGCCGCGCTGGGCGGGCTGGAGCACGCCGCGCTCGCCGGGTTCGTCCTCGGCGCCGCGGCGCTGCGGGTGCCCGTCGTCCTGGACGACGCCGGAGCGGGCGCCGCGGCGCTCGTCGCGGCGGCCCTGGCCCCCGATGCCGTCCACGCCTGCGTCGCCGGGTTCCGCTCGACCCAGCCGGGGCACTCCGAGGTCATCGAGCACCTCGGTCTGCGGCCCCTCATGGACATGGAGCTGCGGTTCGGCCAGGGTTCCGGCGCGTTGCTGGCGCTGCCGCTGCTCCAGGGCGCCGTGCGGGCACTGCACGAGGCGACCCCGCCTGCCTCCTCCGGCGAGGCCGGCTGACCGGCGCCGTTGCCGCTGCGGGGCGGCGCGCACCCCGGTGCGCGCCGCCCCGCCGTGTCCCCGGTGCGGCGGGCACCCGCGCGGCCGGTTCCCGGCGCGGCGGCCCCGGGCGCCGCATCCGCCCCGCGGGCGGGCACCCGTTTCGGCAGGGTAGTTTTTGGGCATTGACGGATACCGCCCCGCCGCTCGGTCCCGGCGGGGCCCCGGTCGGCGCACCGGGCTCCCGGAGGGTCCCACCGCGCCGCGGCTCCGGAACCGCCTCGCGTGGCGAACGCTGCGGGCTGCACCGCGGGAGCGGGGCGGGTGGACACCGACACGAGTTGGAGGACGGCCCCGGTGACCTATCTTCTGGGACTGCGCCTCGAAGGGCGCGGCGTGCTCGTCGTGGGCGGCGGCCGGGTCGCGCAGCGGCGCGTTCCCGCGCTCATGGCCGACGGCGCCCGCGTCACCGTGGTCTCGCCCGAGGCGACGGCGACCCTCGAAGGGCTCGCCGACACCGGCCGGCTCACCTGGGTCCGGCGCGGCTTCGAGGCCGGCGACATCGGCACCGACACCTGGCTGGTGCACGCCGCGACCGACGACCCCGCGGTCAACGCCGCCGTCGCAGCCGAGGCCGAGGCGGCCCGCGTGTGGTGCGTGCGCGCCGACGACCGCCACGCCTCCGCCGCCTGGACCCCTGCCAAGGGCGCCGCGGGCGGGATCGAGGTCGGCGTCGTCGCGGGGGGCGACCCGCGGCGCGCGGCCGGGCTCCGCGACGCCATCACCGAGGCGATTACCGACGGCACGCTCGACGCCCGCCGGGGCCGCGACCGGCTGCGCGGGGTCGCGCTGGTCGGCGGCGGGCCGGGCGACCCCGGGCTCATCACGGTCCGCGGCAGGCAGCTCCTCGCGCAGGCCGACGTCGTCGTGGTCGACCGGCTGGCCCCCACCCCGCTGCTCGACGGGCTCCCCGGCGACACCGAGGTCGTCGACGCCGCCAAGATCCCCTACGGCCGCGCGATGACCCAGGAGGACATCAACCGGGTCCTCGTGGAGCGCGCCGCCGAGGGCAAATTCGTGGTCCGGCTCAAGGGCGGCGACTCGTTCCTCTTCGGGCGCGGCGCCGAGGAGGCGGCCGCGTGCGCGCGCGCCGGCGTTCCGGTTACCGTGGTACCCGGCGTCACGAGTGCGTTGGCGGCGCCGGCGAGTGCGGGGATCCCGGTCACCCAGCGCGGGGTCGCCCAGGACCTCCACATCGTGTCCGCGCACGTCGCCCCCGACGACGACCGCTCCACCGTCGACTGGGCGGCACTGGCCCGATCGCACGGCACGATCGTGGTGCTGATGGGCGTCGAACGCCTCGGCGCGATCGCCGCGGCGCTGATCCGCGACGGCCGTGCGGCGGACACCCCCGCCGCAGTCGTCCAGGAGGCCACGCTCCCCGCGCAGCGGACCGTCGTCGCGACACTGGCGACGATCGCCGCCGCGGCAGAGGACGCAGGGGCGCGCCCGCCGGCCGTGGTCGTCATCGGCGATGTGGTCGATGTGGCCCGAGAGCTTGACATACTGCACATGGGGCAGCACATCGCAGATCGGGGGGCTCGGTTCGGTGACGATCCCGGCGCACCCGCCGCGACCGGGAGTGATGGGCCTTCTGGAGGGAATCGGGTTCTGTGACCGCGAAGACCGATGAGAAGGGCGGAACCGCCATGACCCGGCCGCCTGCTGTGCCGGAAGCGACAGGGCCGGGCGACACCGGAGACCACGCCGGCGGGCGTGCGCGCGACCCCGAGTCGGCAGGTCCCGCCGACCTGCTCGCGGCCCCGTCGGGGCGGCACGAACGGGAGTCCCCGCCGCCGGCACCCGAGACCCGCAGCGGTCCCAAGCACCGCGGCCCGGTGGCAAGCGACCAGCAGCTCGAAGCCGTCCTCAACGGCCTGCGCACCCGCATCCGCGGCATCGAGTTCGCCGAGGGGATGCCCGGCGCCGAAGAGGGCGCCACCGCCCGTGCCGATGTCCTCGACCAGCTCGACCACTACGTTCTACCGCGCGTGCGCAGCGCCGACACCCCGCTGCTCATCGCCGTCGCCGGATCCACGGGCGCGGGCAAGTCCACGCTGGTCAACAGCTTGGTGGGGGAGCAGGTCACCACCACCGGCGTCCGCCGCCCCACGACCAACAGCCCGGTCCTCGCCTGCAACCCCAAGGATGTCGGCTGGTTCAGCGAGGCGTCGTTCCTGCCGTCGCTGCCGCGGGTGCGCCAAGAGGGCCTGGCCATGCCCGGCAAGGACGGCATGCTCGTCCTCGCCGCGAGCGAGTGCATGCCCGAAGGCGTCGCACTGCTCGACACCCCCGATGTCGACTCCGCCGTCGCCGCGCACCACGAGTTCGCGGCGAAGTTCCTCGACGCCGCCGACCTCTGGATCTTCGTCACCACCAGTCGCCGCTACGCCGACGCGCGGGTCTGGGAGTTCCTCCAGGTCGCGCGCGACCGCGACACCTCACTGGCCGTGGTGATGTCGCGGGTGCCGCGCATCGGCCGCGAGCAGCTCGTTTCGCACTTCGGCGCGATGCTGGAGGCCAACGGGCTGGGCCACGCCACCCGTTTCACGATCCCCGAGACCGACCAGATCGGCGGCGGGCGGTTCACCGCCAACACCGCCGACCAGATCCGCGGCCATCTCGCAGAGGTCGCCGGCGACCTCGCCCAGCGCGACACCGTTTCGCGGCGCACCTTCCTCGGCGTCCTCGACAGCTTCCGCACCCGGGTACCCGAACTCGCGAAGCAGGTCGAGACCCAGGTCGAGGCGCACCGGGTGCTGAGGTCCGGCGTCGATTCCGCGTTCTCCTCGGCGCTCGCCGAGCTGGACGAGTCCACCCGCAACGGGTCCCTGCTGCGCGGCAACGTCCTGGCGCGCTGGCAGGACGTCGCTGCGAGCGGCGCACTGGCGCGCTCGCTGCGGCTGCGCGCGCAGAAGCGCAGGGCCACCCGCGAGGACTCCACAGCCGAGCGCGTCCAGGCGCTCGAACAGGCCATCCACGACGCCATCGAGGCGCTTGTGGTCTCGGGGGCCGAGCGCGCGGCGGAGGACGTCGCGGAGCAGTGGTCGACGGTCGCCGGCGGCGACGGCCTCGCCGACCGCAACGGCCTCCGGCACCGGTCCGACGACCTGCCCGAGCGCACCCGTGCGGCGCTGCGCGGCTGGCAGGGCCGCGTCGTGGAGATGATCGCCGCCGACGGCGTCGCCAAGCGCTCCGTCGCCCGGTTCGTCATCTACGACAAAGAGGCGTTCGCGCTCGTCCTGATCATCGGGTTGCTCGGTTTCGGCACGTCGGAGTTCTCGGTGTCGCAGGGGACCAGCGCGCCGCCGCAGCGATTGCTGAAAGGGCTGTTCGGGTCGGAGTCGCTGCGTAACATCGGAGCCATGGCGCGCCAGGACCTGCGGACCTGCGTCACCACGCTCATGGACGAGGAGAAGCGGCGCTTCACCGACGCGCTGGCCGCCGCGGGGCTGCCCGACGAGGACGATGCGGTCCAGCTCTACCAGGCCACGTACAACCTTGAGATTGCGCGATGACGACTCACCGGAACTCCGCCGACTCCCACGAGGAGACCGAGGCGACGCCGCACAACGGCGCCGCCGCCGGGGCGCGGGCCGCCTCGGGCGGCCGCCGGGCGGCCGAGCGCGCGGACTCCGGCGACCGCGGCGCCACCGTGTCGTTCCCCGAGCTGCGCCGTGCGGTCGACGAGCCCGATCCCGACACGGCCGATCCCGACGCCCACCTGTGGGCGCGGCGCAACGGGTGGGCCGACGAGAACGGTCCGGTCGAGGCCGCGGCAGAGGCGGCAGAGGACGACCCCGGCCGCGGCGGCGACGCGCTGCCCGCCCTTGGCGAACCCGGGTACGAGGGCTGGCGCCGCCCCGCCGCGCCCGCCGGCGGCGACGCCGCGCGGGCGACCGCAGCGGGCTGGCTCCCGGTGGGCGGCGAGCACGCCCCCGAACCCGCGGACGAGAGCGCGGCGGCGCCCCGCTCCGCCGCGGCGGCGGGGGAGCGCGCGCACGACGACACAGCCGACGACGGCCCCGCGAGCCCTGCGAGCCCCGGGGCCGACCCGGAGTCCGACCCCCTGCCGCGCCGCCCCGCGCCGGGCACGGGGCGCCACGCCGCCGCGCCGCGGCGCCGGGTCGCACCGGGCACCCGCCGGGGCGATCCCGACGACCCTGAGGGCCTGGCCGGCTGGGTGGGCAGCCTGGTCGAAGCGGTCGACGAGGCCACCGCCATCGCCGGCCGCCGTACCGGGCCCGTCCCGCAGGTCGCCCCGCCCGAGGCGGCGGAGCAACCCGATCAGCAGGGCCCGGCGGCGGCCGCCGACCCCGGGGCGGCCGAGCCGGTCACCGACCCCGCCGACCTCGCCGACTGGGACACCACGGGGTTCGCCCCCACCGACGATGACGACTACCGGCCCACCACCCACGACGACTGGGAGGCCGCACCGGCGGTCACCCGCGCGGAGCTCATCGCGCGGCTCGACGCGCTGGCCCGCGTGGTCGAGATCGGCGGGCCCGACTTCGCGCCCGAGCTGGTGGTGCGGGCGCGTCGCGTCCTCGACCACGCCGGCGCGCGGCTGCGGCTGTCCAGCGAGCACACCGTTGTGGCCCTCGCCGGTGGCACGGGCAGCGGTAAGTCGTCCCTGTTCAACGCGCTGTGCGGCTTGGAGCTCTCCCGGGTCGGCGTCACCCGGCCCACCACGGGGTCGGCGCACGCCTGCATGTGGGGCGACAACGGCGCCCAGGGGCTGCTCGACTGGCTCGGGGTGCCGCCCCGCTCCCGCCATTCGCGGGTGAGCGAGCTCGACAGCGACGACTCCGAACTCGGCGGGCTGATCCTGCTCGACCTGCCCGACCACGACTCCGTTCGGTCGAACCACACGGTCGAGGCCGACCGCCTCATCGGCTCCGTCGACCTCCTGGTGTGGGTGCTCGACCCGCAGAAGTACGCCGACGCCGCCGTCCACCACCGCTACCTCGCCGAGATGGCGGGCCACGGCGCGGTGATGGTCGCCGTGCTGAACCAGGTCGACCGGGTCGACCCCGACGAGCTCGAGGAGCTGCTCACCGACCTGCGGCGGCTCCTGGAGAGCGAATCGGGTGTGCACCCGCGCATCCTGACCGCGTCGGCGGTCACCGACCACGGAATCGGCGACCTGCGCAGGCTCCTGCGCGACACCGTCAGCGATCGCCGCGCGGCGATCGACCGGATCGTGGCCGACCTCGACCAGGTCACCGGCGACTACGCCGAGTACGGCAAGGCCGGGGCGGCGCCGAGCGCGGTGCCCGACCCGGTGCGCACCGCGCTCGGCGCCGGGCTGGCCGACGCCGCCGGTGTCGCCGCCGTCGCCGACGCCACCGAGACCGCGTTCGAGCACCGCGGGGCCACGCTGGTGGGCTGGCCCGTGGCGCGCCTGGCCGACCGCCTGCGCGGCGACCCGCTGCGCGCCGTCCAGCTGGACTTCCTCCGCGACGACATGCGGGGCGGGGCTGAGGGGCCGGTCGGCGTCCAGGAGCCCGAGGTCGAATCCGCTGTGGGCACCGCGGCCGAGGACGTCGGCGCTGGGCTGGCCGACCCGTGGCCGCGCCGCCTGCGCGCAGCGGCGCGCAGCAACGCGGCCGACCTGCCGGCGGAGCTGGGCCGCGCGGTCGCCGGCGCCGTCCCGCCCGCCGATTCCACGCCGTCGTGGTGGCAGGCCGTCCGCGCCGTGCAGTTCGCGCTCGTGGCGCTCGCCGGGCTGAGCGCGGTGTGGTTCGCCACGGTGCTGGTGAGCGTCCTGGGCGGCGGGCTGACCGGTGTGCCGCCGCTCGACCGCCCCGCCTTCATCGGGTACGCCGCGGCGGTGGTCGCCGCGGCGCTGCTGGTGGGCTGGCTCATCGGGGTGGGGTGCCGCAACCTGGTGACGGTCGCTGCGGCGCGGCGGCGCGAAGAGGTCGAGAACGAGGCCGGGCGGCGGGTCAGGTCGATCGCCGCCGAGTGGGTGGTGGCGCCGATCGACGAGGAGCTGCGGAACCACCGCGACTTCTGCGGGTCGTTGAGCGCCGCTCGGGGAGCGTCCGAACCGGGCTGATCCCGCCCCGGCGGCGCGGTGCGGCGGCCCCTCCACGGCAGCAGACCGGGCGGGGATCTCCCCGCCCGGCCCATGGTTGGCGACATCTGCTCAGATCCACTGAACGCCAGAGACCATGGCCCCTCCCACCTGTCAGTCCCTATCCGGATCCTTGAAGTGTCAGTCGGCCGACGGCGGGTCGGCCCCCTATGGGTGATCCGCTGTGCGCGGCGGTACGACAGTGCGCGCCCGACTCCCTCCGCCTGGCGGCGCCTGCGGGAGCCCGCCATCGACCCCCTGCGACCGATCCCGGTGGAGTCCGGTCCGGTCGTGGCCAAATCTAGCGGTTTTAATCCGAGTGTGCACAGTGGGAGACTAGAGTATTACTTAATGTAATCTCGATGCGGAGACTCCCATTGGGCCCACACAGCCGCGCAGCACCGCGTACCGGTGCGGGTAGCGAAGGGATGGCCCCGTGACCCGGCGATCCGCTCCCGATCGTCGTCGGCATTGGGGCGAACGGGTGAACGCGTGGCCCGTGTTCGGCCAGCCGCGCTCCCTGCTCCTGTTCGCCGCGGTCCTGCTCACCAGCGATCTCGCACTCCTGTGCACCGGGCTGTGGACCACCGAGTTGCGGCTCGACGACGCCGTGGTGTTCGCGGCCCTGGTGGGCTGCGCGGCCGTGTGCGTCGAGGCGATGCGCCGCCTGGGAATGCCCCGCGGGATCCCCCGCGACCTCCTCGGCGCCTGGTGGATCCCCACCGTGCTGCTGCTGCCGCCGATCTACGCGCTGCTCATCCCCATCCCGGTCTTCACACTGCTGCAATACCGCATCCGCCGGACCATCGTGTTCCGCCGCGTGTGCAACGCCGGGGTGGTGGCGCTCTCGGGCTGCGTCTCCTCGTCCCTGTACCACGCCACCCTGTCGGGCCCGTGGCTGCGCGGCGGCAGCGCGGGGCACGAGGCCGAGCAGGCACTGGTCCAGACCCCGGGGATCTTCGTCGCCGCGGGGGCCGGCGTCCTGTTCACCGTCGTCACCACCTTCGTCCTCGCCATAGCGGTGCGGTTGAGCAGCCCGGAGATCCCGTGGCGGCGGATGCTCTGGGACCGCGAGACCGCGCTCCTCGACGGCGTCGAGGTGTGCGTTGGGCTCATGGCGGCCGTGCTCTGCGGCCTGTCCGTGGTCCTGCTCGCCGTCGTGCTGCCGCCGGTGCTGCTGCTCCAGCGGAGCCTGATGTACCAGCAGCTCCAGACCGCCGCGCGCACCGACCCCAAGACGGGGCTGCTGAACGCCGTCACCTGGGAGCGCGAGGCCGCCGAAGGCCTCTCCCTCGGCGTGCAGGCCAACCGGCCGGCCGCCGTCCTCATCATCGACATCGACCACTTCAAACGCGTCAACGACACCCACGGCCACCTGTTCGGCGACCAGGTGCTGCTCGGCGTCGCCGGGACACTCACCCACCAGTTGCGCCAGACCGACCTGGTCGGCCGGTTCGGCGGCGAGGAGTTCGTGGTGCTGCTGCCGGGCGCCGACCTCGCCGAGGCGTGCCGGATCGCGGAGCGACTGCGGTCGCGCGTGGGACGCATGGCGCTGCCCGTCGGCGACACCACCGCGACCATCACGGTCTCCATCGGCATCGCCATGCTGGGGTCGCACGGCGACGACCTGATCGAGCTGCTGGCGGCGGCCGACCTCGCCCTCTACCGGGCCAAGGACTCCGGCCGCAACCGCGTCTGCCTGCCGGTGCCCTCCGCCGACGCGGCGCGCGTCCCGGAGCAGCCGCGCGGCACGCTGCCCGCCGACGGCGGCCCGGCCGGTGGCGTCGCGGCCGACAACGCCTCCGACCCCGCTACGGACCTCTGACCGGGGCCTGGGCAGGGCCTGGGCAGGGTTTGAGCAGGGCCTGGGCAGGGGCGCGCCGGTTCTCCACAGCCCGCGGATTCCTGTTGCCCGCCGCAGCCGCGCTGACGCACGGTGATCACATGGTCAACCCCGAGTACTCCGCAGCCCCCGGCCACCCCACCCTCTCCCTCGGTTCGCCGACCGACCTCATCGCCGTCGTCCCCTACCTGCTGCCCGGCCCGCCCGACCACTCCATGGCCCTGCTCGGGCTGAGCGGCGCCGCCCGGCGGGTGCGCTTCGCGGTACGCCACCCGCTCGACGGCGGGCCCGCGCCCGGCACGGCGCCTCCCGCTGATGTCGCGGCCGGGTTCGCGCGGACCCTGCGCGAGCACGGCTGCGACCGCGCCCTCGCGGTGGGCTACGGCCCGCCGGGCGCGGTCACCCCGCTGGTCGACGCCCTGGTCGCCGGCCTCTCGAAGGCGCCGGTCGAGCTGTGCGAGGCCCTGCGGGTCGAGAACGGCCGCTACTGGTCCTACCTGTGCCCCTACCCGAGCTGCTGCCCGGCCGACGGCGTCGTGTTCGACACCGCGTCCTCGCTCATCCCGGCGACCGCCGTCGCCGCCGGGCTCGTCCCGCGCGGGTCCCACGCCCGCGCAACCCAGGTCCGCCTCGACCCCGTCACCGGCGCGCTCCGCGAGCGCATGGCCGGGGCCACCCACCGGGCCGAGGCCCGGTGCGCGCGCATGTGGGGCGGGCCGCGCGCCGAGGACGGGTCCGGCTTCGGCCCGGAACTGCGCGCCGAGGGCGTCCGGCTGGTCCGCCAGGTCGTGGCCGCGCTGCCCGCGAGCGGCCCGCCCGAGGACCCCGACCTCCTCGCCTGGCTCGGCGTGGTGCTGGTCGCCACGCGCGTCCGCGACGAGGCATGGGCGCACATCAGCGCCGAGCACGCCGAGGCGCACATCGCCCTGTGGAGCCACGTCCTGCGCCGCGTGCGCCCGGCCTACGCCGCTGCGCCGGCCGCGCTGCTCGCGTTCGCGGCGTGGCAGCAGGGCGACACCGCCCTGGCGGCCGCGGCGGCGCTGCGGGCCGAGCGCGCCCACCGCGGCTACTCCATGGCGGCGCTCATCCGCCGCGCGCTGCACCTTGGCGTCCGGCCCGACACCTGGCGGCACTTCAGCCCCGAGTGGCTCGAAGAGATCTCCCCGGTGCGCGGCCCCGGCGGCCGGGCAGGGCCAGAGGCGACGTCCGGGGCACCGCCGCCAACGGCCTAGGCTGGGGAGCATGCCGGAGTACATCTACACCATGCGAAGCGTGCGCAAGGCGCACGGCGACAAGGTCGTTCTCGACGACGTGTCCGGGTCCTTCCTGCCCGGAGCCAAGATCGGCGTCGTCGGACCCAACGGCGCCGGCAAGTCCACGCTGCTCAAACTCATGGCAGGCGTGGAGCAGCCGTCCAATGGCGAGGCCCGCCTGATGCCCGGCTTCACCGTCGGCCTGCTGGCACAGGAACCGCGGCTCGACCCCGACAAGACCGTGCTGCAAAACGTCGAGGACGGCGTGGCCGAGACCAAGCGGCTGCTCGACCGGTTCAACGAGATCGCCGAGAAGATGGCGACCGACTACTCCGACGCCCTCCTCGAAGAGATGGGCAAGCTCCAGGAGCAGCTCGACCACCGCAACGCCTGGGACCTCGACAGCCAGCTCGCGCAGGCCATGGACGCCCTGCGGTGCCCGCCGCCCGACTCCGATGTCGACCGGCTCTCCGGCGGCGAGAAGCGCCGCGTGGCGCTGTGCAAACTGCTGCTGGAGCAGCCCGACCTCCTGCTGCTCGACGAGCCCACCAACCACCTCGACGCCGAGAGCGTGCAGTGGTTGGAGTCCCACCTGGAGAACTACCCGGGCACGATCATCGCGATCACACACGACCGGTACTTCCTCGAGAACGTCGCCACGTGGATCCTCGAACTCGACCGCGGCCGCCTCTACCCCTACGAGGGCAACTACACGACCTACCTGGAGACCAAGGCCACCCGCCTCAAGGTCGAAGGGCAGAAGGACGTCAAGAAGCAGAAGCGGCTGGCCGACGAACTGGAGTGGGTGCGCTCCAACGCCAAGGCGCGCCAGACCAAGAGCAAGGCCCGGTTGCAGCGCTACGAGGAGATGGCGGCCGAGGCCGCCAACACCCGCAAGCTCGACTTCGAGGAGATCCAGATCCCCCCGGGGCCGCGGCTGGGCACCACCGTTGTCGAGGTCAAGGGCCTCACCAAGGGCTTCGACGACCGCGTCCTCATCGAGGACCTCTCGTTCTCGCTGCCGCCAAACGGCATCGTCGGCGTCATCGGCCCCAACGGCGTCGGCAAGACCACCCTGTTCAAGATGATCATGGGTGAGGAGCAGCCCGACTCCGGCACGATCCGCGTCGGCGACACCGTCCGGACCTCCTACGTCGACCAGTACCGCGCCCGCATCGCCGACGACAAGAACGTCTGGGAGGCCGTCTCCGACGGAGAGAGCTTCATCCGCGTCGGCAACGTCGAGATCCCCAGCCGCGCCTACGTCGCGGCCTTCGGCTTCAAGGGTTCCGACCAGCAGAAGTCGGCGGGGGTGCTGTCGGGCGGCGAGCGCAACCGGGTCAACCTCGCGCTCACCCTCAAGCAGGGCGGCAACCTGCTGCTCCTCGACGAACCGACCAACGACCTCGACGTCGACACCCTCGGCTCGCTGGAGAACGCGCTGCTCGACTTCCCGGGCTGCGCCGTCATCACCTCCCACGACCGCTGGTTCCTCGACCGCGTCGCGACCCACATCCTGGCGTGGGAGGGCGGCTCCGACTGGTACTGGTTCGAGGGCAACTTCGAGTCCTACGAGAAGAACAAGATCGAGCGCCTGGGCGCCGAGGCGGCGCGCCCGCACGCGGTGACCCACCGCAAGCTCACCCGCGACTGACACCGGCCGTCCGTGCCCCGGCCGTCGGCCGGGGCACGCGCCGGTGCCGGGTGCGGCCCGGCCCGCTCGTGCGGCCACCGCATAAAGTGGAGACCGATGATGAGTACCCCGCGCGAAGACCATCAGCCCATGACCGTCTACGAGGCTGTCGGCGGCGAGGACACCTTCGTCCGCCTCGTCGCCCGCTTCTACGAGGGCGTCGCCCACGACCCCGTGCTGCGCCCCCTCTACCCCGAGGAGGACCTCGGTCCCGCCGAGGAGCGGTTCCGGCTGTTCCTGATCCAGTACTGGGGCGGCCCCCGCACCTACAGCGACCAGCGCGGGCACCCCCGGCTGCGCATGCGCCACGCCCCGTTCCGGGTGGGCGCGCGCGAACGCGACCACTGGCTCGCGCACATGCGCGCCGCGATGGACGACGTCGCCCTGCCCGCCGAGTTCGACCGCCAGATCTGGGAGTACATGGTCTACGCGGCGCACAGCATGGTCAATGTCGCCGAGGACGCCGGGCCGCCGGCGCGGCCTGCGACATCCGCGGCGCCCGCTGCACCCGCGGCGCAGTCGTCCGGCGACTCCGGCGACTCCGGCGAGGGCGACGAACCCATCCGCATCTCGCTCAAGTAGCGCCACGGCGCGGCGGCACCAGGGCCACGGCCGCCGCGCAGAACAGCGCCGACACCGCGAAGACCGCCGGGTACCCCTGCCAGGTCAGCACCGCCCCCATGAGCACGGGGGCGAACAGCGAACTCACGGCCTGCAAGGAGTTCTGCGCCGCCATGGCACGACCGGCCCACGCCATCCCCGCCGTCTCGGCCGCCGCGGTGAACGTCAGCCCGTTGTGGCTGAGCGACAGCACCAGGCACGCCAGCAGCAGGACGACCGCGAGCGGCGGCAGCACCAGGGTCGCGGCGGCGAGCAGCAGCAGGCTCGTCCCCGACACCGCGGCGATGATCCGCACGGGCCCCAAACGGTCGCCCCGCCGGTCCGACCACACCCCGGCGAGCAGCCGCGCCAGCGCGCCGGGCAGCTGGCCGAGCGCGATGACCGCCCCCGCCAGCGGGGCCGACCACCCGTGCGCGTCGACCAGGTACACCAGCGCGTAGGTCAGCATCGCGACCTGCGGGACCCCCAGCAGCATGCTCACGCCGTGGATCCGCCAGATGGCCCCGTGCCGGTAGGGCGACCCGGCCGCACGCGGCGCGGCGCCGCCGCCCGCGCGCTCCGGTGCGGTGGCGAACAGCGCCACCAGCGGGGCCACCGCCAGGGCCAGGGCCGCGGGCAGTAGCATCGCGCCCGCGAAGCCCCATTGCTGGCCTGCGGTGGGCAGGACGGCGGCGGCGAGCGCCATGCCGAGCGGTTGCCCGGTCTGCCGCACACCCATGGCCAGCCCGCGCTCGCGCGCGTGGAACAGGCCGAGCACCAGCCGTCCGCTGGCCGCGTTGACCGGCCCCGCGACCGCGCCGACCAGGACCAGGACGGCTCCGGCGCCCACTGCGCCGCCGACCACGCCCAGCAGCGCCAGCGAGCAGGCCGTGAGCACCAGGCTGACGACCATCGTGAACCGCTCGCCGTAGCGGTCGATGACCAGGCCCCAGCCGAGGAGTGTGCACAGCAGCCCCAGGTTCGGCAGCCCGCTGAGGGTCCCGGCCTGTGCGGTGCTCAGCGCATAGCCCGAGCGCAGTTCCGCCAGCAGGAACGGCACGCCGAACAGCGAGGCCAGGCTCGCGATCTGCGCCACCATGGCGAGCCCGAGGATGAACCACCGATTGCGCACGATCACCGGGCCAGGCTAGTCAACACTGTTTACCGGCCCCGCGGCGGGGGATCCGGGCCCGCTCCTGCGCTTGTTCTCGTTCCTGTTCCTGGTCCCTCTCGTGATCCCGTTCCCGGTTGCGCTCCCGTTCCTGTTTGCGCTCCCGCTCCCGCCGCGGAGTCCGTCTCCTCCCGGTTCTCTCGCTGACCTGATGAAACGGGTTCCTCCGCCGCGGTGGGCTGTCGGTTTCTTGGGGGCGGTCCGTCTGCGGGGCGGCCTTGTCGCCGGGCCGCGTTCGGGTGGTCTGCGGTCAGAAGCAGCGCCAACGGCGCCGGGCGGGCAGGGTGGGCGGTGACCCGCACGGTCTCCGGGTGGAGAAGGCGGAGTTTCTTCTTGGTCCGCAGGTCTGCTGGGCGGCCTTGTCGCCGGGCGGCATGCAGGTGGTCTGGGGTCAGAAGCAGCAACAACGGCGGGCGGGCTCCGGGCCTCGGCGGTATCGATCCAGGTGCGCGGTGGGGAACAGCGGCACCAAAGGCGGCGAGGGGCCGCGGACAGGGCGGCGTGGTAGAGGACCAGGGCGGCGCCGTGGAAAAGGCGTCGACACTGCTGACCGGCCATGGCAGGATGCGGCGCGTCAGGAGACCGCCGACCACGGAGACCTTAATGCGGCACAGCCTCGGATACGCCATGCGACCCAGCCACACGCGTGCAACCGAGGAAGTCCGCACCCATGCCCACCCTGAACATCGGGATTCTCGCCCACGTCGACGCCGGTAAGACCAGCCTCACCGAGCGCATTCTCTATGACGCCGGTGCCATCGAGCGGCTCGGCAGCGTCGACGCCGGGACCACCCGGACCGACACCGGAGCGATCGAACGGGAGCGCGGCATCACCGTCCGCTCCGCCGTCGCCTCCTTCACGGTCGGCGGCCTGCGCGTCAACCTGGTCGACACCCCCGGACACTCCGACTTCATCGCCGAGGTCGAGCGGGCCCTCGGCGTCCTCGACGGCGCCGTCCTGGTCCTGTCGGCGGTCGAGGGCGTCCAGCCGCAGACCCGCGTGCTCATGCGCACACTGCGCGCCATGCGGCTGCCGACCGTGCTGTTCGCGAACAAGATCGACCGGGCGGGGGCCCGCGACACCGCCCTGCTCGCCGAGATCCGTCGCCGGCTCACCGCGCACATCGTGCCCGTGAACCGGCCGACGGACGCGGGGACCGCCGGCGCGCGCGTCGCCGCCGATCCCGGGTTCCCCGGCACAGCGGCCGACGTCCTGGCCGACAACGACGACGCGCTCCTCGAAGCCCTCGTCTCCGGGCCGGCGCCCACCGGGGCGGAGATCGAGGAGCGGCTGGCGGCGCAGACCGCGGCCGGGACGGTCCACCCGCTGTTCTTCGGCTCCGCCCTGAGCGGGACGGGGGTCGCCGCCCTTGTCGAGGGCGTGGCCCGGCTGCTGCCCACTGCGGCGGCCGACACCGACGGTGCGGCGCGCGGCACCGTCTTCGCGGTTGAGCGCGGCCGCGCGGGCGAGGCAACCGGCTACCTGCGGCTCGACGCGGGGCGGCTGCGCGTGCGCCAGCGCGTCGCCGTCCACCGGAGCGGGCCCGACGGCGCGGCGGAGACCGTCAGCGCGCGGATCACCGGGCTCCAGGTCATCGGCGCCCCGGCCGACGCGCGCGAACCGCTGACGGCGGGCAACCTCGCCAAGGTCCGCGGCCTGCCCGGCGTCCGGGTCGGCGACCGGATCGGCGCGGCCGAGGCGCCCGCCGAGCAGCAGCGGTTCACCCGCCCCAGCCTGGAGACCCTGGTCCGGCCGCGCCGGAGCGGGGACGCGGCGCGCCTGCACGCCGCCCTCGTCGCGCTCGCCGACCAGGACCCGTGGATCAGCACGCGGAGCGCGCCGGGCGAGGGGACATCGGTGCTGCTCTACGGCGAGGTCCAGAAGGAGATCATCGCGGCGACGCTGGCGGCCGAGTTCGATGTCGAGGCGGTGTTCGCGCCCAGCCGGGTCGTCTACTCGGAGCGGCCGACGGGAACCGGCGAGGCGTTCGAGGCGTACGACCGGCAGCCGCGGCCCCGCTTCTACGCGACGATCGGGCTGCGGGTGGCGCCCGCCCCAGCGGGGGACACCGGAAACGCCTACGGGGTGGCGGTCGAGGACGGTTCGCTGCCGCGCGCCTTCCACCGGGCGATCGAGGAGGCCGTCGTCCGCACGCTCGGCCAGGGCCTGCACGGGTGGCCGGTCACCGGGTGCTCGGTGACGCTGACCCGGTCGGGCTATGCGAGCCCGGTCAGCACCGCCGCCGACTTCCGCGAACTCGCGCCGCTGGTGCTGATGCGCGCCCTCGCAGAGGCGGGGACCCGGGTGTACGAGCCGTACCACGAGTACGAGGCCGAGGTCCCGGCCGGCGCACTGAGCGCGGTCGCCGCGCAGTTCGGCGCGCTGGGGGTCGGCATCGGCGAGTCGGCGGGCGACGCGGAGACCGCCGTGCTCCGCGGCGCGATCCCGGCCCGCCTGGTCGCCGAGGTCGAACGGCGCCTGCCCGGCCTTTCGCACGGAGAGGGGGTCTGGTGGTCCCGCGCGTCGGCCGATCGGGCCGTCGCGGGGCGGGCGCCGGAGCGGCCGCGCACCGACGGGAACCCGCTCGACAGGGAGGAGTACCTGCGGCACCTGTCGCAGCGCCGCTCCGCCGTCGGCACCTGAGCCGCCCTTTTGCGGTGGCGGGCCCCGCGCCGGGGCCCGCCACCGCCGCTACCGGAACCGCTGCCACCGGACCGGAACCGCGGCTACCGGAACCGCCGCTACAGCCACCGCCGCTACCGGAACCGCTCCAGGTAGGACCGCTCGGAGTCGTCGAGCCGACGGATCTCCTGGGTGTCGATGTCGAAGCCCACGAGGACCGACATCGCCCGCGCGTAGACCCGGTCGTCGTCGCGGATCTCGTAGCGCAGTGTGAAGCTCGCGTTCTTCAACTCCGTCACCCACGTCTCGACCCGGACAGGGGTGCGCCGCAGTTGCAGCGGGGCGACGTAGTCGACCTCGTGCCGGGCGACCACCAGCCCGTTGAACCGCAGCGAACCGTCGCCGCGCCCGTCCCAGCGCAGCAGCGCGATGCGGGCGTCCTCCAGGTAGGTGAGCATCCGCACGTTGTTGACGTGGTTCAGCGGGTCGAGGTCGGCGAAGCGGATCTGGACGTGGTGCACGTGCCGGGTCGGCTGCTCGGGCGGCGCCTCGGGGACGGCGAGCCCGGTGTAGCGGGCCAGGAACGCCAACTGGTCGGCGCCCAGCCGCACGCTGCGGCTGACCGATCGGGTGCTGTGGCCCACCTCGGCCTCGCGTCGCAGCAGGATGGGGCGCTGCGCGGGGTCGGCCGACGTCGCGTGCTGCAACGCGGCGCACATCTTGCGCGCGTGGAGCGGATCGACCCGGGTGTCGTTGTCGAAGACGGTGAACAGTGTGGCGGGGTAGCGGGTGCCCTCGGCCACGTTGTGGTACGGGGAGTAGGCGAGCAGCCAGTCGAGCGCCTCCGGGTCGGCGGCGCTGCCGAACTCGACGTTCCACAGTTGGCCCAGGCCGAAGTGCTCGTAGCGCACCATGTCGAGCAGCGGGGCGGAGCAGACGGCCGCGGCGTACAGGTCCGGCCGCTGCGTGATGGCGGCGCCCACCAGCAGCCCGCCGTTGCTGCCGCCCATGACGGCGAGCCGGTCGGCGCTGCTGAGCCCGCTGGAGATCAGGTGCTCGGCCGCCGCGGCGCAGTCGTCGAAGACGTTCTGCTTGCGCCCGAGCATCCCCGCCCGGTGCCACTCCTCGCCCTCTTCGAGTCCGCCGCGCAGGTTCGCGACCGCGTAGCGCCCCCCGGCCTTCACCCAGGCGAGGATGGACGCGGAGTAGCTGGGGCTGAGCGAGATCGAGAACCCGCCGTAGCCGTACAGGATGGTGGGCAGGGGGCCGTCGGCCCCGCGGGGGGACACCACGACCATCCGCACCGGTGTGCCGTCGTGGGAGGTGTAGGTGACCTGCTCGGTGTGCACGTCGGGGGTCTCGGGCGTGCCGGGCGCCGTGGCCCAGGTGGTGAGCTCACCGGTGCGGGCGTCGTAGTGGTACACGCAGGTGGGCGTCGTGTGGTCGGTGTAGCCGAACCACGCCTCGTGGCCGCCCTCGGGGCGTTCGATGAGCCCCCCGGCGGAGCCGACCCCGCCCAGGTCGATGCGGCCCGTCCGCTCGCCGGTGCCGAGGTCGTGCACTGTGAGCTCGCTGATGGCGTGCCTGCGCCACGAGGCCAGCAGGACGGGGGTGTCGAGTTCGGGGCCGTCGAGCACCGCGAAGTCGGCGAGCACCGCCTCGGGGTCCTCGGCGATCAGCACCCGCCAGTCGGCGGCGTCCGGCGCGGCGGGGTCGGCGACGCACAGCCTGCCGCGGGGCGCGTCGCGGTCGGTGAACAGGTACAGCCGCCCGTCGCGGCCGACGTGCGGGGAGACCTCGGCGTCGATGCCGACCTGGACGGGGGTGAACAGCGGCGCCTCGGGGGTGCTCGCGGCGCCGCCGCCGATGTCGGCGATCCACGCGTCGTTGCACGACGAGGTGCCCTTCGCGGCGGTGAGGGTCAGCCACCGGCCGTCGCGGCTGACGGCGATGCCGTGGTACTCGGTCTTGTCGCGGCCGGCGCCGAAGATCAGGACGTCGTCCTCTGTGGGCGTGCCGACCCGGTGCAGGTAGACGCGACGGTGGTACTGCTCCTCGCCGGGCGGCACCTCGTCGGCCGGGAGCCGACGCTCGTAGTAGAAGGCCGCGCCGCCGGGCAGCCACGCGATGGGGGAGTAGCGGCAGCGGTCGATGGGGCCGTCGACGAGCTCGCCGCTGTCGATGTCGATGATCCGCAGCAGGGACTCCTCGCTGCCCGACTCGGAGAGCTGGTAGGCGAGCCGCCGCCCCTCGAGGTCGGGGCGCCAGGAGTCGAGCGTGGTGAGCCCGCTCGGGTCGGCGGCACCGGGGTCGATGAGGACCCGTTCGGGCCCCGGGCCGGCGACGTACAGTACGCCGTGCTCCTGGCCGGCGGTGCGGCGCGTGGTGAAGTGCCGCTCTCCCCGCCATACCGGCGGGCTCACGAAACCAGCGCCGAGCAGCGCCTGGACCTGTTCGGCGAACCACGTGCGGCCGACGAAGTCGGCCGCTGACTCGGTGAAGAGCGCGTCCTCGGCGGCCGACCACTCCTTCACGGAGGCGGAATGGGCGTCCTCCAACCACCGGTAGGGGTCGGCGACCGTGCGGCCGTGCAGGACGTCGGTGCGATCGATGCGCTCGGCAATGGGATAACGGCGTTCTGGCATGTCATGCACTCTATCGACCTGATCGCCTGGGTTTTCTGGTGTTCGCGAGGGTGATGCGGCCGGGGTCGGGCCGCGGCCCGGAACTCCTCGTCACCCGCGCCGTTTTTTCTGGACACCACGGTGAAATGGGGTGGCGGTGACGCACTTGGAGCAAGCACACTGAACGTGGGACGTTACTTGGCACCCCACGGAGGTCCGTGTGGCAACGCGAAGACAGCCGGTCGTCTGGCCGGTGTACGAGGAGGTCTCCTGGCTGGCTTACCGCCTCGCCGGGATTGAGACACAGGCGGTCGGGACGCCGCCCTTGGAGGCGGCATGAGCGCGCGGCGCGGTACGGAGGGCGGACCGGTGATCAGCCGCCACGTACTGCTGCTCAACGCGAGTTACGAACCGCTGACGACCGTACCGCTGCGCCGAGCCGTGTTGCTGGTGTTGCGGGAAAAAGCCGATGTGGTGCACGGCGACACCGCCGGCGCCGTCCTGCACTCCGCGAGCGCGGCGCTGTCGGTCCCCTCGGTCATCCGGCTGCGGCGCTACATCCGGGTGCCCTACCGGCGCAGGGTCCCGCTCACGCGGGTGGCGCTCATGCGGCGCGACAGCTTCCACTGCGCGTACTGCGAGCGGCGCGCCGAGACCATCGACCACGTCATCCCGCGCAGCCGCGGCGGCGCGCACGTGTGGGAGAACGTCGTGGCCTCGTGCAAGACCTGCAACCACCGCAAGGCCGACCACCTGCTCGACGAGATCGGCTGGGAACTGAACGTCACCCCGACCGTTCCCAAGGGTCTGCACTGGCGGCTCATCAACGGCGAGAACCACGGCGACCCCCAGTGGGCGCAGTACATGCCCCGCGTCGCGGCGTGATCGCCTGACCGCCGTTTCCGCCCGGGACCGGAGTCCACGGTCCCGACCGTTCCCGGGCGGGCCTTCGCGGCGCGCCGGCCGGTCGCAACCTTGCCGCGCGCCGGTGCGCCCGCTTCCCTATGCTGGCCCCATGCCCCGATACGACTACCGCTGCCGGTCCTGCGGCGCGACCTTCGAAATCGCGCGCCCCATGGCCGAGTCGGCGGCCCCCGCCGCCTGCCCCAACGGGCACGACGACACCGTGAAGCTCCTGTCGGCCGCCGCCGTGGGCGGCACCGCGGCACCCCCGCAGAGCGGGGGGTGCTGCGGCGGCGGGTGCTGCGGCTGACCCGCGCGTGACGGCCCGCGTGGGACTGCCCGCGCGCCGCCGCGTTGCGCGGCGGCGCCGGGGTCCTCAGCCCTTCTCGACCTGGCCGACGTCGCGGGCCGCGCCGGTCGACGCCGAGGTCGCGAGCGCCGCGTAGGCGCGCAGGGCCGCCGAGACCGGGCGCACCCGGTCCTTGGGCCGGAAGCCGCCCAGTTCGCGCACCAGCGCCGCGCGGCGTTCGGCGAGTTCGTCGTCGCCGACCTCCAGGCGCAGCACACGCTCGGGGATGTCGATGGTGATGGTGTCGCCGTCGCGGACCAGGGCGATGTCGCCGCCCGAGGCGGCCTCGGGCGAGGCATGGCCGATGGACAGCCCCGATGTGCCGCCGGAGAACCGGCCGTCGGTGATGAGCGCGCACGCCTTGCCGAGCCCGCGGCCCTTGAGGAAGCTGGTCGGGTACAGCATCTCCTGCATGCCGGGCCCGCCCTTGGGCCCCTCGTAGCGGATGACCACGACGTCGCCGGGCTGCACCCGCTTGGCGAGGATGCCGTCGACCGCGTCCTCCTGGCTCTCGAAGACCCGCGCCGGGCCGCGGAACGTCCACAGCTCCTCTTCGACGCCCGCGGTCTTGACGATGGCGCCGTCGGGGGCGAGGTTGCCGGTGAGCACGGCCAGGCCGCCGTCGGCGGTGTAGGCGTGCCCGACGGAGCGGATGCACCCGTTCTCGCGGTCGAGGTCGAGCGTGTCCCACCGGACCGACTGCGAGTACGCCTTGGTGGTGCGCACGCCGCCCGGCGCGGCGTGGAACAGCTCCTCGGCCTCGGGCAGGACGTCGGGCGAGGTGATGTCCCACTCGGACAGGTACTCCGCGACGGTCTTGCCGTGCACGGTCGGCAGTGAGGTGTCGAGCAGCCCGCCGCGCGCCAGTTCGCCCAGGATCGCCGGGATGCCGCCGGCGCGGTGGACGTCCTCGACGTGGTACTTGTCGGTGTTCGGCGCGACCTTGCACAGGCAGGGCACCCGCCGCGACAGCTCGTCGATCTCGGGCAGCCCGAACTTGACGTCGGCCTCGGTGGCGGCGGCGAGCAGGTGCAGGATGGTGTTGGTGGAGCCGCCCATGGCGACGTCGAGCGCCATGGCGTTGGCGAACGCCGCCGGGGTCGCGATCGACAGCGGGAGCACCGACGGGTCGTCGTCGCGGTAGTAGCGCTGCGCGGCCTCGACCACCAGGCGGCCGGCGTCCTCGTACAGCTTCTTGCGCGCGGTGTGCGTGGCGAGGACGGTGCCGTTGCCGGGCAGGGCCAGCCCGATCGCCTCGGTCAGGCAGTTCATGGAGTTGGCCGTGAACATGCCCGAGCAGGAGCCGCAGGTGGGGCAGGCGTTCTCCTCCATCTCGTCGAGTTCGTCCTGGGAGACGCTCTCGTCGGCCGCGGCGATCATGGGGTTGATCAGGTCGAGCTTCTTGACCGTTGTGGCGGTGCCGTTGACGACGGTGACCTTGCCCGCCTCCATGGGGCCGCCCGAGACGAACACGGTCGGGATGTTCAGCCGCATTGCGGCGAGCAGCATGCCCGGGGTGATCTTGTCGCAGTTCGACACGCACACCAGCGCGTCGGCGCAGTGGGCGTTGACCATGTACTCGACGGCGTCGGCGATGTGCTCGCGGCTCGGCAGCGAGTACAGCATGCCGCTGTGGCCCATGGCGATGCCGTCGTCGACGGCGATGGTGTTGAACTCGCGGGGGATGGCACCCGCCTCGCGCACGGCGCCCGCGACGACGTCGGCGACCTCGCGGAGGTGGACGTGGCCGGGGACGAACTCCGTGAAGCTGTTCGCGATGGCGACGATGGGCTTGCCGAAGTCCGCACGTTCCACACCGGTGGCGCGCAGAAGTGCGCGCGCGCCGGCCATGTTCCTGCCATGAGTGACCGTACGAGAGCGGAGCGCGGGCATGGGGTGATCTCCCGGGATCGAGGTGAACGGCTGTTCTGCTCGATGGTAGCCCTGCCGCGGAGCCGCCGCGTCTCGGGTTGGAAGATCCGATTTCTCGCATTGTGAGACCGGACGGCGGATGCCGCCCGGTCGGGTCTGCTCGCGGTGCCGTGCGCGGCGCGCTCAGTGGCGCGGCGGAAGGGCCCGCTCGGCCGCCTGGTGGATCTCGTTGATCTCCTTGTCGGTGAGCCGGTCCTTGCCGGTGCGCAGCCACTTGCGGACCTTGGTGCCCGCGATGATGTCGACACGGCGCAGGTTGTGGTGGTCCCACGGCATGGTCGGGCCGTAGATGGCGAGTGCGGCGCGGACGCTGACGGACCGGCCGAGTTCCTCACTGACCAGCCGCTGGGCCTCGCGCGCCTCCTCCAGGGCCTCGTCGATGCGCTCGTTCTTGGAGAAGCGGCCGTGGTAGAGCTTCTCCAGCTTGTTGTGCAGGGGCAGCCGCTTGTCCCACGACTCGGAGTCGATGGCGAACGCGCCGCGGCGGCCGACGATGAAGTGGTCGATCTGGCCGTTGCCGCCGGGGATGCCCCTGGCGTGCAGCACCTGGTAGCCCAGGCGCTTCATGACCTTCAACTGGGCTTCGGTGCGGCGCTGTGCCGCCGACGGGCGGCGCCAGCGCGGGACTTCGGAGGTGCGGCGCGAGGTGTGCACCGCGAAGGCGATGGCGGCGGCGATGCCGATCGTCGCACCGATGCGCCAGTCGGCGGTGAGCACGCCGGCGGCGGCCCCTGCGGCGACGGCCGCAGCGGCGCGGAGCACGTTGCGGCGTAACGCACCGGATGCCAGCAGGTCACTGTAGGTCGTGCGGGCCGCGTCTTTGGAGCCCTGGGAATCACGGGAACTCTTGCCCTTGGCAGCGACGAAAGGTGACGTTGAACTGTCGGACGCGCGACGTCGGGCGTCGGACGCTTGGTCCGTGTTCTTTGTGCTGGTTGCTGATTCCACGGTTCCGAGGTTAGTTCGATACGTATGCGAGACCCAGTACATCTGGACTCACACTTGCCTTGCCTAGGGATTGCCCATGGAGTGAGGCTTTGTCACGTGTCCGGCGGTGATTCGCAGGGAATAATTGCTCTTCCCCATCTTCTCTAGAGAACCCTAACAGCAGCAGATCCCGTCCCCGCTGCCTCATGCGCCCCGGCGCCTACACTGGCGGACATGCCCCAGATCCACGACTTGACGGCCGTTGAGCAGGTCGACCAGATCCGCCGCCGGGAGCTTTCCCCCGTCGAGGTCACCGACCACTACCTCGCGCGAATCGAACGCCACGGCGAACGAATCGGCGCCTTTGTTTCGGTCGCTCAAGAAACGGCGCGTGAGCAAGCCCGCAATGCCGAGCGGCGGATCCGCGCCGACGCGGACGCCGGCGCGCCCTCCGCCACGCCGCCGCTGTCCGGCCTCTGCGTGCCCGTCAAGGACCTCGACATGGTCGCGGGCGAACGGTGGACCTGGGGCGCCGAGCCCTACCGCGACCAGGTCGCCCGGATCGACGAGGAGTACGTGGCGGAGCTGCGTGCCGCGGGGGCCGTCATCCCGGGCAAGACCAACACCCCGGAGTTCGGCCTCACCTGCTACACCGAGAACGCCGTCGCGCCGCCCGCCCGGACCCCGTGGGACCTCGCCCTGTCCGCCGGGGGCTCCAGCGGCGGGGCCGCCGCCGCGGTGGCGGCGGGGCTCGCGCCGGTCGCCCAGGGCAGCGACGGCGGCGGGTCCATCCGCATCCCCGCGAGCGTGTGCGGGCTGTACGGCATCAAGCCCACGCGCGGGCGGGTCACCGCCGCCCCCGTCCGCCCCGACCTCATCGGGCTCGCCGCCACCGGCCCGCTCGCCCGCACCGTCGCCGACGCGGCGATGCTGCTCGACGTGCTCGCCGTCAACCGGCCGGGCGACTACTACACCGCCCCGCCGCTCGACCCCGACAGCACCTTCCTCGAACACGCCACGCGCGACCCCGGGCGGCTGCGGATCGCCGCGTTCAGCGCCCCGCCCGTGCGCGGCGCCGAGGCGCACCCCGACGTCCTCGCCGCCTACCGGTCGACCCTTGCGCTGCTCGGCGACCTGGGCCACGAGGTCGAGGAGATCGAGGCGCCGTTCGACCCGGCGATGCTCGACCGGTTCGAACTGGTGTGGGCCGCCATGGCGACCCGGTACCCGGTGGCGCCGGCAGACGAGCCGCGGCTCCGCCCCATCACGCGCTGGCTGCGCGAACGGGCCGGGCGCCACTCCATCGCCGAGTACCTCGACGCCACCTCGGCCCTCCAGCAGGCGGTGCGCGCCGCGCTGGCGGCGTTGCAGCGCTTCGACGCCGTCCTCACCCCGACCGTCGCGCTCCCGCCGGTGCCCGTCGGCCACTTCGACGCCGACGGCGACCCCGAGGCGGAGTTCCGCCGCATGGCGGAGTTCACCCCCTACACGACGGTCTTCAACATCACCGGGCAGCCGGCGGTGAGCCTCCCCCTGCACGTCAACGAGGCGGGGCTGCCCATCGGCGTGCAACTCGCCGGGCGCATGGGCGGCGAGCCGACCCTGATCGCGCTGTCGGCGCAGCTGGAGGCGGCCCGGCCCTGGGCCGACCGCAAGCCGCCCATCTGGGACGAGTAGGAACGAGTAGGGCGGGGTCAGGCCGCGCGGTCGGGCTCGGGAGCGGCGGCGGCCCCGGCCGCACCGGGCGGGCCGGGCACCAGCAGGCTCAGCACCGCTGCCAGCGCCATGGCGACGGCCGCGGCACCGACCCCCGCGGCGACCCCGGCGACATCGAGGAGCCACCCGGCCACGGGTGCCGACCCGGCCAGGCCCGTGGCGACCGCGGTGTTCAGCCAGCCGAACGCCTCGGCCCGCCGCTCCTCCGGGGCGATCTCGCCGATCAGGGACGTGGCGGCGGCGAGCGTCGGCGCGATGGCGAGACCCGCGGCGAACAGCACCGGCGAGATGAGCCACGGCGACAGCGACGTGAACGGTGGCAGCAGCGGGACCAGCACCGCGACCCCCAGCGCCGCGGCAGCGGCGCGCCGCGCGAGCCGCGGCGGGCGGGTCAGCGCGCCCGCGACGAAGCCGCCCACGGCCGACCCCAGCGCCCAGATGGCGGCGAGCCCGCCCGTGACACCGGGTGACCCGAGCTCGCGGCCCCACGCGACGATGACCAGGTCGACCGCTCCCAGCCCCGCCACCAGCAGCAGCATGAGCGCGAAGAGCAGGATCAGCGAGCGGCTGCGCAGCAGCGACCGCCGCGGACCGGACTGGGGGCCGCCTTCCGGCACCACGGCCCCGGCGTGCCCGGTGCGGCGCAGGACGAGGGCGAAGGCGATGGAGCTGCTCAGGGACACCCCGGCGAGCACCAGCACCGCCACCCGGCCGCCCGAGACCGCCACCATGGCGGCCGCCAGCAGCGGGCCGACGACGAACAGCAGCTCCTGGACGGTGGACTCGGTCGCGTACATGGTCTGGCGGACGGACCCGGTGGTGAGCCGCGGCCACAGTGCGCGCGCCACCTGCCCGGCGGGCGGCTGGAACAGCCCGGTGGCGAGCGCCAGCGGCACGGACGCCCACCACAGTGCGGCGGGCAGCAGCGCGATGACGGTCAGCCCCGACGCGAACACAAGCCCGCACAGGACCATGATCCGGTCGGTCGCGCCGCGGTCGGCCATGCGGCCGCGCAGCGGCCCGGCGATCGCGTTGCCGAGGGTGAGCGCGCCCACCGCGATACCCGCCAGGCCGTAGGAGCCGGTCCAGTCGGCCACCAGGAACGTGAGGGCGATGGGCATGCCGGGCAGGTGCAGCCGCGCCAGCATCGACCAGATGAGGATGGGGAGAAGGTCGGGAACCTCGAAGATCCGACGATAGGACCGCAGCATGGCAAGGATTATCCCGCTGAGGCGGGACGGTCGCGCCACAGGGAACGCGCGGCGCGGCCCCGGCGGCCCCGGGTGCGGGCCCGGCTCCGCGCGGTCGCGGTCGCGGGCGGCACCGGGGCCGGACCGGATGTGCGTCGGAAAGGGCGGGCGGCGCCTCGTTAGGGCATCATCAGGTGCTGTGACTGATGCGGATCTCGCCCGGCTCGCCGAGGAACACGGCGTCGCGACCACCTACGTCGACTGGCGCGGCCGCCGCGGCGGCGTGTCCGTCGACACGCTGCGCCACGTGCTGACCGCTCTCGGCCTGGACGTCGCCGACCCCCGCGCCGCGCTGCGCGAACACTGGGCCCGCCAGGCGGCCCGGCTGCTGCCGCCGGCCGTGGTCGCCAGGGCCGGGCACGGCCTCCAGGTGCCGCTGCCGCCGGGCACCCGGGCCTGGGTCGAGCTCGACAGCGGCGGATGGGCCGATGCCGGGCCGGACCTGCCGCCCGGCGCGCACCTGCTGCACGTCGAGAACGGCGGCGTCCGCCAGCAAGCGCCGATGCTGGTGGTGCCCGACCGGCTGCCCCCGCCCGCGGCGCCCGGCGGGCCCGGCCGCCCATGGGGTCTGATGACCCAGCTGTACTCGCTGCGCTCCCGCTCCTCCTGGGGGCTCGGCGACCTTCGCGACCTCGCCGAGCTGGCCGACTGGGGCGCGCGCGACCTCGGGGCGTCCTTCGTGCTGATCAACCCGATCCACGCCACCGAGCCCCGCACCCCGCTCGAACCCTCCCCGTACCTGCCGGTGGGCCGGCGCTACGCGAGCCCGCTCTACATCCGCATCGAGGACGTCCCGGAGTACGCGCGCCTCGGGCCCGCCGGGCGCGAGCGCATCCAGCGCGCGGCCCGCCCGCTGCGCGAGCGCGACCGGACGGCCGACCTCCTCGACCGCGACGCCGTCTGGAACGCGAAGCGCGCGGCACTGGAGGTCCTCTTCGCCGCGCCCCGCTCCCCGGCCAGGGACTTCGCCTACCAGACCTACCTCGAACGCGAGGGCACGCCACTGGTGGAGTACGCCACCTGGTGCGCCATCGCCGAGGAGAACGGCACCGACTTCCGGTTGTGGCCGGCCGAGCTGCGCGACGTCGCCGACCGCACCGTGGGCGCCGAGGCGCTGCACCGCTGGCCCAACGTCGACTTCCACCGCTGGACGCAGTGGATCCTCGACGAGCAGCTCGCCGCCGCCCAGGCGAGCGCCTGCGCAGCGGGCATGCCGCTCGGCATCGTGCACGACCTCGCCGTCGGGGTCCAGGCCGGCGGCGCCGACGCGTGGATGTACCGCGGCGCGCTGGCCGACGGGGTGACCGTGGGCGCGCCGCCCGACGAGTTCAACCAGCAGGGCCAGGACTGGGCGCAGCCCCCATGGCACCCGGTCGGGCTCGCCGAGCAGGGCTACGACCCCCTGCTCCAGCAGCTCCGCCAGGCCATGCGCAACGCCGGCGGGATCCGGGTCGACCACATCATGGGCCTGTTCCGGCTGTGGTGGATCCCCGAAGGGGCACCGCCCGACCAGGGCACCTACGTCCGCTACGACCACGAGGGGATGGTGGGCGCGCTGGTGCTCGCCGCCCACGAGGCGGGAGCGGCCGTGGTCGGCGAGGACCTGGGCACGGTCGAGCCGTGGGTGCGCGATCACCTCGCCGACCGGGGCGTGCTCGGCACCTCGGTGCTGTGGTTCGAGCGCGACGGCAAGGGCCGGCCCAAGCCGCCCGAGGAGTGGCGCGGCGGCGCGCTGGCGACGGTCGCCACCCACGACCTCCCGCCGGTCGCCTCCTACCTCTCGGCGGAGCACGTGGACCTGCGCGACCGGCTCGGGCTGCTCACCCGCCCCGTCGAGGAGGAGAGGGCCGAGGCGCAGGGGCTGGTGGCGTCCTGGTGCGCGATGCTGGTCGAACTCGGCCTGCTCGCACCGGACGTCGATCCGCTGTCAGCCCCCGCGCCGGTCGTCGCCGCGCTGCACGGCTACCTCGCGCGCACCCCCGCGGAGCTGGTGGGCGTGTCGCTCGCCGACGCGGTCGGCGAGCGGCGCATGCAGAACCAGCCGGGCACCAGCACCGAGTACCCGAACTGGCGCATCCCGCTCACCGACGCCGAGGGCGGGCCGGTCCTGCTGGACGAGCTGGTGGCCGACCCCCGCCTCACCGAACGGGTCCGCCGCGCCCTGGGCCCCCTCGCCGCAGTCCCGAAGCAACCCCGCTGACCCGCGGTCAGCGGGGTGCCCGGCCGGTGTACCGCGGGAAACCGGCGGTGTCGACGTCGATCCCCGCGAGCGGACCGGGCAGCCGCACGGTCTCGCCGAAACGGGCCTAGTGAACGGTGCGGTACTTGCCATCAGAGGGCTCGGAGTAGACGACGGCGGTGCCGTCGCGGGGGTCGATGAACAGGTACACCGGGATATGCCAGGCGGCGTACTCCTCCAATTTGGCGAGGACGTCGCTGGGCGCATTGCCCGGGGAGAGCACCTCGACGGCGAGATCGACGGTGTCGGCGTCGAGCAGCCACCCGTCCTCGTCCTCGATCGCGGCGGGGACCACGACGAGGTCCGGTGTGCAGTAGTCGTCGGGATCGTGCGGAGAGGCGATCGAATGCCGCTGGAGAGCGCCGCGCCCCTGCTCCAGGCCGCCCCGGATCCGCCCCGCCACACGCTGGACGATTCCGCTGTGCTTGAACGACGGAGTCGGCGACAGCACGATGCGGCCCCTGATGATCTCGACCCGGAAACCCTTGGGATCGGGAGCCTGCCCGACCAGGCGGCGGAGCACACCGGGCCGGACAGGGCGGTCGGGAAAGCGGATCGCCACGGGCACTCCTTGGTTCGCCGTGTCGTCGCCGGTCTTCGGGGTGCCCGGCGGGCGCCCTACCGCATGGAGCGGGTGGCGGCCGCCGGGCGCGGTAGCTAGTCGGCCGCTTCGGCGTCCTTTGTGCGGGCCTTGAGGGCGCGCTCCACGCCGGCCCTGCCCTCGACGAGGAGGCGGCGCAGCGCCGGCGGCGGGTTCTCGGCCTCGATGTAGGCGTCGGTGCGCCGCAGCGTCTCCTCCTCGATGAGGGTCGACGGGTAGGCGACCTCGGCGAGGGTCTGCGCGAACTCCCCGGTCCAGTTCTGCCACGCCTCGCCCAGCAGGGCGAAGTACGGGTCGACATAGGGCCGCAGCAGCTCGCTGTGCGCCGGCTCGACGAAGCCGACGAGGGTGGCGCGGAACTCGGCGTTGGCCATCTCCTTCGCGGACTGGATGCGGTCCCAGGTCCACGCCTTGGCCTCGGCGGTGGGGACGGCGGCGCGGCAGCCCGCTGCCGCGCGCTCGCCGGTGGCGGTGGGGTCGGCCGCCAGCTCGGCGGTGATCTCCTTCTCGCCCGCCTGGCCCTGCGCCACGAGGCGGCGCAGCAGCGTCCAGCGGAGGTCGGTGTCGATCTCCAGGCCGTCGACGGTGAGCGCGCCGTCGAGCAGGCCCTGCACCAGCGACAGGTGCTCGCCGGACACCGCCGCGCCCGCGAACGCCTGTGCGTAGGCGAGTTGCAGGTCGCCGCCCGGCTCGGCGGCGGTGAGCAGGTCGCGCAGGCGGTCGGCGAGCAGCGCGAACCCGGTCGGGCGCCACTCGGGGTCGGCGTAGTTGTAGAGCGCGGACACCGCCTGGCGCAGCAGCGTCTGCGCCACCGAGACGTCGCTGACCCCGCCGATGCCGGAGGCGACCAGCCGGACGTAGTCGCGGGCCGTCATCTCGGCGTCGCGGGTCATGTCCCACGCGGCGGAGAAGCACAGCGCGCGCGGCAGCGACGCGGAGATCTCGCCGACGCCGTCGACGACGGTGCGCAGGCTGCGCTCGTCGAGCCGGATCTTGGTGAAGGTGAGGTCGTCGTCGTTGATGAGCACGAGGTCGGGCCGTGCCGTGCCGACGAGCTGCGGTACGTCGGTGGACTCGCCGGTGACGTCGAGCTCGACGCGCTCCCGCCGCTGGATGCCGCTGTCTGTGCGGTCGTACAGGCCGATGGCGAGCCGGTGCGAGCGCAGGGTGGGGTGGTCGGCCGCCGCCTCCTGCCGGATGCGGAACGAGGTGAAGGCGCCCTCGGCGTCGACCTCGAAGTCGGCCCGCATGGTGTTCATGCCGGCGGTCTCCAGCCACTCGCGCGACCAGGGCGCGAGGTCGCGGCCCGAGGCGGCCTCCAGCTCCACGAGCAGGTCGCGCAGCTCGGTGTTGCCGTAGGCGTGCTTCTTGAAGTACTCGCGGACCCCCGCGAAGAAGGCGTCGGTGCCGACGTAGGCGACGAGCTGCTTGAGGACCGAGGCGCCCTTGGCGTAGGTGATGCCGTCGAAGTTGACCTCGACCGCCTGCATGTCGGGGATGTCGGCGGCGATGGGGTGCGTGGACGGCAGCTGGTCCTGGCGCAGCGCCCACGCCTTCTCGACGTTGGCGAAGGTGGTCCAGGCGTCGGTCCACTTGGTGGCGTTGGCCTGGCAGTACACGCTGGCGTAGGTGGCGAACGACTCGTTCAGCCAGAGGTCGTCCCACCAGCGCATGGTGACGAGGTCGCCGAACCACATGTGCGCCATCTCGTGCAGGATGGTCTCGGCGCGGCGCTCGTAGTGCGCGTCGGTGACCCGCGAGCGGAAGACGTAGTCCTCCAGGAAGGTGACCGCTCCGGCGTTCTCCATGGCCCCGGCGTTGAACTCCGGCACGAAGAGCTGGTCGTACTTGCCGAACGGGTAATCCAGGTCGAACAGCCCGTGGTAGAAGTCGAAGCCCTGCTTGGTGAGCTCGAACAGGGCGTCGGCGTCGAGGTGCTCCGCGAGGGACGCCCGGCAGTACAGGCCGAGCGGGATGCCGTCGTGCTCGTCGCGCACCACGTGGTACGGGCCGGCGATGAGCGCCGTGATGTAGGTCGACAGCACCTTGGTCGGCGGGAAGTGCCAGCGGACCCCTTCGCCGTCGGTGGCGGCGCGTTCGACGTCGGGGGCGTTGTTCGACACCACCTCGTAGTCGGCGGGCGCGAGCACGGTCAGCTCGAACTCGGCCTTCAGGTCGGGCTGGTCGAAGCAGGTGTACATGCGGTGCGCGTCGGAGGTCTCGAACTGCGTGTACAGGTAGGTCTTGGCGTCGACCGGGTCGACGAAGCGGTGCAGGCCCTCGCCGGTGCGCATGTAGGCGGCGTCGGCGACCACCGTCAGCTCGTTCTGGGCCGCGAGGCCGGGCAGCGTGATGCGGCCGCCGTCGAACACCTCGGCGGGGTCGAGGTCGACGCCGTTCAGCGTGGCCCGGTGGACGGACGGCGCCACCAGGTCGATGAAGGTGGCGGCCCCGGGCTCGGCGCAGTCGAACCGGACCACCGTCGTGGAGGCGAAGGTCTGGTCGCCGGTGGTGAGGTCGAGCGTCACGTTGTAGGAGGCGACGTCCAGGATCCGCGCCCGTTCCCTTGCTTCGTCGCGCGTCAGGTTGCCCGCCACGTCCCGCTCCCTTCGCTGCCGCCGTCGTTGGCGGCGACCGGTTTCGGTTGGTCCCGGCCGCGCGGACCTGGGCGGCCTGCGGTGCTCCCGGGGATTTCCGGGTCCGATCCTGCCACGCATCGCCGCGGAATGCTGAACCGATTCCGCGGGTTGCCCTTGGCGGAGGCGCCCGCCGATCCGCGGCGGGCGCGCCATTGCGTGAACCGATGCCGATGAGGAGACGAACGTGAGCGTTCAGGCCACCGCAGTCGATCTGTGGTTCGACGCGAAATGCCCCTGGGCGTGGATGACGTCCCGCTGGCTCCTTGAGGTCGCCGAGGTGCGCGCGATCGAGCCGCGCTTCCACGTCATGAGCCTGGTCGTGCTCAACGAGGACAAGGACATCGACGCCGACTACCGCCGGGCTCTGGCCGGCGGGATGGGCCCGGTGCGCGTGTGCATCGCCGCCGAGCAGCGCTACGGCAACGACGTCCTCGGCCCGCTGTACACGGCGCTGGGGACCAGGATCCACAACCGCAAGGAGGCGGTCTCGCCGGAGCTGCTGCGCGCCGCTCTCGCCGACGCCGGCCTGCCGGCGGACCTCGCCGACGCCGCGGAGTCGACCGAATACGATGAGGCGGTGCGCGCCTCGCACGCGGACGGCATCGACCGGGTCGGCCAGGAGGTCGGCACCCCGGTCATCTCGGTCTCCGGGGTGTCCTTCTTCGGCCCCGTGGTCTCCCCGGCTCCCAAGGGCGAGGCGGCCGGCCGGCTGTGGGACGGCGTGCTGCTGGTCGCCGGCACCGACGGCTTCTTCGAGCTGAAGCGCAGCCGGACCCGCGCCCCGATCTTCGACTGATCCCGATACGCCGCGCGCCCGCCCCGACGGCGGGGGCGGGCGCGACCCGACTGGGGGACCCCGAGCGATGAGCGCACCTGACGATGAGCGTCCCGTCGGCATGTTCGACGACGACCTCGACATCCTGCCCGACACCACCGCCGATGAGCGCGACGGCGGCTGGGGCGACCGGGCGGCCGACACCGATTCCGACGACACCGCGCGGCTGCTGGCGGACCGCCCCCCGCACTGGGGGTGAGCCGTCCGGTGGGGGTGTCGCGGCAGGTCACCGAGTGCTGTGGGAAGATCCGGTGTGCGCGGGCGCGTCGTTCCGGATCCGGGGCCCCTCGCGTGGCGCGGCGGGGGCCGTCCCCGCGCGCTGTACCCCACGAATCCCCAGGCCGAGGTGGAAGTTGAGTAAGTCGGAGTCGAAGGCCAGCCCGATCGGCAAGGACCTCAAGATCATCGTGTTCTCGAACGTGGCCGCGATCGCCGCGATGGCCGTGTTCGCGGTGCTCGGCATGGCGGTCGCGCACGCCGCCACCGGCGCGTCGTTCATCTGAGCCGCATCCGGTCGGCCCGACACCGCTCCCGGCGTATGGCGCCGGGGGCGGTCGCGCGCTGACCTGCCACACTGGTGCGCGTGCGTATTCATGTGGGCTCGGATCACGCGGGCTATGAACTCAAGGAACACATCGTCGGGCGGCTCAGGGCGCTGGGCCACGAGGTCGTCGACGCCGGGCCCCTCGGCTACGACGCCGCCGACGACTACCCCCCGTTCGTGCTGCGCGCCGCTGAGGGCGTCGCGCGCGACGAGGGGGCGCTGGGCATCGTGATCGGCGGCTCCGGCAACGGCGAGCAGATGGCGGCGAACAAGGTCGCCGGGGTCCGCTGCGCCCTCGTGTGGAGCGCGGCGACGGCGGAGCTCGCCCGCGAGCACAACGACGCCAACGTCATGAGCATCGGCGCCCGCATGCACTCGGCCGAGGACGCCGCCGGGTTCGTGGAGACCTTCCTCGCCACCGGCTACAGCGGTGAGGAGCGGCACTCGCGCCGGATCCGGATGCTCGCCGACTACGAGCGCAGCGGCGAACTGCCCCCGCTGCCCTGAGGCGTGCCGCGCGGACGGCGGGCCGCCGTCCCCGCGGCCTCCTAGAAGATCACGCTGGTGAAGGGCAGGACCGACGCGCCCATTGCGGCGTCGAGGCGCGCCGCCGCGCCCTCGGTCGCCTCCTCGACCATCCCGGCCGCCGCCATCGCGCCGACCCGCGCCGCGCCGAGGTAGGCGCTGCCGAGGTGGGAGACGTCGAGGCGCAGGTCGGGCGCTTCGCCGGTGGCGTCGCAGCGCGCCTCTCCGGCACCGGCGGTGAGCCGCCACCGGCCCTGGTTCCAGGGGCAGTCGGTGTCGCGGACCTCCAGCACCAGGTCGACCGGTGCGGCGTAGGACCGCTCGGCCATGGCGCGCGGGAGGTCGACCAGCCGGATCCACAGTGAGTCGTGGACGCGGGTGCGCGCCCGGTAGCGGTCGGCCAGCAGGTGGTAGAGCGCGTCGTCGAGCGGCAGCGACTCGATGTCGACGGTGGCGACGAGGTCGCGGTCGAGCACGTGCCGCCAGAGCAGCACCCGGGCGGCCGGGTCGCTGACGGCGACCTCCGAGACGGCGAGCCGCCCGTCGGCGTTGCCGAAGTCGTCCCACTGCTGCTTGACCCGGTACAGGGCGTAGCCCAGCGGGCCGCCGCCGTCCTCGACCAGCGCGCAGCGGCGCGGGCTGAACCCGTCGCGGGCGCCGGCGGGGTCGTGCATCAGGAACCGCCACCACCGGTCGTCGCGCCGGAACTCGCCGACGCGCCGCATCGCGCAGCGCTCGTGGACCGCCGCGATCTCCGCGGTGAACTCGGCGGCGGCACCGGTGCGCAGGCGCAGCGCGGGGTTCTGCGGGACGTCGGGGCGCAGCGCCCCCTCGCCGCGGTGCAGCCGCACCGCGCCCTTGCCGCTCGCCGCGCCGTAGCCGAACCGGCCGTAGATGCCGCCCTCGGTGGCCCACAGGGCGGCGACGGACTCCCGTCCGAGTTCGCGGATGTCGCGGAGCTGGCGGCGCAGGAGCGCGCCGACCACGCCCGTGCGGCGGTGCGCCGGGCTGACGCCCACCGCGGTGACCCCGGCGACGGGGCGGGGCCCGCCCGGCATGGTCATGGTGAGGGAGTACGCCGCCGTGGTGCCGACCAGTTCGGGGCCGTCGAACATGCCGAGCGACCGGTCGAGCTCGACGACGAGGCGGCGGTGTTCGATCGCGGCCTCGGGATCGAGGACGGAGAGCATCGCCTCGCGCCCAAGACGGGTGAACGCCGGGAAGTCGGCCTCCTCGGCGGGGCGGATCACGCGGTGCGGCACGGAGGTGCCGGTGGTTTCTCGGGAGAGGGGCATGGCCCACGTCGTATCACCGGCCCCGGGCGCCGCGCCACCCGATTGTCCGCGGGGCGGCGCCGCCCGCAGCGGCCCCGCGGCAGGAGGCGCCGGGGAGCGGCGTCCGGCGCCCGGTAAGCGAATTCACACCGGCGGGAAGGAGAACCTCGGCCGAGAGCTGACGCGGCGGCATCGCCCGGCCCATACTGGATCATGAGCGGATTCGCGGATGTTCCGGCGTGCCCACGCGCCCAGTTTCGGCGCAGCCTGATTTCGCGGCGGTCGTGCCGCGAGGCGTGTGCGCGCGTGCCCGCCGCCCGCGCTACAGTGCGGCCGACATGAACCGGCCAACCCCCACTGCGCGCATCGCCCGCCAGGCACGGTCGCTGGTGCAACGGGCGCTGGCCCTGCTGCGGCGCAAGGTGCTGTTCCGCTACCGGCTGGTCCTCATCACGCTCGTCACCATCGCGGTCGGTATCGGCATCGGCTCGGTCTGGGGGCCGACGGCGTGGTTCCCGCCGAGCGCCGTCATCCTCACCGTCCTCGCCGGGGGGCTGCTCCTCAAACGCAAGAGCCTCGCGTTCCTGCTGGCCGTGGTCGCGGCGGTGCTGCTGGCGACCGCGTACGCGCTGGGGTTCGAGCAGGTCGGCCCCGGCCTGCTCGTCACCATCGGGGTCACCGCCGTGCTCGCCTACCTGCTGTCCGGTGTGCGCGAGCGCCTCGGTGTGCAGGGCCTCAGCGGCGAGAAGATGCTGCTCGAACTGCGCGACCGGCTGCGCGCCCAGGGCCGGCTGCCCGACCTGCCCAAGGGGTGGGGCCGCAAGGCCGTACTGCGCCAGGCGGGCGGGTCGTCTTTCGGCGGCGACTTCGTGGTGTCCATGCGCCACGGCGACCGGCTGGAGGTCGCCGTCGTGGACGTGTCGGGGAAGGGCGTCGACGCCGGCACCCGCGCGCTGCTGCTCTCGGGCGCGTTCGGCGGACTGGTGAGCGCGGTCCCCAGCAGCGAGTTCCTCGCCCACTGCAACGACTTCCTCATCCGCACCGCCGACGGCGAGGGCTTCGTGACGGCGGTGCACCTCAGCATCGATCTCACGACCGGCGAGTACACCGTCGCCTCCGCCGGCCACCCGCCCGCCGTCCACTTCGACAGCGGCACGGGCGCGTGGCTGCCGGCCGACGCCAAGGGCGTGGTGCTCGGCGTCATCCCCGAGACCGGCTACGTGCCGACGTCGGGGCGGCTGCGCAGCGGCGACGCCATCCTCCTCTACACCGACGGCCTCATCGAGACCCCCGGCGAGGACCTCGACGCCGGGGTCGACCGGCTGCTCGGGGCCGCCGAGAACCTCGTCGGCACGGGGTTCGGCGCCGGCGCGCCCGCGCTCGTCGACACATTGAGCAAGGACAAGAACGACGACTGCGCCCTCGTCGTGATCTGGCGGTCCTGAGGCCGGGCCCGCCGGGTGCCCCGCCGACCCCCGTGACCGGTAGGGTCGGTGGGGTTCCCGGGGGAGTGGCAGGCGCCGGCGGTTCCGCGGCGCCCGCTGCCGTGCCGCGGCCGTCGCTCCGGGCGCGCGCCGCTCCAGCCGAACGACCGGGGCCGACCCGCTGCGCGGGCCGCGCCGCCCGATCATCCCTCAGCTCGCGGTCTGCCGCGCGCGTCCGCGACCCGGGCCCATGAGAACTGTGGACACCCGCTCCGCGCGTGCCGCGGGCGGCGGTGGACGACGAGGGGGTGCTCGGTATGGCCGACGACGATGGCCGGGAACAGCTCACCGATCTGGTCGAGGCGAACGATCTCACCGGGATGCGGCTCTGGCTCGCCGAACACCAACCCTACGAGATCGCCGACGAACTCGCGCGGATGGACAGCCACCTGGCGATCATCCCGTTCCGGCTGCTCGACCGCGACCGCGAGCTGGAGGTCTTCGAGGAGCTCGACCCCGTCCACCAGCAGGAGATCCTCGGCGGCCTGCGCGACAGCGCGTTCCGCGAGCTGCTGGAGGAGATGGACCCCGACGACCGCGCGCGGCTGATCGGCGAGGTGCCGGCGAAGATCGCGACCCGCGCGCTGGCGGGGCTCAGCCCGGCGGAGCGGCGCATGACCGCGGCCCTCCTCGGCTACCCCGAGGACTCCGTGGGCCGCTCCATGACACCGGAGACCGTCATCCTGCACCGCGACCTCACCGTGGGCCGCGCTCTTGAGGTGCTGCGGGCGAAGGGCGCCGAGGCCGAGACCGTCTACAGCCTGCCCGTGGTCGACGACGGCCGCCGGCTCGCCGGAATGGTCGGGCTCGGCGACCTCGTCGTCAGCGACCCGGGCACCCTCATCAAGGACGTCGTGGACGTGCTCGTGCCGCGCGCCTCGGCCGTGGAGCCCGCGGAGAAGGCGGCCCGCCTCATGCAGGAGGCGAACCTCGTCGCGCTGCCGGTGGTCGACTCGGAGGAGCGGTTCGTCGGGCTGCTGACCTTCGACGACGCCCTGGAGCTGATCGAGGAGGCCGATTCGGAGGACTTCGCCCGCCAGTCGGGCGCCAGCCCCGTCGCGGGGCACTACGTCGCCGTGGGTGTGCTGAAACTGGCCCGGTCGCGGGCGGTGTGGCTGCTGCTGCTCATCGTCGCCTCCACGCTCACCATCAACGTCACCCAGGGGTTCGAGGGGAGCCTGGAGAAGGTGACGGCGCTCGCGCTGTTCATGCCCATGCTGATCGGCACCGGCGGCAACGTCGGCTCCCAGTCGGCGACGGCGATCGTGCGCGCCCTCGCCGTCGGCGAGGTGCGCATGCGCGACCTGCCCGGTGTGGCGTGGAAGGAGTCGCGGGTGGGCTTCCTGCTCGGCATGATGCTCGCCCTGGTCGCCATGACGATCGCGTCGCTGCTCGTCGGGGTGGCGGTGGCGGCGGCGGTCGCCTTGTCGGTGATCGCCATCTGCACGTGGGCGGCGATCATCGGCAGCACCATGCCGCTGCTGGCGCGCAAGGTGGGGGTCGACCCCGCCGTGGTCTCGGCGCCGATGGTCTCGACCCTGGTCGACGCGACCGGGCTGCTCATCTACTTCTCGATCGCGGGGGTCGTCCTCGGCATCTGAGGCGGTAGGGGAGCGGGCCCGCGGCGCTGCCGCCGATTCCGTCCCGACACACTGCGGTATTTAACTCCCCGTTAAGGCAAGACTGCCTACTCTCGGTGGTGACGCGACATATCGCGTCGGGGCGGCCCCCTGCGGCCGCCCCGTCCGGACACCACACGAGGTGAGAGCACCATGGCGAATTGGCAGCGCCTGCTCCGGCAGGTACTGGGCTTCGTCCGGAAGAACCCCGACAAGGCGAACCGGCACCTGCGCACCGCGGGCGAGACCGTCAAGCGGCGCACCGGCGGCAAGTACGACCGCCACATCGACAAGGCCACCGGCATGGCGGCGAAGTACCTCGGCAGGCAGGGCGGCCGCGATCGGCGCCACGACCGCGGCGGGTACGGCGGGGGCCCGCCGAAGCACCGGCCCGACGGCTACGACGACCGCCGTTAGGCGCCGCCGCCGCGTGCCCCAGGCCCACCGGCACCGGTGCACGCCCGGGGCGCCGGGCGGGCTCCGACGCGTAGGTCGCCGCGAACGGGGCAGTGGGCACACGATCGCCCCTCAACCGGAAGGAACGCGATGTCCGCCCTCGACCGCATCGTCGGCCAGGTCCTGCGCTCGCTCAGAGGCGGCAGGGCGCACCGTCCCGGCCGCCGTCCGTACGGCGGGCCGCCCCGCCGTCCCCGCCGTCCTGTCGGCGGGCCGCCGCGCCGTCCGGGCCGCGGCGCCCCGCACGGGGGCCGCGGCATCGTGGGAACCCTGCGCCGACTGCTGAGAAGCGGCGGGCGCCGCAACTGACCGGCTCCGGCCGCTCCGGTGCTCTCACCGGTGCGGCGCGTGCGAATCGCCCCGAATGGCGGGTGGTCCGTGCTGTCGCGCCCTTTTGTGCACCTTGCCGAACAGGCTGTGCGCTGGGACGATCCAGTTATGGACCGCCTTCCGGAATCCATACCGCTCCGGGCAAGCGGCATCGTCGCGGTGCTGCGGCGGTGGCGCGTGCGCGACGCCGACGCGCTGTACCGCGCCGTCAGTGAGTCGTCCCGCCATCTCCGTCCGTGGCTGCACTGGGTCGACGGCTACGGGCCCCGGCACGCCGCGGCGTTCCTGGTCGACGCCGTCGGCAGGTGGGACCGCGGCGAGTCCTTCGACTACGCCATCAGCGACATCGGCGGCCCGCGCGAACCGTCCGTCGTCCTCGGGGCGGTCTCGCTCGCCCGGAGCCCCGCCGCCGGCCGCGGCCCCGGCGAGGCGCACCGCGGCGCCGAGGTCGGGTACTGGCTGCGGCCCGATGCCACCGGACGCGGACTGGCGACCCTCGCCGCCGCGTCGGTCGTCGACGCGGCGTTCCAGCTCCCCGGTGTCCGCTGGGTCGACATCGTGCACGACCGCGCCAACGCCGCCAGCAGCGGAGTCCCGCGGCGCCTCGCGTTCACCGAGGTCGCCCGCCGCAGCCCGCCGCAGAGCCCGGTCACCGCTGGCGAGGACGGCGTCGAGGTCGTGTGGCGGATGACCAGAGAGGACCACTTCAGCGCCCTCCAAGTCCGCTAGAAGTGGTACTTCGTTGCGCTTGCGGGTCGGGCCCCTGCCGACCTTGACGAGAGTGTTCACTCAATTGCACGTCGGCTTTTCGGGTTCGGCCCGCCGGCGGGGGCCTTGCCGCAGTGCCGCATGCGGGTGATCTTCGGTCAAGAGCAGCACCAAGGGCGGCGGGGAGCCGATCCTGGCGGGAGTGCATTGGGTGTGCGGTGGAAAAAGCGGCACCAAAGGTGGCGGTGGGGCCCGGTCGGCGGTCGACCGGACGGTGCCGGCGCCTTCATTCACCCCAGCGACCGGCCTCCGTGAAGTATTTTCCACTACGGGCGCGGCGGGTTCAAAGGGTGAGTGCAACACCGGCCTGTTGAAGGGGTGTTGTGATGGGTGCCCGTTCTGGACGTCCCCGACTGCCGGTCGAGCGCGAGTACGAGTTCTGGAGGGCGCTGAGGCAAGGGCAGAGCATCGCCGATTCCGCGGCAGCCGCGGGCGTGTCGCCCCGGCACGGCACGCAGTGGTTCGCCCATCGTGGCGGTGTGATGCCATCAACCACTGCGGGCCCGGGCAAACGGTCGCTGAGCTTCGCCGAACGCGAGGACATCGCCCTGCTGCGGGCGCAGAAGTCAGGCGTCCGGGAGATCGCGCGCCGCCTGGGCCGCAACCCGGCAACGATCAGTCGCGAGCTGCGTCGGGCGCCGCCCGACCCGCGGCGGCGCGGGCCCCGCTACCGGGCCTCCACGGCCCAGGCCGCCGCCGATGAGCGGGCCCGGCGGCCCAAGACCGCGAAACTGGCAGCGAACCTGCGACTGCGCCGCGCGGTCCAGCACCGGCTGCGGGACAATCACAGCCCGGAGCAGATCGCCGGCCGGCTCCGCGCGGACTATCCCGGTGATAGGGAGATGCGGGTGTCGCACGAGACGATCTACCAGGCGGTGTACGTGCAGGGCCGCGGCGCGTTGAACCGCGAACTGGTCAGGCACCTGCGCACCGGCCGGGCCCTGCGCAAGCCGCGCCGGCAGCCCCAGGAGCGGCGCGGCCGGATCCCGGACATGGTCAACATCGCCCAGCGGCCCGAGGAGGTCGAGGACCGTGCCGTGCCCGGCGACTGGGAAGGCGATCTGATCCTCGGGTCGGTGGCATCGGCCTCGGCGATCGGCACCCTGGTCGAACGCGCCAGCGGCTTCGTGATGCTGCTTCACCTGCCCCGCGGCCACGGGAGCGCGCAGGTCGCCCGAGCGATGACCGCCACGATGAGCGAACTGCCCCGGCATCTGCGCCGTTCGCTGACCTGGGACCAGGGCCGTGAGATGAGCGGGCACCTGCGCATTGCCCGGGCCACCGGGCTGGCGATCTACTTCTGCGACCCGCACTCACCCTGGCAGCGCGGCTCCAACGAGAACACCAACGGGCTGCTGCGCCAGTACTTCCCCAAGGGCACCGACCTGTCCACGTGGGGCCCGGGCTATCTCGACCAGGTCGCTGCCGAGCTCAACAACCGGCCCCGCAAACGCTTCGCCTGGCGGACACCGGCCGAGGTCCTCGGCAAGCTACTCTACGACCAATCTGATGATCCACCCGGTGTTGCACCCACCGGCTGAATCCACCCGTGGTGGAGTGGAAAATACTTCACGGAGGCTTCCGGAAAAGCCGACAGTCCACCCGAAACGGACATCGCGGCCGTGTCCCGATGAACGCGGTTCGTCGCCGCGCCACCGATGACCGCCCGCCCCGGCCGCCCGCCGCCGTTGGTACTGCTGTTTCCCACCCGGAGACCCTGGATACGATCGCCCGCCCCGGCCCTCCGCCGCCCTCGGTGCTGCTCTTGACCGAAGACAACCCGCACCCGCCCGGCGAGAAGGCCGCCCAGGGGACACAGGACCTGGGCGGGGCAGGGCTGGGGCGGTCGGCCATCATTGGGGGATGCCCGCCTCCGTTCTCGCGCCGCCGCCGCGGCTGCCCGTCGTCCTCGCCCGGTTGCGGATGCCGCTCATGTGGGCCGGCACGCTGGCGCTGGTCCTGGGCGGGTGGGCCGGGCTCCCGTGGTGGGCGCGCATCCTGCTGTTCCTGCCCGGTCTCGCCGTGTACCTGCGGGTGGGCCGCGTGGCGGCGGAGCCGCGCACGGTGGCGCCGCCGGTGCGCGGGCGCTGGATGGCGCTGGGCAGCCCTGCCGACGGCGTGCCCAGCCAGGGCACGCACGCCTACGGCCAGACCTACGCGCTGCTGCTCGTCGCCGAACCCCCGGCGGACGAGGGCCGGGAGCGGCCCGACATCGGTTGGCGGCCGCTGACGCGGCCGCCCGAGGACTTCCCCGGGTTCGGCGCCCCCGTGTACGCGCCCGCGGACGGCAGGGTCGTCCGCGTCCACGACCGGTCGGGCGACCACCGGAGCCGCAACTCCTGGCCGATGCTGCTGGGGCTGATCGCGGAGACCTCGCTGCGCGAGCTGCGCGGCCCCGCGGGCCTGCTCGGCAACCACGTGGTCATCGAGCTGGACGGCACGGGCTACGCGCTGCTCGCGCACCTGAAGCGCGGTTCGGCCGTGGTCAGCCCCGGCATGGCGGTCCGCGCCGGGGACCCGGTGGCGCGGTGCGGCAGCTCCGGCGCGCTGACCGAACCGCTCGTCCACTTCCAGCTCATGGACCACCGGTGGCCGCTGTTCGCCGCCGGGCTGCCGTTCCGGTGGGACGGCGCCGCTGTCGACGGCCGCCTGCGCGACGGAGTACCGGAGAGCTGGCGGCCATTCCGGGTCTGAGCCGGAGAGCCGGCGGCCGTTCCGGGCCTGAGCCGTGGCCGCCGCGGCTACAGTCCGGCGGGCCCCGGCGCGGTCCGGGCCGCGCGCGCACTCCACCGGCCGTCCCTGCGCTCGATCTCGATGGGGTGGTCGAAGCAGGTGCTCACGAGCTTGGTGGTGAGCACGTCGCCCACCGCGCCGGAGGCGACCACCTGGGCCGACCGCAGCAGCATGGCGTGGGTGGTGCTCTCGGGGAGCTCCTCCAGGTGGTGGGTCACCAGGACGGTCGCCAGGCCGGGGTGCTCGCGGCGGAGCTGGTCGATACTGGCCAGCAGTTGCTCGCGGGCCGCGACGTCCAGGCCGGTGGCGGGTTCGTCGAGCAGCAGCAGGCGCGGGGTGGGCATGAGCGCGCGGGCGATGAGGATGCGGCCCCGTTCGCCCTGCGACAGTGTGGGCCACAGTGCGTCGCGCTGCGCGGTGACGCCGAGCAGGTCCATCAGGTACTCGGCCCGCTCCGACTCCGCGGCGCTGGGCTCCCAGCGGGGCGGGATCTCTATGCTGCCCGTTGCGCCGGTGAGGACGATCGCACGCCCCGGCAGCGCCGAGCGCAGGTCGTGGCGGGGGTTGACGTGCCCGATGTGGCGGCGCAGCTCCCGCATGTCCGTGCGGCCCAGCAGGCGGCCGAGTACCTCGACGCTGCCGCGGGTGGGGTGCTGCTGTGCGGAGAGCAGGGAGACGAGGGTGGACTTGCCCGCCCCGTTGGGGCCGATCAGCGCCCAGTGCTCGCCGGGGCGCACCACCATGCTCACCTGGTCGAGCAGTGCGCGCCTGTTGCGGACGAGGTCGACCCCGTCGGCGGCGACGACGGGGCGGCCGGACGGCTCTGCCGTGTCCGCTGCCGTTGTGTCCGGTGCCGTCACGTGGTGTGCGTCCCTCCCTGTCGTCGGCCACCGTGCGCGGCGGCGCCCGGAGGCCGCTGCGCGGCTGTGACCAGCCCACCGTACTCGCGCGGCGCGCCGTCCGGCCGCGGCGGGGGCGCCGGTCGGCACCGTTAGCCCCGGGCGCGGCGGGGCAGGTGGTCCCGGAACGCGCCGGCACGGTCTGCGCGGGGGAGCGGCACGGCGGGGGAGGCCGGGTGTCCGAGCTGAGATGCATGTCACGCAAAAATTCATGTTGCGCAATTTTTCATGATCTGCAAAAATATGGCCATGACTTCAGGGGACCCGATCGGCCTGCGCGAGCGGAAGAAGCGCGAGACGCGGCGGGCGCTGCTGCGCGCGGCCGTCCGGCTGACCGTCGAACACGGGTTGGACAGCGTCACGGTCGAGGACATCGCCGCGGCGGCCGGAGTCTCCACCAGGACCTTCTTCAACTACTTTCCGTCCAAAGAGGACGCCGTCGTCGGCGACGGCCCGCCCCGCCCGACAGCGGCGGCGCTCGCGGTCTACACGGCGGGCGGGCCCACCGGCGACCGCATCGACGACCTGAAGGCGCTGCTCGCCTCGGCGGTGCCGACCGGCGACGCCGTCCCCTCCGTCGAGGAGATGCGGCAGCGCAAGAGCCTGTTCGTGCGCGAACCGCAGCTGGCGCCGCGGTTCATGGCCGTCTTCCACGAGACCGAGCGCGAACTGGTCACGGCGATCGCCGCCCGCGACCACACCGATCCCGAAGAGCTGCACCCGCAGATCGTCGCGGCCGTCGCGACCACCGCTGTCCGGTTCGCCATGCGCAGGTGGGTCGCGACCGAAGGCGCCCAGGACGCGCACAGCATCCTCAACGAGACGTTCGACGTGCTGAAGCAGGGGCTCTGACCCGCACGGAACCCCGGTAGGGCGGCCCGCACCGCCCGGCCTCCAGCACCACCCCGCCAGCGGCAGGGACGACCATGCCGAACCAGGGCACGCCGCCCGAACGACACAGGAGCACTCCGATCATGGCCTCCACCAGCGCGGAATCCGCGCCCGCGCCCACACCGTCCGCACCGTTATCGAAGCGGCAGCTCGGCTGGGTGTTCGTCGGCATCATGCTGGCGATGCTGCTGGCAGCCCTCGACCAGACCATCGTGTCGACGGCCCTGCCGACCATCGTCGGCGAGCTGCACGGGCTGGAGCACCTGTCCTGGGTGGTCACCGCCTACATCCTCGCGGCGACCATCGGCATGCCCATCTACGGCAAGGCCGGCGACCTGTTCGGCCGCAAAATGGTCTTCCAGTTCGCGATCGTGACCTTCCTGATCGGTTCGATGCTCTGCGGCATCGCCCAGGACATGACGCAGCTCATCCTGTTCCGCGCGATCCAGGGCATCGGCGGCGGCGGGCTCATGATCTGCGCGCAGGCCGTCATCGGCGACCTCGTCTCGCCCCGCGAGCGCGGCAAGTACATGGGCCTCATGGGCGGCGTGTTCGGGCTCTCCTCGGTAGCGGGCCCGCTGCTCGGCGGCGTGTTCACCGACCAGCTCAACTGGCGCTGGATCTTCTACATCAACCTGCCGCTCGGCTTGATCGCGCTGTTCACCATCGCCGTGGTGCTGCACCTGCCGAAGGTCACCGGCCCGAAACCCAAGCTCGACTACATCGGCACCATCCTGCTGGCGGCTGCCAGCGCCTGCGTCGTGCTGTTCACCAGTTGGGCCGGCAACCAGTACGACTGGACCAGCCCGGTCATCATCGGGCTCGGCATCGGCACCGTGGTGTTCGCCGTACTGTTCGTGATAGCGGAGACCTACGCCAGCGACCCGATCATCCCGCTGTCGCTGTTCCGCGACCGCGACTTCGTGCTCGCATCGCTCATCGGCATCACGGTCGGCATCGCGATGTTCTCGACGGTGGCCTACCTGCCGACCTTCCTGCAAATGGTCAACGGCGCGAGCGCCACCGAGTCGGGGCTCATGATGATCCCCATGGTCGTCGGCATGCTCACGGCCACCATCAGTTCGGGCCGCATCATCAGCTCCACCGGCCGCTACAAGATCTTCCCGATGGTCGGGACCGCGGTCATGACCGTCGGCCTGGTGCTGCTGTCGCGCATGGACGCCGACACCCCCTACGCCTACAACGCGCTGGCGATGCTGGTGATCGGCCTCGGTGTGGGGTCGGTCATGCAGAACCTGGTGCTCATCGTGCAGAACTCCGCCCCACGCAAGCTCCTCGGCACCGCGACCTCGGCGACCAACTACTTCCGCCAGATCGGGGCGTCGTTCGGGATCGCCGTCGGCGGGTCGATCTTCGTGCACCGGCTGACCGACCAGATGTCGTCCCTCCCGCCGCAGGCCGAGGCGAAGCTGGGCGGAGCGACCGGCGGCGAGGGCGGTGTCAGCTCCCTGACCCCCGAGATGCTCCAGGCGCTGCCGCCGCAGGCGCGCGACTTCGTCGTGCACGCGTTCGCTGATGCGCTGCCGCCCGTCTTCCTGTACATGGCGCCCATCGCGCTCATCGGATTCGCCCTGACCTTCCTGATCAAGGAGAAGCCGCTGGGGACCGAGCCCGGTATCGCGTCGGAGGAGAAGGCGGACGCGTCGGCCTGACCGGCGGCCCCGCCGGCCGCGGCACACCCCCGTTGCCGCGACCGGCCCGCCGCGCCCGGTCCGGCTCCGCGCCGCGGGAGCACGGGCCGGAGCGCGTGGAAATCAATCCCGCCCCGCGGGTGTTTGCCCATGCGACACGGACGGTCTCCCCGCCGTGTGGAACGTAGAGGTCGCAGATGTCAATGATGATGGGCGGTCCGCCCGCCTACCGCTCTCTTGTAAACGAAGGTGTGACCGACAAACCCAGCCTCACCCCGGGCACACTCGGCCGCATCTGGGGCTACGCGCGCCCGCACTGGCGCTCCATCGTGGTGTTCCTGCTGCTGACCTCGGTCAGTTCGGGGATCGTCGTCGCGAACCCGCTGCTGCTGAAGGCGATCATCGACGACGGGATCGGCAAGGGCGACTCCACGCTCGTCACCGTGCTGGCGCTGGGCGTCGGCGGTCTCGCGCTGGTCGAGTCCGTCCTCGGACTGGCCGGGCGCTGGCTGTCGGCGCGCATCGGCGAGGGCGTGATCTACCTGCTGCGTACCCAGGTGTTCACGCATGTGCAGCGCATGCCACTGGCGTTCTTCACCCGCACCCAGACCGGGTCGCTGACCAACCGGCTGAACACCGATGTCGTCGGTGCCCAGCAGGCCATCACCTCCGTCCTCCAGCAGGTGGTGTCGAACCTGATCAGCGTGGCAGCCGTACTCACCACGATGCTGGTGCTGTCGTGGCAGATCACCATCATCGCGCTGCTGCTGGTCCCGCTGTTCATCCTGCCCGCCAAACTGCTCGGCCGCCGGTTGGCAGGGGTCGCACGCGACGGCATGGACCTCAACGCCGAGATGAACTCGCTGATGACCGAGCGCTTCAACGTCGGCGGCGCCATGCTGGTGAAGCTGTACGGGCGCCCGCACGAGGAGAGCGGCGTGTTCTCCGACAAGGCCGCCCGCGTGCGCGACATCGGGGTCAAGCGCACCGTGATCGGCGGCCTGCTGTTCACGATGATCGGCCTGATCACCTCGCTGGCGACCGCGGTCGTCTACGGGGTAGGCGGCACCCTGGTGGTCGGCGGCGCGTTCGACCTGGGCACCCTCGTCGCACTGACGACTCTGCTGGTGCGCCTGTACGGGCCCATCACCGCGCTGTCGAACGTGCACGTCGACGTCATGATGGCGCTGGTCAGCTTCGACCGCGTGTTCGAGGTCCTCGACATGAAGCCGATGATCGACGAGAAGCCCGACGCGCGCGATCTTTCCGACGGCCCGCTGCCGGTGGAGTTCGACCGGGTGTCCTTCAGCTACCCCAACGCGGCCGAGACGTCGCTGGAGTCGCTGGAGGTCGTCCCGCACACCGAGTCGATCGACGACACCCAGGTCCTCAGCGAAGTGTCCTTCACCGCCGAGCCCGGCACGCTGGTGGCGCTGGTCGGGCCGTCGGGCGCGGGCAAGTCGACGCTCACGCACCTGGTGTCGCGGCTGTACGACCCGACGGCGGGCGCGGTGCGCATCGGCGGGCTCGACCTGCGCGACGCCCGGATCCAGTCGCTGCGCGACGCCGTCGGCGTGGTCACCCAGGACACCCAGCTCTTCCACGACACCGTGGGCGCGAACCTGCGCTACGCGCGCCCCGACGCCACCGAGGCCGAACTCGCCGAGGCGATGCGCGCCGCCCAGCTCGGCACCCTGCTCGACGCGCTCCCCGACGGCCTCGACACCATGGTGGGCGACCGCGGGTACCGGCTGTCCGGCGGCGAGAAGCAGCGCCTCGCCATCGCCCGGCTGCTGCTCAAGGCGCCGTCGGTGGTGGTGCTGGACGAGGCGACCGCGCACCTGGACTCCGAGTCGGAGGCCGCCGTCCAGGAGGCGCTGACCACCGCGCTGGAGGGCCGCACCTCCCTCGTGATCGCCCACCGGCTGGCGACGGTGCGCGACGCCGACCAGATCCTGGTGCTGGAGGACGGCCGGATCCTGGAGCGCGGCACCCACGAGGAGCTGCTCGCGCAGGACGGGCTGTACCGGTCGCTGTACCGCACCCAGTTCGCCCCGCAGGAGGCCCAGGAGCGGCGCGCGGCGGCTCGCCGGTAACCGGTCCCGCGGGGAGGGGCGCGGCCCGCTCCCCGCGGATTCGCCTGGTGCTGGTGGGGCATCACCAGGGCCGCGATCGTGTCCGCTTCCGGTCATGAGGGCCGGGAACTCCTGTTATGTCTCAAACGTTGAGACGCGGAGGTTCTGCTCCTCGGATCCACTGGCAATAATGGTCCGCCGTGATGACGGAATGCGCGATCTACCGCGCGAATGGACGCGAGCTCGTCGACGGCGACATCAGCGACGCCCTTGACGAGGCTCTGCGCAAAGACGACAACGCCTTCTGCTGGATCGACCTCCACGAGCCCACCGCCGAGGAGTTCGAGCTGGCGGCGAAGGAGCTGGAGCTCCACCCCCTCGCCGTCGAGGACGCCCTGAGCCCGCACCAGCGCCCGAAACTGGAGCGCTACGGCAAGGTCGTGCTCGTGGTGCTCAAGGCGCTCACCTACGATCCCGACACCCGCGACGTCGAGTCCGGCGAGGTGCTGGTCTTCCTCGGCCGCAACTACGTCGTGACCGTCCGGCACGGCGACATCGACCCGCTGGGCCCGGTGCGCCACCGCCTCGACGGCGACCCCGAGCTGCTGGAGTTCGGCGCCCCGGTGGTGCTCTACGGCGTCCTCGACGCCATCGTCGACGAGTACGTGGAGATCGCCGACCAGGTGCAGGACGCGGTCACCGAGCTGGAGGAGCGGGTGTTCCTCAGCCTCAAGGGGACCCTCGCGAGCGAGATCTACGCCCTCAAGCGCGAGGTCCTGCAAATGCACAACGCCATCCAGCCCCTGGTGCCGGTGATGAACGCGATCGTCGCGGGCGACACCGTCCGGGTGACCGCCGGCGCGATGCCGTTCTTCCGCGACGTCGCCGACCACGTCATGCAGGTCAACGGCAAGGTCGCCTCGATCAACGAACTGCTGCCCCAGGTGATGTCGGCCTACCTCGCCCAGGTGAGCGTGCAGCAGAACGACGACGGCCGGCGCATCACCGCGTGGGCCGCCATCATGGCGGTGCCGACCATGGTCGCCGGGGTCTACGGGATGAACTTCACCCACATGCCGGAGCTCAAGTCGGTGTGGGGCTACCCCTCGGCGATGATCTTCATCGCGGGGGCGTGCATCGCCCTGTTCGTGGGGTTCAAGCGGAGCAAGTGGCTGTAGCGGGCCCGGGCCGGGCTACAGCGATCCGGCCAGCCGCCCCAGGGTCGCGCTCGTCGAGCGCCCGGCCGTGAACGGCAGCTCCCACGCGTGCGCGCCGAGCGCCTCGGCGCCCAGCCGCTTCGCCGCGGAGTGCGGATCGCCCGCCGTGTACGCGAGGGCAGCGGGGTCCAGCGGGGCCAGCAGCGCGGCGTAGGCCTGCCACCCGACCGTCTCCGGCGGACCGGAGACGGTGAACACGCCGTCGACGCAGCGCAGCGCGGCGAGCATCTCGGCGCGATCGGCCTCGGCGTGGACCGGCCGCCCGGTGCCCTTCCAGGAACGCACCCGTGCGTCGTCCTCGACCCCGACGACCAGCGGGAACCCCCTCTCGCGGACAGCGGAGAGGAAGCGCACGTGGCCCACGTGCAGCACGTCGAAGGCGCCGGTCACCACCGCGACGGGCCGCTCGGCGGGCGGCCCCGCGTACCAGCGGAGCGCGAGCGCGGCCGCGTCGTCGCCTTCGGGATCGCTACTCGCCATCTTCGGGTTCCGTCCAAACAGGTCGTCATAAGCACCGGCCGCGGGGATTCCGTGCAAGGGCACCTCTCTGCAAAGGCACCGGGCGCACTGGAACCGGCAACGAGGATCGCGGGTTCCGCTATTCCCGCAGCCCGCCGGCAGCACCGATGCTCCCAGGCGCGCGATCCGGGCGCCAGCCGCCCCGGGCGCGGTGCGGCGGACCCGGGATCGGGGCCGGACAGCGCGAAGGCCAGGTCACGGATTGATACCGGCTGACCTGGCCTTCGGGCGGTGCAGAGCGGGCGACCGGGATCGAACCGGCATGGCCAGCTTGGAAGGCTGGAGTTCTACCATTGAACTACGCCCGCGTGTCCTCGGCTGCGCGAATCTCCTCTAGACTCGTGAGGCCGACGAGGACAGACTACAGTCTCTCAGGCGCCGACCGCGCACGGATTACCGCGCCGCGCGGTGCTCTGGCGCGTCGGTCACGGGGAGTAGCGCAGCTTGGTTAGCGCGCATGCTTTGGGAGCATGAGGCCGCGGGTTCGAATCCCGCCTCCCCGACGAGAAAACGGCTCCGGGGATTCCCGCACTGCTTCCGCGATGTCCCTGAGCGCCCGCACACCTGTCCTAGACTTGGCGTGATCAGCAGGATAATCGCGCAACGAGCCAAGTCGTCCGGGACGCCCGCGGTGAGCGCCGGCCGTCCGCCGCACGGAAGCGTCGTTGTAAGTGAGCCGTGCCGTCAAGTGCCGGGTCGTACCGGAAAACAGCCGGAAATCTAGGAGTACCGCCCCGTGAAGACCGATGTCGAGGAGCTGAGCCCGACCCGGGTCAAGCTGACCATCGAAGTTCCCTTCAAGGAACTCGACCACGCCTTCGACGTGACATACAAGTCGCTCGCCAAGCAGGTCCGGATCAAGGGCTTCCGCCCGGGCAAGGCCCCGGCACGGCTGATCGACCGTTACGTCGGGCGGGGCGCGGTGATCAGCGAAGCGGTGAACCACGCCGTTCCGGAGCTGTACAACGAGGCCGTCCAGAAGGAGGAGATCTTCGCGCTCGGCCAGCCCGAGGTGGAGATCACCAAGCTGGAGGACAACGACGAGCTGTCCTTCACCGCCGAGGTCGACGTCCGGCCGAAGTTCGAGGTCACCGGCTACGAAGGCATCGAGGTCACCGTCGATGACGCCGAACTGACCGACGAGCAGGTCGACGACCAGGTCGCCAACCTCCGCGAGCGGTTCGGCACCCTCGTCGGCGCCGACCGCCCCGCCGAGACCGGCGACCACCTCTCCATCGACCTCTCCGCCGCCATCGACGGCGAGAAGCTGGAGGACGTCCAGGCGTCCGGCATCTCGTACGAGATCGGCACCAACACCATGCTCGACGGGCTCGACGAAGCCCTGGTGGGCATGGCCGAGGGCGCGTCCTCGACCTTCTCCACCAAGCTCGTCGGCGGCGAGCACGAGGGCAAGGAAGCCGACGTCACCGTCACCGTGCACAGCGTCAAGGTGAAGGAGCTCCCCGAGCTCGACGACGAGTTCGCCCAGATGGCGAGCGAGTTCGACACCATCGCTGAGCTGCGCGACGACGTCCGCGGCCGCATGGAGCAGGTCCGCCGGGTGCAGCAGGTCTCCCAGGGCCGCGACCGCGCCCTGGAGCAGCTGGTCGACTCCATCGACCTCCCCCTTCCCGACAGCATCGTCGAGGAGGAGGTCACCCGGCGCCGCGAGAGCCTCGAGCAGCAGCTCACGCAGAGCGGGCTGACCAAGGAGGGCTACTTCGAGTCCCAGGAGCAGACCGAGGAGGAGTTCGAGGAGGAGCTCACAAAGGGCGCCCGCGCCGCGGTGAAGTCCGGGTTCGTCCTCGACCAGCTCGCGCTCCAGAACGACATTGCAGCAGACAACGACGAGCTCGGCCAGTTCATCACCGAGCAGGCGCAGCGCATGGGCGTCTCGCCGGACCAGCTGGTGCAGCACCTGGTCGAGTCGAACCAGATCCGGGTCGCCTACACCGAGGTCGTCCGCTCCAAGGCGATGAACCTGGTCATGGGGTCCGCCGTCATCACCGACGAGTCGGGCAACACCGTCGAGCAGGACACCCCGCAGGGCGAGACCGCCGAGGCGGCCAACGACGACGAGGCCGCAGAGGACCCGGCCGACGAGTCCGCGGACGCGTCCGCCGAGGCCGGCGACCGGCCGGCCGAGGCTGCGGCCGACACCGCCGAGGACGCGGCGCCGGCCGAGTCCAAGTAGCCCGCGCGGCAACCCGCGTAGTCCCGTCCGGCAGTCCCGTACGGGCACCGCACCAGGGCCCCGCGCCGAGCAGTCGGCGCGGGGCCCTGGTGTCACCCGGCAACGTTCGCCCTGCGCTCAATTCGCAGGTCGCCGCGGCTGGCACCTGCGCTAAAAGCGAACAGGGCCACGAATCGTCTAAGCGGCTGTGTGAAGAGCGTTAGTGTCGCAAGCGTCGCAACAGTTTCGATTCCGGAGCAGGTGACGAGAGTGCCTCCGACCAGTAACGAGTCAATGCGAATCGACGCCCGAACCAACGAGTCGCCGCTTCCCTCGATGTTCGATCAGACCCCGCAGCGCCTGCTTCGCGAGCGCATCATCTTCCTCGGCCAGCAGGTCGACGACGAGATCGCCAACCGCCTTGTCGGCGAGCTGCTGCTGCTGTCGGCCGAGGACCGCCAGCGGGACATCACGCTGTACATCAACTCGCCCGGCGGGTCGGTCACCGCGGGCATGGCAATCTACGACGTCATGCAGTACATCCCCAACGACGTCCGCACCGTGGGCATGGGCATGGCCGCCTCCATGGGGCAGATGCTGCTCTGCGCGGGCGCCCCCGGCAAGCGTTACGCCCTGCCGCACACCCGCATCATGATGCACCAGCCCTCGGGCGGGATCGGCGGCACGGCGTCGGACATCCGCATCCTCGCCGACCAGCTGCTGTACGTGAAGCGCATGTTCTTCGAGCGTACGGCGCTGCACACCGGGCAGACCAAGGAGCAGTTGGAGAAGGACGCCGACCGCGACCGCTGGTTCACCGCCCAGGAGGGCAAGGACTACGGGTTCATCGACGAGGTCCTCGAAGGGACCGTCGACGTTGTGACCGGCGGACACCTCTAGGCAGCAGTCGCGACCCGCAGTGTGGAAGGCCAGGAAATGACCCAGTTCAACCCCAACCTCTACGGCGGCGGGATGGCGCCCGACTCTCCGCAGAGCCGCTACATCCTGCCCTCCTTCGTCGAGCGCACGTCGTACGGCGTCAAGGAGATGAACCCGTACAACAAGCTCTTCGAGGACCGCATCATCTTCGTCGGCTCGCAGATCGACGACGTGTCGGCGAACGACATCATGGCCCAGCTCATCACGCTGGAGCACATGGACTCCGAGCGCGACATCACGCTGTACATCAACTCGCCCGGCGGGTCGTTCACGGCACTGATGGCCATCTACGACACCATGCAGTTCGTGCGCCCCGACATCGCCACGGTCTGCATCGGCCAGGCGGCGTCGGCCGCGGCCGTCCTCCTCGCCGGCGGCACCAAGGGCAAGCGGGCCGCGCTGCCCAACGCGCGGGTGATGATCCACCAGCCCGCCATGGAGGGCAGCTACGGCGCTGCGGCCGACATCGAGATCCAGGCGAACGAGATCATGCGGATCCGTGAGCAGATGGAGAAGACCCTGGCCCGGCACACCGACAAGACGCCGGAGGATGTCTCCCGCGACATCGAGCGCGACAAGATCCTCACCGCGCAGGAAGCAAAGGACTACGGCATCGTCGACGAAGTGATGCCGTACCGGAAGAGTTCCCTGCAATAGGGGCATTTCGGCGGGGATCGGCTGTTCGCGAACCGGGCCGGCGCCCACACGCCGAGATCGGCGTGCGGTGTGTCCGGCCCGCTTCTTGGCTTAGGCTCGGGGGAACGACGCACAGATCGCCCTGTTACCGGCTCCGAGGAGAGCGCTTATCCTGATAAGCGGTGGATAAAGCGGCGCCGTGCTCCAGCGCATGGTCCGTGCTGCCGGCAGGTGATGGTCGCAACGTTCTTCGAGGCCGGGGGCGTGCCGCGGTAGGCACGCCGTTGGGGCGGCCGACGTTTTAAGGAGTGGCTGGGTGGCACGCATCGGCGACGGTGGAGACCTGCTGAAGTGCTCGTTCTGCGGCAAGAGCCAGAAGCAGGTGAAGAAGCTCATTGCCGGCCCCGGTGTGTACATCTGCGATGAGTGCATCGACCTCTGCAACGAGATCATCGAGGAAGAGCTCGCCGACACCACCGAGATGAAGTGGGACCGCCTGCCCAAACCGCGGGAGATCTACGAGTTCCTCGACTCCTACGTGGTGGGCCAGGACCAGGCCAAGAAGTCGCTGTCGGTCGCGGTGTACAACCACTACAAGCGCGTGCAGTCCGAGGGCGAGTCCGCCGCGCGCGAGGCCGACATCGAGATCGCCAAGTCCAACATCCTGCTGCTGGGCCCCACCGGGTCGGGCAAGACCCTGCTTGCGCAGACCCTCGCCCGCATCCTGAACGTCCCGTTCGCCATCGCCGACGCCACGGCCCTCACCGAGGCCGGGTACGTCGGCGAGGACGTCGAGAACATCCTGCTGAAGCTGATCCAGGCCGCCGACTACGACGTCAAGAAGGCCGAGACCGGCATCATCTACATCGACGAGGTCGACAAGGTCGCGCGCAAGAGCGAGAACCCGTCGATCACCCGCGACGTGTCGGGCGAGGGCGTGCAGCAGGCGCTGCTGAAGATCCTCGAGGGCACCACGGCGAGTGTGCCGCCCCAGGGCGGGCGCAAGCACCCGCACCAGGAGTTCATCCAGATCGACACCACCAACGTGCTGTTCATCGTCGGTGGGGCGTTCGCCGGCCTGGAGCAGATCATCGAGCAGCGGGTGGGCAAGCAGGGCATGGGCTTCAACGCCACCCTGCGTCCGTCGAAGGCGGTCGGGGCCGCCGACCACTTCGCCGAGATCATGCCCGAGGACCTGCTGAAGTTCGGCATGATCCCGGAGTTCGTGGGGCGGCTGCCGGTCATCACCAGCGTGCACAACCTCGACCGCCCCGCGCTCGTGCAGATCCTCACCGAGCCGAAGAACGCGCTGGTCAAGCAGTACCAGCGGCTGTTCGAGCTCGACAACGTCGAGCTGGAGTTCTCCGACGACGCCCTCGACGCCATCGCCGAGCAGGCCATCATCCGCGGCACGGGCGCGCGGGGCCTGCGCGCCATCATCGAGGAGGTCCTGCTCTCGGTGATGTACGAGGTCCCCAGCCGCGAGGACGTCGGGCAGGTCATCATCACCCGCGAGGCGGTGCTGGAGCACGTGAACCCCACGATCGTGCCGCGCACCAAGCTCAAGGGCGCCGAGGAGCCCCCCGAGGAGAAGACCGCCTGAGCCGCGCGCTCAGCCCGCCGCCGCTCCGTCGGGCGGGCCCAGCCGCAGGGTGATCCGCGCCCCGCCGGGCGAATCGGTGGCCCAGGAGCCGCCGGAGCTCTCGGCCGCGCGGCGGGCGATGTCGAGGCCCAGCCCGCTCGACCCCGCCCCGCTGCGGCCCCGCTGGGCGGCCGACCTCGGCAGCCCGGGGCCCTCGTCGCGCACCTGGAGCACCGCGCCGCCGCCCGCGTCGGCGGTGAGCCGCACCGAGAACGCCGTCCCTTCGGGGGTGTGCGCGAACACGTTTCCCAGCAGCGCGTCGACCGCGGGCGCCAGTTCGGCCTCGGAGATCCGCACCAGCAGCGGGCCGTCGGGCAGCAGGGCCGAGAACGGGCGCTCCTGGTCCTCGGCGAGCACGCTCCAGAACTCCACGCGCTCCCTTACCACCCGGGTGGCGTCGCACGCGCCGCCCTCGCCGGCGGGTTCGCGGGCCTCGTTGATGGTCTGGGTGACCGCCCGCTCCAGTGCGGCGATGGACGTCTCCAGCCGCTCGCGGTCCTGCGGGTCGCGCACGGACTCCGCGTCGAGCTTGAGCGCCGTCAGCGGTGTGCGCACCCGGTGCGACAGGTCGGCGACCCGCTCGCGCTCGGCCACCAGCAGTTCGGTGATGCGCGCGGCCAGGGTGTTGAGGGTCGCCGCGACCGCCTCGATCTCGGCCGGGCCGTTCGGCCGCGCCTGCGCGGTGAGGTCGCCGCCCGCGAGGCGGCGCGAGGTGACCGCCAGTTCGCCGATCGAGCCCACCAGCGACCGGCCGAGGCGCTCCGCGACGAGCATGCTCAGTGCCAGCAGGGCCAGGCCGAGGAGGGCGAGGATGATCCACGCCCGGTAGACGCCGGCGGTCAGCTGCTCCTGGCTCACGTACACCCGGATGACCGTGGTGCCCTCGGACGCTCCGACGCTGGTCAACACCTCGATGCCGCCGTCGGGCAGCTCGGCGCTGAGGGTCCGGCTGGTGGAGCGGGCGAGTTGGACCGCGGGGCTCCGCTCGGCGGCCGCGCCGAGTTCGGCGCCGTCGGGGCGGAACACCGTCACGGGGAACTGCTCGCCGGTGTTGATGCGCTGGACGGCGGAGCGCAGCGCCGCCTCGTCGCCGGTCGCGACGACGCTCAGGGTGCGGGCCTCCAGCGACGCGCTGCTGATGGCGCGGTCGTGGGCGACGTCGCCCACCAGGACGGCCAGCGGCACGAGGAACGCCACGAGGACGAGGGAGCTGGTCGCCAGGACCAGCAGCATCAGGCGGCGCCTCATGCGGGGTCGCCGGTCCCGCCGCCGGCGGCGTCCGGGGGCGCCGTGAGCTTGACCCCGACGCCGCGCACGGTCTGGAGGTAGCGGGGCGACTGCGCCGTCTCCCCGAGCTTGCGGCGCAGCCATGACAGGTGCACGTCGACGGACTTGTCGGCGCCGCCGTAGGGCACCTGCCACACCTCGGTCAGCAGCTCCTTCTTCGACACCACCTGGCCCGAGCGGGCGGCGAGGTAGTGCAGCAGGTCGAACTCCTTGGGGGTGAGGTCCAGCGCGGTGCCGTCGAGGGACGCCTCGCGGGTGGCGGAGTCGACGCGCAGGCCGCCGACGCCGACGGCGGTCTCCTCGCCGGCGTCGGCGGTGCCGAACCGGCGCAGGACCGCCCGGATGCGGGCGTCGAGCTGGGCCGCGCTGAACGGCTTGACGACGTAGTCGTCGCCGCCGGCGTCCAGGGCGCGCACGATCTCGCGCTCGTCGTCGCGGGCGGTGGCGACGATGACCGGCACGCGCGAGACGGCGCGCAGCATCCGCAGCATCTCCAGGCCGTCGAGGTCGGGCAGCCCGAGGTCGAGGACGACGAGGTCGGGGCGGGCGTCGACGGCGTCGCGCAGGCCGGCCATCGCCGTGGGCGCCGATGTGACGGCGTGCCCGCGCTCGCCCAGGGCACGGCTCAGTGAGGAGCGGATGGTGGGGTCGTCTTCGATCAGCAGTAACTGGGCCACGCCTGCACCGTAACCAACGGGGCGGGGGAGCGGGGGCGGCGCAGCGCCGCGATAGTCCCGCGTTAACCTGCGGTTAGGAACACGCCTGCCACTGTGGGAGCCATGAAACGCCAGTCCGTGCTCGCGATCGCCGGGTGGTGTGTCGCGGCGGTGGTCGCGGTGGCGGTCGGGGTCACCGCCGTCACCCTGCTCGGCACCGGTATCACCTCAGACTCCGTCGAGCCGGTGAGCCAGGAGAGCGCGCAGCGCGAGCTCGACTCCGACCGCGCGGCGCAGCGCACGCCGCCGGTGTCGCCCGGCGCGTCGGCGCCTTCGTCCTCGCCCTCGCAGGAGCCCGCGCCGCCCGACGGCGCCCAGACCAACCCCGATGCGCGGAAGGGGCCCACCAAGGTCCTCCAGAGCGACGGCGGTTCGGTCGCGGCGTACTGCGCCGGCGACCGCGCGGTCCTGGCGTGGTGGACCCCCGCGCAGGGCTACTCGGTCGACGACGTCGAGCCGGGCCCCGACGACGACGTGTCGGTGGAGTTCGAGCACGGCGAGAACGACGTCGACATGCGGATCACCTGCGCCAAGGGCGCACCGGAGCTGCTGCCCGACCGGAAAGGGGACTGACCCTCCCGGTCGGGATCGTTGATGGGGGTGTGCTGAAACCCGCTGCGCACACGGCGAAGGGCGTCGAAGGTCGGCGGGTGGCGACCGGCCCGGAGGCATTCCCGTGCACCTGGCGTTCCGAACCGTCGGCCCGCCGTCACCGGACCAGCGGTGCGATCCGGTCGGCCCGGTTGGTCCAAATGGTCCCGGTGAAGCCGTCGGGAACGCGCTCCAGTGATTCACGGGTGTCGAACCCTTCGGAGAACCCGCCGGACCCCGCGACCAGCACCACCCGCGTGTCCACCGCCTCCATCCGCGCGACGAACGTCGAGGGCCACCCCCACAGCCACGGCGCGTAGCCCTCGGGGATGTGCAACTGCACGCCGGAGCAGGCTGCGGGGACGTGGCCGGTCCAGCCCACGGCCTCGTAGGCCAGCAGGCAGTCGAGCATGATCTCCTTGGACATCACCCGGAGTCCCGGCATCCGATCGCGCAACGCGGCCACCGGCGCGTCCCCGCCGTAGACGGTCACCTCGCCGAGGCGCCGGTCGGGCAACCGGGCCAGGCGGTCCGCCAGCGCCTCGCCTTCGGCGGGGTCGTCGCTCTTGACGTGGATGAGCAGGGGCTCTGTGGGGAACTCCGCCAACACCTCGCCCAGGGACGGCAGCGCGCCCTTGCCCTGGCCCCGGAATGGATGGGTCCTACCGCCATCGGGCGTGTACCCGTAGCCGATGTCGAGCTCCTTGAGCTCGGCCATGGTGTGATCCCTGGTGGTGCCGCTGCCATCGGTCCGGCAGCCGACCTCCCAGTCATGGAACACCGCGAAGTCGCCATCGGCGGTGATGTGGACATCGAGTTCGACGGCGTCGGCCCCCGCGTCGAAGGCGGCCCGCATCCCGGAGAGGGTGTTCTCCAGGTGGTCGTGCTCGGGAGGGTGGATGCGCTCGGCCGTGCAGGTGTCGTTCCCGACCCCTGATGCGTCGAAGGTCTGGCTCAGCCCGCGGTGCGCCAGCACCCGGGGCGCCTTGCCTGCCGTGGAGCCGAAGAGCGACGTGTTGTTCGCCCATACGCCACCGGCGACGAGCAGCAGGACGATGCCCGCTGCCGCCCACCTCCGCCGCCTCCGCGATGGCGGCGCACCGGGAGTCTCCCGTTCTGTCATGGCCTGGAGTCTGCCATCGGCCGGCCCCCACCCGGACCCGCGTGGTGCTGCGGCACCGGCCCGGACGCGTCCCTGGTCACCTGTTCACCGACGCCGGTGCGCGACGCGATTTCCGGCGCCACGACGCCCGCCCATCAACGATCTAGCCGTCGAGGACCGAGTCCATCCGGTCGATCTCGGTGCGCTGTTCGACGATGACGTCGTTGGCCATCGACCTGATCATGGTGTCCTTGCCGTTCTTGACGACGTCCTCCGCCATGGTGATGGCCCCCTCGTGGTGGGTCGTCATCAGGTCGACGAACAGGGTGTCGAACTCCTTGCCCTCGGCGTCCTTCAAGTCGGCCAGCTGCGCTTTCGACGCCATGCCCGGCATGGAGTCGTGGTCGATCGGGGGGCACGCGGCGTTGTCGGAGCCGCCGTGGTCGTGCCCGGGCTCCTCGGCCTTCGCCTTGCACTCGCCCTTGTCGAGCCACTGCTCCATGGCGTCGATCTCGGTGCCCTGCGCGACGGACATGCGGTCGGCGATCTTCTCGATGCCGCCGCGGTGCGCGCGGTCGGGCACCAGGTCGGTCATCACGACGGCCTGGCGGTGGTGGTGGATCATCTTCCGGACGTAGGCGGTGTCGGCGTCGTTGCGCTTCGCGCCGCCGGCGGTCGCCGTGCGTTCGTCCGTGACGGTGGCGTTGCCTTCGCCGGGCCCCTTGGGGGCCAGGACCGGGGCGGGCTCCTCGGCGCACCCCGCCGCCAGGACCAGGGCGGCCGCCGCCGCAACCATGTGCCAACGCCGCACTGTGAGGGCTCCCGTCCGCCGGATCGGACCCGGGGGGTGGGCCCGGGCGATGCACGCATCGTCGGGCACCGGAGGGGCCGGTGTCCAGAGGCCGGATGCGGACAGGCGCCGCGACCATGCGACCTCAGCGCATAAACCTACTCATTTGGTAGCTTATGCGATCTGTACAAATAGGGTCAACTGTCGGTATTTTTCTGCTGCCGTGAAGTGTCCGTCCTGACCATGAGGAGTCCGCATGGCGTCACCCCCCACCCCCTTACGGGCGCCACGCCCCTGGCGCAGGGCCACCGCCCTGGCCGCCGCGGCGGCACTGGCCCTGGGGGCGGCACTGATCCCCTCGGCGGCGTCGGCCGACGCCCCCGGAGCGGGCGAGATCGACTCCAGCGACAACGTGGAGCACCTCGCCAACATCCGCAAGCCGGCACCCGTCGACAACACCAACTCCGACCTCGCGTTCACCGGTGACTACGCCATCGGCGGCAACTACGACGGTTTCGTCATCTACGACATCTCCACGCCGGCCGAGCCCGAGATCGTCAGCACCGTGCTGTGCGAGGGCGGCCAGGGCGACGTGTCGGTCAGCGGCGACCTGCTGTACTTCTCGGTCGACTACCCGCGCAAGGGCGAGGACTGCGGCGCGCCCGAGGCCACCGCCGAGGACCCCGGCGCGTTCGAGGGCATGCGCATCTTCGACATCTCCGACAAGAAGAACCCGGAGTACGTGTCGGCGGTGCGCACCGACTGCGGCTCCCACACCAACACCCTGGTGCCGGGCGACAAGGACACCGACTACATCTACGTGTCGTCCTACGGCCCCTCCGAGAAGTTCCCCAATTGCAAGCCGCCCCACGACAAGATCTCGATCATCGAGGTCCCCAAGGACGACCCGGCCTCGGCCGACATCGTCAGTACCCCGGTGCTCTTCCCCGAGGGCGGCAACCACGACCAGCCCGGCCTGCTGCGGCCCACCGAGGGCTGCCACGACATCACGGTCTTCGCCGAGAAGGACATCGCCGCCGGCGCGTGCATGGGCGACGGTGTGCTGATGGACATCAGCGACCGCACCGAACCCAAGGTCATCGAGCAGATCCAGGACGAGAACTTCGCGTTCTGGCACTCGGCGACCTTCACCAACGACGCCAAGGCCGTCCTTTTCACCGACGAACTCGGCGGCGGCGGCGCGGCCACCTGCAACGAGGAGGTCGGCCCCGAGCGCGGCGCCGACGCCATCTACCGGCTCAAGGGCGACGTCGGAAAGGGCAAGGGCCCCGAGCTGAAGTTCGCGAGCTACTTCAAGCTGCCCCGCCACCAGACCGACACCGAGAACTGCGTCGCCCACAACGGCTCGCTGATCCCGGTCAAGGGCAAGGACTACTTCGTGCAGTCCTGGTACCAGGGCGGCGTGTCGATCATCGACTTCAACAACCCGTCCCGGCCGAAGGAGATCGGCTACTTCGACCGCGGCCCGCACCCTGAGGGCCTCGGCGGCGGAACGTGGTCGGCGTACTACTACAACGGCCACGTCTACTCCAACGAGATGCGCATGGGCTTCGACGTCCTGAAGCTCAACGACCGCCGCCTCAAGAAGGCCGAGGACGTCGAATACGACGAACTCAACCCGCAGAACCAGCCCACCTACTGACCCCGACCGGTACAGCAGCAGCGGCCCACCACCCCACCGGGTCGGTGGGCCGCCCGCTGTTCCCCTGCCCAGTGGGTCGGGGAACCGCGGTGCGCCGGGCGAGGTCGGCATGTCAGCGGCGGTGAGTCATCATGGACATATCCATGGATTGATGCGCGGGAGTGACCTGAACCGTGACCGAGAACGCCTCACACGGAAACGTCAGCGGCCATCTCGTGCAGGCAGGAAGCATCCGTGGCGGAGTGCACATCTACGCTGCGTCCGCGGGCGATCCCCTTGGCTCCGGGCCGGGCAGGCTTGATGACGTCAGCCTCGACCCGCCTAATTTGGAAGGTCCGCTTCGCGACCGCCGCGAAATCATGGCCGAGCTGACTGCACTGCTCTCGGAACCCGATGGTGTACCGCGGGTGCTGCACGGTCTCGGCGGTTGTGGCAAGACCACGGTCGCGCAGGCACTCGCCGAGCAGGCGGAAAGCCAGGGTATTCCGGTGTTCTGGGTGCATCCGGAGCAGATGATGGCGTCGATGCTCTGGGTTGCCGTGGAACTCGGCGGCTCCATGACCGATGCGATCCACTATTCGGGCTTGCCCCAGCGCGCCTGCCGTTGGGCCTGGCAGTGGCTGCATGCGAGTCCTGAGCCGTGGCTGCTGGTATTCGACAGTCTTGATCACGTCGCCGATATCGCTGATGGTGGTGTGCCCGGAGGAAGCAGGGGCTGGATTCGCGGGAGCATGGCGGGGACGACGCTGGTGACCTCCAGGGTCGGTCGGCACGATGTGTGGCGCCCCGCCCGCATGCACGCAGTGGATCCGTTGCCTGTCACTGATTCAGTGCTCGTCCTGCGGGACCATGCGGCAGTCGCCGCTCAGGATGCGGAAACCCCGATTCCCAGGGCCGCCTGGGATCTTGCGGAACTCCTGGGCGGCGTCGGGCTGGCACTCCGCCTCGTCGGCAGGCTGATACGAGAGCATCCGCTGGCGATTGACGGATACGAAGGGGCACTGGCCCACCTTCAGGTATCGATACATGCGGATACTCCCTCAGGTGCGGAGAGTTCGACAGCGGACGAGCAGCAATCGCTACTGACACGAGTTTGGGATTTTTCGGTGACATCGTTCATTCCGGAGCATTCGCATGCACGCCCCCTGCTCTCGATCCTGGCGCTCCTCGGCCATCGAGGAGCCAGGGTCCCCGTCCGACGGCTCGCGGCCGAGCGGCTTGCCGGATCCATCGTGGATATCGGTACGGAAGCGCTGACAGCCGCCGACGTCGATCGAGCGTTGATGGAACTCGCCTCGCGCAGCCTGATCGATATGAGTTCGGTCAACGGCGAACCGACCGTCGGGATGCATCCCGTAGTCGCAGAGACGACGCGTCGGCAATTCGGCGACCAGGCCATCGCTGTCGTGGCGGCCGCCTTCGAACTCGTCCACATGGACGAGGGCCGCGATCTGGTGATGGAGGAGAGCGCCTACGGCGCAGGTCTCGAAGTGCAGTCCATCGTGTTGGGGGACGACCACCCCGACACACTGCGAACCCGGCACCGTCTGGCGTTTGCGCTGGTTCGCCGCGGGGAGTTGGAGCGTGCACATCCGGAGTACGTCGCGATCCTCGAAGCCCGCCGCCGTGTCCTGGGAGAGGAGGACGGCGACACGGTCACCGCCCATCGCGGGCTCGCATGGCTGTTGGCAGAGATGGGCGACCACGATTCGGCAGAAGCCGAGTACCGACTGGCGCTTCGACTGCACGCGAAGAGGAACGAGCAGCAACACGCGGGGGCAATGCGTGCCCGCCAGGGACTGGCGTGGATATCGGCACAACGCGGCGAACTCGATCGGGCCAGAGCCGAATTCGGCGAAGTGTACGAGATGCGGATGCGCATGCTTGGCTCGGAGCACAGGGATACCCTTTCGACCCTCCTCGCCCTCGCCTGGATTGCGCAACGGCAGGGAGACCTCCCGGAAGCGGCGGCGCTTTATGAACGCATCCTGCACTCGCGCGAGCATTCGCTGGGCTCCACGCACCCGGATACCCTTCGTGCCCGCCATGCGACCGCGTGGATCGCAGGTCGCCTCGGGGCTCGCGCGGAAGCCGAGGCACGGCTCCGCAGCGTGCTCGGAGATCAGGAGCGGCTTCTCGGAGACAGCCACCCCGATACCGTCCTGACACGGCGAAACCTGGCCGAACTCGGCGGTGTTGGCTCCCCGGACTGAGCCTCGTGTGTTCCGCCAGCGCTCATGGCACGAGGGGTGGGTGCGTGGGGCGGGTGGTGGGGGCGGATTAGACTTGGGGCAGCCGTACCCACCCTGACCTTCGGAAGACTGTGACCTCCATACCCGATTACCGTGCTGTTGAGGCCGCCATCCTGGCCCGGGCCGTCGAGACCGATATCGATCCGACGTTGGATCGGGTGCGGGCGGCGCTGGATCTGCTGGGGGATCCGCAGCGCAACTTCCGGGTCGTGCATTTGACCGGGACGAACGGTAAGACCTCCACCGCGCGGATGGTCGACGGCCTGCTGCGGGAGCGGCGGTTGCGGGTGGGGCGCTACACCAGCCCGCATCTGCGGACCATGCGCGAGCGCATCGTCATCGACGGCGAGCCCATCAGCGAAGAGGCGTTCGTCGCGACCTATGCGGACGTCATCCCGTACGTGCAGATGGTCGATTCCGGCAACGACGTCGCCATGTCGTTCTTCGAGGTGCTCACCGTCATGGCGTACGCGGCGTTCGCCGACGCCCCCGTCGACGTCGCGGTGATCGAGGTCGGCATAGGCGGGTCCTGGGACGCCACCAACGTCGCCGACGCCGACGTCGCCGTGGTCACGCCCATCGGCATCGACCACACCGAGTTCCTGCCCGACACCGTCGAGGGCATCGCCGGGGAGAAGGCCGGGATCATCAAGCCGGGGTCGGTGGCCGTGCTCGCCCAGCAGCCGCTGGCTGCGGCCGAGGTGCTGATGGAGCACTGCGCCGAGATCGGCGCGACCGTCGCGCGTGAGGGCCTCGAATTCGGGGTGGCCGAGCGCGACGTCGCCGTGGGCGGACAGCGGCTCTCGCTCAAGGGCCTGCGCGGCGGCTACGACGACGTCTTCCTGCCGCTGTTCGGCGCGCACCAGGCCGGCAACGCCGCGGTGGCGCTGGCCGCCGTCGAGGCGTTCGCGGCGCCCGCCGAGGGCGACGACGCCCTCGACGGCGAGCTGGTGCGGGCGGCGTTCGCCGCGGTCGAGTCGCCGGGCCGCATGCAGGTCCTGCGCAGCAGCCCAACGATCCTGGTCGACGCGGCGCACAACCCCGCCGGTATGGCGGCGGTGGTCGAAACCGTGCAGGAGGAGTTCTCCTTCACCCGGCTCGTCGGCGTGGTCGCGATCATGGGCGACAAGGACGTCGACGGCATGCTCGAAGCGCTCGAACCCGTCCTCAGCGAGATCGTGGCGACCCGCAACTCCGCGGCGCGCAGCCTCGGCGCCGGGGAACTCGCCGAGCGCGCCGCTTCGGTGTTCGGGGCCGATCGTGTGCACACCGCTTCCCGGCTCGACGACGCCATCGACGCGGCGCTCGCGCTGGCGGAGGAGGGCGGCGAGCCCACCGGGACGGGCGTGCTGATCACCGGATCCGTCGTCACCGCGGGCGACGCCGTGCACCTGCTGAAAGGGGAGTGACCGACCGTGCGCACCATCTGTGCTGTCGTGCTCGTGCTGGAGTCCGTCGCCATCGGCCTCGCCATCCCGGTCGCCATCATGCAGGGCGGTGTCGCGCCCGGCGTCGCGGGCCTGGTCTGGGGCGGGATGGCGGTCGCCGCGGTGCTGCTCGCCGGTTTGCAGCGCAAGCACGGCTGGGCGCACGCGGGCGGCTGGGTGCTCCAGGCCGCGTTCCTGGTGAGCAGCTTCGCCGTGCCGATGCTGTGGATCGTCGCCGCCATCTTCGCGGGACTGTGGGTCACGGGGTTCATGCTGGGCCGCAGTACCGACGCGATCGAACGGCAGCGCGCGGAGGCGGTCCCCGCAGCGGAGTGAGTGCCGCGGCGGTGTCCGTGGGACGCCGTGAGCGCTGCGGTGGCCCTCGCAGGGGAGTAGGGGGCGAGGCGGTGTCCGTGATGCCGTTCCGTGGCCAACGCGGCGGTGAGTGCCCAGGCGGTGTCCGTGGGACGCCGTGCCGTGGGTCCCGCGGCGGGTGTTCGGCGCGGCACCCGATGGGGGCGGCCGAACCGGTAGGGTTTCCTCGGCCGCCCGCCGTGCATGGCGCGGGGCGTTCCGGCACCCGCGCGCCGAGCCGCGCCGCGGGCCGGCCCGGCACCGCCCGGTGCGCGCCGACCAGAAGTACCCCATCCGGTACACCGCCGGATCTTGGGGCCCGTATGACCGAAACCCGCTCGAAGCCGAGGAGAGATCTGCCGTGGAGCGCACCCTTGTCCTGATCAAGCCCGATGGCGTGGCCCGCAACCTCGTCGGCGAGATCCTCACCCGGATCGAGCGCAAGGGCCTGCGGATCGTCGCCATGGAACTGCGCACCCTGGACGAGGGCACCGCCAAGACGCACTACGAGGAGCACGCCTCCCGTCCGTTCTTCCCCTCCCTGGTCGAGTTCATCACCAGCGGCCCGCTGATCGCCATGGTCCTGGAGGGCGAGCGCTCGGTCGAGGCGTTCCGCGCGCTGGCCGGCGCCACCGACCCCGTCGCGGCCGGTCCCGGCACGATCCGCGGCGACTTCGCCCTGGAGGTGCAGGCGAACCTGGTGCACGGTTCCGATTCCACGTATTCGGCCGAGCGCGAGATCAAGCTGTTCTTCCCCGACCTGGGCTGATCGCCCAGGTGGGGTCGGTGCCGGAGGGGTAGCCTCCGGCACTTTTTCGTCCTCGGCGACGACAACAATTCGGTGTGTTTGCGTAACCGTTCAACTCCGGACCGTTACGATTGCGAGTACTGGATCCACATCCAGGTGGGATCGCCGCCGTATTGACCGCTCCGTGTGCGATGCACCCGATTGGTGCCGCTGAGGACGATTCATGACCAATAACCTTTCCTTTCTCGGCCGCGACATGGCGGTCGACCTCGGTACCGCCAACACCCTCGTGTACGTGCGGGGCCGCGGGATCGTGCTCAACGAACCCTCGGTCGTCGCCCTGAACACCTCGACCGGCCGCATCGTCGCGGTCGGCATCGAGGCCAAGCAGATGATCGGCCGCACGCCCACCAACATCCACGCGGTGCGGCCGCTGAAGGACGGCGTCATCGCCGACTTCGAGATCACCGAGCGGATGCTCCGCTACTTCATCCAGAAGATCCACCGCCGCCGCCATTTCGCCAAGCCCCGCATCATCGTCGCGGTGCCCAGCGGGATCACCTCGGTCGAGCACCGCGCGGTCAAGGAGGCCGGGTACCAGGCCGGCGCCCGCCGGGTCTACATCATCGAAGAGCCCATGGCGGCCGCGATCGGCGCCGGGCTGCCGGTCCACGAGCCCACCGGGAACATGGTCGTCGACATCGGCGGCGGCACCACCGAGGTCGCCGTCATCTCCATGGGCGGGATCGTCACCTCGCAGTCGATCCGAGTGGGCGGCGACGAGCTCGACCAGGCGATCATGACCTACGTCAAGAAGGAGTACTCCCTGATGATCGGGGAGCGCACCGCCGAGGAGCTGAAGGTCGCCATCGGGTCGGCGTACCCCACCGGCTCCGAGGAGCTGCACGCCGAGGTGCGCGGCCGCGACCTCATCAGCGGGCTCCCGAAGACGGTGGTGATGTCGGCCGCCGACGTCCGCCACGCGATAGAGGAACCGGTCACCGCCGTCATCGACGCGGTCCGCACCTCGCTGGACAAATGCCCGCCGGAGCTCTCCGGCGACATCATGGACCGGGGGGTCGCCGTCACCGGCGGCGGCGCGCTGCTGCGCGGCCTGGACGAACGGCTCCGGCACGAGACGGGGATGCCCATCCACGTCGCCGAGAACGCCCTCGACTCCGTCGCGGTCGGCACCGGCACCTGCGTCGAGAACTACGAACGCCTCAACCAGGTGCTCGTCCCGGAAAGGCGGCGCTGATGGCGCCGCGGCGCGCGGGGAGCCCGCCCCGCCGCCTCGGCGGCGCGCCCAGGGGAGGTGCCGCCTGACATGCGCGACGCCTCCCGGTCGCGGGTCGTCCTCGGCGTCCTGCTCACCGCCTGCGTCGTGCTGCTCGTGCTCGACGCGCGCGGCGGCGGCGACCCCGTCACCAAGGGCGCCCGCACAGCGGGCGCCGCGGTGTTCGGGCCCGTGTCCGCAGCGGTGACCACCGTCACCGGCCCGGTATCCGACACCTACCGCGCCGCGCTCGCGGCGCCCGGAGCACGCGAGGAGATCGAGGACCTCAAGGCGCGCAACTCCGAACTCACCCGGCAGATCGGCGCCCAGGAGCGCGACGAAGGCCGCTCGGGCGAGCTGGAACGCCTGCTGAACCTGTCCGGCCTCGGCGGCTACGAGATCGTCGGCGCCAACGCCGTGACCCACCTGACCCCGCAGGGCTACGCCGACACGGTGACCCTCGATGTCGGCACCCGCGACGGCGTGCGCCGCGACCAGACCGTCGTCAACGGCGACGGACTCGTGGGCCGGGTCGTCCGCGCCGGGACCGACACCTCGACGGTGCTGCTGCTCACCGACGGGGCGTCCACCGTCGGCGCCCGGCTGGAGGGGTCCGAGGAGATCGGCACCATCAGCGGGGCGTCGCGCTCCATCGCCGAGACCGCCCCGCTGCGCTTCGAGCTGCTCGACGCCTCGGCGAAGGTCGGCAAGGGGGAGCGGATCGTCACCCTCGGGTCGCACGGCGGCGCGCCGTTCGTTCCGGGGGTGCCCGTCGGCACGGTCGAGAAGGTCGAGGACACGCCCGGCGCGCTCAGCCGCACCGCGCAGGTCGCCCCGGTCGTGGACGTCAGCGCGCTGGACATCGTCGGCGTGGTCGTCGCCGGTCCGAAGGAGGACCCGCGCGACGCCGTCCTGCCGCCCAAGCCCGGCGACCCGAAGGAGAAGGACGGGAAGGAGAAGGCCGGCAAGAAGCAGACCGCGGCGGAGAAGAAGGCCGCGGCCGACAGGAAGAAGGCGTCCGAGGAGGACGCCCCGGCCGAGGACGGACCGGCGGCCGACGCCGAATCCGACCGGCCGCGCGACCCGGACGGCTCAGGGGAGGACCGGTGAAACGGGGATTCGCCGCGATCGGACTGCTGATCGCGGCCGTACTGGTCCAGACGGCACTGGTCGACCGGCTGCCGCTGCCCTGGGGGGTGGCGCCCGACCTGGTGATCCTCGTCGTGGTCGCGATCGCCCTGAGCGGCACCAGCGCCGCAGGGGCGTTCGCGGGGTTCTGCGGCGGGCTCGCCGTCGACGTCCTGCCGCCGGCCGACCATGAGATCGGCCGCTACGCGCTGCTGCTGTGCCTGGCCGGCTACGCAGTCGGCAGCCTGCGCGAGTCGAATGGGCGCTCGTGGCTGTGGCCGCTCGGCGTCGCCGCCGGGGCCACGCTCGCCGTGTGCCTGGGGTTCGCCTTCATCGGCATGGTGCTGGGCGACCCGCGCGTCGGACTGGGAGCGGTCGCCGTCGTCGTCCCGGCCACGCTGCTGATGACCATGGTCCTCAGCCCGTTCGTGCTGTACCCGGCGCTGTGGCTGCTGCGCAGGATGGACCACGACGAGTTCGCCGCCATCGGCGACGCGCCCTGGCTGAGCAGGGGGGTCGCCCGGTGAGACCGTTCCGACGCGCCTCGTCGCGGCGCCGTTCCGCGACCCTGCCCGACCGCGCCACCGCACCGGCGCGCCGCGGCGCGCCCGGCACCATCGGCCTGGTCATCGCGCAGGTACTGATCGTGGCGATGCTCGTCGTCCTGGCGGGCCGCCTCTGGTACCTCCAGGTCCCCATGGCGTCGTACTACCAGCAGGCAGCCGAGGAGAACCGCACCCAGGACCTGATGGTCCCCGCGACGCGGGGGCAGATCCTGGACGCCGCCGGCCGCCCGCTCGTGCGCAACAACACCGAACTCGTGGTCTCCGCCGACTTCCACGCGCTGGCGCAGCAGGAGGACGGCGGCGCCGGCGTCCTCACCCGGCTCGCCGAGGTGCTCGACACCGACTACAAGGAGCTGCGCGGCCGCACCCGCCTCTGCGGCCCCACAGTGTCGCGGCCCTGCTGGCCGGGGTCGCCCTACCAGCCCATCACCCTCGCCGAGGACGTGGAACCCAAGGTCGCCCTCCAGATCATGGAGCGGCAGGAGGAGTTCCCGGGAATCTCGGCCCAGCAGCACGCGCAGCGCGAATACCCCGGCGGCAAGGCCGCAGCGCAGGTGCTCGGCTACCTCCAGCCCGTCACCCAGGACGAGCTGGAGAAGCGGCACAAGCTGCGCACCCAGTTCAGCGGTGTCGACCAGGTGGGCCGCGACGGCCTCGAAGCAGTCTACGACCAGCGGCTGCGCGGCGAAGCGGGCCTGCGCAAGCTCGCCGTCGACAGCAAGGGCAACGTCACCGGAATGGTCAAGGAGACCGCGCCCGAACCCGGCCAGCACCTGGTGACGGGGATGGACGCCAAGGTCCAGAAGATCACCGAGGAGGCGCTCGCCGAAGGGCTCGACAAGGCCCGCGCCGAGGGCAAACCCGCCGACTCCGGCGCGAGCGTCGTGCTCGACGTGCGCACCGGGCGCGTCGTCGCCATGGCGAGCGTGCCCACCTACGACCCCAAGGTCTGGGAGGGCGGCATCGACCAGAAGACCTACAACGACCTGCTGAGCAAGGACGCCGGGCAGCCGCTGACCTCCCGCGCGGTCCAGGGCGAGTTCCCCCCGGCGTCGACGTTCAAGGTGTCGACCCTGTCCGCGGCGGTCGAGAACGGGTCGTCGCGCGACGGCATCTACAACTGCCCCAGCTCGGTGATGGTGGGCAACCGGTCCTTCGAGAACTACGAGGGCGGCGCGCACGGCTCCATCAGCCTGCGCAAGGCCATCGAGGTCTCCTGCAACACCGTCTTCTACCAGCTCGCGTACGACATGTGGAAGCAGGACGGCGGCATGAAGCCCAAGAACCCCAAGGACTCCATGTCCCGCATGGCGAAGGGCTACGGGTTCGGCGCGCCGACGGGGATCGACCTGCCGCACGAGTCGGCCGGCCGCATCCCCTCGCGCGAGTGGAAGAAGGACTACTGGGAGACCACCAGGGAGGCGAACTGCAAGCTCGCCAAGGGCGGCCGGGGCGAAGGCGGCGCCCAGGACGGCTACCTGCTCCAGGTCGCCAAGGAGCAGTGCAAGGACGGCTGGGTGTACCGGGCCGGCGACGCGGCGAACTTCGCCATCGGCCAGGGCGACGTGCTGGTGACCCCGTTGCAGTTGGCGCGCGCCTACGCCGCCATCGCCAACGGCGGGACACTGTACGAGCCCCGGGTCGCCAAGGCGTTCGTCTCGGCCGACGGCAAGACGGTCGACCCCGTCGAACCCGTCAAGGCCGGCAAGCTCCCGATCAGCGACGAGACGCTGAAGTACCTCCAGACCGCGCTGCGCGACGTGCCCAAGAGCGGGACCGCCCGCGGGGCGTTCACGGACTTCCCGCTCGACCAGGTGCCGATCGCCGGCAAGACGGGTTCGGCCTCCAGCAACGGGAAGGAGTCCTCGGCCTGGTTCGCGTCCTACGCCCCTGCCGACGACCCGCAGTTCGCCGTCGTGGCGCTGCTCTCCCAGTCCGGTACCGGCGGCACCAACGCCGCCCCCGTCGTCCGCAAGATCTACGACGGCATCTACGGCTTCGCCCCGAAGACCGACGACGCCGAGGGCGCCAAGGGGGCGAAACCCAAGAAGGGCAAGACCGAACCGGCCATGCCCGACGGCGCACCGCCGAAGGAGCTGCCCGCCGTGAAACCCGACGGCAGCGTCGACCTCCCCGAAGGGTTCCGCCCGTGATGAAGGGAGGACCCGCGCAGGTCGACCCCGTCACGCACCTGGCGCCGATCCGCGCGCCCGGGCGCGCGGCCCGCCTCATGGCGGCGGGCGTGCCGCGCCGCGTCGACTGGGTGCTGCTGCTCGCCGTCGCCGCACTCTCGCTGCTCGGGACGCTGCTGGTGTGGGCGTCCACACTCGGCCACGTCGACCAGGCCGAAGCGGCGACGTTCGTCGAACGGCACCTGATCAACCTCGGCATCGGGTTCGTCGGCTGCCTGCTGGTCGCGTCGGTCGACTACCGCAAACCGCGCGCCTACGCGCCGATCGTGTTCGTGGTCGCCGCGGTGGGCCTGGCCCTCGTCCTCACCCCGCTCGGCGCCGTCGTCAACGGCTCCCGCTCCTGGATCGTCATCGGCGGCTTCCAGGCCCAACCCGGCGAGGTCGCCAAGATCGGGCTGATCCTCGGGGTCGGCATGCTCCTGGGCGAACCGCGCGACGGCGAGCGCGCGCCCACGACCCGCGACGTCCTCGCCAGCCTGGTGGCGCTGGCGGTGCCCATGGGCCTCATCCTGGCCCAGCCGGACCTCGGCACCGCGATGGTGCTCGGCGTCATCTACCTGTCGATGCTGACCCTGTCGGGCGCCCCGGTGCGGTGGGTGATCGGCCTCATCGGCTGCGGGCTGCTCGCGGCCGGCAGCGTCTGGTGGTTCGGGCTGCTCAAGTCCTACCAGCTCGCGCGGTTCGCCACCTTCATCGACCCCGCCGCCGACCCGCGCGGCGCCGGGTACAACGCCAACCAGGCCATCATCGCCATCGGCTCCGGCGGCCTGCACGGCACCGGTCTGTTCAAAGGCGAGCAGACCAGCGGCCGCTTCGTGCCCGAGCAGCACACCGACTTCATCTTCACCGTCGCGGGCGAGGAGTTGGGCTTCATCGGCGGTGTCCTCATCATCGGCCTGCTCGGCGCCGTCATCTGGCGGGTCCTGCGCATCGCGGCGCGGTGCGAGCAGCCGTACGGCCGCCTCGTGTGCGTCGGCGTCGCCGCGTGGCTCACCTTCCAGAGCTTCATCAACATCGGGATGACACTGGGCATCATGCCGATCACCGGGCTCCCGCTGCCGTTCGTGTCCTACGGGGGAACGGCGGCGATCGCCCAGTTGGTGGCGGTCGGCCTGGTCCTGGGCATCCACGCGCGAGACCGCGGTTTCGAGTGAGGGTGGGAAAGCCCTGGGGTGGGAACGGCTAGCCTGGGCGGATCCGGCGTGGACGAGCCGGATCCGCATCGGCGGCAGGGCCGGCCCTCCGCCGGAGACCGGCCGTCCGGGGACCCGCGTGCGAAAGGCCCGACCAATGCCCGTCGAATCCGTCTTCCCCCGGCTCGAACCGCTGCTCGCCAGCGTGCAGAAGCCCATCCAGTACGTGGGCGGCGAGTTGAACTCCGTCATCAAGGACTGGGACGGCGCCGAGGTCCGGTGGGCGCTGATGTACCCCGACGCCTACGAGGTGGGCGTGCCCAACCAGGGCGTGCAGATCCTCTACGAGGTGCTGAACGAGCGCGAGGGGGTCCTCGCCGAGCGCACGTACTCCGTCTGGTCCGACCTCGAACGGATCATGCGCGAGCACGGGATCCCCCAGTTCACGGTCGACGCCCACCGCCCCGTGGGCGCCTTCGACGTGCTGGGGCTGAGCTTCGCCAGCGAGATGGGCTACACCAACATGCTCACGGCCCTCGACCTCGCGGGCATCCCGCTGCGCTCCGCCGACCGCGGGGCGGACCACCCGGTCGTCCTCGCCGGCGGCCACTCGGCGTTCAACCCCGAACCCATCGCCGACTTCCTCGACGCGGTGGTGCTCGGCGACGGCGAGGCGATAACCCTCGCCATCACCGAGGTCATCCGCGAGTGGAAGCGCGAGGGGCGGCCCGGCGGGCGCGACGGCCTGCTGCTGCGCCTCGCCGCGGGCGGCGGGGTGTACATCCCGCGGTTCTACGACGTCGGCTACCTGCCCGACGGCAGGATCGAGCGCTACAGCCCCAACCGCGCGGGCGTCCCGTGGCAGGTGCAGAAGCACACGGTGATGGACCTCGACCAGTGGCCCTACCCGAAGAACCCCATCGTGCCCATGGCGGAGTCGGTCCACGAGCGCTACAGCGTGGAGATCTTCCGCGGCTGCACGCGCGGCTGCCGGTTCTGCCAGGCCGGGATGATCACCCGCCCGGTCCGCGAGCGCAGCCGCGACACCGTCACGGCGATGGTGGCCGACGGCGTGAAGTCCTCCGGATTCCAGGAGGTCGGCCTGCTGTCGCTGTCGAGCGCCGACCACTCCGAGATCGGCGGTATCGCGAAGGACCTCGCCGACTCCTACGAGGGCACCGGAACCGGGCTGTCCCTGCCGTCCACGCGGGTCGACGCGTTCAACATCGAGCTCGCCAACGAGCTCACCCGCAACGGCCGCCGGTCGGGGCTGACCTTCGCCCCTGAGGGCGGCAGCGAGCGCATGCGCCGGGTCATCAACAAGATGGTCACCGAGGCCGACCTGATCCGCACCGTCACGGCCGCCTACGCCGCCGGGTGGCGCCAGGTGAAGCTGTACTTCATGTGCGGGCTGCCCACCGAGACCGACGAGGACGTGCTCGCCATCGCCGACCTCGCGCGGGAGGTCATCAGGACCGGGCGCGAGGTCACGGGCCGCAAGGACATCCGCTGCACCGTGTCCATCGGCGGGTTCGTGCCCAAGCCGCAGACCCCGTTCCAGTGGGCCGGGCAGACCGCGCACGAGGTGGTCGACGCGCGGCTGCGCAAGCTGCGCGCCGCCCTGCGCGACGACAAGCGCTACGGCAAGTCGGTCGGGCTGCGCTACCACGAGGGCCGCCCGTCCATCATCGAAGGGCTGCTGTCGCGGGGCGACCGCCGCGTGGGCGCCGTCGTGGAGGCGGTGTGGCGCGACGGCGCCCGGTTCGACGGGTGGAGCGAGCACTTCAGCTACGACCGCTGGGCGGGCTGCGCCGCGGCGGAGCTCCCGAAGGCAGGGGTCGACCTCGACTTCTTCACCGTGCGCGAGCGCGACCAGGACGAAGTGCTGCCGTGGGACCACCTCGACGCCGGGCTCGACCGCGACTGGCTCTGGCAGGACTGGCAGGACTCCCTGCACGGCTCGGAGTCGGTCGAGGTCGACGACTGCCGGTGGACGCCCTGCTACGACTGCGGGGTGTGCCCGAGCATGGGCACCGAGATCCAGATCGGCCCGAGCGACCGCTCCAAGCTGCTCCCGCTGACCATCGCCTGAATGGGCCCCTGACAACACCGGCCCCTGACAACGCAAAAGCCCGGTGCCGTGGCACCGGGCAGAGGATGAAGTACGGCCCGGCGCCCCGCTCGCGCCGGGCCGTACGTGTACTAAGACGAGTGGGCGCTCCGAATGGTTTGCATGCCCGCGAAGATTCTTTGAAGAATTTCTTGCGGGTTCCGGCGCCGCAGGTCGCGGAGGGCCCGTGGCAGGGTTCGGCCACGGGCGGGCGGCCGGGTCGGGGGCCGCGGCCGACGGCTTTTCAACCGCCCCCCGGCGGGGAAGGCCACACGTGTGGACCGCGCGGAGCCGGGCGCCGCCTCGGGGCGGCACCGGGCCCACCGCACGGTGCGCGCCGCCGACGGCCCCGGCCAGGGGCCGCTGGCGCGACGGCCTTGGAGCGCACCGTAACCTGAATGGGAGGCGGCCTCACACCAGGGGCCACCTCGAAGAGACAGCCGGTTGACCCGCGGCGGCACGGCCGCTCCGCGGGTCGGCACGCAGGGTGCAATGGGACACACCCGGCGGCCGGTCGAACCTGGACGGAAAGGAGCAGCACTGCCCCCCGCACCTGAGGACGCTCACCCGTCCTCCAACGGAGACCGGGCGCAACGCCTGCGCGTCCGCTACGCCAAGCGCGGTCGGATGCGGTTCGCGAGCCATCGCGACATCGCCCGGGCGCTGGAGCGCGCGTTGCGCAGGGCCGCGGTTCCCGTGGCGTTCTCAGCGGGGTTCTCGCCGCACCCGAAGCTCTCCTACACCGGCGCCGCCCCCACCGGGGTCGCCAGTGAGGCGGAGTACTTCGAGATGACGCTCGCCGCGCACGGCGACCCGGACGACGTCCGGTCCCGGCTCGACCGGGCCATGCCCGATGGCATCGACATCGTCGAGGTCGTCGAGGCGGGTCCCGACGGTCTGGCCGACCGTCTCCAGGCGTCGGAATGGCGAGTGGAGATGCCCGGAGTCGCACCCGGCGACGCCGCGGCGGCGGTGGCCGTGTTCCTCGCGGCCGATTCGGTCGAGGTGGAGCGGGTCACCAAGAAGGGCCGCCGTCGCTTCGATACCAGGGAGGCCGTGGTCCGGATGGAATCGGACCCGCGTGCCTCAGCGGTGCAATACGATATATATGCCATACTTCGCATGGTCGTCCGGCACACGACACCTGCCGTTCGACCCGACGACGTGGTGACCGGTCTCCGCCAGGTGGCCGGCCTCGCGCCGCCGTCATCACCGCTGATGACCAGGCTGGCGCAGGGGCCCCTTGACGAGACCGCCGGAACGATCGGCGATCCATTCGCCGTTGGTACCGCCGCCGACCGGGACGCCGGTCGCATCGGCGGACCACCCGGCGAGCGGACGGCGCCGACCGTACCGGTCGGCCTCGTACCGGAGACACCGCCGTTGTCGACGCCCGCGCGGAGCACGTCAGATGCGTGACCACACCGTGGAACGTGGGCGACCTTTGCAGACTTTGACCCGGCTGCGCCCAGAGCGCGGCCGGTGACGACATAGAGACGACAGTTCCCGCGCGCAGCGGCACGAAAAGATCCGAACGGAACGGTGCCGCGCCCGGGGACTCTGACGGGAGACCGCCCGGATGCTCGAAAACGAGCCCAGTAGCGGTGCCGAAGGCACCGCGGGCACAACTACAGACGAAGAAACCGACCGGACCGCGAACGCCACGACGGCGGTTCCGCAGTCCGAGGACGTCCAGGTGCAGGTGAGTGCGCCGGGCAAGGGGCGCGGCGCCCGCCGCGCCGCCGGCCCGCCGCCCGAACCCGAGCCCGCCCCCGCCGCGCCCACGACGGTGGCCGCCGGCACCGACTCCGCCGTGATCGAGGACGTCGCAGCCGAGGAAGCCGGGCAGGCCCCCGCCGAGGAGGAGGCCCCCGCGCCCGCCGCGAAGCGCACCCGGGCGAAGACCACGCGTACCCGGCGGACCAAGGCCGCGGCCGCGGCGCCGGAGGAGCCCGCGCCCGTGGCGCCGGTCCCGGCCGAGAACGCCGCGCCCGAGGCCGGCGACCCGTTCGCCGAGGAGGCCGTTCGCCTCGACGACGCCGAGGACCCCGAACTCGCCGAGGACGCCGAGGACGCCGACCAGCTCTCGTTCCGGCCCGCCATGGTGCTGTTCCAGCCGCCCGTCGCACCGGCCCGCGCCGAGAGCAAGCGGGTCGCGCGGGTGGTCGAGGAGGCCGCACCCGCCCCGGCGGAGGCCGAGGCCGAGGCTGCGGAGTCCGACGATGACGACGACGATGACGACGACCGCCCCTCGCGGCGGCGCAGGCGCAGGGGCGGCCGCGGCAGGGGCAAGCTCCGCGGCGACGAAGGGGGCGCCGAGACCTCCGGCGGCTCGGGCCGCGACTCCGCCGACGGCGGTGCCGACGGCTCGACCGAATCCGCCGGCCGCGACGGCGGCAGCGGCGGTTCCGCAGCGGACGACTCCGACGACAACGGCGACGACTCCGCCTCCAGCCGCAGGCGCCGCCGCAGGCGGCGGCGCGCCAGCGGCGACGACGACGGCGGCGGCGGGACCGACGACCCGCCCAACACCGTCGTGCGGGTGCGCGAACCGCGCCCCGAGCGTCCCATCGAGGACGAGGTCCAGTCGGTCCGCGGCTCGACCCGGCTCGAAGCCAAGAAGCAGCGCCGCCGCGAGGGCCGCGAGCAGGGCCGCCGCCGCGCGCCGATCATCACCGAGTCGGAGTTCCTGGCGCGCCGCGAGGCGGTCAAGCGCGACCTCGTCATCCGCCGCAACGGCGAGCGCACCCAGATCGCGGTGCTCGAGGACGACGTCCTCGTCGAGCACTACGTCGACCGCGCGAGCCACAAGTCCTACGTCGGCAACGTCTACCTGGGCCGGGTGCAGAACGTGCTGCCGTCGATGGAGGCGGCGTTCGTCGACATCGGCAAGGGCCGCAACGCCGTGCTGTACGCGGGCGAGGTCAACTGGGACGCGTCCGGGCTGGAGGGCCAGCCCAAGCGCATCGAGTCCGCGCTGAAGTCGGGGCAGTCGGTCCTGGTGCAGGTCACCAAGGACCCGCTCGGTCACAAGGGCGCCCGGCTGACCAGCCAGATCAGCCTTCCCGGCCGCTACCTCGTCTACGTCCCCGAAGGCTCGATGACCGGGATCAGCCGCAAGCTCCCCGACAAGGAGCGCGCGCGGCTCAAGCAGATCCTGAAGAAGGTCATGCCCGAGAACGCCGGTGTCATCGTGCGCACCGCGTCCGAGGGGGCGAGCGAGGAGGAGCTGGAGCGCGACATCACCCGGCTCGCCAAGCAGTGGGAGTCGATCAAGAAGAAGTCGAAGACCGCGAGCGCGCCGTCGCTGCTCAACAGCGAGCCCGACCTCACCATCCGGGTCGTGCGCGACGTCTTCAACGAGGACTTCTCCTCCATGGTGGTCGCCGGTGAGGAGGCGCAGGCCACGGTCGAGGAGTACGTCGACTACGTGGCGCCGAACCTGGCCGAGCGGCTCAAGAAGTACGACGGCGAGCGCGACGTCTTCGAGGCGTACCGCATCGACGAGCAGATCGCCAAGGCGCTCGACCGCAAGGTCTGGCTGCCGAGCGGCGGGTCGCTGGTCATCGACCGGACCGAGGCCATGACCGTGGTCGACGTGAACACCGGCAAGTTCACCGGCCAGGGCGGCAACCTCGAAGAGACCGTCACCAAGAACAACCTGGAGGCCGCCGAGGAGATCGTCCGCCAGCTGCGGCTGCGCGACATCGGCGGCATCATCGTCATCGACTTCATCGACATGGTGCTGGAGTCCAACCGCGACCTCGTGCTGCGGCGGCTGCTGGAGTGCCTCTCGCGCGACCGCACCAAGCACCAGGTCGCCGAGGTGACCTCGCTGGGCCTCGTGCAGATGACCCGCAAGCGGGTCGGCCAGGGCCTGCTGGAGGCGTTCTCGCACACCTGCGAGACCTGCAACGGGCGCGGGCTGATGATCTCCACCGAGCCGGTGGAGGCCAAGGGGTCCGGCAACGGCAACGGCGGTGGCGGCCAGAGCGGGCAGCAGTCCTCCGGCGGCGGGCGCAAGAAGAAGGGCAAGTCCCAGGACAAGCCGGCCAAGGACGACGCCGCGGCCGACGAACAGGTCCGCGAACCGGCGGAGGCCGCGCCCGAACCCGAAGCGGAGCCCGAGGCCCCGGCGGCGGAGGCCCCGGCGAAGAAGCCGCGGAAGTCGCCCCGCCGCAGCCGGAAGGACGACGCCAAGGGCGCCGAGAAGGACGCCCCGGAGGCCGAGGCGCCGGCCGCGGCGGTCGACACCGCGCCGGCTGAGGTCGCCGCGGAGCCCGAGGCGGAGCGTCCGCGCCGCCGCCGGACCCGGCGCACCAAGGCCGCGTCGGCGGCGTCCGAGGCCGCGGCGGAGGCCGGCTGAGGGGCCTTTACCGGTCCCTGATGAGCGTGCTCGTCCCCGATGGGCGGGTGGTAATCTTATGGACGGTGCGTCGGCGCGCCCCACATGTTCGCGCGCCCGAGACCTCCTTTCGATTCCACGCCCCCCATCGGGGAGGCGAGCGGTTGGATTGCGGTCGATTCATGAGCGCATGTTTCTTCAAGCGAGCAAGGAAGTGAGTTTCCCGGTGTACGCGATCGTGCGAGCGGGCGGCCGACAGGAGAAGGTCTCCGTCGATGACGTCTTGAAGATCGACAAGGTGACCGACGAGGTCGGCTCCACCCTCAAGTGGGAGCCCATCCTGGTCGTCGACGGCGACAAGGTCGTCACCGAGGGGTCCGAGCTGGGCGGCTACCAGGTCAGCGCCGAGGTTCTCGGCGAGGTCAAGGGCCCCAAGATCAACATCATCAAGTACAAGAACAAGACCGGTTACAAGAAGCGCCTGGGGCACCGCCAGAAGTACACCCGGGTCCGCGTCACCGGCATCAACGCGAAGTAGCAGGAGGAGCGCGACATGGCACACAAAAAGGGCGCATCGTCCAGCCGTAACGGCCGCGACTCCAATGCCCAGCGCCTGGGCGTCAAGCGCTTCGGCGGGCAGGCCGTGAACGCCGGCGAGATCCTGATCCGCCAGCGCGGTACCCACTTCCACCCCGGCCTCAACGTCGGCCGCGGCGGCGACGACACCCTGTTCGCGCTGGTCGCGGGTAGCGTGGAGTTCGGCCGGGTGCGCGGCCGCAAGGCCGTGAGCATCGTCCCGGCACCGGCCCCCGCAGAGTAGGGCCACCGGCGCGACGCCACTGAGAGTTCTGACGCGTAGGGCGGGCCAGTTCTGCTGGCCCGCCCTACGCGTTTTCGTCGGGCCGGTTTTATCGGACGCCGTCCGGGCGGCGGCGGCCTTCGGATCGAGTACAGGAGAAACCATGCCGGACTTCGTCGACGAAGCGGTCTTGCACCTCAAGGCCGGTGACGGCGGGCACGGCTGCGCCTCCGTACACCGTGAGAAGTTCAAGCCGCTGGGCGGCCCCGACGGCGCCAACGGCGGCAGGGGCGGCGACGTCGTGCTGGAGGTCGACCCCAACGTCGCCACCCTGCTGGAATACCAGCGCCGCCCGCACCGCAAGGCGGCGAACGGCACACCGGGGCAGGGCGGGCACCGCTCCGGCGCCAACGGGACCGAACTGGTGCTGCCGGTGCCCGACGGCACCGTTGTCACCTCCCCCGACGGCGCGGTGATCGCCGACCTCATCGGGGCCGGCACCCGCCTGGTCATCGCCGAAGGCGGGCACGGCGGCCTCGGCAACGCCGCGCTGGCGTCACCCAAGCGCAAGGCGCCCGGGTTCGCGCTCAAGGGCGAGCCCGGCGACGAAGCCGACGTCCGGCTGGAGATCAAGACCATCGCCGACGTCGGCCTGGTGGGCTTCCCCAGCGCGGGCAAGTCGTCGCTGATCGCCGCGGTGTCGGCGGCGCGGCCCAAGATCGCCGACTACCCGTTCACGACCCTCATCCCCAACCTCGGGGTGGTCGAGGCCGGCGCCACCCAGTTCGTCGTCGCCGACGTCCCCGGCCTGATCCCCGGGGCGAGCGACGGCAAGGGGCTGGGGCTGGGCTTCCTGCGGCACGTGGAACGCTGCTCCACGCTCGTGCACGTGCTCGACTGCGCGACCTTCGAGCAGGGCCGCGACCCGCTCAGCGACCTCGACGTCATCGAGGCCGAACTCGCCGCCTACGGCGAGAAGGTCGGCACCGACCTGTCCGACCGCCCGCGCATCGTGGTGCTGAACAAGGCCGACGTGCCCGAGGCGCGGGAGCTCGCCGAGTTCGTCACCCCGATGCTCACCGAGCGGGGCCTCACCGTGTGCACCGTCTCCGCGGCGTCGCGCGAAGGGCTGCGCGAACTCACCTTCGCCATGGCGGCGCAGGTCGAGGCGGCCCGCGCCGCGCGCCCGGAGCCCGAACCGACCCGGGTGGTGCTGCGGCCCAAGCAGCTCGGCGGCGTCTCCTTCGAGGTGGTCAGGGCCGGCGAGAACGCCTTCCGGATCCGCGGCGACAAGCCGGCGCGGTGGGTGCGCCAGACCGACTTCTCCAACGACGAGGCGGTGGGCTACCTCGGCGACCGGCTGAACCGCCTCGGTATCGAGGCGGCGCTGGCCAAGGCCGGGGCGCTCCCCGGCGCCGAGGTCTACATCGGCGACGAGGACGACTCCGTCGTGTTCGACTGGGACCCCTCGCTCGACGCCGACCAGACCCCCATCGGCCCGCGCGGCACCGACTCCCGGCTCGACGGCGTCGACCGGGCCGACCGGCGGCGGTCGTGACCGCAGGCGGCGCAGAGGACGGGACGTGGACGTAGGCGGCGCGGCGGCACCGCACACCGGCGGCGCGGCGCCGCGCGCCGAGCTGACCGGTGCCCGCCGGGTCGTGGTCAAGGTGGGGTCGTCCTCCCTGACGACGCCCGACGGGCGGATCGACCGCGACCGGGTCGCCGGGATCGCCGACGTCCTCGCGGCCCGGCGCGCGGCGGGCGTCGAGATCGTCCTGGTCTCCTCGGGCGCCGTCGCCGCGGGGACGGCCCCGCTGGGCCTGGCCCGGCGGCCGCGCGATCTCGCCACCCAGCAGGCCGCGGCAAGCGTCGGCCAGGGCCTGCTGGTGGCGCACTACAGCGGTGCGTTCGCGCGGCACTCCCTCACCGCGGCGCAGGTGCTGCTGACGGTCGACGACCTCATGCGCCGGGCGCACTACCGCAACGCCCAGCGCACCCTCACCCGGCTGCTGGAGATCGGGGCGGTGCCGGTCGTCAACGAGAACGACACGGTCGCCACCCACGAGATCCGGTTCGGCGACAACGACCGGCTCGCCGCGCTCGTCGCGCACCTGCTGCGGGCCGACGCCCTGGTGCTGCTGTCCGACGTCGACGCGCTGTACGACGGCAACCCGGCCCGTCCCGGCGCCCGCCGCATCCCCGAGGTCCGGGGGGCCGACGACCTTGCCGGCGTCGACATCGGCAGCGCGGGCAAGCGGGGGGTCGGCACCGGCGGCATGGTCACCAAAGTGGAGTCCGCCCGGATCGCGACGACCGCGGGCGTGCCCGCGGTGCTGACCTCGGCCGAGAACGTCGGCCCCGCGCTCGCCGGTGAACCCGTCGGCACCCTGTTCACCCCGGCCGAGGGGCGCCGCCCCTCGACCCGGCACCTGTGGCTGGCGCACGCCACGGCAGGGCGCGGCAGCGTGGTCCTCGACCCCGGCGCGGTGCGCGCGGTGGCGCACCGCAGGGCGTCGCTGCTGCCGGCGGGGGTGGTCAAGGTCGAGGGCGAGTTCTCCGCCGGCGACCCCGTCGACCTGCGCGACGAGGACGGCCGCATCGTCGCGCGCGGCCTGGTCAACTACGATGCCGCCGAGGTCCCCGGCCTGATGGGCCGCTCCACCCGGTGGCTCGCGCGCGAACTCGGCCCGGAGTACGAGCGGGAGATCGTGCACCGCGACAACCTCGTCGTCCTGGCCGGCCCGGCGGACTGACCGCCCCCGCCACGGAGCGGCGGGGGCGGGGCGGGCGGTGTCGGCCGGCGCCGCCTGGGTGTCGGCTCGTCGTCAGCCGGTAGTGCGCGGTCAGTCGGCGTCGTCGAGGAGCCCGGCGTCGTGGGCGAGCATGGCGATCTGCACCCTGTTGTTCAGGTCGAGCTTGGTGAGGATGCGCGACACGTGCGTCTTGACCGTCGCGACGCTCATGTAGAGGGTGGCGCTGATCTCCGCGTTGGACTTGCCCTGCCCGATGGCGACCGCGACGTCGCGTTCGCGGCTGTTCAACGCCTCCAACCGGACGCGCGAGCGATCCTTGCGCTCGTCGCCCCTGCCGTCGGCGACGTGCGCGATGAGCCGCCGGGTCACCGCCGGCGACAGGACGGGTTCGCCCGCCGCCACCCGGCGCACCGCGGCGACGATCTCGGCCGGCGGCGTGTCCTTCAGGACGAAGCCCGCCGCGCCCGCGCGCAGCGCGCGGACAACGTGCTCGTCGGCGTCGAAGGTCGTGAGGATGACGACCTCGGGGGCTCCCTTCCCGCGCCGCAGCGCCTCGGTGGCGGCGAGCCCGTCGACGCCCGGCATGCGGATGTCCATGAGCACCACGTCGGGGCCGTGCTGCGCGACCAGCCGGGCGACCTCGGCGCCGTCGGCGGCCTCGGCGACGACGCTGATATCGGGGGCGCCGCCGAGCATCAGGGCGAGGCCGGAGCGGACGAGGGCGTCGTCGTCCACGAGGAGGACGCGGATGGGTGCGGGAGCGGGCTCGGTCATGGCGGCCAGGGTAGCCAGGCGGTCAGGACGAAGTCGCCGGATCCGGTGACTTCGTGCTCGATGCGGCCACCGGCGAGCGCGGCGCGTTCGGCAAGTCCGATGAGGCCCTGGCCCTGGTCCTGGCCCGGGTCTCGGCCCCGGCCGTGGGCTTGGCCGTCGCCGGGGGCCGGGCCGGTGCGTGCTGAGGCGGTGCGTGCTGGGGCGGTGGGGTTGCGGAGTTCGAGGCGCAGGCCGTCGCCGGGGGAGCCCGCCACGGTCACGGCGACCGCGCCGCCGGGGGCGTGCTTGCGGGCGTTGGTGAGTCCCTCTTGGACGATCCGGTAGGCGGTGCGGCCGATCGCTTCGGGCACGGCTATCTCGGGAACCTCCGCCGCAGGTGCCCCCGTCTCGGACTCGGTCTCGCCGGTCCCGGACCTGCCCGACTCGGCGCCGACCTCCGTCGTCAGGGCGACCCGCATCCCCGCCTGCCGGGACTCCTCGACGAGCCGGCCCAGTGCGCGCAGGTCGGGCTGCGGCCGCTCGTCGCCCTGGACGGCGGTGCCGGGCGCCGGTCCGTCGGTCCCGACGGGCGCGCGTAGCACCCCGATCACCTCGCGGAGGTCCTGCATGGCCTGGTGGGCGCTGGCCCGGATCACCCCGGCGGCCTTCGCGACGTCCTCCGGTGGGGCGTCGGGGCGGAACTCCAGCGCGCCCGCGTGCACGCTCAGCAGCGACAGGCGGTGGCCGAGCACGTCGTGCATCTCGCGGGCGATCTGGGTGCGGGCCTCCTGCTGGGCCTGCGCGGCGCGCAGGTTCGCCTCGGTCTCGGCGCGCCGGGCGCGTTCGCGGTAGGACAGGACGAGTTGGCGGCGGGCCCGCACGAACATCCCCCACCCGATCACCGTGAGGGTGATGACGGCCCCGAGCGCGAGATTGAACCCGAAGCCGAAGTCCTGGTCGGGGCGGATCAGTGGGCCGATCGCCCCGGCGAGAAGATTGACGGCTCCGGCGAGCGCCACGAGGGGGAACGGCCGGTGCACCGTCACGGTGAACAGTGCGACCAGCGTCGCGCCCGCCGCCATCGGGAAGAGCACGGACAGCGGGGTCAGCACGAGACACAGGGCGAGCGGCCAGCGTCGGCGCAGCCAGATCGCCGCACAGGCCAGCGCCCCGACCACCTGGTCAGCGATGAGGAGTGGGCGGGGGAGGTCCAAGCTGTACAGCTCCGCCGCCATCACCAGGCTGAATGCGACGGCGAGGAGGAAGCACGCGATGTCGACGGCCCAGTCGCGCACGGTGCGGCGGACGGGACGGCCGCCGGTGTCGGGCGCGTCCGCGTCGAGCAGGGTGGACGGCAGCAGCCACGGGTAGCCGCGGCGGGCGCGGCGCTCCGACGGCTGCTGCGAGGTGCTCATACCCGGAATCTAGGCGACCTCGGCGGGTACTTCCCGCCACCCGGCGGCGGTGCGCGGCGAAAATAGACCAAAGTTGGCGGCCGGGCGCCGCGGGTCATCCCTGCGTCGGTGCGGCAGTGTGCGGCCGAGGCCCTTCGGCGGGGGGAACGCGCCGCACAGGCGATCCGGCAGCGGGCAGCCGCTGCCTACCGTGATCGGCATGCGAAAGATCATCGAAACCGTGGGCTTCCTGATCGCGGTCCAGGGCGCGGTCGGGTTCATCGGGTACTTCTTCGGACCCAGCCCGTTCTGGTTCCTCGCCAAGCACATGGACTTCTACGCCGGCAACGAGGTGTTCACCAACATCGCGCTGCTCGTGCTGGGCGTGGCCGTCATGGCATCGGGCGGGGCAGTGGACCGCGCACGTGGGTGAGGTGACGCCGCCGACCGCCGCAACGCCGTTGCATCAACGGGCGCGAGAGGGATGTCGCGGTCCCCGGAGGCGAAGGGGGCGGGTTCACGGCCCTGGCGACCTCAGGCGTAGGGGCCGTGGTGCTTCGTGCCGCCGGATGCTCCGCACTCGCGACGGCAACCAACCCTCTCTCCGCCTGTCCGCTGGATGCTCCGCACGCCCCCACTGCGCCCGCTTCGCGGAGTATCGTGCAGCGGGGGCCCGCGGCGGCTGCCTTGCATTGCTGGTCAGCGGAGGAGGTCGGGTCGGTAGCGGTGGGTCTGTTGGAGGAGGGGGTTGCCGAACCCCGGCTCGCCCGCAGCGGAGAAGGAGATCGCGACGCTGTGCTGCCCGGTCTGCGGGTTGGTGGGCTGGGACGCCATGTGCTCCCGCAGCCAGAGGGGCGCGCGGCGCGGGACGACCCGTTCGCCCCAGCCGATGAGCCCGTCGGAGCTGGCGACCGGGGTCTGCACCTGCACGCCGCCGCGGGTGTTGAGCGGCTGCCGCTTCGACTGCTGGTCGTGGACGGTGCCGACAGCGGTGACGTCGGCCCAGCGCAACCGCACCTCGAACCCCATGGCGTCGCGCAGTTCCACGCCGACGGGGGAGACGATGACCTGCGTCCCGGTCTGCGCGCGGTGCTTCTTGTACAGCAGCGACCCGGCCGCGATCAGCACGCCCACGGAGCCGACGGCGATACCGGCCGGTGTGCCGGTGCCCTCCTGCATGGTCTCGAAGGGGATGGACGCAAGGAGGAGCAGGACGACGAACAGCATCCCGAGGACGGGCGTCCACAGACCGATGAACTTGAGGTAGGGGCCCGCGCTGGTCGGCGGCCGCATGACCGTGGTCTCGGGGTGGCCCGGGCGCGGCCAAGGCGGAGGTGGCGGGCCCGCGAATGACGACATGCGGGGCATCCTAGTTCGGCGCGGCGGTGAACGGGAGCCCGCTGTGTGCGGCGGGGTGCTCCGGCCCGGTCGGCCCGGCCGATTAGTGTCGGCGTGCGAGCGCCGTCGCACGGGGAGTGCCGCGGCGCGCCCCAGCCAGGCACGCCGCCAGCAGTGGCGCAAGCGATGAAGTGGAGACCGATCCGGTGGCCGACGACCACATCCCCCGGACGATGCTGAACCTGATGACCGGCGCGTGGACAACGAAGGCCATCTTCGTCACGGTCAAGCTCGGCGTCATCGACGCGATGGACGGCGACCCCGTGAGCGGTGCCGAGCTCGCCCGGCGCACCGGAACCGACCCCGACGCCCTGGTGCGGCTGCTGCGCCTGCTGACCGGGCTGGGGATCGTGGACAGCACAGGGGACGGGTTCACGACGACCCCACTGGGCGACTCCCTGCGCTCCGACGACACCGGGTCGATGCGCGACCTCGCCCTCATCTACGGCGACCCGTTCTACGACGCCTGGGGCCGCTTCGAGGACGTCGTGCGCACCGGCCGTGAGTCGTTCTCCACTGTGTACGGCAAGCCGTTCTTCGAGTACGCCAACGGGGAACCGGAGCTGGCCCGCACATTCGACCGGGCGATGTCGGCGGGGTCGGTGTTCTTCGCGGAGGTCCCGCGCGCGGTCGAACTGGCGGGGGTGCGCGGCATCGTCGACATCGCCGGCGGCTCGGGCGCCCTCCTCGAAACGCTGCTGGCGGCGGCGCCAGAGGCCCAGGGCGTGCTGCTGGAACGCGCCGACGTGCTCGAACCGGTCCGCCGCCGCATCGAGGGGACCGCGGTCGCCGACCGGCTCGACCTCCGCACGGGCGACTTCTTCCAGGCGGTGCCCGAAGGCGCCGACCTGTACGTGCTGTCCCGGATCCTGCACGACTGGGGCGACGGCGAGTGCTCCAGCATCCTCGCCAACTGCGCGGCCGCCATGGGACCGGACTCGCGGCTGCTGATCATCGAACGCCCGCTCGACCCCGGGCGGCCGGCGTCCTTCGCGTCCTACTGGGACCTGCACATGCTGGTCGTCATGACCGGCGCGCGGGAGCGGACCCCCGACGAATACGACCGGCTGCTCGCCGGTGCCGGCCTGGTCCCGGCGGCCCGCCACCCGCTGCCGCTCGACATGGAGGTCCTGGAGGCGCGGCTCGCCTGAGTGGGCGGCGCGGGCGGGGTGGATCTGGAGCGCCCGGCGCAGCGTCGGCCGCATAGCCGACCGCACTGCCGGACACCTTCTGGACGATCCGGGGTTGGTGGTGCGTCCGGCTGTTGGTGCGTCCGGTTGGCGGGGTCGTGGGGCGCTGGGGAGTCGAGGGCCCAGGCGTCCGTCGGCTCCTGGGGCGGTGGCCGGGGCGTGGGGGCCGGTGGGTGGAGCCGGTGCGCCTGGTGGCCCACGGGCCTTGCTTGGTGTTCGGGTGTGGCCGGTGCGCTGGCGTTCCCTGGGGGTTCGCCTGGTGTCCGGATGCGGTCGGGGTGCCGGTGTTTCCGGGGCTTCGCCAGGTGTCTTACGGGCGGCGCGGGTGCGCCCACTGCCCACCCGCCATTCCCGCAACGGTTTTCCTCTGCTCGTCCTCTGTTCGCCTTGCGCTGCTTTCTTTAGTCTGTCTTTACCCCGCTCGCAGCTTTCACTCGGCGCTCACCTTCCACGAGAGGCACACATCCATGAAGCTCCGGCAGTTCGTCGCGGCATCCTCCCTTGCCGCCGTCGGCGGTTCCGTCGCGCTTACGGCTTTGGCATCCCCCGCTGTCGCCGACCTGGTCACCTACTGCGATGGGGTAGGCGGGGCGGTCACCGTCCCCGGTGACCTTGTGGTCGCCAAGGGCAAGTCCTGCGACCTCACCGGCACCACCGTCGACGGCAACGTCACGGTGCGGTCCGGCGCCGACCTGGTGGTCGAGGACGGCACGTTCAAGGGCACGGTGGCCGTCGCCCAGGACGGTTACCTCGACGCCGTCAACACCTCCGTTGCCGGGAACGTCACCGCGCGGGGCGCGTTCGGCACCTACCTCGACGGCTCCACCCTCGGGCAGAACGTGCGCGCGGTGGCGGCCGACGGCGGCATCGAGACCGGGGCCCTGTTCCTCTACGGCTCCGAGGTCAAGGGCGGCCTCAGCGCGGCGACCGGCAACCTGTTCGCGGAGTCGACCGGTGTCGGCGGCAAGGTCAGCGCCGACGGTGTCGGGTTCGCCGACATCTACGACTCCGCCGTCGACGGCGGCCTGACCGTGAAGGGCGCCGCAGAGGGCAGCGTCGTGTGCGCCAGCGAGGTCCACGGCAACGCCGCCTACAGCGGCAACTCCGCCACGGTGCAGATCGGCTCCGACGGTCCGCAGAGCTCGTGCGGCGACACCTCCTACTGGGGCGGCAACGTCGCGATCACCGACAACACCGCCGACATCCACGTCAACGGCAACATCATCCGCGGCGACCTCACCGCGTCCGGCAACGACCCCGTCGCGCTGAAGGGCGCCGACAACCGGGTGCGCGGCACCGTGGGCGGCGAGTTCGGCGAGATCCCGGCGGCGAAGTCGCGCGCGTCCGCGGTCAAGGGCGACCGCTCCGCCGGCCTGAAGCAGGCAGGGGAGCAGCGCGGCGAGGACGCAGAGCGGGCGGCGAAGGCCGCGGGCAAGGCGTTCTAGCGGAGCCCGTCCCAGTACCGGCTCGACTGGCCTGACCGGCCCGGTAGACCCGATAGACCCGAGCGGTCTGATCGGTCCGGTCAGGCCGACCGGCCATCCCGTAGTACGCCAACTCTGGCCCCGGCCCCCATTGGGGGCCGGGGCTATTCGACGAGGTGGAAGCGCGGGTGCCGGAGCCAGGCGGCGAGGAACTCGGAATCGCCCACATGGCGGCGGAGGCGCTGGCCGTCGTCGGTGGCGTAGGGGACCTCGTACAGGGCTCCGGGGAGCGACCGGAGCAGCGGCGGGCCGTGCGGGTCACGGCCGAGGAGGAGCCCGTCGAAGTCGACGAGGGCGTCCCACCGCTGGGCGAGCGCCCGTGCCACATGCCCCAGGAGCAGCTGGTTCGCCCGCCCCGCCGAGCCGGCCCACAGCACCGACCCTTGGACGGGCGACCGGGCGAGGGGGGAGTAGTCGTCGTCGGACGCGGGAACGTCGTCGTCCGCCGAAAGTGTGATCCGGCCCGTTGCGGCGGCGTCGAAGTGCGGTTCGCCCAGTTCCGCGCCGGTGAGCGCGCCGTCGATCCAACAGGACACGTCGCCCTCGGCGCTGATCTCGATGGGCTCGCAGTAGCGCCGGAGCCATGACACGGCATCGGCGCGGACCACCTGCGGGTCGTGCCGCTCGAACCGCCACAGCCCCACTGCCGCACCCGCCATCACGCCTCCCTCTCGGATCGTACGGGCGACGCCTATGGCCCCTGCCCAGTCCCTCTGTCGGGCCCCGCTCGGCCCTCGTCCGGCCGCCGCTTGGCCTCTGCCCGGTCCCCACCTGGCCTCCACCCGGCCTCCGCCCGGTCGCCGCCCGGTCGCCGCTCTGCGGAGGGTGACCGCGACTTCCGGTCCGCGGAGGTGCTTCCGGCGAATACTTGGGTCGGTGCGAGCGCGCCTTTCGGCCGACGCGCCGCCCGCGGTCCCGTTTCTAGCGTCGTTGTCATGCACCGACCCGACGAACGGCCTACCACTCAGCCGCCCGCCGACCCACCGCCGCCCGCCGACCCACCGCCGCCCGCTGACTCACCGCCGCCGAGCAAGGGCGCGCGGCGCGGCGGCGTGCGCGCGTCAGAGCGGGCGCTGGCACCCGACGTGGCGCGCGGTTTCATGCTGCTGCTCATCGTCCTGTCAAACACCGGTTTCTACCTGTGGGCCGCCGAGCACGGCGCGTCGGGGTGGCACCCGGTCGACGGCTCGGCACTCGACCGCGTCGTCCAGTTCCTGATGATCACCATGCTGGACCTGCGCGCCTACCCGCTGTTCGCGTTCCTCTTCGGCTACGGGATCATGCGGCTGTACCTGCGACAGACCACGGCGGGGACGTCCGAGCGCGCGGCGTGCGTGCTGCTGAGCCGCCGCGGCCTGCTGCTGATCGCGTTCGGGTTCGTGCACGCCGCCCTGCTCATGGCGGGCGACATCGTCGGGTCCTACGGGCTGGCGAGCCTCATCCTGGTCTGGCTGTTCCTGCGGCGGCGCAGCGGAACCCTGCTGGTGTGGGCCGCGATCGCCGCGGCGCTGGTGGCCATCCCGGGGGTGGAGGCGGTGTGGGCCATCGCCAACGGGGACCTCGCCCAGCTCGGTACGGCCGCGACAAAGCCGTCGACCGTGTACTACGCGTCGGGGGAGGCCGACCCGGTCACCGCTATCGGCACCCGGCTTTCGACGTGGGCGTTCGTCACCCTCGGGGGCGGGCTCCTCGCCTTCGGCAGCCACGCGGTGATGCTGCTCGGATTCTGGGCGGCGCGCAGGAACATCCTGGAAGAGCCGCACCGCCACCTGCGGCTGCTCGGGTGGACGGCGGGAGTCGGGCTCGCGGTGGGCTGGCTCGGCGGACTGCCCGCGGCGCTCGCCCACGTCGGCGTGCTGGACGTGCCTCCGGAAGCGGTGTCGGAGGAGGGCGTGCTCGCGGCCGTCCAGAGCACGACCGGCATCGCGGGGGGACTGGGCTACGTGGCGGTGTTCGCCCTGCTCGCCCACTGGATCTCGACACGTGCGCAGCGCACGCGTGCCGCCGCCCCGACCGGTGCGAAGGGTGCCAACGCCCCGACCGGCGCAGCGGGTGCGGTGGGCGCGACGGGCGCAGTGGGTGCGACCACTGCGGTGGACGCAGCGGGCGCGAGGGGTGCAGCGGGTGCGGCAGCCGGGGTGGGAGCGACGATGGTCGCGGCTGTGGCGGCGACGGGCAAGCGATCGCTGTCCTGCTACCTCGGCCACTCCCTGATCTTCTCCCCGGTGCTGGCGGCCTGGGGGCTCGGACTCGGCGCGTACTTCGGCAGCGCGTCAATGGCGGCGTTCGCTGTGGCCGTGTGGCTGGCCACGGTCGTGGGCGCCTACGCACTGGAGCGCGCCGGGCGGCAGGGTCCCGCCGAAGCCCTGTTGCGCCGCCTCACCTACGGCGCACGCCGGCAGGATTGAGCCGGGTCCGGCGAGCGGCAAGCGGCGACCGGGCTGAGCGGGGTTCGGAGGAGGGCAGGCGGTGGCGCTGAGCCGGTTCCGGCGGACGGCGCGCGTCGGCAGGACTGAGTCAAGTCCAGCGGACGGCAGGCGGTGGGCCGCCTGCCGTCCGCGCTGCCGTCCGCGCTGCCGGTCGACCCGGTGCGCGGCCCGTTCCCACCAACGGTAATAATCAACCGGTGAGCACGATCGAACGACCCATGCCGCCCCTGAACGCCGACGAGCGCACCACCCTCGAAGGTTGGCTCGACTTCCACCGCGCCACCCTCGCCATGAAGTGCGAAGGGCTGGACGACGCACAAGCGGCCACCGCGTCGGTGCCGCCGTCGGGGTTCACGCCGACCGGCCTCGTCCAGCACATGGCGGAGGTGGAGCGGAACTGGTTCCGCCGCGTCTTCGCAGGGGAGCAGGTCCCGCCCATCTACGACCCCCAGGCCGACCCGAACGGTCCCGACGGCGGATTCGAGCTGTCCGCGGGCGCCACCCTGGACGCGGCCCTCGCCACCTGGAACACGGAGGTCGCCGCCGCGCGGGAACTCTGCGCCGGGCGGGCCCTGACCGACACCGGCGCCTTCATGGGCCAGGAGGTCAACCTCAGGTGGATCTACGTCCACATGATCGAGGAGTACGCCCGCCACAACGGCCACGCCGACCTGCTCCGCGAACGCATCGACGGCGTCACCGGCGTCTAATCGACGGCACCACCGGCTAGGCCGTAGGCCGGTGGTGCCGTCGGCGCGGTGCTGTGCAGAAGGAACCGCCAGGCGGAGTGAACACCGGACCTGAAGACCATGGACTGGGCCGGTCGCGAGGCGGGTTCACCACGAAGATTCATCTGGCGTGTGAGCAGGGACAGAAGCAGTTGTCGCTGCTGATCACCGCTGGGCAGCGCGGTGACAGTCCACAGTTCGAGCCGGTCCTGAACGCGATCGGGCTGCCCCGGCCCGGTGTCGGCCGGCCGAGAACCCGCCCGCTGCTCCGTGCGGTCATCACGGAGGAAGGGCGCATCGCCTGGCATTGGCGCGGGACGGAGTGTATGGAGTTGCACCTTCCGTAGCGGCATGTGGTCCTGTGGACTTACGCCCCGATCCCTTGAGGAAAGGTCCCTGCTCATGCACTCGTCTTTCACGCCACCCCGCCAGGTCAAGATCGGTGACGCGGCGGCCTTCGCCGGCACCACGCCACGGGCGATTCGCCATTACCACGAGATCGGCCTGCTCCCCGAGCCTGAGCGGGGCGGCGATGACCGCCGCCGCTACGGCTACGAGGACATGATCCGCCTGCTGTGGATTCGCAAGATGGCCGACGCCGGGATCGCCCTCGACGACATCCGTGACGCCTTTACCACCGGCGCGGCTTTCGCCGGTGCGGACAGCGGAGACGGTATCGCGGGCACCCTGGAGCGGTTGGAGGAAACCCTCGCCGAGCAGGAGGCGGAATTGGGGCGGCAACGGATGGCCGTGCAGCGGATGCGCACCGAGGGCAGCCGGATGGGCCTGCTCTCCGACTTCGTGACCGACCGTCTCAAGAGCCTGCCCGAGGGCTCCCTGCGTCAGGCGGACCTGGACACCCTGCTGGTCACTGAGCGGATCTTCGGCCCGCTCGGCGCGGCCGTCCAGGCCACCCGCTTCATCGCCCTGGCCACGCATCCCACTCTGCGGGAGGATTCCGACCGCATCGATGACGCCGAGGAGGCACTCGATGACAGCGTCGCCGTCGATGATCCACGGGTGGCTCAGGTGGCCGTCGAGCGGCACACCTTCGAAAGCGCCCTGCACGCCGTCATCGAGGAGTCCGGCCTGGATAAGGACGACGATGCCCTCTTCGACGCCTGGGACACTTTGCACCCCGCTCCCGCCGATGACGGCGAGGACGGGGCCGACCTCGGCTCCGGCAGGCGGGAGGCCGGCTCCATGAGCGCGTTCGAGGCCATCGGCAAGATGCCCTACGACGTCTCCCCAGCCCAATGGCGCTGTATGGAACTGGCCATAGAACTGTCCGCCCAAGACTCACCCGCCACCTAGAAATTGTTGCTCTTCCCCGCAGGTCACCCGCGTCCCGAGCTGCAACAAGGCCGCCCCGCAGACCTTCGGTCCAATACGCCGTAGGTCCACCCGTGATTGAGGGGGGCATTTTCCGCGTGGTCAGCGCGGGAACTCAGCGGGGGAACAGGGTGTCGAGTGAGGTGGCGAGTTGCGCCTCCTCGTAGTCGAAGTGGTCTTCCAGTTCGCCGCTCAGCTCGTCGAAGCGGGCGCGCAGTGTCGCGGGGTCGGTGCAGCTGTCCTCTGCCAATAGCGCGGTGAGGTCGGCGTTGATCCGAGCGACGGCCGTGTGCTCCGCCCTGAGCCGGGCGAGCGCGGGTGCGAGTTCGGGGAACCGCTCCTCCAACGGTGGAAACGCGGAGCCGTCCTCCTTGGTGTGGTGCTCGTGCAGCCCGGCGCAGAACGCCAGGCAGCGGGAGCGCAGCTCGGCGCCGACCTCCGTGTGGGGCGTGGCGGTTCCGCCGGTCTCCGTGTCGGCCCCCGTGTGGGCCAGCGTGTAGGCCCGGGGGTGGGCCGTGGCCTTCCCGCTGGCCTCCGTGTCGACCTCCGAGTGGGCCCCTGTGTCGACCTCCGCGCCGCCCCCTGTGTGGGCCCCCGCCTGGGCCGTGGCCGTCCCGGCGGCGGTGCCGAGTTGGGCGCGGATGTCGGCGAGTTCGCGGCGCATCCCGTCGTGGATGTGCACCAGTTCCTCGCTGAGGGCGTATGCGCGTGCGCCGTCGCCCGCCGGGCGCAGGGGGCGGAGTGCGACGACGGGGATGATCCGTTCGGTCTTGGCCTCGTAGTCGGCGAACGCGGGGACGAGGCGTGCCTGCCGGGCGTAGAGGCGGTCGCGCTCGGCGCCGTGCAGGACGGTCGCGATCGCGTCCAGGGTCGTCACTCCGTCGCGGGTCGCGTCCAGGTTGGTTACGCCGTCGCGGGTCGTGTCGGGCTGGTCGGCTTCCGCCTCTGTGGCGCTGTCGGCCGCGATCTCCACGGTCACGCGCGCATCGGCGCTGATGTTGTGAAACCAGGCCGGGTTGTGGTCGAAGCCCGCGTTGGACGCGAACACCACGATCCGTCCGTTGTCGCGCAGGTACATGGTCGGTGTGGTGTGCCGCCGCCCCGTCCTCGTTCCGGTGCTCGTGACCAGGACGAGGGGCGCGCCGTCGAACGGGCCGCCGACCCGACCGGCGTTCTGCCGGAACTCCGCGATGACCCGGCGGTTGAACTCGGCGGGCGAAGGCTGCTGTTGCTCTTCGGGCATGGACGGGATCCTCCCAGGTCGGAACCTCGGGTGTCAGATGCTGTTCCGACTAGCCTCTTTGACAACGAAGGTATTTATCTTTGAAAGCAAAGTTAATTTGGAGTCACAGGTATGTCAACAGAGCAGAGCGGCGGGGAGCGCGCGGCGGGGTCGGACGCAGCGGAGGGCATGAGCGTCGATGAGGGCATCAGGACCCTGCTGCTGCTGATGCCCCGCCTGGTCGGCAGGGCCAAGCGCACGCCGCCGCCCGAGCGGCTCAAGTCCGCGAACCTCGCGCCGCGGCACCTGTCGCTGCTGGCCTACCTGCTCTTCGATGGGCCGCTCGGCGTCAACGAGCTCGCGCGCCGCCTGGAGGTCGCCCCGGCGACGGTCAGCCTGATGGTCGGCGACCTCAACCGCAGGGGCGTCCTGGACCGCACAGAGGACGACGCCGACCGGCGCCGCACCGTCGTCAGCATCGCCGAAGCGAACAGGGACGCGGTGGACGCCTGGCTGGCCAGGAGCGCCGCTGCGTGGCGCAGCGCGCTCGACCCGCTGACCCCCGAGGAGCGCGCCACCTTCGTGCGGACCATGGCGGCATACGAGCGCGCCCTCGCCGCGGACCCCGAGCTGTAGCAGTGGACTCCGGCCTGCGGCTCCGTGCCCCGAGCTGTAGCAGCGGGCTCCGGCCAGCGGCCCCGGACCCCCACCTGTAGCAGCGTGCCCCGACATGCGGCCGCGGACCCCGACCTCCAGCGGCGGACCCGGGCGCACACGCCGGGGGCGGGCGCCGAACTGCGCCCGCCCCCGGTTACCCGCTGTCCCGGGTCGCCCCGGCCGCCGCGGCCGCCCCCGGTCTCCGGCGGAGACAGCAGCAGCGACAACGACAGCGACAGCGAACGGTCTAGAGACCCGTTCCGAAGACCACGCCGTGGTCGGTGAAGACGTCGGGGTCGCCCTCCTCGAACGCGGTGCCGACGGCGACGGCCCCGTTACCGCCGGGGACGTGTGCCAGGGTCGGGATCGACAGGTCGTACTTGTCGTCGGTCAGTTGCTGCCGGGTGGTCTCGCCGCCAGCGGTGCGGTGCACGAAGGTCGGGTTCCACGAGCCCTCGTTGAGCCACAGGCCGCCGTCACCGTCGTCGGCGACCGCGTCGTATGCGGCGTCGCCCTCGGTCTCGACGATGCTCCAGGCGTCGCCGTCGAAGTGGGCGAGCAGCGGACGGGAGTGGTTCACGTCGTCGCCGTCCTTCCAGGAGACCCCGCCGGCCGCCCACACGTCGTCGGCCGAGCGCGCGAACACGTCCTCGAAGACCGCGCTCGCCTCGCCGCCGGGCAGGTCGACCTTCGGCACCTCCATCGGGGTCCACTTCTCACCGTCCCAGCGCTCGACGCCCGGCTGGCCGCCGTCGCCGCCGCCAACAGCGAAGACGTCGTCGGCCGACACCGCCGACAGCGCGTTGTGCGCCGCCGGAGCGGGGTAGTCGCGCCAGATCTCGCCGTCGAAGAACGTCGCCCGGTCGTAGCCGTCGACGGGCTTCGCCAGCATCCACACGTTGTCGGGGTCGATCGCCTCGATGTCGGTGGGGGTCAGCGCCGGGTCGAGTTCGATGGCCTCCCACTTGTCGCCGTCGAAGTGGAGGGACGATGCCCCGCCCTCGGGAGAGCGCCCCGCCGCCCACACGTCGTCGGCCGCTGACGCGTCGGCGGTGCTGGGCACGACGCTCCAGCCGTCGGGCGTGGCCTCCTTCTGCCACTTCTCGCCGTCCCAGCGGTGCACCCAGGTCGCGCCGTCGTTCTGGGCGCTGTCGTCGCCGAACGCCCAGATGTTCGCGCCGTCGACCGCCGCGACGGCGTCGAACGAGCCGCCTAGCTCGGCCGACCCGTGGACCTGGGTCCATTGCGGGGCGGCCTGCGCGGGGGCCGCCAGTGCGGCCACCGCCGCCAGGGCGAAGGCGCCCGCTGCGCCTGTGCGTACTCGTGCGGTGTGCCGCCCGTGCCAACCGGTCTGGTGCATCCGACAACTCCCGTTAATGGTGGGATCGCGATCAGTTCACGCGTATGACGCGCGGCTCCCCCGGAAAGTTGAGCGGATACTGCGGAGAGTTGCGCACCGGTGACGTCCGAATCCCGACGGAAGCCCGTGACCGGCGGAAAGCCCCCTTGACCTCGACCTAACCTGAACTTCTACGGTGCGAGTGCACCGCCGTCCGGCAGCGCACCGACTGCTGACTCGCAGGGACAGGAATGAGGACAGCCATGCAGCGCACCGTCGTGAACCCGTGGAGCTACCCGGAGGGCCTCGACCAGGGGGTCATGATCGAAGGGCACCGGCGGCTGCTGTTCGTCAGCGGCCAGTGCTCGGTCTCGCCCGAAGGCGAGTCGCGGCACCCCGGGGACATGCGGGCGCAGACGCTCCTCGCGCTCGACAACGTGGCGGCCGTTCTCGACAAGGCCGGGATGAGCCTCGCCGACATCGTCCGTATGAACACACACGTCACCGATGTCGACGCGTTCTTCGAGCACGCGGGTGACGCCTTGGCGGATCGCCTGGCGGAGTTCGACGTCCGTCCGCCCGGAGTGCTGTCCGGCACCACCCGCCTGGGCCGCCCCGACCTCCTGGTGGAGATCGAGGTCATCGCCGCCGACTGACTCCGGCCCCGTTGGAACCGGCGGAGCGGGCGGCGCCTCCGGGTTCTTCGAGCCCTACGGGACGCCCAACCCAGGCGGGCTCCCGGCGTCTCCCAGCTAGGAGCGCCCGCCGCGTTCCCAGCGCTGGGCGGTCAGGGGTGCGGTTGTGCCCGCGAGCCGGTCCGCGATTGGCTGGACGAGCTTCGCCGCCTCGTCCTGGTGGGCCCTGACGACCGCGACGATCCCCGTCGTGTGGGACTGGTCCTCGTTGGTCAGAACGGCCACGAAGCCCACGCGGTCGTCCGGCTCGGCGCCGAGCAGGTGCGGTTCGGTGCCGCCGGCGTCGCGAAGCTCCGGGGCCCATTGGCATGTGACCAGCGCGTTCGGGACTGATGCGCGTGGGTCCTCGGCGGGTTTGCGGTCGAGTAGGACGACGGCTCGGACGGTCGTGATGTCCCGGTAGAGGCCGGCCGACCAGAAGGGCTCCTCGACCGCGAACCGGTCCGCATCGGCGCGGTCGGCCAGGTCGACCACATGGACGCTGCCCGTGTGCTCGGTCCCGTCCGCCGAGACCGTGGGGCCGCGCAGGATGAGCCGGTCGGCGAAGCCGTCCATGTACGACCAGTGCGCTTCGGCGAGGCCTTCCAGTTCGGCCCCGACCCCTGGCCTGTCCTCGGCATGAACATAGAACGGCATGCAGCAAACCTACCGAAGACCGCTCGCGGGCCGCTTGGCGGAGTTCGACGTCCGTCCGCCCGGCGTGCTGTCCGGCGCCACCCGCTTGGGCCGCCCCGACCTTTTGGCGGAGGTCGAGGTCATCGCCGTCGACCAACACCGGGTACGGCCGGCCGATGACCGATCCCTCCGCATCCCCCGCTGATCTTGACGAACTGTTCCCTCCGCGGCGGTTGAGGGAACAGTTTCGTCAAGATCAGCAACGGAACCGGGGGGAAGCGGACACGGCGGCGGTGTCCCGGTGCCGAGAACGACGGGGCGTGCAGTCTCGGCGCAATCAACTGACGCCAACGCAGTCTTGGTGCATGCGCCCCGCCGCCGGTGACCGCTGACCCGGGCCACCCGCCGCCCTCGGTGCTGCTTTTGACCGCAGACCGCCCGTCTGCGGGCCAGCGACAAGGCCGCCCCGCAGACGGACCGACCCCGAGGAGCCGAAACTCCACCTCGGTATGAGGACTCGATGGGGAGCGCCGGGCACAGCGTGGGGCGGGTCAGCCGATGCCGTAGAAGACGGAGCGTTCTTCGAGGAGGCTCGCGCCTTCGGGGAGAGGGGCCGTCTCGCCCAAGGGGATGATGCGCAGCCAGATATCGGTCTTGGGGGAGTAGACGTCGTACTGCTCGACCAGTTCCCAGAAGTCGACCATGAGGGCCGTGGCCCTGCACGCGCAGCCGGTGGCGCACAGGGTGATCCGCCGGGGGGATTCGTGGCCGATGAGGGTGAAACCGTCCTCATCGGGCTCCCCGCCCTTGATGATCTGGACGATGGACGTCGTCAGGTCTACCTGGGTGGTCGTCATGGGAGCAGCTCCTTGAGGGAGGTGGGCACCGTGGGTGCCCGACTGGCTCCGGTATTCGCTCAAATTTTTCGGCCGGGTTGCGCGCACTACGATCGGGAGCACCAGAAGGAGGAGAGGTGACCGCGTGGCCGAAGGGCACTCGCCGGGCGTGCGTCGCCGACGCTTGTCGGCGGCCCTTCGCCGTCTGCGATCGGACGCGAAGCTGACCGCTGCGGAGGTCACCGGACGGTTGGGCTGGTCGTCCGCAACCAAGCTCACCCGGATCGAACGCAATGAGTGGAAGATCCCGCGCCCGAAAGAGGTCGCGGCGATCCTGGACGTCTACGACATCCAGGGCGATGAGCGTGATCATCTGCTCAGCCTGTCGGAGCAGGCGCGCGGGCGCAGTGATTGGCATGAATATCAGGACCTCTTCACTGGGCCCCTGCCGGAGTTCGAGGCTGAAGCGACCCGGATCAGAACCTATGAATCTGTCTTGATACCGGGACTTCTGCAAACGCCTGAGTACGCCGCATCAGTAGCCATGGCCAGTCAGATTGTTCCTCCCGGGGAGATCGACCGCAAGGTCGAATCGCGGATGATCCGACGCCGAGTCCTTGATCACCCTCGGGGGCCGCAGTTGACGGCGGTGATCGATGAACCGGCCCTACGAAAGACAGTCGGGTCATCCGAGACCATGGCCGCACAATTGCATTTTCTCGCTGGGATGACCGCACACTATAAGGTAACGGTTCTGGTGATCCCGGATACCATCGGTGCGCATCCGGCGATGGACGGCGCCTTCTCTTTGTTCGATTTTCCTCGGCCTGAGCCAGGGGTCGTCTTCATTCCTACTGGGCTCGAAGCCTTGTATGTCGAAGATTTCTCTTATTTCGATCGGCATGTCCTGATTTTTGATGCCATCCAGAATCTGGCGCTCGGCCCGACGGAATCTCTCGAAATGATCAACTCAATCTCTGTCGAACATAAGCAGCGGGATGGCAAATGATCCTGAACTTCAGTAAGTCTTCGTACTCATCGGGTGGCGACAACTGCGTCCAGGTCGCGCACGCCACCCCCGCCTTCCGCACCTCTTCGTATTCCTCAAGCGGCGACAACTGCGTCGAGGTTGCCGACCTCCCCACTGGGGCCGCTGTTCGGGACTCCAAGCATCCTGATCTGGGGTTCCTGCCCTTTGCCGCCTCGGAGTGGGCCGCCTTTGCGCGGGTGCTCCGGGGCGACGCCCTCTAGCCCACTGGTCCACTAGTCCGCGTCCGCCGACTCCGATCCATCGCACGAAAGCCGAGTAGCCCACCATGAGTGACACCGAGAGGGACGTCCGCCTGGTCGCGGAGCGCGCCAAGGACGCCGCCGCCGACCTCGCGCCCCTCAGCAGGGCCGCGAAGGACGCCGCCCTGCTGGCGATCGCAGACGCCCTCGTCGCCGAGTCCGCGTCGATCGTCGCGGCGAACGCCGACGACGTCGCCCGCGCCCGCGACAACGGGGAGAGCGAGGCGATGGTCGACCGCCTCGCCCTCACCGTCGAGCGCGTGAACGACATCGCCGACGCGGTACGCGACGTCTGCGACCTCCCCGACCCCGTCGGGGAGGTGGTGCGCGGCCGGACCCTGCCCAACGGGCTCGAACTGCGCCAGGTCCGAGTGCCTCTCGGTGTCATCGGCATCATCTACGAGGGACGCCCCAACGTCACCGTCGACGCCGCGGCCCTCTGCCTGAAAAGCGGCAACGCCGCGCTGCTGCGCGGCTCGTCGTCGGCGTACTCCTCCAACTCGCGCATCGCCGAGGTGCTGCGCGCGGCTCTCGCGGACACCGAGGTCCCGGTGGACGCGGTGCAGCTCGTGCCCGGCACCGGGCGCGACTCCGCGCAGCACCTGATGCGGGCGCGCGGCCTCGTGGACGTGCTGATCCCGCGCGGCGGGGCCGCGCTCATCCAAGCCGTGGTGGAGGGCTCGACGGTCCCCGTCATCGAGACCGGGGCCGGCAACTGCCACGTGTACGTGGACGCGGACGCCGACCTGCGCAAGGCGGTCGCCATCACGCTGAACTCCAAGACGCAGCGGCTGTCGACCTGCAACACCGCCGAGACCCTGCTCGTCCACGCCTCGGTCTACGGGAAGTTCCTGCCGCTGCTGCTCCCGGAGCTGCGGGAACGGGGGGTGACAGTGCACGGCGACGAGCGGGTGCACGCACTCGACGCCGAGAACGTGGTCGCGGCGAACGACGCCGACTGGTCGACCGAGTACCTGTCGGCCGACCTCGCCGTGAAGGTGGTCGACTCCCTGGACGAGGCGGTGGCGCACATCCGCCGCTACTCCACCGACCACACCGAGGCGATCGTCACCGAGTCGCAGTCGGCGGCGCGCCGGTTCGTCGCGCGGGTCGACTCCGCCGCGGTGATGGTGAACGCCTCCACCCGGTTCACCGACGGCGGCGAGTTCGGGTTCGGCGCCGAGATCGGCATCTCCACCCAGAAGCTGCACGCGCGCGGGCCCATGGGGCTGCCGGAGATGACGTCGACCAAGTACGTGGTGACCGGCGACGGCCACCTCCGGTAGCCCCTCCTCGTCCAGTCCGGAGACTGCGGGACGACCCGGTCGCCGAACCTCCGGCGTCCGTTCGGCCGACGCTGCTGCGCAGGCTCAACGGCAGCCCTGCCCAGGTCCGCTGCGCACAAGGACGCTCTCGGCCCGCGCCCCCGACACGAGACCGGGCCCCGGTCAGGTGCCCGCGATAGGGGTGGTCTGTGCCAGGGCGATTCGCCACGTGCCGTCGTCGCGTACGAGGACGTAGGTGAGGCTGCCGGTCGACGGCAGCGGCGCGGAGCCGGGGTCGCGTTCGTCGGAGACGTGCTTGACGCAGCTCACGACGGCGACGTCGGGCCGGGTGAAGCGGATGTCCTCGATCTCCACCCGGGTCAGCACCTTCGCCATCGGCGACGCCAGGGCCGCTGCCATGGCCTGCCTGAGGTTGTCCCCGCTGAGGACCCGGCGGCCCGCGATGTTCACGATCGCCGTGTCGGGTGTGTGCAGGTCGATCAGCCCGAGGTCGGTCTGGTGCCGCTCCGCGTCAGCGACGAGCCGGCGGATCGCAGTCTCGGCGTCCTCTGCCTCCGCGGCGCCCTGCGCCTCTGCGGTGGTCGGTGTTTCGGTCATCGTGAACCCCCAATAGTCCGCGTGGTCCGCATAGGTCGCGTAGTCCGCCGACCGTGCGCGGGCCGTCGTGCGTGGACCGTGCACGGGCCGTCATGCGTGGTCCGTGCGTGGTCCGTGCTGTCGTGCGCCCCCGGCGGAAGCGCGGCGGCCGCGCTTCCCATCTTTTCCGGAGCGTTTCGTTCCGCTTTGAGGCTATAGCGGAGCGAATCGCTCCGCAAGGGATAGGATCCCGGTGATGACGAAGCCAGCACGCAGGGCCCACCGGCGGGTCGACGCCGAGGCCAACGACCGCGCTCTGCTCCGCGCGGCGCATGATGTCCTCGCCGAGGACGGCGCGCACGCCTCCGTCGCCGCCATCGCAGCGCGTGCGGGGGTCGGGATCGGCACGCTGTACCGCCGCTACCGCACGAAGAGCGAGCTGTTCCAGCACCTTTGCGCGGTGTCGCTCGACCAGTGGCTCGCGGCCGCCGAGGACGGCCTCGCCCACGACGACCCGTGGGAGGGCCTGGCGCACTACGTGACCACCGGCGTAGCGCTGGGCTCCGGCTCGCTCGGACCCATCGCCGGGATGATCGAGATCACCGAGGAGATGGCCGACAAGAACACCCGGTCCGACGCCGCCGCGGCGCTGCTGGTGGAGCGTGCGCACGCGGCGGGCGTGCTGAGGAGCGACGTCACGGTCATCGACCTGCACCTCCTGCTCGAACAACTCGGCAGGTCGCCGCTGCTCGAACAGCTCGGCCGGCAGGGGCGGCCGGACCTTGTCGAGGCCGCCCGCAACTCCAGGGCCAGGATCACCGCCATCGCGCTCGACGGCCTGCGCGCGCCTGCCCCGCGCCCGCTCCCCGGGGCCCCGCCGGGCTACGAACTCTTCTCGGAGCGCTGGGAACCCCCGCCGCCCGGCACCTGACCGCGCACGGGGAGCGGCCCGCCCGCATCCCGGCCCTGACGCATCCCGCCCCGCCCGGACTCCGGCCCGGCCCTCATCCCGGCCCGCTTGGACTCCGGCCCGCTCGCATACCGCCTCACCCGGCCTCCGGCCCGGTGTCCGCATTCGGCCCGGGCCGTCTCCGGAACGCGCGGCGGAGCCGCCCGGTCCGCATCCGGCCGCGGCCGTCGCCGGAAGCTCGCTTTCCAACGGGGGCGGGCTTCTCTACCATCGCGGTGTGCTCTCCGATTCCCGCGTCACGCGCCCCCTCGCCATCGGGGTCGTCGGCGTGCTCGCGGCAGGGATGGGGGCGGTGTGGGCCCTCGGCGGGTTCGACAAGGCGCCCGAGGAAGGGCCCGAGCGGATCGCCCCCGGCGCGGAGATCGACCAGGGCGCGTTCACCGCCAAGGTCGTCCGCGCCGTCGAAGCCGGGCGGCTCGACCCCGACTCCCCGGAGGCCGAGGCCAGGAAGATCACCGAACCGCAGCGCATCATCCGCCTGGAGATGCGCGTGACCAACCTGGACACCAAGGTCTACGACCCCATGAACTACCTGGGCACCTCGACGCATGAGGAGGGCGAGAAGGTCCTGATCCCCCGCATGAAGGTGCGCGCCGGAGAGGACGACTACTTCAACTCCTACGGGCTGAGTGTGCGCAGCTCCGACCGGCGGGAGTTCTACTTCCCCGCACAGGTCGAGGTCGGGTTCCACACCGAGTGGCTCCTTCCCGCCGACCGTGAGCCGCCCGAGGAGGTCACGGTGGAGCTCGCCACCTACGAACCGCGCGGCGTCGACTTCTACGACATCCCCGATTACTGGCTGCCCGAGCTTGAGGACGATCACGACGGCCCGCTGGAGGGCTCCGACGATCCGCGACCGAGGATGGCGTTCCAGGTCGTGACCCCGGTCGAGGAGGAGAGGTGAACGGAGCCGCCGTCATGCGGTGGGTCCGCGCGTGCGCGGGCGCCGTCTTCACGGTCGCCGCCCTGGCCGCGACCCTGGCGGTGCGCGATGCCATGCCGACCTACGAGGAGCGCTACCGCCCGCTCGGCGACAGCGGCGCCGTCGGCGAGAAGCTCGGCACCCTCGACTTCACCTTCACCGCCGACAAGGTGGTGCTCGCCAAGGCGGTGCGCACCCGCCCCGACACGGGCTTCAGCGACACCGTCGCATCGAAGCGGCTGTTCAAAACCGACCTCGTCTGGGTGATCGTGCAGGGCCGCACCACCGCGACCCGGCGCGCGCTCACCGACCCCATCGACGGTGCGCGGGCGATCACCGCCGACGGGGTGGAGATGCGCACCGGATCGGGCGCGTTCCTCCCGCCCGCCGAGCGCGGCGACCAGGTGCCCATGGGCCGGGCCATGGGCGTCACGTTCGTGTTCGACGTTCCGCCCGAGGACCTCGACGGTCTGCGCATGCGCCTGACCGACCCTCCCGGGCTGATCGACGAGGAGTTCACCGGGCTGCCGTGGCAGGACGCCCGCCTCGCCCCGGGCGTCGAGGTCGACCTCGGGCTCGACGCGGAGTCGGCGCGCGATGCGCGCGACGCCTACGAACTGCCGGAGTACGAGTGAACCAGCACGAGCCGCGCACCGCCCCGCCGTCGACGCCGTCGGCAGCGGACCCCCTCGTGCCCGCGGCGGTCCCCGCCGCGCGCCGCGCCGGCCGCCGCCGGCGCGGCATCGGGCGCCGCATCCTGCGCGGCACCGCCCTGGTCCTCGCCGCTGTGCTGCTCATCGGCGGCACCATCGCGCTGCGGATGCGCTCCGACATCGCCGACACCCGGCGGCACATGCAGGGTGAGGACATCACGGACGCCGGTGCCGACGGCTCGGCGCGCTACAAGGGGCTGACGTGGCGCCTCGTCAGGGCCCCGGCCGAGCCGGACGAGCCGATCGCGGGACAGGGGGCCCCGAAGGGCTGGGCCCAGCGCGAGGCGCTGATCGAGATCACCGGCGACACCGACCGGATCGACCGCATCGTCAGGGAGTCGTCGTACGGCGACAAGGGGAAGATGACGACCGTCGACTTCGCCGACACCGACGACCGCCGCTGGGGCGCGGTGCCCGGCTTCGAGGCGTACCGGCGTGTCGACGTCGAGAGGCAGCCGGTGGTCCTGCGCGTGTGGGGCGACATCCCCGAACAGGTCGCCGACGACATCGACGTGGTGCTCACCGTGTCTCCGAAGGCGCCGATCCTGGAGCCGGGGGAGTCCCCGCCGTGGACGCACTCCCTGCGGATGCGCGGGTGAGCGGGGTGTCGTCCCTCGGGATGTCGACCCGCGCGGCGCCGTCCCCCGGGGCGCCCTCGCCCGGCGGGGTGCGCGGGCCGCTCCGCCGCCGGGTCTCGCCCGCCCCGATGTTCGGTTCGAGGACGACGTGCACCGCTGCGCCGAGGACGGTCGTGGTGAGCACCGCCGCGACCAGGTCGCGCCCGACGTCCAGCGGCCCGATGGCGACGTACCACCAGGTGGCCTCGTGCGGGCCGATCAGCTCGGTCGCCAGCAGCCACAGCCACTGCGCGGCGTACTCGGCGAGGCTGTAGCAGAGGACGAACGCCGCGAGGACCGGCATCCCCGCACCGGCCAGGAACCGGAAGGCGTGCAGCACCGGCCCGTACTTCTCCCACCCGCCGCGGGTGCCTGTGGCGATCGCGCGGTGCAGGTGGGTCGGCGCGGCGCCCATGCGGTCGCGTGCCGCGCTCCAGTGCCGCGCGGCGAAGGAGTGCGGGTAGCTCTCGATGTCGACGCCGTAGACCAGGGTGGCGATCATCAGCCACACCAATGGCAGCGCGATGCCGCTGGAGATGTCCGGCCAGGAGTCCGACAGCCAGGCGAAGACCTCGGGCAGCCCCGGGACCAGCGCTATCGCGGACTCCCACACGTCGCCCGCCGCACGGACGGCGACCCGCTGGTCGAGCCAGCCGTTGAACCGGCCCATCAGCCGGCTCAGCGAACTCACGGCGAAGAGGGTGAACGCGGTCTCGCAGAAGGCGGCGCCGACAGTGGGGAGCACGCCGCCGCGCCGCCGGTGCAGGTGCTCCAGCAGCATGCGCAGGACGAGGGCCGCGCACGCCGCCGCGACGGCCACCCGCAGGTCGGTGACGATGCCGGCGGGGGCGGCGGTCTCGCCGCGGCCGTAGGTGGTGAGCGCGACCTCCTCCGCCACCCGCGCCTGGTCGAACGCGCCGACGTCGGAGATCAGCTGCCCCCACAGCACGTACAGCAGCACGAACGGCATCATGGTGCGGCTCAGGACCTCGAAGAACCCCTGCCTGCGGTGGCGCGCGGCCCCGCGGGGGAGCGCGATCCCGCTGCGGAGCGTGTACAGCATCCCCAGCGAGGACACGGCGGTCGCCATGACGAGGACGGTGAACACGAGGACGTTGAGGGTCTGGCGGACGAGGGAGTCGGCGTCCTGCGACAGGTAGCCGCCCAGCAGGGTGAGGCAGGTCCGGGAGAACTCCCCGAAACCGAACCAGACCGCGAGCGGCACCGCGAACACCGCGGCGAGCCGCAGGGCCGACAGAGGGATCTTCAGCGCGCGCATGGGTAAGCTCCTCGGCTTGCCCCTCGGGGGGAGGGCGTCGAGGCATGCTAGCCCAGGCCGGTCGCTGATCCACCGGGTGCCGTGCGGCCGCCGGGCCGCGAGGGTGCGCCGGTCAGAGCGGCGGCCGCCGCCCCGGACGCGGTGGGTGGCACCCCCGGCCGGTTCCGGCCAGGGCCCGCGGGGCGGCCCGGCTAATCCCACGACGGGTCCGGGTCGGCCGCGCGCCCTGGTCGCTACCGCGCCCCGGCCACCACCGAGGCCCGGTCGCGACCGCGGACTCGCTAGCGCTGGTTCTGGTCGCTGCTGCTGTCGCCGCCGCGTCCGCCGCCGTTCTTCCAGCGGTCGGCCACCGAGTCGAACAGCTTGCCGCCCGCGTTCGCCGCGCTCCCGGCGACGTCGCGCAGGGTGCCGACGAACGGGTCGGTGGTGCGCTCCCACGACTCCTTGTAGGAGTTGGCGGCGTTGCGCGCCTCCTCGCCGACGGAGGCGTCGCGGTCGGTGTCGCGGCGGGGGTAGTCGCCGTTGAGGATGCGGCGGTAGGAGCCGTCCTCGATCCACCGGTCGAGCTCGGCGAAGCGGACGACGGCGAACGGGTGGGTCTGGCCGATGAGGTTGAGCAGCTTGAGGAGGCCGTCGCGGGCGTCGCCGCCGCGGTCGTACTCCTTGGCCTGGTCGCGGAACGCGTCGGAGTTCATCTCGGCGAGGCGGGAGCCGCCGGCCATCTTCATCAGCGCGCGCTTGCCGGCCTCGGGGGACTGGCAGGCCAGCACGCCGGCGCGGTCGCACGACAGTTCCGACTTGCGGTACCACTCCTCCAGGGCCGCCACGATGGCGCGGATGCCGATGTAGCCGAGGGGGATCCACGCGACGCGGGCGGCGAGCTGGATGAGCGCCAGCAGCATCGTGCGGTACACCGCGTGCCCCGACAGGATGTGGCCGACCTCGTGGCCGACGACGAAGCGCTGCTCCTCCGGGTCGAGCAGGTCGAACAGCCCGGTGGTCATGACGATGAACGGCTTGCTGGAGCCGATGGCCATGGCGTTGGGCCGGGGGTTCTGCTGGATGTACAGCTCGGGGACCTCGTCGAGGTCGAGGATGTAGGCGGCGTCGCGCACGTAGTCGTAGACCTCGGGGAACTGCCGCTCGCTGACCTTCACCGCGCTGGAGAGGAACATGAGCCGCAGGGCGCGCTCGCTGAACAGGCCGGAGAGGCGCTTGAAGACCTCGTCGAAACCCCGGAGCGACCGCAGCGCGACCAGTGCGCCGCGATCGGCCGGGTGCTCGTAGGCCCGGGAGCTGAGGTTGGCGAGTCGGACGCGGGTGCGATCAGGAGTATTGGCCATGGGGGCATGCTATTCGCCGCCGCAGCGCGATGCCACGGTTCCGGCAGTCAAGATATGACGCGTTCTCAGGGTCCCATTCAGGGGTGCGCGAAGCGCCGTCCGAGCGCCCCGCGGCAGGGCGCGAACGGTGCGGTCGCCGCGGCGGGCTACCCTCGGCACCTGACGGGGTACCCCGCTCTCAGGGGCGAAGATCAGGGTCCTATCAGGGCTGAACGGAGCGGCACGGTGCCGAACAAAGCGACGACGACGCACACGACCCGCAACGGGGGGCCGCGCGGCGGCGGCCGGCCGCGCCGCGTGGGGATCATGGGCGGCACGTTCGACCCCATCCACCACGGGCACCTGGTCGCGGCCAGCGAGGTGGCGCACTTCTTCCACCTCGACGAGGTGGTGTTCGTGCCCACCGGCAACCCGTGGCAGAAGGATCCCGCGCACGTGGCGCCCGCTGAGGACCGCTACCTGATGACGGTCATCGCGACGGCGGAGAACCCGCAGTTCGGCGTGAGCCGCGCCGAGGTCGACCGCGAGGGCCCCACCTACACCATCGACACCCTGCGGGAGATGCGCCAGGTCTACGGGCCTGATGTCGACCTGTTCTTCATCACCGGGGCCGACGCGCTGGGCGCTATCCTGAGCTGGCGCAACGTGGACGAGTTCTTCGATCTCGCGCATTTCGTCGGCTGCACCCGCCCCGGCCACCGGCTCGCCGATCCCGGACTTCCCGAGGGCAAGGTCAGCCTGGTCGAGGTCCCCGCGTTGTCCATATCCTCGACCGAGTGCCGGGAGCGGGTCCGCAAGGGCGAGCCCATCTGGTACCTGGTGCCCGACGGCATCGTCCGCTACATCAACAAGACGGGGCTCTACCTCGATGACGCGATGGCAGGCCGCGCCCACCGGGCGGCCGCATCCGGCACGGGCGGCGTCCCCCAGGAGGAGTCCACTACATCGTGACAGCCACGGACAGGGCCGTCGAGCTGGCGACCATCGCCGCTGCGGCGGCCGCCGAGAAGCTCGCGCAGGAGATCATCGTCTACGACGTCAGCGACCAACTCGTCATCACCGACGCGTTCGTCCTGTGCTCGGCGCCGAACGACCGCCAGGTGCGCTCCATCGTCGAGGAGGTCGAGGACCGGCTGCGCGACGCCGGCGCCAAGCCCGTGCGCCGCGAGGGCGAGCGCGACGGCCGCTGGGTGCTGCTCGACTACGTCGAACTCGTCGTGCACATCCAGCACGAGGAGGAGCGCGGTTACTACGGCCTGGAGCGGCTGTGGAAGGACTGCCCCGAGATCCCCCTGCCGGAGGACGCCCGCGGCGCCCGCCGCACGGCGGCCGACCAGTAACCGGGTTGCGACGGCTGGTTCTGTGAGAGGGGACCCTCGATGACCGAGACGCGCCGCGTCATCCTGCTCCGGCACGGTCAGACCGACTGGAACGCCGACAAGCGGTTCCAGGGCCACAGTGACATCCCCCTCAACGAGGCGGGACTCCGGCAGGCCCGGCACGCCGCGGGGCTGCTGGTCAGCCTGCGGCCCGATGCGATCGTCGCCTCGGACCTCAAACGGGCCGCGGCCACGGCCTATGAGCTGGCCGAGCGCACGGGCCTGCCTGTGGAGTTCGACAAGGGCCTGCGCGAGCGCAGCGGGGGTTCGTGGGAGGGCCTGACCCGCTCCGAGATCCGCGAGCGCTGGCCTGAGGAGTTCATCACCATGGACATCCCCGACGGCGAGGACATGGCGCTGGTCGGCAACCGTGTCAACGACGCGATCGAACGCGGGCTCGGGCGGGTCCCGGAGCACGGCGTCCTCGTCGCGGTCAGCCACGGCGCCGCGCTGCGCGCGGGGATCAACCGCATGCTGGGATTTCCCCCCGAGAAGCGCGAGGCGCTCGGCCCGCTGGGCAACTGCTCGTGGTCCATGCTGGGGCCCGCGCGCTCCGGAGCGTGGCGGCTGCTGGAGCACAACGCGGCGAGCCTGCCCGACGAGAGCGCCCTCGGCGACGACCGCTGAGCCGGGCCGCTGCGCCGATTCCGCTTCGACGTATGCGCTGAACTCCGCTATTGTTCTGGGAGTCGGCGGGGTCGTCCCCCGGTCCGGCTCCCACTCGGGGCTATGGCGCAGTTGGTAGCGCGCCTCCATGGCATGGAGGAGGTCTGGGGTTCGAATCCCCATAGCTCCACAAGGCACTACTTCGGCGGTGCACAACGCCGCGGCCATCGGTTCGCGGCGATCAGCGGTGGCCCCGGCGGCCATCCGGTACGATGGACCCGTCCCACGGGGCTATGGCGCAGTTGGTAGCGCGCCTCCATGGCATGGAGGAGGTCTGGGGTTCGAATCCCCATAGCTCCACTCGACTCAGGGCGGCCCTGCAAGCAGGGTCGCCCTTGTTGTTGCCCAAGGGCCTGTCGCCCACGGGGGCGGCCGCCCGTCCGCCACCATTACGGCGGGTTCCTTGTGCCGGGCGGTGCGTGCACGTGCGGGACGCGTCACAATGGTGGGGGTCCGCCGCGCGGACGCCCCCATCGTCGGCCCAGTTCACGTCGGTGCCCTGACCGGTACCGGCCGAACGTCGCACCCAACCGTTGCCGAATGGGGACTTCTGGGTTGGACGCGGCGGGCGGTAGATTCATGTGCGAACCCTCGAAACGCCGAGTACCGATTCGTATCGAGAAGCCCCTTTACCCCCAAAGGCGGTGAGCGAGTTGATCCGGAGCAGGGCCGAGCGCTCCCCGCTGAAGCGCCGTTTCACCACGACGGCGGGCGCGCTGCTGGCCGCGCTCGTGTTCACCGCTGCCCCCGAGGCGAGCGCCGAACTCCACTCCCCGGCCCCCTACGCCCCCGGCTCCGCGGGTGAGCACGTCGCCGCCGCGCGCATCGCCTCCGACGAATGGTGCCTCGGCAAGGGGCCCGTCGGCGCCGTCAACACCGACCGCGACGAAGGCGACGCGACGGCCGAATGGTCCACCGGCCACGGCGCCGACCGCTGGGGCGACACCCGCGCGCCGAGCAGCGCCAGGAGCGCCGTGCGGCTGACCGAAGACCGCCTCCGCGCCTCCTCCAGCGTCGAGGACGTCACGTACCGGGGGAGCTGCGCCGAGGACGAGTCCCGCGCCGAGGAGGAGTCGGCGGCGCCGTCGGGCGAGCCGGGCGCCGAGCGCCCGCTGGAACTGAGCGTCGAGGTCGACGCCGTGCAGGTCGACCGCGTCGCCACCGCCGCCACCTGGGACTCCATCGAAGGGGCCGACGCCACCATCGACGTCGACGGCCTCCAGATCTTCGGCCAGGACGTCCGCTTCAACGACGACGGCCGGTGGAAGGAGACCTTCCCCACCGGCAACGGCGAGATCACCGCCACCGCCGAGAAGCGCACCCGCGTCCTGACCGGTTCCGCGGAGAACGCGCCCACAACGGCCAGCGCCAAACTCGCGCTGAGCTTCGACATCAGCAACGACGACGGCACCTCCTCCCGGTACCGGCTCGACCTCGCCGCCACCAGCGTGCACAGCGAGCACGAGGTGCGGGCCGCCGACGACGACCGCGACCCCCCGTCCGGCGACACACCGAGCAGCAGCAGCGGCGAGCGGCCGCGCGGCGGCGGCGCCGACCGCACCCCCGGCTCCCAGCGCGGGAGCTCCGACGACGACCGCCCGTCCGCCTCGCAGTCCGAATCGCCCACCCGCCCGGGCGCGCCCAGCGGCACCGCGTCCCCGTCCGGGCCCGACACCGGCACCGGTACCGGCTCCTCGCCGCAAGCGCCCGACTCCTCCGCCGACGGCGGCGGCTCCGGCGGCGCCCTGCCCATCACCGGCGGCGCCGTGGCCGGCCTGGTCGGGGCGGCCCTGCTCTCGGTGTTCGGCGGCTCCGCAGCCGTGTACCTCGCCCGGCCCCGCCGCTCCGCGCTCGACGGCGACGACTGACCCGCCCCCTGGTGTCGTCGGCGCGAACCGGGTAGTGGGCCCCCGACGGCCGCACCGTCGCGGCCGCGACCGGCGAGAAGAGCACCTGAGCAGGGGGAGCACCATGTCGCTGACCATCGGCGGGGGACCGCTCGCACGCAACGCCCCGAAGACCGTGAACTACACGTTCGACTCCCCGGCCCACGCGCTGTTCCTGCACCCGTTCACCCGCAGGGTGCGCGCCGAGGTGGGCGGGCAGGCCGTGTTCGACACCGGGCGCGGCATGCTGCTGCACGAGACCTCGCTGCTCCCCGCCCTCTACGTCCCGTTCGAGGACCTCGACGCCTCCCTGCTGGCCGAGAGCGAGCACACCACCCACTGCCCGTACAAGGGCGACGCGGCGTACTGGCACCTGAGCGTGGGCGGGCACACCGTGGAGAACGCCGTGTGGGCGTACCCGCAGCCCAACGAGGACGCGTCGTGGCTGCGCGGGCTGGCGTCCGTCTACTGGGACGCCGCCGACGCCTGGTACGACGAGCAGGAACAGGTGTACGGCCACCTGCGCGACCCCTTCCACCGGGTCGACGCGCGGCAGGCGCGGCGCGTGGTGCGGGTGTCGTGGCAGGGCGAGACCATCGCGGTGACCGACCACCCCAAGGTGCTCTCGGAGACCGGCCTGCCCGACCGCTACTACCTGGCGCCCGAGACCGTGCGCCGCGACCTCCTGGTGCCGAGCCGCACCACCGCCTACTGCCCCTACAAGGGCCGCGCGAGCTACTGGAGCCTGCGCGTGGGCGACGCCGAACTCGCCGACGCGGCGTTCTCCTACACCCAGCCGCTCAAGGACGGCCGCGACGTCCGCGAGCACCTGAGCTTCCTGCACAGCGAGCTGACCGTCGAGGTGGAGTAGCGGTCACTCCTACCCGCCGGCCGCCGGCGGCACGCGGCGGTCGAGCCGCGCGATGCGGGCCGCGGCGGTCTCGGGGTCGAGCATGCCGCGCTCCGCGCGGTCGCGCAGGCGCCACCGCAGCAGCGGTCCCAGCGGCTGGTCCGGCCACAGCCGGTTGGCGGAGTGCAGCGCGGCGGGCGGGCGGTGCGCGAGCCGGGTCTCCGCGGACTCGGCGGCGGCGGGGTCGACCGGTCCGTTGGCCGAGCCGAGGATCTGCCGTGCGCGGCCCCGGTCGGTCTTTGCCGCGTGGCGCTTCTTCAGGGGCTTGCGGCGCCGCGACGCCTTGGCGTTCGCGTAGTAGGCGTCGCGCGTGTCCTTCGCGTAGCTCAGCCGCTTCTTCTCCTGCGGGGTGCGGCGCATCGCGCCCCCTTTCCGTGGTTCGGACCCGGCCGCCGGACACCGACGCTAACCACCACGGGCGCCGCGGCGCCACCGCTTTTCCCGCGCGGGCCGCCGCCCAGCTGGAGGGCTGACCGGTGCCGCACCCGGTCGGGCGGGGGCTGTGGACGGGCGGATCCGCCCGTCGGTCGGGCGCGGTACTGTCCTTGACGTGGCAGAGCTTCCCGACGTAGCGACCCTTCTCGACGCCGCCGTGCGCGCGGTCGGCGGTTCCCGGCGCGAGGGCCAGGTGGCAATGGCCGACGCCGTCGCGGCGGCCGTCGACACCGACGAACACCTCGTGGTGCAGGCCGGTACCGGCACCGGGAAGTCCCTCGCCTACCTGGTCCCCGCGCTGCGCCACGCCATCGCCGAGGACACCACGGTGGTGGTGTCGACCGCCACCATCGCCCTCCAGCGCCAGCTCATCGACCGCGACCTGCCTCGGCTCGCCCCCGCGCTCGCGCCGCTGCTGGGCCGCGAGCCCACCTTCGCCATCCTCAAGGGGCGCCGCAACTACCTGTGCAAGCAGCGGCTGCACGCCGCCGGTTCCGAGCCCGACGAAGCCGAGCTGTTCGACCCCCGCGCGGTGTCGTCGCTGGGCCGCCAGGTGCAGCGGCTGCACGAGTGGGCCGAGGAGACCGATTCCGGCGACCGCGACCAGCTCGTCCCCGGGGTCAGCGACCTCGCGTGGCGGCAGGTGTCGGTCGCGGCGAACGAGTGCGTCGGCGCCACGGTCTGCGCGTTCGGCCACGAGTGCTTCGCCGAGCAGGCGCGCGAGGACGCCGGCGACGTCGACGTCGTCGTCACCAACCACGCACTGCTCGCCATCGACGCCATGCAGGGGTACCACATCCTGCCCGAGCACCGGGTGCTGCTCGTCGACGAGGCGCACGACCTCGTCGACCGGGTCACCTCGGTCGCGACCGGTGTCCTCAGCGAACGCGCCGTCTCCATCGCAGCCAAGCGCGCGGCCCGGCTGGTCGAGGCGGGGCTCACCGAGCGGCTGGGCGAGGCGGGCGACGGCCTCGCCCTGATGTTCACCGATTCCGAGCCGGGCCGCCTCGACCACATTCCCGATCCGCTCGCCGGTGCCGTCGCGGCCGTGCGCGACGCCGCGCGCGCCTGTGTCGGCGCGGTCGGCCCCGCCGACACCGCCGATCCCGAGGGCGCAACGGTGCGCCGCCTGGCGCTGGCGGCGCTGAACGAGGTCCACGACGCCGCGGTGCGGGTGCTGGAGTCCTACGAGCCGCCGCTGCGCGACCGCACCGATGTCGTGTGGCTGGCCAAGAGCCCCAAGCAGCCGCCGAGCCTGCACGTCGCACCTCTGGCGGTCGGCGGCCTGCTGCGCGAGAAACTGTTCGGCGACCGCACCACCGTCCTCACCTCGGCGACCCTCGCCCTGGGCGGCTCGTTCAGCGCGCTGGCCGTGCAGTGGGGCCTGGGCCGCGAGACCACCGGCGAGCCCGCCGCGCCGCGTACCGGGCGCGCAAAGCGCACCGCGCCGGAGCCCGCGGCGGCCGAGCCCGCGGCGGCAGAGGGCGCCGCCGGGGCGGACGAGGCGGCGCCGGCCGCCGACCTCACCGCGGCGGGGGAGCCCCGCTGGAAGGGGCTCGACGTCGGCTCGCCGTTCGACCACGGGCGCAGCGGCATCCTCTACGTCGCCAAGCACCTGCCCCCTCCGGGGCGCGACGGCCTCGACCCCCGCTACCTCGATGAGATCGCCGAGCTCATCGACGCCGCGGGCGGCCGGGCCCTGGGCCTGTTCTCGTCCATGCGGGCCGCCGCGCAGGCGGCCGAGGAGCTCCGCGAGCGCGTCGAGCCGCCCATCCTGTGCCAGGGCGACGACTCCACCGGCCAGCTCGTCCGCCGCTTCGCCGAGGACGACCCCACCTGCCTGTTCGGCACCCTGTCGCTGTGGCAGGGGGTCGACGTCCCGGGCCCGGCGCTGCAACTGGTCATCGTCGACCGCATCCCGTTCCCGCGCCCCGACGACCCCCTCGCCTCGGCGCGCCAGCGCGCGGTGGGCGCCGGCGGCGGCAACGGCTTCATGGCGGTCGCGGCCACCCACGCGGCCCTGCTGCTCGCGCAGGGCACCGGCCGGCTGCTGCGCTCCATGGACGACCGCGGGGTGGTGGCCGTGCTCGACCCCCGCTTGGCGACCGCGCGCTACGGCGGGTTCCTGCGGGCCTCGCTGCCGCCGTACTGGGCCACGGCCGATCCGGAGGTGGCGCGTGCCGCGCTGCGCCGTCTCGACGCCGCGGCCGCTGCGCCCATGGCGTCGGCGGGGTGAACTGCGCTCAGCGCGGGGTGCGGTACCCGAACAGCCGCACGGCGTAGCCGGGGGAGTCGTCGTCGGAGGGCTGGATGTACCAGCGGTCGTCGTGGTCGCCGATGGCGAGCTCGTTCCACATCAGGTCGATGAGCTTGAGCCGGGCGACGACCGATGAGCTGGGGTCGAGCACGATGGCGTAGGCGCTGTCGGTGAGGCGCTGCGTGACCATGCCCACCGGCTGGCCGTTCCAGATGGCGGGTACCGGAGCGTGACCGATGTCGACCCCGCAGAGCTTGAGCTGCTCGATCTCCTCGTCGAGCGCTTCGGTGGCGAGGGCGTCATCGAGCCGGAGGGCGTCTTCGAGTTCGTCGCGGTCGGTGTCGGCGCGCAGGTAGGCGTGGTGCGTGCGGTGCCCGCACGGGCGGCACATGCGCCAGACCACGCACCGCGCCAGGCCGTAGGCCGACTGCGCCTCGCCGACGCCGCGGTACTCGCTGACTCTGCGGGTGGCACCGCACGCGCAGCACAAGGCGGTCAACTCCTGCTTCATTCTCACCGTCCCCCTCCCAGGCGAGTATGCGATGGGAACCCCTCCGGAGGGAACCGGTTCGGTGCAGGAGTTCTCACAAAGTGTCGTCATCAAAGCACCAAGGTGCGCGCATGATCGACCTCGCCGCGGTCGGCCGCCGGTAAACCCGGGCGATGGAGTGACATGCGTTGCGTCACGCACCGTCACCGGCCGGCTCGGGGTCTCCGGCGGCACGCGCGCCCGGGCCCGCCGGGGGCGCGGCGCCGGGCTCCGCGGTGTCCGGCGACGACGGCTCCGGCGGGTCCTCCGGTGGCGCGTCGTCCGCCGGCGCCTCGGCTTCGGGGCTCACCAGCGGGTGCTCGGTCACCTCGTAGCGGCGGATGTAGCTGCTCGCGAACGCCTGCATGCTGGCGCCGGCGGGCAGCGCGAGCAGCGCCCCGGGCGGCCCCAGGATCGCGGCGCCCGCGATGACCGAGCCGAACGCGACGGCGGGGTGCATGTCGAGGGTGAGTGCCGTGATGCGCGGTTGCAGCAGGTAGTTCTCGAACTGCTGGTAGACCGTGATGAACAGCAGGATCCACAGCGTCGGCCAAGGGCCCTGGAGCAGCGCCACCAGCACCGGCAGGGCGCCGCCGATGTAGGTGCCCACGGTGGGGATGAACTGCGACAGCACCCCGATCCACAGCGCCAGGGCGAACGCGTAGTCGATGTCGAGCAGGATGAGCACCACGTAGTGCGCCGCCGTGCACGCCGTTGCCAGCAGCGCGCGCGAGTAGATGAACCCGCCGGTCTTGCGGATGGCGATCTCCCAGGCGCGCAGCACCTCGGCCTGGGTGCGCGGCGGCAGCACCGAGCAGATGGTCCGCCGGAAGCGCGGGCCGTCGGCGCACAGGTAGAACGTGAACAGTGCGATGGTCAAGCCGTTGAACAGGCCGATGAGCAGGGTGGTCCCGGCGCCCCACACGTTCTCCAGGACGCTGTTGGCGTAGCTCTGGATCAGTCCGCTCGCGCTGGAGACCTCGGTGAGCAGCCCTGTCGGCGAGATCCGGGTGCGGAAGGTGCTGTTGATCCAGTTCAGGACGGCGCCGGTCATCTCGGGCAGTTCGCCGACCAGCGCGAGTACCTGGCCGACCAGCATCGACCCCAGGATGGAGAAGAACGCCAGTGTGGCGGCGGTGCCGCCGAGCATCAGCGCCGCCGTTGCGGGGCCGCGCGGCACGCCGTGCTGGTGCAGCCAGTTGACGGCCGGCTCAAGGGCCAGGGCGAGGAAGAGCGAGACCAGGATCAGCACCAGCAGGCCCTGGAGCTGCACGAACAGCCACCAGCCCGCGACGAGCGCCGCGACGGCGCACAGGACCAGGGCGACGGCCTTGGGCAGCCAGGGGGGCATGGACTCGCGGACGGCGCCGCTCGTGGCGGCGGTGTCGGCCGCGGCGCGTTTCGGTGCGGGGGTGGTCATGCGGTCGGCTGCTGCTCCCAGGTCGTGCCGCGGCCGCTACTCGTCGAGGGAGAGCCCGCGCTTGTTGCGCGCGGTCCAGTCGCGCATGCGTTGCGGGTAGCCGACGATCTGGACGTCGTACGCCGGCGCGGCGAGGTCGCGGGCGACCTTCCGCATGACTTCGGGGGAGCCCACCCGCCGCCGGATCCACTCGCCGTCGGTGGCGACGGCGACCGCTGTGGTGCCGGTGGCGAAGGTCTCGGGTTCGACGTAGAACTCCACGCCGACGCGGCTTTTCGTGAACGCGATGAGCGCCTTGACGTCGGAGTCGTCGGCAGGGCGGTCGAAGCGGCTCTTGCGGTTGCGCTTCGCCTTGCGGAGGCCGAACCGGTCTCGCCATCCCATAGTCGCGGTGTGCTCCAAATCGATATGCCGCGGTGCGGCCGCGGGGTGCGCCGCGAAGGGCGCCTGTCCGATTGGCCGGGTGGCACCCGAGTCTATAGGCACCCGCTATCGGCCATTTTCGGATTTCCCCACCGCGCCTGTGACCACGCTGCTACTGTCAGTGAGTTCGCTGGGATGGGGAGGCGCGATGACGCTCTGGACGTGGGTCGACGATGCGGCCGCAACGCTGCGCGCGGAAGGGCATCCGCTGCTCGCGGAGTCGGTCGCGCGCCTGCCCCGCGCGGCGGCGGAAGGCGACCTCGCACGCATCCGCGCCGACCTGCCCGCCGCGCTGAGCGCCGCGGCGGGCGTCCGGGACCACCCGTGGATCGAGGGGTACCTGCGGCACTGGCCGGGCGCCGCCCGGGTCGGCGCCCAGATGGAGGGCGCCACGGCGCTCGCCGGCGCGCAGGCGCGCCTGCGCGCCGCACACGGAAACGGGTCCTCCTCCGGGTGCGCGCCGGCGGCCTGCGCCGCGGAGAACGTCCTGGCCTGCTACGCCAACATCGACGGGCCGGGCACCGTCGTCGAGCGCGCCTCGGTGCTCGCCGAGGCGGCCGGGCACTGCACGCCCGGCGAGCCCCGGTTCGAGGCGCTGGCGGTGGCACGCGCCGACCTGCTCATCGACGACGAGCGCCCCGACGAGGCCATCCGGCACCTCGACGCCGAAGCGCAGCGGGTCCGCGCGACGGGCGCCGACGTCGGCCTGTACTACGGCTTCGGCTACGTGCGCGCGCTGCGGGCCCAGGACCGCCATACCGACGCGCTCCACGCGCTGGAGCACCTGGAGGGCAACGGGGTGGCCGGCTGGGCGCAGGGCGTACCGCGCGCCGACGCCCACCGCCGCATCCGGTTCGAGCGGGCGCGGCTGCTCGCCTGGTCGGCGCGGGCCGGGCTGCGCACAGCGAAGGAGGCGGTGGCGGCGCTCCCCGACGTGCGGGAGGCCGAGTCCGCGCCGTTCCTCCGCCCGGCCTGGGCCGAGGCGGTCGAGCACCTCATCGCGAAGGGCGCGGTGCGCAACGACTGGCGGGTCGGGGTGACGTTCACCGGGTGGGCGCGCCACCTGGAGCAGGTCGGCGCGCACCGGCCGTGCCTGGACCTGTCGCTGACGGCGGCCCGGCTCGCCGCGCAGCGCGGCGCGCACTGGGTCGCCGCCGGCGCGGCCGAGCGCGCCGAGCGCATGCTCGCCCAGGTGCGGCGCGGCGAGGACCCCCGCGCCGACCTCGCCGAGGTCCGGGCCGACATGGCGGCGATGCCGCCCGTCGTGCTGCCCGGCCCCGCCGCGGAACTGCTCGACGTGCTGAGCGCGGAGCCGCCCGAGGAGGTCGACCCCGAGCGCCACGCCGACCTGATCCGCGCGGGCCTCGCCGAGCGCCCCGACGACACCGGACTACTGGCGGCGCTCGGCCGGACCAGCCGGGTCCTGCACCTCGGCGACGCCGCCGCCGTCCCGCAGTGGGACATGGTGCGCCGCGCCCCGGGCGACCGGTCGGCCGCGCTCGCGCTGCTCGACACCCTGCTGCACGACAACGACCAGGCGGGGGTCCGCACCCTGGTCCGCACCCTCACCGGCGCCCCGAAACAGCAGAGCCAGCCGGCCTAGCGCCGCCCCGCGCCGGAAAGCGTGGGCGCCGCCTGGGCGCTGGCCCCGCGGGGTCAGGGGGTGGGGGTGTCGCGGCGGAGTTCGCCGACCTCGGCGCGCAGGGCGCGCAGCTCGGCGAGGATCGCGTCGTGCCGGTCGGGGGCCTCGCGCTCGTCGCCGTCGTCCTCCAGCGCCTCGACCGCCACGGCGATGAACAGGTTCAGCGCGATGAACGTCGAGGCGAGGATGTAGCAGACGAAGAACAGCCACGCCATGGGGTGGTGCGCCATGACGGTCTTGGCTATGGCGCCCCAGCTGTCGCCCGTCATCATCTGGAACAGGGTGAACAGCGACGTCAGCAGGTCGCCGAAGTACTCGGGCGCGGTGTGCTGGAACAGGGTGGTCGCCATGACCGCCGAGACGTACAGCAGCAGCGACACCAGCAGCGCGATCGACGCCATGCCCGGCAGCGCCCGAAGCAGCCCCGACACCACGTGGCGCAGGGTGGGGATCACCGACAGCAGCCGCAGCACCCGCAGGACGCGCAGCACCCGCAGCACCGCGAACGGGCCCGAGGCCGGAAGCAGCGCGATGACGACGATGGCGAGGTCGAACCAGTTCCACGGGTCGCGGAAGAAGGCGAGGCGGTAGGCGAAGACCCGCAGGACGAGTTCCAGCACGAACACGCCGAGGATGAGGGTGTCGGCGCGGTGCAGGGCACCGCCGTAGGAGTCGAGGATCCGGGGGGAGGTCTCGGCGCCCAGCATCGCGGCGTTCACCAGGATGAGGCCGATGATGGCCGTCTGGAACCAGGGGGCGTCGACGAATGCCCGGACACGTTCCTGCGCGGTCAAGAGGGGCTCCGGTCCGTGTTCGCGTGCATCGGCGGACAATGAGCCTACTGGTGGCGGGTGTCGGGATTCTGCCGTCGCCGCTGCCGGGGGAGGGAGCGGCCCGGCTGCTGCCGGGGGTGTGCCAGGGGCCGCGCGGCGGGCGCATCAGGGGCGCCCGGAGACGCCCGCGGCACCCGTCCTATGGCCGCCCGCTCACTCCGCCGGGCGGGCGCCGGGCCGGGCCGCCGCGCCGCTGTCGGCCAGCAGCCGGCCGGCCGGGTAGCCCAGCGCGGCAGGGGGCAGCGCCGCGGGCCGGCCGCTCGCCAGGACGGTGAGGGTGCCGGTGGCCGCCGCAGCGGGATCGGGCGACGCGCCCAGACGGCGCAGGGTCTGGGCCGTGACCGCTTCGGCGGCGCTGAACAGGGCGGGCTCGCCCAGAGCCGCGGAGATGCGCTCGGCGACGAGGTCGTAGTGGGTGCAGCCGATGACGACGCTCCGCACGCCCGCGGGGGTGAGCTCGGCGGCGCGTGCGACGGCGGCGCCGATGACGGCGGGGTCGGCCGCCTCGACCGCGTCGGCGAGCCCGTAGCAGGCCACGGGTGTCACATCGACGCCCGCGGCGAAGCGCAGGATGAGGTCGCGCTGGTACGGGCTGCCCGTGGTGGCGGGGGTGGCCCAGATGGCGATGGGGCCGCCGTGGTCGGCGGCGGGCTTCACCGCGGGTACGGTCCCGATGACGGGGATGCCGGGCTCGAACTCGGCGCGCAGCACCTCCAAGGCGTGCACCGACGCGGTGTTGCAGGCGACCACGATGGCGTCGGGACGGGTGGCCGCGGCCGCCGTGGCCCCCGCCAGCGCGCGGGCGCGGATCTCGGCGGCGCTGCGCGGGCCCCACGGCATGTGGTCGGGGTCCATGGCGCAGACGAGGTCGGCGTCGGGGCGGGCCGTTCGCAGGGCCGCGGCAGTGGAGAGCAGGCCGTACCCGGAGTCGATGAGAGCGATGCGCACAGCCGCCAACACTATCCGGCGGCCGTTCCGGACGCGGCGGCGCCGGGCGGCAGCGGGCGGTTCCCGGCGGCGGCTCGACGCGCCGGGGGCGGATCCCCCCGCTCGTATTACCGGCGCGTAGGACTAGGGTGTCCAAGGACCGTGGTACTCGCGCTCACGGCCCGGCTTGGAACGGCGCGACCGTTTCGTGAACTGACGCTGCGTAAATGAGGCGGGTGGCTTATGAGCCGTATGTCCCACCGGCGGGATCTTTCCGAGCACGTGGCCGCGGTCCAGCGGATACGCTCCGAGTTCGCCCGGTTGCCCGACGGAGCGCCGGTCCGGTTGGCGAAGCCCACCAGCAACCTCTTCCGCTTCCGCGAACCCAGCGCCGCACCGAAGCTCGACGCGAGCGCGTTCGCGTCGGTGCTGTGGGTCGACCCGGAGGAGCGCGTCGCCGAGGTCGGCGGCATGTGCACCTACGAGGACCTCGTCGCCGCGACCCTGGAACACGGCCTGATGCCGCTGGTCGTCCCGCAGTTGCGGACCATCACCATCGGCGGGGCCGTCACCGGCCTCGGTATCGAGTCGTCCTCCTTCCGCAACGGGTTGCCGCACGAGTCGGTCCAGGAGATCGAGATCCTCACCGGCAACGGCGACGTGGTCACCGCGCGGCGCGACAACGAGCACGCGGAGCTGTTCCGCGGCTTCCCCAACTCCTACGGGACGCTGGGCTACAGCCTGCGCCTGCGCATCGAGCTCGAACCGGTGAAACCGTTCGTCCACCTGCGCCACCTGCGCTTCTCCGACGCCGCCGCGGCCATGGACGCGTTCGCGCGCATCTGCGACGCTGCCGAGCACGACGGCGAGCGCGTCGACTTCATCGACGGGGTGGCGTTCGGACCCGACGAGCTGTACCTCAGCCTGGCGTCGTTCACCGACTCCGCGCCGCGCACCAGCGACTACACCGGCGCCGACATCTACTACCAGTCCATTCCGCGGCTGGCGGCGCAGAACCGCGGCGACCACCTCACGGTGCAGGACTACCTGTGGCGGTGGGACACCGACTGGTTCTGGTGCTCGCGCGCGTTCGGGCTCGGCAACCCGGCGGTGCGCCGGATGTGGCCGCGCTCGTTGAAGCGCTCCGACGTCTACCGGAAACTGGTGGCGCTGGACCGCCGCACCGACTTCACCCGGCTGCTCGCCTACTACCGGGGACGGCCGCAGTCGGAGCCGCTGATCCAGGACATCGAGGTGCCGGTGGACCGCGGCGCCGAGTTCCTCGACTTCTTCCACGCCGAGGTCGGCATGACCCCGGTGTGGATGTGCCCGCTGCGGCTGCGGGACAAGCCGGCACCCGGCGGCGACGGCCACGCGTGGCCGCTGTACCCCATGGCCCAGGACGAGCTGTTCGTCAACTTCGGCTTCTGGGGGATGGTGCCGATGCGCCCGGGCCAGCGGGGACCGCTCCACAACAGGCTGGTCGAGGACGAGGTGCTGCGGCTCGGCGGGCACAAGTCGCTGTACTCCGACTCGTTCTACAGCGAAGACCGGTTCTGGCGGCTCTACAACGGCGACGCGTACCGCGCGCTGAAGCGCGACTACGACCCGGGGAGCCGACTGCTCGATCTGTACGCCAAGTGCGTACGCAACAGGTAAGACGCCGACCCGATGCGGGAGGGCCGACGTTCGGCGAGGAAGGGAAGCTAGCGATGCGAGTGGCGGAGATCTTCGAGCGGGTGGCCGGACCGAACGCACCCGTGCGGTTCCGCGCCTATGACGGCAGTGTGTCCGGCGATCCGAACAGCGAGATCGCTGTCGTCGTCCGGACACCGGTGGCATTGAACTACCTGGCGCAGGCGCCCGGGGCGCTCGGGATCACCCGCGCCTACGTCGCGGGGCACATCGACCTCGAAGGCGACATGTACACCGCGATGAAGCGCATGTCCGAACTCGCGCTGGTGCGCGGCCACGGCCCGTCGTGGCCGGAGCTCGCCCGGCTCGGGCTGAGCCTCGGCTGGGTGAAGTTCCTGAACCGGGTGCCGCCGCCCCCGGAGGAGGTGCAACCCACCCGGCTCGGCGTGCTCGGGCGGCGGCACTCCAAGAGCCGCGACGCCGCGGCCATCCACCACCACTACGACGTGTCCAACGACTTCTACGCGATGGTGCTGGGCCCGTCCATGACCTACACGTGCGCCGTGTTCCCCGAGGAGGGGGCGAGCCTTGAGCAGGCCCAGGCGCACAAGTACGACCTGGTCTCCCGCAAGCTGGGGCTGGCCGAGGGCCAGCGGCTGCTCGACGTCGGCTGCGGCTGGGGCGGCATGGTCGTGCACGCGGCCCGCGAGTACGGGGTGCGGGCGGTCGGCGTCACGCTGTCGAAGGAGCAGGCCGAGTTCGGCCAGAAGTGGATCGCGAAGGAGGGGTTGGGCGACCTCGCCGAGGTGCGGCACATGGACTACCGCGACGTGCCCGACGGCTCCTTCGACCGGATCAGCTCCATCGGGCTGACCGAGCACGTCGGCCAGCAGAACGTGCCGTCCTACTTCGCCGAGCTGCACGCGAAGCTGAAGCCGGGCGGGCGGCTGCTCAACCACTGCATCACCCGGCCGCGCAACGACATGCCGGCCATGTTCGCCGACGGGGTCATCAACCGCTACGTCTTCCCCGACGGCGAGCTGGAGGGGCCGGGCTGGTTGCAGACGCGGATGAACGACGCGGGGTTCGAGATCCGGCACCAGGAGAACCTCCGCGAGCACTACGCGCTCACACTGCGCCGCTGGTGCGCCAACCTCGACGCCAACTGGGACACCGCCGTCGCGATGGTGGGCGAGGGCCGGGCCCGGGTGTGGCGGCTTTACATGGCCGGCTGCGTGCTGGGCTTCGAGCGCAACGTCGTCCAGCTGCACCAGATCCTCGGGGTGAAGCTCGACGGCGCCGACGCCCGCATGCCGCTGCGCCCCGCGTTCGAGCCCGAGCCGCGCTGAGCCGCTGCGGGCGCCCGCTTCGGGGACTCCGGTCCCCGGAGCGGGCATCATGGGGTGCATGTCTGGGACTGACGACTCCGCGCCGAACGACCCCGCCCCGAACGACCCCGTTGAGGACGACCGGTTGAAGCACCTTGCCATCGCGCTGGTCGCCGCCTACGTGCACAAGGACCGCGACGCCGTTGCCGAAGCCGTCGACGGCATCGGGGCCGACGGTGCGGCGGTCACCTCCGAGCTGAAGGTGTTCGCCGGGTTCCTGACCCGGCGGGTGCAGGAGACCGGGGTGGTGTGGAAGCCGGCCGACTCCAGGGACGCCGTTGCGGGGGCAGTCGCCGACCTGCTCGAACCCGAGGTGGAGTTCGCCGTTGTCACCGCGTGGGAGGCGTTCGCCGTCGGTGAGACCGAGGCGGCCGAGCGCTTCACCCGGGGCGACCCGCTGATCTTCATGCACATGCTCGCGGCGTTCTGCGCCGCGATCGGCCAGGCCGTCTACGGGCCGCAGGAGCTGCTCTCGACACTGCGCATCGCCGCGGGGATCGCCGACTGAACACCGGCCGTGGCTTGACACCAACCGCGTTCATGTAAAGCATGGATGCGGCGCACGGTCACGCCACGAGGCGATGCGGCGCCCCCGAGAAAGGCGCCCGATGCCGGAGCCCGCCCGCCCCGCCGCCCTCGCCGACATCGACCTCTCCGACCTCCGCTTCTGGTCCGGGCCGCCGGGCGAGCGCCACGAGGCGTTCGCCCGGCTGCGCGCCCACCCGCCCGTGTACTTCGCCGAACCCGACCTCGCGCCCATTCCCCGCGGCCCCGGCTACCACGCCCTGGTCCGCCACTCCGACGTCGTGGCGGCGAGCCGGCTGCCGTCGGTGTTCGCCTCCGAGCCGAGTGCCATCTCCATCCCCGACATGCCGCGGGAGTTCAACGAGTTCTTCGGCTCGATGATCAACCTCGACGACCCGCGCCACGCCCGCGTGCGCCGGGTCGTCTCGCGCGGGTTCACCCCGCGCATGCTCGCCAAGATCGACGGCGACATCGCCCGCATCGCCGCGCGCATCGCGGCCGAACTGCCCGCCAAAGGGGACTGCGACTTCGTCGCCGAGGTCGCGGCGCCGCTGCCGCTGGCGGTCATCTGCGACATGATGGGCATCCCCGAGAGCCGCCGCGCGATGGTGCGCGAGAACACCGCGATCGTGCTGGCGGGCGCCGACGCCGAGTTCCTCGGCGGCGACGGCGACGCGGCCGCGCACCGGCTGCTCACCGCCGGCGGCGAACTCGCCGGCCTGCTCGGCGAGCTCGCCGCCGAACGCCGCCGCACACCGGTCGACGACCTCACCTCGGCCCTCGTCAACGCCGACATCGACGGCGAGGCGCTGAGCGACCAGGAGATCGGCTCGTTCTTCATCCTGCTCGCCGTCGCCGGCAGCGAGACCACCCGCAACGCCATCAGCCACGGCCTGGCGCTCCTCACCGACCACCCCGACCAGCGGGCGCTGTGGTGGGCGGACTTCGAGGCGCACGCCGCAACGGCGGTCGAGGAGATCGTCCGCCACGCGTCGCCCGTGACCTGGATGCGGCGCACCCTCACCCGCGACCACGAGCTGAACGGGCACCACTACGCGGCCGGGGACAAGGCCCTGCTGTTCTACGCCTCGGCAAACCGTGACGAGGCGGTCTTCACCGACCCCGACCGCTTCGACGTCACGCGCAGCCCGAACCCCCACGTGGGCTTCGGCGGCCCGGGCCCGCACTACTGCCTCGGCGCCCACCTCGCCCGGCGCGAGATCACCGCCATGTTCCGCGAGCTGCACCGCAGCGCCCCTGGCATCCGCGCCACCGGCGAACCGCGGCGGCTCGTGTCGGACTTCCTGAACGGGATCAAGACGCTGCCCTGCGCCGCCTGAATGCGACCAACTCGTTGCCCCGCATGTCCTAGGCCGCGCCGCCGCGGCCCCGATACGGTGATGCCGAATGAGGACGGGCACGGGTCAACCCACACCGCACTGTGGTTTACTTCACGCCACCGGGGTTTTTGCGTAGGTTTCTTACACGCCCGGGGGGCGGTGAACTGACGGGAGATTGTGATGGGCCAAAAGCGCACCCTGTCCATTGTCGCGATCGGCGCGAGCCTCGCGCTCGCACTGACCGCGTGCAGTGGGGGCGGCGGCGACTCCGGCGGCGACGGCGACACCCTCAAGGTCTGGATCATGGAGGGCACCAACCCCGACGCCGACGCCTACTTCAAGGAGGTCGGCACCGCCTTCAAGAAGAAGACCGGCGCCGAGGTCGACGTCGAGATCGTGCCGTGGGCCGACGCCCACCAGAAGTTCCAGACCGCCATCGCCGGGAACACGATGCCCGACGTCGCCGAGGTCGGCACCACCTGGACACCCGAGTTCGCGGAGGCCGGCGCGCTCGCCGACCTCACGAGCAAGGCCGGCGACACCAGCGCCTACGTCGAGGGCCTGGCCCAGGCCGGGACCATCGACGGCAAGCTGTACGGCATCCCCTGGTACGCGGGCGTGCGCTCGGTGCTCTACCGGACCGACGTGTTCGAGAAGCACGACATCGAGGTGCCCAAGGACTGGAAGGAGCTCCGCGCCGCGGCGAAGAAGCTCGCCGCCGAGGAGAAGGACATGACCGCCTTCCCCGTCGCCGGCGACGCCTCCTACTTCCTGCTGCCCTTCGTGTGGGGCGCCGGCGGCGAGATCGCGACCGAGCAGGACGGCAAGTTCAAGGGCGCCCTCGACAGCCCCGAGGCGCGCGAAGGCGTCACCTTCTTCACCGACCTCGCGCTCAAGGACAAGGTCTCCAGCACCGGGGCGAGCACCTGGATGGAGAACGACGTCCAGGACAACTTCATCGACGGCAAGGTCGCCATGACCCTGTCGGGGAGCTGGACCCCCAAGGCCATCACCGAGGCGGAGCCCGACCTCGAGGACAAGATCGCGGCGTTCCCCATCCCCGGCAAGGACGGCGGGCTCGCGCCGTCGTTCCTCGGCGGTTCGCACCTCTCCGCGTTCAACGGCGACAACGAGGACCTGTCCTGGGAGTACATCCAGATGGTCACCAACGACAAGTACGCGAAGCGCTGGTCGGAGGAGACCACCTACTTCCCGGGTAAGAAGGCCCAGCTCGAACCGTACGTGCAGTCCGAAGACAAGCTCGTGCAGCCCTTCGCCCGGCAGATGGCCGAGGCAGGGAAGGGCCTGCCGGTCACCGCCGACTTCGGCAAGATCGAAGGCAAGCGGATGATCCAGACCATGATGCAGTCGATCCTCAAGGGCGACGCCTCCGTCGAGGAGGCCACCACGAAGACGACCAAGGACATGGACGAAGCCTTCGGAGGATCCTGACCACGTGAGCGATCCCGTCCTCGCCCGGCCGGCCCCTGCGGCCGGCCGGGCCTCATCACGCCCCCGCATGTCCCGGGCGAGCCGCGCGCGCATGGCACCGTGGGCGCTGCTCGCGCCGGCCCTCGCCGTCATCGCGGTGCTGCTCTTCTACCCGCTCGGCCGGGTCGTCTGGCTGTCGTTCCGCCACTACGACCTGCGCAGCCTCGTCTCGGGCGAATCGGAGTTCGTCGGGTTCGACAACTTCGCCGCGCTGCTCGGCGACAGCTACCTGTGGACCATCGTGCTGCCGAACACCGTGGTGTTCGCCGTCGCCGCCGTCGGCGGCACGGTCGTCTTCGGCACCCTGGTCGCGCTGCTGCTCCAGAGCCTGCGCCCGCTGTGGCGCACCATCGTCATCAGCTGCGTGATGGTGGCGTGGGCCATGCCCGCCGTCACCGGCACCTACGTGTGGCGGTGGATCTTCGACGTCGACCGCGGCATCGTCCGCGAGACCCTCCAGGCCGTGGGGATGCTCGGCCCCGACGGCTTCAACTGGTTCACCGAGCGGCTGACGTTCTACGCCATCGTGGTCCTCAACATCGTCCACCACGGCTTCCCGTTCGTGGCCGTGACCGTGCTCGCCGGGCTGCTCACCGTCCCCCGCGAGCTGCACGAGGCGGCCCGCATCGACGGCGCCAACGGCTGGCAGCGGTTCTGGAACGTGTCGTTCCCGACCCTCCTGCCGATCTTCGCCGTGGTCACCATCCTCTCCACCATCTGGGACTTCAAGGTGTTCGCCCAGGTCTATCTGATGCCGGGAGGGGCGGGCACCAACGAGGAGATCTTCAACTTCGGCGTGTGGGCCTACGTCGAGTCATTCACCACCGGCAACTACGGCACGGGCGCCGCCATCGCGGTGCTGCTCACCCTCATGCTGCTCGCCATCACCGTCGCCTACCTGAAGGCGCTGTTCCGGGAGGACGATCCGCGATGAGCCAGGTTGCCGACCGGGCCCCCGCCGTGCGCGCGCCCGCGCGGCGGCGCCCCTCACGGCGCCCCGCCGCCGCGGCCGCCAAGGGCGCCGCCGTCGCGGGTGTCCTCTTCTTCACGCTGTTCCCCGCCTACTTCATGCTCACCAGCGCCGTGTCAGGGAAGGTCGGCTCGGGCTTCGAGGCGCTGATCCCCACCGCGCCGACCCTCGCCAACTTCACCGAGGTCCTCACCCGCGGCAACTTCCTCACCTACCTCGGCAACTCGCTCCTGGTCGCGCTCATCACCGTGCTCGGGTCCAGCCTGCTGGCGCTGTTCGCCGCCGTCGCCGTGGCGCGCTTCCGGTTCCGGTTCCGCACCACGGTGCTGATCATGATCCTGGTCATCCAGATGGTCCCGCTGGAGGCGCTGGTCATCCCGCTGTTCCTGCAAGCGCGCGAACTCCAGCTGCTGAACTCGCTGCTCGGCCTCTCGCTGGTGTACATCGCGCTCTCGCTGCCGTTCGCGGTGTGGATGCTGCGCGGCTTCGTCGCGGCGGTCCCCGCGGAGGTCGAGGAGGCCGCCTACCTCGACGGCGCCTCGTGGGGGCGGATGTTCTGGTCGGTGCTGCTGCCGCTGGTCGCCCCCGGCCTCGTCGCCACGAGCATCTTCTCCTTCATCACCGCGTGGAACGAGTTCATCCTCGCGCTGACCTTCTTCAACGACACCGACAAGTACACCGTCGCGGTCGGCCTGCGCGCATTCTTCGGGCAGAACACCACGGACTGGGGGCTGGTCATGGCCGGGTCGACCATCATCACCCTGCCCGTCATGGTCTTCTTCCTGTTCGTGCAGCGCGGGCTGGCGTCCGGCCTGGTCGCGGGCGCGGTGAAGGGATGACCCCGCCCGCGGGCGCCGCGGCGGCACCGGACCGGCGAAAGGCGGCGCAGTGAGCAGCGCGCACGACGACCCCGCCCTCGTCCGCATGGTCCACGCCGTGCTGATGCCCGGGTTCCTCGGTACGGAGGTCCCCGACTGGCTGGCCCGCGCCGTCGACGGCGGGCTCGGGTCGGTGCTGTACTTCGGGCAGAACCTGCGCCGCGACCCGCCGTCGCTGTCGGCGCACCTGCACCGGCTGCGCGCCGACCTGCTCGTCGCCAGCGACGAGGAGGGCGGCCGCGTCACCCGCCTGCACGCGGCAGCGGGGTCGCCCTACCCGGCGCACGCCGAACTCGGCACCATCGGCGACACCGCGCACACGCGCATGGTCGCCGCCACCATGGGCAGGGAGCTGCGCGCCGCCGGGATCGACGCCGCGCTGGCGCCCGTGGTGGACGTCAACTCCGACCCCCGCAACCCCGTCATCGGCCCCCGCGCGTTCGGCGCCGACGCCGCCGACGTGGCACGGCACGGTGCGGCGTTCATCGGCGGGCTGCACGACGCCGGCCTGCTGTGCGCCGCCAAGCACTTCCCCGGCCACGGCGACACCCGCACCGACTCCCACCTCGCCCTGCCGGTGATCGACCTCGACCGGGCCACCCTCGCCGACCGGGAGCTGGTGCCGTTCCGCGCCGCCGTCGAGGCGGGCGCCGACCTGGTGCTCATGGCGCACATCCGCATCCCCGCGCTGGACGACGCCCCGGCCAGCGCGTCCCCGGCGACCTACCGGCTGCTGCGCGAGGACCTCGGCTTCACGGGCCCCGCCGTCACCGACGCGCTCGACATGTGGGCCATGGCCCACCACACCGGTGCCGCCGACACCTGCGAAGGCGCGGCGCGGGGCGCGGTGGCGGCCCTCGCGGCAGGAGCCGACCTGCTGTGCCTCGGCAACCCGGCGACCAGCGGCCACGACGACGAAGCGCTCTTCCGCACCGTCCTCGGCCGGCTGCTCGACGCGGTCGACTCCGGTGCGCTGGCGCCCGCCCGGTTGGAGGAGGCGGCGCAGCGGGTCGCCGCCCTCGCCGGAGGGCGGCAGCGGGTGGCTTGACCAGGCGGCGGCGGTCGAGGAAGGTGGCCGCAGCCGTCCGACTTGGAGGGGGAAGCGGTGCCGGCAGCATCCGACGACCACGAGATCGAGCCCGAAGGCCCGTGGCACAAGAGCCCCACGACCGTCCAGATCCGCTGCAACGTGTGCATGGACCTGCGCTACTTCGCCGACCGCCACGCCGAGCACCTCGACCAGAACAGCCCCGGCCCGCACTGCAAGTCCTGCGGGCTGCGCATCGAGTTCCGCTGCACGGCGTGCGACTCCCAATGGCAGCCCATGTCCTGAACAGGCGGCGCCGGGCCTGCGCGGCCGCGGACCCGGCGGGTGACGCCTACCGCAGTTCGCGCTTGAGGATCTTGCCGGTCGCCGTCATCGGCAGCTCGTCGCGGAATTCCACGACCCGCGGGTACTTGTACGCCGCGAGGCGCTCCTTCGCCCACTCGACCAGCTCGGACTCGCTCACCGCCGCGCCCTCGGCGCGGATCACGTAGGCCTTGATCTCCTCACCGCGGGTCGCGTCGGCGACACCCACCACGGCGGCGAGGCTCACCCCCGGGTGGGTCATGAGCACCTCCTCCAGCTCGCGCGGGTAGACGTTGTAGCCGCCGCGGATGATGAGGTCCTTGGAGCGGTCGACGATGAAGTAGAAGCCCTCCTCGTCGCGGCGCGCGATGTCGCCGGTGCGGAACCAGCCGTCCTTGAGCACCAGGGCGTCGGCCTCGGGGTGGCCGTGGTACCCCTGCATCACCGCGTGCCCGCGCACCGCGATCTCGCCCGGGCCCTCGCCTTCGACGTCCTCGAACGCGCCGTCGACGAGCTTCATCTCGATGCCCCAGATCGGCCGGCCGATCGACCCGGTCTTCGCCTTGACCTTCGGGTTGTTGAACGCGATCACGGGTGAGGTCTCGGACAGCCCGTAGCCCTCCAGGATCTCCACCCCGAGCCGCTCCTCGACCTGCCGCGCCAGTTCGCCCGGCAGCGCGGCGCCGCCGGAGACCGCCACTGCGAGGGAGCCGGTGATGGCGGCCATGTCGTGCTCGCCCTGCGCCGACAGCAGCCCCCAGTACATGGTGGGCACCCCGGCGAAGATCGACACGCCCTCGCGCTCCATGAGCGACAGGGCGTCGTCGGCGGTGAACCGCGCCTGGAGCACCATGGTGGCGTGCCGGTACAGGGCGGTGTTCATCATCGTGGTCTGGCCGAAGATGTGGAACAGCGGCAGGGCCGCCAGGAAGACGTCGGGCCCGTCGGTGCGCCGGTCGAACAGCGCGTCCGAGCACACGGCGTTGAACAGCAGGTTGTTGTGGCTCAGCCGGGCGCCCTTGGGGGTGCCGGTCGTGCCGCTGGTGTAGATCAGCACCGCGGTGTCGTCGGCCTCGGTGCGGACCGTGGCGAACGTCCCCGGCATCCCGTCGAGGGCCTTCCACAGTGTCTCGGCGCCCTCGATCTCGGACTCAACGGCGCCGGCGGTCGCCGGCAGGTCGATGTAGGTCGTACAGGAGTCGACCTCGTCGAAGGCCGCGCGGGAGCGCTGCCCGAGGGGGAGGTCGGCGGTGCCCGTGAACGCGAACAGCGCCGTGGCACCGGAGTCGCGCAGGTGGAAGGCGATCTCACGGCTGGTCAGCAGCACGTTCAGCGGGACCACCACGGCGCCGGCCTTGAGCGCGCCGAAGTACACGAACGGGAAGTACGGCGTGTTCGGGCTCGCCAGCGCCACCCGGTCGCCGGGCCGCACGCCGCGCGCCACCAGCAGGTTCGCCACCTGGTTGGCGATCATGTCGACGATCGCGTAGTTGAGCCGCAGGTCGCCGAAGACGACGCAGTCGCGGTCAGGGGTAGTGCGGGCACCGTCTTCGAGCAGTACCGACAGGTTCAGCATCGCGCCTCCCGGGGAGTGTGTGGCAGGACTCATTTCTACCGCACGGTAACTTCGGGGGCGCAATCCGGGCTCCGGCCCTGCCGGAGCCGCCGCGACCAGCCGCGATGCCCTCGGTGGTCACTCCCTGACGAGGGTCACCGAACTCGGCTGGGCGCCGGAGCCCGCAACGGCGATCTCCGACACCTGCCACGCGGCGCCGTCGACGTCGAGCGTGTCGCCGAGCGCGACGGTCTCGGTCGCGGTGTCGCCGCCGGCCACGCTGGTGCTGATCTCCACGGCCGGCTCGTTGCCGTCGCTGGACCCGGTGACCTGCAACGTGGTGCCGTCGTCCGCGCCGGCGCCGGTGGAGAACGGCACGCCTTCGGTGAGCTGGATGCGGTCGTCGTTCTCGCCCAGCACGGGCGCAGGGCGCGACTCGGCGGTGTTCTCGCCCTGAGCGTCCTCGCCGCACCCGGCGAGTCCCACTGCGAGGCCGGCGCACGCGATGGCGACAGCGGCCCCCCTGACGCTGCGGCCGACGCGGCTGTGGACACTCATCTGGTCAGCGCTCCCATGGCTCAGGCGCGTGGAAACGGCCGTCGTTTCCACCGTTGCCAAGCATTCTTACACCGGATGAGCACTCCGCGTAGCCAGACGGTCAAGGAGCGGTCGGCGTGTCGGCGCGGAACCGCCGCGCTCCCGCCGCCGCGCGCCGGTCGGTGTCCGTCGGTCCCCGCGCTAACCTTGACATCGAGAACCGGCGTGCCACCCGACAGAGGACAACTCCAGCGATGACAGCGGTAGACGGTGACCCAGCGGCGAGCGAGACCTACGACGCGCGCGCGCTCCAGGACAAGTGGCGGGCCCGCTGGCAGAAGGAGACCCCCTTCGTCGCCGACGAGGACCCCGCCGACGACCGGCCGCGGTCGTTCGTCGTCGACATGTTCGCCTACCCGTCGGGCGACCTCCACATGGGCCACGCCGAGGTGTACGCCATCGGCGACGTCATCGCCCGCTACGGCTTCCAGCGCGGCCGCAACGTCCTGCACCCCATTGGCTGGGACTCCTTCGGCCTGCCGGCCGAGAACGCCGCCATCCGCAACGGCACCCACCCGGCCGAGTGGACCTACGCCAACATCGAGACCCAGGCCGAGTCGTTCCGCCGCTACGGGGTGTCGACCGACTGGTCGCGGCGGCTGCACACCAGCGACCCCGACTACTACCGCTGGAACCAGTGGCTGTTCCTGCGGTTCTTCGAGCGCGGGCTGGCCTACCGCAAGAACGGCCTCGTCAACTGGTGCCCCAAGGACCAGACCGTGCTCGCCAACGAGCAGGTCGTCCAAGGGCTGTGCGAGCGCTGCCACACACCGGTCGTGCGGCGCAGCCTGAACCAGTGGTACTTCAAGATCACCGAATACGCCCAGCGGCTGCTCGACGACATGGACCAACTGGCCGACGGCTGGCCGGCCGAGGTCCTGACCATGCAGCGCAACTGGATCGGCCGGTCCCAGGGCGCCGACGTCGCGTTCGGCATCGAGGGCCGCGACGAACCCGTCACGGTCTTCACCACCCGGCCCGACACCCTCTTCGGCGCGACCTTCTTCGTCGTCGCCGCCGACGCCCCGCTCGCCGACGAACTGTGCACGCCCGAGCACCGCGCGGCGTTCGACGCCTACCGCGCCCAGGTCGCCAAGCTGAGCGACATCGACCGCCAGTCGACCGAGCGCGAGAAGACCGGCGTGTTCCTCGGCCGCCACGCCGTCAACCCCGTGAACGGCGAGCGCATGCCCATCTGGGCCGCCGACTACGTGCTGGCCGACTACGGGCACGGCGCCATCATGGCGGTCCCGGCCCACGACCAGCGCGACCTCGACTTCGCGCGGACCTTCGACCTGCCGGTGCGCACGGTCGTCGACACCGGCGAGCCCGAACCCGCCGGGTCCGGCACCGCCACCACCGGCGACGGCGTCCTCGTCAACTCCGGGCCGCTCGACGGCCTCGGCAAGGACGACGCCATCGCCCGCATCATCGCGATCCTCGGCGAGCGGGGCACCGGCACGGGCACCGTCAACTACCGCCTGCGCGACTGGCTCATCTCGCGGCAGCGCTTCTGGGGCACGCCCATCCCGATCATCCACTGCCCCGACTGCGGCGAGGTCCCCGTCCCCGACGACCAGCTGCCCGTGGTGCTGCCCGACGACCTCGCGGGCGCCGACCTCGCGCCCAAGGGCATCTCGCCGCTGGCCGCGGCCGAGTCCTGGGTCAACGTCGACTGCCCCGCGTGCGGCGGCCCCGCGAAGCGCGACACCGACACCATGGACACCTTCGTCGACTCCTCCTGGTACCCGTGGCGCTACTGCTCGCCCGGGTACGACGCCGGGCCGTTCGACAGCGCCAAGGCCAACAAGTGGGGGCCCGTCGACCAGTACATCGGCGGCAAGGAACACGCCATCCTGCACCTGCTGTACGCCCGCTTCTTCACCAAGGTGCTGCACGACCTCGGCATGCTCGACTTCACCGAGCCGTTCACCCGGCTGCTCAATCAGGGCCAGGTCATCAACGGCGGCCGGGCCATGTCGAAGTCCCTCGGCAACGGGGTCGACCTCGGCACCGAGATCGACTCCTACGGCGTCGACGCCGTCCGCCTGACCATGATCTTCTCCGGCCCGCCCGAGGACGACATCGACTGGGCCGACGTCTCGCCCGCCGCGTCGCTGAAGTTCCTGAACCGCGCGTTCCGCGTCATGGTCGAGGCAGGGGCCGCCTCCGAGCCCGGCACCGACCCCGCCGCCGGCGACCTCGCCCTGCGCAAGGCCACCCACCAGGCGATCGACAAGGTGACCGCCGCCGTCGAGATCCAGCGGTTCAACGTCGCCGTCGCGCGCATCATGGAGCTGGTCACCGCCGCCCGCAAGGCCATCGACTCCGGCCCCGGCGCCGCCGACCCCGCCGTGCGCGAAGCGGCCGAGTCCGTCGCCGTCATGCTCAGCCTCGTGGCGCCCTACGTCGCGGAAGAGGGCTGGGAGCGGCTGGGGCACACCGGCACCGTCGCCATCGGCAACTGGCGCCCGGCCGACCCCGCTCTGCTCGTCCGCGAGTCCGTCACCTGCGTGGTGCAGGTGGCGAACAAGGTCCGCGACAAACTGGAGGTCGCCCCCGACATCACCGCCGACGAGCTCGAAGCGCTGGCGCTGGCGTCTGCGAAGGCCCAGGCGCACATCGGCGACCGCACCATCCGCAAGGTCGTGGTGCGCGCGCCGAAACTGGTCAACATCGTGGTGAGCTGAACCGATGCGGCCCTGGGTGCAGAAGGCGCGGCTGCACGCCGGCCGGGTGCAGCGGAGCTGGCAGAACGCGAGCCGCTTGCAGACAGCCCTGGTCGGCGGCATAGCCGTGGTCCTGCTGTCCGTCGGCGCCGTCGCGACCGGGCTCACGGTCGGCGCCGACGGACCGGCCGCCGCAGCCGCGCCGGCCGACGTCCACGCATCGGCACCCGGCTGCGCGACCGTCGGCGACGACGCGGTCGAGCAGGCCGTCCCGTCGGCCGTGCTGGAGACCGCCGAGCGGGGCCCGCTGTCCGACGCCAGCGGGAGCAGCTGCGCGTGGACCTCGCTGAACGACGGCGCGGCGCCGGCCCGCTCGATCTCCATCGACTTCGAGGCCCACTACACCGACAAGTCGGGCGAGGTGAGCGGCGACCGCCGCGCGTCCGAGCAGCTGCGCCGCCTGGCGCCGGTCGGCGGCCTCGAAGGGGCCGTCCCCGTCAACGCCCTCGGCGAGGGCGCGCTGGCGTGGCCGAGCCGGAGCGGCGGCAGCACCGCCGAGGTGGCGTTCCGCAGCGACAACCTGGTGGTGCGCGTGTTCTACGGCGGCGACGAGGCCGCCGCCGGCCCGCCCATGAGCTACGACGCCGCCCGCGAAGGCGCCGTCGGCGTCGCCGAGAGCGTCAAGGAGTCCCTGTAAGGCACGGGGGCGGACGGATAGGTTGGTCCCGCGCGGCCCGTGTGACCCGGAGTAGATCGGAACAGCCATGGCGCAGCCGCCCAACGGCTGGCACCAGCACGGTCGCCCTGAGGCGCGCCCTCCCGGGCCCCACAGCGGGCCGCCCGACCCGGCACAGGCCCCCGCCGGCCCCGGCGCGCCCGCCGCCGCGCAGCCGCCGCCCCTCATCGCCGCGGCCCCGCGCGGCAACCGGGGCTGTGCCGTCACCGCGGTGGTCACCGCGGCCGTCCTGCTGCTGCTCCTCGTCGTGGGCGGGGTCGCCGGGGTCGTCTGGCTGAACGCCACCGGCGGCGACTTCGAGGCCACACCCGACTGCGCGGTGGGGGAGACCACGGCCCTCGGCGCCCTGGTGCCCGACTACCGCACCGAGATCGCCGAACCGATCGACACCAAGGACGAAGGCGCCTGGTGGGACGGCGAGCAGTGCACCTGGACCACGCCGGAGAAGGGCTCCAGCGTCCCCGCGAGCGCCACCCTGGTCATGGCCCGCCACGAGAACCGGCCCGGCGCCGGCGCCGAGGAGGAGGCCGCCAAGGACCTCCGCGAGCAGTCCGGGGAGTACCACCCGGAGCGCATCGCGAAGCTCGGCGACGAGGCGCTGTCGTGGTTCGACGACGACGTCGAGCAGGGCTGCGCCGGGGTGCGGCTGTCGAACCTCTTCGTGTTCACCTGCTACACCGCGGGCACCGATTTCGAGGCGATGGAACTCATCTCCGACGACGAGGCGGTCGCCGGCGCCGAGGAGCTCCTGCGCGCGACCGTCAAGAGGATCAACGCCCAGAACGACTGACCCGCGCCTGCCGGCGGCTCAGGCGCCGGCCAGGGCGGAGTCGACGAAGCCGGTGAGGGCCGGGGCGACGTCCGGGGAGAAGTCGCGCTCGTCGTCCAGGACGGGCGAGCCGGGGGAGTCGTGGTACACCCGGAACACGTGGTCGGTGTCCGGCAGGTCCACCCGCTCGGCGCCGTCGAGGCCGGTCATGAGGCGGTCGACGTCCTGCCGGACCACCTGGCTGTCGGCCTCGCCCCACAGCACCAGTGTGGCGACGTCGGCGGGCAGGTCCGCGCCGAGCCGGGCGGGGTCGAGGCCGTCGATTCGGCGCAGGAACGGGCCCAGTTCGGGGCGGAACAGGGCGTCGAGTTCGGGCGCGATGTCGTCGGGCACCGGGTGGCCGCCGCGGACCCTGGCGATGGCGAGGCGGGTGTCCGAGAGCACCGCGGTGGCGCGCTCCGCGTCGAACCGCCCCTGCGACTCCCCGCCGCGGACCTGCTCGGTGATCTGGCGGTCGACGGTGTCGAGGTAGCGGTTGCCCACCGGCGCGGCGAGCACCAGCGCCTTGGGCGGGTTCTCCTCGATGACCTGCGGTGCGCGCAGCGCGAACAGGCTGCCCTCGCTGTGCCCCAGCACCATCAGCCGGCCGGGGTCGACCCCCGGCTGCGCGGCGAGCTCGGCGTAGGCGTCGGTCATCTCCTGCTCGAAGACGTCGTAGCCGATCCGGTCGTCCTTGGCGTGGGACGCCATGCCGGTGTCGCCCGACCCCAGCTTGTCGTAGCGCAGCGACGCCACGCCCGCGTCGGCGAGCACCCGCGCGAAGTTGCGGTTGGTGTCGGCGTTGGGCCGCATGTCGCTGTTGCCGTCGCGGTCGGTCGGCCCGCTCCCCGAGACGATGAGCGCGCCCGGCACCTTCCCCGACGCGCCCTTGGGCACGGCGAAGGTCCCGTGCAGGGTGTCGGGCCCGCTCGTGAAGCGCAGGTCGCGCTCCTCGGCGGCGCCGGGCGGCTGCTCGGCCGTGCGCTCCGGTGCCGCACCGCAGCCCGCGGAGAGCAGCAGCGCGGCGCACACCGCCAGGGCGCCGGACGCGCGCGGGGCGAACGGGGAGAGTGCGGTAGGCATGCCCCTACCGTATTGGCCCGGCGCGGGCGCCCGTGCCCCGGCCGGTCGCCCGACGCGGCGTCGGAATTCCGCCGGACCAGGGGGCGGCGCGCGTCCTACCGTGGTCGGCATGCCGAGACCCGACACGACACACTTCGGCGGCCGCCGAACCGTCGCGGCCCTAGGTTCGATGCCATGACCACTCAGCGGTCGGCCCCGAAGCCGACAGAGGACACGGAGCGGCGCGAGCGCTGGAGCGCCGCCGCGGCGGTGGGCGTGACCGTGCTCGCGTGGGCGTCGGCGTTCGTCGCGATCCGCATGGTCGGCCCCTCGATCGGGCCCGGCCCGCTGGCGCTGGGCCGGCTGCTCATCGGCAGCGCGGCGCTCGGCGCCGTCCTGCTGGTGCGCGGCGGCTGGGTGCGGCCGACGCGCAAAGAGTGGGCGCTGGCCGCCGTGTGCGGGCTGAGCTGGTTCGCGGTCTACAACGTCGCCCTCAACGCCGCGGAGCTGCGCGTCGACGCGGGGACCACGGCGATGCTCGTCAACATCGGACCGATCCTGATCGCCGTCCTGGCCGGGGTGCTGCTGGGGGAGGGCTTCCCGCGGCGGCTGCTCGCGGGGGTCGCCGTCGCGTTCGCCGGGGTGCTGCTCATCGGCGCGGCGACGGTCGGCGAGGCGCCGGCCGACGCCGTGGGGGTCGCGCTGTGCCTGCTCGCCGCCTGCACCTACGCGATCGGCGTGCTGAGCCAGAAACCGGTGCTGCGCCGCATCCCCGCCGTCCAGGTGACCTGGCTGGCCTGCACCATCGGGGCGGTGGCCTGCCTGCCGTACGCGCCCGCGCTCGTCGCGGACGTCGGGGCGGCCCCGGCCGGTGCGGTCGGCGGCCTGGTCTACCTCGGGCTGGTGCCGACGGCGCTGGCGTTCGGCACGTGGGCCTACGCTCTGTCCAGGATCGACGCGGGGCGGCTGGGCGTGAGCACCTACCTCGTCCCGCCCATCACCGTGGCCATGGCGTGGCCGCTCACGGGGGAGGCCCCGGCGCTCGCGGCCTTGGCCGGCGGCGCGGTGTGCCTCGCCGGGGTCGCATTGTCGCGGAGCCGGCCGGGCGCGAAGGGACGGGCGAGGAGGCGGACATGACCATCGACGCCGGGTCGGTCGCGCGGTTCGCGGCGCTGATGGCCGACCGGACCCGGGCCGCGATCTGCCTCGCGCTGCTCGACGGGCGCGCGTGGACGGCGGGCGAACTGGCCCGCCACACGGGTGTCGGCGCGCCGACGGCCAGCGAGCACCTGTCGCGGATGGTCGAGGGCGGGCTGCTCGCCGAGGTGCGGCAGGGGCGGCACCGCTACGTCCGGCTGCGCGACCGGCAGACCGCGCAGCTCGTGGAGGACCTCGGCCTGCTCGCGGGCGCCGAGGAGGCCCCGCGGCGGTCGTTGGCGGGGGTACGCGCCTCGCGGGCCCTCGCAGCGGCCCGGACCTGCTACGACCACCTCGCCGGGCGCCTCGGCACCGGGATGTTCGCGGCGCTGTGCGACCGCGGGCTGCTCGGCGACGCCGACGGGACGGCGCTCACACCGCAGGGCCGCGCGTGGTTCGCCGGGCTCGGCTGCGTGCTGCCCGAACCGGACGCGGGGCGGCGGCCGCTGGTGCGGGCGTGCCTGGACTGGACCGACCGCCGCCCGCACCTCGCCGGCGCCGCGGGCGCCGAACTGCGCCGGCTCTGCGCCGAGCGGGAGTGGATCGCCCCCGGGGCGCGGCCGCGGGAGATCAGGGTGACCGACCGGGGGCGGCACGCGTTCGCCGACCTCCTGGGCCTCGATACCGCGGCACCGGCCGAACCCGAGGCGCCGCGAACCATTCGGGCGCGCCGCGATACGAATGCGGCGGCATCGCGCGGCTGAATGCGCGCAAAGGCCCGCGATCGCCGTCGGATCACGGGCCCGTATCGAACTGAGTCGAAGTCGTTACACCTTGCGCAGGACCGCGACGACCTTGCCGAGGATCGTGGCGTGATCGCCGTTGATGGGCTCGTATGCGTCGTTGCGGGGTTGCAGCCAGACGTGGCCCTCGCGGCGCTGGAAGGTCTTGACGGTCGCCTCGTCGTCGATGAGCGCCGCGACGATCTCACCGTTGTTCGCCTCGGGCTGCTGGCGGACGACGACCAGGTCACCATCGGTGATGGCGGCGTCGATCATCGAATCGCCGACGACCGTGAGCATGAACAGCCGCCCCTCGCCGACGATCTGCTTGGGGAGCGTGAGGATGTCCTCGACGGACTCCTCGGCGAGGATGGGGCCGCCCGCCGCGATGCGGCCGACCACCGGGATGTCGGTGGCGGACGACGCCTCGGCGCGGGGGTCGTCGCGGAGTTCGTCCCAGGACCGCACCGGCGGTTGTCCCGGTATGCGGATTTCCACCGCCCGTGGGCGATTCTGATCGCGGTAGAGGTACCCCTTGCGTTGCAACACCTTCAGTTGGTGCGCGACACTGGACGGGCTCGACAGCCCCACCGCGTCGCCGATCTCTCGGATGGACGGTGGGTATCCGCGCTGCCGTACGTAACGGTGGATGCAGTTCAGGACGCTCTGCTGGCGGGCCGTGAGTTTCGGGGCCGCCTCAGGTCCGTCTTCGGAAGCCTGGGCGCCCTCCGCCTTCGCGCCGGGTGACCGGAGCGGGGTGACGGTCTGCCCGCGCGCCTGAGGTGCTTGTGTCGCGTGGTCTTCCTCCGGCACGGCCGGCCTCCTCGGCGGGTGGTGTTCTGGGCTGTCGGCGGAGCAGATTTGAGTTTCCCGTGCGGTGTACCGCGCCGGATCCGCGATTTTCGCGGACGCCGGTACACCGCGGTGAAACGTGTCCAACTTTAGTGGTCAGCCACTGCGATATCAAACAAACGTTCGAGATGGTGCTGAAAAATCGCGCCGGATGCGGTAATAATCGAACAGTAGTTCTAGCGAACTGTCGTTCGAAGGTGAGGACCATGGCCCGCTCAGCATCGTCCCGTCCGGTCCGGATCCGCGAGTACGGCACAGGTACCGAACTGCGAGGAGTTCACGTGCGCATCGAGAGCGCCGCATCCCCCGGCGGGGCCCCTTCGGTTCTCGGCGGCCTGCCCGACCTCCATTCGGCGCTCCCGCCGCGGCGGATCGCCTCGTGGGCGGGGTCGTTGGCGTACCGCGCCGCCGCTGTGGCCGGCCTCGGCGACCTCCGGCTCACCCGCCGCGGGCGCGTGGTGTTCGTCTCGGTGCTCGCGGTCCTCGCCGGTGCCGCCCTGGCGCTCCTCGTGGTCACCACCGTCGCCCTGGGCGCCGGCAACGCCGGCGCCGCCACCGGTGGTGTGGGCCTCGGCGAGCCCAGCGTGACCGTCCGCGAGGGCGATACCCTCTGGACCATCGCCGAGCGGCTCCGTCCCGACGAAGACCCCCGGCGCACCGTCGAGGAACTGGTGAGCATCAACAACCTGACCACCCCCCGGCTCGCCCCCGGGCAGGAGCTCGTGCTCCCCGGCGCCTGAGCCGCCCGCGCCGCGGTCCGATTTCCGCTCCGCGCGCGACACGCCCGAGCGCGCCGCCGATCCCGTTCTCGATGACCTGGGCAATGCCCCGGCGCGCCCTCGCGGCGACTTGCGGACCCCGAGTCGCCGCCGTAGGTTAACCACAACATCTAGTGCCGGGCAGGAACAAGCGGCCTAGAGATTGTGCTTAATATAAGTAACCGATCGTACAGGTTCGCCGGAGATGCCGGGCGTGCGCGTTGTCGTGTCACCCCGCCGGTCCCGGTGGCCCTGGCGCCGTGCGCGCGGCCCCGCCGCCCGGCGGCGACGCGCCGACTGCTCATGGGGGAGGTCCACCGGTATGCACTGCCCGTTCTGCCGGCACCCCGACACCCGGGTCATCGACAGCCGGTCGACCGAGGACGGTGCCGCCATACGCCGCCGGCGCGCCTGCGCCGCGTGCGAGCGCCGGTTCACCACCCAGGAGACCGTCCTGCTCATGGTCGCCAAGCGGTCGGGCGTCACGGAGCCGTTCTCGCGCAACAAGATCATCGCCGGTGTGCGGCGGGCCTGCCAGGGGCGGCCCGTCAGCGAGGACGCCCTCGCGAAACTGGGCCAGCAGGTCGAAGAGGAGATCCGCGGCAGAGGGGTCGCCGAGGTCCCCGCCCACGAGATCGGCCTCGCCATCCTGGGCCCCATGCGCGACCTCGACGAGGTCGCCTACCTGCACTTCGCCTCGGTCTACCGGGGCTTTGAATCACTTTCGGACTTCGAGGACGAGATCACGCGGCTGCGTGCCGAGCGCGCCGCGGCGGGCGAGTAGGGCCGGGGAGTGCTCCGGACGGGCCCCCGGGTCCGAAACGGCTTTCACGACCGGGCGCACCGCCGCACGCGCACGCGCACGCCGCGTCGATCAGGTGCGGATCAGCGGCTAAGAACACAAGGGGGAGCGACATGACCGAGACCACCAGTGGCTCATCGTCCCGAAAGGGCAAGGGCCAGGCGCAGCGCAAGGGCGTGAGGATGCGGCGCATCTTCACCAGCCCCGGGGTGCATCCCTACGACGAGATCACCTGGGAGCGCCGCGACGTCGTCATGACCAACTGGCGCGACGGCTCGGTGAACTTCGAGCAGCGCGGCGTCGAGTTCCCCGATTCGTGGTCGATGAACGCCACCCAGATCGTGGCGAGCAAGTACTTCCGCGGCGCCATGGGCACGCCCGAGCGCGAGTGGAGCCTGAAGCAGCTCATCGACCGCGTGGCCGGCATGTACACCGCCACCGGCCGCGAGCACGGCTACTTCGGCACCGACGAGGACGCCGAGATCTTCGACCACGAGCTGAAGTACGCGCTGGCGCACCAGCTGTTCAGCTTCAACTCGCCCGTGTGGTTCAACGTGGGGACCGCGTCGAAGCAGCAGGTCAGCGCCTGTTTCATTCTGTCGGTCGACGACACCATGGAGTCGATCCTCGACTGGTACAAGGAAGAGGGGGTCATCTTCAAGGGCGGATCGGGCGCCGGGGTGAACCTCTCCCGCATCCGCTCCAGCAAGGAGCTGCTGTCCTCCGGCGGCACCGCGTCGGGCCCGGTGTCCTTCATGCGCGGCGCCGACGCCTCCGCCGGCACCATCAAGTCGGGGGGCGCCACCCGCCGGGCGGCGAAGATGGTCGTCCTCGACGTCGACCACCCCGACGTCGAGGAGTTCATCGCCACCAAGGCGCGCGAGGAGGACAAGATCCGCGCGCTGCGCGACGCGGGCTTCGACGTCGACCTCGGCGGCGCCGACATCGTCAGCGTCCAGTACCAGAACGCCAACAACTCGGTGCGGGTCTCCGACAAGTTCATGCGCGCGGTGCAGAGCGAGTCGGACTTCGGCCTGGTCTCCCGCACCACCGGCGAGACCGTCGCGACGGTCGACGCCAAGGGGCTGTTCCGCTCCATGGCCGAGGCCGCATGGGCGTGCGCCGACCCGGGCGTGCAGTACGACGACACCATCAACGACTGGCACACCGCGCCCGAGAGCGGCCGCATCAGCGCCAGCAACCCCTGCTCGGAGTACGTCCACCTGGACAACTCCTCCTGCAACCTGGCGTCGATCAACCTGCTGCGGTTCCTGCGCGACGACGACACGTTCGACGTCGAGAACTTCACCCGGATGACCGAGCTGATCATCACGGCGATGGACATCTCGATCACCTTCGCCGACTTCCCCACCGAGAAGATCGGCGCGACCACCCGCGCGTTCCGCCAGCTCGGCATCGGCTACGCCAACCTCGGCGCGCTGCTCATGGCCACCGGCCACGCCTACGACTCCGACGGCGGCCGGGCGGTCGCCGCCGCGATCACGTCCCTCATGACCGGTACGGCCTACAAGCGCAGCGCCGAACTCGCCGGTGTGGTCGGCCCCTACGAGGGCTACGCCAAGAACGCCGTGCCGCACAAGCGGGTCATGCGCAAGCACGCCGCGGCGAACGACGACCTCCGCCCGATGCACGCCATGGACCGCGCCATCGCCACCGCCGCCACCGCGGCGTGGGAGGAGTGCCTGAAGACCGGCGAGAAGAACGGCTGGCGCAACGCCCAGGCCAGCCTGCTCGCCCCCACCGGCACCATCGGCTTCATGATGGACTGCGACACCACGGGCATCGAGCCCGACTTCTCGCTGGTCAAGTTCAAGAAGCTGACCGGCGGCGGCTCCATGCAGATCGTCAACCAGGGCATCCCGCGCGCCCTCGCCAACCTCGGCTACCAGCAGGAGCAGATCGAGGCGATCGTCGAGTACGTCTCCGAGCACGGGCACGTCGTCGACGCGCCGGGCCTGCGCCCCGAGCACTACGAGGTGTTCGACTGCGCCATGGGCAAGCGCTACATCAAGCCCATGGGCCACGTGCACATGATGGCCGCCGTGCAGCCGTTCCTGTCGGGCGCCATCTCCAAGACGGTGAACGTCCCCGAAGAGGCCACGGTCGAGGACTTCGAGCACATCTACTACGAAGGGTGGCGGCTCGGCCTGAAGGCGCTCGCGGTCTACCGCGACAACTGCAAGGTCGGCCAGCCGCTGTCCACGGCCAAGACCGAGGACGCCAAGGAGCCCGCGGCCGCCGAGCCGAAGGTCATCGAGGTGAACCGGCCGGTCCGGCGCCGGCTGCCGAAGAAGCGCCCCAGCCAGACCGTGTCGTTCACGGTCGGCGGCGCCGAGGGCTACATCACCGCGGGGTCCTACCCCGACGACGGCCTCGGCGAGGTCTTCATGAAGCTCGGCAAGCAGGGGTCGACCCTGGCCGGGGTCATGGACGCGTTCTCGATAGCGATCTCCATCGCCCTCCAGTACGGCGTGCCGCTGGAGACCTACGTCGAGAAGTTCACCAACATGCGCTTCGACCCGGCGGGCATGACCGACGACCCCGACGTCCGCATGGCGCAGTCGGTGGTCGACTACATCTTCCGCCGCCTCGCCCTGGACTACCTGCCCTACGACGAGCGCGCCGCGCTCGGCGTGTTCTCGGTCGAGGAGCGCCGCGCCCAGGCCGCAGGGGAGGACCCCGCGCAGGTCGCGGCCCAGGTCGAGTCCTACGCCCAGTCGGCGCCGCGGGTCGGTGAGGAGAGCGTCGAGGAGGACGACGACCGCCCGCGCGAGCGCGCGGAGACCGCGCACACCAGCACCGAGCTGATGGAGCTGAAGCAGGGCTTCGTCGCCGACGCCCCGCTGTGCATCACCTGCGGCACCAAGATGCGCCCGTCGGGCAGCTGCTACGTCTGCGAGGGCTGCGGCTCCACCAGCGGTTGCAGCTGACCGCAACCAACACCAGGGCGGGGAGCCGGCAAGCAGCCGCCTCCCCGCCCGCCTCGTTCCACGCCCTGCTGGCCGAAGCGCAGGCGGCGTGGCCGGACACCGAGGACTCATAAGTACGCGACGTACTTGACGTACGTCGAGTCGGCGGGCAGACTGATCCTCAGATCGATGGAGGTCCAATGGCCGTTGTGCACTACGACAGCTACACGGATGCGCGTGCGCATTTGAAGGCTCTGCTCGATGCGGCGGAAAGGGGTCGGGTGGCCACGGTGCGCCGAGAGTCGGCCACGACCGCCATCGTCGACAGCGAAAGGCTGCGGCACTATCTCGCGGCGGTCACCCCCTCGCAGGCGCAGGTGGTTCCAGAGGCCGGCGGGTGGTCGGTCTTCATTCCGGGCCTGCCGGTCGCGGCCGACGCCGGGACCTTTGACGAAGCCGTTGCCGAGATGGTCGATGCACTGCGCGAGTACGCCGATGACTGGCAGGACCATCTGTTGGACGCCCCCAACCATCGCGGTAACTGGGGGCTCGTGCAGTTGATCAGTCTCAGCGACGACGGGCAGTTGCGCGACTGGGTGGTCGGGGAGGGCCCGTGAGTTGGCCGGTACCCACACGTGCGGACCACGACCGCTTCTGCCGGGTCGAGGGCTGGCGGGTGGTACGAGACGCCCGCGGGCGCACGGGTACCCATCACGTCACCTATGAACTGGACCTTCCCGATGGCAGAGTGCTCCGAACCCGAATCTCCCGGCCCGTCGACCGAGGCGACTACGGCAGGAGCATGTGGGCGCATATCCTCCGCGACCAGCTGGACGTGGACGAGGGCGCTTTCTGGGCCTGCGTCCGTGACGGCGATGTGCCGGATCGGGGCGCGCCCGTTCCAATGTCCGAAGCCCTCCCGGCCGACCTCGTCCACTTGCTGATAGCCAAAGCCGGTGTCGATCCCGCCGAGGTTGCGGCGATGAGCAAGGACGAGGCCGTCATCAGGGCACAGAAGTACTGGACCAGTGGCGGCTGACCCGGGGGTTCCGCGAGGGGACCGGGCGGTGGGGCGGTTAGGGGGTGTGGGCGGGGGGTAGCCCTGGGGCACACACGAAAGGTGACCGCCATGCTGATCGCCGAGATCCTGCGAAGCAAGGGCTCCGACGTCGCGACGGTCGGGCCCGCGACGCCCGTGGCCGGGCTCCTCACCCTGCTCGCCGAGCGCAACATCGGGGCGGTGGTCGTCGTCGAGGGTGACGACGTCGTCGGCATCGCCTCCGAGCGCGACATCGTGCGCCGCCTCGACGAGCGCGGCGCCGAGCTGCTGGCGGCGCCGGTGCGCGAGATCATGACCGCCGCCGTCGTCACCTGCGCCCCCGGCGACACCGTCGACAGCCTCACCGTGCTCATGACCGAGCACCGGGTCCGGCACCTGCCGGTCCTCGACAACGGTGCCCTAATGGGGATCGTGAGCATCGGCGACGTCGTGAAGAGCCGCATCAGCCAGCTCGAAGCGCACCGCGAGCAGCTGGAGAACTACATCACCCAGGGCTGAGGGCTACTCCGCCCCGCTGCCGCGGCCGTCGGCGAACGCGTGCGCCGCGGCGGCGGTCGCAGCGCTCACGCTGAGGACAGCAGGCCACGGGCCGAGCCGCTTCGCCAGCGGGTGCGACAGGCCGAACGCCACCAGGTAGCACCCCGTGAGCGCGGCGGCGGTGCCGGTGCCCGCACTGCGCTGCCACTCCCGGTAGGCCGCCGCGCCGCAGCCGGCGAGCACGGCGCCGCCAAGGGGCCTGATGCCGGTAACGCGGGCGGTCAGGTAGCCGCCGACCAGTCCCGCCGTAGTCCACACGCTGCTGTGCATGCGCACGTCACTCCTCCCGTTCCGGGGCCGCCGACGCGCGCCCCGTGTGCCGACCGTATCCCCGAGCGCTCGGGCGCGCTGTGCGGGCCCCGCCGTGTCGGCGCGTCGGCCGCGGGGACGCGGTGCGCTGTGGTCCGGGGCGCGGGCGGTGCCCCCATACACCGGGTGGACGCGGGGACGCGGTGTGCTGTGGTCCGGGGGTGAGGGCGGCGGCCTGTCACCGGGTACGGCGCCCGGCCGCGCGGCGGGAGCGCAGGGCGCGGCGCGCCCGGACGATGCCGCTCGCCGCGGCGTGGACGCCCACGATCAGCGCCGGTGCCATGGCGACGGACCGCACCGTGTCCCCGACGGTCATCGGGCGCAGCACCCCGTGGCGGTGCAAGGTCCGCAGCGCCCACGCGGAGAACGGGGCCACCACCAGGGGAGCGGTGACGACGCCGGGCGTGTATCCGCGCCACGCGGCGCTCAGCGCGAGGTGGCTGCCCGCGTGCAGCCCGAAACCGGTGAGCATCCACTGGTAGAAGCCCGACCGGCCGCCGGTGCGCGCGCCGTCGGCGGCGGCCGCCGCCGTGATGAGGCCCATGAGCCCGATCGCGGTGGCCATGTGCTCCTGGTCGGTGCGCAGCAGCGCCGTCGCGCGCTCGGGCAGCCATGGGTAGTGGGTGCGCAACTCCTCGCTCCGGCGGTTGCGCCATTCCGCCATGGTCCAGAGCTCTTCGAGGTCGTGCAGGACGAACGCCGCGAGCAGCCCCCAGGTCGCTGCGGGCGGCACGGGGCGGGTGGTCGTGGTCGGCGGCGGCATGGGCGTCCCCTCGTCGGTCGTGTGTGTCCTCGCCTTGACTATGCAACGCAACGTTGCGTAGCGTCAAACGCGTGCACACCACCACACACCGCGGCGGCCGCGCATCCGGCCCCCGCGACGCAGAGGCGATCTTCGCCGCCACGCTCGGGCTGCTCGCCGAAGGCGGCTACGACGCGCTCACCGTCGAAGGTGCCGCCGCGCGCTCCGGCGTCAACAAGACCACGATCTACCGCTGGTGGCGGTCGAAGGACGAGCTCATCGGCGCGGCGCTGGTCGACTCCCGGCTGCTGGAACCGGTCGTCCCCGACACCGGGAGCCTCGAAGGCGACCTCGTCGCACTGGCCCGGCACATCATCGGCCTGCTCACCGGCGAACCGACCCGCGACCTCGTCACCGCCGTCCTCGCCGCGGCCGGGCACCGCCCCGAACTCGCCCGGCACGCCAAGGTGTTCTTCGCCGACCGCCTGTCCAAGGAGAGCCCGGTGTTCGCGCGGGCGGTACAGCGGGGCGAACTCGCCGCGGACGCCGACCCCGCGGCGCTCATGGACCTCCTCGGGGGCGCCATCTGGTTCCGGCTGGTCATCCGCTCCGACACGATGACGCCCGACGACGCCGCGCCCCTGGTCCGCACCCTCCTCAGTGGGGCGGCGCGCAGCAGCTAGGCACCGGCCGGCCGCCCGGTGCCCGATTCGGCCGGCTCGGCGGCGGCGGGTTCCGGCTCGGGCGGCCAGGCGCCCGCGTCCACGAGGTGCAGGACGAGGGCGCCGATGTTCCACGCGTCGTCGGCACCGCTGTGGTGGCGGCCCTCCAGCGGCAGCCCCACGCGGGTGAGCGCGTTCGCCATGCCGAAGCGCCGCTTGCGGCTGCCGTACAGCGCGGAGAAGACGGCCTTGGCGTTGGTGTGAACGTCGGAGAACGGGTAGGCCGCCCCGTCCTCGGCGCACTGCTCCCGGAACTGCCTCAGGTCGTAGCCGCCCCAACTCGCCCACGCCCGCTCCGCGGCGGCGTGCCGGTCGACGAGCGCGGCGCAGGCCGCGCCGAAGTCCACGCCGCCGTCGACCTCCTCCTGGGTGAGCCCCGTGAGCTCGGTGCAGAACGCGCTGACGGGGGACGCGGGGCGCACCAGGATGCGGTCGCGGGCGACCCGCCGCCGCTCCGCCAGGTCGACCACGCACAGCCCGACCTCGATGATCTCGTTGCGCGCGCCCTCGGGCGGGCGGCCCCTCCAGCAGGTGGCTTCCACGTCCACAACGTTCACATAACGGGCGTCCATGGCCGGACCCTAACGGCCCGGACCTGCGGCGCGCACCGGATTTCGGTCCCGTGTCGGATGGTCGGGTCCCGGCGAAATGACCGAATCCCAGGTCGGGGGATAGCGGATGGTTATGAATCGAATTCCCGCATGTGTCCCATCGCGTGACAGGATTGCAGCCTTCCGAACCGGCAGCGGAACCGAACCGGTGTGTCTCCCGTCGGATCATGCACATTCGACGACCAGATGAAGCAGGGGGTTTGTGCCTATGTCCTTCGCGCAGACGGTGCGCGGGGCCGCCGGGGCGATCGCGCAAGGGGGCGATCCCCGCCAGGTGGTCTCTGACACGGTCGGCAAGGCGGCCGACGAGTTCGGGCTCGACCCCGGCGACTTCCTCGCGGCACGCGAACAGGGCGCTTCGGTCGGTACCCGCATCGAGCAGCAGACCACCTCCCTGAACAACGCCGGCGAGATCCTCAACCGGAGCACACTGGAGACCGACAAGGGCGGCTCGGTCCACGTGATCTGCCCGATGGTGCTCCCGCGCGGGCGCACGCTCGGCGCGCTGATCCCGGTGGTGCTGCTGGTCATCATCGGCGCGGTCGGCTCGGTGCTGACCGGGTTCTCCCAGCTGTCCTTCATCCTCTTCGGCCCGCACTACTGGATCGTGACCGTCCTCGTCGCCGCGTTCATGTGGTGGCGCCAGGGCATGGTCATGGTCCCCGACGGCTGCGCCGCGCTGATCACCAAGTTCGGCAAGCTGGAGCAGATCGTCGGCCCGGGCCGCATCACGATGTTCAACCCGTGGAAGCGGGTCTCCTACATCGTCAACACCCAGCGGCAGTTCCCGTTCAACGCGCCCATCCGCGAGGCGCCGACCAAGAGCGGGGTCAAGGCGTCGGTCGACCTGTTCCTCCAGTTCCGCATCGAGGACCCGCAGTCGTTCATCTTCGTCCTCGGCGCCGTCCAGGGGTTCCAGGACAAGCTGAACAACGCGATCAGCGAGACCACCCGCAGCCTGATCTACGAGCAGCAGGCGTCCGACATCTACGACCTGGTGGGCGAGAACACCGCCCGGCTCCTCGAACAGCTGAACCAGCAGTTCCTCCCCGCGGTGCGGCTCACCAACGCCAACATCACGCACGCCGAGCCGTCCAGCCAGGAATACCGCATGGACCTCGCCGCGCCCGAGATGATGCGCGTGGCCAAGGAGGCGTACACCTACGAGTACGAACTCCAGCTGCGCAAGGAGCAGAACGAGGGCGACCTGAACAAGGAACTCGCCTCGCTGAACGAGACCCTGTCCGCCATCCAGGCCGACATCGCCACGTACCAGGCGCAGATGGACACCGCGCTGGAGCGCGAGACCAACCGCGCCCGCGCGCTCGCCCGCCAGCGCTTCGTCGAGGCGGAGAGCTCGGCCAACGCCAACGCCGCGCTGCTGGAGGCGCAGGCCCTCGACATCCGCGCGGTGAGCGCGGCCGAGGCGCCCGAGATCCTGAACTTCCGCTTCCAGCAGGACCTGCTCGCCAAGCTGGAGTCGGTCGCCGACAGCCTGCCGCAGGTCCTGCACATCGGCGACGGCGACTCCGACAGCATCAACTACCTGCGGATCGCCCAGGAGATCATCGGCGGGGCCGACGCCGAGCTGTTCTCCGACTCCGACATGGACGCCATCCGCAACCGCCTCGGCGCCATCGCCGAGCGCATCGCCTCCCGCGAGGCCGAGATCGGCGAACTGCTCGACAAGGACGACGAGACGGTCGCGACGCCGGTCCCGGACGCCGGCGCCGACGTCCCCGGCGCCGACCGCGTCGAGGAGATCCGCCGGTCGGTCACCGACAACGCCATTGAGCAGCGCCTCCAGAACGAGGCGGCGCCCGCGGCGGCCCGGCCCGAGCCGACCCCCGCTCCCGAAGCCCCGGCGGCGCCGCGGCTCTGGCAGGACGACCCCGGCACGCCGCCGCGGCCTGCGCCCGACCTCGGGTACGGCCTCGAACCCGGGGCACCGCCCGCACCGGGCGGCCCGCCGCCGCCTGCCCCACCCGCCCCGCCCGCGCCGTGGTCCGACGGCTCCGACGACCCGTACCAGGGAGGCCGGCGATGAACCAGCCAGCACCCAACCTCGTGAGGGGCTCCTCCAGCATCAAGGAGTCCCTGGCCGGCTGGAACGACATCGCCCGGCTGCTGCGCGGCGGCGACCAGGGCGTACTCGTCCCGGTGGTCATCCCGCGCGACGGCCGCGGCCTCAAGTGGATCTCCCTCGTGTGGCTCGCGCTGTACCTGGTGACCACCGCGCTGATGCTCGCGATCTTCGGCAACACCATGATGTTTCCGTTGACCTGGCTGACCCTGCCCACGCTGATCCTGGCGCTGGTCTCGCTGCTGGTCGCCGGCCTGTGGTGGTGGCGCTCATCGATCGTGGAGATCGAGCAGGGCACCACCGGCGTGCTGTCGAAGTTCGGCAAGGTCGTCAGCGTCCTCGACCCCGGGCGGCACTACCTGTGGCACCCGTGGGCGCGGGTGGACTTCGTGGTCGACACCTCCACCGAGATCCCCTACAGCGCTCCCGTCGTGGCCTGCCCGACCCAGGAGAACGTGCCGCTGAAGTCGATCGAGTTCTTCCTGAAGTTCCGCATCGAGGACGCGGTGAAGTTCGTGCGCACCATCGGCGCCAGCAACTTCGACCTGGTGCTGTCCAACGCGGTGCAGGACGCCATCCGCCAGCGCAGCCGCCAGGTCCGCACCGAAGGCGCCTACGATCTCCGCGGCTCCGACGTCGCCGACATGCAGAACCTGCTCAACCGGCAGCTCAGCGACTACGGCGTCCGGATCATGGGCTGCAACATCCCCGATGTCCAGCTCCCGAACCAGTACCAGCAGCACCTCGCCACCCGCGAGCGCGTCGCCAAGGAACTGGTCGCCTACGAGCAGGAGTGGGAGCTGACCCGCAAGCGCCGCATCGACACCCTGATGATGGACATCGAGCGCTCCAAGAAGACGCGCGACGCCAAGATCGTCGAGGTCAACGCTTCGCTGAACAAGGCGCGCAAGGACGTCGCGCAGATGCTCGAAGAGCAGGTGACCGAGGCGCAGCGGGTGCGCTACGAGATCGAGACGCGCGGCCGGGCCGACCTCACGGCCGCGCAGAACGAGGCGAAGGCGCAGCAGCGGCTCGCCACCTCCTACCGCGACAACCGGGCCGTGCTCCAGTACGAGCTGGCGCGCCGCCGGCTCGACGTCGGGGCGAAGCTCGCCGAGCAGGCGCCGCAGCCGGTCGTGGTGCGCACCGACGGCGCGTCCGGCGACACCTCCGCGCTGTCCACCCTGCTCGTCGCCCAGATGCTGCCGCAGCTGGGGCGGCAGGGCGGCAAGCGCCGCGGTAAGGGCGGCGACGCCGACGCCATCAAGGGCGCGCTGCCTGAATCGGCCGGCAAGCTGTTCGACCAGGCGCAGGGCGCGGTGGACGAGGCCGCGCAGCGCCAGCAGGACATGCAGCAGCAGTTCGAGCAGCAGATGCGCCAGAACATGGGCGAGCAGCAGGGCCAGGGGCAAGGTCAGGGCCAGGGCAAGGGCCGCCGCAAGCGCTGATCGCGAGGGTCCGAACACGGACGGGGCCGGTGCGCAGTGCGCACCGGCCCCGTTGTCGTGTCGGCGGGGTCAGGCGGCCCGGGTGATGCCCTGGTAGCCGGACGCGATGTCGACGCCGTGCCGCGCCGCGATCTCGACGAGATCCTCGATCTCACCGGCCTGCGCCTCGATCTGGGCGTGGTCGCCCTTAGCGCGGGCGCGGCGCAGTGATTGCACGGCATCGTGGATGCGCAGGTGCAGCGTTGTCATGAACTCGTTCACGTGGTGCCTACCTCGTCCATCGCCAGACGGTACCGGGGGGAATCCGGTCGACTCAGACAACGGATAACGCCGGAGTCACGTTCCGGTATACGCGCGCCAGGTTAAAACACGGGTGAGAGCCGTGCGTGAATCACCGGTGCCGGCGGGCGCGGGGACGCTCAGTGCATGCTCCAGGAGTACCAGTCGCCGGAGATGTGCTCGTAGACCAGGCCGCCCTCGCCGGGGACGAAGACGTCGGTCGGCAGCGGCTTGGGGCTGTACGCCAGCCCGGAGTCCCGCAGCAGCCCGGAGCCGCGCACGGTGAACCGCGCCACGCCCTGCTCGGAGACCGAGGCGGCGGCGAGCGGGTAGCTCCCCGCCCATTCGCCGTTGAGGGGGATGGTGGTCGAGCGGTTCGCGGTGTCGCGGACCTCGAGGAGTTCGTCGGACGCCATGTCGAGCCGGCTCTTCAGCGGGACGTCGGTCACCGACAGCGCTATCGCGACCACGGCGATGATCGGCGCGGTGATCCACCGCAGCCAGTAGCGCCGGATCATGGGCCGGGCGACGCTCAGCGCGGTGCCCAGGCGCAGCGCGCCCATGGCGGCCAGCAGCGCGCCGCCGCCCATGCCGAACACGAACGACGGCAGGTGCCCGCCCGGCATGCTGTCCTCGTACAACAGGGCCAGACCCACAACGGCGCACGCGGGCAGGTACAGCCGTCCGGGGGGACGCGATCCCCAGGAGATGAGCCGTTGGCCCGGCGTGGGCTTGTGGGCGATCTCGATCAGTTTGTCGACCGAGTTCTCCCCGAGGGCGGACATAGTGGAGCGACCCCTATTCGGACGATCGGATGAGGATGGGCGGGACGGTGCGGGTGGGGCGTTCCGCCCGGCCGGTGCGGACCGGGCACAGCGGTGGACCGGTGGCCCGGAACCGCGGCGGCGGCCCGGCGGGCCCGACGGCCGGAGCGGACTCCTCAGCATACGGGAGAAGGCCCGGCGACTCAGGACTTCGGGTCGAATCGGGCCGCCACCGGACGACCGTTCCCGCCCCTCCCGTGTGCCCCGCCGCGCGGGCCTTGCACCGGGCACCGCCGCGGGCACTACCCTGGCCTGGTGCCAGCCCGAACCGCGGTCCCCCCGCCCGACTACGCGCTCGAACGCGAACTCGCCGCGCACGGCGCCCTGCGCATCGCCGGAGTCGACGAAGTGGGGCGCGGCGCCTGGGCCGGGCCGGTCGTCGTCTGCGCGGCCGTGACCGACGGCTCACCGGCGCCCGACGGCCTGACCGACTCCAAGCTGCTCTCCCCGAAGCGCCGGACGGCAGTGGCCGACCTCGTCCGGCCGTGGGTCGCCGACCACGCCTTCGGCAGCGCCGAGGCCGCCGAGATCGACGCGCACGGCATGACCGCCGCACTGCGGCTCGCCGCCTGCCGCGCGCTCGACGGGCTGCGCGACCGCCCCGACACCGTCATCCTCGACGGCAAGCACGACTATCTCGGCCGGCCCTGGACGGTGCGCACCCGCATCAAGGCCGACCTCACCAGTGTGACCGTCGCCGCGGCGTCGGTGCTGGCGAAGGTGTACCGCGACACACTGATGGCGGGCCTCGACGAGCACTACCCCGGCTACGGCTTCGGCACGGCCGCCGGGTACCCCTCGCCGGTGCACCGGGCCGCGCTCGCCGAGGCGGGCCCCACCGCACTGCACCGGATGTCCTGGTCCTATCTTGATGACCTGCCGGCATGGCGGCACCTGCGGACACCGCGCCCGGCACCGGGAGGGCAGCTGCCGCTGCTGTGAGCGGCCGCCCGGCGCGACACGCCGGACCCCTCGGCCGCTCCCGTCCTTATGATTCCCCCGGGGGAAGCGGCAGTATGGGGGACGACAAAGTGCCGATGGCGCCGTGCGGCGCCCCGGTCGCCCTCGCGGTCGCGCGTCGGTGCCGGACACGGAGGTCCCGCACGGGCCGGCCGAGGGAGAGGTGATGCGGTGCGACGCGAGGAGCACCCCCGGCCTGCGGCGCGGTCCGCGGCCGCATCGCCGCTGGAGCGCCTCCGCGGCGCCTACCACGGCTTCCCCGGCCGGTCCCGCCTCGTCGCGATGCTCGGGATCGTCACGGCGTGCTGCCTGTTCGCTTTCGCCTTCGGCTACTCCGTCACACTCGCCCTCGCGGTGTCGGTCGCGGTGCTCGGCCTGTTCAGTGCCCTCATGCACTCCTCCCAGGCCGTCGCCACCGCGCTGGTGTGCATCCTCTGGCTGGCCGTCGCCTTCCCGCTGTTCCAGATCCCCTTGGCCGGCTCGTCGGTGGTGCTGGTGCTGCTGGTGCTGCCGCTGCTGGTGTCGCTCGGGGCGAGCCGCATCCGGATGTTCCCGGTGTGGCACAGCACCCTGCTGGCGCTCGTCGTGGGCCTCATCGTGGGCCTCGCCGTCGCGCTGAGCAGCATGGTCACCGACGCCGTCCCCCCGGCCACCGGCATCGTGTGCACGGTCGCCGCGGCGGGCGCCGCACTGCTGTGGCGGGCCGCCGCCGGCTACCGGCTCAAGCGCGACGGGTTCCCGCCGCCCACCAGCACCCCGCGCAGGCAGCCGGCCGGCGGCGCCGCCGCGGCCCCGCCGGCGCCCGCTGAGCGGGAGCGCTCGGCCCCCGGCGCCGGCGGGGCCGCACCCCGCGCGGCGGACCGCGACGACGACGCCGAGCCGATCCCGGTCCACGAGGCGCTCGCCGAACTGGAGGCGATGATCGGCCTCGACCCGGTCAAGCAGCAGGTCCGCGCCATCGCGGCGTCCATCGAGGCGGCCCGGCTGCGCGCCGACGCCGGGTACGCCGTCGACAAGCCGCTGCGGCACCTGGTCTTCTCCGGCCCGCCGGGCACCGGCAAGACCAGCGTCGCGCGCACGCTCGCCCGCATCTTCCACTCCTTCGGGCTGCTGCCCACACCGCGGGTGGTCGAGGCGCAGCGGGCCGATCTGGTGGGGGAGTACCTCGGCGCCACGGCGATCAAGACCAACGAGCTGGTCGACAGCGCGCTGGGCGGGGTGCTGTTCATCGACGAGGCGTACTCGCTCGTCAACGACGCCGACGGCCAGCCCGACCGGTTCGGCAACGAGGCGGTGCAGACCCTGCTCAAGCGCGCCGAGGACGACCGCGACCGGCTGGTCGTCATCCTGGCCGGCTACGAGACCGAGATGGAGCGCTTCCTCGCCTCGAACCCCGGGCTCGCGTCGCGCTTCGCCACCCGGATCACGTTCCCCAGCTACACGCCCGAGGAACTGGGGCGGATCGCCGAGCTGCGGTTCGCGCAGCGCGGCGACCTCCTGGACGACGAGGCGCGCCCGGCGCTCCGGCAGCGGTTCGACCAGGCGGCGCAGCGGGGCGTCGTCGACGACCTCGGCAACGGCCGCTTCGTCCGCTCGATGGTGGAGAAGTCGGCCGAGGCGCGCGACGTCCGGGTGGTCACCGCGGGCGAGGGCGAGGCCCGCCCCGACCGCCACGAGCTGGTGACCGTGCGGGCCGACGACGTCGCCACGGCCTACGACCAGCTCACCCGGCGGCTGCCCGGCTTCGCCGAACCGCCCGACGTGGACGAGGCGCTCGCCGAACTCGACGCCATGATCGGCCTCGACCCGGTGAAGCGCCAGGTGCGCTCCATCGCCGCGCAGTTGCAGATCGCCAAGTTGCGCGAGGACCAGGGGCTGCGGCCGCAGGACCCGATGCGGCACTTCGTGTTCGTCGGGCCGCCCGGCACCGGCAAGACCAGCGTCGCGCGCATCCTCGGCCGGGTCTTCTGCGCGCTCGGACTCCTCAGCCGCGCCGAGGTGGTCGAGGCGTCGCGCGCCGACCTCGTCGGCGAGCACCTGGGGGCCACAGCGGTGAAGACCAACAAGCTGGTCGACAAGGCGCTGGGCGGGGTGCTGTTTATCGACGAGGCGTACGCGCTCGCCAACCCCGGGTACAGCGGCGGCGACGCGTTCGGCGCCGAGGCCATCCAGACCCTGCTCAAACGCGCGGAGGACGACCGGGCGCGCCTGGTCATCGTGCTGGCGGGGTACCCGGCGGAGATGGACCGGTTCCTGGCGAGCAACGCCGGGCTGTCGTCCCGGTTCAACATGCGGGTGGCGTTCCCCAGCTTCTCCGCCGCCGAGCTCACCGCCATCGCCCAGGCGGTCGCCGAGAGCACCGGCGACGCCTTCGACGACGACGCGGTCGAGGACCTGCACCAGATCTTCGACTACGTGTGCGGCGAGTCCTGGATCGACGAGTTCGGCAACGGGCGCTTCGCCCGTTCGCTGTTCGAGAAGGCGTGCTCGTTCCGCGCGCTGCGGGTCTCCGAGGAGCTCGGCGACACCGCGACGGCGGCCGACCTCACCCTGGTCACGAGCGGCGACCTGCGCCAGGCGTACGGCGAGATCATCCAGGACTGAAGGGCGGCCGCCGCGACACCGGTGGCGGGGCGGGCCGCCCTGCTAATCTCTGCCCTCATGAGCCGATCCAGCGCCCCCGTCACCCAGGCCGTCATCCTCGCCGGCGGCCAGGCCACGCGCCTGCGCCCCTACACCGACACCCGGCCCAAGGCCATGGTCGAGGTCGACGGCCGCGCCATCATCGACTACCAGCTCGAATGGCTCGCCGGGCACGGTGTGGAGCACGTCGTCGTCTCGTGCGGCTACCTCGCCGACGTGCTGCGCGACCACCTCGGCGCGCGCACCGAGGGCCCCGCCACCACCCTGCTGGTCGAGGACGAGCCGCTGGGGCGCGGCGGGGCGCTGCGCTTCGCTGCGAGCGGGCTGCGCGACCCCGAGGCGCCGTACTTCGCGCTGAACGGCGACATCATCACCTGGTTCCCGCTCGACGCGTTCACCACCTACCACCGCGGTCAGGGCGGCCTGGCGACCCTCGCGCTGGCCCAGTACCGCACCACCTACGGCATCGTCGAGGTCGGCGACACCGGCCGCATCGACGGCTTCGTGCAGAGCCCGCTGCTGCCGCACTGGATCAACGCCGGTGTCTACCTGTTCGAACCCGGCATCACCGAGCTGCTGCCCGCAAAGGGCGATCACGAGTCCAGCACCTTCCCCGCCCTCGCCGCCGAGGGCCGCCTCTTCGGCTACCGCATCGAGGGGTTCTGGCGCGGCGTCGACACCGTCAAGGACGTCAAGGAGGCCACCGAGCAGGTGCGGGCGCTCACCGGCGCCGCGGGCGGCGCGCCCGCGGGCTGACCCCGGCGAGGGGCGCCGGGTATCGTCGGGTCCCGTGATCAACGATGCGCTCACCCTGGCGACCGTCCCCAACTTCCGCGACCTCGGCGGGTACCCCGCCGAGACCGGCAGGGTCCGCTCCGGGCTGCTGTTCCGAGCCGACACCCTCTCCGACATCGGCGACTCCGACCTCGCCGAGCTCCAGCGCATCGGCGTCCGCCAGGTCATCGACCTGCGCACGGCGTTCGAGCGCGAATCCGCCGCCGACCGGGTGCCCGCCGGGGCCGAGTACACCGTCCTCGACGTGCAGCGCGAGCACGCGACGGGCGGCGACCTCGCGTCGCTGCTGGCCGACCCCGAGCGCGCCGGTACCGAACTCGCCGACGGCGGCGCCGAGCGGTTCATGCACGCGGTGTACCGCGCCCTCGCCGGCACGGGCGACGCCGCCGACGCCTACCGCGGCCTGGTCGAACGCGCGGCGTACGGCCCGCTGCCCCTGGTGTTCCACTGCTTCGCCGGGAAGGACCGCACCGGCTGGGGCGCGGTGCTGCTGCTGAGCCTGCTCGGTGTCGGCTCCGACGCCGTCATCGCCGACTATCTCGCCAGCAACGACCGGCTGGAGGCAGCAGCGGCGCGGCTGGGCGGGCTCGCCGAGTCCATGGGGCTCGACCCCGCGCTGGTCGCGCCGCTGATGGACGTCCGCGTCGACTACCTCCACAGCGCGTTCGACGAGGTCGAACGCTCCTACGGCGGGTTCGCCGGGTACCTCGCCGACGGCCTCGGGGTCGACGCCGCGACGGTCGCCGCGCTGCGCGAGCGCCTACTGGAGCCGGCGGAGTAGCGCGGCCGGGCCCTCGGGCGCGGACGCCGGGGTCAGAGGTCGCTGAGCCGCTTGAGGAGCGACTCGTCCTCCTCGGCCTCCTCCAGCACGTCGAGGAGGGTGTCGAGGACCGCCTGCCGGGTGTGGCCGCGGTCGAGGAGCCGCTTCGCGGCCGCCCACAGCCCCGGGGGGCGGCCCTCCCACAGCCGGTCGGCCAGCCGTTCGTGCGCTTCGAGCGCCTCCGCGATCTCGGGCCCGCCGATGCGCCGCCCCGCCGAGTGCCGCCCGGCGCTCGGGGCGTCGTACTCGGGGAAGTGGTCGAGCCGCAGCAGCGCCCGGCGCCCCTCGGCGGTGGTGGGATCGAAGTCCTCCTCGTGCTCCGCCAGCAGGTCGCTCGCCAGCAGCGGGAACGCGAACAGCCGGCGGGCCAGCGCCGACAGGTCGCCGTCGGGCAGCAACCGGTGGACGACCTCCGGGCGGATCCCGAGCGACCCGGGGTCGGGGTAGCTCTCGGTGAACGTGCTGACGGTGTCCCAGACGGCGTCGAGGGTGGCGTGCATCGCGATCTGCGGCAGCCCGTGCCGGGGGGCGGCCCACCGGATCCAGGCCGCCAGCACGTGCGGCATGGCCTCCTGCTCCTGCGGCAGCAGCACGACCCGGCGCGGCAGCCAGGTGAGCAGGAACGCCTCGACCTTGCGCGGGCTGACCCGCAGCGGGCGGCCGCCGTCGACGTCGCAGCCGTAGTCGATGATGTGGTCGACGCAGCGGCTGGCGGCGTAGGAGTCGGACAGGTCGGCCGCGCTGGAGGAGGCGAGGAACCGCGCGCCGAGCATCGCCCTGCGGTCGCGCTTCCACACCGGCTCGGGTTCGCCGCCGCGCTCGCCGGGAAGCGCGCGGGCGCGGGCGCGCACCAGGGTGTGGTGCGCGGCGAGGGAGCGGCCCGACAGGTCGGCCCGCGAGGCGCTGCTGATGCGGGCCTGGCGCTCATCGGGCGCCGCCGCCATGACCTCGTCGGTGCGGCGCAGGGCCGCTTGCAGCAGGGCGCGGGCGCGCGGGAGCCCGATCTCGGAGAACAGCGCCATGGGATCGGAGCCGGCCTCGGCGCGGCAGTGCCGCAGGAGGCGGCCGACCTTGGTGGAGACCCACGCGTCGCGCAGCACCCCGCCCGCGTTGTGGTCGATGACCGCGATCAGGGCGTGCCCCGCGGTCTCCTCGGCGGGGTCGATGCCCTCGTAGCGGAACGTGCAGATGACGTCGTCGGTGTCGCCGAAGCGGGACCCCGAGATGTAGGCGGCGACGGGCGAGGCCGCGCCCAGCGACGCCGCCCACGCGGGCCGCCCGACACCGCGCTCGACGAGGTCGGGCATGGCCTTCTTCGCGAGGGTCCGCTGCTGCCGGGACGGACCCAGCGCCGCGACGCCGGCCAGCAGCGCCAGCCCGGCCGGCGTCGCCGCGGCCGCAGCCTTCGCGACCAGGCCCTCACCCAGCAGCCGGTCGACATCGATGCCGGGCATCCGGCGGCCCCACCACGCGCCCAGCAGTTCGCCGACGACGATCTCGGCGTCGAGCGGGTGACGCATCGCCAGCAGTGAGCGCGCTGCGCGCAGCATCGGGGCGAAGACGTCATCGGGCGGTGCGGTGGGACCGGGATGGCGGGGGCTGGGCGAATCGGTCACGCGTTGAGCCTAAGGCACGGATGCCGGACACCCGGGCGGAATCCCGATGATGCGGACGGCTCCCGCGCGGGGACGAGGCGGGCGGCACCCGCGCGGGTCAGCTCAGCCCCGCCCCGTGTCTCGCACGCGTCGCCGAAGGCGGCTCGGATTTCACGATCGCTTGCAGATGCTCACGGGCGAGCCGTTCGACCAGTCCGGGTGTTGCGTCGTATCCGAGGTGCTCGGCGCATTTGTAGGTGTCGGTGACGCAGCGTTCGACGCTGCGCTGCGGAAGCGCGCTGAATTCGGTGTGCAGGCGAGCGGAGACTCTGCGGAGGTCTCCGGTGCGGTGCGTCGTGAGCATACGGGCTCATGCTCCCCTCGCGTGGTGACGGCGGCCGGACGTCGACCACCACCCATTCGACCTCACTGAAACGGGGTGTCAACCCCCGACGCCAAGCTGTTTGCCGACCTTTTGTGCTGCCGTGGCCCTGGTGTCTGAAGGGGCTCGCGGGAGCGTTTCCCAGCTCGCCGCAACACCCCGGCAAAGCGCCGGACGCATCCCGGCAAAGGTCCTTTCGGTCGGGCTGAATATGCACTTCCTGTTGCCGAGTGATCGGTGATTCGCCCTGTTCATTGGAGTCGTGTCCTGATATGCCAAGTCCGAAATTCGTCGGGCTGCGGTGCCGACCGTGTCAAGGGCGTATCATTTACGTTCTGCTATGCCCGCTGACTAAACGCGTCGACTCGCTCGGCATGATCTTGGTTCGGTGGCCTATGCTGTTGCGGCCGCTCCCCAGCGCCAGTTCGCCGAGACGGTCAGCACCGGCCACGACAGCACCGACACTGAGATCGATGTTCGCCAACGCCCCCTTGAGCCCGTACGAGTGAGACACTTGCTCGGGCGCAAGGACCCCGGAGGTGTCGACTTTGAGGACCGAGACGTCCGTACCGCTGTCCCGAGAGTCCGCTCTCGGCCCGGCGGACCCGGAACTGCTCGCTTCGCTCCTGCGCGACGCCCCGATCGGCTTCGCGCTGTTCGACCCCGCCGCGCGGGTGCAGACCATCAACCCCGTCCTCGCCGACGCCTGCGGCCGCTCCGTCCCCGAGTGCACGGGCAGCAGCCTCGACGCGCTCTTCGGCGCCGGCTCCGCTGCCGCGCACCAGCAGACCATCGCCGCGGTCCTCGCCGGCGCGGGCGTCGTGCACAGCGAGCACCCGCTGAACGCCTCCGGCGGCACGGGCACGCGGTGGGCGCTGTCGTGGCTGCCCGTCCACTCGGCCGGCAGCAACGGCACCGGCGGCCGCGTCCAGGGCGTGGTGCTGCTCGCCGTCGCCCAAGAGGTCGACGAAGCCGCGCTCCGGCGCAGCGAGGAGCGCTACCGCTCCCTGCTCAAGGCCGGCAACCAGGTCATCTGGGCCGCCGGGCCCGATGGCCGCATGCACGAGGACTGCCCGGAGTGGCGCGGCGTCACCGGCCAGAGCGAGGCGGAGTTCCTCGGCCTCGGCTGGCTCGACACCGTGCACGCCGACGACCGCGCCGCCGTCGAGCGGGCCTGGGACGACGCCGTCGCCGACCGCACGCCCTTCGACGCCACCTTCCGTGTGCGGGTCCGCTCCGGCGAGTACCGGCACTACCGCTCCTACGCCGTCGCGCTGCTGCGCGACGGCGAACTCACCGAGTGGGTGGGCGCCAACACCGACGTCACCACCCAGCGCGAAGCCGACGAAATGCGCCAGCGCCTCACCGCGCAGCTCGGCGAGGCCGCGCTGCGCACCGTCCGCTTGCAGAAGGCCACCTCCGACCTTGCCGAAGCGCTGACGGTCGACGAAGTGGTGCGGGTCATGGGCGAGATCGGCCGGTCGGCCGTCGGGGTCGACCGCACCGCCGTGGCGATGCTCGACCCCGAGCGGCTGCGGCTGAAGATCCTCAACCCCGAAGGGGTCCCCGACATCCCCGGCGCGCCCTCGGTCGAATCGGGGCTCGACTACCCCAGCACGCTGGCGGTGGCAGTGCGCGAGCGGCGCCCCTTCATCGCGCAGAGCCCCCTTGAGCTGCGCACGATGCTCGACGACGAACCCGAGGTCCGGACCTTCCTCGCCCACACCGACGAACAGGCGTGGGTCACCCTGCCGCTGCTCAGCGCCGGCCTGCCCATGGGCGCGCTGCGGTTCGCGTTCACCTCCCCGCGCGAGGTCTCCGACGAGGAGAAGGTCTTCCTCGAGGCGCTGGCCGGCCAGTGCGCGCTCGCCCTCGAACGCGCCACGCTGTTCGAGCGCGAGCACCGCACCGCCGAGGCCCTCCAGCAGAGCCTCCTGCCCGAGGAGCTGCCCGAGGTCAAAGGCATCGGCATGCGGTCGTTCTACCGCCCGGGCACCCGGCACGTGCAGGTGGGCGGCGACTGGTACGACGCGTTCCCGCTGCCCGACGGCCGCGTGGCCGGTGTCCTCGGCGACGTCATGGGCAAAGGGATCAAGGCCGCGACCGGCATGAGCCGGGTGCGCAACGCGCTGCGGGCGCTGGCGTTCAGCATGCCCGAGCCGGCCGACGTCCTGAACGGCCTCGACCGCCTCTTCGAGGCGACCGAGGCCATGGACCAGGTCACCACCCTGGTCTACTTCGTGCTCGACCCCGAGACCGGGCAGATCGACCTCAGCAACGCCGGGCACCTGCCGCCGCTGGTCGTGCCGCCAGGCAGCGCCCCGTGGCTGCTGGAGACCGACCCCGACACCCCGCTGGGGGTCCACTCCGAGCGGGGCCACCACAAATTCTTCGTGCCACCCGGTAACACCGTCGTGCTCTACTCCGATGGTCTGGTTGAGAACCGTCGGCGCGCCGTCGCCACCGGGCTCGACGAACTCGTCGCCGTCGCGGCGCAGGCATCAGCGGAGGTGGTGGGCGATCCACAGAAAATGCTCGACTACCTTGTCGAGAGCATGCTCGCAGGGTATGAGCAGGATGACGACGTAACACTGCTCGCCGTCCATCTCCCGGTGGCCCGTTCCGCCCCGGAAGGCTAGGACGGCGCCGACCGCCGAGGCGGCACGCCGGGCGCGCCGTACGAAGAACTCCGGCACCTTGCCTAAGGTGGAGGAACCTATAGACAGCCCCCTGTCCGCGCGGGGGGTGCAATCAGGACCCGACCGTGGGGTTGGCGCCGCAGGGGTGCGGACGAAAATCCTACTAAGCGGATGTGCCCGAACGCCAGAGAGGGCGCATACGCTGAAAAGAGAATCGGCTCCGTTCACATCAGTGGGGACGATCCCGGGCTTGAGGCAGGAGCGAGTGCAGCTCGCCCTCTCCGTTCATCGGGCCGCCGGGTCCAGCAATCTCGCCACACGTCCGTTCGAGAGGTGTTTGTGTCACCTGCCAGTTCGACCCGCTCCAAGCAGCCGGAGTCGCTGCAAGAGCCTGTCATTCAGCAGCTGATCGAGCGTGGGCGGTCCCAGGGGTACCTTGAGCCCGAGGACGTGCGCCGTGCCTTTGAAGAGGCCGACATTCCGATGTCGCAGGCCCAGGCCGTGCTCCGCAGCCTGACCAAAGAGGGGGTGACCCTCGTGGTCGGCGCGGCGGAATCGGCTCCCGCACGCCGCAAGGCCGCGCGGCGCAAGGCCGCCCCCGCACCGACCGCCAACGCCCGGGGCAAGCGCGCGGCGGCCGCCCAAGAGCAGCCCGACACCGTCACCGCCGTTGTCGATTCCGCCGACACAGGGGGCACCACGGCCACCGCGTCGAAGAAGCGCACCGGCGCCAACGCCGGGGGCGGCGCGAAGCGCACCGCCGCCAAGAAGACCGCCGCTGCCAAGTCCGCTCCCAAGCAGGCCAAGAGCGAGCCCGAGATCGTCGAGGCCAAGGCCAAGGACGACGGCGCCGAACTGGAGGCCGCCGAGGAGCTCGACGACATCGAGGTCGCCGAGGACCTGGAGGAGACCGGCGCCGACCTGGAACTCGTCGAGGACACCGAGGAGACGGAGGTCGTCGAGGGCCCGGTCGCCGGGTCGGGGGTCAAGCCGGAGAAGGCCGGCATCCCCGAGAAGGCCGCGGCCAACACCTCCGAGGACGAGTCGTTCGTCCTGTACGAAGACGACGACGACGCGCCGGCCGCCCAGGTCGTCGCCGCGGGCGCCACCGCCGACCCGGTGAAGGACTACCTCAAGCAGATCGGCAAGGTCCCGCTGCTCAACGCCGAGCAGGAGGTGGAGCTCGCCAAGCGCATCGAGGCCGGCCTGTTCGCCGAGGAGAAGCTCGGCGAGGACTCCTCGCTCCAGGCCGACTTCCTCGACGAGCTGAACTGGATCGCCGAGGACGGCGGGCGCGCCAAGAAGCACCTGCTCGAAGCGAACCTGCGCCTGGTGGTGTCGCTGGCCAAGCGCTACACCGGCCGCGGCATGCTGTTCCTGGACCTCATCCAGGAGGGCAACCTGGGGCTCATCCGCGCGGTCGAGAAGTTCGACTACACCAAGGGCTACAAGTTCTCGACCTACGCCACCTGGTGGATCCGCCAGGCCATCACGAGGGCCATGGCCGACCAGGCGCGCACCATCCGCATACCGGTGCACATGGTGGAGGTCATCAACAAGCTGGCCCGCGTGCAGCGCCAGATGCTCCAGGACCTCGGCCGCGAGCCCACGCCCGAGGAGCTGGCCCGCGAGCTCGACATGACCCCCGAGAAGGTCGTCGAGGTGCAGAAGTACGGCCGCGAGCCGATCTCCCTGCACACTCCGCTCGGCGAGGACGGCGACAGCGAGTTCGGCGACCTCATCGAGGACTCCGAGGCGATCCAGCCGGGCGAGGCCGTGAGCTTCACCCTGCTCCAGGAGCAGTTGCACTCGGTGCTCGACACGCTCTCGGAGCGCGAAGCGGGTGTGGTGTCGATGCGGTTCGGGCTGACCGACGGCCAGCCCAAGACCCTCGACGAGATCGGCAAGGTCTACGGGGTCACCCGCGAGCGCATTCGCCAGATAGAGAGTAAGACCATGTCGAAGCTGCGGCATCCGTCGAGGTCGCAGGTGCTGCGCGACTACCTCGACTGACGCCGGGGCGCCGGAACCAGGGGGCACGGACGCGGTCCGCGCGTACCGCCCGCCCCTGCCAGTGTGCGGGCCGGTGTTCGCCGCGTCCGTGTGCTGATCGACTGCACGCACCGGGCCGACCTTCCACGGGGGTCGGCCCGGTGCGTGTGCAGATCCCCTTCATCCGACACGGTTGATGATGCCGTGCACGCTGTATGACCGAGATAAAGAACTGAGACCGGTTTGTTACCTCAGGTGGGCGGCCTGATCAGGGGCTCGATCCCGCCGGAGTCCGGCGCCCGCATCGCCCGGGATTGGCTACGCTCCGGTCATCATGGGACTATTCGGACGCCGTAAGGGCGAGCCGGCGCCACTGCCGGCGTTCATCACCGGGCGGCACTGGGGCGATCCCGCGCTCGACGCCGCAGAGGAAGCGGTCGGCGACGGCCACCTGCTCGCCGGACTCGCCCTGCTGCGCGAGGCCCGCCACGACTTCGAGCGGCGCGACACCATGGTGAGCGCGTTCGGCCACGCCGCCATCGGGCACAGCGGCAGCATCTACGACCTCCTCGAGGACGGCATGCCCGCCGAGGACGCCGCCGACATCCTGGTGTGGCTCGGCAGCACCCTGATCGCCGAGGCGTGGGAGATCCGCGGCGGCGGGTTCGCCGACACCGTGAGCGACAACAGCTACAAGCTGTTCCGGGCCACCCTCGCCAACGCCGAAGAGCCGCTGCTGACCGCCGCCCGGTTGCGCCCCGACGACCCCGTGCCCTGGTCGGAGATGCTCAGCTACTGCATGGGCACCGGCGCCGACCAGGCCGAGCGCGACTCCGTCTGGCAGAACGTGCTCAGCCGGTACCCCACATTGTGGTCCGCCAACTGGACCCGGCTCCAGACCCTGTGCGCGAAGTGGCACGGGTCGCACGAGGAGATGTTCGCGTTCGCGCGGGGCGCCGTTGCCGGCGCGCCGCCCGGCGACCCCGTGGTCGCGATGCTGGTGGAGGCGCACTCCGAGTACCTGTTCCGCGAGCGCGAGGCCCTGGTCGAGAACGGCGGCTTCGCGGCCTTCATGAAGTTCGAGATGGGCTACTTCACCCCGCAGGTGGTCGCCGAGCTGGAGGCCGCGGCGGCGAAGTGGTGCCAGGCGCCCCGGCCGCACCCGCGCGAGGTCGACTCCCACCACCTGTTCGGGTGGATCTTCCACGAGGCCGAACGGGCCGACAACGCCCGGTGGCACCTGGGCCAGACCCACATGCACTTCCGCAGCCGCCCCTGGAACTACCACGGCACCGAGGACACCTCGAAGGAGGAGCTCGCCAAGGCGATGCGCGAACTCAAGATGCTGTGACCGGCGCCGGGCCCGCCGATTCCGAGCCTCGCGATGCCGGGCGCGGTGGTTCCGAGCGCCCCGACACCGGGCACGGTGGTGTCACCCCTGCTCGACGACGTTGACGGTCGCCGCGCGGCCGGGCTTGTCGGCCGCCACCAACTCGGCGGTGTGGCCGAGGTCGTTGAGCGCCTCGGCGAGCTCGCGCGGCGACTCCGGGGCGCGGCCTGCCAATAGCAGCGCGCGGGCGACGGCGCCCCGCGTGGCCTTCGCCATGTGGCTGACCACCGAGCGGCGCACCGTCCCGGCGACGACCGTCTCGCGCAGCACCCGCACCGCTGCCGTGCGCTCGGCGGCGTCGCCCGCGGGGGTGAACGCCGCGGCGTAGCCAGCGGAGCGGCAGTCGACGATGAGGCGGCCGTCGGCGCGCTTGGTGAGGGGGTCGCCGAGGTGGTCGCGCCAGTAGCGGCCCAGCGCGCCCAGCGGGGGCAGTTTCGTGCCGATGGACAGCCGGTAGGCGGGGAGCGGGTCGGTCGGGCCGACCACGCCCCACAGCCCGGAGAAGACGAGCACGGAATCGCGCGTCGCCGCCGCCGAGGGGCCGTCGAGCAGCTCAGCGAGCCGCAGGTGGTCGTAGAGCACCCCGGTGTACAGCCCGGCGGCGGGCAGGGTGCCGGCGGCGCGGATCTCCCGGTCGCGGTCGACGGCGTCGCCCTGTGCGGCCGAGAGTCCCAGGACGTCGCGCGCGTGCGCGGGGTCGCCGCCGCACAGGGCCTCCAGTGCCGTCAGGACCTGTTCGCGCGCCGCGCCGAGCTCGGGCAGCGAGAGCGCCCCCAGGTCCAGCGGCGGGCCGTCCCCGTCGGTCGCCTTCTTCTCCGACGGCGGCAGCAGGAGCAGCATCAAGGGGTCTTTCCACAGGCGGGGTCGGTTCCGGGGCCCACTGGCCCCGCCCGTAATGTATCCGTGCTCGGCAGGCGGAACGACCAGAGCCGAGGACTCGGCCTGCTGCCGCCCGACGTACGGACCTCGGTGCTCAGAGTGACACGGGTGCGGCGAACCACTGCGACTGCTGCTCGGTGACTCGGGTGATTGTGTCGAAGTCCCAGTCGTAGTGCAGCAGAACCAGTTGGTTCAGCTCGGCCGTCGCCGCGGTCATCAGGTCGACCGGCCCGGCGCTTCTATGTTCGCCCCGTGCGGTGAGTTCGCGCTGAATCTCCCACGCACGTGCGACGTGGCGGTCGTCAAAGTGCGAGGGGAGGAACAGTCTGTTCAGGACTTCGACCATCCTGGTGCGGTGCCCGGCCGACCGCGCGCTGTAGAGCAGTTCCAGTTCGGTCACCGGACTCACTGCCACAAGGCCGTTCTGGATGGCCTTGCTCCAGTCGGGGAAACGGCCGATGCCGAGTGCGAAGAGGCGCCCAAGCGCACTGGTGTCCACCAGGTAGTGGGCGGGACTCATCCGCGGTAGTTCCGCTTGTCCTGAAGAAGCTCTACGTCGAAGCCCCCTTCGTCGGCCAGTGCTTGCATTTCGACTAGGGCTCTCGCTCGATCGACGCGACGGCTGGCTTCACGCAGCGCGGTATTGACGGTGTCCTTCTTCGTTGTGGTCCCGTACACCTCTGCCGCGCTCGCGAGAGCATCGTCGTCGATGTCGATCAAGACCTTCGTCATGCATCCCCCTGATCATGGTGCCGACTCAGTTTATATATCAATTTCAGATTAGTATATATTCCGGGCGAGGGCCATGCGCACGCGAAGAGGCGGTCCCCGGGGTGGGGACCGCCTCTGGAAGCCTTCCTTATGACTTAACGCTCGTCGGTGGCCGTGGCCTGAGCCTCGTGCAGCCGGTTCGTCTCATCCTGGATCTCGGTCGCGACCTTGCGCAGAGAGTCGTCGTGTTTGCGCATGTGGTGGGCGCAGAAGAGCAGCTCACCACCGGAGCTGAGAACCACGCGGACATACGCCTGGGCACCGCACCGGTCGCAGCGGTCTGCCGCCGTGAGCGGCTGGGTGGGGGCAAGAGTTCCAGTCACTTCGCCTTCCTCAATACTCGGCGTTAGTCACTCAGGACAACATCTAACCGGACGAGGAGCTTCCCAACCAGCCCTGTTGTACGCCGACAGCGGAATCCGCCGGATTTGTGAGCTAGGTCATCGCTACGATGCGCCTGGGGGTGTCCTCCGCTCGCGACACCTTTGTCGGCTGATCCTGGTTGTACCCCGCGACACGCCCGGATACCCGGAAGCCGGAGAGTGCGGCTACCCTGCATTCGAACTACTGTGCCCTAAGGCATGTCGAACCCCCGAGTCCGCAGGAGATGTCCACGTGACCGCCCTTACCGCCGACGTCCACGACCCCGAGGACTACTCCGCGAGGCATCTCTCGGTCCTTGAGGGCCTGGAGGCCGTGCGCAAGCGGCCGGGCATGTACATCGGGTCGACCGACAGCCGCGGGCTCACCCACTGCATGTGGGAGATCATCGACAACTCCGTCGACGAAGCGCTGGGCGGCCACTGCACCCGCATCGACGTCGTCCTGCACGCCGACGGTTCGGTCGAGGTGCGCGACAACGGCCGCGGCATCCCCGTCGACGTCGAGCCGCGGTCGGGGCTGCCCGGTGTCGAGCTGGTCATGACCAAGCTGCACGCCGGCGGGAAGTTCGGGTCGGGCTCCTACACCGCATCCGGCGGCCTGCACGGTGTGGGCGCCTCCGTCGTCAACGCGCTGGCGATGCGCCTGGACATCGAGGTCGACCGCCAGGGGCACACGCATGCCATGAGCTTCAAGCGCGGCATCCCCGGCACCTTCGCCGACAAAGGCCCCGACGCCGCCTTCCGCCCCGCATCGGGGCTGACCCAGATCCGCAGGGTCGCCAAGAAGGTCACCGGCGTCCGCATCCGCTTCTGGCCCGACCGCCAGATCTTCCTCAAGGACGCCGAGCTCGCCCGCGAGTCGCTGCTCGACCGCGCCCGCCAGACCGCGTTCCTCATCCCCGGCCTGACCATCGCCGTGCGCGACGAGCGCACCGACGGCGAGGCGCCCTACGAGGAGGACTTCCGCTTCGACGGCGGCATCGGCGAGTTCTGCGGCTACCTCGCCCCCGACGAGCCGGTCGCCCAGGTGCTGCACTTCCAGGGCGAAGGGCAGTTCACCGAGACCGTCCCCGTCCTCGACGACAACGGCCACATGACCCCGACCGACGTCGACCGCCGGCTCGACGTCGACGTCGCCATGCGGTGGGGCACCGGCTACGAGTCGACCGTGCGCACCTTCGTCAACGTCATCGCCACCCCCAAGGGCGGCACCCACCAGGCCGGGTTCGAGCGGGCGCTGGTGCGGGTGGTCAACGACCAGCTGCGAGCGGCCAAGCTGCTCAAGGCCAACGACGACCCCGTGGTCAAGGAGGACGTCCTCGAAGGGCTCACCGCCGTCGTCACGGTGCGGCTGCCCGAGCCGCAGTTCGAGGGGCAGACCAAGGAGATCCTCGGCACGTCGGCCGCCACCCGGATCGTCTCCCAGGTGGTCGGCAAGGAGCTCCGCGCCTTCCTCACCTCGACCAAGCGCGGCGAGAAGCAGCAGGCCCGCGCGGTGCTGGAGAAGGTCGCCAACGCCGCCAAGGCGCGCCTCGCCGCCCGCCAGCAGCGCGAGACCCAGCGCCGCAAGAACGCGCTGGAGAGCTCGGCGCTCCCGGCGAAGCTGGTCGACTGCCGCAGCGAGGGCCTCGACCGCAGCGAGCTGTTCATCGTCGAGGGCGACTCCGCTCTGGGCACCGCCAAGCTGGCGCGCGACTCCGAGTTCCAGGCGCTGCTGCCCATCCGCGGCAAGATCCTGAACGTGCAGAAGTCGTCGGTCGCCGACATGCTGAAGAACGCCGAGTGTGCGGCGATCCTCCAGGTCATCGGCGCGGGCTCGGGGCGGAGCTTCGACATCGACGCCGCGCGCTACGGCCGCATCATCCTCATGGCCGACGCCGACGTCGACGGCGCGCACATCCGCACGCTGCTGCTCACCCTGATCTACCGGTACATGCGCCCGATGCTGGAGGCCGGCCGGGTCTACGCCGCGGTGCCGCCGCTGCACCGCATCGAGCTCACCAACGTCCGCAAGAAGCGCGGGGCCAAGCCCGAGGACCGCTACATCTACACCTACTCCGATTCCGAGCTGCGCCGCACGCTGCTCGAACTGGAGAAGAAGGGCAAGAGCTACAAGGAGCCGGTGCAGCGCTACAAGGGCCTGGGGGAGATGGACGCCGACCAGCTCGCCGAGACCACGATGGACCCCCGCTTCCGCACCCTGCGCCGCATCCAGGTCGAGCACGCCGATGAGGCCGCGAAGGTGTTCGACCTGCTCATGGGCAACGAGGTCGCGCCGCGCCGCGAGTTCATCGCCAAGGGGGCCCAGGAACTCGACCTGGCCCGCATCGACTCCTGACCGGCGGCGGCACCGCCCCGGTGCGTGCGGCGGCCGCCGGCCGCCGTGCGGGCGGCGCCTCAGGCGATGGTCACCGCGACCCCCGCTTCGGCGATGGCGGCGAGCGCCGCTTCGTCGGCGTCGTCGTCGGTGACCAGTTCGTCGATCGCCGATAGCGCGCACACCCGGACGAAGCACGAGCGCCCCACCCGTGTCCCCGGGACCACCGCCACGACCTGCTCGGCGTGGGCGACGAACGACTCGGTGAGCCGGGCGCGCTCGGACTCCTCGACGGTGATCCCGCTGCGGGGGTGGACCCCGTCGACCTCGACGAACGCTATGGCGAGGTTGACCTGCCGCAGCATCGACTCGGCGAAGGCGCCGCCGAGCGCCGAGGTCTCCGGGTCGGCGACCCCTCCGGTCAGGACGACCCGCAGGTGCGGGCGCACCAGGAGCTGGTGGGCGATGTCGACGGCGTTGGTGACGATGGTGAGGTCGCTGCGGTCGGCGAGGACCCTGCCGATCCCGCCGATGGTCTCGCCGCTGACCAGGCCGACGGTCGATCCGTCGGGCACGCGCTTGGCGGCGATCTCGGCCATGCGGTTCTGCCGCTCGGTGAGGTCGAGGTCGGGCGGCGACATCTGGAGCCGGACGGCGGTGCCGCGGGCGACCGCGCCGCCGTGGGTCCGCGAGATCCACCGCTGCGCCTCGAGCAGGTTGAGGTCGCGGCGCACCGACGACTCCGAGACGCCGAGACCGTGCGACAGCGCGGTAACGGCGACCGTGCCTTCGCGACCGATGTGCTCCATGATCGCGGCGAGTCGTTGCGGCCGTTTCATGTGCCCAATGGTAGACGCGCGGCATCGGCGCGACGCGGGGACGCGGCGGGGCGGCCGGTCCCGGCCGGGCGCCTCCCGCGCCTCCCGATCGGTCACCGCGTCTCGCCAAATGAGCAAAATCAGTCAGAACTATTGCTCTTAGTTGAATGGCCGGGTTAGCGTCGGTGATCACCAAGGCGGTGTGGGGGCGATGCCCGCGACCCCCTGGCCGCCGTGGCCCACCCCGGACCAGCGCGAACACCGCGCGCATGGCGGCCGGAGGCACCCCAAAGCACAAAGGTCGGCCTATGTCCCTTACGCAAGCCCTGCTCCTGGCGTTCATCGCCGGGTTCGCCTACTTCAGCCGGCGATTCATGGGTGACCTCTACCTGGAACGCGCCATCGTCCTCGGCCCGCTCACCGGGCTGGTCCTCGGCGACCTGCCCACCGGGCTCGCCGTCGGCGCCGCGCTGGAGCTGATCTTCATCGGTGCCGCCGACGTCGGCGGGTCGGTGCCGCCCAACCTGCCGATCGGCGCGGTACTCGGGACGGCCTTCGCCATCAACGCCGACCTGTCCCCGGAACAGGCCATGGTCATCGCCGTGCCCGCCGCGCTGCTCGGCGCGTTCGGCGAGCTCATAGCGAAGGCGGTGAGCACCGTCTTCGTCACAGCGGCGGAACGCTATGCCGACCGGGGCAGTACCCGCGGCATCGCGGCGATGGTGCACCTCGGCAACCTCGTGCACTTCCTGTGCGTCGCCGTCCCCGCCTTCGTCGGCCTGCGCCTCGGCAACGAGGCGGTGCGCCACCTCAGCGACGCCATCGACGGCCCCTTGCAGAACGGGCTCATGGTCGCCGGCGCCGTCCTGCCCGCACTGGGGTTCGCGCTGCTGCTCAGCACCCTCTCGACCCGGCCGCTGATGCCGTTCTTCTTCATCGGCTTCCTGCTCGCCGCCTACACCGGGTTCGGCGTCCTCGGGGTCGCCGCCCTCGGCTTCATGATCGCGGCGGTCTGGGTGTTCCAGAAGGGCGGCGCGAGCCTGCTGCACGGCGGCGGCGGGGACGCCGACTCCGCGGACTCGATCTCGATCCCGCGGCGGGAGCGCGTCCGCATCTTCTGGCGGTCCTTCGCCATCCAGTCGGCGTTCAGCTTCGACCGCATGCAGGCGATCGGCTTCACCTGGACGCTCATCCCCTGGCTGCGCAGGCTCTACCCGGACCGGGAGCAGCGCGCCCAGGCGCTGCGGCGGCACCTGACCTTCTTCAACGGGCACGCCTGGCTGCCCGGGCCGATCCTGGCGCTCGTCAGCGACCTGGAGATGCAGCATTCGCGCATCGGCGCCGCGGACACGGCGGGCACCGCGGGCGCGGCGGGCGCGCACACAGCGGACGCGGCCGAAGGCACCGGGCCGGCCGAGCGGCGCACCCCCGCGTCCGGCGGCCCCGCCGAGCCGGACCGCCCCGCGGCCGAGGACACCGCCCCGGCGGCGCCCGAGCCGCGGCCCCGTCCCGACACCGCGGTGCCGGCCGACGACGCCGACCCGGAGGTCGACGCGGCAGAGGAGCAGCGCCGGGACAGCGTCAAGACGATCCAGGGCGTCAAGGGCAGCCTCATGGGCCCGCTCGCCGGAATCGGCGACTCGGCGTTCCACGGCACACTGCGCCCGCTCCTCAGCGGGATCAGCGCCTCACTCGCCCTCCAGGGCAACATGCTCGCCCCGCTGGTCTTCCTGATCCCGGTGAACCTGGTGCACGTCGCCATCCGGTGGATCTCGCTCAGCTACGGGTTCCGGCTCGGCCGCCGCCTCTTCGAGCGATTGGACCAATCCGCGATCAAGCGGTTGATGGAGGGTGCCTCCATCGCCGGCCTCATGGGCGTCGGCGCGCTGGTCGGCACCTGGCTCGCCATCGACACCCCGCTCCAGTACACGCAGGGGGAGCAGGTCATCAAGCTCCAGGACATGCTCGACGACGTCCTGCCCAAGATGATCCCGCTGGTCGTGACCATGGCGGCCTACTGGGCGATCCGCCGCCGGATGAACTCGATGATCGTGCTGCTCGTGCTCGCCGTCGCGGGGTTCGGGCTCGGCGCGCTGGGGGTGCTGCATGCAGGGGGATGAGCGGGTCGGCGTGGTCGTCGCCGGGCACGGCGTGTTCGCCAGCGGAGCCCTGTCGGCCTGCGAGGTGATCATCGGGGCGCCCGAGGCGGTGGTGGCGCTCGACCTCGCCGCCCACGAGGACCCCGCCGGGTTCGGGGCGCGCATGGCCGAAGCGGTCGCATCGGTCGACCACGGGGCCGGCGTCCTGGTGGCGACCGACCTGCCGGGTGCGACGCCGTTCAACGCGGCCGTCCGGCTGACCCGCGGCGGCACCCCCGTGGAGGTCGTGGCGGGCGTCAACCTGCCCATGCTGCTGGAAACCCTGCTGAGCAGGGACGGCGCGGCCCTGGCCGACGTCGCGGGCACGGCCCGCTCCGCGGGGCGCAACGGCGTCGTGCGGTGGGAACCGAACGGATGATCCGAGATTTGGGAGCAGAACAGATGCAGCTTGCGCTGATCCGAGTGGACCACCGGTTGGTCCACGGCCAGGTCACGATGGGATGGACGCGCAGCGTCCGGGCCGACGCGCTGGTCGTGGTGAGCGACCGGGCCGCCGACGACCCCTTCGAGGCGAGCCTCATGCGCATGGCGGTCCCGCACGGCGTGGCGATCGAGATCTGGGGCGTCACCGAGGCCGCCGACCGCGTGCGCGCCGCGAACCTGCCCGCGGGCCGGGTCCTGCTGCTCGTCGCGACGCCGGTCGACCTGCTGCCGCTCTTCGCCGCGGGGCTGTCCAACACCGAGGTCAACATCGGCGGGGTGCGCTCTCCCGGCGCGAGCGTCAAGCTCACCAAGGAGGTGCACGCCACCCCCGAGGAGATCGACGCGTGGAAGGCGCTCGCGGAGAAGGGCGTCGAACTGTCGGTGCAATGGCTGCCCGACCAGAAGCGGCGCTCCCTCAACGCCGACGTGGTGCGGCGATGACCGCGGGCCGCGGCCTCATGCGCGCGGGTATCGCGGAGATCCCCGGGCTGCTCGCCGAGGCGGACGACGGGGAGGCGGCGCGGGCCGGCGCCGCCGTGTTCGGCGCGGCGCGCACCCTCGACATCGTGGGGTGCGGGACCTCCCTGTTCGCGGGGGAGGCGCTGCGCCACGCCTTCGAGTCCGCCGGGCTGCGCACCGACGTCCGCGAGGCGTACGAGTACGCGGCGTTCCCGCCGCCGCTCGCCGACGGCGACGCGCTGCTCGCCATCTCGCACACCGGCCGCACGCCCGACGTGGTGGCGAGCGCCCGGCTCCCCGGCCGGGCGCGGTCGGCGGTGGTCGCCATCACCGACGAGCCCGGGTCCCCGCTGGGCACCTCGGCGGAGCGGGTCCTCGCCGACCACCGGGGCCACGAGCCCGCCCTGCCCAAGACCCGCAGCTACATCAGCACCCTGCTGCGCGGCCTCGGCGCGGCGCGCGGGGCGGCAGAGGCGCGCGGCGAAGCGGCACCCGGCGCGGCGGAGGTGCGGGCGCTGGCCGACCCGGCGGCGGAGCTGCTCGAACGGTCCTGGCAGCAGGCCGAGGAGCTGGCGGCGAAGTTCGCGTCCGTGCCGCGCATCGTCGTCATCGGCGGCGGGCCGGAGGTCGCCACGGCGAACGAGGCGGCCCTCAAACTCACCGAGGCCGCCGACCAGCACGCCGACTCCTGGCAGATCGAGGAGGCCGCGCACGGCACCTGGGCGAGCACACGCAACGGCGAACTCGCCGTCGTGCTCGCGCCGCGCGGGCACAGCGCCGCCGGATCCCGCGTCCTCGCCGGGATGCGCGGCATCGGGGCCGTCACCTGGGCCATCGGCGGAGACCCGCGACTGGCGGCCGAAGCCGACCTCGCCACCCCGGTCCCGGAGGTCCCGGCCCTGCTCGCCCCCTTGCTGACGATCCTGCCGCTGTACTGCCTGGCGGAACGCCTGGCCCAGGCCCGCGGCCTCGACCCCGACATCATGCGCCAGGACGTCCCCCGGTACCGGGCCGCGCGGGAGGTCATGCGCCGGTCCCTCGCCGCCGGGACGGAGGGTTAGCCCGTGCCCGGCGGCCCGCCGCGGGCCCCCACGCTGCGGCTGCACGGTGGCCGCGTCCTCACACCGGCGGGCGCGCTGGTCGAGGCCGACCTCCTGATAGCGGGGGCGGCGATCAGCGGGATCGTGGCGCCGCACGAGCCCCCGGCGCCGGGGGAGCGGCGCCACGACGTCACCGGCGGCATCGTCGCGCCGGGCTTCGTCGACACCCACGTGCACGGCGCGCTCGGCGCCGGCTTCATGGCCCCCGAGGCCGAAGCGCTCGACCGCATCGGCCGCCACCTCGCCGCGCACGGCGTCACCAGTTGCCTGGCGACAACGGTGAGCACCCCGGCGCCCGTGCTCCTCGACACCGTCGGCCGGCCGGCTGGCGTCAGCGGGGGGCGTCCTGGGCGACTCCGGTGTGGCGCTCGCGGGCATCCACCTCGAAGGGCCGTTCATCAACCCGGCGGCGTCCGGCGTCCACCGCCGCGCCGACCTGCGCCCGCCCGTGCGCGGCGAACTCACCCGGCTCCACGACGCTGCGCGGGGCGCACTGCGGGTCGTGACCCTGGCGCCGGAGCTGCCGGGCGGCCTGGCAGCCGTCGAACACCTCACCGGCCTCGGCGTCACCGTCTCGGTCGGGCACTCCACCGCGGACTTCGCCCAGGCGGCAGCGGCGTTCGACGCCGGGGCGCGGCGGGTCACCCACTGCTTCAACGCGCTGCCGCCCGTTCGGGGCCGGGAGCCCGGCGCCGTCCTGGCGGCCCTGCTCGACGACCGGGTCGGCATCGAGGTCATCGCCGACGGCAGGCACCTCGCGGCGCCGGTGCTCGACCTCGTCCACCGGGTGGCGGGCCCCGCCCGCGTCATAGCGGTCAGCGACGGCAGCGACGTCGCGGGGCTGCCCGACGGGCCCGCCCGGCGCTGGGAGGGCACCGAGGTGGTGCTCTCCGCCGAGGGGATCAGCACACCAGACGGCGGACTCGCCGGCGGCGCGCACGCACTGGACCGCGCGGTCGCCACCCTGTGCGCGGCCGGCGTCCCGCTGCCCGACGCGCTCGCCGCCGCGTCGAGCGCCCCGGCGCACCACCACGGCCTGCACACCAAGGGCCGCCTCGAACCGGGCTGCGACGCCGACGTCGTGGTCCTCACCCCCGCCCTCCGCGTCGCCGCCACCATCGCCGCGGGCCGCTACATCCACGGAGGCCCGTGACCGGAGCCTGCGGCCGGCCGCTCCCGTCACTCTCCCGCGGACCGCCCTCGGAGGTACCGCCTGCTCGCGGGGGTCAGCAGCAGCACCAGTGCGGTGACGGCGATCGCCGCGCCGACGATGCCCATCGCCTCGCCCTGGAACATCCGCGCCATCTGGGTGAAGGCGACGAACCCCAGCAGGACGCAGGCGCCGATGAGGCCGCGGCGCCCCATCCGGGGCAGGGCGAAGGCGCACCCGGCGCACAGCAGCGCGGTCAGGGTGTGCGGGAGCGCGAGGCCGACCCCGAGCGCGCCGCCCGCGAGGAGGGCGACCGCGAGGGCCGAGACAAGAAGGAGGGCCGCCATGGTCCACAGCACGACGCGCGCGGCGTTGAGGGATGCGGGGGGAGTGCGTTTCAACGGAGTGCTCTGCTTCCTTGGGCCATTCGAGGGTGCGGCGCCCGGCCCAATGGCGGCGGTGCCGGCGCCGGATGGTCAGCGCAGCGTGTCGACCGGGAGGTCGGTGATGACCGGCGTGAACGTCCCGCTGACCTTTCCGTCGCCGGTGACCGTGCCCTTCCACCGCTCGATCCTGTCGGCCCTCTGGACGAACGCGACGACCTGGTACCCCTTCCGCCTCTCCGTGACGACGGGCTTCTTGACGGCCCTCGCGATCTGGTCCTCGGCCTTCGACACGTCACCGAACCGGGAGAGTTCGGCGTCGTCGGGGCCGCGGAGGAAGAACTGGTGGACACTGAGATCCCGGGTCTTGTCCAGGAAGAACTCGGTGACGGCCATGGCCTTGTCGGCCGAGTCGACGCGGATCTCGGCCGTGTCGGCCAGCTTCGCGTAGCCTTCGGGCCTTCTGGAGAGGAGGATCGTCGACTCCCGCGGCCCGACCGCCGCATAGATCGCGGCGGAGTGCGGACCGCTCCCTTGGAACAGCAGGAGCTCCCATTCCTTCGGAAGCACGTCGTTCTCGACGGTCTTGACATGCATCGACTCCGGCGATGCGACGATGCGCGCCGTATCGCGGCTGCCCGATTCCCACAGTTCCCGGACCACCCGGCGGCGCTCCTCCGGGTGGTCGGCGTCGCCCGGCACGCCGGGCGGTGCGGCCGAGGCCGATTCGCTCGGAGTCTCCATGGTCTGCTGCCCGTCCTTTCCGGGGTCGGCCGTCGGTGTGCACCCGATCATGGTGGCCGCGGCGAGCGCGGCGACCGCAATGCGGATCGGGACGCTCGCCCGGCCGGGTCTCGGGTGCGGGTGGTGTCGCACGGGTCACTCTCCGTCGGGATTGGCCGCGTCCCAGTCGCCGCCGTACTGCTCTTCGTACGTCGGGTTGCCGGGTTTGGACGATGTCATAGAGCCGATGGCCACCGCCAGATCCTCGCGGGCCGACGTCTGGGCCAGGGCCTCAGCGGCCTCGGGGCTCACTCCGGGGGCATCCTCCCAGGCCTCCTTCCAGTGCAGGTACCTCTCGTTGTAGTACTGCTCGCGCCCGTCCAGCGGGACATCGGTGCCGTTCTCGCGGAGCTCCTGCCTGGCGACGAACTCGCTGATCTGGGCGTCGGCTTCGTTCTCCAAGGTGTTCTTGAGGTAGGCGTCGCGGGGGTAGCCGACGAGCGGGAAGTTGGCGTTCTCCGCTTGCCGGCGGGCGTGCGCGGCCTCATGGACGAGATGAATCCCCCCAAGGGGGTCGTCAAGGAGGTCTCGGCCGATGACGATGCTGTTGTCGCCCGGTTGAAAGTACGCGGTCCTCGCCAAATCGGGGTCGTTGCTGAACGTGATCGTGGTGCCGGACTCGTTGAGCACACCGTTGAGCTCCCGGCCGATCTCGGTCTCCAGCATCAGCGATACCGCCTCGGCGCCCCTGACCTCCAGCGCGGCCTGGTCGGCGTCCCGCCGGTCCCGCTCGGCCTGGTCCGCGAGTCCCATGTCCTTCGGGTTCTCCGCGGCCGCTTCCTCGCTGGCCTGGGCGACCTCCTCGGCGAGGTCGGCGTTGCGCTGGGCCGAGGAGACGTCGCCGCGGCGGGCGGCGCTCTGGCTTTCCGCGAGGTACTCGTGCCCGGGCCGGTCGGGCACCTCCCTCTTCTCCGGCAGCAGGCGCAAGGGGCCGAGACCGAAGATCGAGCCGATCCCGAGGACGACCGAGCGGCCGGCCGACCGGGTCTCGTTGCCGTTGGCGTAGTCCTCCTGCGGACCGTCGGTGAACTCGTTCCAGGACTGCTCGATGGCGCCGAGGGGGTCGGTGACCACCTGCCGCGCGGAGTCGCCGACGCCGGCCCAGGTCCCCCGGAACTCCTCGTTGCTACAGATGTGGACCAGGCATCCGGTGCCCTGGACGCCGTCCCAGGCGTCGGACACCAGGTCGCGCGCCTCGGCGCCGGCGCCTTGGCCGAAGTCGCAGAGTCCCTGGAAGGAACCGCACTCGTAGCTCTCCGCGATGGGCTCGTCCTCGGGGGCCGACATGATCGGATCCTGCGGGGCCGGTTCGCCGGGATCGTCCGTGGTATCGGGATCGTCCGAGGTATCGGGCTCAGCCGGTGCTCCGGGGCCGGGTTCTTCGCCCTCGCAGTCGGACGACGACTGGACGAGGCAGGTGAGGGCGGCGGAGACGTTGGCGGTGACCGACTGGCCGACGCTGCTGGTGGCCGCGACGGCGAAGAGGGCCGCCACGAGGACGATCACGGCACCGTACTCGATGAGTCCGGCACCGCCGTCCTGGCGCGGGGGACGGGGCACGGGGGATTCCTCAGGAGCTCAGTCGGGGTCAGGAGGCCAAGCTGAGGAGAGCTTATGGCCCCTTTATCCGGAACACCAGCTTTATGAGCTGCAACTCAGGTCACATCCCGGTCTCCGGCGCCGGTGGTCGCGCGCGGCTACGCGGGCGGGTGCCAGGTGCCCTTGGCGAGGAAGGTGTCGATGGCGGCGCGGTAGGGGGCGAGGTCCATGCCCTGCGACGCGACCCATTCGTCGTTGTAGTAGCTGTGCCGGTAGCGGTCGCCGCCGTCGCAGATGAGGGTGACGATGCTGCCCGTGCGGCCTTCGGCGAGCAGCCGCGCGGCGAGCTGCCACACGCCCCACAGGTTGGTCCCCGTCGAGCCGCCGGCGCACAGGCCGGTGACGTCGTTGAGGTGGCGCATCGCCGCGATGCTCGCGGCGTCGGGCACCGGGATCATCATGTCGATGACCGAGGGCACGAAGCTCGGTTCGACGCGGGGGCGGCCGATGCCCTCGATGCGCGACGGCATGCCGGTGGCGTAGTCGGGGGTGTCGGTGACCCAGCCGGGGAAGAACGCGGAGTTCTCCGGGTCGACCACCGCGAGGCGGGTCCGGTGCCGTCGGTAGCGCAGGTACCGGCCGATGGTGGCCGAGGTGCCGCCGGTGCCGGCGCCCACCACGACCCATTCGGGGACGGGGTGCCGCTCCAGTGCCAGCTGCTCGAAGACCGACTCGGCGATGTTGTTGTTGCCGCGCCAGTCGGTGGCGCGCTCGGCGTAGGTGAACTGGTCCATGTAGTGGCCGCCGGGTTCGGCCGCGAGCCGCTCGGCCTCGGTGTACATGTCGGCGGGGATGTCGACGAAGTGGCACCGGCCGCCGTAGCGCTCGATCAGCGCGATCTTCTCCGGGCTGGTCTTACGGGGCATGACGGTGACGAAGTCGACCCCGACGAGCTGCGCGAAGTACGCCTCGGACACGGCGGTCGAGCCCGAGCTGGCCTCGACCACGGTGGTGCCCTCGCGGATCCAGCCGTTGGCGAGGCCGTAGAGGAACAGCGACCGCGCGAGGCGGTGCTTCAGGCTCCCGGTGGGGTGCACCGACTCGTCCTTGAGGTACAGGTCGATGCCCCACGACTCCGGGAGCGGGAACACGTGCAGATGGGTGTCGGCGCTTCGGTTGGCGTCGGCGACCACCCGGCGGATCGCCTCGTCGCACCACGAACGGGTGCGTTCGCAGGTGCGGTCGGCGGGGCCACCGGGGGTCTCGTCTGACGGCGTTGTCATGGACGAGAGGTTAGTCCAGTGACCCCCCGGACATCGCGGCGTGCATGCGGCGGTGCGGCGCCGCCTCGGTGCCCCGGTTCTGGCGTTCGAGCGTGCGCGCGAGCGCGATGTGCGCCCACGCGTCGCACGGGTCGAGTTCGACGAGGGTGCGGAAGACCTCCTCGGCGCGCTGGAGCTGCGCCGAGTGGAAGTAGGAGCGGCCGAGCAGCTCCAGCATGGTGCGGTTGCGGGGCTCGGTCGCGGCCAGCGGGGCGAGGATGCGGGCGGCGCCGATGGGGTCGCCCATGTCGAAACGCTGCTGGCCGCGGGAGTAGGTCTCGTAGGACGTCTCAGCCATGTGCGCTCCCTTCGTCAACGGGACGGCTGAAAGAACACTGCGGCTAAGACAGGCATTCCCCACCGGGCGCCGCGCATCACCCGCCGAACGGCGTCAGCTTTCCGGTGTCGACGTCGTAGACCCCGCCGGTGACGGCGAGGTCCGGCGGCAGCAGCGGGTGGTGCCTGATGCGTTCGAGGTCGTGCCGGAGCGCGCCGAGCTGGTCGTTGTCGGTGTGGAAGTCGAGGCTGCGGGTGTCCACCCCGTAGTTCGCGGCGATGGTGTCGTGGACCTCGGCGTCGTCGGCGACCGAGGCCATCTTGCAGCGGGTGTGCGGCATGACCAGGACCCGGTCGACACCGAGCAGGTACACGGCGAGGACGAGGGTGCGCAGGGTGTCGTCGGTGACCCGCGCGCCCGCGTTGCGCAGGATCTTGGCGTCGCCCGGCCGGATACCGAGCACGTCGAGCGGCTCGATCCGGGAGTCCATGCAGGTCACCAGGGCGAGTCCGCGTGCAGCCACCGCCTCGAGGCCGGCCAGCCGGAATGAGCGGACATAGTCCGCGTTCGCTGCGAAGAAGTCGTCGAATGCGCTGCTGTTCATAATCCACTCCCCATGGGACGAACCGGACGCGGACCGGCGTGCGAAAGCCGTACACCGCTACCCGGGTCAGGGCAGCGGTGTACGGCTACGCCCGTAAACCCCCGGTCAGACCGTTGCCACTCCAGTATCGGTCCGGCCGGTTCCGACCGTTGCGACGGGGCGGCCCAGCGGCTCGCCCGAGCCGTCGCGCCGGGAGTCGAGGTCGGGCAGCCGCACCGGTTTGCCGTCGGCCCGGGAGGCGCGCGCCGGCGCGCGGCCCACCCACCCGGACAGCAGGACGTCCTCGCCCCTGAGGAACCGCTGGCAGCGCACACCGCCGGTGGCGCGGCCCTTGGCCGGGAACGCCTCGAACGCGGTGACCTTCGCCGACCCCGCCTGCGTGCCGGCGAGCGCGCTGGAGTCGCCGGCGATGGTGACCACAACGGAGTCCTCGGGTACGGCCACCGCGCCGAACCACCGAGCCTGGGCGCCGTCGCCGAGCTTCACCCCGGCGACGCCGCCCGCCGGGCGGCCCTGCGGGCGCACCGACGAGCACGGGAAGCGCAGCAGTTGCGCGTGGGAGGTGATGAAGACGAGGTCCTCCTCGCCCGTGACGAGCTGGGCCGCGCCGACGAGCCGGTCGCCGTCCTTGAGGGCGATGACCTCGAAGTCGTCCTTGTTCTGCGGGTAGTCCGCCGCCACGCGCTTGACCACGCCCTGGGCGGTGCCGACGGCGATGCCGGGGCCGTCGGGGTCGAGCGCAGCGAGGGAGATCGTGCGCTCGCCCGCGGACTCGTCGAGTTCGGCGAACTCGCTTACCGGCAGGCCCGAGGCGAGCGGTGGGGAGTCGCCGCCGTCGCCGAGTTCAGGGAGTTCGAGGACGGGCACCCGGATCAGCCGCCCGAGGTCGGTGACCAGGGCGATCTCGCCGCGGGTGCTGGCGGGGACGGACACGGCAACTGCGTCGTGGACGGTGCGCAGCCCCTCGAACATGGCCGGGGGCGCCGCCCCCTTGCTGCGGCCCACCATGCCCGACGTGCTGAGCAGCACCGTGCAGGGTTCGTCGCCGAGCTCCAGCGGGATGGCGGCGCTGCGGGCGACCCCGCTGTTCTCGCGCAGTTCGGTGCGGCGCGGGGTGGCGAAGTCCTTGGCGACCTGGGCGAGTTCGTCGGAGACCAGGCGGCGCAGCCGGGAGTCGGACTCCAGGATGGCGGTGAGCTCGGCGATCTCCCCGGTGAGCTGCTCGCTCTCGGTCTCCAGCTCCAACCGGTCGAAGCGGGTGAGGCGGCGCAGCGGGGTGTCGAGGATGTAGCGCGCCTGGGTCTCGGACAGCTCGAACGTCGCCATGAGGCGTTCGCGGGCGGCCGTGGAGTCGTCGGACTCGCGGATCAGGGCGATGACGGCGTCGATGTTGAGGAGCGCGACGAGCAGCCCCGCGACGAGGTGCAGGCGCTCCTCGCGCTTGGCGCGCCGGTACTCGCAGCGGCGGCGCACGACGGCGAGCCGGTGCTCGACGTAGACCTGGAGGAGTTCGCGCAGGCCCAGCGTCTGCGGTTGGCCGTCGACCAGGGCGACGTTGTTGATGCCGAAGGTCTCCTCCATGGGCGTCAGCCGGTAGAGGTCCTCCAGGACGGCCTCGGGGTTGAACCCGTTCTTCAGCTCGATGACCAGCCGCAGGCCCTGGGTGCGGTCGGTGAGGTCCTTCAGGTCGGAGATGCCTTGCAGCTTCTTGGCCTGCACCAGCTCCTTGATGCGCGAGACGACCTTCTCGGGCCCGACGCTGTAGGGGAGCGCGGTGACCACCAGGCCGGTGCGGCGCGGCGACACCTTCTCGACCTTGACGGTGGCGCGGGTCTTGAACGTGCCGCGGCCCTTGGCGTAGGCGTCGCGGACGCCGTCGAGCCCGACGATGGTGCCGCCGGTGGGCAGGTCGGGGCCCGGCACGAACTCCATGAGGTCGCCGAGGGTCGCCTCGGGGTTGGCGATGAGGTGCCGCGCCGCGGTGATGACCTCGCCGAGGTTGTGCGGCGCCATGTTGGTGGCCATGCCCACCGCGATGCCGGAGGCGCCGTTGACCAGCAGGTTGGGGAACGCCGCGGGAAGGACGTCGGGTTCGAGCTCCTGGCCGTCGTAGTTGGGCCGGAAGTCCACGACGTTCTCGTCGATGGACGACACCAGGAGCTGCGCGGCGCGGTCGAGCCGCGCCTCGGTGTAGCGCATGGCCGCGGGGGCGTCGTCGCCGCCGAGCGAGCCGAAGTTGCCGTGCCCGTCGACCAGCGGCACGCGCATGGCGAACGACTGGCTCAGCCGTACCAGGGCGTCGTAGATGGCGGAGTCGCCGTGCGGGTGCAGCCGCCCCATCACCTCGCCCACAACGCGGGCGCACTTGACGTGCGCGCGGTCGGGGCGCAGGCCCATCTCGTTCATCTGGTAGAGGATGCGCCGCTGGACGGGCTTCATGCCGTCGCGGGCATCGGGGAGGGCACGCTGGTAGATGACCGAGTACGCGTATTCGAGGAAGCTGCCGCGCATCTCCTCGGACACATCGATGTCGATGATCTTCTCGGCGAGTTCCTCAGGGGGAGCAGACGTTGTTCGGGCCATGCCCGTCATTCTGGCCCTGCGGGGTGACTGCCGCGAACTCATCACACCGAATGTCACTGAAAGTGATCGGTATCGATGGTCGGGTGGGGATGGGCGCGTCCGAAATAAGTGGAACGCAAAGTTTCACCTCGGGTGTCCGGTGAGATCAGACACTGTGATCCGAGGCAGATCGGCGCGGCGTGCGGCGCGCCGGTCGGCATGTTTCCTGGTTAGGCAGTACAAATACGAAGAGTGACGGTCCTGGAGTCGGTGGGGCGGGCTGCGGATGGTACACCCGATGCCGGGCGCGTCAAGGCGGGACTCGGAGCGCAAGCTAACCTTTTCAGGTATCCCCGTCCGGTCCGACCGTGTCTGACGTGCCTATGCTGCCCTTCCTCATCGCGATCCACGCCGCGGTGGCGGTGCTGGTACCGCCACTGACCCGAGTCATGGGCGCCCGCGCATTCCTCGTCGCGAGCCTGCCCCTCGCGGCGTCCGCGGTGTGGGCGCTCAGCGCGGCCCCCGCCATCGTGGGGGGACGCCCCGCCGCCGCGTCCGTTCCCTGGGTGCCCTCGCTCGGCATCAGCCTCGACTTCCGGGTCGACGCGCTCTCCCTCGCCATGATCCTGCTGGTGTCGGGCATCGGCGCGGTGATCTTCTGCTACAGCGCCGGCTACTTCCGCGACGACGAACGGGCGCTGGGCCGCCTCGCGTCCGTGCTCGTGGTGTTCGCCGGGTCGATGCTGGGCGTGGTCACGGCCGACAACCTGTTCGCGCTGTACGTCTTCTGGGAGCTGACCTCGGTCTCCTCCTTCCTGCTGGTGGGCCACGACGACCGCAAGGAGAACGCCCGGCGGGCCGCCACCCAGGCGCTGGTGACCACAGCGGGGTTCGGGCTGCCGATGCTCGTCGGCTTCATCATCCTCGGCACCATCGGCGGCACCTACCGGATCTCGGAGCTGGTGGCGGCCCCGCCGCTCGACAGCCCCTGGCTGCCGCTGGCGCTCATCCTGATCCTCGCCGGGGCGTTCGCGAAGTCGGCGCAGGTGCCGCTGCACTACTGGCTGCCCGGCGCGATGGTCGCGCCGACCCCCGTCAGCGGCTACCTGCACGCAGCGGCCATGGTCAAGGGCGGCGTGTACCTCATCGCCCGGCTGTCGCCCGGCTTCGCCGAGGTCGAACCCTGGCGCTGGCTGGTGCTCGGCTTCGGCCTGGCGACCATGCTCATCGGCGGGTGGCGCGCACTGCGCCAGGACGACCTGAAACTGCTGCTGGCCTTCGGGACGGTCAGCCAGCTCGGCTTCCTCACCCTGCTCGCCGGCGCCGGCACGCACACCGCCGCAGCGGCCCTCATCGCGATGCTGCTCGCCCACGGCCTGTTCAAGGCCACCCTGTTCCTCACCGTCGGGATCATCGATCACCAGACCGGCATCCGCAGCATCAGCGGGCTGTCGGGGCTGGGCCGCCGCATGCCCGTGCTCGCCGCGGCGGCGGGGCTCGCTGCGGCGTCGATGGCCGGCCTCCCGCCGCTGCTCGGCTTCGTGGGCAAGGAGGCGGCGTTGGAGGCGTTCGTCCCCGGCCACGCCCCCGGCGTCCCCGCCGCCGCCTCGGTCGCGGTGCTCATCGGACTGGTCGCCGCGTCGGTGCTGACCTTCGCCTACAGCGCCCGGTTCCTCTGGGGCGCGTTCGCCGACAAGCCCACCGTCTCCGAGCGCCGGTTCCCGCTGCCCTCCGCGGCGTTCACCGCGGCGCCGGTCCTGCTCTCTGGCGCCGGCCTGGTGCTGGGCGCGGCCCCGTTCCTCGCCGACCCGCTCGCCGCGGCCTACGCCGCCGGCTACCCCCACGAGAAGCCCTACCACCTCGCGCTGTGGCACGGCCTCACCCCGGCCCTCGGACTTTCCGTCCTGGTCGTGGCATTGGGCGTGCTGATGTTCGTCGGACGCTCCGCTGTGGCGCGGTTCCAGAAGGCCGTGCCCCGCTCTCCGGAGGCCGACCTCGGCTACCACCTGTTCGTCCACTCCAGCTACGCGGCCGCGCTGAGCGTCACCCGCCGCTTGCAGACCGGCTCCCTGCCCGTCTACCTGGGGATCATCCTGGCGACGCTGCTCGCGCTGCCCGGGGTGCGGCTCCTCGTCGCCCTGGTGCGGGGCGACCTCGCCCTGCCGACCGGCGATGAGTCGTTCCGGCTCTGGGACAACCCGCTGGAGCTCGTTGTCGCCGTCACCCTCGTCGTCACCGCCGTTGCGACCGTGCGCGAGCACCGCCGGTTCCCCGCGCTGATCATCATCAGCGCGCTCGGGTTCGGCACCGCGGGGCTGTTCGTGCTGCACGGCGCGCCCGACCTCGCGCTGACCCTCGTCCTGGTCGAGACCCTCACGACCATCATCCTGGTGTTCGTGCTGCGGCGGCTGCCCGCCACCTTCCACACCCGGCCCAACGGCTGGGGCAAGCGCATGACCGTCCTCATGTGCACCGCTGCGGGGACCTTCATCGCGGTGACCCTGTGGCTGGCCACCGCCGCGCGGACGGCACCGCCCGTGTCGGGCGGCTACGCCGAGCACGCCGAAGGGGCCGGCGGCGGCAACCTGGTGAACGTCATCCTCGCCGACTTCCGCGCGCTCGACACCTTCGGTGAGATCGTCGTCCTCGCGACCGCCGCCGTCGCCGTGGCGTCGCTCGTCCTGCTGAACCGCAGGGACCGGGTGGTCAACGAGCCGGAGGAGGACGAGCCCGCGGAGGACGAGCAGGGGCGGGACGAACCGGGACCGGACGGGCAGGGCGCGGGTGAGCCGCTGCCGGCCGGCGGCGTCGGGCAGCCCGCCGGCGGAGCGCAGACCGAGGGGAGGCGCTGATGGGTGTGCGCGGAACCGGCCCGCCCGAAGGGTGGGAGGCGCCGAAGGAGCGCTGGCTGAGCACCGTCGTCCGGCCGGCGTTCGGCCCGCGCTCGCTGCTGCTGGAGGTCGCGGCCCGGCTGCTCATCCCCGCCATCCTGATGCTGTCGGTGTTCCTGCTGGTGTCGGGGCACGACCGCCCCGGCGGCGGCTTCGCCGGCGGGCTGGTCGCGAGCATGGCCTACGTGCTGCGCTACATCGCGGGCGGCCGGCACGAACTCGCGGCGGGACTGCCCATGCGGCCCAACGGGCTGCTCGCCCTCGGGCTGCTCCTGGCCTGCGCCACGGCAGGGCTCCCGCTGCTCTTCGGCAAGCCGGTCCTCGACACCGCCAAGCTCGAACTCGTCCTCCCCGTGTTCGGCGAGGTGAAGCTGCTCAGCGCCCTGGTCTTCGAGGTCGGGGTGTTCCTGGTCGTCGTCGGGCTGGTCCTCAGCGTCGTCGCCGCGCTGGGGGCCCGTATGGAGGCCGAGGAGGCCGAGGCGCGCCAGGAGCAGGAGATCGACCAGGCCCGCCGCGAACGCAGGCGGCTCCGGGCCGAAAAGGAGGGACACGAGTGACAACACCCGGTTTCGTCCTCATCGCCAGCGTCGGCGTCCTCTACTCGTGCGGGTTCTACCTGCTGCTCCAGCGGTCGCTGATGCGGGTGGTCTTCGGCATCCTGATGCTCGGCCACGCCGCCAACGTGTCGCTGCTGCTCACCGACGAGGCCATCACCCTGCCTCCGCTGCTCAGCGGCGGCTCCGGCGAGATGAGCGACCCCCTGCCGCACGCCATGGCGCTCACGGCCATCGTCATCACCTTCGGTGTGACCACCTTCCTGCTCGCGCTCGCCTACCGGGTCTGGCTGGGCGACGAGAACGACGAAGTACCCGACGACGTGGAGGACCGCCGCATCAGCAAGCTCACGGAGCCCGAGGAGCCGTCGTGAACGCGCTGCTCGCCGTCCCCCTGGTGGTGCCGCTGCTCGGCGCCGCCATCACCCTGCTGATGCGGCGCACACCCCGCTCCCAGCAGGTCACGGCGACCATCAGCCTGGCGGCGGTGGTCGTCGACGCCGCCCTGCTGCTGTGGCACACCTGGGACGGCGCGGTGGTGGTCAGCCAGGCCGGCGGCTGGGCGGCGCCCCTCGGCATCACCCTCGTCGCCGACCCCATGGCGGCGCTGCTGGTGCTGGTCTCCTCCGTGGTGCTGCTGGTCGTGCTGCTGTACGCCATCGGCCAGGACATCGGCGGCCTGAGCCGCGCCATGCCGCAGGTGTTCCACCCCATCTACCTGGTCCTGACCGCAGGGGTGTGCCTCAGTTTCATCGCGGGCGACCTGTTCAACCTGTTCGTCGGCTTCGAGATCATGCTGACCGCGAGCTACGCGCTCATCACCCAGGCGCCGACCCGGGCGCGGGTGCGGGCCAGCATGATCTATACCGTCGTCAGCCTGACGTCCTCGATCCTGTTCCTCACCGGCATCGCGCTGGTGTACGCGCTGACCGGCACCGTGAACATGGCCGACATCGCGGGCAAGCTCGGCGCGGCACCCCCCGAACTGCGCATGGTGCTCGCCCTGATGTTCTTCGTGGTGTTCGGCATCAAGGCCGCCATCGTCCCGATGCACTTCTGGCTGCCCGACAGCTACCCGGTGGCGCTCACCCGCATCTCCGCGATATTCGCGGCGCTGCTGACCAAGGTCGCCGTCTACGCCATCATCCGCACCCAAACCCTGCTGTTCGTGCGCGACGACGTCACATCGGTGCTGCTGTGGGTCGCCATCGCCACGATGATCGTCGGGATCCTGGGCGCGCTGGTCCAGGACGACGTCAACCGGGTCATGGCGTTCGCGCTGGTCAGCCACATCGGGTTCATGATCTTCGGGCTCGGGCTGAACACCGTCGCCGGACTCGCCGGGGTGATCATCTACCTCGTGCACCACATCGTGGTGCAGGCGACCCTGTTCCTGGTGAACGGCCTCATGCGGCAGTACGTCGGGCACACCTCGCTGCGCGCCATCCGCGGCCTCACCACGGTGTCGCCCGCGCTCGCCGTGTTCTTCTTCCTGCCGGCGCTCAGCCTGGCCGGCCTGCCCCCGATGTCGGGGTTCATCGCCAAGACCGCGCTGTTCCAGGCGGCGGTCACCGCCGAGGGCGGCTGGCTCGTGGGACTGGGCCTCGCCGTCGGCGTGCTGACCAGCCTCCTCACCCTCATCGCGATCTTCCGCATCTGGACCCGCGCGTACTGGGGGACGCCGCTGCCCGACATGGTCGAGGCCCGTGAGCGCCTGCGCAGCGGGCCCAACACCTCCGGGCTGCGCATCATGACCGCCATGACCGGGGTCATGGTCGCGACCGGGGTCGCCGTCGCCGTCGCGGCCGGGCCCCTCGCGCAGGTCAGCTTCACCGCGGCCGTCGACCTCCTCGACGGCGGGGCCTACGTCGAGGCGGTACTGGGAAGGGGGAGCGGGTGAGCACGAGCATCGCCGAGCGCTCCCTGCACCGCAGGGTCATCGGCCGGCTGCCGACCATCCTGTGGCTCACCGCCATGTGGGTCATCCTCTGGGGCGACCCCAGCCCGGGCACCGTCATCGCCGGGTTCGGCGTCGCCTGCGGCTGCTACGCGGTCGCCAAGCTCCCGCACATCCCCGTCCCCCTGCGCATCCGCCCGCTGTGGCTGCTGCGGCTGATCGGCTACTTCGGACTCGACCTGCTGGTCTCCAGCGCACAGGTCGCGCTCCTGGTGCTGTGGCGGCCCACCCGGACGCGCGGCGCGATCGTCGCCGTGCCCACCCGCACCGGGTCCGACTTCCTCCTCGCGATGATGAGCGGCGGCCTGTCGCTGGTCACCGGCAGCCTGGTGATCGAGCTGAACCGCGAGCACGGCGTCGTGTACCTGCACGGCATCCCCGTCGACTCCGCCGAGGACGCCGCGAAGCTGCGCACCCAGGTGCAGCGCACCGAGGAGTTGTTCGTCCGCGCGTTCGGCACCGCCGCCGACGTCGCCGAGTTCGAGGCCGCGCAGCGCGCGCTCGAACGGCGCACCGCCGAAGCGGCCGACGGCGCACCGAAGGAGGCCCCATGACAGTGCTCGACCACGTGTTCGTCGCGACCTTCACCATGCTCGGCGCCGGGGTGCTGTGCATCCTCTATGGGGTGGTGCGGGGCCCCTCGGTCCTCGACCGCATCGTCTGCCTGAACGCGATGTCGGTGCTGGTCGTCAGCGCCATGGCGGCCGAGGCGGCGCTGCGCGGCGACTCCGCCTACATCGGCCTGATGGTGACCGTCGCACTGCTCGGCTTCGTGGGCACGCTCACCGCGGCCCGGTTCGCGGAGAGGAGGGCGCACGACCGTGGGTGACCTCACCGCAGGAATGACCGCCGCCGACTGGTGCACGGCGGTGCTGCTGCCGCTCGGCGCCCTGTTCTCCCTGGTCGGCACCATCGGCGTCGTGCGCTTCCCGACCCTGCTCGGCCGGATGCACGCCGCGACCAAGCCCGACACCGTCGGCCTGGTCCTGCTGCTGGTCGGCGCCGCGTTCCAACTCCCCGACATCGGCTCGGCGGCGCCGCTCGCCCTGGTGGCGCTGTTCCAGCTCGTGACCGTCCCGGTACTCGCCCAGACCCTGGGCCGGGTGGCCTACAGCCGCGGCGAGGTCGACCCCGACCACCTCGTGGTCGACGAACTCGCAGACGCGATCGCCGCGGCGGACGACCGCGAACTGCCGCCGGGCCGCACGCCCTGACCCCCGCCCTGCCCGGCGCCTCGGCCGATGCCGTGTCCCGCCGCAGGTCGCGGCGGGACCTGTGGACTATGGCGCCGCCTGTCGCCCGGCTCTGGTAGCAAGGTGACCATGGTGACCACCGCGAACCCCGACCCCGCGCCCGCAGCACCCTCCGCCATGCGCGCCGAGGCCGAGCGGCACCTGCGCGCCCTGGCCGGCGAGTCCGCCCGGCTGCGCGAGGACCAGTGGAGCGCCGTCCACGCGCTGGCGGCCGAGCGCAGGCGCGCCCTGGTGGTGCAGCGCACCGGGTGGGGCAAGTCGGCCGTGTACTTCGTCGCCACCCTGCTGCGCCGCGCCCAGGGGGCCGGGCCCACCGTCATCATCTCGCCGCTGCTCGCCCTCATGCGCAACCAGATCGCGGCGGCCGAACGCGCCGGCATCCGGGCCAGGACCATCAACAGCGCCAACCCCGAGGACTGGGAGCAGACCTACGCCGCCATCGGCGCCGGCGAGGTCGACGTCCTGCTGGTCAGCCCCGAACGCCTGAACAACCCCGACTTCCGCGACCGGGTGCTGCCCGAACTCGCTGCCGGCGCCGGCCTGGTGGTCGTCGACGAAGCCCACTGCGTCTCCGACTGGGGCCACGACTTCCGCCCCGACTACCGCCGCATCCGCACCCTGCTCCAGGAGCTGCCCGCCGGCATCCCCGTGCTGGCGACCACCGCCACCGCGAACGAGCGGGTCACCCGCGACGTCGCCGAACAGCTCGAAGTCGGCGACGGCGCCGAGACCCTCGTGCTGCGCGGCGCGCTCGAACGCGAGAGCCTGCACCTGGCGGTGGTCGACCTCCCCGACACCCCCGCCCGGCTGAGCTGGCTCGCCCAGCACCTCGCCGAGCTCCCCGGCTCCGGCATCGTCTACACGCTGACCGTCGCCGCCGCCACCGAGACCGCCGCGTTCCTCACCGAGCGCGGGTACGACGCCCGCGCCTACAGCGGGCAGACCGACCCCGAGGACCGCCGCCGCGCGGAGGACGACCTCCTCGCCAACCGCACCAAGGTGCTGGTGGCCACGAGCGCGCTCGGCATGGGCTTCGACAAACCCGACCTCGGCTTCGTCATCCACCTGGGCGCGCCGCAGTCGCCCATCTCCTACTACCAGCAGGTGGGCCGTGCCGGGCGCGGGGTCCGCCGCGCCGAGGTCATCCTGCTCCCCGGCCGCGAGGATCGCCAGATCTGGGCCTACTTCGCCGGCCTGTCCTTCCCCGCCGAGGACACCGTCCGGCGCACGCTCGCCGCCCTCGCCGACGCCGGCGGCCCCATGTCCCTCCCGCGCCTGGAGGCACAGGTCGACCTCAGCCGCAGCCGGCTGGAGCAGATGCTCAAGGTCCTCGACGTCGACGGCGCGGTGCGCCGGGTGCGCGGCGGCTGGACCGCCACCGGCGCGCCGTGGAGCTACGACGACCAGCGCTACAAGGCGGTCGCCGCGGCGCGCGAGGCCGAGCAGCGCGCCATGCTCGACTACATCGCCACCGACCACTGCCGCATGGAGTTCCTGCGCCGCCAGCTCGACGACCCCGAGGCCGCCCCTTGCGGCCGGTGCGACAACTGCACCGGCCACCGCTGGTCCGCGGCCGTCGACGCCGAGTACCGCGAGGCGGCCACCGAGCACCTCGACCGCCCCGGCACCCCCGTCGCGCCGCGCCGGCAGTGGCCCACCGGCATGGCGGCGCTGGGCGTCGACGTGTCGGGGCGCATCCGCGCCGAGCAGCAGGCCGCCGAGGGCCGTGCCCTCGGCCGCCTCACCGATATCGGGTGGGGCACGGCGCTGCGCGCCCTGCTCGCCCCCGACGCCGCCGACTCCCCGGTCAGCGACCAGGTGTTCGCCGGGGTCGTCGGCGTCCTCGCCGGCTGGCAGTGGGAGCAGCGCCCGGTGGGCGTGGTGGCGCTGCCGTCGTTGACCCGCCCCCGCATGATCACCGACCTCGCCGCCCGGCTGGCCCAGGTGGGGCGGCTCGAACCCGTGGGCTCACTGGAGTACGCCCGCCCCGAGGGCGCCGGGGCTCGCCGCCACAACAGCGCGCAGCGGCTCGCGTCGCTCTGGTCGGCGTTCACCGTCCCCGCCCCGGTCGCCGAGCGCCTCCGGCACCTCGACGGCCCCGTGCTGCTCGTCGACGACACCACCGACACCGGCTGGACCCTCACCGTCGCCGCCCGGCTGCTCCGCGAATCCGGCGCCCCCGCCGTGCTCCCCCTCGCCCTGGCGAGCCGCTCCTGAGCCGCGCGGGGTATCCTCGCAGCGACCCCGTCGTTACAGCACGAAAAGGGACACACCTGTGCGAGAGATCGCGATCTTCAGCGGCAGCGCACATCCGGGACTCGCCGAGGAGATCTGCGCGCACCTCGGCGAACCGGTCTCACCGTCGCACGTCTCCCGCTTCGCCAACGACTGCCTCGAAGTCCAGTTGCAGGCCAACTGCCGCGAACGCGACGTCTTCCTGATCCAACCGCTGGTCGCCCCGGTCCAGGAGAACCTGGTCGAACTGCTGCTGATGCTCGACGCCGCCCGCGGCGCCTCGGCGGCGCGCACCACGGTGGTCATGCCGCACTTCGCCTACGCGCGCTCCGACAAGAAGGACACCCCGCGCATCTCCATCGGCGGCCGCCTCGTCGCCGACCTGCTGGTCGCGGCGGGCGCGGGCCGCATCCTCACCATGACCCTGCACTCCCCGCAGGTCCACGGCTTCTTCAGCGTCCCCGTCGACCACCTGCACGCGCTGCGCGAACTCGCCGGGCACTTCAAGAACCACGACCTGTCGTCCACGGTCGTGGTCTCGCCCGACCTCGGCAACGCCAAGACCGCCACGGCGTTCTCGCGGATGCTCGGGGTGAGCGTCGCGGCGGGCGCCAAGCAGCGGTTCAGCGACGACCGGGTGGTCATCACCGACATCATCGGCGACGTCGCGGGCCGCGACGCGATCGTCCTCGACGACGAGATCGCGCGCGGCAGCACCACTGTCGAGATCGTGCACAAGCTGCGCGAACGCGGCGCGCGCAGTGTGCGGGTGGCGTGCACGCACGGCCTGTTCGCCGACGGCGCGCTCGACCGCATCACCGCCACCGGGGTCACCGAGATCGTGTGCACCAACACCGCGCCCATCCCCGAGGAGAACCGCATCCCCGAACTCACGGTGCTGTCGATCGCCTCGGCGCTCGCCGAGGCGATCAAGCGCATCCACGACGGCGAATCGGTCAGCGCGCTGTTCGACCAGCACTGACCTCCGACCGGCACTGACCTCCGACCGGCACTGCCCTTCAGCCGGCACGGACCGCCGGGGTCACGGCCCGAGGTCGGGGCGGGCGCCCGGCTGGTGCAGGGCGCGCGCGCCGAGCCGCTGGGCCGCTGCGAGGGCGTCGCGCGGGTGCTTGCCGGCCAGCCACGGCGGCAGGAACCCGGCGATGAACGCGTCGCCGGCCCCGACCGAGCCCGGCGAGGGCTCCACCGGTTCGGCCGGCACGGTCACGATGTCGCTGTGCTGCTTGGACGACCACAGGGCCCCGGCGTCGCCCATCTTGATGACGACGTTGGGGAACCAGGCGCTCAGCACCTTCGCCGCGGCCTCGGGGTCGTCGCGCCCGGTCAGGACGGTGGCCTGGTCGCTGTTGGCGAAGAGCAGCCGCGCGCCGTTGGTCCAGTCGAGGAAGTCCTCGGCCCCGGCGCGCTCCAGCGGCGCGTGCGACCCGGCGTCGACCGAGATCGACATGCCGGACTCGCGGCCGTGGCGCAGCGCGACCCGCGCCGCGCGGCGCGACCCTTCGTTGATCAGGGTGTAGCCGGAGACGTGCAGGTGGGCGTCTGGGCCGAAGACGTCGCGGGGGAGGTCCTCGGGTTGCAGCGCGGCGTTGGCGCCGGGGTCGCTGAGCATGGTGCGGTCGCCGCGGTGGGTGATCATGACGACGCAGGTACCGGTAGGGCGTTCGAGGTCCATGACCATGCGGGCGTCGATGCCGTAGCCCATGAGCTCCATCTCACGGGTGCGCCCCGTGATGTCGGAGCCGCGGCGGCCCACCAGCGTGGTGTCGGTGCCTTCGACGGCCAGCCACGCGGCGACGTTGGCGCCGGATCCGCCGCCATAGGTGATCACCGACGCGGGGGTGTCGCTGCCGCGTGCGAGCGGGAAGAAAGCCCGCGCCACAGCGTCGGTCATGAGATCCCCGATCACGACCACCCGTGCCATACGCCACCACCTCGCCGCCTGTACCGCGCGGACCGACCCGAAACGCGCGTTCTGAGACGTTAACAGGTCCCGACCCGGTGGCGGGTAACGAACCGGATGAGCAATCGCGGCACTTCTGCTTCTCGAATAGGCTCCGACACGTGCAGCCTTACCCGAGCCACTGGGAAGCCGACGTCGTACTCACCGACGGTGGCACCGCTCACCTGCGACCCATCGCCCCCGAGGACGCCGAGCTCCTCACGGAGTTCCATTCGCGGCTCTCGCCCGAGACCATCTACTACCGGTTCTTCGCACCCTACCCGCGGCTGTCCCGGCGCGACGTCGAGCGCTTCACCACCGTCGACTACGAGGACCGGGTCGCGCTGGTCGCGACCATCGGCGAGGCGCTGGTGGCGGTGGTCCGCTACGACAAGGTGAGCGACGACGAGGCCGAGGTCGCCTTCGTGGTGGAGGACGCCCACCAGGGGCGGGGCCTCGCGTCGGTGCTGCTTGAGCACATCGGGGCGGCGGCCCGCGAGCGGGGTGTGCGCCGCTTCGTCGCCGACGTGCTGCCCGAGAACCGGCGGATGATCAACGTCTTCCGCGAGGCCGGGTTCACCGCGCAGCAGACCTTCGACGAAGGCGTGATCCGCCTCACCCTCGACATCGAGCCCACCGACGACTCCCGCAGCGTCATGCGCGCGCGGGAGCAGCGGGCCGAGGCCCGCTCCATCGCGCGGTTGCTGTTCCCCGAGTCGGTCGCCGTCATCGGGGCGAGCCGCACCGCGCACACCATCGGCCAGACCGCGCTGCGCAACCTCATCCTCGGCAGCTTCACCGGGCCCGTCTACCCGGTGCACCCCGAGGCCAAGGCGGTCGCGGGGGTCCGCGCGTACCCCCGGGTGCTCGACATCCCCGACCCCGTCGACCTCGCCGTGGTCGCGGTGCGCGCCGACATGGTGGCCGAGGTGGTCGCGCAGTGCGCGCAGAAGGGCGTGCACGGGCTGGTGGTGCTCAGCTCCGGGTTCGGCGAGGCCAGCCCCGACGGCAAGGTCCGCCAGGACGACCTGGTGCGCACCGCCCGCGCCGCGGGCATGCGCGTCGTCGGCCCCAACTGCCTGGGCGTCGCCAACACCGACCCCACGGTGCTGCTGAACGCCACCCTGTCGCCGCACCTGCCCCCGCGCGGGCCCATCGGCTTCTTCTCCCAGTCCGGCGCGCTGGGCCGCGCCATCCTGCAACGGGTCGCCGACCGCGGCATGGGGCTGTCGACCTTCGTGTCCGCCGGCAACCGGGCCGACGTCTCAGGCAACGACCTCATCCAGTACTGGCAGGAGGACCCCGCCACCGAGGTCGTCCTCCAGTACCTGGAGTCGCTGGGCAACCCGCGCAAGTTCACCCGGCTGAGCCGCCGCCTCGCCCAGCAGAAGCCGGTCGTCGCCGTGCGCAGCGGCGGATCGTCCAAGGGCATCCCCACGGGGCACGCCGTCGACACCCTCGCCCTGCCCGACTACGCCGTCAGCTCACTGTTCGAGCAGGCCGGCGTGGTCCGGGTCGAGGACATCACGCAGATGTTCGACGTCGCGCAGCTGTTCGCCTACCAGCCGCTCCCCGAAGGGCCGCGGGTCGCCGTCCTCGGCAACTCCGGTTCGCTGGGGCTGCTCGTCCAGGACGCCTGCCTGCGCTCGGGGCTGCGCCCGCGCGACCCCATCGACCTCGGCCCCGGTGCGACCGCCGCCGACTTCGACACCGCGCTGGAGGCCGCGCTCGCCGACGACTCCGTCGACTCCGTGGTGGTCGTGTTCATCCCCGCGCTGACCCCCATCACCGGCGGGGTCGCCGAGGTCATGCGCGAGCGCTCGGCGCACTCCACCAAGCCCATCCTCACCACCTACCTCGGCTACCAGGGGCTCCCCGAGGAGTTGCGCCGCACCGGCCCCGACGGCGCGGCGGTGCGCGGCTCGGTGCCGTCCTACCCCGCGCCCGAGGACGCCGTCCGGGCGCTGGCCCACGCCACCCGCTACGCCATGTGGCGCGAACGCGACCCCGGAAGGCACCCCGAACTCGGCGGCATCGACCTCGCCGCGGCGCGCGGCCTCATCGCGCGCACCCTCGACGACCCCGAATCGCCCGACGCCGCGGCGCACGGCGTCTCGTTCACCACCGAGACCATGTACAACGAGCAGGGCGCGGTGTCCGCCGACGCCGCCCGCGAACTGCTCGGGCACTTCGGGGTGCCGGTGCTGCCCGACATCCCCGTCGCATCGGCCGACGAGGCGGAGGCAGCGGCCGAGGCGCTCGGCTACCCGGTCGTCGTCAAGGCCAACGCCCCCGACCTGCGGCTGCGTGCCGGCGGCCGCGGGATACGGGCCGACCTGCGCTCGGCGGGCGACGTCCGCCGGGCGTTCACCGCGCTGCACGACCGCCTGGGCGAGGACGCCATGCTCGTGGTGCAGCGCATGACCGAGCCCGGCGTGCCCTGCATGGTGCGCGCGGGCGACAACCCCTCCTTCGGCCCGGTCATCGCGTTCGGGCTCGCCGACGTCACCGCCGAACTCCTCGACGACCGCGCGCACCGGCTGGCGCCGCTCACCGACGCCGACGCCGCCGGCCTGGCGCGCGCCGTGCGCGCCTCGCCGCTGCTGTTCGGCCTGCCGGCCGGCGCCACGTCGCTGGCCGACCAGCCCGACGTCGACGCGTTGGAGGAACTGCTCGTACGGGTGTCGCGGCTGGTCGACGCCTTGCCGGAGGTCGCGCACGTCGACCTCGACCCGGTGATCGTCAACACCACCGGCGCGCACGCGCTCGGCGCGCGGGTGTGGCTGCGCGAGGCGCCCGAGGTCCGCCAGGACCAGGGCCCCCGCCGCCTCCGCGTCCCCTACTAGCCGCCGCGTCCCCTACCAGGGGGTCACGCGGGCTCCGGCATCGGTTCGGGGGGCTGCGGGCCGGGTGCCGGCGGCTGCGGCGACGGCGGCCGCGGCACCGGGCCCGGCTCCGGTTCGGGAACCGGGGGCTCGGGCGGCACCGGCGACGGGCCCGGCGGCACCGGATCCGGTCCTGGTGGCGGTGTCGGAATGGGAGGCACGGTCGCGTTCATGGGGCAGCCCCTACCCGCCTGACATCGCGTTACCCATCCGCGGGAGGCGTGCTCGGACCGCTTCCGTGTGCGTTCTGTCGCCCGAAGAGGGCAGGATGGTGGCATGAGGAAAACACGTGACGTGTCCATCGACTGGCGTGCGGAGATCGAGCGCAGCGGCTACTACCCGGGGCTCGTGACCGACGCGGTCTCGACGGCCCTCGGCGGCGAGGACACCGAGGCGTTCGTGGTGCACCACGAAGCCGTCTTCGACCCCGGCATGGAGATGCGGCGGCACATCACGGTCATGCTGCTCACCCCCACCCGGCTGGTCTACTGCCATACCGACGAGCACCCGTCGGCCGACCCCGCCGAACCCGCGCAGGCGTCCACCACCACCGACGCCATCAAGCTCGGCAACGTCCAGTCGGTCGCGCTCACCCGGGTGGTGCCCGACCCCGCGTCCTACGTCCCCGGCACCCTGCCCAGCGAGGTCATGCTGGAGGTCGGCCTCGGGGTGAGCCTGCGCCCCATCGCCACCATCGACATCGAGCCGGCGTCCTGCCCGGACGAATCCTGCGACCTCGACCACGGGTACACCGGCAGCGTCGTGTCCGAACCGCTGTCGCTGCGCGTGAGCCAGGCCGCCGACGGCCCCGAGGCGGTCGGCGCGATGCTCGCCTTCTCCCACGCCCTGTCCGAGGCCACCAGCGCCTAGATCGCCCCGTGGACACGCGCCCGGAGTGATCCGCGAGGCACGCCATAGAGTGGCCGGTATGCGAATCGGAGACCAGGCGCCCGCGTTCGAACTCGCCGACCACACCGGCACGCCGCGCACCCTCGACGGCCTGCTCGCCGCGGGCCCCGTCGTGCTGTTCTTCTACCCCGCGGCCCTCACCTCGGGGTGCACGGCCGAGGGCTGCGAGTTCCGCGACCTCGCCGCCGAGTTCGCGGAACTCGGCGCGCAGCGCGTCGGCATCAGCGGCGACTCCGTCGAGCGCCAGCGCGAGTTCGCCGAGACCAACGGCTTCGACTACCCCCTGCTGTCCGACCCCGACGGCGCCGTCGCCCGACAGTTCGGGGTGCGCCGCAGCGGACCCCTTGCCGCGCTGTCGCCCAGCCGGCGCAAGACCTTCGTCATCGCCACCGACCGCTCCGTCATCGGCGTCGTCGGCAGCGAGACCCGCATGCGGGCGCACGCCGACGGCGCCCTGAAGTCCCTGCGCGCGCACGCCGAACGCTGACACCGCCCCGGCGGCCCCGACCACGGTCAAGGAGACGCATGGCAGTACCGACCGAACCGCTCGTCCGCGGCAGCGACGACCGCGGCATCCGCACGCTCACCCTCGACTCCCCGCACAACCGCAACGCGCTCTCGGCGCGGCTGCGCGTCGACCTCGCCGACGCCCTGGCGGCGGCCGTCGCCGACCCCGACGTCCGCGCGGTGCTGATCGACGCGGCCGGCCCGGCGTTCTGCGCCGGCGCCGACCTCAAGGAGATCGCCGCCGGCGGGCTGTCGGCCGACCCCGCTGCCCCCGGCATGCCGGACCTGTTCTCCGCCATCATGGACGCCCCCAAGCCGGTCGTCGCCCGGGTCGACGGGCCGGCGCGGGCCGGCGGAATCGGCCTGGTCGCCGCCGCCGACATCGCGCTCGCCGCCGAGACCGCCACCTTCGCGTTCACCGAGGTCCGCATCGGCGTGGTCCCGGCCGTCATCTCGGTGCCCGTCGCGCGGCGCATGCACGACCGCCAACTCAGCCGGTACTTCCTCACCGGCGAGACGTTCGACGCGGGCGAGGCCGAGCGGTCCGGGCTCATCACCCGCGCCGTCCCCGAATCCGGCCTCGGAGCGGCCGTCGACGCCGTCCTCGACGGGCTGCGGGCCGGCGCGCCCCGCGCGCTCGCCCGCACCAAGACGCTGATCAACGGCGGTTTCCGCGAGCGGAAGGCCGCGTTCGCCGACATGGGCGCGCTGTCGGCGGAGTTCTTCGGCAGCGACGACGCCGCCGAGGGCCGGGCCGCGTTCCTCGAACGCCGCCGCGCCCGCTGGGTGCTGTAGCGGTGCGGGCACAGGGCCCCGCACAATAGAGGGCGTGACTTACTCCGGAGATACGAGCGTCGGCGGCCCCGCCGACGTTCGCGAACTGCCAGCGCTCACGATCAGCAAACTCGCCGTCGGGCCGATGCACAACAACGCCTACCTGCTGCGCTGCACGCGCACGGGCGACGCCGTGCTCATCGACGCCGCCGACGAAGGCGACCGCCTGCTCGACCTCCTCGACGGCGAGGGCCTCACCCGCGTGGTCACCACGCACCGCCACGGCGACCACTGGCAGGCGCTCGCCGAAGTGGTCGGCGCCACGGGCGCGCGCACGGTCGCGCACCCGCTCGACGCCGAGGCTCTCCCGGTCTCGGTCGACGAGGCGGCGGAGCACGGTTCGACCATCCCGGTCGGCGACTCCGCGCTCACGGTCGTCCACCTGCGCGGCCACACGCCCGGGTCCATCGCGCTGCGCTACGACGACCCCGCGGGGCACACGCACCTGTTCACCGGCGACAGCCTGTTCCCCGGCGGGGTCGGCAAGACCGGCAGCGACGCCGACTTCCGCTCCCTGCTCGACGACGTCGAGCGGCGCGTCTTCGGCGAACTCGGCGACGACACCTGGGTCTACCCCGGGCACGGCAAGGACACCACGCTGGGCGCCGAGCGCCCGCAGCTGCCCGACTGGCGCGAACGCGGCTGGTAGCGGACGGGCCGGGGCGGCGGGCACCGGCCCGCTGCCGGTCCGCGCCGCCGTCAGTCGGCGCCCACCCGCGCCGCCGCGTCGGCGTCCAGCGGGAACCGCCGCTCGCGCGGCGCGAGTGCCGCCGCGGCCGCGAGGTCGCCACCGCGCACGGCGGCGCGCACCCGCCGCACGTCAGGTGTGATGTCGGTGATCCCGGTGATCCACTCGCCGACGTAGGCGTGCACAGCGGGGCCACTGAGCCCGATCTGGATCGAGCGGTGCTCCAGCGGATCGCCGCGCGGGTCGCGTTCCGGGTCCCACTGGACCCGGACCGGCGCCGCGCGCAGCGCCGCGCGCCATTCGTCGATGGTCGCGTGCAGGGAGCGGTCGTGGTGGCTCGGGCAGCTTTCGAGCAGCGCCCGGGTGAAGCCGGCGCGCCGGATCCGGATCGCGAGGACCCGTGTCTGGCCCTCCTTGGTGGCGTGGCCCGAGCGGTACATCATCCAGTTGAAGGACGGCTTGATCCAGGTCATGCGGCCCATCGAGAACGGGGCGACGAAGGTGCCCGCCTCGACCGCGGGGTCGGCGATCTCCGGCGGGTACGCCTGGTACACCGTGATGGTCGCGTCGTCGTAGCACGCGTAGACCTCGCGGGCGCGGCGGCCGGGGGACGGATCGGCGGCGGCACGTGTCATCACCCGATTCGACTGTGCGGGCGGCGCGCCGTCAACCGGTTATCGAGCGGCGGACGGGGCGGCCGCCGCGTCCACCGAGGTGGCGCACCGGCCCCGGCGCCACCGGGGACGGGCCGTCGACCCGTCGAGCGGCGCCGCCGCGGGCCGTCCCGGCGGCACCGGGCCCGCTCGCGGTGCGCGGCGGGTCAGGGCGGCGGGTCCACCTCGTGGATCGCCGCCTGCTCGGCCGAACGCGGATCGCCGTCGGGCCAGTCGGTCGCCTCCGGGTCCGCGTCGCCCTGCGGGAGCGGGGTATCGGGCTCCTCGCGCGCCAACGCGCGGTCGAGCGGCTCGCCGGCCTCCTCCTCGGTGTCCGTGGTGCCGAAGTCGTCCAGGCCGATGGGTTCGTCGGAGGGGAGCGCCTGGTCCTCGGTGCTGTCCTCCTGGGCGGGCAGCCCCGCCGCCTCCCAGTCCGACGCCTGCTGGTTCACCGGGTCCTCGCGGTTCTCGGTCATGCCGGTTCCACTGACCGCTCAGCCTGCGCCGAAACAGACGAAGCCCGCGTCGGCGAGATGGTCGGCGACCACTCGCGCCGGCCCCGCTCCGCGGCAGAGGTCGGCGTGTGCGCGCCGCATCGCCGCCGCCATGGAGTTGTCGCGGACCGGCAGGACACCGGCGACGACGGTCGCGCCGCCCAGTGCCAGCATCGCGGCGGCCATGCCCAGCGGCACCCCGGAGGGCGCGGCGTCGGAGCGCCCCATCCAGCACGCGGACAGGACGGTCACCGGCGGGACCCGGGGCAGCCGCTCCAGGTCATAGCCGAACAACGGGCCGCCGGACAGGGACAGCGCCGAAGCCAGGGGCGCCGCGGCGGTGAACGCCCCGTGCGCGGCGATGTGCGCGGTGCCGATGGCGGGGTCGGCGAGTGCGGCGAGGACCGCGGGCGCGGTGGCGGCCGGTCCGGCGAGCACCCTGGCGCCCGGATAGAGGCCGCGCAGCGCGGCGAGCTCGGCCCGGACGCCGGGAAGCGCGTCGTCGCCGACCAGCAGGGCCGCCCCGCCCGCTCGGCGCGCCGACCCCGCGCAGCCGAGCCATGAACGGGCGGAGGGCGCCACGGCGACCTCGCGCCCGGCCAGCCCGGGAAGGAGCCCCCACGGGACGCCGAGGAGCCCGGGGGAGAGGGCCAGCACCAGCGGCCGCCCCGCCGCCGCACCGCGGATCGGCCCCAGCAGGAGGGCCTCCACCCGCCGGGCCTGCTCGCGCAGCACCGGTGCGAGCTCGCCGCCGGGCGCACCGGCCTGCACCCGGGCGGTGTGCGCCAGCTTCGCCACCGCCGACGCGGGACCCCTGCCGGCGGGGACGCGGTGCGCGGCCACCCTGCCGTCGACCATGGTGAGGAGCACGTCGAGGCCGTGGAGGCGGACGAAGCGGGCATAGACCCGGCGGCCCAGCGCGGCGCGCAGCTCCGCGGCGACGGGACCGCCGGGCACGGCGGCAGGGGCCGCCGGGGTCGCGGCACAGCCGCGGTGCCACTGCGCGAGTCCCATTGGCAGCGTCGCCGCTGCGCCGCTGCCTCGCTCGGCGGCGCGGGCGCGGTCGAGCGCACCGGCCCAGAGGGGATCGCGGCAGCCGCCGGGGACCGCGGGCGCCGCACGGTACTCCACCCACTCCAGCGCCCCTTCGGGGTCGCCGTTGCGCAGGGCGGTCCGCGCCCCCAGCGCCAGCAGCGCGCGTTCGGCGGCACCCGCATGGGCGCGGAGTTCCAGGTGATGCGCCGAGCTCGCGGCGGGCAGGCCGCACAGCAGTGCCCAGGCGCGCCGGTGGTCGCCGCGCGCCAGCGCGTCGAGGACGCCGGTGTGGCCGGGGCCCGGCCGCGCCAGCCGGGGCGGGCCCAGCGGCGCGGCCGCCACCCGCGGCGCGAGCGCCCGCGCGGTGCCCGATGTCGGCGGTAGCCCGCGCGCCCAGCCGGGCAGGTGCACGACGGCGTCCGGGTCCGGCGGCCTGCCATGGGACCTGGGGTGCGCCGCCCGGTGCTGCGGGACGCCCGGGTGCGGGCGCCCGCCTGCGGCCCGCCCGGCGGCGCCCCCGCGCTGACCGGCCTCGGCCGGGGCGACACGGGCCGACCACTCGACCTGGCGGGCGATCCGGGACCAGGCCGACGCCGCGCCGAAACGGGCCCGCACGCGCCGCGCCAGCGCGAGTGCCGCCCCGTGCTCGCCCCCCGCCAGGTGCACCTTGGCCCGCAGCAGCAGGGCCGCGGCGCGATCGGCGTCGAAATCGGGCCGGTGGTCGGCGCGGCCGAGCGCGGCCGCGCGGATCAGCGCCGCGGCGTCGCGTCCCAACCCGGCCGCGACCATCCCCTCGGCGCGGTCGAGCTGGACACCCGCCAGCCGGTGCGCGGGCAGCACGGCCGCGGCGCCGTCGAACCGCTCCATGGCGGTGCCGATATCGCCGCGCCGGACCGCCAGGCAGCCGAGGTTCTGCACCACCACACCCCGCAGCAGGCGCAGGCCGTGCCGCTCCGAAAGGTCCAGTGCGGCGGCGAGCCGCTCCTCGGCGGCACCGAACCGGCCCGCGTACAGCAGCGCGAGTCCCAGGTTGCTCAGCAGCCCCGGCAGCAGCGGGTCGTCGGAGCCGAGCGAGCGCCGCGCGGTGCCGAACCACGCCGCGGCGCTGCCGAACCAGCCGCGCTGCGCCGCGGCGACGCCCAGGTTCATGGCGGAGAGCCCGCGGGGGTCCCTGTCGGCGGGCGGCGCGCCCGGACCGGGCCCGCGGGCGTGCCGGGCCAGCAGCCCCTGCCGGGAGGCCCGCGCGAGGGCGGCGAGGTCGTGCCGCCCGGCCCGCGCTGCGAGCGCGGCCGAACTCCGCAGCAGCCGGTGCGCCGCGCCGGGGTCGCCCATCTCGTCGCGCGCCATGCCGAGCACCCGCAGGGCGACCGCCCGATCGGCGGGGCCCGGACGTTCGGCCAGCAGCCGCTCCGCCGCGCGGCCCGCCTGAACGGGATCGCGGCCGACGAGGGCCACCGACAACGGGGGATGCGGCCGCCGCGAGCTCATGCGCCGAGGCCCGCGATCCACCGGGCGCCGGGCTGCTGCGGCTTTGTACGTCGAGGATCTCGATGAGCGTCCATGCGCCGCAGCACCCTTCCGGTCAGCCACCCGGTCGAACCGCGCAGTGAACATAACACCCGGTAGTCGACCGGGGAACGCTTTCCCGTGTTACGCATCACCGCGCACGCTTTTTGGGACGCGCCGCAAAGCCCCGTCCGCACCCGGACACCGCGCCCGCGGAACTGCCCCGGGGTCTGGTGTGCCAGGCGGCCCTTGGTGTTTCGTGCCTTCCAACAGCGCTGGCGTGACGGGCACGAAGGCATGCTCACAGGCCCGGCGACCCGGGCGACCCGGGCGGACACGGGCGATAAAAGGGCTGCCGACGCGCGGCCCTCCGGGTGCGAGGGCGTCCAAAAATGAGGGCGTCCGGGGCGAGGGCGTCCTTTGCCCCAGGGGACGGTGCCCAGGCTTCCCGGCAGCCTTGCCCTGGTCCGCTGCGGGGAAGGACGCTCTCGGCCTTTACCGTCGGCATGAAGCCGAGTCCACACGGTCAGACGGTAGTCCAGCTGGTGGCGATCGGGTGTTCGGCCGGGCGCCGGACGGTCAGGCTGATGGGTCCCGGGGGGACGCCCTCGGCGATGAACGCGCCGTCGGCGTCGGCCTCCGCGCCCCGGCGGCCGCGCTGCCAGTGCACGGTCACCTCGACCGGTCCGGCGGGAGTGACCTGGCCGACGATGGACCGGTCGCGGACGTGCGCCGTGACCTCGATGCGGACGGCGACTCCGGCGGCGCGGTAGGTGAGGTAGCGCGGCCCGTCGTCGCCGGGCCCGGGGCGCCTGCCGTGGGCGAACACGGAGTCGTCGGTGAGGTCGGCGAGCACGGCGCCCGGCCTGCGCTGCGCGTAGGCCGCGCGGGCGCTGCGCCGGAGCGATTCTGGGGCCCGCTCCGCCGTTCCCGGTGCGCCCCACCGGGCGCGGACGTGGCTTTCGTCGTCGTCGGGGCCGCTGGGCTCGGGGTCTGCGGAGTCCCACCGGGTGCGGGCGCGGTTCTCGTCGTCGGGGCCGCTGTGTTCGGGGTCATCGCCGGTGGGACCGCTTTCGGTGCGCATCAGCGCCCGCCTCTCTCGTGTCCTGGTCGGCCGGTGGTTCGGCGGACTGCGGCGGGCGCAGCAGCCTGCGCAGGCGCCGGAAGGCGCGCCTGCGGGCGTTCGGCAGCTCGGCGGCCGGGATCCCGACGAGCACGGCGATCTCCGGCCCGGTGAGCTCCGGGGCCTCCAGGCACAGTGTCGCGATCCGGCGGTCGGGGTCGTGCAGCCGGTCGAGCGCGGCGCGCACCGCGCGCACCCCTTCGCGTTCGGCGTGGATGGCCGAGGGGTCGCGTTCCACCGGCAGGTCGAGCCGGTCGGGCGGCACCGGCACCCAGCGCCGCGCCCTGCGCAGGTGCCGGACGCACTCGTGCCGGGCCACGGTGTGCAGCCAGCGTTCGAACCGGTCGGGGCGGGCGATGGTCGGGAGCTTCTGGGCGACGATCAGCCACACCTCTTGGGCGACGTCGTGGGCGTCGTGCGCCGGTAGCCGGAAGGAGCGCAGCAGCCGCCATACCCGGTGCTCGTAGCGCCGCAGCAACTGGTCCCACGCCTCGGGGTCGTCCTGGGCGGCGCGGCGGACCAGTTCGGCGGTCGGCGGGGAGTGCCGGCCGCGGTCCGTGCCGGAGTCGTCGTCCACCAGCGCGTCACCCCAGTAGAATCGGCAATCCAACCAATGTGCGCGAACACGGTAACCACCGGGTCGACCGAGCGGAGGTTGCTTGCCGGTTCTGGCCACGGGTGGGCCCTGGTACCGCCGGGGTCAATGGGGCACAATGGGACGAGCAGAACAACCAGCTACGGACATCTCCCCTTGTCTGGATACGAGGGCGTCGGGGAAGCGCACTCGGTCGTATCAGGAGGTTCGGTGTCCGCACGTGGCGTCTTGTACGTCCACTCCGCGCCCGCGGCGCTGTGCCCACACGTCGAGTGGGCGGTCGCGGGTGTGGTTGGCGTACCCGTAAAACTTGACTGGGATTCGCAGCCCGCGGCCCCGGGGTCTTACCGTGCCGAGCTCAATTGGCAGGGCGCCCCCGGCACCTCGGGTTCGGTGGCGTCCGCGCTGAACGGTTGGCAGCGGCTGCGTTACGAGATCACCGAAGAGGCCACCCCGGGGTGCGACGGAGTGCGCTACAGCTACACGCCCTCGCTCGGCGTGTTCACGGCCGTCACGAGCGCCTCGGGTGAGGTGCTCGTCCCCGAGGCGCGGTTGCGCGCCGCGGTGGAGCACGCGGCTGCGGGCGAACTCGACCTCGGCGACGAACTCACCCGCCTCACCGGCCGCGCCTGGGACGAAGAGCTCGAACCCTTCCGCTACGCGGGCGACGGCGCCCCGGTGCGCTGGCTGCACGCCGCGGGCTGAGTCCGCCGACCCCGCGGGTCCGCCGCCGCACGGGCAGCTAGGACTCTGTTCCGGGGCCGTGGTTGCCGCCGCGGTCGTCGCCGCTGATGGTGCCGGCCAGCGTGAATATGAACATGATCCCGATCGGGATCATCGGCCAGAACACCAGGCGCTCGTTCGCGAGCAGGCTGGTGGCCGCCCAGATGGCGATGAACAGGAACGACACCCCGATGGGCCCGCGCCAGGGTTCGATGCGGCGGCGCCACGCCTCGCTGCGGGTGGGCGGGTCGGCGGTCGCGGCGAGGTCGACCTGCTGGGGCTCGGCGGGTTCGGGAAGGTCGGCGGTCAGTGCGGCGAGGTCGCCCATAGTCGTGGCGCGCATGGTGGCGGCGAGCCGGTCGTCGAACTCGTCGAGGTCGAGGCGCCCTTCGCGCAGGCCCGCTGAAAGGCGTGCCGCAGCGGCGTCCCGGTCGGCGTCCGAGGCGCGCATCCGTTCGGGTGGAACGCGGTCGTCGTCCATGGTTCAGGCTATACCGGCCTTCAGTTCCGGGTCCCGGAGCTCTCGTCGGGCCAGACCGCCGCGGCGACCAGGATCGCCGCCCAGATGCCGAGCGGGACCAGCGGCCAGAAGGTGAGCGGGTCGCCGGCCATGACGCTGGTGACGGTCCAGATACCGGTCATGATGATCGCGCCGCCGAGCCACCACCGCCACTCGTCGACCCAGTCCTTCCACGGCGACACCAGCGACGACACGTCGCGGCTCCGCTCGGTGTCGCCCTTCTGCTCTTGCGCGACCAGCACCGGTTCGGGCAGGTCGGCCGTAATCGGGGTGAGGTCGCCACGGACGACAGCGCGCATGGTGAGGTCGAGCCGGCGCTGGTACTCGTCGAGGTCGAGACGGCCCTCGGTCAGGGCGGCGGCGAGCCGCGCCGCGGTGGAGTCGCGGTCGGAATCAGAGGCGCGCATGCGCTCTGGCGGTACGTGCTCCTCGTCCATGGCGCACCCCCTACCACAATTCTGCGGGTGTTCACACGATACGTGTCGGTATGCCCAAGGAAAAGGCCGCGAACCCCTTCGGGGGCCGCTGCCGGCCCGGCGGCCGGTTCCGGGCGGGCCGAAGGGCGCCGCGTGCACGCACGGCGACGGGTGTCATCCGGTGCGGGGGCGCGGGCGTTCGCGCGACGGCTGCCCGGAGCGGTGCCATTCGGCGACCGCGGCACCGGTGGCGGGGTCGGCGGCGCCGATGAGACCCGTGTGCTCGTATCCGCCGCTGTAGTCGAACGGGGTGCCGTCGAGGCGCCGCAGCGAACCACCGGTCTCGTGGAGCAGCAGGTGCGGTGCAGCGATGTCCCAGTCGCGGACGGGGACGTCCTTGACGAACAGGTGGGCGGACCCCTCGGCGATGCGGCACAGCTTCAGCGCGATGCTGCCGCACTCGGCGTAGTCGGTGTAGCCGAACATGGCGTAGGCGGCGCGCGCCACGCCCGTGGGTGCGGGGGTGTTGTCGATGAGGACGCCGGAGCCGGGCGGCGCGGCGCCGAGCCGCGGCAGCGCGCGGCCGTTGGCGGTGGCCCCGAGCCCCCGCACGGCGCGGTACCCGATGTCGGGCTCCGGGGCGTAGACGGCGGCGAGGACCGGGCGGCTGGCGTCGATCAGGGCGGCCTGGGTGACGTACCCGGGGAAGCCGTGGGCGTAGCTCGCCGTGCCGTCGATCGGGTCGATGAGCCAGTAGCGGGGCGGGCGGGGCGCCAGGATCGACGCGGGGTCCTCCTCGCTGACCACCGGCGTGCCCGGCTCGATCGCGCGCAGCCGCTCGCTGAGGGCCTCGTGCGCCATGGAGTCGGCGCGGGCCTTGAACTGGAGGCCGTCCCAGACCCCGGAGACGGCACGGGAGTCGGACCGCCACTCGCGCAGCAGCACACCGACGTCGCGGACGGCCCGTGCGACACGGTCGGCGAGCTCCATCGGACGCCGGCGGGCGGTCATGACGCGGCCGCGACGCCGGTGGGGGGCGGGATCGCGGCGGACGCCGCCGGCCGGATGCCGTACCGGTCGAACTCGTGCTCCGGCAGGAACTCGTCGGCCCAGCGCCGGACCATCACGACGCCTTCGCGCCACTCGCAGCCCAGCCGCCCGCCGTCGCCCAGCGCCTGGCCGACCAGGCCGCCGATCTCGTCGACGCCCGCGGCGACGGTGAGCGGCGCCGTCGAGGAGAACCGGGGGTTGATCTCGAACACCCGCGGTTCGCCGGCGCGGTCGAGCGCGAGTTGGACGTTGAACGGGCCGTCGGCCCGCAGCAGGGTCTGGATGTCGCGGCACACCTGGTCGACGCGGTCGTTGCGGCGGGTGACCGCGAACTTGGTGACGCCGCGCTTGAGCATGACCTCCTTGGGGACCACGGCCTGCACCGCGCCGTCGCGCCAGGCGACGACGGACACGGTGAACTCCTGCCCGGCGACGCGCTCCTGGACGAGGAGGTCGGCGGCCGGGTAGGGCCCCGCTGCGATCACCCGGCCCAGTTCGGCGGCGGAGCCGCACACCGTGACGCCGCGGCTGCCGCGCCCCGTGCGGGGCTTGACGACGACGGGGAAGCGCAGGCCGTCGGGGCTCTCGGTGGCGAGCCGGGTCTCCGGTACGGGGACGCCGAGCGCGTGCAGGCGGTCCATGAGGACGTACTTGTCGAGGCAGGTCGCGATGAACTCGGCGCGCGGGGCGAGGACGGCGATGCCGTCGTATTCGAGTTCGCCGACGACGGGCAGCTCCTCGTCCACGAGCGGGACGAGCGCGACGGCACCCTCCTTGAGGCAGATGCCGCGCAGTTCGGGCAGGAAGTCGTCGGAGCAGCCGGGCGGCACCAGGTAGCTGCGGTCGGCCAGGTACAGGCCCGGTGCGCTAGCGTCCATGTCGGTGGCGACGACCCGGTAGCCGATGCGTCGCAGATGCTGGATCGTGCCCGGTGTCGACGCGGATCCGGCGGTGGTCACGACTACGGTCGGTCGCTCATGGAGCTGTTCAGCGGACACCGTGAACCCTTCCGCTCTGGGGAAATCCGTACACCGAGCGTAGACCGGCGAAGGGTGCGGCGGTCGGCTATGGCCGGTTCCGGATCGGCGGACAACCGAACCAGCGCGTCGCGCGTGTGCGTCCATGGACCGGCCGGCTACAGGGGTCCGAACCGGTCGGTGAGGAACGCCTCCAGCCCCGTGGGGTCCTCGTAGTGGTGGGCGTCGATGCCGAGCCGCTTGGCGGCGAGGATGTTGTCCTCGCGGTCGTCGATGAACGCGATCTGCTCCGGTGTGCTGCCGAGCGCGCCGAGCACCTGCTCGTAGATCGCGGGGTCGGGTTTGCACAGACCCAGTTCGCAGCTGAAGAACAGGGCCTCGAACCCGGTGAGCGCCGTGGAGCGGCGGAGGGACTCCGCCATGGCGTGCGGCGCGTTGGACAGCAGGGCGAGCCGCACGCCGCGCGCCGCCAGGCGGGCGATCAGGTCGGTGACGCCGGGGGAGAGTGTGCTCCAGGAGTCGGTGTCGGCGGCGGAGAGGCGCCGCACGGTGTCGGCGTCGAAGGTCCGGTCGAGGCCCGCGGCGACCCGGCCCCAGTACTCGGCCTCGCTGATCCCGGCGTCGTAGTCGCGGCGCTCGGCCCAGTAGGCGCGCCAGAATTCGGGGGCGGGCACCCCGGCGATGCGCTCCATGCCGTCGCGCGCGGTTTCGCCGGGCCGCTGGGAGATGACCTCGCCGTAGTCGAAGACGACGGTGGTGAGGGGGGAGGGGGCGCCATGACCAAGATCGGTGTTCATTAAACCTCTTTCGATGTTCAAAGAATGCCGTTTTGAACATGATACATGTGCGCCCCCGGATGGCGGCGCGGCTTACCGCTGTTCGTAGACCGGCGCGATCACGGCCCGGCCGATCGAGTGGAAGAACAGGTTGAAACCGAGGAACGCCGGGGTCCCGGACGAGTCGACGCCGAGCGACTCGACGTCCACGGCGTGCACCGCGAACATGTAGCGGTGCGGGCCGTGCCCGGCGGGCGGGCCGGCGCCCACATAGCGCAGGCCGCCGGCGTCGTTGCGCAGCGTCACGGCGCCCTCGGGCAGGCCGCCGCCCTCGCCGCCCGCACCGGCGGGCAACTCCGTCACCGAGGCGGGGATGTCGCACACCGCCCAGTGCCAGAACCCGCTCGCCGTGGGCGCGTCGGGGTCGAAGCACGTCACGGCGAAGCTCCGGGTCGCCTCGGGGAACCCGCTCCACGCGAGGTGCGGGGAGACGTCCGCGCCGCCCGCGCCCATGATCCCGCTCACCTGCGCGGTGGGGAGCACCTGGCCGTCGGCGAAGTCGTCGCTGACCACGCGGAAGGACGGGACCTCCGGCAGAAAGTCGTAGGGAGATGGCGGTCGGTCCATTGCTGCCTCCAGGATCGTTCTCAACGCGTCGGAGACGAGCGTGCTACCCCGATGATCACGAGGCAAGTCGCCCCGGCAGGGCGTGGAATGTGGGACGCGGTCGGCATTGCGCGCGGAGCACCGCCGACCTCCTCGTTAGAATCGGTGTTGATCTGGGCAAACGCGGATTCGCGGGCATGTCCGCCGTGCGTCGGTCGGCCAGGTCGACGGACCGATGGGGGGACCATGGACCGTGGGCGGGCGTGGACCCGGATGGCGCGCTACGCCGCGATATCGACGGCCGTGGGCTGCGCGCGGCGCGAGGTCGCCCACACCCTCAGGGAATGGGACCTGCCCGGGCTGCTGGACGCCGCGGAGCTGCTGGCATCGGAGCTGGTCACCAATGCCGTGACCGCCACCGGCGACGACACCGACCGCCCACTCCGCTACACCGAGTTGCGCGGGCTCGCCCTCATCGGCATGGAGTTGCGCGCCGAGGACGGCGTGCTGCACATCTACGTCTGGGACCGCGCCATGGCCCCGCCGGTGCGCAAGGAGGTCGGGTTCGACGCCGAGGACGGCAGGGGAATCCTGCTGGTCGACATGATCAGCAGCCACTGGGGCCACTACTACCCGGAGTTCGGCGGCAAGGTGGTCTGGTGCGAGGTCGCCACCGACACCGACACCGACACCGACGCCGCCGACGAGACCCGCGACGCCGATCCGGCCGACGGCACCCGCGGCGGCGGCTGAGCGTCGCCGCCGCACGGGCGCGACTCAGGCTGTGTTGATCACCTGGAAGGACTCCGCGTACCGGCCCTCGGGCAGGCCGCCCTGCGTCGCCATCGTCGCGAGATGCTCGCGCAGGTGGACCGCCAAGGCGTCGATGTCGGGGATCTGGCTGGCGTGGCAGGCGAGGGCGGCGATCTTGCGGTCGATCCCGGCGGTGATGTCGACGAAGTGGTCGGGGGCCGGGCCGCCCGCGATCCAGACCTCGGGCACCGTCCACGCCGGCAGGCCTTCGTCGCCGAGTTCGGGGTGGGCGTGCGGGTTGCGGGCGTCGGGGTACACGGCGTTGATCGACGCCTCGCCGGTGGCGAGGTGGTCGGGGTGGCTCACCCCGATGTGCGCCCAGACGCGTTCGGTGCTGGGGATGACCATGCGCTGCGGGCGGACCTGGCGGATGACCCGCGCGATGTCGCGGCGGAGCTCCAGGCTCGGCAGCACCCTGCCGTCGGGGTAGCCGAGGAACCGGACGTCGTGCACGCCGACCACATCGGCGGCCTTGCGCTGCTCCGTCCTGCGCAGCTCGGCCATCTCCACCCCGGTGCCGATGCGGTCGTCGCCGCCCGCGTCGCCATCGGTCACCAGCAGGTAGCTGACGTCGGTGCCGGAGTCGGTCCACTGCGCGACGGTGCCGGCGCAGCCGAAGTCGATGTCGTCGGGGTGGGCCATGACCACCAGCGCCCGCGCCACGCCGTCGGTATCGGACATCCGCACCCCTCGCTTCGTCGGCCGGGCGCCCGGCCGGCCGCCCGGCCGGCCGCCCGGGCCCATGGTAGGCGCCCGCCATTGGTGGGGTGCGCGGGCTGCCGCCGGTTTCCCGTCCCGTGCAGCCCTGCTAGGTTCCCGTCCCGTGCAGTGCTGCTAGGTTCCCGTCCCGTGAACATGACCCTGGGCGACGCCTTCAACCGTCGCAAGAAGCTCTCGGCCGACCTCCAGAGCTGGATCAACCGGCTGAACCTCGCAGGAGCCGAGCGGCACAGCTACCGGACCCAGGCGCTGGAGGGCGAGGGCGCCTACCGGCCCGACCCCGGGACCGAGAAGTCGCGGACCCGCACCTACACGGTCGAGGAGTGCCGGGCCAGGATCGACGCCATCCTCGCCGAGGACCAGCAGTTGGCGCTGCGGATCTCGCGCACCAACCAGCGGGCGCGCGCCGAGATCGTCGACCTCGACGGCGCCACCCGGGTGCTGTCGATCCCGGAACTGCTGGTCATCAAGGACGACACCATCCCGAAGCTGGAGCAGGCCGCCCGCGCCGTGCCGCTGCGCGCCGACGACGTCGGTGTGTACGACAGCGGGGAGGGCTGGATCCGGTACCGGACGGTGCAGAAGATCGAGCGCAAGCGGGAGTCGTTCAGCGAGAAGGGGCTCAAGGTCGAGCAGATGGACCTCTTGGGCTACGACATCGTGGAGGTCACCGACTACGGCGCCGACCGCCGTGCGCAGTGGGACGAGATCGACCGCATCGGCGAGTTCGCCCAGCGGGTGAAGCAGGCCATCAACCGGGCGAACAAGACCGAGCTCGTCGAACTCGACTGAGCGGACCGGGCGGGCGCGCCGCCCGGGCGCACTGGTAGCGTGCCGGACACAGCGGGGCCGGCGCACCGAAGTGTCGGTTCGTAGCAGGTAGCGGTCGTCACTGGTCTGTTCGCCTATCCGCCTACCACGCACTCAGCAGGTGTGTTCGTTGTAACGGGTCATCGCGGCGATGTCGGCCCGCTCCGAGCGGCGCCGACCAACCGCACGTAGTCGCGTCCTTTCGGTCACGGGTACTCCTGTCACCGGTACAACCACCCAAAGGGTCACCACACACCCTGGCGAGCGCCGGTCCCGCCCCATTCCCACACCCTGCCGCCGCCCCGGCTCGCCCCGCGCCGCTGCGCGGAGCGGCTCAGGCGTGGGTCTCCAGGAAGTAGTCGACGCCGGGCCGCGGTGTGAACCCCGCCGCGGCAGCGGCGGCGTCCAGGGCCGCGCCCGCCAGCTCGTAGGACTCCACGAGGTCGAGGTCGGGGCCGTTGTCGAGGAGCAGCGCGAGGAGGGCGACGACGTCCTCGCCGACGGCCGCCGACCAGACCAGCTCCTCGCTATCGCGGTCGAAGCCGGAGATCTCGCGGTGCAGTGGCCCTCCGCCGTCGGTCGCATCGGTCACGGCTCCACGCTCCTGTCCTTGTTGGCGGGCTTGGTCTGGTTGCCGTCGGTGTCGTACTCGCCCTGGTGCTTGCCCCGCTTGTTGTACTTCTCCACTGTCCCGTGCTGGGAGTCCCACTCGTAGATGTTGCCCTTTTCGTCCTTCCACCGCTTGCGCTTGCCGCCGCCGCCCTGCACTGATGTCTTCGGCTTGGCCGGCTTGGCGCCGGGGAAGCCGCTGAGGTCCTTGGGGGGCGGGGTGTACTTGCAGGCGTCGCCGCCCTTCTTGCTGCGCACCGCCTCGATCGCCGCCCCGCCGCCCCCGCCGGAGGCGGGCACGGCGACCGCGGCACCGGATCCGCTCGGCGCGAGGGCCGGCGCCGCAGCGGGGACGGCGGTCACGGTGCCGGGCCCGGCCGCGACACCGCCGCACGCCGCGATGGCGTCGTCGAGCTTGCCGTTCGCACGGGAAGCCCGGCCCTTCGCGGCGTTGCGCGCCGCGCGCATCCCCTTGAAGCGGTCGTAAAGCCGCCACATCTTCGGGATCTTGGTCCCGATCTTGATCAGCTTCAGCGGGCCGATGAGGCCGATCGCCGTGGAGAGGCACCCGCCGATGTCGCCTTCGAGCAGGCACTTCTTCGCGTCGGTGAGCCCGATGAGGTCGGCCAGGAGGTCGAGCAGCTCCTCTTCGATGTTGCCGAAGTCGGACTCCGACTGGTGCAGCTCCCACTGCGCTTCGTTGTACTCGGTCTCGGCGTCGATCAGGTCCTGGTCGCGGCCTTCGCCGTCGTCGTCCTCCTCCGGGGCGGGCGCGCCGGGCGACGGGGCGGCCGAGGGGTCGTCGGCGCCGGCGCCGGCTTCGTCCTTGGGCTCGCAGTCCTTCCCGCCGAACAGTTCGCAGGTGGCGCTGGAGACCGCGGGGGTGACGTCGGTGGGCAGCCCCGACGCGAGGAGGCCCGCGATGATCACGGCGGCGAGCACGACCAGCGCCCCGTACTCGATCTTGCCCGCGCCCGATTCGGCGCGCCACACCCAACGCACAGCGACTCCCCGTGATCTTCCGTACGACCGGACTCCGCCCCGCGTGCCGTCGGAGTGGGACCGAACCGTGCCCAGAGCTGCGGGGCAGGACGGTCCGGCATCGGATCGACAACCGGTTACCTTCGGGAATACCAGCCGGTAGTGGTGCCGCACCAGGGAAATCGGGGTATTCGGGACCGCGCCGGGACCGATTTGAGGCGCCGGACCCGGTGCCGCCGCGGGCGCGGGACCGGGTCCGGCGCCCGCGGCGGCGCGGCCCGCCGGGACTACCCGCCGATCTGCTCGGTGACGGCGGCGGTGACGTCCGCGGTGGACGCGTCGCCGCCGAGGTCGCGGGTCAGCACGCCCTTGGCCATGACGGCCTCCACGGAGCCGAGGAGGTCGGCCGCCGCCTCCTGCTCGCCCAGGTGCTCCAGCATCATCGACGCCGCCCACAGCTGCCCGACCGGGTTGGCGACCCCCTTGCCCGCGATGTCGGGTGCCGAGCCGTGGACCGGCTCGAACATCGAGGGGTGGTCCCGCTCGGGGTTGATGTTGCCGCTGGGGGCGATGCCGATCGACCCCGCGAGCGCGGCGGTGAGGTCGGAGAGGATGTCGCCGAAGAGGTTGGAGGCGACGATCACGTCGAAGCGGCTCGGGTCGAGCACCAGCCGGGCGGCGAGCGCGTCGATCAGGATCTGCTCCCGCCGGACATCCGGGTACGCCGCCAGGGTCTGCTCGACGACCTCGTCCCAGAACGGCATCGTGTGGACGATGCCGTTGGACTTGGTCGCCGAGGTCACGAAGCCGCGGCGGCGGGCGGCGAGGTCGCCGGCGTAGCGGGCGACCCGCTCGACCCCGACCCGGGTGAACACCGACTCCTGGACGGCCGACTCCTCGGGCCGCCCCCGGTACATCCGCCCGCCGACCTCGGAGTACTCGCCCTCGACGTTCTCCCGCACGATGGCGAGGTCGATGTTCTCCCCGCCGCGCACCGGGCTGGTCACGCCGGGCAGCAGCCGCATCGGCCGTAGGTTGACGTACTGGTGGAAGGTGCGGCGGATGGGGATCAGCAGCCCCCACAGGGTGACCGTGTCGGGGATGTCGGGCTCGCCGACGGCGCCCAGCAGGATGGCGTCGGACGCGGCGAGCCGGTCGAACCCGTCCTCGGGCATCATGGCGCCGTCGCGCCGGTAGCGGGCGGAGCCCCAGTCCAGTTCGTCGAATTCCAACCCGAAGTGGTGCTTGGTGGCGACCGCGTCGAGGCAGGCGCGCGCCGAGGGCACGACCTCCTGCCCGATTCCGTCGCCCGGGATCAGGGCAACCGTGTACTGACGCCGCGTCATGGCGCTTCCTCCAACGTGGTCGGGGGCGCGGGCGCCGAACCGGGCGGGTCGCGGGGACCGCCGGTGCCGCACCTGCGCAGTTTCCTTCTCGGGCCGGCCGGCGGGCGCCGGGCGGGACGCGGACGCCCCGTGACAGCGCAGCCCGACCGGGCCGGTGCGGTCCAGAGTCGCATTCTCGGCGCACGCCCGGGGCGGCGGGGGCCGGTCACATCGCCAGGGCGATCCCGGCCCAGGCGACAGCGGTCACGATGAGGGTGCCCACGGCGCCAAGGACCAGACTGCGGCCGCCGGTCCGGACGAGCGGGCGCAGCCGCACCGAGGTCCCCAGCGCGAACAGGCCCGCGCTGAGCAGGACGGTCTGGAGGAAGGCGGCGGTGTCGAGCACCGGGGCGGGCAGCACGCCCAGCGAACCGATCCCGACCGCGGCCAGGAATCCGGCGACGAACAGCGGGACGATCGGCGGCCGGGCGCCGTCCGGGGCCGCCGCGCCCTTGCGGCGCAGCCAGAGGCTCACCCCGATCATCATCGGGGCGAGCAGGGCGACCCTGGTCAGCTTCACGACGACGGCCGGCGCCAGCGCGGCCGGGCCGACCACGCCCGCCGCCGCGGCGACCTGGCCCACCTCGTGCACGCTCGCGCCGGCCCACGCACCGAACACCGCGGCGTCCATGCCCAGCGCGCCGTGCACCATGGGCAGGACGGCGATGGACACGGTGCCGAAGAGCGTCACGAGCGCGACGGCGGTCATGACGTCCTCCTCCTCGGCGTCCACCGCGCCGCTCATGGCGGCGACGGCGGAGGCGCCGCAGATGCTGGTCCCCGCGGCGACCAGCAGGCCGCGCTCGGTGCCGAGTCCGAGGCGGCGGGCCGCCAGCACGGTGCCGAAGAACGCCGCGGCGACCGTCACCAGCACCGCGGCGAGGACGGGCGCGCCGAGGCCCAGCACGTCGGAGAGGGAGAGTTGCAGCCCGAGCAGGACGATCCCGGCGCGCATGGGCGTCTTCGACGCCGCCTTCAGCCCGGCGCCCGTTGCGGGCCGCAGCAGGCCGAGGTTGGCGAGGAGCGCACCGGCGAGGAGCGCCGCCATCAGGGCGCTCACCGCGGGGACGAGCGCGTTCACCGCGAGGGCCGCACCGGTGCCGAGCACCGTGACCGCCGCACCGGGCAGCAGGGCGGCGGCCCGCTCCCGCCGACGCGGGTGCGCGGCAACGGGGGCGGGGGCGGGGGGCGCGGCCGGTCCGGATGTGTGGTGCTCAGCAGGCATGCGTCCATGCTGGAAGCGGTGCATTCGGGGCGGTAGAGGGCGAAACCGCGGGAGGGCATACAGTGACCGCATGACCGGAGTCCGCCGCCACTGGCCCGACCTCGCGAGCCTGCGCCTGCTGCTGCTCGTCGCCGAGCACGGCAGCATCGGCAGGGCGGCGGCGGACATGGGGCTCACCCAGGCGTCGGCGAGCCGGCGGCTCGACACGCTGGAGCGCGAACTCGGTGTGCCGCTGCTGGTGCGCGGTGCCACCGGTTCGCGGCTCACCCCGCAGGGGCGCGGCGTCGCCGGATGGGCCGCGAAGGCGGTCGCCTCCGCCACGGAGTTGCTGGAGGGCGTCGCGGCGCTGCGCGCGGGGCGAACGGCCAAGGTGCGGGTCGCCGCGAGCATGACGGTCGCCGAGTACCTGATGCCGGGGTGGCTGGCCGCCCTGCGCGCGGCAGGGGCCGACGCCGAGGTCGACCTCCGGGTGGTCAACTCCGACGACGTCGCCGCGCTGCTCCGCGACTCGGCGGTGGACGTCGGCTTCATCGAGGCGCTGGACGTGCCCCGCGACCTGTCGTCCACCCGGGTCGGCACCGACCGGCTCGTCGTCGTCGCCGCGCCGGGGCACCGCTGGGCCCACCGCCACCATCCGGTCGAGGCCGCCGAGTTGGCGGCGACCCCGCTGGTCATGCGCGAGCCGGGATCGGGTACCCGCACGACGCTGGAGCAGGCGCTGGGCCGCGCCACGGGCAGGGGGCCGGCCGAGCCGTCGCTGGAGCTGTCGTCGAACGCCGCCGTGAAGGTCGTGGTCGCGGGCGGCGGCGCCCCGGCGGTGCTGAGCGTGCTCGCTGTCGCGGGGGAGATCGCCGACGGGCGGCTGCGCGAGGTCGCCGTGCGCGGCGTCGACCTGCGCCGGCCGCTCACAGCGGTCTGGCAGGGGCGGACCCGGATGAGCGCGCCGGCCGAGCGCCTGGTCCGCATCGCCGCCGTCCCCGAAGGCTGCTGAAGACCGGCGCCCCGTCCCCAGTCCCGTTGCCCTAACGGCCGCGAGGGTGTTTTTCACGGCTCCGGTGACCTTTGGTGATGGGGGTGTGCGGCACGGCCCTGGTGACCTCAGGTGGAGGGGGTTGGCTACCGTCGCGGCTGCGGAGCACCCGGCGGTGCGAAGCACCACGCTGGAGTTTTCCCGCAGGTCCTGCTCGCCGTGACTGGCGGTGCTCTGTCCGCTATTGACCCGCTTCTGGGCGCATGGCTACTGTTGTGGGTAAGAGGTCTTACCTCAATGGAAAGGAGTAGGCGAGTGACCCAGCAGCCCGACTTCCTCGCCCACGACGAGGGCGACTCCGTCGCCGTCGCGGTCCGCGACGTTGCGGCCGGTCCCGCCCGCATCGGCTACCTGCGCGCCGAGACCGCAGTGGACGTCGACGTCACCGCCGACATCCCCCTCGGCCACAAGGTGGCGCTGTCCGCCATCGCCGAAGGCGCGGAGATCAGGGAGTACAGCCAGCTCGTCGCCATCGCGACCGCCGACATCGCCGAAGGCGACCACGTACACGTCCACAATGTGAGGAGCGCCCGGTGGCAGAACAGCGTGGCCTGACGGGGTTCAGGCGGGAGAACGGGGCGGTCGGCATCCGCAACCACACGGTGGTGCTGCCCGTCGACGACCTGTCCAACGCCGCCGCCGAGGCGGTCGCCGCGGTCGTGCCGGGCGTTCTCGCGCTCCCGCACGCCTACGGGCGGTTGCAGTTCGGCGCCGACCTCGACCTCACCTTCGACACCCTGATCGGCACCGGCGCCAACCCCAACGTCGGCAGCGTCGTCGTCATCGGCATCGAGTCGAACTGGACGGCGCGGGTGGTCGACGGCATCGCCAAGACCGGCAAGCGCGTCGAGGGCGTCTCCATCGAGGGCCACGGCGACCTCGCGACCATCAGGACCGCCGCCCGCATCGCCCAGCGCTTCCTCCAGGAGGACAGCGAGGCCGCCCGCGTGCCCGTCGACCGCTCCGAGATCCTGCTGTCGATCAAGTGCGGCGAGTCCGACACCACCAGCGGGCTCGGCTCCTGCCCGACCACCGCCGAGGCCGTCGACCGCTGGGTCGACGCCGGGGGCACCGTCCTCTTCGGCGAGACGAGCGAGCTGACCGGCGGCGAGCACCTGATCGCCGAACGCTGCGTGAACGACACCGTCCGCGCCCGGTTCCAGCGGATCTATGACGATTACATCGCCATGATCGAGCGCACCGGCGCCAACCTGCTCGGCAGCCAGCCGACCCAGGGCAACATCGCGGGCGGCCTGTCCACCATCGAGGAGAAGGCGATGGGCAACATCGCCAAGACGGGGGTCAAGCCCGTCGTCGGGGCGCTCGGCCCCGCCGAGGCACCCGCGGACGGCCCCGGCCTGTACTTCATGGACACCTCGTCGGCTGCGGCGGAGTGCATCACCCTGATGGCGGCCGCGGGTGCCGCGCTGCACCTGTTCCCCACGGGCCAGGGCAACGTCATCGGCAACCCCATCGAACCCGTCGTGAAGCTGTCGGCGAACCCCTCGACGGTCCGCACCATGAGCGAGCACATCGACTACGACTGCGCCGGCCTGCTGCGCCGCGACATGACCCTGACGGAGTCCGGCGACGGCCTGATGGCGTCGATCGACCGCACCATCAACGGCCGCCTGACGTGCGCGGAGTCCCTGGGGCACCGGGAGTTCGTGCTGACACGGCTGTACCAGAGCGCCTGACACGGCGGCGGGGCGGCGCGGTGCCACGCGGTGCGGGCGCGCCGCGGGAGTGCGCCGCCCCGCCCCGCTGCCCCGACCCCGCAAGCGAGGTGCACCACGTGACCACCGATGTCACTGTCGTCGAGGACGTCTGGGGGGCCGCCTTCGACACCCTCTCGGCCCGCCGCGACATCCGCTACCTGCCCGACGCCTGGTCCGACCCGGCCGCTCTGCGCGACGCGGTCCGCGGCACGCGGGCGCTGGTCGTGCGCAACCGGACCCCTGTCACCCGGGACCTGCTCGCCGCGGCCCCCGACCTGCGCGTGGTGGCGCGGGCCGGTGTCGGACTGGACAACATCGACCTCGCCGCGGCGGCCGAGCACGGCGTCGTCGTGGCGGCGGCACTGGGCGCCAACGCCGTCAGCGTCGCCGAGCACACCCTCGGCCTCGCCCTGGCCGTCGCGCGGCGCACCGTCGAACTCGACGGCGCCGTGCGCACCGGCGCGTGGCGGCGCACACCCGGCCGGGAACTCGCCGGCGGGGTGTGGGGCACCCTCTCGGCCGGCGCCACCGCGCGCGCCACCCTGCGCCTGGCGCGCGGACTCGGCATGCGCGCCATCGCCTACGACCCCTACCTCGACCCCGCCGACCCCCGCCTCGCCGAGCTGGGCTGCGAGCTCCACCCGCTCGACCGGGTCCTCGCGCGCTCCGATGTGCTCAGCGTGCACCTCCCGGCGACACCGGACACCCGGGGCCTGCTCGACGCGCGGCGCATCGCCCTCATGGGCGAGCACGCGATCCTGGTCAGCGCGGGCCGCGGCGAGGTCGTCGACGAGGACGCGCTGGCCGACGCCCTCGCGGCAGGACGGCCGGCGGGCGCCGCGCTGGACGTCCGCAGTACCGAGCCGCCGGTGCCGGGGCGCCTGGAGGCCATGGCCAACGTGGTCCTCACCCCGCACGTCGCCGGGATCACCACCGACTCCCAGGAGCGCATCGCCGGTCTGCTGTGCGCCGACATCGACGCGGTACTCGCGGGCGGGGCGGCGCGCAACGCCGTCGCCGCGGCGACGGCGGGAGGCCCGGCGTGAAGATCACCCTGGACCGCGCGCGGCGGCTCACGGAGTCCCTGCTCGGCGGCGCCGGGCTCGCGCCGGAGCGCGCCGCCGTCACGGCCCGCGCCATCACGCTCGCCGACGCGTGGGGCATCGGGTCGCACGGCATGTTCCGGCTGCCCGTGTACCTCGACCGGCTCGCGGCGGGCGGCTACCCGCCCGGTGCCGAGCTGACCGCCGTGCGCGACACTGGGCCGGTCCTGATGCTCGACGGCGGCGGCGGGATCGGGCACTGGCAGGTCGCCGAGGCCGCGGAGTACGCCGTCGAGCGCGCCGGCCGGTACGGCGTCGCCCTGGTCGGCGTCGCCAACGGCGGCCACAGCGGCGCACTGGGCTGCTACGCGCTCGACATCGCCCGCGCGGGCCTCGTCGGCCTGGTCTTCGCCAACGGGCCGGCGGCGCTGCCGCCCTGGGGCGGCAGCGCCGCCCTGCTGTCGACGTCCCCGATCGCCGCGGGCATCCCGACCGAGCCGCGGCCGGCAGTGGTCGACATGGCGCTCAGCGCCGTGGCCCGAGGCAAGGTGGCGGCGCTGGCGAAGCGGGGCGAGGAGCTGCCCGAGGGGTGGGCGCTGGACGCCGAGGGCCGCCCCACCACCGACCCGATGGCGGCGCTGCGCGGCATGCTGGCGCCGCTCGGCGGGCCGAAGGGCTACGCGCTGGCGTTCCTCGTCGAGGCGCTGACCGCCGGGCTCGTCGGCCCGTACCTGTCGGCCGACGTCCCGGACTTCTTCGACGACGCGCGCAACGCCGAACCGCAGCGGATCTCACACCTGGTCGTCGCGGTCGACCCGGAACTCGTCGGCGACCCCGCCGACCCCGGCGGGTCGGCGGCGCGCCTGAACGCGCTGGCCGAGCGCACCGCCGCCGCGGGCGGGCGGCTGCCCGGATCGCGCCGGACACCGCCGGAGTCGCTGGACGGGTCGACCATGGTCGACATCGACAGCGAGGTGCTGGCCGACCTGGAGGACCGTGCGCGGCTGCTGTGAGGCGGGGGAGGACCATGAGCGGGGCGGACGGCCGAATCGGCCGCCGCCCCGCGCCGTTGCGCGGCGGGAGCGCGCGGCCCGCCCGGTAAGGTCGAGCACATCGCCGCCCCGTGGACAATGGTCTGACCAGAGGGGTCCGCGGGGCAGAGGGAGAGGGAGCACGACCATGTGGCAGCATCTGGGGAGCGGGAGCATCCGGGAGCGCATCGAGCACCAGGTGCTTCGCGTCATCGAGGAGGGGCGGCTCAAGCCAGGGGAGCGGCTGCCGCCCGAACGCGAACTCGCCGCGACCCTCGGCGTCAGCAGGCCCTCACTGCGCGAGGCCCTGCGCTTCCTCCAGAGCCGCGGCGTGCTGTCCATCCGGCACGGTGTCGGGGTCTTCGTCGAGGCGCCGGCGCCCCAGGACCGGCTCTACTCGGCGACGGCGCGCCAGCAGATGACCCTCGAAGAGCTGTTCGCGATGCGCGAGGTGCTGGAGGTCCCCGCGGCCCAGTGGGCCGCCGAACGACGCGATCCCGACGGCATCGAAGCACTCACGGCCGCCTACGAGTCCATGCAGGACATCGCCGCGACCGACCGCGCCCGCCTCGACTTCGCCGAACTCGGCGCCGCCGACGCCAGGTTCCACATGGCGATCGTGGACGCCGCCGGAAACCGGTTCCTCCAGCAGACCCTGGGCGTCCTGCAACGGATCCTCGCCGAGGGCATGGAGACCACCCTGACCGTCCCCGGGCGGCTGGAGCGCTCCCGCGCCGAGCACGAGCGGATCTTCACGGCGATCGTCGGCGGCGACCCCGGTGCCGCGAAGCGGCACATCGGCACGCACATCAGGAACGCCCGCAAGGCCGCGATGGGACGCCTCGCCGAGGCCGGGTCCGAGGCGGGCCGCACCGTCCAGCACGCGGGCTGAGCGCCCGCCCGACGCCGGTGCGCCGCCGGCGGCCGCGTGGCGGCGGTGTGCGACCGCGCGCTACAGCCGGGCGAGGCTCTGGGCCAGGGCGGCGGCCCCGGAGACCAGGACCACCGCCAGCGTCACCCGGTGGAACAGGCGTTCCGGGATCCGGTCGAGGACCCGCACCCCCAGCGCGTTGCCCGCCAGCCCGGCGGCCAGCCAGACCATGGCCGTCCACAGCGGCGTCTGCGCGGCGCCCTCGCCCGCGGCGAGCAGCACCGCCAGCATGATGGCGTTGCCGATCACGAAATAGGCGGCGAGGTTGGCGACGTAGCCGCGCGGCCCGGCGCCGTCGCCGCGCAGCACCAGGGCGGGGACCAGCCCGTTCAACGAGGTCGTGACCCCGAGCACGCCGCCGGCCGCGCCGGCGGCGGTCACCGCCGCCCGCGAGGCCGTGCGCGGCGCCCCGGAGCGGAGCTCCCTGACCGCGGCCAGCGACGCGCCGAGGAGGATGGCGCAGCCCGCGCCGATCTCCAGCAGCGTCCCGTCGACGCCGCGGGCCAGCGCGTAGCCGAGCGCGATCCCGGGCAGGCCGCCGCCGAGCAGCAGGCCGACCCGGCCCCGGTCGAGGGCGGCGCGCAACCGCCACAGGACCGCGACCCGGGTCAGCAGCCCCAGCGCGAGGTTGACCACGACCACGTCCGCCAGCGGCAGCCCCGCCAAGAGCAGGAACGGGACGGACACCAGGGCGTAGCCGAACCCGGTGGCGCCGCCGAGGAACGCGGCGAGCAGCACCCCGGCGGAGCCGATCAGCAGAAGTGACACGTCCCGGCCCTACAGCCCCAGCACCCTGCGGGCCGCCGCGCGGCGCTCCTGCGCGGTGTCGCGCACCCGCTGGTACTCGGACACGCCGTGGGAGTCCATCCCCACGAACAGCGGCCCGAAGCCGCGCATCCGGAACCGCCACAGGCATTCGGGCATCAGGTCCTCCCAGAGCACGTCCTCGATCTCGGCCACCTGCCGAGTCTGCACGCTCGCCGCGCCGCCCGTGACAGCGAGGTACACCCCGCCGCTGCGCCGCAGGTGCTCCAGCGACTCCGCGGAGAGCCCGCCCTTGCCGACGATCGCGCGGACGCCCAGTTCGTCGAGGCAGCCCCGGGTGAACCGGTCCATGCGCATGGACGTGGTCGTGCCCACGGACACCGGCAGGTACCCGCCCGAGCCGTCGGGGCGCACACTCGGCGCCGTGTGCAGGAACACCGCGCCGCCGAAGTCGGCGTCGACCCGCTTCCCCTCGTCGAAGAAGCGGATCAGCGAGGCGTCGCGGACCCCCCAGACCGTGCCGTCGAGCCACACCTCGTCGCCGCACCGCAAGGAGCGGACGAACGCCTCGTCGAGCGGGGTCGTGGCGTGCAGCACCCGGCCGCCGCCCTCGCTGGTGGCCGTGCCGTCGCCCGCGCCGTTGGCGGCATCAGTACCCATAGGAGACCGCCCCCTCCGGGCCGACCGTCGCGCTGGCCCGCTCGCCGCGCCAGCACTGGATGTTCACGGCGACCGGGTTCATGGAGATGTGCGTCCACGCGTACTCCACGTGGACGGCGAAGGAGGTCGTCGCCCCGCCGAGCCCCTGCGGGCCGATGCCCGTGGTGTTGACGGCGGTGAGCAGCTGCCGTTCCAGGTCGGCGATGTCGGGCTCGGGGTGCGGCTCGCCGACCGGCCGCAGGATCGCCTTCTTCGCCAGTGCCGCGCACTGGTCGGCGGTCCCGCCGAGGCCGACACCCACGATGGTGGGCGGGCAGGGGCGCGGCCCGGCCTCGATCACGCAGTCCAGGACGTAGCCCTTGACCCCGGCGGTGCCGTCGGCGGGCGAGAGCATCCGCAGGAACGACATGTTCTCCGACCCCGACCCCTTGGGCACCAGCAGGATCTCCAACTCCTCGCCGCCGTCGACGAAGTCCAGGTGCACCTCCGGCACGCCGGGCCCGGTGTTGTCCTGCCGGTTCTCCCTGGTGAGGGGGTGAACAATGCTGGACCGCAGCGCGTGGCGTTCGCTCGCGAGGGCGATGCCCTCGCGCAGGGCGGTCACGAGCTTCGCCGGGTTCACCGGGAACCCCGTCCCGATCCGCACGAAGAACACGCAGATGCCGGTGTCCTGGCAGACGATGATGCCGGTGTCGTCGGAGGTGCGGATGGTCTTGACCATCACCTCCAGGCGCCGTCCGGCGAGCCCTTCCTCGCGTTCGCGCGCCTCGTCCACCGAGCGGCGGACGTCGGGCGGCAGGTCGGTCAGCGCCTTCTTGTAGAGGACGGCCGCGACCTCCCGCAGCTGCGGGTAGAGGTCGGCGCCGTTGACGTCGAGCTGCTTCATGTCACCTTCCTGGCGTCGTCGGTGGGACCGCGGGACCGCGCACTGGCATCATGTGCAGTCCTTGGTGTGCGGGCCGGGGTAGCAGAACTCGCCCGCGTCGTCGGGGATCTCCTCGACCAGGCCGATCTCCTGCATGAACCGCGCGTACTCCATGAACCCGCGCGGCCGGGTGGTGTAGCTGATGTCGTCGGAGGTGATCTGCTCCTCGACCTCCGCGGCGGTCACGCCGCCGCCCATGACCGCCGCCAGCTCCGGCGCGGTCCCCTTGGGGTCGTCCCGCAACCGCTCGACGGAGTCGGCGACCTCGTCGCGGAACGCGTGGACCACCTCGGTGTTCGCGCCGTAGAACGGTTCCAGCACGTAGACGCTGTTGAACGTGTGCTCGCCGAACACGTCGTAGCTCTGCACCACGGTGTTCGCACCCTCCTTGGTCAGGCGCTCCTGGAACGGCGGGGCGGTCAGGTGGCCGCCCATCTGGCCGCTGATGAGCGCCTGCATGCCGTCGGGGTGGCCCATCGCGACCATCTGGGAGTCGAAGGCGCCCGCCGAGCCGAGCTCGTCGCGCGCGGCCTTGCGCAGCACGATCGCCTGGATGGAGTCGGGGCCGGGCATGGCGATCTTCGCCGAGCCCTTCAGGTCGGCGAGGGACTCGGCGTCCATCGACATGAGCCGCAGGTTGGCGTCGTCCAGCCCGACGAGGACCTTCCAGGGGACGCCGTTGCCGTAGCCGACGATGAAGGGGCCGATCCCGCCGGCGGCGATCTGGATCTCGCCGGAGATGGCGCCGTCGCGGATCGCCGCGCCGGAGTTGAGCTCGCGCCACTCGAACTCCTTGTCGGGGAACCGCTCCTCCAGTACCCGCTCCTGGCGCATCAGCAGCAGCGGCGCGTAGCCGATACCGGGCTGGTAGCCGATGCTGATGGTGTCGAGTTCGCGACCCGAGAGCCCGGGGTTGCACGCCGCGAGGGCCGTGCACAGCACCACCGCCGAGGCGAGTGCCGCGAGCCCTCGGCGGGCCGCCGGCCCTGTCGTCCGGTGCGCGGTCGCGTCGGTGCCGATCACGTGCTCTTCATCCCCCAACGGATCACGGTGCGGCGCTCGATCCAGGTGAAGACGAGGTCGAGCGCGATGCCGATCAGTGCGATGGTGACCAGTCCGGCGAAGACCTCGGGCGTGCGCAGGAAGTAGCGGGCGTCGTTGATGAAGAAGCCGAGTCCGCCCTGCCCGCCCGCTGCGCCGAACACCAGTTCGGCAGCGATGATGGTGCGCCAGCCGAACGCCCAGCCGGTCTTGAGCCCGGCGATGATCTGCGGCAGTGCGGCGGGGATGAGGACGTCGCGCACGATCCGCCAGCCGCGCAGCCCGATGTTGCGGCCGACCGCCATGATCGTGGGGTTGACGGTGCGGAACCCGGTGCTCACGTTGATGGCGATGGGCCAGACCACGGCGTTGGTGATGACGAAGACCAGGGCGGTGGTGCTGAGGCCGAACCACAGGATCGCCAGCGGCAGGATCGCGATGGCGGGCAGCGGGTTGAGCATCGAGGTGAGGAGGACGAGCAGGTCGTCGCCGAGGCGCGACCAGGACGCCAGCGTAGTGAGCACCGCGGCCAGCGCCATCCCGATGACCATGCCGCTGAGCAGGACTTGGAGGGTGATCGCCGTGGCCGCGAGCAGCCGGCCGTCGGCGATCCCGGCGTAGATCGCCGCGGCGACGTCGGCGGGGCCCGACACCAGCAGCGGGCTGACACCGGACAGGGAGACGTAACCCTGCCAGACGCCGAGGATCAGCAGGAGGAGGGCGGCCCTGCGGGGGGCCACGGGAAGGGCGGCCCAGCCGCCCCGGCGCGGCCGCGCCCGAGCGGCGCCGTCCGGCGGCCCGGTCGCGGGTGTTGCTGTCTGCTGCATGGGCACTCACCAGCTCATTCGAACGTCGCGGATTCGGCGGTGGAGTCGTCGGCGGAGAGGAGGGACCGGAGGTGGCGCATCGCGTCGGTGAACTCCGGTGCGGCGGGGTCGCTGAGATGGGCGACGTCGAGGATCTCGACCACGGTGGACGGCGGTGTGCCGAGCACGACCACGCGGTGGCCGATGTAGACGGCCTCCTGGATGCTGTGGGTGACGAAGAGGATGGTGGCCTCGGCGCTGCGCGCGACCTCGTGCAGCTCGCGCTGCAACCGGGACCTGGTCTGGGCGTCGAGCGCGCCGAAGGGCTCGTCCATGAGCAGCAGCACCGGTTCGAGCGCCATGGCGCGCGCGATGGCGACCCGCTGCTTCATCCCGCCGGAGAGCTGGTGGGGGTAGCGGTCGGCGGCGTGGGAGAGGCCCATGAGGTCGAGGTACTCGGCGGCGATCCGGGCGGCGTCGGCCTTTGAGCGGCCGTTCACGCGCAGCGGGTAGGTGAGGTTGCGCTCGACCGGGAACCAGGGGAAGAGCTGGTCGAACTCCTGGAACACGACGGCGCGGTCGGGGCCGGGGGAGAGGTCCGTGCGGCCGTTCAGCCGGATCGAGCCGCCGGCGGGCTCGATGAACCCGGCGATGGTCTTCAGCAGGGTCGACTTGCCGCAGCCCGAAGGGCCGAGCAGCATGACGTGCTCGCCGGGGTGGATGGCGAAGCTGACGTCCTCGACGGCGACCTGGAGGCGGCCGTCCAGTTCGTAGCCGACGCGCGCGTGTTCGACGTCGAGCAGCGGCGCCGATGTGCGGGGCGCCGGCGTGTCGGCCGGCGAGGTTCGGAGCTCCATCGCTGTGCACTCCTCTGCGCTAAGTGGAAAGAGGTCATACCATGACACGTTCAGACTGTGATCTGCAACACTGCATCCTGGGCCGATCCCGTCCGGCCGCCGGGTCACCCCGCGGCGACGACGAGGGTCAGCGCCCCGAGGACGAAGAGCGCCGCGATCAGCACGCGCATGCCCGCCAGCACCGCTCGCCGCGCCCCCCGCCCGGGGCAGTGGTCGCGGACCACCGCGCCCATCGCCGCGCCCACGTGCAGCAGCGCCATCGCCAGCAGCAGCGCGTCCCAGACCACCCACAGCGCCGAGCTCCACCGCCGCGCGACGAACGAGGAGTCGGTCGCCGCGACGTCGTTGACGATGTGGGTGACACCGAAGTGGCCCAGCGCCAGGACGGCCAGCAGCACCCCCGTGGCCCTGATGGTGAGGTAGGTCCCGCTGCGCGCCGTGCGCACCCGGGCGGTGTCCTGGTCCGGCATCGTCGGCTCCCTGGCAGGCGGCGGGGTGGCGGGGCGGGGCGTGGCGGTCATGGGGCGAACACCGGCCACAGGATGACCGCGCTGCCCGCCGCGGTCCCCGCGAACGTGAGGACGCCGACCCCGTCCAGCAGCCGTCCCGCCGCCCGCGCGCCCACATCGGCGAGGTCGATGACCAGCAGCCGCAGCCCGTTCAAGGCGTGGAACAGCAGCGCGAAGAGCAGGCCGCACTCGAAGACCCGCATCAGCGGGGTCGAGTACAGCGCGTGCACCTCGTCGAAGAGGGCGGGCGACAGCGCGTACAGCCCGACGTCGAGCAGGTGCAGGGCGAGGAAGGCGAACACCGCGAAACCCGTGATGCGGTGGACGTAGAACGCCCAGCGGTTGCCCTCGGCGAGGTCGTAGGGCGAGCGTCCGAGCCGGGCGCGCAGCACGGCGAGCAGGTGCGGGCCGCCGTCGATCCGGCGCGCGCTGAGCAGGACCAGCGCGGTGAACGCGACGATGGCGGCCGAGACGACCGTGAGACCGGCAAGGAAGGCGAACTGCACCGCCGTCATCGAGCACCCCCGCTCTCCGCGTCCGCGTCGGGGCCGCGCAACGGGAACTCCACCGGCACGGTCCACAGCCGCGGGTCCGAGTCGGGGCCGTCGGAGGTGAGCCTGATGGACCGCAGCCACACGTCGTCGCGGCGGTCGGGGAAGTCGGAGCGGGCATGGGCGCCGCGGGTCTCCTCGCGGAGCAGCGCCGACTCCACGATGGTCCGCGCCACGATGAGCTGGTTGCGCACGTCCAGGGCCTCCTGCCAGGCGGGGTTGAAGACGGCGGGGCCGGGGACGGCCAGGCGCCGGGCGCGCTCGCCCAGCGCCGCGAGCGCCGTACGGGCCTCAGAGAGGCCCTTGGCGTCGCGCACCACCCCGCAGTCCGCCCACATCAGGTCCTTGAGGTCGCGGGTCAGCGGGAACGGCGACTCGGTGCCGGGCCCGTCGAGCGGGGCGAGCGCGCGGGCGAACGACGCCGCCACCGACGCCGGGTCGGGCGTCCGCAGCCCGCGGCCGCCCGCCATCGAGGCAGCGGTGTCGCCCGCCCGGCAGCCGAACACCGTGGACTCGGCGACGCCGTTGCCGCCCAGCCGGTTCGCGCCGTGCACCCCGCCGGCGTCCTCACCGGCGACCAGCAGCCCGTCGACCGCCGTGCGGCAGTGCGGGTCGATGACCACCCCGCCCATGTGGAAGTGCGCGGTGGGCGAGACCTCGACCGGGCCGGTGGCGAGGTCCTGGCCGATCTGCCGGGTCCGCTGCACCATGCCGGGGAAGGAGCGCTCGACGGCCTCGGCGCCCAGGTGCGAGATGTCGATCAGCACCCCGCCCGCCTCGGTGCCGCGGCCGGCGGTGATCTCGGTGTAGCTGGCCCGCGCGACGACGTCGCGGGTCGAGCGCTCCATGCGCTCGGGGTCGTAGGAGGCCATGAACCGCTCGCCGCGCGCGTTGAACAGGTGGGCGCCGGCGCCGCGCAGCCCCTCCTCCAGCACCGCCCCCGTCATCCGGGACGCCCCCGCGAGCAGGCCGGTCGGGTGGAACTGCATCATCTCCATGTCGCGGACCGGCAGCCCGGCCCGCAGGCACATGGCGACGCCGTCGCCGGTCTTCTCCCGCGCGGGCGCCGCGATCCGGTACATCGTCGCGGCGCCGCCCGTGGCGACGACCACGACCCGCGCCCGGACCAGGATGAACCGCCCCGTGGCGATCTCCAGGCAGGTCATGCCCGCCAGTTCGCCCTCGGCGTCGAAGACGAGGTCGAGCGCCCGGACGTCCTCCAGTTCGCGTGCACCGATGCGGAACATCTGGTCGCGCAGCCGCGACATGATCTCGATGCCGGTGAGGTCGCCGCGGTGCACGGTGCGGTCGAAGGACTGCCCGGCGAACGCCTTCTGCTTGATGGCGCCGTCGGGGCGGCGGTCGAAGAAGCAGCCGACGGTGGTCTCCAGTTCGCGGATGACCTTGGGGGCGTCGCGCACGAGGGCGTCGGCGAGCCGCTGGTCGTTGAGGTACTTCCCGCCTCGGAGCGTGTCGACGAGGTGGGCGTCGAGGGAGTCGGCCGGGTCGATGACGGCGTTGTAGCCGCCCTGCACCATGCGCGTGCACCCGGACCGCCCGACCGCGCCCTTGCTGATGACGGTGATGTCGAGCCCCGGTGCGCCGGCATGGCAGTGCAGCGCGCACATGAGCCCGGCCCCGCCGGCGCCCACGATGGCGACGTCGGTGGTGAGCTCCTCGTAGTGGACGGCGTCGTCGGACGGCACCTCATCGCCCCCTGCGCAGCCGGCGGATGGACGCGGCGGGGTCGAGCCCCTTGGGGCAGGCGGAGCTGCACCCGTAGATGTAGTGGCAGCGGTCCACGCCGTCGGGCCCGCTCACCAGGTCGAGGCGCTCCTGCGTCGCGGTGTCGCGCGAGTCGTTGACGAGGACGAGTGCGCGGTTGAGCGCGGCCGGGCCGAGGAAGGTGCGCGACCCGCCCGCGATACCGCAACTGGAGAAGCACACGCCGCACTGGACGCAGTCGAGGGAGGGGTCGATGGCGCGGCGCTCGGGGGAGTCGGGCGCGATCCGCGCGGGTTCGGCGGCGTCCTCTGCCGGTACGACGTAGGGCGTGACGCGCCGCCACTCGTCCCAGAAGGGGGTGGTGTCGACGATCAGGTCGCGGACGACGGGGAACCCCGCCATGGGCGCGATGGCGACCGGTTCCCCGTTCTCGGGCACGGGCGTCTGGCAGGCGAGGACCGACCGGCCGTTCACCCGCACCCCGCAGGTCCCGCACATGCCCACGCGGCAGGAGAAGCGGAAGCCGATCGACGGGTCGTGCTCCCGCTGGACGGCGAGGAGGACGTCGAGGACGGTCATCGGGGTGAAGGTGGCGACGCGGAATCCGGTCCGTGCCCCGGGGTCGCCGCGCTGGATGGTGACGGTGAGCCCGTCGTCCGGTGGCCGGCCGGCAGCTGCCGTTCTGCGGAGACGCCCCATATGCACTCCTCATATTCTGGTAAGACCTCTTACCTAGGAGAGTAAAATGCGGGCGTTCGTCCGGTCAATGGGAGCGGCGGTGCCGGTGCGGGGCTGCGGGGGTGGGGCGGAGCTGCGGGGGCGATGCGGGGGCGGGGGCGGCGGGGCGGCGGGGTGGGAGGCGAGCGGTCACCCGTTCGGCGGCGGTGTCCCGTCGGTGCTCGGGGAGTCGTCGCCGGAGGAGTCGTCGCCAGGCGAGTCGGCGGGCGCCTGGAGGATGGCCTCGATCAGGGCGAGCACGCGGGGATTCAACCGGTCCTGGTCGATGACGGACTCGGCTTCGGCCAGCAACTGCTCGTCGTCGAGGTCATCCCAATCGGGTGTAGGGCTCATGAAACACAAACCTGCCCATCCTTACCGCGCTTGATTCATTCTCTCCGGTGACAATGTGACAACACCGGTGCCCCCCGGGGCAGCCGCGCCGACCAGTAACGAAGTCGCAAATCCCGCGCGCGGGAGTGCCGACCCCACCGGCGACCCCGGATCCGGCCCCGTCATGTGAGGGTTTGTGCGGTTCCGTGTCGGGAACGGCTCATTCCAGGTCCGAAAACGCGGCCGGCTACATGTCCCTTGCGGGCGTCGGCGAGCAGAGCGCCCGATCCGGGTGCGGTTGGCAGCAACACCGCCGTAACCATCACACCGTTCGGACGATCTGGCTCTGTCGGAAGGAGATCCGGTATGAGCAGTACGCGGCTGGGCACCCGAATACCCACGCGAACGCACTCCGTCGCGGAGCCGAGGCGGCACCGCCCGCCTGCGCGCGACGACCACCGCGACACCCACCGCGACAACGACACCGAATGGCTGTTCGCCGAACTCGCCCGGGTCCCCGACCACAGCGAAGAGGCGCACCGGATCTGCGCCCGCCTGGCGAAGATCCACGCGCCGGTGGTCGAACGCGAGGCGCGGCGCTACCGCGACCGCGGGGTCGCGCAGGAGGACCTGCGGCAGGTGGCCAGGGTCGGGTTGATGAAGGCCATCCGCGGGTTCGACCCCGGGCGCGGCAAGCCCTTCATGTCCTACCTGCTGCCGACGATGACCGGCGAGCTCAAGCGGCACTTCCGCGACAACACGTGGGCCGTCCACGCGCCGCGCGCCCACCAGGAGCGCCGCGCCGAACTGAACCGGTTCACCACGGAGTTCACCCAGCGGCACAGCCGCTCGCCGTCGCTCACCGAGATCGGCGCGCACATGGGGCTGGACGCCAAGGCCACCGGCGAGATGCTCGGTGCCTGCTCGGCCTATTCCGCGCTGTCGCTCGACCGCCCCTACGGCACCAATGAGGAAGGGGAGGAGACCATGCTCGGCGACTCCATCGGAGCCGCCGACCCCGGCATCGAGCTCGCGGTCGACCGCGAGGCGCTGAAACAGGCGCTCGTCGGGATCCCGCCCCGCGAACGGCGCATCCTGCTCCTGCGGTTCTTCGGCGACCAGACCCAGGCCCAGATCGCCGAGGCCATGGGCTGCTCGCAGATGCACGTCTCACGCCTGCTCAACTCGACGCTGACCCGGCTGCGCCGCGCCATGCTGCACGACTCCTGAGCGCGTCCCGGCACCGCTCGCAACCCCGGGCCGCCCGCCCGGCCCCGGAGGGGCCGGGCGGGACCATCCGCGGCCGCGCACGCGGCACCGCCACCGGGCCGATCGTCAGCGGCCCTGCCACCGCACGGGCGTCCGGCTGCCGAAGGCGCTGACGGCGGCGGCGAAGTCCTCGCTGCCGAACACCGCCTCGACGACGTCGTCGTCCTCGACGAGCAGCCGGCGGCGCATGCGGCGCACCAGCTCCTTGGTGGCCCGCATGGTCAACGGCGCGTGCCCGAGCAGCCGTTCGGCCGCGGCGCCGACCCGGTCGTCCAGCTCCGCCGGGGCGCACACCTCGGCGAGGAAGCCCGCGGCCGCCGCGTCGGCCGCGCCGAGAAAGTCGGCGCGCAGCAGCAGGTCGAGCGTCCGCGCCGGGCCGAGGTGGTGGACCAGCAGCGACAGGGAGTTCGCCGACAGGGTGTTGCCGAGGGTCCTGGCGATCGGCACGCCGAACCGTGCGGTGTCGTCGCCGATACGCAGGTCGCACGCCGCGGCGATGGCGAGGCCGCCGCCGACGCAGTACCCGCGCACCGCGGCGAGAGTCGGGACGTCGACGTCCTCCAGGCGGTTGACGACACGGGTGATGCGGGCCTCGTAGGCGACCCCGTCGGAGCCCGAGGTGAACTCCGCGAACTGGCCGATGTCGGTACCGGCGACGAACGCCTTGGTCCCGCTGCCGCGCAGCACCATGGCCCGGATGCCGGGGTCGCCGTCGGCCAGTTCGCAGGCCGCGTAGAGGCCCTCGTACATGGCCCAGGTCATGGCGTTGCGCGCGTCGGGGCGGTTGAAGGTGACAGTGAGGACGCCGTCGCCCCGTTCGACGAGGAGTTCGGCGGTGTCGGGTGCGGACTCCGGTGTGCTGCGGGCGGTCATGCGGCTCCGTAGAGTGTCGGGTGGCGGTCGGGGTGTCGGGTGTCGCAGTGTGCTGTCGGCGGGCGCGTGCCGCCTACTCGCCGGCCCCGTCCGCGGGTCCCGCCGCGGGGGCGGCGATGCCGAACTCCGCCAGCACCGGTTCGGTGTCCTGGCCCAGGGCCGGTCCTGCCGCGGCGCGGCGCGCCGGAGTGGCCGACATGCGCATCGGAGACCCGAGTTGGCGCACCTCGCCCAGGCGGGGATGCGGGGCGTCCCAGAAGAAGCCCCGTTCGGTGAGGTGCGGATCGGTGAAGGCCATGGCGTGGTCGGCGATGGGGGCGCACGGAACCCCGGCCGCCTCCCACGCGGCGACGAGCTCCTCGACGGTCCACGTGAGGGTGGTCCGCTCGATCGCGGGGATCAGCTCGTGGCGCAGCGCGAGCCGTTCGCCGCTGGTGGCGTAGCGCTCGTCGGCGAGCAGGTCGTCGCGGCCCAGCGCGGTGCAGAACCCGGCCCAGGTCGGCGGGGTGATGGCGCCGACGGTGACCCAGCCGTCCTTCGCCCGGACCGCCTGGTAGGGCGCCTGCTTCTGGTGGGCGCTGCCGTTGCGGCGGCCGGTCTCGCCGGTGGCGAAGTAGCCGCCGGCCTCCCACACGGCGAAGGACACGCCCGATTCGAGCAGGGAGACGTCGATGTGCTGGCCCTCCCCGGTGCTGTCGCGGTGCCGCAGCGCCGCGGTCACGCCGAGCGCCAGGTAGAGGCCGCACACCAGGTCGCACATTGGCACGCCGATCTTGACCGGGCCGGATTCGGGGGTCCCGGTGATCGACATCAGCCCGGAGCGGGCCTGGGCCATGATGTCGAGCCCGGGCAGCGCCGACAGCGGCCCGTCCTGGCCCCAGCCGGAGCCCGAGGCGTAGACCAGGCGCGGGTTGAGCGCAAGCAGCGCATCGGGGCCGAAGCCGAGCCGGGCCATGGCGCCGGGGCGCAGGTTCTCCACGAGGACGTCGGCCTGCGCGACGAGGCCGCGGAACGCCTCGGCGCCCGACTCGCTCTTCAGGTCGAGCGCGACGGACTCCTTGTTGCGGTTCAGCCGGACGAACGGCGAGCTCTCCCCGTCGAGGAAGGGGCCGGTGGCGCGGGTGGGGTCGCCCGAGTCCGGCGGCTCGATCTTGATCACCCGCGCGCCGAGGTCGGCGAGCTGCATCGCGGCGAAAGGGGCCGCCATGAAGACGCCGACCTCGAGGACGGTGACGCCCCGCAGGGGAGCCTCGTTCTGGGTCTGCACAGTTCCTCCGATGCCGGTCGCGCGGCGCGACCGCGCGGGGGTTCGGCCCCGGATGAGCCGCGTTCCCGCACGATTGCCTTTAATCTATTGTCTACAATCATAAACCGATGCCCGAGTCCGATGAGTGAGGGGGACCGCGTGAACGGCACCGAGCACGGCCGGTCCGACGTCCCGGTGAGCCTGCCGGCGTGGGTGGCCGACCGCATCAGGGAGCTGATCCTCCGCGGCGACCTGCCCCCCGGCACGCGGCTCGGCGAGGAGGGGCTGTCCGCGCGCTTCGGCGTGAGCCGGCCGCCGCTGCGCGAGGGCCTGCGGTCACTGGAGACCGAGGGCCTGGTGGTGCAGGTCCCCCGGCGCGGGACCTTCGTGCGCACCGTGACCCTCCAGGACGCCTACGAGATCTGCACGCTGCGCGACGAACTGGAGCACATGGCGGTCCGCCTCGGCGTGCCCGTGCACGACGCCGCCGCCATGGCGCGGTGCCGCGAGGCCATGGCGCGGCTGGCGGCGGCGGCCGCTGCCGGCGACTCCGCGGGCGTGACCGAGGAGGGCTTCGGTTTCCACCTCGCCCTGGTCGGCCTGTCCGGGCACGGGCGGCTCGAAGCGGCGTTCCGCGGCCTCGCCCTCCAGATGCGGCTCTGCATGGCGATGAACCGCAGGGCGCGGCGCAGCATGGAGACCCTGCGCGAGGACGCGGCGCGCCACAGCCGCATCCTCGACCTGGTCGAGGAGGGCGACCCCGAGCGGGTCGTCGAGGCGCTCGCCGGGCACGGGCACACCACGTTCGTGCTGGCCCTGCGCGACCAGTTGGGCGAGGGCTCGCCCGCGGCAGCGGCATGGGCCGACCGCATCGCCGCCGAGGCGGCCGAGGCGTCCTAGCGGCGGCGCGCAACGCCGGGTACGAGGGCGTTCTCTCGCGGCCCCGCTGCGCGATACGAGGGCGCCGGGGCCGTGAGCACATCCCCTCGCCCTGGACACCGGTCATGGTTCCGGGGCGCGCTCAGTGGGGCGGGGCCGGTACCTCTGCGGGACTGGGCTCGCCGAGCCGCCGCACGGTGTCGGTCATGCGCCGCTTGCGGTGCGCGAGCCTGCGCGCGGACGCCGTTGCCGCGTAACGGGCGAGCCGGGAAGGGGAGGCGCGCCGCCCGCCCGACACCTCGTAGCCGTTCGCGCGCAGTCGGCCCGCGAGCACCGTTTCGCACAGTTCGATCTCCCACGGGTCCAACCGCGCCCGCCACGTCCCCTGGGCGGCCGGGTCGACCGGGCCGAGGGTGCGGTCGTGCCACGTCTTGCGCGCGGGCAGGACGACACGGGCGACCGCGGCCGGTTCGCACATCGCCGGGTCGTACTCCTCGCCGAGGAACGCGCACAGCGCGGCGAGTTCGCGCTCGGGATGCTCGATGAGCGACTCGAAGCGCAGCCGGTGGTAGGAGCCGGGGCCGAGGCGGTCGGCGGCGGCGTCGCCGTAGTCGACGGCCTCGGCCCAGGTGGCGATCGCGGCGTAGCTGTCGGGGCGGTACCACGGCTGGTGCTTCAGCGAGCCGACGCAGTCGCGGCCGTCGCGGACCACGTGCACGAACTGGGCGCCGGGGAACAGCCGGGTGATCACGTCGACGTGCTGGTAGTACCCGGGACGCTTGTCGCCCCAGCGCGGCTTGCCGAACCGCTCGGCGTAGCAGCGGAACACCGTGCCGATCGCCGAGCCGAGGGTCGGCGGGGCAGCGGCGATGGCCGCGGCGGTGCGGTCGGGGTCGAGGCCGAGGTCGGCGAACCGGTGCCGTTCCGTCCGCACGATCCACGCGGCGAGCCGATGCCGGTTCGCCGCCACCCGCAGGTCGCCGAACTCCCTGCGGCGCTGGTACGCGTCGAGTACGAAACGGGTCTCGGGCGGGATCGCGAAGCGCGGGTGCGCGTGCACCATGAGCTGGACCAAGGTGGTTCCGGATCGGGGACAGCCCAGGATGAACACGGGACGGTGGGGGATCGGCGTCATACCGTCGCAGGTTAACCCGCTGCCGCGCGGTACACCAGAGCGCGCGTCCCGTGTCCCGGTGTCCCGGCGGCGCGCGCCCCAGCCTCCCGGCGGCGGTGGCGCGGCGCCGGACCGTGCGGGCCGTCGCGCGCCCCCGCCCGGGGCCGCCGGCCCACCGGTTCAGGCGATGCGGGCCATGATGGGCATGGCCGCCATGCCGTTCGACCGCAGGTGCCCCCGGACGTGGCGGAAGAAGCTCGGCTTGGCGAACTGCGAGAGCAGGAACCGGACCGGGCCGGTGGGCAGCCGCACGTAGTTGACGAACGCGAACTTCGAGCCGTCGACGGGTTGCAGCAGGGTGGAGTTGTCCACGCCCGTCTCCCGCGTGTACCAGCCCGTGAGGTTCTCCCACACGGCCACGGCCCCTTCGGGGTCGGCCGCGGTGAAGTGGTTGAACAGGAAGGTCCCCGCGGAGGTCCGGTCGGTCTCGCCGATCCGCCTGATGTTGCGCGCGGCCATGGCGAAGTCGGCGTTGAACCGCAGGTACGGCGCCGCCTTCTGGACCGCCGCGATGGTGTCGGGCGTCGTGGTGCGGATGAGCACGGCCACGTCGAACCGCGGGCCGCCGGTGATGGGCGGGATCAGCACCGCCTCGTAGACGGTGGCCTCGACGACGTTGCCGTCCTCCTCCAACTGCCGGGCGAACGCCTTGTACTCCTCGATGGCGTCGTCGCGCTGGGCGCTCCCGCGGACGAACGGCACGCGGCGCGGCGGGTCGACCGCGATACCGAGGTAGATGAGGCCGTAGGGCTCGGGTTCGTCGAAATCGGCCGCGGGATATCGCGGGTCGTGGTGGATCGTGGGCATCGTGCTACTCCGGTGCGAATGGGTGACGTCGGGTGATGCGTTTCAGCACCGCGAGGACCTCGGGGGCCGTCGACAGTCCGTCGGTGGTGAACGTGCGCAGGAACAGGCCGTCGATCGCCGCGGCGATCGCGGTGCCGTCGAGCGGGTCCGCGGTGAACCTGGCGGTGAACGCGTCGATCACCTGGTTCCAGCGCGCGATCTCGGCGCGCATGTCGGGCCGCCGGCCCGCCATGAGGAACAGTTCGTACTCCGCCATCGTGTGGGCGCGGTTGCGGTCGCCGCCCGCGGCGATCAGTTCGGCCAGTTGCTCCATTGCGCGGTCGTCGTCGGCGGACAACGAAGCGAAGGCGTCGATGTACCAGTCGTTGACCTGGATCAACGCGGCTGTGAGCAGGTCATCGACGGTGGCGTAGTAGTAGGTGACGGCGCTGGGCGGCAGCCCGGCCTCTTTGGCGACGACGCGCTGGGTGACAGCGGCGACCCCGTCCCTTTCGATGACGCTCATGACCGCCGCGAGCAGGCGGCGGCGGCGCTCGTGGCCCTTGCGCCGCCGTCCGTCGCTGATGTGCGCCTCGTCGGATTCAGGCTGCATTGGCATGCTGGCCGCCCAGCTCCAGCGCGAGGACGCCGCCGATGATGAGGGCGATCCCGGCGGCCTGGATCCAGGTCATGCCTTCGCCGAGGAAGAGCGCGCCGATGATGGCGATCAGCGCCACGCCCGCCGCGGCCCAGACGCCGTAGGCGACGCCGAGCGGGAGCCCGCGGGCGAGGCCCTGCGACAGCATGAAGAACGCCGCCGCGTACCCGACCACGACCACGACCGAGGGGACGAGCTTGGTGAAGCCGGCGGAGAACTTCAGTCCGACGGTCGCGGTCACCTCGGCCGCGATCGCGCCGACGAGCCAGAGCCATGCCATGGGAACCTCCGAGAAGAAGAAAAAACCTGAGCGATCGCTCCAGATTCTACGCCGAGTCCGCGACCCGCGCACACGAGACCTGCGTCACACCTTGTCGGGCCCGTCGCATCCGGTATTCCGATGACCCCGCTACCTGGCTGAGGGGTCTCCCAACCGCGGCGCAGCGGACGGCGGCGCGGGTGCGGGGCGCGCGAGTCCCGTGCCGCGGAAGCGGCGGAGATCCGCCCAGGCTGCGTTGCGGTACAGCCGGATCCGTACGGGCGGCGGCGCCTCCGTAGGCTTCTCGCACACTGGCGCGCCACCGGCTTCGCGAACGGACCCGCCGACCAACGAACTGCCGTACCGCTTCCGTGGGCGGCGGAAGGAGCCGACCATGCTCTCGGGCCTGGCGATAACCGCGATAGCAGTGGCCTTGTTGCTCTTGGGGGCAATGGCGGGCGTCTTCTTCGCCTATTCCAACTCGGTGGTCCCCGGGCTCGACGCGGCAGACCCCCGCCAGGCGGTGCCCGCCATGCAGAGCATCAACCGCACGATCCTCAACCCCGCGTTCTTCACGGTCTTCATAGGAGGGCCCATCGCGGCGGCGGCAGCGGCGCTACTGCTGCTGCCGCTGGGGCACGGGGCGGCGGCAGCGGCCTGCGGGGCGGGGGCGGTCGTCTACCTGCTGGGCGCGTTCGCGCCGACCGCCGCGATCAACGTCCCGCTGAACAACACCATCGACGCGGCCGCAGCACCGGAGGGCCGCGACGAGGCCGCGCGGGTGTGGGCGGCCTTCTCGCCGCGCTGGACCCGCTGGAACACGGTGCGCGCCGTTGCGAGCGCGATCGCGCTGCTCTGCGTCGTTCTGGGCGGCTACCTCTGGGCGGTGGGCTGAGGACGCCCGGCCGGACGCCCCGGCCCTTCGGGCCCCGCCGCGGCGCGCGGCCGCGCCCGGCGCGCCGGGGCGGCGGTTCGCGCCGCGCGGGTCCGGGCCGCGGGCCGGTTCAGCGCGGGTCGTTCGATGCCGCGGGCTGCCGCGGCCGGCGCGCGGACCGGCCCGACACCCACACGGCGAGGACCACGAGGACGCAGCCGAGGATCTGCGTGGCCGTGGGGCGCTCGCCGAGGAGCGCGATGCCGATCACCACCCCCTGGACGGGTTGCAGCAGCAGGAGCGCCGCGCCCGTGCTGGGGGCCAGGCGCGGCAGCGCGGAACCCACGAGCAGCCAGGCGAGCACCTGGCCGAAGACGGCCAGTGCCGCCATCCACGCCCACTGGTTCCAGCCGAGGTCCAGGTCGATGCCGGTCCACACGCTCCCGAGCACCAGCGCCGACACCGCCGCGGCGGCCGTCGACGTGCACACCGGGAGGACCGAATGCCGGGTGCCGCCGCCGAGTCTGCTCAGGAACAGGTAGCCGGCGAACGCGACGCCCGCCGCCGTGCCGTAGACGGCGCCGGAAACGGGGCTGCTGCCCGGCTCGGCCGAGCCGATCGCGCCGCCGGCGAGCGCGACCCCGATCAGCATCACCGGCGCGGCGAGGATGAACGGCCCGGGCAGCCGGGTACCGGAGAAGATCCGCACCAGCAGCGGGAAGACGATGACCTGGATGTTGATCAGGATGGTGGCGATCGAGGCGCCGACATCCTGGATGCTCTGCGACCAGAGCACGTAGTCGACGCCGAGCAGCAGGCCCGCCGCGACGTCCATCAGCAGCAACCGCGCGGGGCGCGGCCCGACCTTCCGGTACTCGGCGATCGCCATCGGCACCAGCGCGAAGAGGGCGAGGAAGCAGCGGAGGAATGCCGCGGTCCCGGCGTTCACGCCGGACAGTTTGACGAAGGCGCCCGAAGAGGACGTGGACGTGGCCCCCGCCAACGCCGCCACCACGGGGTGCATGCGGTCGAGCAGACCGGTCAGGCCGTTGTTCGCCGTGCCCGGCGGTTCGGGCCTGCTTTCGGTCGCCATGCGGTCCACTCTGCCTGCTCGGACGCACAAGGAAAAGCGATGATTCATGGCTTGTACCCGGTAGTGTCCGTTACGTGTTCAGTCTCGACCGGCTCCGGGCGCTCGCAGCGGTGGCCGCACACGGTTCGATCGCCCGGGCGGCGCTGGCCCTGCATGTGACCCCGTCAGGCGTGTCGCAGCAGTTGGGCAAGCTCGAACGCGAGAGCGGGCACCGGCTGCTCGAACCGCACGGCCGCAGTGTCCGGCTCACCCACGCCGGACGGGTCCTGGCCGAGCACGCCGCCCGGGTCATGGCGCAGCTGGCCGCGGCGGAGTCCGACCTCGCCGACATGCGCGCGGAGATCCTGGGGCCGCTGCGCATCGCCGCGATCGGCAGCGCGGTCCGCGCGCTGCTGCCCGAGGTCCTGGCCCGGTTGACGCAGGAGCACCCGCGGCTGACCCCGTCCGTGCGCGACGGCGAGGTCATCGACATGATGCCGGCGCTGCTCGGCGGCGACCTCGACCTGCTGCTCATCGAGAGCTGGGCGCACCGGCCCGTCGTCCTCCCCGAAGGGCTGGTCGTCCAGCCGCTGGTCAGGGAGGAGGCACACGTGGCGCTCTCGGTACGGCACCCGCTGGCCGACCGCGAGACCGTCGACCTCGCCGAGTTGGCGGGCACACCGTGGACGAGCTGCCTTGCGGGCACCGAACCCTACGAGGCGCTCGTGCAGGCGCTGCGGGTCCGCGGCGTCGAACCCGACATCCGCTACACCGTCGCCGAGTACGCCACCCAGTTCGCACTGGTCGAGGCCGACCTCGCCGCGGCGCTGGTGCCGGCGATGGCGCGGCGGTCGGTGCCGCCGGGCATCAGGTTCGTCGCGACGAGTGCCCCACTGCGCAGGGAGATCAAGGCCGTCTGGCGCGCCAGCTCCGAGAACCCGCCCATCCGCGCGTGCGTCGCGGCGCTCCGCGCCCGCAGCGACGCCGGGCCGGGGTCCGTGCGCCGCACCGGCGGCACGGGCGCCCCGGGGACCGCCACCCCTGCCTAGACCGGTCCGCCGCGCGCGTCGCCGACATCGACGGCGCCGACGCGGCCGCGCGCACCCCGGGTTCCCTGGGTGGACTCCAGCCGAATTAATACCCCAATAGGGTATTTGTGTTCCATGGGGATGGGGGGTATGTTTCATACACCCTAGGGGTATCAGTGACCACGCACTCGAAGGGACTTTCGCGCCATGGCAAGCAGCACGTACACCGTTCAGGGCATGACCTGCGATCACTGCGCCGGAGCAGTGACCAGCGAGGTCACCGCGATCCCTGGTGTCACCGAGGTCGCGGTCGACGTCGCGGCCGGCCGATTGACCGTGTTCAGCGCCGAGCCGGTGCCGGACCAGGCCGTCAACGACGCCGTCGAGGAAGCCGGTTACGAGGTCGTCGGCGCGTGACCCATGCGGGGGCGGGGCCGCCGACGGCCCGCGGCCCCGCCCCCGCCTCCCCACGTCAAGGCCCCGGCATCGCGCCGGGGCCTTCCGCATGTCCGCAGGCGCCGCCGACCAGGGCGCCGCAGCCCGTCGCGGCACCCGGCATCCCCTCGCGGCACTCGGTATCGGCGGCGCCCTCCCACCCCCCGATGTATCGCCTCGGACGCGAAAGCGGTGTCCCGCACCCGTGTGGCCGGGCGCGGGACACCGCTGCTGTGGTCCGTCGGCGGACCCGGGTCAGGAGGTCGTGGCGGCCTCCTGCCGGGACGGCCGCGCGGGTGCCGCGGACGCGGGGGCGTCGTTGCCGCTCAAGGGCTTGAACCCCTTGAGCCGCAGGCTGTTGCTCACCACGAAGACGCTGGAGAACGCCATCGCCGCACCGGCGATCATGGGGTTGAGCAGGCCCGCCGCCGCGAGAGGCAGCGCCGCGACGTTGTAGGCGAAGGCCCAGAACAGGTTGCCCTTGATCGTCCCGAGTGTCCGCCGGGACAGCCGGATCGCGTCGGCGGCGGCGCGCAGGTCGCCGCGCACCAGGGTGAGGTCGCTCGCCTCGATCGCGGCGTCGGTCCCCGTGCCCATGGCGAGGCCGAGGTCGGCCTGGGCGAGGGCGGCGGCGTCGTTGACGCCGTCGCCGACCATCGCGACACTGCGGCCCTCGGACTGGAGCCGCTTGACGGCGTCCACCTTGTCCTTCGGCAGCACCTCGGCGATGACCTCCTCGATCCCCACCTCGTCGGCGACGGACCGGGCCACAGCGGTGTTGTCACCGGTCAGCAGCACCGGGGTGAGTCCGAGCGCGCGGAACTGCCGGACGGCCTGCGCGCTCGTGGGCTTGACGGCGTCGGCCACGACGAGGACGGCGCGGGCCTCTCCGTCCCAGCCGACGGCCACAGCGGTCTTGCCCTGGGCCTCGGCCGCGGCCTTGGCGTCCGCCAGGTGCTGCGGGAGGTGCTGCGCCCAGTCGGTGAGCAGGGCGGTGCGGCCGACGACGACCGCGTGCCCGTCGACGACCCCTTGGACGCCGAGCCCTTCGACGTTGGCGAAGCCCTCCACCGCGGCCAGGTCGCCCGCGCGGTCCTCGGCGCCCTTGGCGATCGCCTGGGCGATGGGGTGCTCCGACGCGTTCTCCAGCGCGCCGGCCAGCCGCAGCACCTCGGTCTCGTCCTGCCCTTCGGCGAGGACCACGTCGACCAGCGTCATCTGCCCCGTGGTCACGGTGCCGGTCTTGTCGAGGACGATGGTGTCGACGCCGCGCGTCGACTCCAGGATCTCGGGCCCCTTGATGAGGATGCCCAGCTGGGCGCCGCGCCCGGTGCCGACGAGGAGCGCCGTGGGGGTCGCCAGGCCGAGGGCGCACGGGCAGGCGATGATCAGGACGGCGACCGCCGCGGTGAACGCCGCGGCGATCGACCCGCCGGTGCCCATCCAGAAGCCCAGGGTCGCGAACGCGAGCGCGATGACGATCGGGACGAACACACCGGAGATCTTGTCGGCGAGCCGCTGCGCCTCGGCCTTGCCGTTCTGGGCGTCCTCGACGAGGCGGGCCATCTGGGCGAGCTGGGTGTCGGAGCCGACGCGGGTGGCGCGCACGACCAGCCGCCCGCCCGCGTTGACGGTCGCACCGGCGACGTTGCTGCCGGGGCCGACCTCGACCGGGACGGACTCGCCGGTCAGCATGCTCATGTCGACGGCCGACGTGCCTTCGCTGACGACGCCGTCGGTGGCGATCTTCTCGCCCGGCCGCACGACGAACAGGTCGCCCCCGGCCAGCCGCTCCACGGGGACGCGCTCCTCGCGTCCGTCGCGCAGGATGGCGACGTCCTTCGCGCCGAGTTCCAGCAGCGCGCGCAGCGCGGCTCCGGCGCGGCGCTTGGAGCGGGCCTCGAAGTAGCGCCCGGCGAGGATGAAGGTCGTGACCCCCGCCGCGACCTCCAGGTAGATGTTGGCGGCGCCGTCGGTGCGGGCGATGGTGAGCTCGAAGGGGTGGGTCATGCCCGGTGTGCCCGCCGTCCCGAGGAACAGCGCGTACACCGACCACGCGAACGCGGCGATGGTCCCCATGGACACCAGGGTGTCCATTGTCGCGGCGCCCAGTTTGAGGTTCTTCCACGCCGCGATGTGGAACGGCAGCGCGCCCCACACGAGGACGGGTGCCGCGAGGGTCAGCGACGCCCACTGCCAGTACTCGAACTGGAGCGCGGGCGCCATCGCCATCGCGATGACGGGGACCGACAGCAGCGCGCTGACGATGAGGCGGTCGCGCAGTGCGCGGGTCGGGTCGGGTGCCTCGGCGGACCCCGGCTCGGCCGGGGTGCCGGGCTCGGGTTCGGGTGCCGGGAGGGCCGCGGTGTAACCGGCCTTCTCGACCTGGGTGATGAGGTCCTCGGTGGCGACCGCCGCGGCACCGTCGGCGAACTCGACGCGGGCCTTCTCGGTGGCGTAGTTGACCGTCGCCGTGACGCCGTCGAGCTTGTTCAGCCGCTTCTCGATCCGCATGGCGCAGGACGCGCAGGTCATGCCGCCGATGGCGAGTTCGACCCGGTTGTCTGCGCCGGCGTGCCGGACGTCGTCGTCCACTCCTGGGTTCATTGCCGTTCCTCGCTGGTGTGGGCGGGGCCCGTGGCGCGGGCCCCGGTGCCGAGAATCAGTCGGCGCTGCTGGGCGGTCGGTTCGGTCGGTGCGGCCGGGGGTAGGGGCCATCGGTTCCGGCCGGTGGTCCCGGCCGGCGGGTCTGCGGGCGGGTGTCAGTGCGCGCCGTGGCCGGATTCGCCCTCGTGCCCGCCCTCGTTCCCGCTGTCGGACTCGCTGTCGGGCTCGCTGTCGGCCGGTTCGCCGCCACCGGAGTCCGCGCCGGCCCCGTCGGTCGTCGCGGTGAACTCGGCGGTGCGGACCTTGCCGTCGTGCTTGAAGTCGAAGAACAACCGGTAGTCGCCCCTGGACGGCACCTCGGCGTGGAAGTCGACCCCCGGGCCGGGCTTGGTCTTGCCGTCGCCGGGCGCGCCACCGGGGTGGACGTGCAGGTAGGCGAGGTCGCCATCGCGCAGCGCCACCAGGTGCCCGAACGCTCCGAGGTAGGGCTGGAGGTCGGTGACCGGTTCGCCGTCCTTGCTGACCGAGAGGTCGAGCGCGCTGCCGGTGCCGGCCTTGAGGTCGCCCTTGAGTGTGACGGTGTATCCGTCGACCTCGGCGGTGCGGACCGGTTTCGGCAGCGGCTCCGGCGTGGAGTCGCCGGGGACCTCGAGGTCGGCGCCCAGCACAAGCCCGTCGTCGCGGCCCTCGGGGACGAAGTCGGCGAACAGCCGGTAGGCGCCGGGTTCGTCGAGGGTCATCGGCAGGCTCCACACCCCTCCCTTTTCGAGGCGGGGGTGCACGTGCTGGAAGCCGGTCATGTCGCGCCGCACGATGATGAGGTGCAGCTTCTTCTCGTGTTCGGGGGTGAACCCGGTGACGGGTGAACCCTCGCTGTCCAGGATACGGAAGGACAGCCGCTGCTCGTCCCCTGCCTTGTCGGGGACGTCGAGGGGTTCGAGGGAGTAGCCGGCCGCGGAGATCTGGAGCCCCGACGCCGCGTTGTCGGCGTCCTGGGCGCCCTCGGCCGCCCCGCCCGGTTCGCCGGACGCCGGTTCGTGGGTGTCGCCGTGCTCGGGGCGGTCCTCCGCGGCGATGGGCCCGACCACCCGGCCGGCCCCGAGGGACGCCCCGAACGCGAGTGCGAGTCCGGTGCCGTAGACGGCCAGTTTCGCTGCGGTGTTCATGACTGCTCCTCGGTTTCGGGTGTCCTCGTTCTCCTGTATTCAAGAAATACCATACCCCCCCAGGGTAATCAAGCGGCCATGTTCCACCCCCTTTCACCCCGGGGGTTGCGGCGGTGCGGCCGTTCGTCGGCGCCGGGCGGGGGCGTGCCGGGCACAGTGGGCGAACAGGCTGTCGCCGTGTGCATCGATGGCCCCGGGGGCGGGTACGTATGGGCGACATAAAGCCCGCGACACCCGCACATCCGACAGGAGCACCCATGCCGCCACACGTCACGCGCCGGACCGTCGTCCGCAGTCTCATCGGCGCCCCTCTGGTCGGCGGTGCCCTCGGAGCCGGCGCCCCGTCGGCACTGGCCGCGCCGGCGCGCCGTCCCCGCGCCGACGACGCCCGGGTGCAGTACCGCGCCTGGGTGTCGGCGGCGGACTGGAAGTCCGGCGCGGCCGACGGGGTGCGGGTCCGGCCGGGCGACGTCCCGGCGATCGAGATCGCCGAGCCCACCGGCACCCGCGAGTACGCCGACCCGCACACGGGCGAGACCCGCGTCTGGGAGACCGCCGCCTGGACCTCGCCGGTGCACGCCGTCGACTTCGCCGCCGACGAGCTGATCGCGTCGTGGAACGCCGAGACCCCCGACGGCACCTGGATCGAGGTGGCGCTGCGCGGCGACTACAGCGGCGGCGGCAGCACACCCTGGTACGTGCTCGGCCGGTGGGCCTCCGGCGACGCCGACATGAAGCGGACCTCGGTCAACGGTCAGAAGGACGACCGGAGCGAGGTCGCGACCGACACCGTGCTGATCTCCGACAAGGGCGGCGGCGCCGGCATCACCGGCTACCGGATCCGGGTCACCCTGCTGCGCGCCGAGGGCGGTTCGGCGACCCCGGCGGTCCGCCGGGTCGGCGCCATGGCGTCGACGGTCCCGGACCGCTTCACCGTCCCCGCGTCGAAACCCGGCGTGGGCAGCGGGGTGGAGCTCGAGGTGCCCCGCTACTCCCAGAACACCCATGTCGGCGACTACCCCGAGTACGACAACGGGGGAGAGGCGTGGTGCAGCCCCACCTCCAGCCAGATGGTCCTGGAGCACTTCGGCCGCGTCCCCACCGAGGAGGACCTCGACTGGGTGGAGCCGCCGGACCACCACGACCCCAGCGTCGACCACGCCGCCCGGTTCACCTACGACTACGCCTACGAGGGCTGCGGCAACTGGCCGTTCAACACGGCCTACGCGGCGACCTACCGGCAGATGAGCGCGCTGGTGACCCGGCTCGGCTCCATGGCGGACGCCGAGCGGCTCATCGCGGCGGGGGTGCCGATCATCACCTCGCAGTCGTTCGAGGAGCGCGAACTCGACGGCGCCGGCTACGGCACGGCCGGGCACCTGATGGTGCTCATCGGCTTCACCGAGGACGGCGACGTCATCGCCAACGACCCCGCCTCGCCGTCGAACGACGCGGTGCGGCGCGTCTACCCGCGCCGCCAGTTCGAGAACATCTGGCTGCGCACGAAGCGCAAGCTCGCCGACGGTTCGACGTCGTCGGGCAGCGGCGGCGTGTGCTACCTGTTCTTCCCCGAGGAGCCGGGATCTGACCCGGTGCGGGCGCTGCGGGAGCTCGGTATCCGCTGATCGGGACGGCCTGCGGCCTGTCGGCGGCCCCCGTGCCGCCGCCGTGGAAAGACCGGCCGGGTGGTGGGCCGCCCTGAGAAGACCGGCCGGGTGGTGGGCCGCCCTGAGTAGGCTCGCCCCAGCCGGGTAGCGGGGCGCCGGGCGCCGCACCAACCGCACCAACCGCATCACCCGTACCGACCGCACCGCACCGTCCGCACACCCGGACCCCCTTCGTGACACAGCCGAACCGACCGCGCCGCCCGTGGGGCCCGGAGCGGTCGCCCGTCCGTCGATCAAGGGAGCCGCAGCCATGGCGAAGCGAACCGTTGCCGAGCAGTACGTCGACCTCATCGCCCGCGCCGGGGTGACACGGGTGTTCGGGGTCGTCGGCGACAGCCTCAACCCGGTCGTCGACGCGATCCGCCGCAACAGCGCCGTCGAATGGGTGCAGGTCCGCCACGAGGAGGCGGCGGCGTTCGCGGCGAGCGCCGAGGCGCAGCTCACCGGCAGGCTCGCCGCCTGCGCCGGTTCGTGCGGCCCGGGCAACCTGCACCTGATCAACGGGCTGTTCGACGCGCACCGCTCCATGGCGCCGGTCCTCGCGCTCGCCGCGCAGATCCCGAGCAGCGAGATCGGCACGGGGTTCTTCCAGGAGACCCACCCCGACCGGCTGTTCCAGGAGTGCAGCCACTACTCGGAGCTGATCTCCACCCCCGGGCAGATGCCGCGGGTGGTGCAGAGCGCGATCCAGTACGCGGTGGGCCGGCGCGGGGTGTCGGTGGTCGCGCTGCCGGGCGACGTGGCGGGCAAGGAGGCGCCGGAGAGCGCCGTCGAGCTCGCGATGGTCACCGACCTGCCGGCCACCCGGCCGGGCGACGCCGAGGTCGCCAAGCTGGTCGACCTGGTCGACGGCGCGGAGAAGGTGACGCTGTTCTGCGGCCGCGGTGTCGCGGGTGCGCACGGCGAGGTGATGGAGCTCGCGGAGAAGCTCAAGGCCCCCGTCGGGCACGCGCTGCGCGGCAAGGAGCACATCCAGTACGACAACCCCTACGACGTCGGCATGTCGGGGCTGCTCGGCTACGGCGCCGCCTACGAGGCCATGCACGGGTGCGACCTGCTGATCCTGCTGGGGACCGACTTCCCCTACAGCGAGTTCCTGCCCGACGGCGCCCGCATCGTGCAGGTCGACGTGCAGCCCGAGCGCCTCGGCCGCCGCACCGACCTGAAGCTCGCGGTCTGGGGCGACGTCGGCGAGACGCTGCGCTGCCTGACACCGCAGGTGCGGGAGAAGACGTCGCGCCGCTTCCTCGACCGGATGCTCGACCGGCACGTCGCGGCGCTCGAAGGGGCGGTGCAGGCGTACACCCGCAACGTGGAGAAGCACACGCCGATCCACCCCGAGTACGTCGCGGCGGTCCTCGACGAGGAGGCCGCCGACGACGCCGCCTTCACGGTCGACACCGGCATGTGCAACGTCTGGGCGGCGCGCTACCTCACCCCGAACGGCCGCCGCAGGGTCATCGGGTCCTTCGTGCACGGGTCCATGGCCAACGCGCTGCCGCAGGCCCTCGGCGCGCAGTTCCTGGACCGGGGCCGGCAGGTGGTGTCGATGTCGGGCGACGGCGGGTTCGCCATGCTGATGGGCGACTTCCTGACCCTCGTCCAATACGACCTGCCGGTGAAGGTCGTGCTGTTCAACAACTCGTCGCTGGGAATGGTCGACCTCGAGATGATGGTCGACGGGCTGACCCCGCACGGAACGGGGTACCAGCACACCGACTTCGCCGCCATCGCGACCGCGGCCGGGGCGCGCGGGATCCGGGTGGAGCGGCCGGGCGACGTCCGCGACGCGCTGCGCGAGGCGTTCCGGCACGACGGCCCGGCGCTGGTCGACGTCGTGACCGACCCGAACGCGCTGTCGATGCCGCCCAAGATCACCGCGGGCCAGGTCACCGGGTTCGCGCTGTCCGCGAGCCGGACCGTGCTCAACGGCGGTGTCGGCCGCATGGTGCAGCTGGCCCGTTCCAACCTGCGCAACATCCCGCGGCCCTGACCGCGCGCCGTTGCGGCGCGCGGCCGGGCCGCGGGCGCGTCATCCCGCGGCGGCGTCCCTGGCGGTGCCGGTGTCGGCCGGCGCGATCAGGCCGACGAGGAGCAGGTGCTCCCCGCTGGTGTCGAGGCACACCGGGTCGAGCAGGTGGGGGTCGACGGCGGCGATGCGCCGGTACTCGTCCGCGGTGACCCCGATCAGCTGCCTGCCGGTCCTCTCTTCGAGCCGGTGGAGCGCGCGCTCGGAGTAGTGCGCGCAGAAGGGCACGGACTGCCCCGCCGCACCGAACCCGTCCCCGTCGCCGGCCGCCGCGGCGGGACCCGCCAGGGCCGGGCCGGCGAGGCCGGCGGTCGCAAGGGCCATGGCGAGGGTCGCGGCGAGCTTCATAGGGTTCCAATCACTTGGAGTAGTTAATTGCTACTTGGAGTAATTTAGCCGGTGTGTTCGCGTATGGCCCGGACGCGCGGCGGGACGACGGCGGGGCTCGGGGCTCGGGGGATGGGTGCCCGGGCGCATTCGGGGCAGTTGGAGCTGAGACGGGCGGCCTCCCCAGGACCGCCCCACCCGATGGCGACAGACGGAGGACCCCATGGCACGTCCGAACGGAGCCGCGAGCGGAGCGAAGAAGGTCGTCTTCAACGAGGCGGACCGGACGAGGAGCGGCCCGCTGATCGGCATCTCCTTGGCAGAGGCCGAGCGGCTGCGGGGCACCGTCACCGCGCTGCGGGCGGCCCTCGCCTACGCGGGCACGGCGGGGGAGCGGCAGGCGGCCGTCCTCAAGGAGCACGTGCGGGTCCTCGGCGAGGCGGAGCACGGCCTCCGCGGCCTCCTCGAACAGGCCGGCGGCCACGCGGACGGCGGGTCGGGCGCCGGCGCGGGCGCGCTGTACGACGACCTGGTCCGGCTGTTCGACGCCGCCGGATCCCCCCGCCCCGACGAAGCCGCCCGCCACCGTCCCGCGCCGGACGGCCCTGACCCGGCCCGCTGAGCCGGATCCGGAACGGGGGCCCGGGCCTCAGAACGAGAACAGGGCCACGCGCATGGAGTCGCGCAGGGCGGGGACGCGGTTCATCGCGCCGTAGAGGCGCCGGTAAGCGGGGGCGGTGTTCGCGATGCCGGGCAGGGCGGTCACGCCGTGCTCGGCGAGCAGCCGCAGCGCCGGCACCCACTGGCTGAGGCCGCCGAGGTCGCGGACGCCCCATTGGTGGACGGCCCCGGTCCTGCGCAGTACCGGGTCGAACCGTGCGAGCCGGGCGGCCCACGGCAGTTCGACGTCGCACGCCAACCGCCCCGCCCGGCCCGCGGTCACCCGGCGGAGGAGGCGCCGGACCTCCTCCGCCGGCAGGTACATGAGCAGACCCTCGGCGACGACCAGGGTGGGGCGGTCGACGGGCACCCCGTCCGCCCAGGAGGGGTCGGTGACGGAGGCCCCGATCATCCGATAGCCCGCGCCCGCCGAATAGAGGCGCTGCCGCAGCGCGATGACCTCGGGGTAGTCCACGTCGTACCAGAGCACGCCGGGGGCCGGGTCGACGCGCAGCGCACGGGCGTCCAGCCCGCAGCCGAGGTGCAGCACGACGGCGTCGGGGCGCTCGGCCAGGAAGGCGCGGGTCCAGTCGTCGAGCTGCCGGGTGCGGCACAGGGCGCCCGCCGCGGCATCGCGCCGTATCGCCGCGCCTGGGTCGGGCCCGTTGATGCGGGCGAGGGCGTCCTCCGCCCACCGGTCGCCGAGGATCGGGGCGCCGGAGCGGTTGTCGGCCGCCCTCACGGAGAGGGTCAGCGTCATGGTCTGCTGGGTCGGGCCGAGCAGTGGTCGGTCGGTACTCAAGGCGATGTCCTTCCTGGGCGTGGCAGGATCGGATCTCCGGTACTGTACGTATGTACAGTATAGTGTTCATTGGTATGGTTCGGGGTATGGGCGCACCCGCACCGAACGGCGACGGAGACCCGCGCTGGAGCGATCTGAGCGCGCGGGCCCGCATCCGCGACACCGCGCTGCGGCACTATGCCGAGCGGGGCTACGCCGCCACCACGATCCGCGGGATCGCCGCGGCCGCCGAGGTCTCACCGGCGCTGGTCCAGCACCACTTCCGCACCAAGGACGCGCTGCGCCGCGCCTGCGACGCCCACGTCCTGGAGTTCATCCGGCGCAGCACCGCCCAGGGGGTCGCCGGAGGCGGCATCGCCGACCCCGGGTTCGTTGACGCCGTGCACCGCCAGGCGCCGTCCCTGCTGAAGTATCTGGCGAGGGCGGTGGGCGACGGCTTCCCCGGTGCCGATGCGCTGTTCGACGAGGTGGCCGCGCACACCGAGCGGCACCTCGCGGCGGCGGTCACCGAACCCCCCGCGCCGGGCGTGCTCCGTGCGCGGGCCGCCGTGCTGACCGCCATGCACCTCGGCGTGGTCGCGTTCGGCGGACACCTGTCCCGGGCGCTCGACGTCGACACGCTCTCCGCCGAGGGCCTCCCGGTCGTCGGCGCGGCACTGCTCGACCTGCTCGACCCTGCCGTCACCGGGCCCGGCCTCGACGACCTCGCGCGCCAAGGGCTGACGACGCACCGTGCCGCGGGCGACGGTGCCGCCTCCGGTCCCTGAACCGTTCGGTGTTCGGCGGCGCCCCGGCGGGCAGCGGTAGGCGATGGGATGCATGGACGACCGCCCCGGCGGGGCGGAGCTGGACGAGGCCGCCCTCGGGGCGTACATCGGTGCGCTGCTGCACCGCGGCGAGGACCCGCGGCTGGCGGCGCTCGCGCGGGAGATCCTCCGGCGCGGCCCCGTCCCGGAGGACGCGCGGCCGCCCGGCCCGGCGGCGGGCTGACGGGCCCGGCGCGCGGGCGGCGGCCGCCCACGTGCGGCCCCGCGGGCAGGCGGTGGCGCGCCGGTCGCGCGTGCCCCGATTGTGCGCTCTGCCCTGCGACCCGTGCGCAACCGGGCGATGTGCTCGATGACGGCGCGACGGCGCCCGATTACGTTGGACTCATCGCCCCGCCCGGGGCGGGGGAGCCGCCGGCGGGTCCGATCCGGCCGCCCGGCGCCCCTCGGCGAAGCACGTCTACGGAGGAGTCGGCCACCTGTGCGTATCGGCATCGATGTGGGCGGTACCAACACCGACGTCGCCCTGGTCACCGGAGGCAGCGTCCTCGCAGCGGTGAAGACCTCCACGCAGGACGACGTCACCGACGGCATCATGGCCGCGCTGAACGAGTTGCAGCAGCAGCACCCGTTCGACCCCGCCGCGGTCAAGGCCGTCATGATCGGCACCACCCACTTCATCAACGCGCTGGTCGAGCACCGGCGGCTCGCGCCGACCGCGGCGATCCGCCTGGGCCTGCCCGCGACGGCGGCCCTGCCGCCGCTGGTCGACTGGCCGGCACCGCTCGCGGCGGCGCTCGGCGGGCACGGCTACCTGTGCCACGGCGGGCACGAGTTCGACGGCCGGGCCATCAGCGAGCTCGATGAGGACGAACTGAAGCGCACGGTCGAGGACATCGCCGCGCGCGGGGCGCGCAGCATCGCGATCACCTCCGTGTTCTCGCCTGTCACCGCGGAGTTCGAGCAGCGCGCCGCCGAAGTGGTCGGCGCGATGCTGCCCGACGCCGCGATCTCGCTGTCCCACGAGATCGGCCGGATGGGCCTGCTGGAGCGCGAGAACGCGACCATCGTCAACGCCTCACTGCGCGAACTGGCCGTCGACATCGTCGACGGGCTCGCCGCGGCCATCGAGGGCCACGGGATCGCCGCTCCGCTGTACCTGAGCCAGAACGACGGCACGCTGATGGACGTCGACTTCGCCCGCCGGTACCCGGTCGCGACCTTCGCCTCCGGACCCACCAACTCCATGCGCGGCGCCGCCTACCTGTCCGGGCTGGCCGACTGCGCCGTGGTCGACGTCGGCGGCACCACCAGCGACATCGGGATCGTGCAGGCCGGTTTCCCGCGCGAGGCCACCAACGACGTGAGCGTCGCGGGTGTGCGCACCAACTTCCGCATGCCCGACGTGCTGTCGCTCGGGATCGGCGGCGGCAGCAGGGTCCGCCCGGACGGCGGCACGGACGGCGGTCCGGTTGTCGGCCCCGACTCGGTGGGCTTCCGGCTGGGCTCGGAGGCGCTGGTCTTCGGCGGGCCGACCATGACGGCGACCGACGTCGCCGTGGCGGCCGGGCGCGCCGAGATCGGCGACCCGTCCCGGGTCGCCGGCATGGACCGCGACCTCGTCGGCGGCGTGCTGGCGCAGATCGCCGCCGCGGTGACCGACGGCGTCGAGCGCATGCGGGTCTCCGCGGAGCCCCTGCCCATCGTCGCCGTCGGCGGCGGTTCCGTGCTGCTCCCCGACCGGCTGGACGACGGCGCCGCGCTGGTCCGCCCCGACAACTTCCCCGTCGCCAACGCCGTCGGCGCCGCCATCGCCCAGGTCGGCGGCGAGGTCGACCGCGTCTTCTCGATCGAGCCGGGGCGGCGCTCCGCCGTCCTGGACGACGCGAAGCAGGAGGCCGTCGACCGCGCGGTGCGGGCCGGTGCGCTGCCCGACACCGTGCGGGTCGTCGACGTCGACGAGGTGCCGCTGGCGTACCTCCCCGGCAACGCGACCCGGATCCGGGTCAAGGCCGTCGGCGAGCTGTTCACCGCCCCGTGATCCGGGGCGGGCCGCCCGCACCCGGCCGCGGGCCGGGCGGACCGCGGCGCGGCAGGCCACACAGACGAGACAGGAAGGCGACAGCGTGAGTTTCGACCTTGGCGTCGACAGCCTCGGGGACCTCAGCCGCGGCGCGGCACTCCTCGGCACCGGCGGCGGCGGCGACCCCCACGTGGGCCGGCTGCTGGTGACGCAGGCACTCGGGGACCGCACGGTGCGGATCCTCGACCCCGACGAGGTTGCCGACGACGCGTTCGTCGTGCCGGTGGCGCAGATGGGCGCCCCGACGGTCGGCATGGAGAAACTGCCCGGCGGCGACGAGCCGGTGGCGGTGCTGCGCGCCATCGAGCGCCATGTGGGGCGCACGGCCGACGCGGTCATCCCCGTCGAGTGCGGCGGCATCAACTCGATGATCCCGCTGTTCGTCGCGGCGCGGACCGGCCTGCCGGTGATCGACGCCGACGGGATGGGCCGGGCGTTCCCCGAACTCCAGATGAAGACCTTCGCCGCCTACGGCATCTCCGGGTCCCCGATGGCACTGGCGGGCGAGAACGGCGAGACCGCGATCATCGACACCGGCACCGACGACAAGCGCATGGAGTGGCTCGCCCGCGGCGTGACGATGCGCCTCGGCGGTATCGCGCACGTCGCCGAGTTCACCATGAGCGGCGCCGACATGCGGCGCACCGCCATCAAGCGCACCCTCACCCTCGGGATCCGGCTGGGCGCGGCCCTGCGCGAGGCACGGCGCGACCACCGCGACCCGGTCGCGGCGCTCGCCGAGGTGGTGGCCGACACCGAGTACCGCCACCTCCGCGCGCTGTTCACCGGCAAGATCGTCGACATCGAACGGCGCACCGAGGGCGGGTTCGCGGTCGGCCGCGCCCGGTTCGCGTCCTTCGGCGCGGCCGACACCTCGGAGCTGGAGCTGACCTTCCAGAACGAGCACCTGGTGGCGGAGGTGGACGGCCGGGTCGTCTGCACCGTCCCCGACCTGATCTGCGTCCTCGACGCGGAGACGGGCGAACCCATCACCACCGAAGGGCTGCGGTACGGGCAGCGGGCCACCGTCATCGGCATCGGCACACCGCCGGTGATGCGCACCGAGCAGGCCCTCGCCGCGTTCGGTCCCGCGGCGTTCCGGCTGGGCACCGAGTTCCGCCCGGTGGAGGAGCTGACCGCAGGCACCGCAGGCACCGCCGCGCCGACACCCTGACACCCTGACACGCCACCGGGACCGCGTGCCGTTCGGGCGGCGTGCTGGCATCCTGGCCCGGTGACCTCCGCACTCGCGCCGTCGCACGACGACATCGCCGCACTCGAACGGGGCAGCACCCTGCTCGGGTGCGGCGGCGGTGGTCCGACCCCGCTCGCGGCGAGCCTGCTGCGCCGGTGGACGGCCGGCAAGGCGCTGCCGCGGCTGCTGGACGCCGCGGAGCTGCCGCCCGACGCCCCCGTGATCGCGACCGGAATCGTCGGCGCCACGGCCGCGCTCGCGGAGAAGCCGCCCGGCGGCGCGGAGTTCCCCGCCGTCGTCGAGGCCGTCGCCGCCGCGACGCGCACCCGCCCGCACGCGGTGATGGGCATCGAGGTCGGCGGCGTCAACGGGGTCATGGTCTTCGCCGCGGCCGCCGTCCTCGGGCTCGACGTGGTCGACGCCGACCTGATGGGCCGGGCACTCCCGCGGTTGGACCAGCTGGCGTCGGCCGCGGCGGGGCGGCCCCTCGCCCCGGTGGCGCTGGCGGGCGGTTCCGGGCCGACCGCGGTCTTCGACGGGATCGACGATCGCGCGACCGAGCGCCTCGCACGCTCCTTCCTGCCCGAGGCCGGCGGCTGGGCGAGCGTGGCGTTCGCGCCGCTGCGGGCCGCCGACATCGCGAACGCCGCGATCCCGGGGACCGTCCGGCGCGCCCTGCACCTGGGTCGGACCCACCTGGCGCTGCCCGTCGCGGGGGACGCGCGCACGGCGGCCCGCGCACTGGGCGGCGAGCTGCTCTGCGACGGCCGAGTGCTGGAGGTGGTCCGGCACCGCACGCGGCGCACGTTCGCGCAGGGCACGGTGACCGTCGTCGACGACGCGGCCGGTGCCCTGACCCGCGTCGAGATGGAGAACGAGTACCTGCTCGCGCTGACCGACGGCACACCGGTCGCCAGCACCCCCGACCTCATCTGCCTGGTGGACCGCCGCACCGGCAGCCCCGTCGGCTGCGACCAGGTGCGGGCCGGGCTCGACATCGCGGTCCTGCACCTGCCCGGCGCCGCGTTCTGGCGGCACCCCGATCGGATCGGCCGCGTCGGCCCGCGGGCCTTCGACCTCGCCCACCCGCCCGTCCTGCTCGACCGGCCCTGGACCGGCGGGTCCGACCCGGCCGACCGCGCCGGTCGAGCCGCCGGGGCGGCGCGATGACGGCGCGGCCCCCGACCCTCGCCGACGTGTGCGCGCGTCCGGCGTGGACCGGCGTCGCGGCCCTCGCGGGCGCGGAGCACCTGCACCGCCCGCTGACCGAGGTGGTGGTGGCGCGCGACCTCGACGCGGTGCGGCCCGCGGCCGGGGCGCTGATCGCGGTGCTCACCCCGGTCACCGGGGCCGACTGGCGCATCGACGCCGCGCTGCGCCGCCTCGCGGACGCGGGGGCCTGCGGGCTGCTCGTCTCCGGCCGCGCCGCCCCGCTGCGCGCCACCGCGATCCTCGCCGACCGGGTCGGGATACCGCTCCTCGGCACCGACGACGACATCGTCGCGCTCGCCGTGGGACTGCGGGAACTGCTGTCGGCGCCCGAGATGGACCGCGCCCGCCTCCTGGTGCGCGCCCACGAGGCGCTGTCGCGCCGGGGCACCACGCCGAAAGAGGTCGCCGCGACGGTCGCGGCCCTGCTCGGCGCGCGGGTGTGGATCCTGTCCGGGGAGGGCGCGACCCTGGCGGGCGACCCGGTCGAGGTCGAGGGGTTCCGCACCGCGCCGCCGATGGTGCAGCGCCACCCGCACGGGCGGGGGGTCGCCCTGTTCGCCCCGGTGCCGGCCCACGACGCCGACCACGCCGACCTGTGGATGGGCGTGCTCCTCGACCAGAACGACGCCGCGTGGGAGGAGACCGCCCGCGGGGTCGCCGCCGTCGCCACCATGGCGCTGCGCTGCTGGCGGGCCGACCGGCGGGTCGAGATCGAGCGCGACGCCCGGCTGCGCGCCACCGTGCTGGGCGAACTGCTGCGGCTCGACGGGGAGCCGTCGGCCGAGCTGCGCAATCGGGCCGGCGACCTGGGGTGGCGCCTGGGCGGGTGGCACCTCGGCTTCCACATCGGCGTCCCCGACGGCGTCGACGTCCTCGGCAGCACAGCGGAACTCCTCTCCGCGCTGGAGGCCGAGGGGATCCAGGCCACCCTGGTCGAGCGGCACGACGGCTGGTCGGGGTGGGTGACGCTGGGCAGCGAGCCCGCGCCGGACGCCGTCGGCACGGTCGTGAACGGGGTCCGCCGCACCCAGCGACGGCTCGCCCGCCTGGCGTCGAGCCATGTCGGGATCGGCCGCGCCCACGCGGGCCCCGCCGGGATCTCGGCGACCCTGGGCGAGGCGGCCGACGCCGCCCGCCTCGCCGCCAACCGCCGCGAGGTCGGCCGGTTCCTGCACATCGACCGGCTCGGCCTGGCGCAGTTGCTCTTGGCCTGGACCAGGACCGACACCTTCCAACCCGCGGCACGCGATCTCCTCGCCCCGCTGAGCGGCCAGCCCGGCGAGCTCGACCGCACCCTCGCCGCCTACCTGGACGCCGAGTCGAACCTGACCGAGACGGCCGCGGTGCTCGGCGTCCACCGCAACACCGTCGCGGCCCGCATCGCGCGCGTCGAAGCGCTCCTCGGGGTGGACCTCGGCAGCGCCGACGAGCGGCTGGCCCTGCACCTGGCCTGCCACACGGTCCTGGGCGACCGCTGACCCCCGCCCGGCACCCTGCCCGGGCGGCCCCCTCCCTGGTGGGAGGCACCCTCGATCGCGGTCGCGGAGGTAAAGGGCGCGGAATGCCTTGGCAACTCCGCGGACACCTTTCGGGCAAGGCGCTGCTACCTGCATAGCCCCGGCCGTTCACCCTGGCACAGTGCACATGGCCGGGTGCCCTGGCCGCGTGCTTGTGTGGGCAGCGGGCCGGAGCACCACCGGCCCGTGCGACGAGGAAGGGAGGCCGTCCGGATGACACCCCGCCTGGGCATCGTGACCATCGGACAGGCGCCGCGCACCGACATCGTCCCCGACCTGGGTTCCGCCTTCGACGGGATCGAACCCGTCGAGCACGGGGCGCTCGACGGACTCGACACCGCCGCCATCGCGGCGCTCGCTCCGGAGCAGGACGAGGAGGTCCTGGTCACCCGGCTGCGCGACGGCAACCCGGTCCGGCTGGCCCACCACCGCATCCGGCCGCTCGTCGAGAGCGCGGTCGCGCGCGCCGAGGCCGACGAGGTCGCGGCGACCCTGGTCGTCTGCACCGCCCCCCTGGGCAACCTGGCGCACACACGCCCGGTCCTCGCCGCCGACAGCCTGCTGGTCCACGCGGTCGCCGGGTTGGCGCAGGGGCGGACGCTCGGCGTGGTCTGCCCCGACCCGCGCCAGCAGGAGGCCGCGCTCGCGAAGTGGTGGCCCCACGCGGGCGTGCCGCGCACAGCGGCCGCCGACCCCTACGGCGACGAGGCACCCGACGCCGCGGCCGATGCCGTGTGCCGGCTCGCCGACGAGGGCGCCGACCTGGCCGTCCTGGACTGCATGGGGTACACGGAGGCGACGCGCGCCCGTGCGAGCGACGTCGGCAGCATCCCTGTTCTGCTCGCGCGCTCCGTCGTCGCGGCGCTGGCACGGGAAATGGTGCGATGACTCCGACCGCGCCGCCGGAGTGCGCCCCGGCACGGGCGCGCACCGGCGACGGCCCCGGGCGCGCGGGCGTACCCGCTCCGGCGACCGCGGGCGCGTCCGCTGCGATGGCCGCAGCCGCAGCCGCAGCCGCGCCCGCCCCGAGGGTCGCGGCCGCCACGACCGAACGGACCGGGCGAGGAGACCGCCGTGCCGACACCTGAGCCGAGCGCGACAGCAGAGCGCCACCCGCAAACCTTCGAGCCGTGGCTGCTCGCCGTCCTCATCCTCACCTCGGTCGCCGGGGCGGTGATCGGCCTCCAGATCATCACCACCCTCGGCGTCACCCCGAACACCTCGATCATCGGGGTCCTGCTGGCGATCCTGATCTCCCGGATCCCCCTCGCGGCGTTCCTCCGGTTCCGCTCGGTCCACCGGCAGAACCTGGTGCAGACGTCGATCTCCACGGCCACGTTCGCGGCGGCGAACTCGCTGCTGCTCACCATCGGGATCCCCGCGGCGCTGGGCCGCCAGGACCTGCTGGTGCCGATGCTCATCGGCGCGAGCATGGCCATGGTCATCGACCTCATGATGCTGTACTGGCTGTTCGACACCAGGATCTTCCCCGCCTCGGGCGCGTGGCCGCCCGGAATCGCCTCCGCCGAGGCGATCATCGCCGGGGACAAGGGCGGCCGCCGGGCCAGGGTGCTCGGCTACGGCGCGCTGATCGGTGTCGGCGGCGCTGCGCTGGGCGTGCCGATGTCGGCGTTCGGCGTGGCGTTCATCGGCAACATCTGGGCGCTCAGCATGTTCGGCGCCGGGCTGCTCCTCGCCGGGTACTCCGGCCCGCTGTTCGGCACCGTCATGGCGGAGTCCTACGTCCCGCACGGCATGATGATCGGCGCCGGGCTCGTCGCCCTCGTCCAGGCGATCGTGCTGGTCGTGCGGCACCGGATGCGGCGCCCTGCCGCATCAGGGTCGTCGCGGGGCGAGGCGGCGGCCCCGCCCGCCGATCCGGCGCCCGCCGGGGGCGGCGCCGGATCGGCGGACGGGGCGGCCGAGCACGGCTTCACCCGCGACGACAGCGAGGCGCTGCGCGGCCTCGGCAAGGGCGCGGTCCTCTACGTCCTGGCCGGGATCGTCCTCGCCCTCGCGGGCGGCCTGTACACCGGGATGGGGCCGGTGCAGCTCCTCCTCTGGGCGCTGTTCGCCGCGCTGGCGTGCATCGCCGCCGAGTTCATCGTCGGCCTGTCCGCGATGCACGCCGGCTGGTTCCCGGCGTTCGCCACCGCGCTGGTCTTCCTGGTGCTGGGCATGTTCTTCGGCTTCCCCACCCCGGCGGTCGTGCTGCTGTCGGGGTTCGTCGCGGCGGGCAGCCCCGCCTTCGCCGACGGCGGCTACGACTTCAAGGCCGGGTGGATCCTGCGCGGCCGCGGCGGCGACCCGGCACAGGAGCTGGAGGGGCGCCGCCAGCAGCTCCTCGCGGGCCTGGTGGGCTGCGCGGTGGCGATCGCCGTCGTCGCACTCACCCACAACCTGTACTTCGACAACGGGCTGTTCGCGCCGTCGAGCAAGGTGTTCGCGACCACCATCGAGGCCGGCCTCGACGCCGGCGCGATCAGCGAGATCGCACTGTGGGCGATACCGGGCGCGCTCATCCAGCTCGTCGCCGGGTCCCGGCGGCAGATGGGCATCATGCTCGCCACGGGCCTGATCGTCGCCGACCCGATCGCGGGGTGGGCGGTGCTCGCCGGGCTGCTCATCCGCATCGCCGTCCTGCGGATCAGGGGCCCCGAGGCGGAGTCCACCCTCGCCATCATCGGCGGCGGCGTCATCGCGGGCGACGCGATCTACGGCTTCTTCAGCTCGGTCGTCAAGGCGCGGTAGCGGACGGGCCGTCGCGGCGGCCCGGGACGGCAGTACGGCACGGCACACGAGAGACGGAAGGGCGGCGGCGATGGTCTGGCGGCAGGCGATCGAGGTCCACGAGCGCATCGACAGGGGCGACGCCGACGGCGAGGCGCTTGCGGCGCTGCTGCGGGAGTCCGGTGTCGGCGACGTCCGCGTCCGGCGGGTCGCGGGCGATCGGGGGCACACCGACTTCGTCCGCGCGTTCGTCCCCGGGTCCGCGGGGCGTTCGCGGGGCGGCACGGCGCCGACGCTCGGGATCATCGGCCGCCTCGGCGGTGTGGGCGCCCGGCCCGAGCAGATCGGCATCGTCTCCGACGCCGACGGCGCGCTGGTGGCGCTGACCGCCGCGGCGAAGCTGGGCGCGATGAGCAGGGCCGGCGACGTGCTGCCCGGCGACGTCGTCGTCACCACGCACGTCTGCCCCGACGCGCCGACCCTCCCGCACGACCCGGTGCCGTTCATGAACTCGCCGGTGGACATGGCGCAGATGAACGCCAACGAGGTCGAGGACGGCATGGACGCGGTCCTGTCGATCGACGCGACAAAGGGCAACCGGGTGTGCAACCACCGGGGCTTCGCGATCTCCCCGACCGTCCGCCAGGGCTGGGTGCTGCGGGTCAGCGAAGGACTCCTCGACATCGCCGCGCGCGTCGGCGGCCGCGCGCCCGCGGTCCTGCCGATCACCACCCAGGACATCACCCCCTACGGCAACGGCGTCTTCCACGTGAACAGCATCCTGCAACCGGCCACGGCCACCGACGCGCCGGTTGTGGGCGTGGCCGTGACCGCCGAGTCGGTGGTCCCCGGCTCGGGGACGGGGGCGACGGACCTGGTGAGCGTGGAGGAGACCGCGCGGTTCTGCGTCGAGGTCGCCAAGGACTTCGGTCGGGGCGTGGTCGCCGTGCACGACGCCGAGGAGTTCGCCGCACTGGTGCGGATGTACGGTTCACTCGCGCACCTGCGGGAACTCCCCGCCTGAACGGGTGCCGACGGAAGGGATCCCCGTGGAACTGCTCCTGCTGTCGAACTCCACCGCCCCGGGGCGGGCCTTCCTCGACCATGCCCGCGAGCCGCTCTCGGCCCTGTTCGCCGACCGCCCCGACGTCCTGTTCGTCCCGTATGCCAACGCCGACCACGACGGCTACACCGCGACCGTGCGGGCCGCACTGGAGCCGATGGGGGCCGCGGTGCGCGGCGTCCACCGCGCGGAGTCGCCCGCCGAGGCCGTGCGCGGCGCCGCCGCGGTGTTCGTCGGCGGCGGCAACACGTTCCGGCTGCTGGACGCGCTGTGGACGTTCGGCCTCGTCGAGCCGCTGCGCGCGGCGGTGGCGGCCGGTACGGCCTACATCGGGTCCAGTGCGGGCACCAACATGGCGGGGCCCTCGCTGCGCACCACCAACGACATGCCCATCGCGCAGCCGCCGACGTTCGAGGCGCTGGGCCTGGTGCCGTTCCAGCTCAATCCGCATTACCTCGACCCCGACCCCGGCAGCACCCACATGGGCGAGACCAGGGAGCAGCGGATCACCGAGTTCCTGGAGCGCAACGACGTCCCCGTCCTCGGGTTGCGCGAGGGCGGCTGGCTCCGCGTCTCGGGGACTCCGGGGGAGGGGCGCCGTGCGCTGCTCGCCGGGGACCACCCGGCGCGGCTGTTCACCCGCGCTTCGGCGCCACGGGAGTACCCGTCGGGCGCCGACCTGTCGTTCCTGCTGGACACGGTGCCGCGGTTCGACGTCGGGTCCTGAACCGCCCGCCGCCGCGCCCGCGCCCGTGCCCGTGCCGCCTGCCGCCGCACCCGCGCCGCGCGCAGGTGTGCCGCCGGGCGGTCGGGGTAGCTCTCCGCACAGCCCCGCGTAAGCCGGGGACCTGCTGAAACGGTGCCTGCTGGAACGGGGGCGGTGTGCGGTGCGCGTGCGCGGGGGTTGTGATGGGTGACCCCCTGGCCCTGGTCCCCGAGCGGCAGCGCGGCCTGCTGCGCCCGGCGGCGGTGCCGGACCGCCCGCAGGCCATGACGGCGACCCTGACCACGTCCTACTTCTCGGACCCCCGCTGGCTGTACGAGCGCAAGCTCGACGGGCAGCGCGTGCTGGCCGTGCGGGCGGGCGGCGCCGCGCGCCTGGTCTCGCGCACCGGCAGGGACCTCACCGCGACCTACCCGGAGCTCGCCGAGGCGGTGGCGGCCCGGGGTGCGGCGGACCTGGCGGCCGACGGCGAGGTGGTCGCGTTCGAGGGGGGCCGCACCAGCTTCGCGCGGTTGCAGCAGCGCATCGGGCTGACGTCGGCACGCCGGGCGCGCGCCAGCGGGGTCGCGGTGTACTACTACCTGTTCGACCTGACCTACCTCGACGGCTACGACCTCACCCGGCTTCCGCTGCGCACCCGCAAGTCACTGCTGCGCGTCGCACTGGACTGGGGCACACCGCTGCGCTACACCCAGCACCGCAACGCCGACGGCGAGGCGTACTTCGCGACGGCGTGCGAGCGTGGTTGGGAGGGGGTGATCGCCAAGCGCGGCGACTCGGGCTACCGCGCCAAGCGCAGTCACGACTGGCTGAAGTTCAAGTGCGTCACAGGGCAGGAGCTGGTCATCGGCGGGTTCACGCCGCCGCGCGGCGCGCGCACCGGGTTCGGCGCGCTGCTCGTGGGCTACTACGACGCCGGGCGGCTGCGCTACGCGGGCAAGGTCGGCACGGGGTTCGACGACCGGACGCTGCGCCGGCTCCGGGCCGGGCTCGACGCGATCGCGCGCGCCACCTCCCCGTTCGACACCGAGGTGGGGGAGCGCGAAGCGCACTGGGTGCGGCCGGAGCTGGTCGCCGAGGTCGGGTTCACCGAGTGGACGGTCGACGGCAAGCTGAGGCACCCCCGTTTCCAGGGACTGCGCGACGACAAGGCGGCGCACGACGTAGTGCGAGAGGACCCCCGCCCGGGGACGGATTCGAGCGGGGGCCGATAAAGGGCCGGCGAGGGCCCGCACGCCCCCAACTCCGTTGATCCAGTGGGAAAGGAGTGCGGAGCATCCAGTGGACAGAGGGTTAGTTGCCGTCGCGAGTGCGAAGCATCCGCGACGGTAGCCCACCCCCTTCTCCCGGGGGACACCAGGGTCGCGCCGCACACCCCCTTCGCCCGGGGGTGGCGGGGACGTTGGGCGCCGGGGCTCGGGTCGCCGCCGGTTACGCCGGGTTTCCGTCGGCGGGGTCGGCCGGGGTGCCGTTCATGGGGCGGCCGGTCCACTGCTCCCACAGGGTGGCGATCGACGCGTAGTCGGAGCGGCCCAGCCCGTTGGCCATCCCCAGTTCGTAGACGGTGTGCGTGCTCTGGAGGGCGAACAGGGGCACCGCCGTCTCCTGCGCGAGGGCGAGGGCCAGGGTGGAGTCCTTGCGGGCCGCCTCGGTGGGCATGCCGCCGTCGTAGTCGCCGCGCATGACCCGCTCCACGAACCGGTGGGTGAGCGGCCGGGTCAGCCCGGCCTCCGGCCCGCCGAGGAGGTCGGCGAGCTCACCGGCCGACACCCCGGTCGCCGCAGCGAGCGCCCCCGCCTCGGAGAGGACGACCATCACGGCGTGCGCGACCGCGTTGTTGATCACCTTGGCGGCCATTCCGCTGCCGAGCCGGCCGAACCGGGTGGTCGACGCGCTGATGGCGTCGAGTACCGGGCGCACGCGCCGCACGTCCGCCTCCTCGCCGCCGACGAGCAGTGTGGCGGTGCCGGCCGCCATCTGGGCGACCCCGGAGAGGATCGCGGCGTCGATCGCGCCGACCCCACTGTCGGCGCACACCCGGCCGACGGCCTCCATATCGGGCGGGTTCACCGTGGACGTCTCGACGATCACCGCGCCGGCCCGCATCAGGGGCGCGAGCCGGGCGGCCACCTCCAGTGACGCGCGCGGGGAGGGCAGGGACAGGACGACGACGTCGGCCTCCGCGAGCTCCTCGACCCCGTCCGCCGCCGTCGCGCCGTGGGCGGCGGCCGCCGCCCGGGTGCGGTCGCCGTCCAGGTCGAACGCGCGGACCGACCAGGGGCCCGCCGTGAGGCGGGGCAGGATCGCGCCGCCCATGTTGCCGAGTCCGCATAGTGCCACCGACACCGGTTCGGGGGTCTCGCTCATTTCGTCACTCCTGTGCTCAGGTGCGGATCGAGAACGGGTCGGAGGTCTCTCCGGACAGGTCGATCATCACGTTCTTGGTCGTCAGGTATTCGTGGAGTGCTTCGAGGCCGCGCTCGCGGCCGTAACCGGAGCCGCGGGTCCCGCCGAAGGGCGCCTGCGCCGCGCTGGCGCGGTAGGTGTTCACCCATACCGTCCCGGCGACCAGCCGCTGGGCGACCCAGTGCGCGCGGGTGAGGTCGTTGGTCCACACGCCGGAGGCCAGCCCGAACTCGCTGTCGTTGGCGATGCGCACCGCGTCCTCGGCGTCCCCGAACGGGATCACGCTGAGGACCGGCCCGAAGACCTCCTCGCGCGCCAGCGGGGACGCGTTGTCCACGTCGGCGAAGACGGTCGGCCGCACGAAGTAGCCGTCGGTGTCGCTCTCCAGCGGGTCGAGCCCCGTGACCGCGCGGGCGCCGGAGGCGGCCCCGGCGTCGACGGCGGCGCGGATCCGCTCGTAGTGCGGCCGGTTGGCGACCGGACCCATCTGGGTGTCGGATGCCAGGGGGTCGCCCAGCCGGATGGCGCGCGCCCGCTCCGCGACCGCGTCGACGACCTGCTCGTACACCGTGTCCTGTACGAGCAGTCGGCTGCCGGCGATGCAGGTCTGCCCGCCGGCGGCGAAGATCCCCGCGACGGCCCCGGTGACGGCGCGGTCCTGGTCGGCGTCTGCGAACACGATGTTGGGGGACTTGCCGCCGAGTTCGAGGGTGGCGGGGATCAGGTTCTGTGCCGCCGCGGCGGCGATCGCGCGGCCGGTGGGCACGCTGCCGGTGAAGCTGATCCGGTCGAGGCCCGGGTGCGCGGACAGCGCGCCGCCCGTCTGCGGCCCGCCGGTGACGATGTTGACGACACCGGGCGGGAACCCCGCCTCCTCGATGAGGTCGGCGAGTTCGAGGGTGGTGATCGAGGCGTGCTCGGACGGTTTCACCACGACGCAGTTGCCCGCTGCGAGCGCCGGGGCGAGCTTGTTGGCGAGGAGCTGCATGGGCGAGTTCCACGCGGTGATCAGCGCCGCGACGCCCGCGGGTTCGGCGAGCGTGTAGTCGAGCATGTCCGGCGAGTCGAGCGGGATGGTGCGGCCGCCCAGCTTGTCGGCGTAGCCGGCGAAGAACCGGTAGTTGCGGGCGGCGAACCGGACCTGCCCGGTCGTCTCGCGCACCAGCTTGCCGTTGTCGGTGGACTCCAGGACGCCGAGGCGTTCGGCGTCGCGGTCGAGCAGGTCGGCGAGCCGGTGCAGCAGCTCCGCGCGCCGCACACCGGGGACCCTGCGCCAGCCCTCCTCGAACGCTGTGCGCGCGGCGGCGACCGCGGCGTCGACGTCGGCGGGTGTGGCGTCGGGGATGGCCGCGAACGCGCGGGCGTCATAGGGGTTGACCGCCGGCAGCTCCCTGCCGTTCGCCGCGGCGGTCCGGACTCCGCCGATCAGCATCCGGTGGCTCGGGGTGGTCATCGCTGGGGCTCCGTCGGGGTGTCGGCAGTGGGTGTCTCGGCGGTCGGGCCCCGCGGTGCGGGCGGCGGACGGCGGCGGGTGCGCCGCGCGTCCGTGCCGCCGGGAACGCGGACCGAAAACCGTGTACATAATTGCATACAGCAGAATACGGTACCGGCGGGAAGCCGTGTCAATAGCCGGGCGGGCGTGCCACGCCGCCTGAATCCGCCGGTCGGGCCGTGTCCCAGGGGATCCGCAGGGGATGCAGGGGTCCTGCCGGCGCCGCCCGCGGCTCGGCGGCGCCCCTGGTCTTGACGGCACCGCAAAGTTGCGTACGCTCTCGTATGCAGTAGATCACTTATGCATACATAGGTGTACGTCCGGTTCGGGATGAGGCGCAGAGGATGACCCCAGCGATCGCCGCCAGTGTGGGCTGCCTGGTGCTGATGTTCGGCCTCGCGATAGCGTTCAACGTCAACATCGGTGTACTCGGCTTCGTCTTCGCCCTGGTGGTCGCCACGATCGGCGGGCTGACCGTCGATGAGATGCTCGGCTCGTTCCCCGCGGACATCTTCGTCCTGATCGCCGGGGTGACCTACCTGTTCGCGATCGCGCGGGCGAACGGCACCGTCGAGCTCATCGTCACCACCGGCGTCCGCATGGTGGCCGGCCGGGTCGCGCTCATCCCCGTCATCTTCGGGCTCATCGCGGCGCTCCTGGTCGCGTTCGGCGTCTTCCCGTCGGCCGCCCTGGCGCTCCTGGCACCCCTGGCGATGTCGTTCGCCGCGAAGTACCGGGTCAGTCCGCTGCTGATGGGCCTGATCATCCTGCACGGCGTCAACGCCACCGCGATGTCGCCGCTGAACTCCTACGGCGCGGTCACGCGGAGCGTCCTGGAGAAGTCCGGGCTCACCGACGTCTCCATCTGGGACGTGTTCGTCCCGTACCTGCTCATCTACGTCCTGCTCATGACCGTCGTGTACTTCGCCTTCGGCGGGCTCCACCTGATCCGGCACGGCCACGGCAAGGAGCCCGAGGTCGCCGACGCCGCGGCGGACCCCGAAGCCGCCGGCACCGACGGCGGGCGCGTCACCGTCGAGCAGATCGCGACACTGGTCGCCATCGCCGCGCTCGGCGTCCTCGCACTCGGCTTCGACCTGGACGTCGGGATCACCGCCTTCGCGCTCGGCGCCGTGCTCACCCTCTGCTACCCGGCGCGGGGCGAGACCGCCGTCAAGGGCATCGCGTGGAGCGTCATCCTGCTGACCTCGGGGCTGTTCGTGTTCGTCGGCGTCGCCGAGCAGGTCGGCGCCATCGACCTCGCGTCCGACGCCATCGGCGGACTCGGCGGCCCGGTGGTGACCGCGCTGCTCGCCAGCGCGATCGGCGCGGTCGTGTCGGCCTTCGCCTCGACGACGGCGACTCTGGGCGCCACCTTCCCGATCCTCATCCCGCCGTTGCAGGCGGCGGAGTTCGCGCACATCCCCGGAGCGGTCGCGGGCTTCGGCGTCGCGGCGAGCGTCGTGGACGTCTCCCCGACCTCGCCGAGCGGGGCGCTGCTGATGGCCAACGTCCGCAACCGCGACCGGAGCGTGTACTTCCGGCAGCTGCTGTACTGGGCCGGCGCCATGCTGGTGTGCGGGTCGATCGTGCCCTGGCTGCTGCTCGTCGTGCTCGGCCTGGGCTGACCCCGGGCGCAACCCATACGGTTCCTTAACGCCCGATTCCATTGATACGGGGAAGTTCTCTTCCTAGCGTGATCTCGCCATGCCCACGGCAACGGTGCCGGTTGGTGCCTCTCTGACCAGGGCAATGGGCCTGCGGGACGTCAATGGAAGCGAAGGGGCCCATGAAGGCCGAGCACGAGTTCGCGGTACCGGCGCGCATGGCCAGCCCTGCGCGCCGGAAGGCGGCCCCGCGCGGCGTTTCGCGGTGGCTGCTGAAGGACCAGGTCTCACCGGTGGGGCCGGTCGCACCGCACGCCCACGTCGAGCAGCAGGCGTGGTGGAAGGTCATGTGCCTGACCGGGGTCGACTACTTCTCCACCCTGTCCTACCTGCCGGGCATCGCCGCACTCGCCGCCGGGGCGCTGTCGCCGCTGGCGACGCTGTTCATCGTGGCGCTCACCCTGTTCGGGATGCTGCCCATGTACCGCAGGGTCGCACGGGCGAGCCCGAACGGGCTGGGCTCGGTGGCGATGCTCGAACGCCTGCTGCCCTTCTGGAAGGGCAAGCTGTTCGTCCTCGTCCTGCTGGGGTTCGTCGCCACCTCGTGGATCATCACCATCACGCTGTCGTCGGCCGACGCGACCGTCCACCTGCTGGAGAACCCCTACCTGCCGGCCTTCCTGCACGGCGGGGCCGTCCCCATCACCGTGGTGCTGCTGCTCGTCCTCGGCGGCGTGTTCCTCCTCGGCTTCCGCGAGGCCGTCGCCGTCGCGATCCCCGTCGTCGCGGTGTTCCTGCTCCTCAACGCGGTGGTGGTCGTCATCGGGCTGGCCGAAGTGGTCGCCGACCCCGCCGCGCTCGGCGACTGGACGGCGGCGCTCACCGCCACCGGCGGCGGCTTCGGCGGGATCCTGCTGCCGGCGCTCGCGGCGTTCCCCCTCCTGGTGCTCGGCCTGTCCGGGTTCGAGACGGGGGTCAGCATGATGCCGTTGGTCGCCGCCGACGGGAAGACCGCGGAGGAGCGGCTCGAAGCGCGGATCCGCAACACCCGCAAGCTCCTCACGGGCGCCAGCCTCATCATGAGCGTCTACCTGATCACGACGAGCTTCGTCACAACGGTCCTGATCCCCGCCGAGGAGTTCGAGCGGGGCGGCGCCGCCAACGGCCGCGCGCTCGCCTACCTGGCGCACACCCGGCTCGGCGACGGGTTCGGCACGCTCTACGACGTCAGCTGCGTCGTGATCCTCTGGTTCGCCGGCGCCTCGGCGATGGCGGGCCTGATCAACATCGTCCCGCGCTACCTGCCGTCCTACGGGATGGCGCCGGAGTGGGGCCGGGCCGTGCGCCCGGTGGTGCTGGTCTACACCGCGGTGTGCGTCGTGATCACGATCGCCTTCGGCGCGGACGTCGACGCGCAGTCCGGTGCCTACGCGACCGGCATCCTGGCGATGATGGTCTCCGGCGCCGTGGCGGTGACGATCTCCTCCGCGCGCAAGGGCCGGCGCGCCGCGACGGCCGCGTTCGCCGTCCTGACCCTCGTGCTGCTCTACGCGCTGGGCGAGAACGTCATCGCCAAGCCGGACGGGTTGGCGATCTCGGTGGTGTTCATCGCGGGGATCATCGTGATCTCGCTGGTGTCGCGGGTGTCCCGCACAACGGAGCTGCGGGTGGACCGCATCGAGTTCGACGAGTCGGCGCGCCGGTTCGTGACCGAGACCCTCGCCGTGGACGGCCAGCTGCACCTGGTCGCGAACCGGCGCGACAGCGGCGACCGGGCCGAGTACGCGGAGAAGGAGGCGTCGCAGCGCGCGAAGAGCCCCGTGCCCGGCGCGGCCGAGGTGCTGTTCCTGGAGGTCGACGTCATCGACCCCTCGGAGTTCAGCGACGTGCTGTACGTCCGAGGGGTCGACGTGGCCGGGTACCACGTGCTGCGCGCCGAGAGCCCGGTGGCGCCCAACGCCATCGCCGCGATCCTGCTCGCGCTGCGCGACGCCACGGGGGTGCGCCCGCACTGCCATTTCGAGTGGTCGGAGGGCAACCCGCTCGGGCACCTGCTGCGCTACCTGCTGCTGGGCCGGGGGGACACCGCGCCGGTGGTCCGGGAGATCCTGCGCCAGTACGAGAAGAAGGACCCCTCGTGCCGCCCGGGCATCCACGTGGGCGGCTGAGCGGGCCCGGCCCGGCGGCGGCCCCCTCAGTCCTCGGCGAGGACGATCACCTTGTCGCCGGGGGCGAACCTGATGCGCTCGCGCTTGTCGGGGTTGAGGACGATGCCGTGGTCGGGGCCTGAGGCGCGGGCCTGGATCCGGTAGCCCATGGCGACCTGCCCGCGCCGGCGGGCCGCTTCGAGCACGGTGTAGAAGTCGATCCGCACCGCGGGCCGGACGTACTCCTCGACCGGCTTCAGGTAGATCTCGGAGCCCTCGGGGTCGAGGAGGGTGGCGAACACGGTGTTGAGGTGCCGGTTCTCCGAGATCTGCGTCATCAGCAGGCTGATGAGCTTGCCGCTGACGATGAAGTCGTCGGTCTGGGTGATCTGGGCGAGCTGCCGGTTGTGGTCGTCGCGCATCTCGGTGACGATCGAGTACTTCTCGTTCCTGCGCTCGGCCATGTCGCGCAGGTGCAGCAGGGTCACCAGGGTCAGGGAGTCGGCGGCCTGGAGTTCGAGGTGGTCGTAGGTCAGCACGATGACGTGCTGGTACATGGAGAAGTCGACCCGTTCGAGGAAACTGCGGTCGGTGGTCTCGGCCTCGGCGAACACGACGGCGGTGTTCTTGAGCAGCGGCCGCAGCTCGTCGATCTCGTCGCGGGCGCCCGGGCGCCGCGCGGCGACGTGCACGCCGGACTCGGGGGCGAGGTAGCTGTCGAGCTGCTCGATGATCCGGCGGGCCCGCTCGTTCCAGCCGATCATCAGGACCATCCGGGGCGTCGGGCGCTGGGCGCGGGGCCGGACGATCACCTCCTCGTGGACGCCGGGCGGGCGCCCGCCCAGGCGGATGGCGCTGTCGTCCTCGGCGATGACGATGAGTTCGTCGCCGCGCGTGATCACGGTGTCCATGGGCGGGTTGATCAGGATCCGCTCGCCGCGCTTGAGCCCGAGGACGCTGGAGGTCTCGTAGGCGAACAGCGCGTGGCCGAACTGCTGGCCGACGAGGCGGGGCTCCTCGGTCATGTACATCTCGTCGCCGCCGAAGTCGAACAGGTCGGTGTAGACCGCGGACAGGCCGGATTGCAGGGCGGTCTGCACGACCAGGCGGGAGGCGACGTCGTCGGCGTCGACGATGTAGGCCTCGTCGCCGCCCGCGAGCTGCGCGGCGCGCAGGCTCAGGGAGTCGTGGACGGCGGCGACGACGTTGTACGGCTCGTCGCGGCGGCCGGGCCGGTTGGCGATGGCGAGCAGGGTCTTGATGACCTGGTTGTCGGACTCCTCCCCGCTCGCGGGGACGACGATGATCGACCGCGACCGGTCGGGGTTGGCGATGTCGAGATCGTGCGGGTTGAGCAGGTTCCCGGTCCGGCAGATGACCCGGGTGGTCTTGGTGTCGGAGATCCGCTCCCTGATCTCGTCCTCCATCTCGACCTTGTCGCGGTCGGCGAGGACGGCGACCACCGCGCGCTTCTCGCTGGCGTTCGCCTCGATGAGCTCGTTGAGCATGATGAAGACCTGCTCCGACCAGCCGAGCAGGATGGTGTGCCCGCTCTCCAGGACCCGCGAACGCCCCTTGCGCAGTTCGTGGATCTTGTTGTCGAGGCCGGTGGCGATCACGCCGACCAGTGCGCTGAACACGAGGATGCCGCCCACGGTGGCGCCCAGCATCACCGCGACGAACAGCACGTTGGAGGTGTCGTCGCCGCCGAGCGCGCCGGGGTCCATGATCCGCATGAAGGTGACCCACAGGGTCTCGAAGAACCCCTTGTCCGCGAGGTCGCCGGTGTGCGGGGCGAGGAGGTACGCCACGACGCCGAAGAACAGGATCATCGAGATCAGGGCGACCCCGAGCCAGCCGATCAGCGCCGGCGTGCCTTTGGCCATGGTGCCGTCGAACCAGTAACGGAACCGCTCTCGGCCCGTGACTCTTGGCATGCGGGTACCCCTATGACGGTGACGCGGAGTTGGTGGCCGGAGTGGCGTCGCCGAGAGTCAAGGGCGCGACTGTCCAATGGATCACGTGGAATCCCCGGAGGCCGGATTTTAGCGTGGCTTGCCGACAACGTCCGAATTGTGCGGTTGGCGGGATCGGCGGCGCGCCGCTCCGGGTGTGGCCCGCTGCGGTGCGACGCAGTCTTCTATGTCGCTTAGAATCGCTTCTATGTTGCATAGAATCGCGCAGCGGGCCGCGCGCCGCCGGACGGCCGCCCGATGAGCCCCCGCCCGAAGCAGTCCGGTGTGCTGCCGCTCGCGCTGGGCGGCGTGCTGCTCCTGATCCTCGTCGCCGCGCTGTACGGCGCGACGCGCGACACGGGCGCGGCCGACGGCACCGACCCTGTACCCCAGTCGGCCGGGGTCGGCGCCGAGACGCGCGAACTGGGGGAGTCGCTGGCGCGCCGCACCCCCGGAGACCCCATGGCGCTGGGCGACCCCGGCGCGCCGGTGGTGCTCATCGCCTACTCGGACTACCGCTGCCCGTTCTGCGCGACATGGGTGCGCGACACGCAGCCGGAACTGGTCGAGGACTACGTCGAGAACGGCGAGCTGCGGATCGAGTGGCGCGAGTTCCCCTACCTCGGCGCGGAGTCCCGCACACTGGCGATCGGCGCACGGGCCGCGGCCGAGCAGGACGGGTTCTGGGACTTCCACGCCGCCGTGTACGCGGCGCAGCGCGACGTCAAGGACGCGGGCCCGGACCTGCCGGAGCGGATGGCGCGCATCGCCGACAAGGCCGGGCTCGACGCCGACCGGTTCACCGAGGACCTCGCCGACGAGGAGCTCGCGGCGGACGTCGACGCCGACTTCGCCGAAGGGCAGCGGATCGGGGTGAGCGGGACCCCCGCCTTCCTCGTCAACGGCGACCCGGTCATGGGCGCGCAACCCCTCGGCGAGTTCACCGCGGCGATCGACCGGGCGCTCGCCGCGGCGGAGGGCTGAGGCGTGGACATCGGCTACGTCGCCGCGCTCGCCGGCGGGCTGCTCGCCCTGCTGAGCCCGTGCAGCGCGCTCCTGCTGCCGTCCTTCTTCGCCTACGCCTTCCGCGACCCCGCCCGGCTCGTGCTGCGCACCGCGGTGTTCTACGCGGGGCTGTGCGTCACGCTCGTCCCCCTCGGAGCGGGCTCCGCGCTGGTGAGCACCCTCTTCTACGGCCAGCGGGAACTGCTGGTCGCCGTCGCGGGCTGGCTCATCATCGCGCTGGGCGCGGCGCAGATCCTCGGCCTGGGGTTCTCACTGGGACCCGCCGGGCGCCTGCACGACCGCTTCGCCGGGCGCACCGGGGCACTGCCCGTCTTCGGCCTCGGCGCGGTCTACGGCCTGGCGGGATTCTGCTCCGGCCCCATCCTCGGCGCCGTCCTCACCGTCGCCGCCACGGGGACGCCGCTGCGCGGGGTGCTGCTGCTCGCCTGCTACGCGCTGGGCATGGCGCTGCCGCTCTTCGCCCTCGCGCTGCTGTGGGACCGGTTCGACCTCGGCCGCCGGAGGTGGCTGCGCGGCCGCTCCGTCCAGGTGGGCCGGGTGCGCCTGCACACGGCCGGCCTGGTCTCGGGGCTGCTGTTCATCGGTATCGGCGTGCTCTTCCTCGTCTTCGACGGCACGGCGTCCCTGACCGGGCTGCCCGGGATGGCGTGGGCGGAGGAGGCCGGCTACCGCCTCCAGGCGCCGCTGTCCCGGCTCGGCCTCGGCGCCGACCTCGCGTTCCTCGCCGCCGCGGCGGCGGTGCTGCTGGGCGCCGGGTTCCTCGGCGTCCGCCGCGCCAGGGCGGAACGCCGCCGGGACGCCGCCGAGCCCCCCGCGGGCGGCGATGGCTGAGCCGCGCCCGCGGGGACTCCGGCGGCGCACCGCCACCGCGGCGGCGGCCGTCCTGCTGCTGGCGGCGGCGTGCGGCGGCACCGGGGGAGACGACGGCGGCGCCGTCCCGCGCGACGACCCGGCCGCCGCGCCGCCCGACCTGCCCGCCGCGGCGATCCCGCCGCACCTGCCCTCCCGAGCCGTGTGGACGGCGCCCTTCTCCTCGGCGCCCAAGGCGGTCGGGGACGCCTTCGTCGGGCCGGTGGCCTCGGACGGCGGGCTCCGGTTCGCCGGGGTCGGCGCCGACGGGCGGACGCGCTGGTCGGCCGCTCGCAATCCCAGTTGCACGGCGTTCGCCGCGACCCGCGGCACGGACGGCCGCGCTCTGGTGGTGCTGCTCGACAGCGACGCCGACACCGCGCGCGGGCCGCTCGCCGTGCGGACCACGGCGGCCGCCCTCGACCCCGCCGACGGGAGCACGGAGTGGGGTCCGGTGCCGGTCCCCGGGACCCTGGTCGGGCCCGGCCTGGTGTTCGCGGCGCAGTCGGGCTCCGTGCTGAGCGCCGACAGCGGCCCCAAGACCGCCCTCGACCCAGCCACCGGGGCGGTCGTCGCCGACGAGGCGGCGGGCGACGAGATCCTGCACGAACACGAGGGCGCGCTGCTGGTGCACCGCGGCGGCGAACTGCGCGGTGTCGACACCGCGACAGGGGAGGAGCTGTGGCGCAGCAGCGGGCTGGCCGTCCCCGAGCGCTTCGCGGCGGCGGAACGGGGCCCGGTGGTCGGCTACGGCCCCCGGCCGGTCGGCGACTCCAGCGCCGTCGTCGTGCTGGAGTGGCGGGCCGCCACCGGCGGCGGGCACGGGTACACGGTCAACGACCTGCGCACGGGGCGGCTCCTGGCGGAGTTCGCGGGCGACAGGGAGCCGCGCCTGGTCGGCGGCCCCGGTCCGGCCGCGGTCGTCGAGGCCGCCCCTGCCGACGGCAGCGGCGGGGGCGTGCTGGTGGGCCTCTCCGCCGACAGCTCCCGGCCGCTGTGGACCCGGCCCGCCGGATCCCCCCGGGCGCGTCCCGAGTCCCTCGCCGACGGTGTGCTCTACGCCGCGTCCGGCGACGCCGCCCGCGCCTACGACGCGCGTTCCGGCGAACCACTGGGCACGGGGTCCTGGCGGCCGCCGGCGGCGGCGATCACCGGCGGGCCCGCGCTGCTGACGGTGCCCGGCTCGGGCGGCGAGTCCTTCGCCGCGGTCGCCGCGGACGGCTGACCCGCACCGGGCCGGGACCGGGCCGGACGGTGCCGGGCCGGACCACCCCGCACCATCTTCTATGCTGCGTAGAAACCGGAGGGCGGAGTCGATGACGACGGATGAGGCGAACACGGGGCTGGGCCCCCTGGAGTCGGCGGTGCTCGACTCCCTGTGGGCCGCCGACACCGCGCTGAGCGTGCGCGAGGTGCTCCAGTCGCTGGAGGAGCGGCGGCCCGCCTACACCACGATCTCCACCGTCCTGGAGAACCTGCGCCGCAAGGGGTGGGTCGACCGCGAGCAGACCGGCCGCCTGTGGTTCTACCGGCCGCTGCGCGACCGCGCGGCCCACGCCTCCCAGCGCATGCACGGCGCCCTCACCGACAGCGGCAACCCCCGTGCCGCCCTGCTCCGGTTCGTGGACGACATGGCGCCCGAGGACGTCGACGTCCTCCGCGGGCTCATCGCCAAGCTGCCGCCGGACGACACCCCATGACCCCGCTCCTCGCGCTGGGCGCGGCACTCCTGCTCAGCACCTGCGGCCCGGCATTGCTCCGGGCGCTGGGCCGGGCCGGCGCGGCGCCCAGGACCCTGCTGGTGCTGTGGGTGCTGGCGACCGCCGCGTGGCTGGTCACCTGGTGCGCGCTGCTCCTCATGCTGGTGACGCGGCTCCTGGGGCCCGGGGTCAAGGGCATCATCGCCGCCTGCGTCACCCTGCTCCAGGCGGCCCACCGCAACGGCGCAGAGTTCGCGGTGTCCGCCCTCCTCGCCGCGGGCGCCGCCGTCCTCTTCCGCCTGGGGTGGGTCGCGCTGCGCCAACGGCGCGAGACCGCGCGATGGCGCCGACGCCACCGGCGCGACCTCGACGCCTGCGCCACACCGCGGACCCTGCACCGGCGGCGCGTGTGGTTCGTGGACACCGGGGCGCCCGGCGTCTACTGCGTCCCCGGCGGGGGGCGCGGCATCGTCGTCACCCGCGGCGCCGTCGAGGCGCTGTCGGCGCGCGAGATGCGCGCCGTCCTGGCGCACGAGCTGGCCCACCTGCGCGGGCGGCACCACCTGCTCGTCGCGTGGACGCGGCTGCTCGACGACGCGTTCCCCGGCGTCCCCCTCCTCCGGGCCGCGGCGCGGGAGGTCCCCGTGCTGGTCGAGTGGGCGGCCGACGACCGCGCGGTCCGCGCCGTCGGCCGCGGCCCGCTGGTGCACGCCCTCGGCGCCATGGCCGGAACCCGCGCCGAGAGCGGCGCGGCGGCGCTCGCCATCTCCGGGTCGTGCGCCGTGCAGCGCGTGCGGCGCCTGGTCGCGCCCTCATCGGCACCCGCCCGCGGCTCCGCCCTCGCCGTGCTCGCCGGTGCCGCTCTCGTACTCCCGCCGCTGCTGACCGCCGCCGCGACCCTGGCCGGTGTCGTCCTCTCCCACTGCGCGTGCGCCGCGTGAGCCGGCGGTGGGCCGTGCCGCGCCCCGGCCGCCGCACCGCGGTCGTCGCGGCCGCCCTGCTGCTGGTCGCGCTCGCACTCGTGGCGCGGGTCCAGAGCGAGCCGGAGCCCGGCCCCGGCGGTGCGGCGCCGTCGCCCTCGCCCGGCGCGACCGCTGAGGGGACACCGGAGCAGGAGCCCGAGGTGGCGGGCCCGCGGCCGCCGGAGGCCGACCCGGCGCTGATGCGCGGATCCGCCGACGCCCCGGTGACCATGGTGGTGTTCGGCGACTACCGGTGCCCCTACTGCGCGACGTTCGCAGAGGAGCAGCAGCCGGTCCTGGTCGAGAAGTACGTCGACACCGGCCGGCTCCGCCTGGTCTGGCGCGACTACCCCTACCGCGGCGCGGAGTCGGAGGACGCCGCGGTCGCCGCGCGGGCCGCCGCCCGCCAGGACCGGTTCTGGGCCTACAGCGACGCCCTCTACGCCGACACCAAGGCGTGGCGGGGCGCCGAGGCGGCCGACTTCACCCGGATCGCCCGCGGCCTCGGCCTCGACGCCGACCGGTTCGCAGCCGACCTCGACGACCCGGAGCTGCGCGCGGCGGTGGCCGACGACATGGACTTCGCGCTCGGGCTCGGCGTGCCCGGGACACCGGCCTTCCTCATCAACGGCGAGGCGTTCTTCGGCGCCCAGCCGATCGGCGCGTTCAACGAGCGGATCGAGGCGGCAGAGGCGGAGTGACCAGTGCCGGGCCGCGGGCGGCCCGCACCGTGCGCCTTCGGGGCCTGGCCCGCCGCAGCGGGTAGCATGGCTGCCGGGTTCGATGTGACCCGCCGCCCGCGCCGTCCTCGGCATGGTGAACACATCGGCGAGCGGTCACCCCATATCTCTGCGAGACACGGTGCCCCTGTCGGCAACGCGGGCCCCGAAGGATCACGGCACCGGGATACGCAGCCCCATGGAAATGACCACCGCCGACGCCAAGCGCGCCGCCGCAGCCCTGCGCGCCGACCTCGCCCAGGCCGGGGCGCGCCCCCTGAGCCACGGCCGGTCGCTGGAGATCGTGGCCCATCAGTTGGGCTACCGCGACTGGAACACCGCCGCCGCGGCGCTCGGCGACCCCGCCGACAGCGGCGCGGGCCACCCGGTTCCGGTGCTCCGGATCCAGGATGACCGCCTCGCCAGGGAGTTCTACCTCGACTACCTCGGCTGCACGGTCGAGTGGGAGCACCGGTTCGAGCCGGGGATGCCGCTGTACCTGCGGCTGCGCCGCGACCGGATGGTCATCGACCTGTCCGGGCACCACGGCGACGGGGTACCCGGCTCCGTCGTCTGGGTCCCGGTGGCCGACATCGGCGCCCTGCACAGGGAGCTGTCGGCGAACCCGTACCCCCGCATCCGGCCCGGTGTCGACAAGGAGGCCCCGGGCGGGCCGACCCTTGCGGTCACCGACCCGTTCGCCAACACCATCCGGTTCTGCGAGCCGACCGGCTGAGCCGCGCCGGTACGGCACCGGGCCCGACCGTCGGGAACGGCGCGGCCGGTGCGCGCGCCGTTCCCGGGCACCGGTGTCGGGGCGCGCGCCGGACGCACGGTGCTCCCCTACGCGCCGCGGCGCGTAGGGGAGCATTCGGGGCGGCGGAGCGGTCAGTCCGCCGTTGCGCGGTCGCGCGTCCGGCCGCGGTCGGCGGTGGCGCCGCCGCGCAGTGTCCAGAGCTCCCGCGCGTCCGGCGGCCAGTACCACCAGACCACGAGTACCGAGAGCAGCAGGTGCAGCGGAGCCGAGACGCTCTGGTAGAGGGCGTCCTGGTTGACGATGTGGGTGAGGGTGCCGCCGGCGGTGATGAACGCGAGGAGCGCCGCGCCGTGCACCCGTGTGCGCGCGGTGAGCAGCAGCCCGGCACCGACCAGCTCGCCCGCTCCGACGGGGAACCGGAACCACGACGGGTACCCCCATCCGGCGAACTTCTCCGCGTAGGCCGGACCGAAGAACGTGTCGTCCCAGTAGAACTTGGTCAGCGCCCCGACGGTGAACGAGACCGCCATCCAGGCGACCAGTGCGATCAGCAGCCGCCGCTGCCATACGGGGGCGGTGTCCGGTGTCATCCGCGGCCCCCTTGCCCCGCGCCCGCTGCACCCGGTGGTGCGGTTCGTCCGTGCATGCCATCCTCCACAGTTGAGGGCGTCCGTCGCGGCCGGCGGCCGCCGACCACTGCCGGACACCGCCGGCTGCACCACTGACCCACCGCGACCGGAAGGTGTGACACATGGCCGCACGAATGCCGCCGCCCCCGAGGAGCGGCGGCCCGGCGGCGCCCGGCGGCCATGGCGCCGCACAGCAGGGGCCGCGGCCGTGAGCCGGCCGACCATCGCGGTGACCGGCGCGTCCGGCGCCGTCGGCGCGGCCGTCGTCGCCGGGCTGGCCGACACCGGGGAGGCCGACGTCCGCGCCCTCGTCCGCGACCCCGCACGGGCGCCGGCAGGGGCGGACGCGGTGCGGGTGGCCGACTACGCCGACCGCGCGGCACTGCCGCAGGCCCTGAGCGGTGCCGATGCGCTGGTCTTCGTCTCCAGTGACGGGGAGGCGGCGCCGATGCTGGTGCACCACATCAACGTGCTCGACGCTGCGGTGCGCGCCGGTGTCGGCCGCGTCGTCTACCTGAGCATCCTCGACGTCGCGGCCGACTCCCCGTTCTGCTTCGCGCCGGTGCACCGGGAGACCGAGCGGATCCTGCGCGACACCGGACTGCCGCACACGGTGGTGCGCGCCTCCGTCTACGGCGAGTTCTTCGCGCGCTGGATCGCCGCCGCGGCGCGGACCGGGGAGCTGGGCCTGCCGATGGGCGCGGGCCGGGTGTCGCTGGTCTCCCGCTCCGACGTCGCGAGGGTGCTGACGGCGGCGGCGCTGCGGGTTCCCGGGGGACCGCACCTGGTCACCGGGCCCGAGGGGTACGACCTCCAGGGGCTCGCCGCGCTCGCGGGACGGCTGGCGGGCACCCCTGTGCGGGCCGCGGGACCGGAGCCCGCGGAGTTCTGCGCCCGGCTCCTGCGCGAAGGCGTCTCGCCGTGGTGGGCGTACGCCTTCACCGGGATGTTCGAGTCGATCGGCGGGCAGCGGTTCGCCGCCGTCACCGACACCGCCGAGCGGCTCACCGGGCGCGCACCCGTGCCGTTCGCGGACACCGCCCGCAGCATGGCGGCGCCCGGCTGAGGCGGCCCGGGGCGGGCGCCGGGATCCTCAGCCCCTGTCGGCGTCGAGGTCGACCCGGCCCAGCAGGCCGGGGTCGGCGGTCATGGTGATCGCGGTGATGCGCCCGGCCGCGACCGTGAATCCGAACGCGACCCGCGGGCGCCCGCCCGGTGCCCACACCGCGCCCGCCGCGCCGTCGATGAGCGCCGGGTGCGCGGCCAGCGCGCGGCCGGTGAAGGTGCCCGCCACCGCGGGCGCCCCGCGGAGTTCGCTCGGCGCGCCCATGCGCACGGCGGCCGGGTCGGCGCGGAGCACGACGTCCGGGTCGAGCAGGGTGAGCAGGGCGTCGAAGTCGCCGCCGTGCGCCGCCGCGAGGAAGGCGCCGACGACCTCGCGCCGCCGCTCGGGGACGCCGCCGCCCGCCTCGAGGCTGCCCTGCACCCTGCGCCGGGCGCGGCTGGCGAGCTGCCGGGCCGCGGCGGGCGAGCGGTCGACGATGCGCGCGATCTCCTCGAAGGGCACGGCGAACAGGTCGTGCAGCACGAACGCCAGCCGTTCGGCGGGGGTCAGGGTGTCGAGCACGACGATCAGGGCCGCACCGACCGCGTCGGCCTGGAGCGCCCGGTGCTCGGGGTCGCCGCTGCGGTCGGCGACGGGGTCGGGGTGCGGCTCGCCGAGCGGCAGCTCCCGCCGGGACGTCCGGCTGCGCAGCATGTTCAGGCACACGCGGGACACGATCGTGGTCAGCCAGCCGCCGGGGTTGGCGACGCCGTCCGTGCCGGAGCGGCTGAACCGCAGCCATGTCTCCTGGACGGCGTCGTCGGCCTCGTCGCCGGAGCCGAGCATCCGCAGTGCCACCGCCCGCAGGTGGCTCCGGTGCTCCTCGAAGCAGGCCACCAGGGGATCGCGCTCGTCCATGGGTCACATCCCTTCGCCGCCGGGTGTCACAGCACTGACCCGCCGCGGCCCGCCCGTGTGACGGGACCGGGAAGGCACACTCGGAGGAGCACACCATGACCGACGCCATCAGGACGATCATCTACCCCGTTCGGGACCATGCGGCGGCGAAGGCGCTTTTCAGCGCTCTTCTCGACGCGCGGCCGCAGGTGGACACGGCGTACTACACCGGGTTCGCGGCAGAGGGCCAGGACATCGGCCTGGACCCCAACGGCCATGCCAAGGGGATGGCGGGCCCCGTCTGCTACGTGCACGTCGACGACATCGAGGGGCGCTTGGGGACCCTGCTCGCCGCCGGGGCCGCCGAGGTCCAGGCGATCGAGGACGTCGGCGGGGGCAAGCTGACCGCGACAGTGCGCGACCCCGACGGCAACGTCATCGGGCTCGTCCAACCGCGGCTCTGACCCGCCGGCAGACGAGGGGACCGCCGAGCTGGTGCCGCTCCGCTGGGCCTATGGCGCGCGGTCGCAGGACGCGCGGGCGAACCGCGCCGCAGCGGGCGTGCGGCGGCCGCCCGCCCCGGAGGCGGGGCTCCGGGGCGGGCGGTGCGGTTCAGCGATGGGCGAACCGCCGGTACTGGTCGGCGATCGTCTTCGGTGCGGCCGCCGTGTCCAGGAACATCAGCGAGTCCATGCGGCAGTCGCACGGATTGCGCTCCTGGCTGTTCTGCGGGAAGCTGCCGCCGATCTTGATCCCGCGCGGGTCGGTCGCCGAGGCGCCGGAGCCGTCGACCTTCCAGGGGTCACCGGGCACCACGTAGGAGCCGTCGACCGGCTTGCCGTTGCGGTACAGCGCCATGTCCCCGGTGGTGTAGTCGAAGGTGGCGGCCAGGTGCACCCACTTTCCCTTCGGCAGCAGCTTGCGCCAGTCCTTGTCGGCGGCGAACGTCTGGGACGCGCCGCCGTCGAGCCGCCGCCCCAGCGCGACGAGTTTCAGTTCGCCGTCGACCTCGATGAGTTCCAGCAGCGCACGGACGTCGTGCCCGTTGGAGTCGCCGCTGAGGATCCCGGCCAGGCCGACCGAGTTGTACCGGTCGTCCGGATCCGGGGTGGTGGTGTTCAGGCCGGGGTTCTCGCCGGTCGTCTTGAACCAGCCCATCACGGTCGCGCCCTTGGCGCCGTTGAACGCGCGCAGCGACTCCGCTCCTTCGGGGTCCCAGACGCCGGCCTTCCAGTCGTCGTTGCCGTTGTCGTCCGGATCGACCTGCCTGGTCTGGAGCGAGTTGTTGCTGCCGCGGAAGGCGCCCTCCTTGGCCCGCATCGACTCTTCGCCGTTGACCAGCGACAGCAGGGTGTTCGAGGAACCCTGGTCCTCCTCGTGGGCGTCGTCGGCGGCGAACGGGTGCTCGAAGTCGTAGTACGCCGCCAGGTTCGACCGCACCTTGTCGGTGACCTCCGATGCGGGGCCCGTGCGGGTGCCGGTGACCTTCCAGATAGTGCCGTTGGCCTTCGCCAGCAGGTAGAGGTTCTGCTTCGAGTCCGTGCCGATGCGCAGGTCGACCCGGCCGTCGCCGACGAAGTCGGTCATCCGCAGCTGCTTGCCCTTGGTGTCGAACAGTTGCAGCTCGTGGATCGGCGCGCGCTCGCCGCCGCGCTTCATCTCGGCGGTCTCGGTGTAGAGCACCTTGCCGTCGACCAGGTCGCCGAAGACGTATTTGCCGCGCAGCTTGGGCAGCGCCGAGCCCCGGTACACCTGGCCGCCGGAGATGGCGTGCCCGCTGTCGGCGTTGCACGGCCAGTTCTTCGGAGCGTCGTGGTCGTATGCCGCCACCGGGTAGGTGTAGCCGTACTTCTCGTCGTCCGCCGGCAGCGGGTAGAGGTAGCACTGGGTGTCGGGGCGGAAGGACAGGTAGCCCTCGCGCTTGCTCCAGCCCAGGTTGTCGCCCGGCCGGACCTCGTAGACCGACTCCACGGCCCGCTGTCCGATGTGGCCGAGGTACATCGCGCCGCTGCCGCCGGGGTCCCAGCTGAACCGGTGCGGGTCGCGCATCCCGTAGGCGAAGATCTCGCCCAGCGCGCCGTCCTTGCCGACGAACGGGTTGTCCTCGGGGATCCCGTACTGCCCGTTGGGGCCGTTGTCGCCGGACGGGTCGATCCGCAGGATCTTGCCCGCCGGGTTGTCCAGCTCCTGCGGGATGTCGTTGTCCACAGCGATCCCGCCGTCGCCGACGGCGAGGTAGAGCATCCCGCGGTCGGGGTCGCCGGGCTCGGCGTTGCGGTTGAAGTCGATCTGCTGGATCGCGTGGATGTAGCTGCCGAACCCGTAGCGGAAGATCTCGCGGCTGGTCCCGCTGAACTCGTCGGCGGCGGGGTCGTCGGCGGTCCATTCGGTGACCACGCTCTGCACCGCTGCGTCGGGCTGGTTGGGGTAGGTCGGCTCCTTCTCGGCGACCGCCTTCTCGCCCTCGGAGTGCACCGTGTAGAAGACGCCGTTGTCGGCGTAGTCCGGGTGGAAGGTGACGAAGCCGAACCCGCTGCCCATGCCCCTGCCGGAGAAGAAGTCCGCGGAGCGCTCCTTGACGTCGAGGTAGGGGTGCTGTTCGCCGTCCTCCAGCAGGTACAGCGAACCGTTGAGGTCGGGCACGTACAACCGCCCCGAACCGTCGGGGACCTCGCCGACGTAGTTGATCCGGTTGTGCCGCATCAGCCGCTCGTCGGTCGGCGGCGGGGTCGGCTCGCTCTCGGGGAGCTGCGCGTACTCCTCCAGGACGAGGCCGAGCCGGGAGCGGATCGGGTCCTCCGGGATCGGGTCGGTGATCGGGTCGTCGGGGCCCGGTGCGGCGGCACCGGGGTCGGCCACCATCGCGGGCGCCGCCAGCGTGGACACGACCGTCGCCACGGTCAGCACGGACAGCCACCATCTGCGTTCGTACACTGCTGAACTCCCTGTCTGGGTCACTCGCCGCAGCAGGCGCCGACCTCGAACGGTTGTCTCAGGAGGAAAGGCGGGATGGTCGGGGATCGGATGTAAGCGCTTCCGAAAGCGCTTTCACAAGAATAGGTTTGCCCGGCCGAAGTGACAAGCGTCACCTTGGTCCCACTTTCTCGGCCTGTGGGGGAGTTCCGTTACCCACCTCCCGGTATTCGGGTCTTGGGGCCGCCTGCTAATTTAGGTTAGGCAAGCCTCATTCATTCGGGAGTGGACCTCACTTTGATGCGCTCACATCGGTTCGCGGCCGTCGCAGCCGCCACAGTCGCAGTCCTGAGCCTCGCCGCCTGCGGTGGCCGTTCGGGCGCCGAGGACGACTCCGCCGCCGGCGGATCCGGCGAATACCCCATCGAGATCAAGCACGCGCTGGGCACCACGACCATCGAGTCGAAGCCGGCGCGCGTCGCCACCGTGAACTGGGCCAACCACGAGGTGCCGCTGGCGCTCGGCGTCGTGCCCGTCGGCATGGCGTCGGCCGACTTCGGCGACGACAACGACGACGGCGTCCTGCCGTGGGTCGACGAGAAGCTGACGGAGCTCGACGCGAAGACCCCGGTCCTGTTCGACGAGACCGACGGCATCGACTTCGAGGCGGTCGCCGACACGCGGCCCGACGTCATCCTCGCCTCGTACTCCGGGCTGACCAAGAAGGACTACGAGACCCTCAGCGAGATCGCCCCGGTCGTGGCCTACCCGGACGCGCCCTGGGCCACGCCGTGGCGCGAGACCATCGAGCTGAACAGCCAGGCCATCGGCATGGCCGACGAGGGCGACGAGCTGATCGCCGACCTGGAGAAGGAGATCGACAAGACCGTCGCGAAGCACCCGGAGGTCAAGGGCAAGTCGGCGATGTTCATGACCCACGTCGACCCGAACGACGTCAGCGAGGTCGGCTTCTACACCACGCACGACACCCGGACCCTCTTCTTCGAGGACCTCGGGATGACCATCCCCGACAGCATCGCGAAGGCGTCGGAGGGCACCGACAAGTTCGCGCTCACCAAGAGCGCCGAGCAGATCGACGACTTCAACGACGTCGACGTCATCACCGGCTACGGCGACGAGGACGGCAAGCTCCTCGGCATCATCGAGGACGACCCGCTGCTCGCCAAGCTCCCCGCCGTCGAACGCGAGTCGGTGTTCCTCCTCCCCGACGGCACCCCGCTGAGCACCGCGGCGAACCCCACCCCGCTGTCCATCCCGTGGGTGCTCGACGACTACGTCACGGAACTCGCCAAGGTCGCCGGCAAGGCCGAATGACACCGGTCGGCACCGCACCCGCACCGGACCCCGCCGCCGTACGGCGCCCGGTGCGGGTGCGGATCCTCTGGCTGCTCGCGGCGCTCCTCGCACTGGCTCTGCTCATGCTCGCCTCGGTCGCGCTGGGGTCGCGCAACGTCGGCATCGCCGACATCACCGCGGCCCTGGCCGGTACGGACGCGACCCTGGAGCAGGCGGCGGTCGCGAAACGCATCCCGCGCACGCTGCTCGCCGTCGTCGTCGGCGCCGCACTCGGCCTGTCCGGCGCCGTGATGCAGGGGGTCACCCGCAACCCGCTGGCCGACCCCGGCATCCTCGGCGTGAACATGGGGGCCTCGCTGGCCGTGGTCACGGGGATCGTCTTCTTCGGCCTCGCCGCGCCGACCAGCTACATCTGGGTCGCGATCGCGGGCGCAGCGGCCGCGGCCGCGTTCGTCTACACGGTCGGCGCGCTGGGCCGGGGCGGCGCCACCCCGCTGAAGCTCGCGCTCGCGGGCGCCGCCACGTCGGCGGCCGCCGCCTCGCTCGTCAGCGCCGTCGCGCTCCCGCGCAACGACGTGGCCGGCGGGTTCCGGTTGTGGCAGGTCGGCGGCGTCGGCGGGGCGTCCTACGACGGCATCGCGCACGTCCTGCCCTTCCTCGCGGCGGGGGCCGCCATCAGCCTGCTGTCGGCACGGTCCCTGAACGCCCTCGCGCTGGGCGACGAGCTGGCGGCCGGGCTCGGCGAGCGCGTCGCCCTCGCGCGGGGCGGCGGCGCGCTCGGCGCCGTGACGCTGTGCGGCGCCGCAACGGCGGTCACGGGCCCCATCGGGTTCGTCGGCCTCGTCGTGCCCCACGCGTGCCGCCTGCTGGTCGGTGTCGACCACCGGTGGCTGCTGCCGTTCTCCGCCCTGCTGGGCGCGTCCCTGCTCACCGCGGCGGACGTCGTCGGCCGGGTGGTGGCCCGCCCCGAGGAGGTCGCCGTGGGGATCGTGACGGCGCTGATCGGCGCGCCGTTCTTCATCTACATCGTCCGCAGGCAGCAGGTGCGCAGCCTGTGAGCGCGGAAACCGTCACGCGTCCCGCCGCCGCGGACGCGCTGGCCCGCGGCCGGGGCCGCCGGGCCGCGCGGCGGCGCGTCCTCCTCGGCGTCCTCGCCCTCCTCATCGCCGCGGCGTTCGCCACCACCCTGATGGTCGGGCGGACGTTCTACCCGCCGGGGGAGGTCATGCGGGTGATCCTCGGCGAGCAGGTGCCCGGCGCGTCGTTCACCGTCGGCACCCTCCGGCTGCCCCGTGCGGTGCTCGCCGCCGCCGCGGGGCTCTGCTTCGGCCTCGGCGGGGTCTCCTTCCAGACGATGCTGCGCAACCCCCTCGCGAGCCCCGACATCATCGGCATCAGCTCCGGCGCGAGCGCGGCGGCGGCCTTCGCGATCGTGGTGCTGTCCCTCGGGGACTTCGAGGTGTCGGTTTTCGCGATCGTCGCCGGGCTGGGCGTGGCCATGCTCATCTACCTCCTGGCGTTCAAGGACGGGGTGGCCGGCACCCGCCTCATCCTGATCGGCATCGGCATCGCCGCCATGCTCGACAGCGTCACCAGCTACGTGCTCTCCCGGGCGGCGGAGTGGGACCTCCAGGAGGCGATGCGGTGGCTGACCGGCAGCCTGAACGGCACGACGTGGGACGAGGCCGTGCCGGTCGCCCTGGCGCTGGCCGTACTGGGGCCGCTGCTGCTCAGCCGGTCGCGCGACCTCTCCATGATGCAGCTGGGCGACGACACCGCGGCGGCGCTCGGTGTGCGCGTCGAACGCACGCGCATCATCGTCATCGTCGCCGCCGTCGGCCTCATCGCCTTCGCGACCGCCGCCGCCGGGCCGATCGCCTTCGTCGCCTTCCTCTCCGGCCCCATCGCGGCCCGCATCGTGGGGCCGGGCGGATCACTGCTGGTGCCCGCCGCGCTGGTCGGCGCGCTCCTGGTGCTCGTCGCCGACTTCTGCGGCCAGTACGCGTTCGGGACGCGCTTCCCGGTCGGCGTCGTCACGGGCGTCCTGGGCGCGCCCTACCTCGTCTACCTCATCGTCCGCACCAACCGCGCGGGCGGCTCCCTGTGACCGCTCCCTGAGACGGCGGCCGCCTCCGCCAAAGGTCGCAATTCCGATGTGGACCCGCGGGGGCTGTGCCGCGGGGGCCTGCTCCACAAGGCTTGAGGGCGACAGCAGCGGTGCGACCGGACCACGGACGCGGTCCGGCGCCCGAGGCGCCTATGGAGCAGGAGAGAGTTCGTGTACCTCGCCGAAGCAAGCCGCGTACCCCCCACTGCCGGCCGGCCCGTGCCGCGGCGCGGCCGGAGGCTGCTGACCGCGCTGGCCGCTGCCGCGGCCGCCGCTGTGCTCGCCGGCGGCTGCGCCGGGCCCGTCGCGGAGACGCCCCCCGTCCCCGCGACCCCCGTCGCCGGCACGGCGGAACTCGGTGCGCGGGACCTCAACACCTGGCTCGACGGCCTGGTCCCCGGTGCGCTCGACAAGACCGGGATCCCCGGCGCCGCGATCAGCGTCGTCAAGGACGGCGAGCTCCTCGCCGCGCGCGGCTACGGCTACGCCGACACCGGTGCGGACGGGGGCGACCCGGTGCCGGTCGACCCCGAGAAGACGCTCTTCCGGGTGGGGTCGGTGTCGAAGCTCGCCACCGCGACGGCCGTGATGCAGCTAGTGGAGAAGGGCGAGCTGGACCTGGACACCGACGTCAACGAGTACCTCGACTTCACGGCGCCCTCGTCCTTCGACGACCCCGTCACGGTCCGCCACCTGCTGACCCACACCCCCGGCTACGAGGAGCGGGTCGCGGACATGATCCTGCCCGAGGACGCCGAGCCGGACCTGCGCGAGCACCTGGTCACCGACCCCCCTGAGCAGATCTACGCACCGGGCACGGTCCCCGCCTACTCCAACTACGGCAACGCGCTCGCCGGGTACATCGTCGAGCGGGTCAGCGGCGTCCCCTTCGAGGAGTACGTCCAGCGCAACGTGTTCGAGCCGGTGGGCATGGACTCCTCCTCCTTCGCCCAGCCGCTCACCGGCGGCCTGGCGAAGCACGTCGCGAACGGCTACGGCTCCGACACCGAGCAGGCCGCGCCCTTCGAGGTCGTCGCGGGCGTGCCCGCCGGCGGGATGTCCGCGACGGCGACCGACATGGCGAAGTTCATGCGCGCTCACCTGGGCGGCCTGGACGCCGCCCAGGCCCCGCTGAGCGCCGAGTCGCTCGACCTCATGCACACGCCGGCACTCGAAGAGGACTCCCTGGGCGGTCTCGCCAACGGGCCGCGAATGACGCAGGGCTTCTTCGAGGAGGACCGCAACGGACACCGGGCCCTCGGCCATGGGGGAGACACCAACTACTTCCACTCCCACCTGCGCATCTACCCCGACGAGGACACGGGGATCTTCCTGAGCCTCAACGGCAACGGATACGGGGAGGCCGACAGCCACCTGCTCCGGGAGGAGATCCTCGCCGGGTTCGGCGACCGCTACTTCCCCGAGTCGGGCGAGGCGGACACCCCGGTGGAGCCGACGGCGGCCGAGCACGCCGCGATCGCCGAGGGCACCTACGAGAGCTCGCGGGCGATGGAGAGCACGTTCCTGAACGCCATCGGCGTGCTCGGCGGGCAGACGCAGGTCGTCGCGCGTGCGGACGGCACGATCCAGGTCGCCCCGGGCCCGGAGGACATGAACTCGCTCCCCACGGTCTACGAGGAGGTCGAGCCCTGGGTGTGGCGCGAGGTCGGGGGGCAGCGGATCCTGTCGATGCGGGTGCGGGACGGGCAGGTGGAGGCGATCGGCTTCGCCGCGGCGTTCACCCTCCTGCGCGTCGACACCGCACGCGAGGCGTCCCTCGCGCTCCCGGTGCTCGTCTCCGCTCTCGCCGTCCTGCTCACCGCCGTCCTGTCCTGGCCCATCGGCGCCATTGTGCGCCGCCGCCTGTCGCTGCCCGCACGGGACCGGGCCGGCCGGCCGGCCCGCATCCTGACCCGCCTGGGGGTGGCGAGCGCACTGGCTGCGCTCGCCGGCTGGATCGCCGCCATCCTCATGGCCATGGGCTTCCAGGAGGTGCCCGAGGATGCGCTGTACGCTCTCGCCGGGGCGCAGTGGCTCGGCGTCGTCGCCATCGCACCCGCGGCGGTGGTCCTGTTCGACGACGTCCGGCGCCGCTCCGGCCGGCTGCGGTGCCTGGGCAGCGCGCTCGTCCTGCTGGCGCTGGTCGGGACGGCGTCCTTCGCCGCGGTCTTCGGCCTGCTCTCCCTCGACGTCACGTACTGACCGCCGGGCGCGCACGCGGGGCGCCGGGGACGCGGACCCCGGCGGCCCCGCTGCGGCCGGCACGGCATCATGCACACGACCCCTGACGAGACCGGTGATGGCTGATGACCGACGACGATGCCTTGGCGCGCGGCCCCGTCCGCGCGCACGACACCCGGGACCCGCGGGCCCCGGCCCGGCTGGACGACGCACTCGACCGCCTCGGGCTGCGGACGCCACTGGCCCGCGACGGACTGCTGGCCGCGGTGGTGCTGCCGGTCTCCGGCGCGATGCTCTGGGCGTTCGTCGTCCTCCTCGCGGAGGAGGACGGCGTCCGCCTCCCGCCGGGCGCCGTGGCCCTGCTCGCCGCCGCGGTGTCCGTCCAGTCCCTGGTGCTCTGCGTGCGGCGCAGCCGGCCCGTCCTGTGCCTGGCCACTGTTGTGCTCGTCCACCTGGTGATCCTGTCGCTGGTGCCCCCGGACTCGTCGATGCAGGGCCTCGCTCCGTTCATCGCCGCCTACACCTGCGGCACCCTGCTGCCGCCGCACCGGCTGCTGCGAGTCCTCGCCGCGGCCGCCGCCCTCATCGGGGTCCCCGGCGCGCTGGTCGCCGGGACGCTGCTCGACGCGCTCGCGGCGCCCGGCGCGGCACCCGTCTCGCAACCGTGGAGCCTGGTGGGGAACGGGATCCTGGTTGGCGGGCTTCTCATCGCCGCCCTTTTCAGCTACGCGGTCCCGGCGCTGGTCGGCGCGCACGTGGCGACGCGGCGGCGCTACGCCGACCTGACCCGGCTCCGCGCCGCGGAGGACGTCCAGCGGCAGCGGGAGAGGGCCGAGGGCGCGATCATGGCCGAACGGGCGCGTATGGCACGCGAACTGCACGACATCGCCGCCCACCACCTGTCCGGGATGGTCGTGCAGCTGGGCGCCGCGGAGCTGCTGATCGGCCGCGACGACAACGCGGCCCGCGAGGCGACGGCCTGGGTCCGCTCGCAGGGCAGGGAGACCCTCGACAACCTGCGACTGGTCGTCGGGGCGCTGCGCGAACCGGGGGAGGCGGCCGACCCGTCCGGGGGCGGGGGGACGCTCCCCGGGGCGAGCGGGGCGCCGGTCCCCGGGGCCGCGGCGCTCGACCGCCTGGTAGGGGCCGAGCAGGCGCTGGGCGGCTCGGTCGCCCTGGAGCGCGAGGGCGAACCGTACGGCCTGCCGCCGGTCGCCGATGTCACCGTCTACCGGGTCGCGCAGGAGGCGCTGTCCAACGCCCGCGAGCACGCGCCGAACACACCGGTGCGGGTGCTGCTGCACTACCGTGATTCGCGGATCGTCCTGCGGGTCGAGAACGAGACGGGCGACGGCCGGCCGGCCGCGAGCGGGAAGCCGGCGGGCGCGCCGCGCGGCCTGGGCCTCCTGGGGATGCGGGAGCGGGCGCAGCTCGTCGGCGCCGAACTGGCGGCCGGCCCGACCGCCGAGGGCGGGTGGCGGGTCCGATTGGACCTGCCCGTCGGCAACGAGACCGCCCCGGCCCGCACCAAGGCCGCCGGGCAGGAGGAGGCGTAGTGATCAGGGTGCTCCTCGTCGACGACCAGACCATCGTCCGGGCCGGGTTCCGCGTCATCCTCACCCTCGCCGACGACATCGAGGTGGTCGGCGAGTGCGGTGACGGCCCCACGGCGGTCGAGCTCGCCGAACGACTGAAACCCGACGTGATCTGCATGGACGTGCGGATGCCCGGCGGCGACGGGCTGTCGGCGACCCGCCGCATCCTCGCCGATGCCGCAGCGGACGCCCCCGAGATCCTCATCGTCACGACCTTCGACCTGGACGAGTACGTCTTCGGGGCACTGGAGGCCGGCGCCGGCGGGTTCATCCTCAAGGACACCGACCCCGACGACCTCATCGACGCCGTGCGCCGGCTCGCGGGCGGCTACGGCCTGGTCGACCAGGCCGTCACCCGGCGGGTGATGGCCGAGTTCGCCCGCCGCAGGCCCGCGCACCAGGCCGATTCCGCGGTCCTCGGCCTGCTGACGACCCGCGAGACCGAGATCGTGCGCCTGCTCGCGCAGGGGATGTCGAACGCCGAGATCGGCCGGGAGCTGTTCATCGAGACGAGCACGGTCAAGTCGCACCTCGGACGGGCCATGACCAAGATCGGTACCCGCGACCGCGTGCAAACCGTGGTGTGGGCCTACCAGAACGGCGTGGTGCGGGCCTGAACCCAATGCCATTCGACGGCGCGAGGCAGTTCTCACGGCCCTGGTGACCGGGGGGTGAAGGGGGTGGGAGGCACGCCCGTGGAGTCCCGGGGCGCAGGGGGTGTGCGGCGCGTCCCTGCTGTCCTGGGGCGTAGGGGCCTGGGACCGGTGCTGTTCCGGGGGCGCGGGGCCGGGACTGGCAGCCGGTAGCGTGGTGGCCCGGGTCGGCGGGTGTCGCGTGGTGCCGACCGGCACGATGGCGAAGAGGGTGGCAATGGCTGATCCGGCCGGCGTTTCAGGCGGCGACGCTCGGAGTTCCACGGAGCCGAGGGCGGGCGGCGTCCGCGACGTGAAGTCGGCGGCGCGCACATTGGAGCTGCTCGAACTGCTGGCCGCCCGGCAGAACCGCCCCGCCCGCCTCCGGGAGCTGAGCGAGTCGCTCGCCATGCCCCGCAGCAGCTGCTACGCGCTGCTGCGCACGCTGGTGAAGTACGGCTGGGTGCGCACAGACCCGTCGGGGACCATGTACGCCATCGGCATTCGGGCGCTGCTGGCCGGGACCACCTACCTCGACACCGACCCCTACGTGCGCATCGCGAAACCGGTCCTCGACTCCCTCGGCGAGCTGCTCGACGAGACCTTCCACTTCGGCCGGCTCGCGGGCGGCGACGTCGTCTACCTGGTCACCCGGGCGTCCAGCCAGTACCTCCGCCCGCACAGCAGGGTCGGCCGCCGCCTGCCCGCGTACTCCACCGCACTGGGCAAGGCGCTGCTCGCCGGGCTCGACGGTGATGAGGTGGCCGAGCATCTGCCGGACGTGCTCGCGCCGCTGACCGAGCACACCCGCACCGACCGCGACGCGCTGGCCCGCGACCTCGCCGAGGTGCGCGACCGCGGCTATGCGGTCGACCGCCAGGAGAACAGCCTCGGCCTGCACTGCTTCTCGCTGCCGCTGCGCTACTCGGAGCCCGCCACCGACGCGATCAGCTGCTCGGTGCCGCTGGCCCGGCTGACCCCCGCCAGGGAGGCCGAGATCGTGGCGGCGATGCGCAAGGCGCGCGCGTCGATCGAGGAGGCCGCGATGGCGATCGAGTTGGGGAGCCCGGGCGGCATCTGACACCGCCGCGCACGGCGCGACCGCCGCGCACGCCGCGACCGCCGCGCACGTCGCGACCGCTGCGACCGCCGCGCGTGCCCCGCTCACGCGCGAAAACTGTCTTACATTCTGACGATCGTCTACCCATATAAACAATTCCTGGTTAGGGTGCCCCTGTACGCACCGATGGCCGGCGGCTGCCGCCGGCACCGCGACGCCGGAGGACAGGGTGAGCAACGAAGTGACCGCCGAGCGGCACCGCATCGCCGAGGTGCGCATCACGCCGATCGCCTTCCGCGACCTGCCCCTGCTCAACACGGTCGGGGTGCACGAACCGCTGGCGCTGCGGGCCGTCGTGGAGGTCGTCACCGACTCCGGCCTCGTCGGGCTCGGGGAGTCCTACGGCGACGCCGGTCACCTCGACCGGCTCCGCGTCGCGGCGCAGGCCATCACCGGTATCGACGTGTGGCACACCCATGCGCTCGCCGCCGCAGTGCACGGCGCGCTCGCCGCCGACCGCGGCACGGGCGGGCACGGCATGAGCGGCATGGTCACCGGCAGCAGCACGGTCGACCGCGTCATGTCCCCGTTCGAGGTCGCCTGCCTGGACATCCGGGGCAAGTCGATCGGCCGCCCGGTCGCCGACCTGCTCGGCGGGGCCCTGCGCGACCGCGTCGACTACAGCGCCTACCTGTTCTACAAGTGGGCCGGCCACCCCGGCGCCGCCGACGACGCCTGGGGCGCCGCGCTGGACCCCGCCCAGATCGTCGCGCAGGCGCAGCGGATGATCGACGCCTACGGGTTCACCGCGATCAAGCTCAAGGGCGGGGTCTTCCGGCCCGAGGCCGAGGTCGAGGCGGTTCTGGCCCTGCGCGATGCGTTCCCCGACCACCCGCTGCGCATCGACCCCAACGGGGCGTGGACCGCCGCGACCGCCATCCGCGTCGGCGCCGGGCTCGACGGCGTCATCGAGTACCTGGAGGACCCGACCACCGGCATCGACGCCATGGCGCAGGTCGCCCGCGAGGTGTCCATGCCGTTGGCGACCAACATGTGCGTGGTGGCGTTCGACCAGGTGAAACCGGCGGTCGCACAGGACGCGGTCCAGGTCGTCCTCTCGGACCACCACTTCTGGGGCGGCCTGGAGCGCTCGCGCTCCCTCGCCGCGATCTGCGACACCTTCGGCCTCGGCCTGTCGATGCACTCCAACTCCCACCTCGGCATCAGCCTCGCGGCGATGACCCACCTGGCGGCGGCCACCCCCAACCTGACCTACGCCTGCGACACCCACTGGCCGTGGAAGGACCCGGCCGACGACGTGATCGTGCCGGGCGCGCTGGCGTTCTCCGGGGGTTCGGTCGCGGTCCCGACGGCGCCGGGGCTCGGCGTGGAGCTCGACCGCGACGCCCTCGCCCGGCTGCACGAGCAGTACCTCTCCGGCGGGATCAGGGAGCGCGACGACACCGGGTACATGCGCCGGTTCGAGCCCGGCTTCGACCCGTCGGCCCCCCGGTGGTGACGCCCGCCGGGCCCGCCGGGCCCGCCGGGCCGCCGATGAGGGTCGTGCTCGCCGACCCGATCCTGGACCGGTTCCGCGCCGAGCTGACGTCCGGCGGCGCCGACGGCCACGACTGGGAGTTCCTCGCCGGGCGCCCCGACAGCGAGGTCGCCGCCGGGGTGCTCGGCGCCGACGTCCTCGTCGCGTCGCGGGTGACCGAGGCGATGGCGGCGGCCGGGCGGGGGCTGCGGCTCGTGCATGTGACCGGTGCGGGCCTCGACCGCATCGCGCTCGACGCGCTGCCGCCGGGGACGGCCGTGTGCAACACCTTCCACCATGGGCGCTCGATCGCCGAGCACGTGGTGATGGCGGCGCTCATGCTGTCCCGCCGTGTCCGGCGCGCCGAACGCCTGCTGCGCCAGGGCCGGTGGGAGTCCGTCGCCGTCGACCCCGGCATCGCGCTGGGGGACACCCTCGCCGGGCGCACAGTGGGCGTCATCGGGCTCGGCGCGATCGGCGGCGAGGTCGCCCGGATGGCGGCGGCGCTGGGCATGCGGGTCCGCGCGGTGCGCCGCGACCCCGCCGCTCCGCTGCCCGCCGGAGTGCGGCCGGACCGCGTCGAAGGTAATGGCGGCCTCCCCGCGCTGCTGGCGGAATCGGACCTCGTCGTGGTGACCGTTCCGCTCACGGAGTCGACGGCCGGGATGGTCGGCGCGGCGGAACTGGCCCTGATGCGCCCCGGCGCGCTGCTGGTCAACGTGTCGCGCGGCCCGATCGTCGACGAGGACGCCCTCTACGACGCCCTCGCCGGGGGCCGCATCGGGGGAGCGGCGCTGGATGTGTGGTGGGGCCACCCCAAGGACGGCACCGGCTCCCGCGGGTACACCCGCCCGTTCGACACGCTCGACAACGTCGTCATGACACCGCACCACTCCGGGCACACCGTGGAGACGTTCGCCGGCCGGGCCGCCGAGATCGCGGGCAACATCGCGCGGCTGGCCGAGGGCCGCCCGCTGGTGAACGTGGTCCGCGCGGCGGCGTAGCGCCCTCCGCGCCCCCAGCGGCCGGGGGCGCGGCGGCCCGGACGCCGAGGACCAAGGCCCCGGCCGCCGGACGCTTCAGGCGCCGGCCGGGGCGCCCTCCAGCGGGAAGTGGCACAGCGTCTCGTGGTGCTCCCGCACCTCGGCCGGAGCGGGCGGGGTCTCCGCGCAGAGGTCGGTCGCCTGCCGGCAGCGGGTGCGGAACCGGCATCCCGACGGCGGGTCCAGCGGCGACGGGATCTCGCCGCTCAGCAGGATACGGCGGCCGGACCGAGCGGCGCCCAGCGACGGCGCGGCCGACATGAGGGCCGCGGTGTAGGGGTGCAGCGGCCGCTCGAAGACGCTCTCGGTGGGCCCGTGCTCGACGACCTTGCCGAGGTACATCACCGAGACCCGGTCCGCCACATGCCGGACCACCGACAGGTCGTGGGAGATGAACACGTAGGAGACGCCGAGGCGCTGCTGGAGGTCGGCGAGCAGGTTGAGCACCTGCGCCTGGACGGAGAGGTCCAGCGCCGAGACGGGCTCGTCGCACACGATCAGCTCCGGCCCGAGGGCGAGGGCGCGGGCGATCCCCAGCCGCTGGCGCTGCCCGCCGGAGAACTCGCCCGGGTAGCGGCGGGCGTCGCCGGGACGCAGGCCGACGAGGTCGAGCAGCTCCCGGACCCGCTGGTCCCGGTCGGCGGGGGCGGCGTCGCGGTGCGTCCGCCACGGCTCGCCGATGATGTCGGCCGCGCTCATCCGCGCGTTGAGCGACGCGAACGGGTCCTGGAACACCATCTGCACGCGGCGCCGCCACTTCAGGAGGTCCCTGCCGCGCAGCGCGAACGGGTCGGTCCCCTCGAACCGGACCGTCCCGGCGTCCGGCCGTTCGAGCAGGAGGAGGACGCGCGCGAGGGTCGACTTCCCGCACCCGGACTCGCCGACGAGGCCGAGCGTCTCCCCGCGGCCTACGTGGAGGTCCACCCCGTCCAGCGCGGTGAGGTCGGCCTTTCCGCCGTTGCCGCCCGCGACCCGGAAGGACTTCCGCAGGCCCGTGGCCGAGAGCAGCGGCCCGCCGGCCTGCGCGGCGGAGGCGGCGGGCGCGGCAGCTGAGCCGGTCGCGGCAGTTGCGTCAGGCACGGCGGGCGCGTCCGGTGTGTCGGACCGGCCGGGCGAGTCAGGCACTGGCGAGCTCCTCGGAGAAGTGGCAGGCGGCGGCCCTGGACGGGCCGGCCGGTGTGAGGGCCGGGCGCTCCTCGGCGCATCTGTCGCGCGCCATCGGGCAGCGGGCCTGGAACACGCAGCCCGCGGGGATCGCCGTCAGCTCGGGCGGGCTGCCGGGGACCGAGCGCAGCCGCTGCCCCCGATCGACGTTCTCGGGCACCGAGTCGAGCAGGCCGCGGGTGTAGGGGTGGCCCGGTGCGGCGAACACCTCGTGGACGGGGCCGGTCTCGACCACCGTCCCCGCGTACATGACGGCCACGTTGTCGGCGCGCTCCGCGACCACGGCGAGGTCGTGCGTGATCAGCACGACGGCCATGTCGTGCTCGGCCTGGAGGTCGGCGAGGAGCTGCATGATCTGCGCCTGGACGGTCACGTCGAGCGCCGTCGTGGGCTCGTCGGCGATCAGCACGTCGGGGCCGAGCGCCACCGCCATCGCGATGAGCAGCCGCTGCCGCATCCCGCCGGAGAACTGGTGCGGGTACGAGCGCGCCCGCGCGCGCGGCTCCGGGATCCCGACGGTCCGCATCAGCTCGACCGCCTTCTCCCGCGCCTTGCGCCGCGAGAGGCCCTGGTGGATGCGGAACGGCTCGCCCAACTGCGCGCCGACGGTCTGCACCGGGTTCAGCGCCGTGAGCGCGTCCTGGAAGACGATCGAGAGCACGGGCCCGGCGAGCCTCTTCCGCTCGGCGCGGCCGAGGCGCAGCACGTCGGTGCCGCCGACCCGGACGGCGCCCTCGGCCACCTCGGCGACCGGGTCGAGCAGCCCGGCGACGGCCAGCGCGGTCATGGACTTGCCGCAGCCCGACTCGCCGAGCAGCGCCAGCGTCACCCCTTTGCGGACGGCGAAGCTGATGCCGTCGACGGCCCGGACCGTTCCGGACGCGGTGTTCAGGTCGACGCTGAGGTTCTCGACCTCAAGGGCCGGTTCGGCGCCGGAGGGCGGCGCGGCGGGGGTCGGGACGGTCATGAGGGCGTCTCTCCTCGGTTCGCGCGGGCGCGCCGCGCCCGCGGCGCCGTCAGCCGCCAGCGCTGCGCGGGGTCTGTGGCGAGGCGCGCCCACGCGGCGATGATGGTGGCCGAGACCGTGGTGATCACGATCGCGACCCCGGGCAGTACGGCGATCCACCACGCCGTTTGCAGGTACTGCCGCCCCTGGGCGACCATCAGGCCCCAGCTGACGTCGGGCGGCTGGATGCCGATCCCGAGGAAGCTCAGCGACGACTCGGTGAGCATGACGAAGCTGAAGTCGACCGTGGCGACGGTCAGCAGCGTGGGCAGGGTGATCGGCAGGATGTGCCGGTAGATTGTGGCCCCGCTGCCGGCGCCGAAGGTCCGCGCCGCGTCGACGAACAGCCGGCTCCTGAGCTCGGCCGCCTCGGCGCGGGCGGTGCGCAGGTAGACCGGGATCCGCGTGATCGCGAGAATCAGCACCAGGTTGGCGACGCTCGGCGTGAACACGTACAGCGCGACCACGGCCAGCAGCAGCGACGGGAAGCTCAGGATCACGTCGGCGACCCGCATCGCGGCGCTCTCCCTGAGGCCGCCGTGGTAGCCGGCCCACATGCCGATCGCCGAGCCGATGACCAGCGAGCACACGACCGCGGGGAGCGCGACGGACAGCGTCGTGCCCGCCGCGTCGATCAGCCGGGCGAGCATGCTGCGGCCGAGGACGTCGGTGCCGAGCAGGCCGAGGACGCCGTGGTCGAGCGACGGCGGGCGCAGCGACGCGCGCAGGTCCTGGCGTTCGGCCGCGTCGCCGAGGAGGACGGGGCCCAGGAGCGCCGCTGTCAGGACCAGTCCGAGGACGACCGCGGCGGCTGCGGCGAACCGGTCGCCGCCGAGCAGCGTCCACCAGCGTGCCGGGCGCGGTGCCGGGCGGGGCGCGGCGGCCGGGTCCTGGGGAGCGGGGCCCGGGTCCTGGGGAGCGGGGCCCGGATCTTGGGCGGTGGGGCCCGGGTCTTGGGGGGTGGCGGTCATCGGGGGTTCCTCCGTCTCAGGCCGGCGCGGCCTGGCGCACTCGGGCGTCGAGCAGGGCGTAGCACGCGTCGATGAGGATGTTGAGCGTGAAGATCGTCACCGCGGTCAGCAGGACGGCGGCCTGGAGGACGGCGAAGTCGCGCTGGAGGACGGAGTCGATCATCAGCTTGCCGATGCCGGGCCAGCCGAAGATCGTCTCGACGACGACCGCGCCGTTGACGAGGCCGATGGCGAGGTCGCCGGCGACGGTGAGCGCCGGCATGGCCGCGTTGCGCAGTGCGTGCCCGAAGACCACCCGTTTCTCGCTGGCGCCCTTGCTGCGCGCGACCCTGGTGTAGGGCGCGGTGAGCGCCGCGACCATCGCACCGCGTACCACCTGCACCAGGACGCCGAACGGCCGGATCAGCAGGGTGGCGATGGGCAGCACCCAGACCTCGGCCCCGCCGGTCACGCCGGATGTCGGCAGCCACCCCAGTGTGACGCCGAAGACGAGGACGCCCATGATCGCGAACCAGAAGTCCGGGATGCTGGCCGCCGTCATCGACAGGAAGCTGCACACGCGGTCGGCGGGGGAGTTCGGCCGGTAGGCGGCGGCGCAGCCGATCAGGACGGCGCCGGCGACGGCGATGAGCATGGTGACGGCGGCCAGCTGGAGGGTGGCGGGGAACGCGGCGAACACCATCTCCGCAGCGGACTGCCCGGTGCGCAGGGACTCGCCGAAGTCCAGGCGCGCGATCTGGCCGAGGTAGTCCCACAACTGCACCAGGACGGGCTGGTCCAGCCCGTTCGCCGCGGCGAACTCCGCCCGCTGCTCCGGGGTCGCGCTCAGCGGGAGGTAGAGGTTGACGGGGTCGCCGGTCAGCCGCGCCAGGCAGAACACGCCGAACACGACGAACAGCAGCGGGATTGCGCTGGAGACGACCCGTTTGCGCAGGAAGGTCACCATGTCAGGACCCCTTCCGGTGCGCGGGCCGGACGTCGGCCAGCCGCAGTTCGTCGCCGGTGGCGGAGTTCGGTTCGTACCGCACGTCCGCCGACCGTCCCAGCAGCCCGCGCATGTGCGCGAGGTGCACGTACTGGGCGACGTCGTCGTTCTGGGCGGCGAACACCGCCGCGAAGGCGTCCTGCCTGCGGTCGCCCGACAGGGCCCCCGCCGCCGCGATCCGCTCGTCCAGCGCGGCGGTGCCGAACGTCGACTGCGGGCCGTCGCTCAGCAGGTACTGGCTGGTGGTGAACGCCCCGTCGCCGGTCTGGTTGCCGTGCATGATCAGCAGCGCCACCGGTCCGGCCCCCTTGGGGAACGGCCGGAGCTGGTACTCCAGGTGGGCGGCTGAATCGGTCATCTGGATCCGCACGTTCAGGCCGAGCCGGGCCATTTGGTATTGCAGGGCCTCCGCCGTCTCCGAGACCCGCGGGAACTGGCCGTTGCGGGCGATCAGCGAGATGCGCTTCCCGGTCGGCACCCCGTCGTCGGCGGCGTCGGCGACCAGTGCGCGCGCGGCCGTGAAATCGGGGGGTGCCGCCCGGAGGTCGGCGTTGTGCCCGACCACCCCGTCGGGGACGAGCTGCGCGGCCGGGTCGGCGAGCCCGGCGAAAAGCACGTCCGCGATGGCGCCCTGGTCGATCACCATGCCGATCGCCTTGCGGACCCGGATGTCGTCGAGCGGCGGCTGCGTCCCGTCCAGCCGCAGCGCGGTGGTCTCGTTGTTGGGGTAGGCGACCGAGTTGTCCTCGGTGGCGTCCTCGGGGTTGAGCGCGGCCGACAGCTCGGCCTCGCCGTTGTCGATCATCGCCGCCCGCACACTGGGCTCCGACCGCCAGACGTAGCGCGCCCGGGGGTAGGCCGGGGCGTCCCCCCAGTAGGAGTCGTTGCGGCGGAGGGCGATCGACACCCCCGTCTCCCACTTGTCGATGGCGTAGGGGCCGGTGCCGACGGGCGTGCGGACCTTGGCGTCGGTACTCGTGGTCCGGGGGACGACCTCGATGAAGCTGAGGCGCAGCGGCAGGACCGGGTCGGGTTCGGCCGTGGTGACGGTCAGCGCGGCCGCGCCGTCGGTCTGCACGTCGAGTTCCGTGCCGCCGAAGACGTAGCCGTCCACGTTGCACGCGACGTCGGAGTGCACGGCGCGGTCGATGGAGAAGGCGGCGTCCTCGGCGGTGAAGGGCTGCCCGTCGTGGAACGTGACGCCGGAGCGGAGGTCGAGGCGCCAGGTGGTGGGGTCGGTGCGGTGCCACTCGGTGGCCAGCAGCGGTTCGAGCTCGCCCGATGTCGGATCGCGTTCGATGAGCGGTTCGCTGATGTTGGAGCGCACGACGGCGCCGGTGGCTGTCAGCGACGCGTCGCAGGGATCCAGTGTCGGCGGTTCCTGGGCGAGGACGATGCGCAGGGTGCCCTCGCCGCCGCCCGTGGTCCCGGTGTCGTCGCTGTTGGCGACGGCGCAGGCGCTGATCGGGGTGAGGGCGACGAGAGCCGCTGCGGCCGCAAGGGCCCGGGGCCGTCCGCCGCGCAATGGGGGACGTGCGGGAGGCTGCATCGTCTCTCCGATGGTCGGATGGAGCGGGCGGAGCCGTGGCGGAGGGGCGGTCGGTGCCGAGGTGGGGATCCGTCCAGGCCGCATGTGTTCAGAAACACGCATTCGGTCTGCATGTGTAGACGGATGCTAAGCCGGTGGCAATGGGCCGTCAAGAGTGACGGCGTGGGTTTCGGGGACCGCCAGAAGCGCGTCCAGTGCCGGATTTCCGTGCCCGGTCCGCCAGAGGCAGTGGGTCTCGACCAGGTCGGGCCGCAGGGCGTCGATCTCGGTGAAGGCGAGGTTGGGGAGGCGGAGCCGCGAGGCGGAACGGGGCACGATCCCGACCCCGAGCCCGGCGTTGACCAGCGCGAGCAGGCTGTGCACCTGGTCGACGTGCTGGACGTAGCGCGGCTCCACGCCCGCTTCGCGGAAGCAGGTGACGACGAGCTCGTACAGGTAGCGCGCCGCGATCGGGGCGTAGCCGACGACGTCGTGCCGACCGATCTCCGCGAGGCTCGGCGGGCGCCGCAGCCCCGCGAGCGGGTGGTGGCGCGGGCAGGCGAGGATGAGGCTCTCGACGTGCACGCGACGCGCGCTGATCAGGTCGGATGCCGGGACACCGCGGGCGAGTCCGACATGCAGCCGGTCCGTGCGCAGCGCCTCGACCTGGTCCCTGCTGACCATCTCGGTCAGCGTCAGCTCGACCTCCGGCATGTTCAGCTTGACGGCCTTGATCCAGGTGCCGAGCACCGTCAGCGCCGATACCGCCGTGAACCCGATGCGCAGCGCCCCGGCGGTGCCGCGGGCCGCGCTGCGCGCGGTCAGCGGCGCCGCGTCGGCCAGCCCGAGCATCCGCCGCGCGTCGGCGAGGAACGCATCGCCCGCCGGGGTCAGCTGGACCGTGCGGGAGGCGCGGTGCAGCAGCTCCACGTCGAGCGTGCGCTCAAGCCGCTGGATCTGCCTGCTCAGCGGCGGTTGGGTCATGTTGAGACGGTCCGCGGCGCGACCGAAGTGGCGCTCCTCGGCGACCGCGACGAATCCGCGCAGCTGGTCGAGGGTGAATCGATCCCGCACGACGCCTCCCCATCCATGTAATGCAGTAAAAGTATTTAACAATACCCTTATTGACTTGGACAGGTATTGAAGCGGCTGCCTACACTCTGGCCAACCCACAGACACCGGAGTACTCCCTTATGACGCTGTTCGCTCCCGGAGACCTGCGATCGGTTCTCGGATCGGGCCTGCTCTCGTTCCCCGTCACCCACGCCCGCGCCGACCTCGCCTTCGACGAGGCCGCGTACCGCGGGCATCTCGAATGGCAGGGCTCCTACGCCGCGTCCGGGGTCTTCGCCGCGGGCGGCACCGGCGAGTTCTTCGCGCTCACCCCCGAGGAGGTGGGCCGTGTCATCCGCGCGGCGGTCGCCGCGACCCCCGAAGGGAAACCGGTGGTCGCGCCCGCGGGGTACGGCACGGCCCAGGCGGTCGCGATGGCACGCGACGCCGAGGCCGCCGGCGCGCACGGCGTCTTCCTGCTGCCGCCCTACCTCACCGAACTCTCGCAGGAAGGGCTGGTCGCCCACGTCCGCGCGGTGTGCGAGGCGACCGGGCTCGGCGTCATCGTCTACCACCGGGCGAACGCCGCGTTCGGCTTCGACGCGGTCCAGGAACTGGCCGACAGCTGCCCGAACCTCATCGGCTTCAAGGACGGCATCGGCGATGTCGACCTGATGACCCGCATCCACGCGCGCCTGGGCGAGCGCCTCCTCTCCATCGGCGGGCTGCCCACAGCGGAGACCTACGCACTGCCCTACCTGGAAATGGGCGTCACCACCTACTCCTCGGCGATCTTCAACTTCCTGCCGGAGTTCGCCGTCGACTTCTACACGGCGGTCCGCGCCCGCGACGCCGCCACCGTCTACCGGAAGCTCGACGAGTTCGTCCTGCCGTACCTGGACATCCGCAACCGCCGACCCGGGTACGCGGTGTCGATCGTGAAGGCCGGCCTCACCGCGATCGGCAGGAGCGCCGGGCCCGTGCGCCCACCGCTCACCGACCTCACCCCCGACGAGTCCGAAGCCCTGCGCAGCCTCATAGCCAAGGTGGCCCCCGCCTGACAACCAGGCCGCCAAGGTGGCGCCCGAATAACCAGGGCCGGGCTCGGTTATTTCGGTCGGGGTGCGCGGGGGATCGGGGTGTGCGCGAGGGCGGGAGGCGGGGCGGGTGACCTGTACGCTGTCATCCCCATAAGTTACTCATTGGTAGGATCCTGCTCGGGCCGACCAAGGCACCCGGTGGGACGGGGTGTGCCACCGCGACCGGCCGCCCACCGCCCCGAAGGAGTAGCCGTGCCCACACTCGACCGCCAGGACGACGTCTTCGTCCTCGACATCGGCGACACCGAGAACCGCTTCCACCCCGACTGGATCGTCTCGGTCAACGCCGCACTGGACGAAGTGGAGCGGGCGGAGGGGCCGCGCGCCCTGGTCACCGCCGCCACCGGCAAGTTCTTCTCCAACGGCCTCGATCTCGACTGGCTGTTCGCCCACACCGACCAGTACCCCGCCTACGTCACCAGCGTCCACGACCTCCTCGCGCGAATGCTCTCCCTGCCGGTGATCACCGTGGCCGCCCTGCAAGGCCACACCTTCGCCGCCGGAGCGATGCTCTCCCTGGCCCACGACTTCCGCGTGATGCGCGCCGACCGCGGTTACTGGTGCCTGCCCGAAGCCGACATCGACATCGCGTTCACCCCCGGCATGTCGGCACTCATCCAGGCCCGGCTCACCCCGCAGACCGCACACGAGGCCATGACCACCGCCCGCCGCTACGGCGGCCACGATGCCCTCGCCGCCGCGGTCGTCGACAGCACGGCCGACGAGGACGCCGTGCGCCGGACCGCTGTGGAGATCGCCCGGACCCAGGCCGGCAAGACCGGGCCCACCCTCGGCACCATCAAGTCCCGCATGTACGCCTCGGCATTGGCCACCTTGCGGGACCGCGACGCCGCCCTCACCTGAAGTGGACACCCGGCGCACACGGCACAATCCCGCGAGCGGGGGAGCGGACCCGCGGCGCGTCAGGCCACGACATTGTCCGGTTCATCCAGCCATACCTGCTGTTCGGTCGGAGTGACCGTGACGCCGAACCGTTCGCGGTCCGGTCGGCCCGCCGCTTCCCAGGCGCCAACGGCGTGCTCGACCTCCGCCCACAGGTTGCGCGGCCCGTGGTGGCTCATCGCGTACTCACGCGCGCCCGGCACGAAGTCCACCGCGGCCCAGGAACCGCGTGCGTCGTAGAGCCACACCGTGGACTCGCCCGAGCCGTCCTTGGCGGTGAACGACATCGCGTACAGATCCGCCACCGCGAAGCCGACCACGAAGCGGACGCCGCTGTCTTCGGCGGCCACCGCGATCCGGGGGTCGGTGGTCGTGGTGGCCTCGGTCATGGGCGCGTCGAAGTCGATGTGGTCGCGCCATGTCCCCCGGTACGAACGCTGGTCGCGCAACCACATGAACGCGGCCGGGCCGATGACCCACCCCGACGCGGTCCCGTCCGCGCCGACCACCAGGCGCAGCAGCCGATGCCCGAGATAGTCGTTGCCCCACGGCGCCACGATCAGACCGCCGGGCCGGGTCTGTTCCACCCAGGCGTAGGGCACCGTCTTCGCCGCGACCGTGGCCAGCACCCGGTCATAGGGGGCACCGGCGGCGACCCCCTTGGTGCCGTCGCCGACGACCGTCGAGGGGGAGAAGCCCACGCGGTGCAGGTTCGCACGCCCTTGTTCGGCCAACGCCGCATCGATCTCGATCGTGGTCACGTGCTCCGCGCCGAGTCGCTCCGAAAGCAGGGCCGCATTGAACCCGGTCGCCGTCCCGATCTCCAGTACGCGCGCCCCGCCGTAGACCTCAAGAGCCTCAAGCATGGTCAGCACCATGAGCGGCTGACTCGCCGAACTCGTGGCCAGCCGCCCCCGGCCGTCCGCCCCCTCCGGTTCGCCGTCGTCGACCTGGGTCACGATCGGCACGTCGGAGTAGGCCCACGACCTCCACCGCGAATCCTCGCGTCCGACCGGGGACAGCCACCCGTCAGCGTCGTTCTCCCAGACCACATCGGGCAGGAACGCATGACGCGGGACCGCGACAAAGGCCGCCTCCCACTGCGGGTCAATGGACAACCCGTCAGCGCGGAGCAGCCCGACCAGCGCAGCCGGGCCGCTCTCCGTAGGAGTGGTCACTTGTTCTCGCCGGTCTTCTCACCCCCGCCGCCGTGCGGAGTGGGATTCTGTCCATCCTGACTGGTCTTCGGCTCCGGCTGCTAGTCCGGTTCGCCTTCCTTCCGGTGACCCATGGCAACCTCCACTGCACTGGTCACGCCTCTGGAGCCAGGGTAACCAGGCGCGAACACAGTGTCAGTGGTTCCGGCCGACACAGGTCAACGGCTCCGTTCGAGGTTTCAGGGTCGTGGCACCGGTCATGGTTGGGGCGCCGTCGTGGTGCTGCCGCACTGCTTGGTCTCCGGTCCGGCCGCAGGTTCTTGGCGGGGCGTCCGTTCCGTGGGGCGTGCCGTGCTCGAACCTGTTTCAGATGTTGTGAACATCATGATGTTGATGGTATTCATGTTCGGAAAGGGGCGGTGATGGCGACTCGGAACCTGTACGTGGTGCGGCACGGTGCGGCGGATCCCTTTGGGGAGTTGACCGAGGTGGGGGAGCGCCAGACGGAGCTGCTCGCGGCGCGCCTCGCCCGCCTGCCGGTCGACGCGGTGTGGCACTCGCCGCTGGCCCGGGCGGTCCGGTCCGCCCGGATCATCGGCGAGCACCTGCCGGGAGTGCCGGTACGGGAAGCCGCGGAGCTGGTCGACCACATCCCGCACGTCCCGGACGAGATCCCCCCGGCGTGGGCCGGGTTCTTCGACGGGTACGGCGCCGAGGAAGCGGCCTCGGGCGCCCGCCTCGCGGACGCGCTGACCGACAGGTTCGCCCGCCCCGCCGACACCGAGACCCACGAGGTCCTGGTCACCCACGCCTACCAGGTGGCCTGGCTGGTGCGGCACGCACTCGACGCGCCGCCGGTGCGGTGGCTGGGGATGAGCTGCGGGAACACGGCCGTGACGGCGATCGGGTACCGCCACGGCATGGCGCCGGCGGTGCTGCTGTACAACGACATGGGCCACCTTCCGGCCGAGCTGCGGTGGACGGGGTTCGGGCCGGGCGTCCGGCCGTGAAGGCGCGCCGGGTGCCGCCGGCCGGGACTCCGGGGCGAGTGCGGGGGCTTCTCCGGAAAGCGTTCTAGCCCTGGCGGAGCGCGGCGTGGGCTGCGGTGAGGCGTTGGGCGTCGTCGCGTTCGGAGTGGTCGCCCGCCGCGTCGTCCGCCCATTCGAGCAGCCGGCGGAGGTGGGCGCCTGCCGTGTCGGTGGCGATCCGGGGGCTGCCGAGTGCGACCTCGCCGCTGATCCCGTCGATGGTGACGAGGGTGCCCTCGCTGATGGTGCGCCCGCCGAACCGCACCGAGGCGGCGGCGACGTCAAGTCCGGTGGTGCCGACCACCGCGGGCTTGCCCATCGCCCGTGCGACGACCGCGGCGTGGCTGGCCGGTCCGCCGCGCGCGGTGACGATCCCCGCCGCGGCGGCCAGGCCGCGCATGTCGTGCGGGGAGGTCTCCGGCCGCACGAGGACGACCGGGCCGTCGGCCGCCATGCGCAGCGCCGCGTCGGTCGTTGTGGCGATCCTGCCGGCCGCGACACCGGGGCAGGCCCCCACGCCCCGGCCCAGGATGTCGGCGTCCGCCGATGCCGCGATGCGGGGCGTCCGGACGTGCCGGAGCTGCTGCGGTGCGACCCTGAGCAGCGCCTCGTGCCGGGTGACCGCGCCTTCGTCGGCGAGGTCGGTCGCGGCGCGGACGGCGGCGGCCCCGGTGAACCGGGAGGGCCGGACCTGCAAGAACCACAGCTCGCCGCCCTCGAAGGTGAACTCGACGTAGCACGCGTCGCGGTAGTGCCCCTCGACGCGGTTCAGCGCGTCGACCAGGGCGGCCCACACGGCGGGTTCCCTGTCGGCGAGTTCGCGCAGGGGCCGGGCCGGCGACCGGCCCGATACGACGTCGTCGCCCTGGCGCGCGAACAGGACGTCGCCGAAGGGGACGTTCTCCCCGGTGTTGGGGTCGCGGCTGAAGGCGACTCCGGTGCCGCTGCGGTCGTCGCGGTTGCCGAACACCATGGCCTGCACGATCACCGCCGTGCCGAGGTCGGGCGGGATGCCGTGCAGTTCGCGGTAGGTCCGAGCGCGCGGCGTGTCCCACGACGAGAAGACGGTCTCGACCGCCAGGTCCAGCTGCCGGGCGGCGGTGTCGGGGACCGGCGCGCCGGAGAGCCGCCGGACGAGCCCCTGGACCGCCTCGATCGCATCGGCGCGGCGTGCCCCTTCGTCCTCGGCCGATCGCGCGGCGGCTCCGCCGGGCCCGGCGGCCGTGGCGTCATCGCCATCGCCGCCGCCGACGTCGGTGTCCGTGATCGCGGACGCGAGGCTCGACAGGAACCGCAGCCGCGCGTCCGACGCGAACCGCGCGTCGCCGGTCTCGGCCGCCAACCCGGCCGCCGCGTCGGCCGTGAGGCCGAGGTTGAGGATGGTGCTCATCATGCCGGGCATCGAGACGCTCGCCCCGGAGCGGACCGACACCGCCAACGGCGCCCGCACTCCGCCGAACTCGCGCCCCGTCGCGGCCTCCAGGCCGCCCATGGCCGCAGCGAGCTCCTCGGCCAGCCCGGCGGGGAGCCGCCCTTCCCGCAGGTACGCGCGGCACGCGTCGGTGGTGATGACGAACCCGGCGGGCACGGGCAGCCCGAGGCGGTGCAGGACGACCAGGCCGTGCGCCTTGCCGCCCAGCGTCTCCGCCGTCTCCGCGACCTGGGCCGAGAGCGGGCGGATCCACCTCATCGGGGGATCCCGAGCGTCGCGAGCAGGTCTTCGTGCAGCTCGGCCCACACGGCGTGGTAGGACGCGGTGCCGTCGGCCACGTACGCCAGCTCGCCCGACGCGGCGCGGTCGAGGGCATCGGCCAGGCGGACCCGGTACCGGCCGAACCGGGGCTGCGCCGCGGACAGTTCGGCGCAGACGGCGGCGGCCCGCCGGTCGAAGTCGGTGAACCGGCCGAGGACCCGGGTGTCGTAGGACGGGTCGCTGTGGTCGTTGACGGTCCCGGCCCCGTCGACGGACCGCAGCTGCCAGGCCGTGCAGAGATCGAGGAGTTCGGGGTTGAGCGTGGCGAAGCGCTCGTACGCCGCCGCCACGGCCGGGCGCGCGCCGGCCGATTCCAGGTCGGCGGTGATGCGTTCGGCGTCGGCGGCGCGGCCGGCGTCCGTCAGCCCCCACGCGGCGAACGGGCCGGCCGCGTACGTGACGAGGCCGGCGGCCCCGAGGTCGATCAGCTCGGACTCGACAGCCGGTTCGGGCAGGCCCGTTGCGGCGGCCACCCGGGCGGTGCCGGCGTGCCCGCCGCACCGCAGCGCATGGAGCACCAGCAGGTCGCGGCCTGCCTGGGGAGGTTCGGCCCGGATCATGGCGCGCTCCGCCGCGGCGGCGCGCCGTGCCCGGCGGTCGCCGCCGCTGCCGCGTGGGCGGCGCCCCGCCCGCTGGCGCGGGCGACGATCGTGCCGCTCTGGACGCGCACGGCGGCCTCTGTCTCGCCGTCGGCGCCGGGGACGCCGATGGCGGCCGCGGCGACGGCGCCGTCGTCGACGACCAGCCGCACGTTCCCCCAGGCGCCGGGCGGGAAGACGCGGCGCAGGCAGGCGGTGAGGTCGCGGACCCGGAGCCGCACGAGGTCCCCGGTCTCGGCGGGGCCGCCGGTGGCGACGGCCACGGTGACCTGGTCGCCGGGCCGGGCGGAGCGGACGGCCTCCTCCGCCGCTGCGAGGCGCTGCGCGCCCAGCACCGTCACCGTGCCGTCGGCGCCGAGGTCGACGGGGTCGCCGGTGATGAGGTCCGCCGGCCCGGTCGGCGGGGCCCAGGGGTCCCGGCACGGGTGGGCGGGCCCGACGTAGGGCAGGTGCGGCGGCGCCCAGGTGTCGGCGAGGTCGAGCCCTGCCAGGTGTTCGCAGGCGCGGGCCCGGTCGAAGGGGTCGCCGAAGCCCGGCGCCATCTCGGCCAGCAGGCCCGAACCGCCCAGCAGGGTCAGCACCAGTTCGGCCAGCCGCACCCGCCGCGGCGCGGCGCCCTCGGGCTCGCAGGTCTCCAGTGCCATGGCGAGCAGCAGCGCCTCCAGCCGGGCGATCTCCGCCAGCGCGGCGCGTCCCCGTTCGTCGTCGACGACGCCCACCAGTGAGCGCAGTTGCAGGCGGCCCCCCGATGCGGTGTCGTCCACCAGGGGCAGCCGCTCCAGCCACGCGCGGGCGAACGCGCCGAGCGCGCCGCCCAGGGAGCGGGGCGGTTCGACGGGCCCGGCCGTGCCGGTCTGCTCGACCATCTCCACCAGCACCGCCAGGTACAGCGCCTGCTTGCCGGGGAAGTTCGAGTACACCGCCCCCCGGGTCATCTCGGCGCGCTCGGCGATCCGGTCGATCTTGGCCAGCGCGTAGCCCTGCTCGATGAACTCCTGCCTCGCCGCAGCCAGCACCGATGCGCGCGTTCGCGCCTGCTGCTGGGCCCGCGTCAGTCGGACCATCACCGCTCCTTCCGTTCGGGACACAACTAGGATACCTTCAAAATCCAGATGATGATGACATCTGAATCGTCGGCCCTCAAGACCGGAGGGGCGGCCGTTGCTTCGGGAGGACATGGGCGTATGGCTGACTACGCGTTCCAGGCCGAGAGCCTGGTCAAGAAGTTCGGCAGGACCACGGCACTGGCAGGAGTCGACCTGCACGCCCGCCCCGGGACGGTGCTCGGCGTGCTGGGACCGAACGGTGCGGGCAAGACAACGGCGATCAGGATCCTGGCGACCCTCACCGGGTTCGACGGGGGCACGGCGCGCGTCGGCGGCCTCGACGTCGTCCGCGATGCGGCCCGGGTGCGGCGGCTCATCGGGCTGACCGGGCAATACGCCACCCTGGACGAGGAGCTGACCGGGCTGGGCAACCTCGTCCTCATCGGCCGCCTGCTCGACCTGCGCAAGCCCGACGCCGTCCGGCGCGCGGCGGAACTCCTCGGCCGGTTCGGGCTCGACGACGCCGCGCGCCGGCCCGTGGCCGCCTACTCGGGCGGCATGCGCCGCCGGCTCGACCTCGCCGCCAGCCTCGTGGGCCGGCCCCGCGTCGTCTTCCTCGACGAGCCCTCCGTGGGCCTCGACCCCGGCAAGCGCGAGGACCTGTGGCGGATCATCCGCGAGCTGACCGCCGACGGGGCGAGCGTCCTGCTGACGACGCAATACCTGGAGGAGGCCGACGCGCTCGCCGACGACATCGCGGTGATCGACAACGGGCGCGTCATCGCCCACGGCACCCCGCCGGAGCTGAAGCAGATCGTCGGCGGGCAGGCCATCGCCGCCCGCCCCAAGGACCCGGAGCGGGTCGAGGACGCCGCCCGGATCCTCGCGGCCGTCGCGGGCCACGCCGTCGAACGGCCCGGCCGGCACGGACTGGTCGTGCCCGTCGACGGCGACCGCGCCGTCTTCGACGCGGCGCGCCGCTTCGAGGAGCAGGGGATCGCCCTGGCCGAGTTCTCCCTGCGCCTGCCCAGCCTGGACGAGGTGTTCCACGCACTGACGGGCACCCCCCGCGCCGACCGGTCCGGGGCATCGGACATCGAGACCGCGGGGAGCCGGGCATGACCGCCATCACCACCATCGGGCCACCCGACGCCGTGCGCCGCCGTCCCGCCGGCCTGCTCCGGCACAGCCTCATCCTCGCCGGGCGCAGCCTCGCCAAGTCGGCCCGCAACCCCGGCGCGCTCGTCAACGGGGTCCTCACCCCCGCGATCTTCCTCATGCTGTTCGTCTACCTGTTCGGCGGCTCCGTCGCCGGGTCGACCGGCGAATACCTGGATTACCTCTTCCCCGGCATCGTCGTCATGGGAGCGGGGCTGTCCGGAATGCTCTCCAGCGGACTGAGCATCAACATCGACATCAAGAAGGGCGTCTTCGACCGGTTCCGCAGCCTGCCGATCGGCCGGTCGGCGCCGCTGCTCGGCTCGATCCTCGCCGACACGGTCCGCTACGTCGTCGCCATCGGCCTGCTGTTCGGCATCGGCTTCCTCATGGGCTTCCGCGTCCAGACCGACGCGGCCGCCGCGGTGGCGGCGGTCGCGCTGGTACTCGGATTCGGGTTCTGCCTGAGCTGGGTCACGGTGTTCCTCGGCGTCCTCGTGAAGGACGAGAACGCGGTGATGGGCTTCGCGTTCATCGCCTTCATCCCGCTGATGCTCGGGTCCAGCCTCGCCGCCCCCGTCGGGACCCTCCCCGGCTGGCTCCAGGCCTGGGCGGGGAACAACCCCGTCAGCCACGCCATGGACGCCTCGCGCGCCTTGCTCACCGGCACCCCGGCCGGCGACTCCATCGCCCAGACCCTCATCTGGTCCGCGGCGATCCTGGCCGTGTTCTGCCCATTGGCGGTCGCCGCCTACAGCCGAAAACGCTGACCCGCTCCGCCTACCCGGGTCGCCCGGGGGCGCGGCCGCCGGCCGGGGCCGCCGGTCAGGGCCGCCGTGCGGTTCCGCGCCCTCCGGGGGTGTCCCAGTGGTGCCTCGGGCGGCCGCGGCCCGGGACGGCGGCACCACTGGGCCCGGCCCGCGCTGCCCCCTCGTACCCAGCGCGGGAGATCGGTCGGACCGCCGCCGGTCAGCGATCCGCCTGCGGATCGGTATCGGCTTTCAGCATCCGTCCGACGCGGGCCAGGACGTCGCGCTGGGCCGGGTTGTACAGGTCCTCCATGGCCGCGTTGAGAGTCTGGGCCGCCTTGCGCGGGCCCTTCGGCGCCATGGCCACGGGGTCGTGCAGCTCCGGGTTGGACTCGAAGAACCCCCGGGCGGTGGGGAGCAGGCGGTCGGCGAGTTCGCGGCGGGTCTGCTCGTCGGCGTCGGCCGGCAGCTCCTCGAACTCCCTGTCGGCCGGGCCGGCCTCGTGGTTCTGGATCGCCTTGGTGAAGGACGCCAGCGCCTCCGGCCCGGTCAGCCGGCTCCAGACCACCATCAGCGAGCGGTCGGCCGTCGACATGTCGGCGTCGGCGACGGCGAGCGCCATCTCGGGGGGCAGCTCGGTCGGGCTGGCCCTGCGCATCACCAGCGCCAGCTCCGCACGCACCCGCTGAAGGCGCTTGATGGTCTCGCCCAGCTCGGCGTCCAGTGTGCGCAGTTCCTGTTCGGGGTATTCGTCGGCCTCGCCCATCTCCGCGATCTGGGGCAGGGAGAACCCGAGGCCCGACAGGCGCTGGATGCGCATCACGCGCACCAGGTGCTCCACCCCGTAGTTCTTGTAGCCGTTGGCGCGCCGCGCCGGCTCGGCCAGCAGGCCCACGTCGTGGTAATGCCGCACCGTCCGCAGACTCGTGCCGGCCAGATCGGCCAACTGGCGGGTACTCCAGCCCATGTTCCCCTCCTCGGATCGGCCGGTGGCCTCGTGCCTTCGAGATGCCATTGGAAACCATGCCGCCACGGCACAGTCAAGGACCCGTCCGCGGCCCCGCGCGGACCGCCGCCTGGCCGTGCCGCCTCAAGCTGCCGCCCGGGCGGCCGGGGTCACAGGCTCGTCCAGATGGTCTCGAAGTCGAGCACCCGGTTGTTCCGCAGTGTGAGCACCCGCTCCACGCCGGCCAGGGCGCCGCCGAGGACCAGGGTGACGTTGAGCCACATCGGCAGGGCGATCGGCGAGGTGAAGGTGCCGATCGAGGCGGCGACCTTCGGGATCGCGGTGAACATCTCGACCGCCTGCGGGACGGCCAGGACGAGGTTGGCCGCCAGGATCCCGATGGCCAGCCACGCGATGGCCCGGCTCAGCTTCGGGTTGCGGCGCTCCAGCCGGGCGCGCCGGTGCTCCAGGGTACCGGGCACCGGGTCGAGGCGCCGTTCCCCGCCGCCGTCGAGGACCAGGTGGACGCGGCGCACCCCGTAGAGGGACACGTCGACCTCGATGACGCCGCCATCGACGGGGAACGCGGCCGGCATGTCGGCCGTCGCGCGCCGCGCTCCGTCGGCGTACAGCACGGCGCGCCCGTCGTCCCTGGCGGCGTCGACCTCCGCCGTGTAGCTGACCCGGGCGCCGCCCGGGCCCGGGTGCTCGACGGTGTAGAGCGCGCGGTGGAGCACTTCGCGGCGCCGCAACGGGCGCAGCCGCGCGCCGTCCCCGCCGCCGTCCCCGCCGCCGTCCCCGCCCCCGAAGCCCCCGAGTCTGGCGCTCACCGCGGGCCCCGGCGGTGCGGCCCGCCCGCGCGCCCCGCCGCCCGACGCCCGAAGGGCCCGGCCACGGGCCCCTCAGGCGAGGCGGGTGCCCGACGGAGCCGCCGGCCGCGTTCAGCGGTGGTCATCACGGCCGCCCAGGTGCGCGGCGAGGAAGCGCGCGACAGAGCTGTACAACGCGATCTGGTTCTCCGGGTTCACGAAGTCGTGGCCTTCGTCGGGGAACACGGTGTACTCGACCTCGACGCCGCGGTCGCGCAGGGACCCGACGATCTGGTCGGACTCGGCCTGGACGACGCGGACGTCGTTGGCGCCCTGGACGACCAGCAGCGGCGTGCGGATGTCGTCGATCCGGCTGATGGGCGAGCGGGCCAGCATGTCGGCCTCCTGCGCCGGGTCGGCGGGGTCGCCGACGTAGCGGTACCAGTTGTTGACCAGGCCGGGGCGTGCGAAATCCGGCTGGGTGCGCATGAAGTTCGCCAGGTTGGAGATGCCGACGACGTCGATCGCCGCGGCGAAGCGGTCCGGGGTGAACGCGGCCCCGACGAGCGCGGCGTATCCGCCGTAGGAGCCGCCGAAGATCCCGACCCGGTCGGGGTCGGCGTAGCCCTGGGCCACCGCCCAGTCGACCGCGTCGATCAGGTCGTCGTGCATGGCACCGGCGAGCTCGCCGACACCGGCCTGCGTGTGCGCCTTGCCGAACCCGGTCGAGCCGCGGAAGTTCACCTGGAGCACCGCGTAGCCCCGGTTTGCCAGCAGCTGCGCGCCCTTGTTGAAGCCCCAGCAGTCGCGGGTCCAGGGGCCGCCGTGGACCACCAGCACCAGCGGCAGCCCGGCGGGCTCAACCCCGGCGGGCAGGGTCAGGTAGGACGGCAGCCGGAGGCCGTCGCGCGCGGTGATGCTGACGGGCAGCATGGGTGCCATCGCGGCCGGGTCGAGGTGCGGGTAGGGCCGGAACAGCAGCCGCGACTCGCCGGTGGCGTGGTCGTAGAACCAGTTCACGCCAGGATCGCGGTCGTGGGCGAAGGAGACGACCCACCGATTGCCGCTGTCGTCGCACGACACCGCGTCCAGGTCGCCGTCCGACAGCTTTTCGAGGGCGGCCAGGACCTCGGCGAACCGCGGGTCCAGTGCGTGGATCACCTGGCGTTCGCCGCGGTAGCGCACGCCCAGCAGCGCGCCCTGCCGGTCCTGGATCAGCGCCTGGGGAAGGGCGGGGAAGACAAGGCCGCGGACGTCGATGTCGTACTCCGGGTGGCTGTCGACCTCGGTCTCCTCGCCCGTGTCCAGGTCGACCCGCACCAGCCGGGTGCGGTCGCCGTCCCCGTAGGAGCCGACCCACATGCCGGTCCCCTCCGGTGTGACCTGCCTCGGGTAGACCCCCAGCGGGTAGTCGGCGCCGTCCCACACCAGGACGCGGTGCAGCGCGCCCGTCGCGGGGTCCACGCGCGATATCTCCATGTCGCCCTCTGCGGTCAGCGAGGAGGAGAACAGGCCGTCGGCACCGGCCCGGAACAGCCCCTGCCCGGGGCCGGTGCACGCGGCCAGCAGCGTGAGCTCACCGGTGGCGACGTCGACCTCGTGCAGGTCGAACTCCGCGGGCGTCCTGGCGTTGAGCAGCAGCGTCATCCGGCCGGGCCGGCCGGGGGACGGCTCGAAGCCCAGCACCCTGGCCCCGGGGAACGGGGTGAGGTCGACCGCAGCGGACCCCGGGTCGTCCAGGTCGACCCGGTACAGGTGCCAGTTCTCGTCGCCGCCGCTGTCCTGGGTGTAGAGTAGCCAGCGGGGGTCGTCGCCCCACTGGTGGGTCGTCACGCTGCGGGTCTCGTCGGCGGTCACGCACCGTGGCTCGGCGCCGCCGTCGAGGTCCTGGACCCAGACGTTGAGCCGGTTCCGCCACGGCGCCAGGTAGGCGATCCGGGTGCCGTCCGGGGAGATCCGCGCCGCGGCGCGCTCGGGCGGGCCGAAGAAGTCCTCTACAGGGATCAGGTCGGGCAGTGCCATGGTGTTCCTCTCGTTCACGTGCGTGCTGTGAACGATGAGACGCTGTGCCGTCACGGCACACTCAACGCCTTGCCGCTGTGACATGGGCCACGGGCCGGCCTCGGGCCCGCCGCCCGCGGGCCGCACCGGCCGCCGCCAGCGACCCACGTGCGGCCGCGGGACGGCCGGCCGTGCCGTCGCACCCGCTCACAGCAGGTAGAGGACGACGGTGAGGACGAGCCCGGCGATGGCGATCGCCCACGTGTAGGGGATGGTCGACAGCATCGAACGCTCCGGGCGCACCCCGGCGTACTGCGCGCTCCACACGGTCTGCGTACTGGTGGGGTCGGACACGCCCAGGACCTGCCCGTAGGACGCCATGAGGCCGAGCACGGCCGGGGCCGGGTAGATGCCGCCGGAGATGAGCACGCCCGCCACACCCGCGCCGAGGCCGAAGATGTTCATCGGCCCGCGGTAGAGGCTCAGCGGGACCAGGAGGGCGAAGAGCAGCACGAACAGGACCGGGTTGCTCGGGCTGATCGCGGTGACGACGGGGCTGAGCGCCGCCACGGCGCCCGGCAGGTTCACGGCCGCCAGCAGCATGCCGATCGCGATGAACAGGACGATGGGCGGCGCCGCGACGTCGAACGACCGGTAGAGCGTGCGCAGGGCCGTGGCCGTCATGTCCCGCCAGGGCACGGCCGTGACCAGGGCGAAGACGACCCCGGCGAGCAGCGCGGGCACGATGGGGATCTCCAGGCCCAGCGCAAGCACGATCGGGACGAGCGGCGTGACCAGCGCGTACCAGGGGGCGTCGCCGCGGCGACGCCGGCGCTCCGCGGCGCGCTCGCGGCGGCCGCCGGGGCGCCCGCCGCCGCCCGCCGCGGCGGGGACGCGCACGGCCCAGGTGTGCCGCGTGCCCTTCCGCCGCATCTCGATCAGGATGTAGGCCAGGCCGCCGACCAGGGCGATGGGGAACATGCGGAGCTGGAAGTGCTGGACGGTGGCCACCGGCACACCGATGGCGTCGGAGAGGAACTGCCAGTTGATCAGCTCCAGCGGCAGGCCGGCGGCGATCCCCACCAGGACCGTTCCGGCGGCGACGGTGGGGGTGACGCCGACGGCGATCATCGCGGGGATGCCGACGACCCCGGCGAGCATCGCGGCGGGCGCCGACCCGGTGATGCTGCCGCAGAGGATGGCGACGAGGAAGACGCCGACCGCCACAACGGAGGGCCGCTCGCCGCCGAACTCCACGATCTTGCGGACCAGCGTCGAGGCGATCCCCGCCTCGGACATGAGCGTGCCCAGCCAGCAGCCGAGCAGGATGGCGATCATGGTCGCGGCCAGGCGCGGCGCGCCCTCCTCGATGACCGTCCCGACGACGCTGCCGTCGTCGCCGGTGAGCGGGGCGCCCGCGATCAGCGCGATGGCGACCGACAGCAGGACGAGGGCGAATGCGGTGGGCAGGCGGCGGGTCAGCATGAGGCCGACGCCCACCGCCATGGCGAGCAGGATTCCCAGGGCGGTCACAGGCGGTCTCCGGAGCGTGTTCGCTGGTCCGGTCCCTGATGGTCCGGGCTCTGGTGGGCAAGGGTCGCGGCGATCGCCGCGGTGAGCGCGAGCGGACTGCGGCGCATGGCGCCCCGCCCGCGCGCGTAGGCGTGCGCGGCGATCTCGTCGGCGCCGACCACGTGCCCGCGCAGGCGCAGGGGGCCGATGCGCAGAGCCGTGTGGTCGAGCCGGCGGCGCAGCTCTCTGCCGCGTCCGGTGTGCAGCATGCGGTGGGCCTCCTCATGGGCCAGCGCGGCCCGGCGCACCGCGCCGCGCGGGCACTCCGCACCCCACCCCGCGGCCGTGGCGACCCGGTGCGCGTAGTCGACCGCGTCGGAGTAGACGACGACGCGGGAGCCCGCGGCCCGGTGCACGTACTCGGCGAGCAGGATCTCGCCGGGGCGCACCCCGCCGGTGGCGGCGTCGTGGACCCCCGCCGCCTCCCGCGGCGCGGGGCCCGCCGCAGCGGCGGCCATCTCCCCGCCGAACTCCAGCGCGACGGCGGCCCATTCGAGCAGCAGCCCCCGGTCCCGCTCCTCGTGCGAGGGGGTGCCGGCGAGCAGGTCGGCGGCGAGGTCCGCGTCGCCGGTGCGCCCGATGCGGGCGTAGTCCGCTTCGAGCGCCGCCCCGGGCCGGTTCTCCCCGGGTGCGAGGGCCGGCGCGCCGGTCATCGCCGCGTCTCCATGAGGACGACCACGCCCTCGTCCGGCGGGCGGCCGCCGATCTCGGTCGAGGCGAGCGCGAGGAGGTGCCCGGGGTCGAGGACGCCCGACAGGTCCGCGATCTTGGGGCCGAGCAGCAGCCACACGGCGGGGGGAACGGCGCCGCCGTCGCCGTAGGCGGTGCGCTCGGCGACGAGGTCCCTGAGGCGGCCCTCGGCCTCGGCCGCGGGCAGGACGTCCACCTGCGCGTCGGCGCTGTGCAGGCGCACGACGCCCTCGGCGTCGACCACGCGCACGTGGGTGCGCTCGCGCGCGAACCGGCCGAACCGGCCGCCGTGCCGCCGCGCCAGGCCCAGGACCCGGTACCAGCCGTTGGCGGCGTACTCGGTGAGCGCGCCGGGGTCGGCGCCGAGGCTGGCCGCCGCCGCGCCGCGGACGGCGGACTCGTCGGCCGCTGCGGCGCGGTCCTTGGCGCGCAGCCCGGTGGCGCCCGTGGCGACGGCGGTGACGAGGTTGCGCTGGGGGTCGACCGTGACGTCCACCTCCACCCCCGCGGGGTCGGCCCCCTGCCGGAGCACGGCCTGTTCGGCCTCGGCGCGCACGGCGAGCACGTCGGCGTGCGTGGCGCCGGGGACGATCCGCTCGACGGACTCGCGGACCAGCGCGAGGGCGACGCCGAGCGGGCTGATCACCTCGCTGTGCGCGGCGATGCGCGCGTCCAGCCCCATGCGCTCACCCAGGTAGGGGGTGACGGTGGCGGCCCCGCCGCCGCCCCCGACGAGGGAGCACACGTCGCGGTCGAGCCCGTAGTCGTCGATGAGCTCGTCGACGACGGCGCCGACCCGGTCGGCGGCCCGGCCCAGGACGGCGCGGGCGGCCTCGGGGACACCGACGCCCAGCGCCCGCGCGAGCGGCTCCAGGGCGATCCGGGCGGTGTCGGGATCGGAGCGCGCGTAGTCGCCCTCGGGGACGACGCCCGCTGCGTTGGCGGCGCAGGTGACGGTGAGGGCGAAGCGCCGGTCCCCGGTGTCGAGGACGGCGTAGTCCGACGGGTCGGCCGCCTGCGGGCTGACGCGGACCAGGCGGGCGCCCGCCAGGTCGGCCGGGTCGGCGAAGCAGGCGTAGGGCAGGCCCGCGATGTGCGCGCTGCGCGGGCCGACACCGGTGATGGCCGCCTGCCCGTCCCCGGCGCCGCCGCCGAGCCGCAGCAGCGAGCCCCCGCCGATGCCGACCGTGCGCACGTCCAGCGCCGACAGGTAGGTCTCCTTGCCGCCCAGCGCCGCGTGGCGGATCTGCACGCGGCCGCGCCGGATGACGCTGATGTCGGTCGAGGTCCCCCCGGTCTCCAGGAAGACGCCCTCGCTGACCTTCTCGCCCATCAGCGCGCCCGCCACTCCCGCGGCGGGGCCGGAGAGCACGGTCAGCAGCGGGCGGTGGCGCATCTCCGGCAGCGTCATGACGCCGCCGTCGCAGCGCATCACCATCAGCGGGGCGCTCACACCGGCCTTGCGGATGCTCTGTTCGACGAGGTCGGCCGTTTGCAGCATGCGGGGCATGACGCCGGCGTTGAGCGCCGCCGTGCGGGCGCGCTTGGCCAGGCCGTAGAGCTGCGTGATCTCGTGGGTGGCGGTGGCGGGGACCGACCGGAGCGCAGCGGCGTCGAGCACGGCGGTCTCGCCCCGGGGGTCGTCCACGCTGAAGGGTTCGACCGCGACGATGACCTCGGCGCCGTCGGCGATCACCGCGTCGACGCCGCTGAGCGCGGCGGCCGCGTCCTCGGGGTCGCGCAGCGCGGCATAGCGGACGGGGAGGGGGTGCCCCGAGTCGAGCCGGAGCCGGCCCAGCGAACGCAGCCGGCCGGTGGCGAACGCGTCGAACCCGCTGCCGACCCCCACGATGCCGATGGTCGCGACGTCCCCTTCGAGGAGGGCGTTGGTGGCCTGCGTGGTGCCGTGCGCGAGGAACGCGACGTCGTCGGCGCTGACGCCGATGCCGTCGAGCAGTCGGTCCAGCGCGGTCATGATGCCGTGCGCGACCCCGTCGGCGTGGTCGTGGCTGGTGGGCACCTTGACCTGCCCGAGGACGGAGTAGTCGGCGGCGCTCACGGCGACGGCGTCGGTGAAGGTGCCGCCGACGTCGATGCCGATGCGCACGGGGTCGGGCCGGGTGGGTTCTCGCATCATTGCCCCTTCTCTGGGGGTGGGGAGATCGCGCTCGTCAGTAGCCGCGCACGTCGGGCCAGTGGCGCTCGACGCCGGTGCGGTCGAGGAGCGCGGTGAAGCGCTCCAGTAGTTCGTCCTTCTCGCGGACGGCGTGCGGTGACGTGCCGTGGTCCAGGGCGAACGCGGCGAGCCGCCCCGCGGCCTCGCCGATGTTCCACTCGACCGGGTGCAGGCGGAAGCAGCCGTTGGTGATGTGGGTGGTGCCGATGTTCTTCGCCGCGGGCAGCAGGTTGGTCTCCCGCGCGGGCAGCAGCGCGCCCAAGGGGATCTCGAACGGCACGCTGGCGATGTCGATGTAGTTGTCGCCGCCCGTCGAGGGGTGCAGGTCGATGCGGTAGCTGCCGATGCCGACGGAGTCGTGCCGCCGCACGATCCCATGGGGGCCGAGGAGCTCCATGGACACGTCGTGCTCGGTGACGGTGGTGACCGCCCTGATGCGGCGCGACTCGCGGACGTAGGCGGCCTTGGCGAGGCCGCCCTCGCCCCCGGTGATGTCGGGGCGCGGCCGGAGCCCGGGGAAGCCGGTCCCGCCATCGGCGCGCGGCGCCTCGGTCTGGAGCCAGTACAGCACCGAGAGGGAGAGCTGGCGCGCCTCCTCATGGGCCTGGCGGACGCCTTCGGCGTCGACCAGCCCGTCGATCTCCAGGGCCGGTTTGAGCCAGTAGTCGTTGAGCGGCCAGTTCGCGAGGACGACGTCGGAGTCGAAGGCCCCCGGGCGGTGCAGGCGCCGGGCGAGGATGCGCCGGAAGCCCCAGAGCTCCTTGTCGCCGGCGTCGGCGCTCTGGTCGGCGTCGACGGCGAGGGGGTCGGTGTCGGGGTTGGGGACGAACCGCCGGGGGACCGCTTCGAGCGTGCGGGGGTCGGGCGCCGAGAAGCCCAGCAGCGGGCCCGGCCAGAAATCGGGGCGGTAGGAGCGCCAGAAGTCGTACATGCGCGGGCGGTCGATGGTGTGGTCGGCGCCCTCGTGGTGCGACATCGCGAAGCAGTAGGTGATGCCTTGCAGGTTGGCGGGGTCGGCCTGCTCTGGCGCGTGCGGCTCGCCGTGCTCGGACCGGGCCTCGGCGCCGGTGGTGTGCGCGACACCGGCGAGCGGCAGCAGGTCCCCGTTCTCCGTGGCGTCCAGCACGTAGTCGGCCGTCACCGTGTGCCGCCGCCCGTCGGCGTCTGCAAGGACGACGGCGGCGACGCGGTCGCCGTCGGTGTGGGCCGCAACGGGCCGGTGCCGCTCCAGCAGGGTGATGCGGCCGGCCGAGCGGTGCGGGGCGAGCATCTCGGCCAGGACGGCGAGGGCCGCGCGGGGCTCGTGGCAGAGCTTGCTGACGCGGCCGGCCCCCGGGTTGAGGGTGCGGGAGGCGGCGGCCTCCCCGCGCAGCGGGTAGGAGCGCCGGTAGTACGCGCGGATGCCCTCGCGCAGCCGGCGGTAGGACGCGGTGCAGCCGAACTGCTCGATCCACGGGTTCTCGTCCGGGGGCACCGCCTGGGAGGTGAGCTGCCCGCCGACCCAGTCGGTCTCCTCGGTCAGGACGACGCGCCGGCCGGAGTCGGCTGCGGCCAGCGCCGCCGCGACTCCGCCCAGCCCGCCTCCGACGACGAGGATCTCCGTGCCGGTCTCCGTCATCTCAGGCCCTTCCGGTAGTGCGGTTCGGTGGCCGGGGAGGGCCGATCGTGCCGCCCTCCACCGGTTCGCAGGGCAGCAGGCGCCGGCTGGGTCCCTCCAGGTCGCCCGCTATGAGCCGCAGGAGCAGCCGGACCGCGCCGCGGCCCATCGCGCGCATGGGCACGTCGAACCCGCTGAAGGCGGCGCCGCCGCCGGGCGCGCTGCCCCGGGTCCCGGTGGGCGCGCCGAGCAGCGCCAAGGACAAATCGCCGGGGCAGCGCAGGCCGGCCCGGTCGATGGCGGCGCCGAGCCCGGCCAGCGCGGCGCCGGTGTCGGTCTGCTCGACGACGACGGCGGTGACCCCCGCGTCGAGCCACTCCCGAAGGAGTGCGTCAAGGTCGCTGCCGTCGGTGCGCACGACGAGCGTGTCGAGCCCGGCGTCGCGGGCGCCGCGCAGCACACCGTCCTCGCGGTCGACCGACGCCAGGGCCTGGTCGTGTTCGCGCAGGTAGCGCACCTTCCGGTGCCCGGCGGCGGCGAGTCGGGCCACGACGTCGGCCGACGCGGAGACGTAGTCGGCGCCGACATAGGGGACGCCGGCCTCGTCACGCCGGCCGATGTAGACGAACGGGAAACCGTCCTCGACAAGGCGGCGGACCGGTTCGGCGGGGACGTGCCGGCCGAAGAACAGGCAGCCGTCGGCGACGCGCACGCGCCGCACCGCCGCCGGGTCGTCGGCCCGCGCGGCGGCGCGCGCCGACCCGGTGAACAGGATGAGGTCCTGCCCCTGGGCCGCGGCCTCCTCCTCGACCCCGACCAGGATCGGGTAATAGGAGTGCGCCACGTCGGTGGGGAAGGTCGCGCTGAAGGTGTACAGCCCGAGCATGGCGTTGGTGGCGGCGGCCAGCCGGGTGGCGACGGGGTCGGGGACGTAGCCGAGCTCCTCGGCCGCCGCGATGACCCGCTGCCGGGTCGCGGGGGCCAGCGACATGCCGGTCGGCGCGCCCCGCAGGACCAGGGAGACGGTCGCCTGGGACACGCCGGCGGACCGCGCGATGTCGGACTGCCGCGGCCTGCGCCGGTTTCCGGGCGCTCTGGCGTCTGCCACCTATCTACTCCTCAGGACGGTTCTAATGCGCATTAGTCAACGAGATTGAGCCGAAGCGGCAAAGTTGTCAAGAGATGTCCGGCGGATTTCCGGATAATGGCGGAATTGCTTATTAATACGAATTAAACCCTTGACCGACGCTTCGGCGCAGATGAAACTACGGAAACTCGGAGCGGCCTCACACCCCGTCTCCCGCTCCGGAAGGGACCCGTCATGCCCGGCACGGACGACGCTCGCCCGGACCGCCCGACACCCGCATCCCCGAGCGGCATCGACCGCCGAACGGCCCTGCTCGGCGCGGGGACCGCCGCCGCGGCGGCCCTCCTCCCCGCGGGTGCGGCCGCGGCCGCACCCGCGGGCGCCGCGGCCCCCCAAGCCGCCGCCGTGCTGCCGGAGTACACGTTCCTGCGCGAGGCGCTGGACACCTCGTCGCTGGTGTACAACCCCACCGGAGAGCTGATCTTCCCCTGCATCCGCGGAACGGCCGGCCGGCTGCCGGACGCCCCCGGGCGCTTTCTCCTCTACTACGCCCCGCACGAGGAACCCGGCGGCATCTGCCTGGCCTACGCGGACCGGCTCGACCGGCGGTTCACCGAGCACCCGGGCAACCCGATCGTCGCCAACGACTGGGCCCCGCACTACTCCGTCAGCCACGTGTCATCGCCCCACGTGCTGTGGAACGCCGAGCACCGCGAGATGTGGCTGTACTTCCACGGCGAGAACTCCACGACCCGGCTGGCGCGCTCCCGCAACGGGATCGACTTCTCCTACGAGGGCGCCGTCCTGACCACCGCGATGGTGCCCGGCACAACGGAGGCCTCCTACGCGCGGGTCTTCGAGCACCCCCTGCCCGAGCGCGGCGCGCGCTACGTCATGGTGTTCATGCGCAACAGCACCGGCGACAACCGCTCGATCGGCTGGGGCTGGTCGGCCGACGGCATCACCTTCGACTTCGATCCGGACCCGCTCGTCCACCACGCCGACGTGGGGCTGACCAACCTGTCGGGCCCGCACGTCATCGAACGCGGCGGCAGCACCTACGTCGCCTACCACACCGACAAGGGCGACATCCGGCTCACCGAGGTGGGCACGGACTTCGGGCTGCGCAGGCACCTGGGCGTGGTGCACCGGCCGATGCCGGGGGCACCGGACTCCGGCAGGTCGGCGGCGCCCTCCTACGGCTCCGACGGCGGCACCGAGTACATGTTCTACGAGGCGGGCGGCCGCCTCACGGCGACCATCGCCATCGCCCGCGCCGAGTGAACCGCCGCCCGCGCTGCGATGTGGCACCGAGGCAGTGAAACTTACGGTTTCGTAGGTTACGATGGCGTAGGTAACGGCCCGGCGATTTCCCCTGGGGTGGACGATGGCGTTGACGGATTCCGCGGGTCACGCGGCGAACGAGGAGCGGCCTCACTCGGGGGGCGGCCTGGAGAACGACCTCGATCCCGAGCCCCGCAGCTTCAAGGAGCGGGCCACGGTCTTCGGGTACGTGCTCATCCCGCTGGTGGCGCTGGCCGTGGCGGTGCCCTTCGCGTGGGGGTGGGCGCTGACCTGGCTGGACCTCGCCATCGGCCTGGTGTTCTACCTGATCGGCGGGCTGGGCATCACGGTGGGCTTCCACCGCTACTTCACCCACGGGTCCTTCAAGGCCAAGCGCCCGCTGCGCATCGCTCTGGCGGTGGCCGGGACGCTGGCCTTCGAGGGCAGCATCATCAAGTGGGTCGCCGACCACCGCCGCCACCACAAGTACGCCGACGCCGACGGCGACCCCCATTCGCCGTGGCGCTTCGGCGACGACTGGCGCTCGGTCGCCAAGGGCCTCTACTACGCCCACATGGGCTGGCTGTACCTGGACAAGCGCACCACCTCGCTGCGCCGCTTCACGCCGGACCTGTTGAAGGACCGCGACATCGTGGCGGTCGACCGGCTGGCGCTGCCGATCTTCATGTTCTCCCTGTTCGCCCCGGCGGTCATCGGCGGGCTGGTCACCATGTCCTGGTGGGGTGCGCTCACGGCGTTCTTCTGGGGCGGCCTGGTGCGGCTGGCGTTCCAGCAGCACGTGACCTGGTCGGTGAACTCGATCTGCCACACCATCGGCGAGGAGAACTTCGAGGTCCGCGACCGCTCCCGGAACGTGTGGTGGCTCGCCATCCCCTCCTTCGGCGAGTCGTGGCACAACCTGCACCACGCCGACCCCACCTGCGCGCGCCACGGCGTCCTCAAGGGCCAGATCGACATCTCCGCCCGCGTCATCTGGGCCTTCGAGAAGCTGGGCTGGGCCTACCAGGTCCGCTGGCCCAAGGCCGAGCGGTTGAACGCGAAGCTGGTCCGCGCCCACTAGGTTCTCCGCGCCGTGCACGTCCCGCCCGCACCGCGCGAGCGGGACCACCGCATGCCCGGGCCCCCGCGCCGTGCGCGGCCGGGTCAGGAGCGCGTCTCTGACGCCCCCTCCGGTCCCGCCGCCCCTTCCGCCTCCTCGGACCGCGCGGCCGCCGCGGCGATCGCCGCGGCGACGGCCCGCACGTGCGGCTCGGCGACCATGGTGAGGTGGTCGCCGGGGACGGCGACGACGTCGACCCGCCCCGTGGTCGCCCGCGACCAGCCGTTGGTGGGGTCGCGGTAGAGGGTCCGCCCGCCGTGCATCGGCTTCAGGGCCTCGGGCAGCCGCTCCGCCGCCTTGACCAGGGTGACGTCCAGGCCGGAGACCTCGGGGCGGTAGCCGACCAGGGCGTTCCAGTGCGCCTTGTACACGCCGAACAGCCGGCGGATGGTCGCGCCCGTCGCGTCGGGCGGCAGCAGGCCGCTCCCCGCCGCCTGCTCGGCGATGAAAGCCAGCTGCTCCCGCACGGTCGCCAGGTCGGCGGGGATGCCGGGGACGGCGGTGTCGCCGCCCCGGTCGGACCAGATCAGCTCCCAGAAGAACCACTCCAGCAGGGAGCGCTCGGAGGGGGCGGCGGCGGAGTCGGCGGGCTCGTCGTGCCACCGCGGGGTGATCGTGTCGAGCAGCACCGGCGCGGCGTCCTCGCCGGAGCGGCGCAGCAGCAGCGCCATCTGGTAGGCGACGTGCCCGCCGAACGACCAGCCGCCGATGAGGTAGGGCCCGTGCGGCTGCACCCGCCGGATCGACCGCACGTAGAGTTCCGCCAGCCCGGCCATGGTGTCCACGGGTTCGGTGCCGGGCTCGGCCCCCGGCGCCTGGAGGGCGTAGACGGGCCGGTCGGCCGGCAGGTGCGCGGTGAGCGGCAGGTAGCACAGGACGTTGCCGCCCAGCGGGTGGACCAGGAACAGCGGCCGGCGGCCGCCCGCCGTGCGGAGCGGCACGAGCGGGTCGAACGCCGCCGGTGCGGCACCCTCCGCCAGGGACCGCGCGAGTTCGGCGACCGTGGGCGCCGCCGCGAAGGCCCGGAGCGGCACCGCCGTGCCGAACCTCTTCTCCAGGGCGACGATCAGCCGCATGGCAGTGATCGAGGTGCCGCCGAGCGCGAAGAAGTGGTCGTGCACCCCCACCGACGGCAGGTGCAGCAGTTCGGCGACGATCCCCGCCAGCACCCGCTCCTGCTCGTTGCGCGGCGGGGTGCTCTCGCCCGGCGCCTCGGCGTCCAGGGGCGCGCTGCGCAGAGCGGCGTCGTCCCGCTTGCCGCTGGGGGTCAGGGGCAGCTCGGGCAGCCACTGGTAGCGCGACGGCAGCATGTGCTCGGGCAGCGTGTCGGCGAGGTGCGCACGGAGGTCGCCCAGGTCGGCGGAGTCGGGGTCGCCGACGAGGAACGCGGCGAGGTAGGAGTCGAGGTCGTCGCGGCGGCGGGCGACCACCGCAACGGCGCGGATCCCGGAGCGCGACGCCGCGAGCGCGGTGATGGCCGACTCGACCTCCAGCGGTTCGACGCGGAAGCCGCGCACCTTCACCTGGTCGTCCGACCGGCCGAGGTAGACGAGGTCGCCGCCGGGCAGGACCCGGGCGCTGTCGCCGGTGCGGTAGTAGCGCACCCCCTCATGGACGACGAAGTGCCGCGCGGTGAGGTCCGGGCGGCCGCGGTACCCGTGGGCGAGATGGGCGCCGCTCAGGTACAGCTCGCCCGGCGCGCCCGCGGGCACCGGCCGCATGTCGGGGTCGAGGACCGCGGCGCCGACGTTGGGCAGCGCCCTGCCGATGGGCGGCAGCGCCGGGAACCCGGCGGGGTCGCCGGTCATCGTGTGGCAGGTGGCCACGTGCGTCTCCGTGGGCCCGTACTGGTTCTCCAGCACCGCACCGGGGGTGTCGCACAGGCGGCGGATCTCTTCGGTGACCCGGAGCTGCTCGCCCGCCGAGACGACCACCCGGAGGGCGCCGGGGCGGATGCCCAGTTCGGCGGCTGCCTCGGCGAGCTGCTGGAGGGCGACGTAGGGCATGAACAGCCGCTCGACGCCGGCGGAGTCGATCAGCCGCAGCAGGGCGGCGGGGTCGCGCCGCTGCTCGTCCGACACGAGTTGCAGGCGGCCGCCGCCGCACAGCGTGGTGGCGATCTCCTGGTAGGAGACGTCGAAGCTCAGCGGCGCGAACTGGAGGGTCGTCGCGCCGGGCGCCCCGCTCGGCGCCGCGAGCTGCCAGTCGACCAGGTTGGCGAAGGCCCGGTGGGGCATCTCGACGCCCTTGGGCTGCCCGGTGGAGCCCGAGGTGAACAGGATGTAGGCGGTGCTCTCGGGGTCGATCTGCGGCAGGGGTGCCGCCTCGGCCGGACCCGCGCCGCACGGGCACCCGTCGGTGCCGCCTTCGTGCGGGGCGGCGGCGCACAGGACCGACTCGATGGGCAGCACCATCGAGGGGTCGGGGACCAGCCCGGCGTGCTTCTCGTGCGCGATCACGCGCAGCGGCCGGGCCTGGTCGATCATTGCGGCCAGCCGCGCCGCGGGGTAGGAGACGTCGAGCGGGACCGATGCGGCCCCGGCCCTGGCGATGCCGAGCACGGCGGCGATCATCTCGGGCGAGCGCTCCATGGCGATGCCGATCCGGTCGCCGGGCGCGCAGCAGGACGCGAGCAGCCGCCGCGCCACCGCGTCGGCGGCGCGGTCGAGATCGCGGTAGCTCCAGAGCCGCGCGCCGAACGCGACGGCGGGAGCGTCGGGCCGCTGCCCGGCGACATCGGCGAAGCGGCGGACGATGTCGGGCGGCGCCTCGGCGGCCGGGCGCGGCGCCCGCACGTCGACCGGACGGGCGGCCGGCAGCCGCGCCTCCTCGCCGGGGCGCTCGACCAGGCGGCGCAGGGCCTGGACGTAGGTGCGCGCGATCAGGTCGGCCTGGGACCCGGTGAACCGGCGCCCGTCGCAGTCGAGCCGCAGCGAGCCGCCCCGCCCACCGGGGTCGGCCTGGACGTTGAGCAGCAGCGCGAAGTTGGTCTCCTCGTAGACCCGCATGCCGGTCAGGCGCAGGCCGGGCAGGCGCAGCAGCGGTTCGAGGACGTGCAGGTCCACGTAGTTGAAGGCGGTCTCCAGCACGGGCCGCCCGGAGCGGTCGGCCTGGACGGCGCCCAGCGGGTAGCGGACGTGCGGGTGCGAGCGGCGCTCCTGCGCGGCGATGTCGCGGGCCGTCTCCAGCCAGGTCCGCCGCCCCGGCCGGAGCCGCACCGGGACGGTGTTGAGGAACAGCCCCGCCATGCGGTCGGCGCCGACCTGCTCGGGGCGGCTGTGGGTGACCGCGCCGGTGACGACGTCGTCCTGCCCGGAGAGCGTCCGCAGGGTGACGCAGTAGGCGGCGAGCAGCACCGCCCGGACCGGCAGCGCGTGCTCCTGGGCGAACCGCCGCATGCCGCCGTCGAGCCCCTCGGGCAGCGGGAGGTCGCGGCTGTGGAAGGCCGCGCCGCCCGGCGGCTCGTGCGGGGCGAAACCGTCGAGCCGGAGCAGCGGGGCGTCGTCGAGCAGGTCGCGCCAGTAGCGGCGCGACTCGGCGGAGCGCAGCGCCCGGCGCTCCGCCGCAGCGTGCAGCGCGGGCGAGGGCGGCGCGGCGCCGGGGACCGCGGCGACGTCGCCGCCCATGCCGTGCAGATAGTCCTGGAGCAACTCGCTGACCAGGGTGGCCGTGCTCCAGCCGTCCAGGATCGCGTGGTGGAACCCGACGACGAGGTCGAGTTCCCCGGCGTGGACGTGCACCCGCAGGTGGAACAGCGGAGCCCGGTCGAGCGCGTACCGGTGGAACCGCCGCTCCTCGATGTGCGCGCGGACCCGCGCCTCGGCGTCGGCGGTGCCGCGCAGGTCGGCAACCGACAGCGCGCCGGGCGCGTCGCGGGCGACGACCTGGAGCGGTTCGGCGTACCCGGTCAGCGCGAAGGACGAGCGCAGCGCGGGGTGCCGGGCGACGGCCCGTTGGAACGCCCGGCGGAACGCGGCCTCGTCCCAGGCGGTGGCGACGGTGTAGCGGAAGACGTCGTGGTACACCGCCGAGTGCTCGTGCTCCAGGCTGTGGAACAGCAGGCCGAGCTGGGTCCTCGTAGCGGGGAAGGCGTCCTCGGCACCGGCCAGCGCGGCCCGGTCGACGGCCGCGACCAGCGCGAACGGTTCGAGGTCGGCCTCCGGCTCCGCATCGGAGGCGTGCGCGGCGAGGCCGGCCACGGTGGTGTGGCGCACCATGTCGGCGAGGGTGATCCCGACGCCGCGCTTGGCGGCCTCGCCGCGGATCCGCAGCATGAGAATTGAGTCGCCGCCCAGCGCGAAGTAGTCGTCGTGCACGCCCACCGACGCCCGGCCCAGGACCCGGGCCCACACCTCCGCCAGCACCGCCTCGGTCCGGGTGCGCGGTGCGGCCGATCCCGGCGCGGCGTCGTCGGCGGGGTCGGGCAGGGCGCGCCGGTCGGCCTTGCCGTTGGCGCTGAGCGGGATCCGGTCCAGCCGCACGAACCGGGCCGGAACCATGGGCTCCGGGAGGGCCGCGGCGAGCCGGGCGCGGGCGGCGGCCGGATCCAGGTCGGCGTCCGCCAGGTAGTAGCCCACCAGCCGGTCCCCTCCGGCGGGGGACGGCCGGACCGCGGCGACCGCGCCGCGCACGCCCGGCAAGCCGGCGAGGGCGTGCTCGACCTCGCCGAGCTCCACCCGGTTCCCGCGGATCTTCACCTGGTCGTCCAGCCGGCCCAGGTACTCGACATTGCCGTCGGCCAGCCAGCGCGCGAGGTCGCCGGTGCGGTACATCCGCGCGCCCGGGGCGAACGGGTCGGCGGTGAACTTCGCGCGGGTCAGGTCGGGCCGCCCGTGGTAGCCGCGGGCCACACCGGCGCCGGAGACGCACAGTTCGCCGGGGGCGCCGACCGGCTGCGGGGCGCCGTCGCGGTCGAGGACGTAGAGGCGGGTGTTGTCGATGGGCCGGCCGATCGGCACCCGCCGCACCGGGCGGGCGGGGTCGGCGGGGCAGTCGAAGTAGGTGACGTCGACGGTGGCCTCGGTGGGGCCGTACAGGTTGGTGAGGCGCGGCGCGCCCTCGCCCGCTCCGGCGAAGACCCGGTTGAAGCGGTCGACCTGCGCGGGGGGCAGCGCCTCGCCGCTACAGAACACGCGGCGCAGCGAGGCGACGGCGCCGAGCAGGCCGGGCTCGTCGGCCAGCAGGTCCAGGAAGGGCCCGAACATCGACGGCACGAAGTGCACCACCGTGACCTGCTGCTCGGCGATGGCGGCGAGGATCGCCCGGGGGTCCTTCTCGGCGCCGGGCGGCAGCAGCGCGAGGCGGGCGCCGGCCTGCTGCCACCAGAACAGCTCCCACACCGACACGTCGAACGACACCGGGGTCTTCTGCAACAGCACGTCGTCGGCGCCGATGGGGTACCGGCGCTGCATCCACGCCAGCCGGTTCACCGCGGAGCGGTGCTCCACGACCGTGCCCTTGGGCTGCCCGGTGGAGCCCGAGGTGTAGATGAGGTAGGCGGGGTCGGCGGCGGTGGCCGCGGCCGGAAGGGGGCCGCCCCCGGGCCGCGGGGCGCCGACCCGGTACACCGGGGCCGCCGAGACCGCCGAGACCGCCGAGACCGCCGAGACCGCCGAGACCGCCGAGACCGCCGCGGGCACCGCGGCGTCCTCGGCGGTGAGCACCGCGGCGGCGCCGCTGTCCTGGAGCAGGAACGCGATGCGCGCGGCGGGCAGGCCGGGGTCGATCGGCAGGTAGGCGCCGCCGGACTTGAGCGCGGCCAGGATCGCCACCAGCAGGTCGGGGCCGCGTTCGAGCAGCACGGCGACGTGGTCGCCGGGGCGCACCCCGCCGTCGCGGAGGGCGTGCGCCAGTGCGTCGGCCCGGCCGTCGAGCTCGGCGTAGCCGAGGGCTGCCCCGCCGCCCGCGGCGACGACGGCCGTCCGGTCGGGCGTGCGGGCCGCCTGCTCCGCGAACAGGCCGTGCAGGGTCGCATCGGAGGGGAACCGGGCCGTGGTCGCGTTGCGCCGGACGAGCAGGTCGCGGCGTTCCGCCGGTGACAGCATGGGGATGTCGGCCGCGGGCCGGTGCGGGTCGGCGTCGCAGTGCCGGATCAGGGCGGCGATGTGCCGGGCGCACGCCTCGATGGGGAAGTCGGCGTCGAACACGCACTCGGCGTAGTCGAACGCCACCTCGACGTCGCCGTCGTCGCCGAACTCGCTGACCGTGACGGCCAGCGCGTCGCGGTCGTGCGCCCGGGTCCCGCCGCCGCCCCCGTCGGCGTGCACGCCGGGGACCTCCCGCTGGCGGGGCCACCGCACATAGGAGACGGTGACGTCGAACAGGTCGCGGGGGGCGCCCGCCGGCAGGTCGCGCAGCACGTCCGAGACGGGGATCCGCTCGTGCTCCTGGAGCTCCCTGGTGGCGTCCTGGATCCGGGCGGCGAGGTCGGCCATCGACGGGCGGCCCTCGAGACGAACGCGCAGGGGGAGGGTGTTGGCGAACTGGCCGACGGTGCCGCGCTCGGCGGCGGTGCGCCGGTTGAACAGGGGGATGCCGATCACCGCTTCGTCGCTGCGGTGCACGCGGGACAGGTACAGCGCGAACGCGGCGGTGACGACGGCGTAGGGGGAGTGCCCCCGGTCGCGGATCCGCTCGATGAGCGCGCGGTCGAGCCGGAACCCGTGGCGCGCGCTGGTGCGCGTGCCGCTGGGGGTGGTGCGGGGGAACAGCGCGGGGGCGGCGCCGTCGAGCGAGGCGCGGAAGTGGGCGCGGTCGGCCGCGTGCTGCGCCGATCCGGGATAGGCCGCGGATTCGCGGACGAAGTCCAGGTAGGAGTGCGGCGGGTGGGCCGGCCCGGTGCTCTCGGCCCCAGGGCCGCCGCCGCGCCGCTCGGCGTGGTCGGCGCGCACCCGGTCCAGGAACAGGTGCACGCCCCAGGCGTCGGAGACCAGGTGGTGCAGCCGCACGCACAGATGCACCGCCGACGCGCCCTCGACGAGGACGAGCAGTTCGACGGGGCGCTCGCCGACCGGGTCGAACGGGCGGTCGAAGGCGTCGGCGAGCAGCCGCTCGCAGGCCGCACGCGGGGACTCCGCGCCGGAGAGGTCGATGACCCGCGGCTCGGGAGGGTCGGGGGAGACCCACTGGTAGGGCACGCCGTCGGCGTCGCCGAAGCGCAGCCGGAACGCGTCGGTGCCGCGGGCGGCCCGGCGCAGGCACGCCGCGAGGGCCGCGGGGTCGACGTCGCCGGTCAGGCGCTGGTGGACGGCGAGGGTGAAGTGGGGAAGGCGCGGCGAGAGCCAGTGGGCGACCCAGATGTCCTGCTGGTAGGCGGAGAGGGGAAACCGTTCCGATTCACTCAAGATTCGTCCTTGGGGTCGGTTGGCCTTTTCGATGCCGCGTCCCCGGCATGGGGGAAGACCGCCGGACATCGCGTGAGGGGGCGAACGAATTCCGGTCCGGATCGGACCCGATTGCCACGATAGCGGCACCGCCGCGGCAATGGTCGGCCGATCTCCGGAATGTCAGGGGTGGCGGGTGTATGGCGGTTTCCGCCATAGGCGGGATAAGGTGCGGGCCATGTCCGCGAATAACGAGAACGAGGCCGCCGAACCGCCTCCGCACCCCGCGGGGCTGATGCAGATCGCCTTCGGATTCTGGGCCTCGAAGGCCCTGTTGTCCGCCGTTGAACTCGGGGTTTTCGCCGCACTGGCCGAACGCCCGATGACAGCCGCGGAACTGCGCCTGCGCGTCGGCGTGCACCCGCGCGGCGCCGAGGACTTCTTCGACGCGCTCGTGGCACTCGACCTGCTGCGGCGCACCGACGCCCCTGATGGCAGGCGGTACGCCAACACCGCGGCCACCGATCGCTTCCTGAATCCCGCCCGGCCCGAGACCTCCATCGGCGGGCTCTTCGACATGGCCAACAGCGCCTGGTATCCGCGCTGGGGTTCCCTCACCGAGGCGCTGCGGACCGGAGCGCCGCAGACGGCGGGAGAGGACGGCGCCGACCCGTTCGACGAACTGTACGCCGATTCCGATCGGCTGCGCCGATTCCAGGACGCCATGACCGGGTTGTCGCTCGGCGGAATTCTGGACATGGCCGAGAAGTTCCCCTGGGGCCGGTATCGGACAGTGGCCGATATCGGCTGCTCCGCGGGAACGATGCTGAGTCGCGTTCTGCAACGCCACGCGCATCTCTCCGGTGTCGGTTTCGACCTTCCGGAACTCGCTCCGATATTCAAGGAAACGGCCGTTGAATTCGGAATGGTCGGCCGGATGCGGTTCTCTCCCGGCGATTTCTTCGCCGACCCGCTTCCCGGCGCCGACGTCCTGGCCTTCGGGCACGTCCTGCACGACTGGGACCTCGACACCAAGCGGATGCTGCTCGGCAAGGCCTTCGAGGCCCTCCCCGAGGGCGGGGCGGTGGTCGTCTACGAGTCGATGATCGACGACGAGCGCCGGTACAACGCCTCCGGGCTGCTCTCCAGCCTGCACATGCTGCTGGAGACCCCCGGCGGGTTCGACTACACCGGCGCCGACTGCCTGGGCTGGCTCGACGAGGCCGGGTTCGGTTCGCTCCGCGTCGAGTCCCTGGCCGGCCCCGATTCGATGGCCATCGGAGTCAAGTAGGGGCCCGGCAGCACCGGCCGCCGCCGGCACGGCGGCCGGTCAGCGCTCGGCCGGCGCGATCTCGCGCAGCCGGCGCGCCACGAGCCGGGCCACCTGGTCGACGTGCGTGGTCAGGTAGAAGTGGCCGCCGCGGAAGGTGTGCACGTCGATGCCCGCGGACGTGTGCCGCTCCCACTGCGGGGCGTCGCCGGCCGACATCCGCGGATCGTCGTCGCCCACCAGCACCGAGACCGGCGCGGCCAGCGGCGGCCCCGGCCGGTACCGGTAGGTGCCGATGGCGCGGTAGTCCGCGCGCAGGGTCGGCAGGATCAGCTGCACCAGCTCCTCGTCCTCCAGGAAGGCGGAGTCGGTGCCGTTGAGCCGCCGGACCTCGTCGAGGAGCCGGGCGTCGCCCTGGAGGTAGAGGTTCTCCGCCCGGTACTGCGACGGGGCGCGCCGGGCCGACACGAACACGGCGGCGGGCCGGGCGCCCCGCGCCTCCAGGCGCAGCGCCGCCTCGAACGCCACGATGGCGCCCATGCTGTGCCCGAACAGCACAGTGGGGCGGTCCATCCCCTCGTCCAGCACGGGCACCAGCAGGTCGGCCATGCGGTGCAGGTCGTCGACGCAGGGCTCCGAGCGCCGCTCCTGCCGCCCCGGGTACTGCACGGCGACCGCCTCGGCGGAGCCGGCCAGCGCCTTGCACAGCGGGAAGTAGAAGGAGGCCGAACCGCCGGCGTGCGGCAGGAAGACGACGCGGACCGGAGCGTCGGGGGCGGGCACGAAGGTGTGGAGCCAGCGGCGGGGATCGGTACCGGGCTCGTCGTTCACAGGCATGCGTCCTGTTCCGTGGGTAGCCGTTGCGCGAGTGGGCCCCCGCGCGTGGGCGGCCCCGAGCCAGACCTTGTCAAGCGGGCGGGTTCCGGGCAACCCCTATCTTCGCGGCGGCCGCCCCGAGCCGGGGGCCGCGGCATGGTGCCGCGGACCACGGGGGGCGACCGGCGGAGGCGGGCGGGAGCCCGCGGGGTCAGGGCGGGGGCGGTGCGCCGCGCCGGCCTGCTCGGCGGCGCCGGGCGTCAGTGGGCGGCGGCGGAGCCCTTCATGACGAGTGGCAGGTCGTTGCGCCCGTCGACGTCGAGCTTGCGGTAGATCCGGGTCAGATGCTGTTCGACCGTGCTCACCGTGATGTAGATCTTCTTGGAGATCTCCCGGTTGGTGTAGCCGAGCGCCGCCAGTGAGGCGACCCGGTACTCCGCCGGGCTCAGCGCATCCTGGGATCCGTCGTCGGGCTGGCTGTCGAGATGGCCTTCGACGGCCATGGAGACCTCCCCCTGGAGGGGGGCCGCATCGCACGACGCGGCCAGGGAAGCGGCCTGCTGGCCGACGAGCCGTGCCTTGCTCATTTCGCCCAGACCCGCGAGCGTGCAGCTCAGCTCGGTAAGCGTGTGGGCGAGCTGGAGCCGGTAGTCGGTCTCCTGGAGGAGGTCGACCGCTTCGCGCAGCAGGGCGGGGCGCCGCCGCGGCTCCTGGGTGGTGGCCAGGGCGACCAGTCCCATTGCCCGGACCCGCGGCGAATCCTCGTGGGGAAGGGAGTTGTGCTGCCTGATCAGGCGCCGAGAACGGCCGAATTCCGTCGCTTTTGCCGACAGCTGGGCGAGTTCAAGGCGCCAGGGCATGAAAGACGGATTGTCCATACCCCACTCCTGGAGTTTCTTTCCGCAGCGAAGGAGATCTCGGTTTGCCGAATGCGTGAATCCGGTCGCCGAGTAGTATCGTGCGCGCGCTCCGAGGTAGTAGATCCCGTATCGCGTGTCGAGTGATATCTCGGGGACTGGGCGTTTGACATACTGTTCCGCCAGGTCGTATTCCCCGAGTTCGGTATAGGCCTCGATCGCGCAGGCAGTGCCGAGTGCGGCGAATACACCGAGGCTCCTCAAGGGGAGTACTTCGAGCGACTTGCGCGCGTTCTCGGCCGCATTGATCAGGTCGCCCAGCCGGAGTTCGATGAACGCCTTGTAGGCGTGGTGGACGCTGCGCCATAGAGGGCTCGAACGCACCTTCGTGCTGCTGAACAGGGAGTCGAGCGACCTTATGGACGAATACAGCCGGTCGGAATGGATCTCGCTGAACAGGGCCGCTTCGATCGGGGTGATGGAGTCGATTCCGAACTCGGCGTCGGTGCGGTACCGGCCGGCGGACTTCAGTGTGGCGTCGCCGCCGTCGCCGAGCGTCATCCTCGCGTAGTCGGTGATGACCCGTGTCCGCAGGCTGAGCGGCGAGTGGCGCTCCTGGGCCTTCTCGATGTCGGCGCAGCCGACCCGCCCCGCGAACAGGCTCGGGTAGGTGCACGCGATCCAGGAGGTCGCGGCGACGTGCCAGTTGGCGCTCTCATCGTCCTCGAAGCCGGGGCGGTCGTCGCGCAGCAGGTCGTAGAGCGTCGCCGCGTCGTCGAATTTCCCGCCCCAGAGGGCGCAGGTGAGGACCCAGTAGATGTCCGCGTTCTGGAGCCGGCCCTTGTGCGCCGCTTCGGCGAGCTCTGTCAGGTGGCCGGCCGCCATCGCGGGGTTCAGCTGCCACTCGGCCTTGGCCAGGGCGAGGATGAGGGAGAGCCGGTGCTCGCTGTCCGGGCGGATCTGGACCGCGAGCCGCAGGTACTGGACCGCGGACTCCAGGTCCCAGGTGGCGAGGGCGTGCTCGGCGGCCTCGCGCAGGACGCCGAACGCCCATTCCTCGTAGGGCGCCCGGCCGTCGAGGAGGTGGCGGGCGACCGCGGAACTGGACATGCCGAAGGCGTGGAGCAGGTCGGCGGCGCGCTGGTGCAGCTGCTCCAGCACCGATGAGTCGATCTCGTCCTTGACCGCCGCCTCGGTCGCGCGGCAGCGGAACCTCGCGCCGATGAGGAGGCCGATCCGCTCCAGCCATTCCACCTGCCGGCCGACCTCGGCCTCCTTCAGTTCGAGCATCGTGGCGAGCAGTGGTATTTCGGTGTGGTCTCCGAGGACCGAGGCGGCCTGCGCGACGGCCCGTGAAATCGACGGGATGCGGTCCAGGATCAACTGGACGGATCCGGCGAACGCCTCACCCGGTGCCAGGCCCGCGATGCCGCGCCGGATGTTGTGGTGGTCTTCGACGAGCGCCTGGACGAGCAGCGGGTTGCCGCCGCTGATGCGGTGCGACTCGGCGAGTTGCTCCTCGCTGAAATCGGTGTCGATCTGGTTCCGTATCAGCGCCGACGTCTCCTCGGCGGCAATGGGGGCGAGCTGTATCCGCCGGCAGTTCGGGTGGTACATCAGGCGGCTTCTGATGTTCGCCGGCACCCCGCCGGCGTCCTCCCGCGCCGTCAGCACGAAAAGAATCCGCGAGGTGTGGATTCTGTTGATGAAATGCAGCAGGATCTCAAGGGAGAGGGAATCCGCGAAGTGGACGTCGTCGACGGTGATGAGGAGGACCTTGTCCTCGGCCTGCTCGGCCAGGGTCTCCCATAGGCCCTGGGCGAGGTCTGCTCCCTGGTTGTAGGCCGTCGGAACGAGGTAGTCCTCGGCGTTCAAGGAGAAATGGTCGAGGAGTTTGAGCCTCCGGGAGAGGTCGCTCGGCTCGATGTTGAGGGGCGAGAATATCTGGTTGGCGATCCCCAGCGACAGGAACCGCTCGCTGGAGCGGCATGCGGCCCCCAGGTAGCCGATGTCCGACTGGGACGCGTGGTTGGCGAGTCCGTGCAGAATCCTCGTCTTCCCGAATCCGTTGGGCCCCGTGATTATCGCGAAGCTGCCCCGATTCTCCTCGGCATCGGCGATAAGACGTTGAAGGCGTCCATTGATGGAGTCATCTGATGTCACCCTCGATAACTGCACGGTTGAGACTCCCTCGTTGATGCGAAAGGTCCATGTTAATGCGGCTTTCTAGCGTTTCAGCGCAGGTGTGCACTGGGGGTTGGTTTTTCCGAATCACTGGGAACCGCACTACTGCGACTGCTGAATTGACGATTTAATTTCCCGTGGAACTGTCGGATCAACGCTCTCCTTGAGTTTGGAAATATCGACTGGCGGGGGATTTTTGCCTATGCGTCGAATGTTTTTTCCAGGCACGACTGAAAAGGAGTTGGACGGATTTCTGCGGGGACGGGAATGGGCAGGCAGCATGAATTATAACTGTCGGTAATATTAGCTACCTGGTCCATGGGCAGCAAGGGGCCGATGTGCAGGCGGCCAGGGCTGGCCAGCAAGTTGCGGGGCCGGCAATTTCTGACCGATTATATGCTGTCTTGGGTCGGATCGTCACTCGCGACGTAAGAAAGTTTCAGGGAATCATGCGACGTTTGCCCACGCCTCGCGTTTCGGTCATCCCCGCGGTGGCGGCCGCGGGTATCGGGGGAGGTCAGCCGGTGTCCATTCGTCGAACGAGGCGCCGACTTCCCGTTGAAATGTCACACTATTCCTCACGGAATTCGTCACTCGACGCATTATGAGAGCCCTTGGTGCGGCGCGTTGCCGCATCCGCCGAAGACCCTCGGACGCAAAAGAATCCCCTGATAGCCGAGTCGGCGGCCGGCCCATGGGCGAAAACAGGGGAGTGTTCTACCGAAAACGTAGTCGAATGAGCACGATGAGTGGCTGAATCGTCCCGGCGAGAACCACCGGGCCGCGATCACGCCCCGATGCCCGGTACACGAAGGCGGGGACCCGCCACGCGTGGCAGATCCCCGCCGAACCGTTCGGAAGCCGAGTTACCAGGGTGCCCGCACGGCGGTCACGATCTGTTCCCGCTGGGCTTCGGTCACCCATGGCCCCACGGGCAGGCAGACCAGCCGCTCGGCCACCGCGTCCAGGCCCGGCAGAGGCGCGGTGAACTCGCTCACACACGAATGCAGGTCGTTGCGCCGGTGCACCACACTGGTCATGACCCCCGCGTCGGTCATGTGCCGGATGAAGGCCGGCCGGTCCGCCACGAGCAGCGGGTACGCCCAGTAGGACGAGACGTGGTCAGGGGAGCGGTCGGTGAGTTCCACCCGCTCCAGGCCGCTCAGTTCCCGGTCGTAGAACGCCGCGTTGGCCCGGCACGCGGCGACTGCGGCGTCGGCCTCGTCGAGGTTCGCGAGGCCCATCGCGGCGTTGATGTCGGTCAGGTGGAACTTGAAGCCCCACTCGGCGACGTCCGGCGGCTTCGCCAGGCGGGCCTCCCGTTCGATCCCGAACCAGCGCAGCAACCGGGCGCGCTGGAGCAGGGCGTCGTCCGGCAGCACGAGCGCGCCCCCGTCGCCGCACACCAGGTGCTTGACGGCCTGGAAGCTGAAAACGGCGATGTTCCCGCGGGTGCCGACCGGCGTGCCGCGGTAGGTCGCGCCCCAGGCGTGCGCGCAGTCCTCGATCACGACCGGCCGGAATCCGTGCGACGCCTCGGCGTCGTCCAGGACCTTGTCCAGGCGCTCGTAGTCGATGGGGTAGCCGAAGAGGTGGACGACCACGATCGCCCGGGTCTTGGGCCCGATCTTGCGGGCGAGGTCGTCCAGGTCCATGTTGAGCGTGCCGGGGTCGGTGTCGACCCACCTGATCCGCAGCCGGTTGGCCAGAATCGTCCAGTTGGTGGCCTCCATGGTCAGCGGAGTCGTCAGCACCTCGGCGTCCGGGTCGGGACCGCGGCCGTCGGCGGTGTCGACCATGTGCAGTGCCAGGTGCAGCCCGGACGTCGCACTGTTGACGGTGGCCACCCGGTGGCTGCCGAGGCGCTCGGCCAACCGCTCCTCGAACTCCACCACCTTGGGGCCCTGCCCGATCTGCCCGCTGGCGAGAACCTCGGCGACAGCGGCGGGGGCCTGCTCCGACATATTGACCTTGAACAGTGGGATCACAACGCGGCTCCTCTTCGGGCGGGGTATGCGGCGAGTCCTGCTTCTTCCTTCGGGTGCGGCGGGCGTCAGGACCGGACGGCGGAGGTGCGGTCCCCGCCGAGCTCGGCGTAACGCGCCCGGCAGTCGGCGTAGGACGGCAGGAGTTCCAGCTCCGCCGCCTCCTTCAGGGTCGGCGCGGTCCGGTCCTGGTCCGAGAGGACGAAGTCGTCGCCCGGCCAGGGAAGGTCGAGATCGCCGTCCATCGGGTTGATGATCACCGTGTCGTTCGGCTCGTAGAGGCTGGTGCACATGTACCAGACGGTGGCGTCGTCGGTGATCGAGGTGAATCCCGCGGCGAGACCCTCCGACACGAAGAGGGCGAACCTGTTCTCCGCGCTCAGCTCCACCGAGGTGTACCGGCCGAAGGTGGGCGACCCGACGCGCGTGTCCACAACGATGTGCTGGATCGCCCCGTGCGCGCAGTTGAAATACCTCCCCTGCCCGGGGAGGCTGACCACGTGCAGCCCGCGGATCACCCCGCGCCGGGTGAGCGAGGTATTCACCTGGGCGATCTCAAGGGGACGCCCGGTGGCCGCCTTGAACTCCGGTTGAGTGAAAGGCACCAGGAACATGCCGCGGTCATCGGGGAACAGGCGCGGTTTCAACAGGTACGTTCCCGAGACCGCCAGCTCCTCGATCTCAGAGATCTGCTGAGGCATTCGATTACTCCCATTCTCATGCGATCTGATGTGTGCCGGGTCGGTGCGCCGGCCGAGTCGGGCCGGTATTGCGCTGAGAATTGCAGTCGGGTTCAATTCGCTGGACTATATTGCAGAATCGAAGACGGTCGCCCCGTCTCGAAAGGGAATTGAGTCGGACGCAGGTGCAGGTCGGTTCGCCGCGGAGCCGTTCCTCTTGTGGGTGTTGCTCTGGAGGACAGTACGGTGCACATTAGTGGTGGGGCCAGGCGCCGGTGAGAATTAGGGGGCCGGGCGGTGGATTGAGGGGTCGACTTGGGGTCGGCTAGCGGATATGTTTTTGCATGGTCCGTGGGATAGGTTTTCGCAATGCGCTACAATATCGATCCCGAATTGATTCCCGTGCTGGACTGGATTCCAGACTTCGACATATCTGAGATCGTCGAGGGAACGCTGCAAATCGACCCCGACCAGCAGCAGCAGATCTTGGCGGGACTGCCCCGGTACGAGCCGGAGAACCCCGTCGACATATCCGAGCGGGAGATCCAGGGGCCGCAGGGCGCCCCCGCGGTCCGCGTCCGGGTCTATTCGCGGTCGGGCGCCGACCTCGGGGCGCCCGCGATCGTGTACATGCACGGCGGTGCGTTCGTCTCCGGCGAGCTGGAGGCGTTCGACGCGCGGTGCACCGAGTTCGCCGACCGGATCGGCGCCCTGGTCGTCTCCGTCGACTACCGGCTGTCGCCGGCGAGCCCGTTCCCCGACGCCCTGGAGGACGTCTACGCGGTGCTCCAGTGGGTGGCGGCCAATGCCGAGGAACTCGCCGTCGACCCCGACCGGATCGCGGTGGCCGGCGACAGCGCCGGCGGGAACCTGGCGGCGTCCGCCGCACTGGCCGCGCGCGACCGCGGCGGCCCGAGGGTGCGGTTCCAATTCCTCGACGCCCCGGTCCTCGACGACCGGATGACGACACCGTCGATGACGCAGTACTCCGATACGCCCGGATGGAACTCCCGGAACAACGCGAGGATGTGGACGTACTACCTCGGCGCAACGGCGGAGCCGGGATCCGACGCCGTCTCACCGCATGCCGCCCCCGCGCGCGCGAGCGACCTCTCCGGCCTCCCGCCGGCCGGGGTCATCGTCGGCGAGTTCGACCCGCTCCGCGACGAGACCATCCGCTACGCCCAGCGCCTCGCCCAGGCGGGGGTCCCCACGGACCTGCGGCTGTACAGCGGGGTCTTCCACGGCGCCATGCTCCTGGCCGACGCCGCCGTCTGCCGGAGGATGCGCGAGGACGTCGTCGCCATGCTCCAGTGGGGGCTGCGCCCGAAGTAGGCCGTTCCGGCCGGGGCGCCCGCCAGGTGCCGGGCGCCCCGGCCGCCATCATCGATGCCCGAAGCCACGACCTGAGGTGACCGGAATGCGACGCAGGTTGAAGACCGTCTCAGCGGTGGCGGCAGGCATTGCGCTGCTGCTCCCGACCATGGCGGCGCCCGCCGCAGGGACGCAGGCGCGCCCCGAGGTCATCCCCCTGAAAGGGCTGGCGGAGTCGGCACGGATCGTCGTCGACGACTGGGGTGTCCCCCACATATACGCGCAGAGCAAGCGCGACGCCTTCTTCGCGCAGGGCATGAACGCGGCCCGCGACCGCCTCTTCCAGATCGACCTCCAGCGCAAGCGCGGCCTCGGCCTCCTCTCCGAGTCCTTCGGTCCCGACTTCGTCGAACAGGACCGCGCGAACCGGCTGTTCCTGTACCGCGGAGACATGGCGGCGGAATGGGCGAGCTACGGGCCGGGCGCCCGCGACCACGCCGAGCGCTTCACATCGGGGATCAACGCCTACATCGACTGGCTCGAAGACCACCCCGAGCGGCTCCCCCCGGAGTTCGAGAAGTTCGACTACCTGCCCTCCCGGTGGAAGCCCGAGGACGTCGTCCGCATCAGGAGCAACAGCATCAGCCTCAACGTCGAGACCGAGGTGGCGCGCTCGTTCGCTGCGTGCCGCGGTGACGTCGGCGGTTTCGACAAGGTGCTCGCCCTCCAGCCCGAGCACGCGAGCTCGGTGCCCGACGGACTGGATCCCTGCGCCGTTCCGGACGACGTGCTCGCCGACTACCACCTCGCCACCGCGGGGGTCGACCTGTCGGGCCCGAAACCGGCCGCCGAGCCGCGTCCGGATCCCGCTGCCGGGGGCAGCAACAGCTGGGTCATCGCCCCGGAGCGGACGGCCACGGGCCGCCCGATCCTCGCCGGCGACCCCCACCGGGCGGTGACCGCTCCCTCGCTGCGCTACATGGCGCACCTTTCGGCCCCCGGCATGGACGTCATCGGGGCCGGCGAGCCGTCCCTCCCCGGGGTCTCCATGGGACACAACGGGACCTCGGCGTTCGGGATCACCATCTTCGCCGCCGACCAGAAGGACCTGTACGTCTACGAGATGCACCCCGACGACCCGAACCGGTACCGGTACGGCGACGGCTGGGAGGAGGTCACGACGGTCTCCGAGAAGATCCCCGTCGCGGGCGGCGGGACCAGGAAGGTGGACCTCCGGTTCACCCGGCACGGCCCGATCATCGCAACGGACGGGGACATGGCCTTCGCGGTCCGCAGCACCTGGTCCGAGCCTGGGACCGCCGCGTACTTCGGCGGCCTGGAACTCATGGAGGCCACCGACTTCGGGGAGTTCCGCGACGCGGTCAGTGGGTGGGGCGGCCCTCCGCTGAACTTCAGCTACGCCGACACCGGCGGCGACATCGGCTGGGTGGCCGGCGCGGTGGTGCCCGACCGGAAGGGCTACGACGGGCTGATGCCCGTGCCGGGCGACGGCGGCTACGAGTGGGACGGCACCCTCGACGGCGGAGAACTGCCGTCGGTCCGCAACCCCGACCAGGGCTTCTTCGCCACCGCCAACGAGTTCAACCTGCCGGAGGGCTACCCCGAGGACGTGGGCTTCGAATGGCCGTCCGACTACCGCCAAGAGCGCATCACCGACAAGCTCGCCGCGGACGGCTCGGCGACGATCGCCGACTCCGTGGCCTTGCAGTACGACGAGTTGAGCCTGAGCGCCGTGCAGCTGAAGCCCCTCCTCGACGGGCTCGAAGGGAAGGGCGACACCGCCGAGGCGCTGGAACTCCTCGCGGACTGGGACTCCCGGGTGTCCGCCGACTCCGCCGGAGCGGCCCTCTACGAGACATGGCTGATGCGCCACCTCGGCCCGGCCTACTACCGCGAGGCCGCGCCCTCCCTGGCGTCCTTGGTCCCCTCCACGCTGCACACGAAGACGGTGGTGGCGGCCATGGAGGCACCGGAATCATGGGCGGGCCGAAACCCCGAGGCGACCAGGGACCGCATCCTCACCGAGTCGCTCGCCGCCGCGTACAAGGACGTCGCGGAGCGGCTCGGCCCCGACCCGGCGCAATGGCGCTGGGGCGATCTGCACAAGGGCGAGTTCAGACATGCCGCGTACGGGTCGGTGGAGTCGTTCTCGGCGGGCGGGTCCGGCGATACCGTCCACGCCTCCAACTACAACCCCGCCGACTTCACCCAAGGGTCCGCCGCGTCGTTCATGATGGCGCTCGATGTGGGCGACTGGGACGCGTCGCGGGCCATGAACGCCCCGGGGCAGTCCGGCGACCCCCGCAGCCCGTTCTACCGCGACCAGGTCGGCCCCTGGCAGGAGGGCGAGTTCTTCCCCCTCCTCTACTCGCGTTCGGAGGTCATGCGCAACGCGGACCACGTGCTGCTGCTGCGTCCGCGCGACTGAGCCCCGACCGCCGCCCGCCCCGGGGCGGGCGGCGGCCGGGGCGGCGCTACGCCTCGGCCGGGCCGCGGCCGACCTTCTCACCCGCGCCGAGGTCGGTGGGCCCCGTGTCGGAGGGCGGCAGCAGGCCGTCGCGCTCGAAGGTCAGGCTGAGGCCGTCGAGGTAGTTGTACAGGCAGTTGGTGAACACCTCGTGCAGGTCACCGGCGGAGTCCTGGTGCCCGCGGAGCATCGACAGGCGGGGGTAGCGCTCGGCCCCGATGGCGTTGAGGGCCGCGGGCGCGGTGACGGTCCGCCAGTTGGTCGACGCGGTGTGGTTGTGCCGCTCGGTCCGCAGCTCGCTGAGCTTGAGCAGGGACATGCCCTGGACCAGTCCGCTGAGGCTGAGCGAGATGAGGTGGGCCGTGACCGGGTCGACGCCGAGCGGGTCGAGCGCCGACATGGTGCGCTCGAAGTGGTCGAGCAGGTTGGGCACCAGCGGCGGTTGCACGGTCGCGATGACCTGGAGCACCCAGGGGTGCCGGGAGTGGAGCTCCCACTCCCACCGGGCCATCATCGCCAGGTCGGCCTTCCACTCGCCCGTGGGCTGGGGGAGCTCGGCGTCGTTGAACACGGCGTCGACCATCAGGTCGACCAGCTCGTCCCTGCCGGTGATGTAGTGGTACAGGGACATGGGGCCGACGCCCAGCACGTTGGCGACGTGCCGCATGGACATCGTCTCCAGGCTTTCGTTGTCGGCGATCTGGATGGCCGTGCGGATGATCTGCGCCAGCGAGAGTCCGGTGTTGGACCGTTCCGCGGGGGTCGACGACCCCCCGTTCTTGGCGGCTTCGCTGCGGCGGGCCGGGCCGCCGTCGGCCTCGTGGGACGCCGACCGGTCGCCGCGTTCGGCCAGGCGCGACCGGTACGCGCGGGCCTGGCAGGACCGCGAGCAGTACCGAGGCTTGCGTCCACGGGCCGGGACGTGGAGCGGGTTGCCGCACTGCATGCACCTACGCATGGCCTCACCGAGTTTCGTCACGTTGACAGGCTGTCATTCTAGCGCCCCGACCGCGTGATGTAAATTGCCATTTCGATCGTGACGAAATTAGGTTTCGTCAGAAACTTTCCAGTTTTCCTGGTGATTTTCAATGATGTGAGCTGCATGTATACAATATAACCTTCGAGGAAAAGGAATCTCAATTGTTTCTGGTAGGAAATGACCGTACTATGTATGTGGAATATTGATACAGCTTACTGGAGTGGAGTTCGAGGATGGCTGTGCCCAGTCCCGGTACCAAGGCCGGGTTGAAGGAGTGGGTCGGGCTGGCCGTGCTGACCCTGCCCGTCCTGATCATCTCGATGACGATGACAGTGCTGTTCTTCGCGCTGCCGGCGCTGACCGCCGAGCTGTCGCCGACCAGCGCACAGCAGCTGTGGATCGTCGACACCTACCTGTTCATGCTGGCCGCCCTGCTGATCCCCATGGGCAACCTCGGCGACCGCATCGGCCGGCGCCGCCTGCTGCTGCTGGGCTCCCTGGCGTTCGGCGCCACCTCGGCGATCGCCGCCTACGCGCCCACCCCGGAGATGCTCATCGCGGCGCGCGCCGTGCAGGGCGTGGGGGCCGCGACCCTGATGCCGCCCACCCTCGCGCTGATCCGCAACATGTTCCACAACGACCGGCAGCGGCAGGCCGCGATCGCCGTGTGGGCCGCGGCGTTCGCGGTCGGCAGCGTCGTGGGGCCCATCGTCGGCGGGTGGATGCTGGAGACGTTCGTCTGGTGGGGCTCGGTCTTCCTGATGAACGTCCCGGTCATGGCCCTGCTGCTGATCGTGGGACCGCTGCTCCTCCCCGAGTACCGCGACCCCAAGCCGGGCAGGTTCGACATCGTCAGCGCCGTGCTCGTCCTCTTGGCGGTCCTCCCGCTGATCTACGCACTCAAGCGGTTCGCCGAGGAGGAGTACGGCCTCATGGTCTGGGGCGTCGCCGCCGTGGGCATCGTGTTCCTGGTGGTGTTCATCTACCGCCAGCGGGTCCTGCGCGACCCGATGCTCGACCTCGCCCTCTTCCGGAGCAGGTCGTTCACCATGGCGATCATCGGGGTGACCCTCGCCATCTTCGCGCTCGTCGGCATGTTCTACTACATCACCCAGTACCTGATCCTCGTCCTGGACATGCGGCCCCTGGTGGCAGGGGTGCTCACACTGCCGGCGGCGCTGACCGCCGTGGCGGGATCCGTACTGGGAGCGGGCATCACCCGCTGGGTGAAGCCGGGCATCATGATCGGGCTCGGCATGATCGCCATGGCCGGCGGGTTCGCGCTCATCACCCAACTGACCCCGACCCTGAGCATTCCGCTCCTGGTCGGAGGGTTGATGCTGCTCGGCTGGGGCGTCGGGTCCGTCCAGGCGCTCGCCTCGGACATGATCGTGGCCTCCGCGCCCAAGGAGAAGGCCGGGGCGGCGTCGGGCCTGCTGGAGTCCGCGACCGAGTTCGGGGCGGCCATCGGCACGGCCGTCCTGGGGGCGATCGGCGCGGCCGTCTACCGCAACTCGATCACCGACACCCTTCCCGGAGGACTGCCCGAGAACGTCGTGGCGGCCGCGCACGAGACCCTCGGAGCGGCCCGGCACGCAGCGGACGAGCTGCCCGAAGAGATCGGCAACGCCCTCATCTCAAGCGCCACCGGCGCCTACATCGACGGCATGCAGGCGGCCGCCGTCACCGGCACGGTCCTCATGACCGCGATGGGCCTCGTCATGATCGCGACACTGCGCCGGGCGCCCACGAGCGAACCCGCCGAGCCGCCGAGCTCCGCCCTGGAACCGAGCGGCAGGTAGGAACCGGTACTCCGAGGCCGGGCCGCGCGGGCGGCCCGGCTCACCCCGCCCGCTCACCGCGGCGCAACCGAAGACCCGTCCGACCCGGCCATGCCCCCTCCGGCCGCAGCCTCCGTCCTGGGCCAGTGACCGTGGGCGCCCGGCCGGGTCGGACGTCGGCGCCCGCCCCTCCCGGGGTCGCCGCCCACCGAGGCGAACGCGCCCGAGAGCACCGCGATGCAGGGGCGCGCAAGGGGTATAAAAGGGGCGCAAATTCACCAGTCGCATGGAACGTTGTCAATGTAAACCGACCGAAGAGCTGAAGTCCCTCCGGCCCCCGAGTATTGAATCGCAAATAACGGAGGACGACCGGCCGATGTAAGTGACACGCGAAACTGGTGAATTTCTATGAAGGGAATCATCCTCGCTGGCGGGAAGGGGACGCGCCTGGCCCCGGTGACGTTTGCTGTTTCCAAGCAGTTGCTCCCGGTCAGCGACAAGCCCTTGATCTACTATCCCCTCAGTGTCCTCATGCTTGCGGAGATCAAGGACATCCTGATCATTTCCATGTCGCAGGACATCCCGCATATCCGCCGGCTCCTCGGCGACGGTTCCCACCTCGGGCTGCGGATCACCTACGCCGAGCAGGACGAGGCCAACGGAATAGCCGAAGCGTTCATCATCGGCGCCGAACACATCGGAAACGACTCGGTGGCGCTGGTCCTCGGCGACAACGTATTCCACGGGCACTCCTTCCAGAAGATCCTCCACGAATCAGTGGACGACATCGAAGGGTGCGTGCTGTTCAGCTATCCGGTCCGCGACCCCGAGCGGTACGGGATCGGCGAGGTCGACGACAGCGGAAACCTCGTCAAGATCGTCGAGAAGCCGGTCGACCCGGTCACCAACCGCGCGATCGTCGGGCTCTACCTCTATGACAACGCCGTCGTGGACATCGCCAAGAACCTGCGCCCCTCGGAGCGCGGCGAACTGGAGATCACCGACATCAACCAGGTCTACATCGAGCGCGGCCAGGCGCGCCTGGTCGACTTCGGCCGCGGGTTCGCCTGGTTCGACGCGGGGACTCCCGACGCGCTGTTCGAAGCCTCCCAGTACATCCAGGTGATCGAACGCCGCCAGGGGGTCCGGGTGGCGTGCCTGGAGGAGATCGCCCTCCGGCGGGGGTTCATCAGCCTGGAGGACTGCCTGCGCAACAGCGAACCGATGCGAGGGTCGGCCTACGGCCAGTACGTCCTCTCACTCGGCGAGGGGTCCCCGATGTGACCCCCGTGGCAACGGCCGGGGGCCGGCGCGCATCGACTCGATGCGCGCCGGCCCCCGGCCGTTGCGGCGCCGCGCGGCCATGATCCGCGCAGCGCTCAGGGGGTGCGGGCCCCCGGAATGCAGTCCTCGTAGCGGGGGAAGTAGCCCCGCTGCTCGGCCTCGGCGAACGTCACCGCAGCGGAGTCGCGCGCCGACAGCACCGGTGGGAGGCCCTTCGGCCACGGCAGTTCGAGCGTGGGGTCCAGCGGGTGGATCGCGTGCTCCAACGCCGGGTCGAACGTGGCGTTGGACATGAGGTAGGTGACGATCGTGTCGTCCTCCACCGCGAAGTACGCGTGCGCCACCCCCTTGGGTACGTAGACCGCGTTGTAGGTGTCGGGGCTCAGGTCGACGGCGTCCCAGACCCCGAAGGTGGGCGAGCCCAGCCTGACGTCCAGCACGACGTCGAGTACCCGCCCCTGCGGGCAGTAGACGAACTTCGTCTGGCCCGGGGGAGTCGCGGTGAAGTGCAGGCCGCGGATGACCCCCGCGGCGGAGGAACTATGGCCGGCCTGCTCGAATGACGGAGCCTCGCCGATGGTCTCCTCGACCAACGGGGCTTTGAACGTCGCCACGAATAGCCCGCGGTGGTCTTCGTGGACGTCCGGGGTGAACTCGAATGTGCCCTCGACTGCAAGTTCTTGGATTTTCATAGATCGCAATCATTTGGAAGCGGTTTGGTTTCGGCGTTTGGACTCGCTCCACCATTCACCATTGTTCTTGTACCATTGAGCGGTCTGCGCCAGGCCTTCGGGAAGCGACACCTTCGGCGTGTAGCCCAGCTCCAACGAGATCTTCGTCGAGTCGACGGAGTAGCGGAAATCATGGCCTTTGCGGTCCTGGACCCGCCGCACCTTGGTCCAATCGGCGCCCATGAGGCCGATGATCATTTCGGTGAGCTCCCGGTTGCTCACCTCGGTGCCACCGCCGATGTTGTACACCTCGCCTGACCTTCCCGAGGCCGCGACCATCGCCAAGGCGTCACAATGATCGGACACGTACAGCCAGTTGCGCACATTCGATCCGTCGCCATAGAGGGGTACCTGCTCGCCCTCCATGAGGTTCGTCAGGAAAAGGGGGATCAACTTCTCAGGGTTCTGGTAGGGGCCGTAGTTGTTCGTGCACCGCGTCACGCACACATCGAGCCCGTGCGTCTTGTAATAGGAAAGGGCCAGGAGGTCGGCGCCCGCCTTGGACGCCGAATACGCCGACGACGGATCCAACTGGTCGGACTCGCGGAACGCCCCGGTCCTCGTCGACCCGTACACCTCGTCGGTCGACACGTTCACGAAACGCCCGACCCCGCAGTGCAACGCGGCGTCCAGGAGCACCCGCGTTCCGACGAGGTTCGTCCGGACGAACTCCTCGGCTGACAGGATGGCGCGGTCCACATGGGATTCCGCGGCGAAATGAACGACGAGGTCGACGCCTGCCATGGCGTCGCGGACGCCGTCCTCGTCGCAAATGTCTCCGCGGATGAAGCGAAAATGATCCCCCTGGTCGATCTCACGTAGGTTCGACAGGCTTCCCGCATACGTCAAGCAGTCGAGGACCGTGACATGGGCGCCGCTGAACGCAGGATAGAAGCCATGGACAACTCGACTTGCGAAGTTCGATCCGATGAAACCGGCTCCACCGGTGATGAGGATCCTCACGCCAATCCTTTATTCAAAAGGTCTGTGGTCTGATAGGACCTAGGTTAGGCCCTAGGTCACGCAGCCGCGGACTCCCTATTTCCGGCAGGCGAAGGCGACGTGGAACTCGGTCGCCTCGACCGCGAGCACCTCGCTGAAGATCTTGCTCAGCATGGGCTTGATCTCGTGGGAATACATGAACTGCGTGCGGTAGGAAGCCCACCGGACCCGCCCGCCCGTCGCCTTCATCACCATGGCGTTCAGAAGGAAGAGGGAAGACCTCATGAAGTGCGGGATCTTTCCATGGCTGGAGCGCTGGAAATCATGGTAATTGTCCATGGTCCAAAGGTTGCCGATCAGGACCCCGCCGTCGTCCACGAAGCTCCTGAGCCGCCGGAGGACGCTTTCCACCTCGCCAATGTGGTGGATGGCGTCGACGCACATGACCATCTGCGCGGTTCCGACCCCGTCGATGTTCCAGAAGTCGCCTTGCCGCAGGACAAGCCCGTTGTGGGAAACCCTCGCCCTGGCCTGGTCGAGGGCATGCTCCGAAATGTCGATCGCCAGGATCTCGGTAGCGGAGGTCGACTTCGCCGCCATTGCGGTGAACTCACCGGTTCCGCACGCGAACTCCACAACCCTCTCGGCGTCGCCGGCGTGCTCCTTGATGTAACTTCCCAGAATCCCCTTCTGGCGGCGAAGGTCATCGCCGAGCCTGGGCCGCCGCTCTACCTCATCGCGGTCCCAAAACCTCGCTGACCAGTAGTCTCGGCCTTCCGGAGCATAGCCGTCGACCAACTTGCGCCCGGTTTTCACAAGCATCTCGGAAATCATGTGCGATCCTTTGGTCAGCAGGAGCTAAAGCACTACCACCTTGCCATTGAGCAGTCGACATTTTTTACCCGTATTCGCCCCCTATAAGGCTGCACTATGCAGGGTTGTCGATCGGTCGGTCGCAGAAATGGGGAGGAGGTGGAAGCCGGGCGGCCGGGAATTCGCGTAGGGAATACGGACGGCGCCGCACCCCCGACAAGGTCGGGGGTGCGGCGCCTGGGCCAAGTCACTGCGGGCGGGGTGGACTGTGCTCGGCGGCGGCGGCGGCGGCGGCGGCGACCGGGGCCGGGGACCGGGAGCGGGGACCTGGGGCCGGGGGCGGGGCGGGGGCGGGGGCCGCGGCACGTTCGTCCGGGTCACCAGGGACGATCCTGCTAGTCGGTCGCCCCCAGTTCGCCGTCAAGGATGTCGAAGAGCTCGTCCGCTGAGGCGTCGTCCAAGTCCTTATTGTCCGGCCGCCCGGAATCCGGGCCGTGATCACCGGCCAGCCGCGCGACAAGGGATTTCAGACGGACGGTGATTCGATCGCTGTCGGCCGGGCTGAGTTCCATGTCCGCAGCCATTTCCTCGATTCGGGAAATCTCGCCTTCCAACGCTTCTGCCGACGACGGGCCATCGAGTTGCAATTCCGACTTGATTAGCACCGCGACTGCTTGAGGGGTCGGGTGATCGAATATGAGTGTCGCAGGCAGGCGGATTCCGGTGGCGTGACCGAGTCGGTTGCGGAGTTCGATGGCGGTGAGGGAGTCGAATCCGAGTTCGGTGAAGGGGTGGTCGGGGGTGATGGTGTGGGGGGTTTCGTGGCCGAGGACGGTGGCGGCGTGGGTGCGGATGAGGGTGGTGAGGGTGTGGATTTGTTGGGTGGGGGGTTGGTGGGTGAGGTGGTGGTGGAGGGTGTCGGGGGTGGTGGGTTCGGGGGTGGTGGGGGGTGGGGTTCCGGTGGGGGTGCCGGTTGGGGGGGTGGTGGGTGTGGGGGTGAGGTCGGTGAGCAGGGGTGGGGTGGGTGTTGTGGTGGTGGGGGTGGTGGTGGGGAGGGGGTATTGGGTGGGGGGGGGGGGGGTGAGGGCGTGGGTGAGGAGGTGGTTGCCGTGGGTGGTGGTGATGGGGGTGTGGCCGGTGCGGGTGATGCGGGTGAGGTCGGTGGGGGTGAGGGTGGCGCTCATGCCGTGGGTGTGGGGGTGCCAGGGTCCCCAGGCGAGGGTGTGGGCGGGGTGGCCGTGGTGGTGGCGGTAGTGGGCGAGGGTGTCGAGGTAGGTGTTGGCGGCGGCGTAGTTGGCTTGGCCGGCGTTGTGGAGGGTGCCGGCGATGGAGGAGTAGCACACGAAGTGGGCGAGGTCGTGGTGGCGGGTGAGGGTGTGGAGGTGGTGGGCGGCGTGGGCTTTGGGGGCGAGGGCCGCGGCCAGGGTGTCGGGGTTCTGGTGGGGCAGGGTGGCGTCGTGGAGCACTCCTGCGGTGTGGAACACGGCGGTGAGGGGGTGCTCGGCCGGGATGCCTGCGAGGAGGTGGGCGGTGGCGGCGTGGTCGGTGTGGTCGCACGCGGTGACGGTGGCCTGGGCGCCGAGTGCGGTGAGTTCGTCGCGGAGGTGGTCGGCGCCGGGGGTGTGGGGTCCGCGGCGTGAGGTGAGGAGGAGGTGGGGGTGGCCGGTGCGGGCGAGGTGGCGGGCGAGGGTGGCGCCGAGTCCGCCGGTTCCGCCGGTGATGAGGATGGTGCCGTGGGGGTTGAGGGGTGGGGGGGTGGTGAGCACGATCTTGCCGGTGTGGCGGGCTTGGGCCATGTGGCGGAAGGCGTGGCGGGCGTGGCGGATGTCGAAGCACCGGATGGGGGGAAGGGTCAGGGCGCCTGTTTCCAGGCGGGTGGTGATGGTGTCGAAGAGGGTGTTGAGGTGGTCGGGTCCGGCGTCCATGAGGTCGAACGCCTGATAGGCGATACCGGGGTGGGTTCGGGTGAGTTCGCCGGTGTCGCGGATGTCGGTTTTTCCCATTTCGAGGAACCGCCCGCCCGGAGCGAGGAGGTTCAGGGAGGCGTCGGTGTGCTCTCCGGCCAGGGAGTTGAGCACGAGGGTGGGCGGGGTGGGGGCGAAGGCGGTGGCGTAGTCCAGGGTGCGCGAGGACGCGATGTGATCGTCGTCCAGGCCCAGGGCGCGCAGGGTGTCCCACTTGCTCGGGGAGGCGGTGGCGAAGACCTCGGCGCCGTGCAGGCGGGCGATCTGGATCGCGGCCATGCCCACCCCGCCCGCGCCGGAGTGGATCAGCACCCGGTCCCCGGCGGTGATGTGGCCGAGATCGACCAGGCCGTACCAGGCGGTGAGGAAGACGAGGGGGAACGCGGCGGCTTGGGCGAAGGTCAACCCGTCCGGGATGGGGGCCAGCAATCGGTGGTCGGTGTCGAGCACCGGTGCGAAGGCGCCTTCGGTGATGCCGAAGACCCGGTCCCCGGGGGCGAAGCCCTCCACCCCCGGGCCGATGGCTTCCACGATTCCGGCGAACTCCCCGCCGATGGGGTCCTCATGTCCCGGAATCATCCCCAGGACCACGACCACATCGCGGAAGTTCAGCCCGGCCGCGCGGGTCCGCACCCGCACCTGCCCCGGCCCGGGTTGGGGGGCGAGGTCGGGTTGGGGAACGAGGTCGAGGTTGTCGATGGTGCCCGGAGTGGTCGCGTCCAAGCGCCAGTGCCCGTGGGGGAAGGCGAGGTCGTCGGTTGCGGCGCTGGCGCGGCGCAACCGGGGAACACGCAGCTGATCCGCGCGGACCGCGATCTCGGACTGGTCATGCTGGCCTAGCGCGGTGGCAAGAGCGGTGGCACTCGTGGCGGGGTCGGTGTCGGTGAGGGTGAAGCGGTCGGGGTATTCGGTTTGGGCGGTGCGGATGAGGCCCCAGGCGGCTGCGGCGGCGGGGTCGGGCGGCCGGGTGTCTTCGCCGGTGGTGATGGCGTTGCGGGTGACGATGGCCAGGCGCCCGGGGTGGGGTTGGGCGGCCCACCACTGCACGGTTTCCAGCAGATCGGCGAGTGACTGATCCAGTGCGTCCGTGCTGGCATCGAGTGCCTGATCCGGGGACCACCCCAGGCCAGAGGCGGCAGCCGATCCTTCCGAAGCGGCGGTCGAGTCCGATCCTTGGTCCGAGTGCGTCGGGCCGGTGCTGTCCGCGGTTTCGCTGTCCTCCTCCCGGTCGGGCTTGGGGCTCCAGGGGAGGATGAGGAGGTCGGGTGGGGGTTCGGGCAGCTCGTCGCGGTGGGTGATGGTCGTCGGGGTGGTGCGGGTGGCCAGGGCGTGGGCGGTGCCGTGGTCGTGGGGTCCGGTCAGCAGCAGGCACACCGAACCACTGTTCTCGGGTTGCCCGTCCGCGCCGAGAGTCGGGTCCCCGCCCGCG